>NZ_JBDWCL010000072.1:0-389696 GCF_039977835.1 Marinobacter sp. | reverse complement strand
GGTTTCGGGGATTCGAGGTAGTTGGTCTTGGCAAGATTTCGTGCTCATAAAAAAAGCGCCATACTGTCTGGATATCCAGTAGTATAGCGCTTCTTTTGGCCTTGTCAGCCCTGCCAGCCACACTTAAGGCGAATGGCTTGGCATGCGCGGGGTTTTTTTGTGGGTGGCGCTTTTAGAGTGGACCGCTTTTGTCGGATTACTGTTCAGTCCTTGTGCAGCTCATTCGCCGCATAAAGCGTATTCTGCAGCAGTGTGGCAATCGTCATCGGCCCAACACCACCAGGAACCGGTGTAATATAGGCCGCCCGCTCTGAGGCAGCTGCGAAATCCACATCCCCGCGCAGTTTGCCATCTTCCATCCGGTTGATGCCGACATCAATCACGGTTGCTCCGGGTTTGACCCACTCGCCTTTGATCAGCCCCGGCTTGCCAACAGCCGCAATCAGTATGTCGGCTTCACTGACAAACCTCTCCAGGTCGTCGGTAAACCTGTGGCACACGGTAACGGTAGCGCCCTTGAGCAGCAGCTCCATGGTCATGGGCCGGCCAACGATGTTGGAGGCGCCCACGATAACGGCGTGCTGGCCCTTGTACGGGGTGCCAATGCTATCCAGCAGGGTGATGACGCCGGCGGGCGTGCAGGGCCTCAGGGCCGGTTTGCGCTGCACCAGCCGGCCAATATTGTAAGGGTGGAAACCGTCCACATCCTTGTCGGGGCGGATCTTCAGCAGGATGGGATCGGCATCCATGTGGGCCGGCAGCGGGAGTTGTACCAGTATGCCGTCCACATCAGAGTTTTCATTGAGTTCGTCAATGAGCGCTTCCAGTGCCTCCTGCGAGGTGTCTTCCGGCAGATCGTAGGAGAGCGACATGATGCCCGCCTCGTCACAGGCCTTGCGCTTGTTGCCTACATAAACGTGCGAGGCCGGGTCATTGCCTACCAGCACCACGGCCAGCCCCGGAGCGCGAAGCCCCTGCTGTTTCCGGGCCTCGGTTCCTGCCGCTACCTGCTGGCGAACCGTGGCGGCGATTTCTTTTCCATTAATCAGTTTGGCGCTCATGTCTTTGTCTTGTCGGTTGTGCGAAAATAAAGGCGTCGCATTGTCTCATGCTTGGGCCCTGCCGCCAATCGGTGAGGAAAAAGCCCAAATGCGTGTTGACGGGCCGGCCCGGCGCCGGTAATATGCGCGCCAACTTTGCTGAGGTATCTGTTGTTCAGTTCAGACGGGGTATAGCGCAGTCTGGTAGCGCGCCTGCTTTGGGAGCAGGATGTCGGGAGTTCGAATCTCTCTACCCCGACCACTTTCTGGTTCACCCGGAGGGTATTGGACACTCAGGTGGGCGAACGGTCATGCGCCCGTAGCTCAGCTGGATAGAGCATCGGCCTTCTAAGCCGGTGGTCGCAGGTTCGAGTCCTGCCGGGCGCGCCATACCGCAGACGGTCTGAACCGTCCCGGAGACACCGAATCAGCAAAGTTAGTGTGGAATACCTGTTGGGGTTGTCCCGGCGGTAGTCTGGATGTGGTGGACGTAGCTCAGTTGGTAGAGCTCAGGATTGTGACTCCTGCGGTCGAGGGTTCGATCCCCTTCGTCCACCCCAATTTCTCCTCAGTGATTCCTGGTTTATTTCCGCAGTTGCTGAATTCTGTCCTTGCCTTGCAGGAGAGGGTTCGCAAATAGTGTGCGAGAGTGGCGGAACTGGTAGACGCGCTGGATTTAGGTGTGCGCCGATGAGGCGTTCTCGACGATGGAGGCACTGGCCTCCCCTACTGCGGTAACGTAGGTAAAGCAACGGCTAACCCAACGCCGAAAGGTTGAGGGGACAAAAGCCTGCCGCTAAAGCACAACACGGGACAAGACTCGATGCTCCTTGGACGTTGTGCGAGCTAAGACATGTATGGTGAAGACTAAACTGTTTGAATCCCAGTCACGTGGGGATACCAGGCCCATCCGGTTCACGAGTCAACAAAACCGGACTCCCTGTGAATCAGAAGGTAGGACCTAAGCCATCTGATTACCGCTCACGGGGCACACTCCCAATGAGGAGAAAGTGACGAACGGGGCACCTAAGCATGTACTTCGTCGGAAACGTAACTTCGGGATGGCCTAAGTCGGGAAACCGATATGGCTACGGAGCCCTCATAGTAGTGTATTACACGAAGGGGGGCAGGAGGCCAGTACACAGATCAGGGAGGTGTGAGTCGGATGACTTCAAAAGCATTTCACAGACTGTGTACGCTTCAGAGATTGAACACTGATAACCAGTGGATCAATCGAGACCTGTACAGACTATTGTATAGGCCTGAGCTGTACGTAATGGCGTACGAACGAAGCAAGTCAAATCCGGGCAATATGACCGCAGGGACTGACGGCCAGAACCTAGATGGGATGTCGATGACGCAAATTGCGGCCATCATCGAAGAGCTAAAGGATGAGAGCTATCAGCCTCAACCCGCTCGGCGAGTATACATTCCCAAGGCCAATGGCAAGATGAGACCTCTGGGCATACCAACGGTCAAAGACAAGTTAGTTCAAGAAGTCGTACGTACCATCCTTGAGTGCATATATGACTCCCCGGAAGGGGCAACGTTCTCCGAGCACAGTCATGGGTTCAGAGAAAGTCGGAGTACGCACTCAGCCTTGGAAGAGGTTTGTAAGCATTGGAACGGCACAAAGTGGCTGGTCGAAGGAGACATCAAAAGCTTCTTCGATGAAATTGACCATGAAGTGCTCATTACTCTGTTGAAGAAGAGGGTTAGGGACGACAGGTTCCTCAACTTAATTCGCAAGTTTCTGAAAGCTGGGTATATCGAAGATGACCGTCTAATTTCGACGGTGAAAGGAACGCCGCAAGGTGGTGTTATCAGTCCGGTGCTGGCGAATATCTACCTCCACGAGTTTGATCAGTGGGTGACGGATTTAGCCGAAAAGCACACAAAGGGAAAGAAACGCCGTCCTAACAAGGAATACCGATCACTGGTACGAAAGAGGTCTTACATCCTCGACAAGTGCGCAGGCCGCCCGAGTAAAGAGCAGGCGGCAAGGCTCAAGGAACTGGAAGAGCAATTGCTGGTCACACCGTCGGTAGATACTGCCGATCCTGATTTTATCAGAGTACGGTATGTCAGGTATGCGGATGACTGGCTCATTGGGGTCACCGGCCCCAAGGCTCTAGCTGAAGCAATCAAAGTGGATGCAGCAAAGTACTTTAGGGAAAGCCTGAAGCTCGAATTGAGCTTTGAGAAGACCAAGATCACACACTGCTCAAAAAAGGCAGCGTTTCTTGGATTCCGGGTCGGGACTCCCGTTTACGGAGGGATTCGTAGAGTAAAACTCAAGCAGGAAGGGTCTGAGCACTATCATATGCGCAGATCGTCCAACGCGAGCCAGCTCAAAGTCTGGGCTCCTCAAGGAGACCTGCTGAAGAAGCTGTTAGGCGAGCGGTTTATCAAGTTCAAGAATGATGAACCCTTTGCGATTGCCAAGCGCAGCTATGTGCACCTAGACCCAGATGACATTGTGCAGCGGTACAATGCTATCAAGCGAGGATTGGTGAATTATTACAGGCCCGTGGTGAATATCAGCGTGCTTCAGTTCATTGATTACTTGCTCAGGCTGTCTCTGGCCAAAACCCTGGCACAGAAATACAGAACCTCGATGAAGGAACAGTTTCGGAAGAGGGGACGCAGTCTCAAGGTCAGAAAGGAGCACAACGGGCAGATCAAAGTGGTGCAGTACTGGGAGTGCAAACTAGGGATGGAGCCTATGGCGTTCACTGTGAACCCAAGGAACCCTCACGAGTTGTACAAAAGGTACAGCAAATCCACTCGGTCAAAGCTGGGTATGAGCTGCTGCATCTGCGGCAGTGATGAAAATATCCACATGCATCATTTGCGGCATCTGCGCAAAGGGAGCAAGACCGTAGTCAAAGGCTTCAACCGCGTGATGGCACAGATTAATCGGAAACAAATCCCGGTCTGTCAGCCGTGCCATGTAAATATCCACGCGGGGCGCTATGATGGCATGCGTCTCCAAGAGATGCATTATGATCCGTCTTATGTATAATGTCGGGTCGCTGTCGAGGGTGAATAGCCCTCTGCTATAGAAGCGGGGGTGGTGAAATGGTAGACACGTCGGCTTTAGGTGCCGATGCCGAAAGGTGTGAGGGTTCGAGTCCCTCCCCCCGCACCAAACCACCTCCTACAGACTCGCCGAAGGGCCTCTGGAGAGCTGTATGCGGTGAAAGTCGCACGTACAGTTCGGTGGGAACTCGCTGTGTCCTTACCACATTGTGGATGGCATGGTTAGTGACCCAACTCCAGTGGGGCAACCCGTGAGAGTTCGAGTCTCTCCTCTCGCACCATTCTTATCTGATTTCTTTCCTTGAAGTGTCTGTGACCTGGTCCCACAAAAGAGCCTGTACCGGGTGATTCTCTCGGCATGGCAAACCGTGATAAACTACCCGCTTTTAAATTTGCGTCCTTTTCCGGGAATTCGCCCTGAATCGGATTTTTGGTTTTATTTTCATTCACATACCGAACCTGTAATTTGAGGATCTTCCATGCAAGTGTCTGTTGAAACGACCTCCAACATCGAACGTCGGATGACGATTGGTGTGCCCGCCCAGGAAATTGACCAGGCGGTCCAGAAACGCCTGCAGGAAACCGCACGCACAGTAAAAATGAACGGTTTCCGTCCGGGCAAGGTGCCCATGAGTGTGGTGAAGCGTCGTTTCGGTGACAGCGTCCGCCAGGAAATCGTGGGCGAAGTCATGCGTGACAACTACATCAAGGCGCTTCAGGAGCAGGATATCAACCCGGCGGGCTGGCCCAAGTTCGAGCCGAAGACCATGGAAGAGGGCAAAGACCTCGAGTTTGTGGCGATCTTTGAAGTACTGCCGGAAGTGGAGTTGGGCGATTTCAGCAAGGTCTCTGTTGAAAAGCCGAAGGCCGAGATTACCGACAAAGACATCGACACCATGATCGACAATCTGCGTCGCCAGCAGGCCACGATGAAATCCGTCAAGCGCAAGTCCAAGAACAAGGACGTGGTGCTGATTGATTTCAAAGGGTTCGTTGATGGTGAAGAGTTCGAGGGCGGTGCTGCCGAGAACCACAAGCTGACCCTTGGTTCTGGCCAGATGATTCCCGGGTTTGAGAAAGGCATCGTCGGTGGTAAAGCCGGTGAAGAACTGGAAATTGAGGTAACCTTCCCCGAGGATTATCAGAACGAAGAACTCGCGGGCAAGCCGGCGAAGTTCGAAATCAAGATTCACGAGGTTCAGGAGCCGCAGTTGCCTGAACTGGATACCGAGTTCTTCAAGAAATTCGGTATCGACGCGGAAGACGAAGCGGCGTTCCGTGAAGAAGTTCAGAAGAACATGGAACGTGAGCTCAAGCAGGCTGTCTCCAACAAGGTCAAGAATGACGTTGTCGAAGGGCTTCTGGAAAGCACGGATCTTGAAGTGCCTACAGCCCTGGTTGACCAGGAAATTGACCGTTTGCGCCAGGACGCGGTACAGCGTTTCGGTGGCCAGGTTGACTTCCAGCAGCTGCCCAAGGAAATTTTTGAGGAACAGGCTCGCCGTCGCGTGAAAACCGGCCTGCTGTTCCAGGAAGTTGTCAAACAGAATGACCTGAAAGCGGATCCTGCTAAAGTGGATGAAAAGATCCAGGAAATTGCGTCGACGTATGAACAACCAGAAGAGGTTGTCGCACATTTCAATAGCAACCCTGAGCAGAAGCAGCAGATCGAGTCATCTGTTCTTGAAGATGCAGTGGTTGATCTGGTTCTGGATAGGGCCCAGGTCAAGGAAAAGAAGCTCAAGTACGAAGAAGCCATCCAGGCCGGTCAGCAGCAACAAGGCTAGAAAGCACGGGGGCTTTGACGGTCCCCGGTACGCCTGACAGGGAAAACAGCCGGCACGTCCGGCTGTTTTCATCTTGGCCCGCTGCTGGCAGAGTAGGTACAGAGCAGTACGAGGCTTAGCGATATATAAAGCGGTGGCAAACGAACGCCATTTCATTGTCCAGAAGGAGTTCACGCGCATCATGACGCAGAAACCAATTGATGGTCCCGCAATGGTTACCAATTCCGGCCTGGTGCCAATCGTTATCGAGCAGACCGCACGAGGCGAACGTTCTTTTGATATATTTTCCCGTCTGCTCAAGGAACGGGTAATCTTTCTGGTAGGCCCGGTTGAGGATCACATGGCCAACCTGATTGTGGCCCAATTGCTGTTCCTCGAGTCAGAGAATCCTGACAAGGATATCCACCTGTACATCAACAGCCCGGGTGGTTCCGTCACCGCGGGTATGTCCATCTACGACACCATGCAGTTTATCAAACCGGACGTGGCTACCCTGTGTGTAGGCCAGGCGGCCAGCATGGGCGCGTTTCTGCTGGCGGGCGGTGCTGAAGGTAAGCGGGCCTGTCTGCCGAATTCCCGTGTGATGATCCATCAGCCACTGGGTGGTTACCAGGGCCAGGCGACGGATATCGAGATCCACACACGCGAGATTCTGAAGATCCGTCACACACTGAATTCCATCCTTGCTCACCATACCGGGCAGAAGCTGGAGACCATTGCCAAGGACACGGACCGCGATAATTTTATGGATCCGCAGCAGGCGAAGGACTATGGCCTGATCGATTCTATACTTGATAAGCGTGTACCGAATAAATAATACTGATGGTAATCGCAACATTCCCTGCCGGCGTATTCAGGTAATAACGCCGGTAAACCAAGCTCAGAGGTATTTCAATGGCAGATGAAAGAAACGGCAGAGGCGACGATAACGGCAAGTTGCTGTACTGCTCGTTTTGTGGAAAGAGCCAGCATGAAGTCCGTAAGCTCATAGCAGGGCCCTCGGTGTTCATCTGCGACGAGTGCGTTGACCTGTGCAACGACATTATCCGGGAAGAAATCCAGGAGAATGCGCAGGAAGAAGCAAGCGATCGTCTTCCGACACCCGCCGAAATCCGCGACACGCTGAACGAGTATGTCATCGGCCAGGACCGTGCCAAAGTAGTGCTTTCCGTGGCCGTTTATAACCACTATAAACGTTTGCGCTACGGTGAAGGCAAGGCCGAAGTAGAGCTTGGCAAGAGCAATATCCTGCTGATCGGTCCTACCGGTAGCGGCAAGACACTGCTCGCTGAAACACTGGCGCGAATGCTCAACGTTCCCTTTACCATTGCTGACGCAACCACGCTGACCGAAGCGGGCTATGTGGGCGAGGATGTTGAGAACATCATCCAGAAGCTTCTGCAGAAATGCGATTACGATGTGGACAAGGCCCAGCGCGGCATTGTCTACATTGACGAGATTGACAAGATATCCCGCAAGTCCGACAACCCGTCAATTACCCGGGATGTATCCGGGGAAGGTGTCCAGCAGGCCCTGCTCAAGCTGATTGAAGGCACGGTGGCTTCGGTACCACCCCAGGGTGGCCGCAAGCATCCGCAGCAGGAATTCCTGCAGGTAGACACGGGCAACATGCTGTTCATCTGTGGCGGTGCCTTCGCCGGCCTGGACAAGGTGATTCAGGAGCGTTCCGAGCGCAGCAGTATCGGCTTCTCGGCTACGGTCAAAAGCCCGGATGACACCAAGAACACCGGTGACATCATCAAGGACGTGGAAACGGAAGATCTGGTCAAGTACGGCCTTATCCCTGAATTCGTGGGCCGCCTGCCGGTCGTTGCGACGCTGACGGAACTGGACGAGGAAGCACTTGTCCAGATCCTGACAGAGCCGAAAAACGCCCTAACCAAGCAGTACCAGAAACTGTTCGATATGGAAGGCGTTGAACTGGACTTCCGTGAGGATGCCCTGCGCGCTGTGGCCCGCAAGGCAATGGCGCGTAAAACTGGCGCCCGGGGTTTGCGCTCCATCATGGAGGCAACGCTGCTGGATACGATGTATCAGATTCCATCCGAGCATGACGTTTCCAAGGTGGTCATTGACGAGAGCGTGATCAGCGGTCAGTCCGAGCCGTTCAAGATCTATGACAGCAGCGACCACGCCAAGGCGGTTCCGGAGGACTGAACCTCTGGGCTGTTAGAGTGAAAAAGGGCGGCGACGCCCTTTTTTTATGCCCTGAGTACAAGGCACAAACCCGCATCCGGACTGTAAAAAGATTGCAATTTTTGCTGTCGCCCCAATGAAGGGTGATATGCTGAACCAAACATCGTCAGAGGATTTTCTATGACCCTGATACCTGAAGAATCTGTGCAAGAATACCCGTTGTTGCCGCTCAGAGACGTGGTGGTGTTCCCGCACATGGTGGTGCCGCTGTTTGTGGGCCGTGACAAGTCCATACAGGCGTTGGAAGCGGCCATGGAGGGCAACAAGGAAATCCTGCTGGTAGCCCAGAGAGATGCTTCCACAGACGAGCCGGGCCCCGATGACGTATTTGCCATGGGCACCGTAGCGACCGTATTGCAAATGCTGCGGCTGCCGGATGGAACCGTCAAGGTTCTGGTGGAGGGCAATGCCCGCGCAACCATTACCGGCATTGGCGATGGTGAATACCTGGCCGGCAAGGCCATGTTGATGGATGAAGACTCCCTGCCGGCACGGGAAGAGGAAGTGCTTGTCAAAACCCTGATGGACGAGTTCGAGAAGTACGTCAAACTGTCCAGGAAGGTGCCTTCGGAAGTCTCCAATGCACTTACCGGTATCACTGAACTTGAGCGTCTCGCCGATACCATGGCGGCTCATCTTGAACTGAAAATTCCCGAGAAACAGGAATTACTGGAAGCACTTGAGATTCGCCAGCGGGTGGATCTGCTGCTGGGGAAGCTTGACGGTGAGATTGACCTGATTGAGGTAGAAAAGCGCATTCGCGGCCGCGTCAAGAAACAGATGGAGCGCAGCCAGCGAGAGTACTACCTCAACGAGCAGATGAAAGCCATACAGAAGGAAATGGGAAGCCTGGGCGAGGGCAATAACGATTTCGAAGAGCTTGAGCAGAAGCTGGAAGAAGCCGGTCTGCCGGAAGAGGCTCGCAAGAAGACCGAGGCGGAGCTTAACAAGCTCAAGATGATGTCCCCCATGTCGGCCGAGGCAACGGTGGTGCGTGGCTACATTGACTGGATGCTGGCCATTCCCTGGAAGAAGCGCAGCCGTGTTCGCCACGACATCGAGAAGGCCCGTGAAATTCTGGACGAAGATCATTACGGTCTTGATGAGGTCAAGAAGCGTATTCTTGAGTATCTGGCAGTCCAGAGTCGGGTTAAAAAGGTAAAAGGTCCTGTCCTGTGCCTGGTAGGCCCGCCTGGTGTGGGTAAAACCTCGCTCGGACAGTCCATCGCCCGCGCAACCAACCGCAAGTACACCCGCATGGCTCTGGGCGGCGTACGTGATGAGGCGGAAATTCGCGGCCACCGCAAAACCTACATCGGGGCACTGCCCGGTAAACTGTTGCAGAAGCTATCGAAAGTAGGTGTGAAAAACCCGCTGTTCCTGTTCGATGAAATCGACAAAATGGGTATGGACCACCGTGGTGACCCCGCATCAGCTCTTCTGGAGGTGCTGGATCCGGAACAGAACCACACCTTTAACGACCATTACCTGGAGGTAGACTACGATCTCTCGGACGTGATGTTCGTGTGCACATCGAACTCCATGGACATTCCGCCGGCGCTGCTGGATCGCATGGAAATTATCCGCATTCCCGGATATACCGAGGACGAGAAGGTCAATATCGCGCTTAAGTATCTGCTGCCAAAGCAGATCAAAGCCAATGGTCTGCGCAAGAACGAGCTGGAAATCCCTCAGGAAACCCTTCGTGACCTGATTCGCTACTATACCCGTGAGGCGGGCGTACGTGGCCTGGAGCGGGAGATTGCCAAACTTTGCCGTAAGGTGGTACGTGATCACGTAGAGAGTGGTGAGAAGGCGTCTGTGACCCTCACGCCGGAGATGCTCGAGGATTACTCGGGTGTGAAGAAGTTCAAGTACGGTCTGGCCGAGGAGAAGAACCAGATCGGGCAGGTAACCGGTCTGGCCTGGACTCAGGTCGGTGGCGAACTGCTGACTCTGGAGTGCGCACTGACGAAGGGCAAGGGCAGGGTTATCAAGACCGGCTCCCTGGGTGATGTCATGCAGGAGTCCATTCAGGCCGCATTGACGGTGGTCAGAAGCCGTGCACTCGGCCTGGGTATCAGTGACGATTTCCACGAAAAGCACGATCTACACGTCCACGTTCCGGAAGGTGCAACGCCAAAAGATGGTCCCAGCGCCGGTGTGGGCATGTGCACGGCACTGGTTTCTGCATTAACCCAGATTCCGGTTCGGGCAGACGTGGCCATGACGGGTGAGATCACTCTCAGGGGGCGGGTGCTGCCCATTGGGGGGCTCAAGGAAAAACTGTTGGCGGCCCATCGCGGTGGCATAAAGACCGTGATCATTCCGGATGAAAATGTCCGTGATCTCAAAGAGATACCTGACAATATCAAGGAATCACTGGAGATCCGTCCGGTCAAGTGGATTGATGAAGTTCTGGATATTGCACTGGCTTATCCACCCGAGCCACTCACCGACGATTCGTCTTCGGAAAAGGGCACCGGTACCCCCCGGGACGATGACGGCGAAGCGGCAGAGCGCATAAATACACATTAAACCCGTGCAGTGTTGTTGACATGCGAGAGAGCCCATTGGTATAACTGTTTCGCCGTGAAGCAGCCAATATCAAGGGCTCCCGCGCAGTTAATGCCTATTCCGAACACCGGTTAGTAGCCGAAAGGAATAAAAATAGTGAAGAATGGAATTCTCTGACCGCTTATGCGATAGTCGGGAACGTCCAGGAAACAACAAACCAACCTATAACATCTTCAACCTGAAATCGAAGGGGTTTAGTGTGAACAAGTCCGAACTGATCGATGCAATTGCAGAATCCGCAGATATCTCCAAAGCCGCCGCTGGCCGTGCTCTGGATGCCATGACCACTTCCATTACCGGCGCCCTGAAAAAAGGCGATCAGGTAACACTGATTGGTTTTGGTACTTTCTCCGTTAAAGAGCGTGCCGCACGTACTGGCCGTAACCCGCAAACTGGTGCCGAGATCAAGATCCCGGCCTCCAAAGTGCCTGGGTTCAAGGCAGGCAAGGCCCTGAAAGACGCCGTTAAATAACGGCAGCTTTCATTTGGCAGCACCCGGAACGGCGGGGGTTGCCGGAGCGGTTGGCCCGGTGGCAATACCGCAGTCAGCCAGCTCTGATGAATTCAAGGCGCATTCCTGAATGAATGCGCCTTTTTACGTTAAGAGACCCTTACAGACATTGATCAGGGATCCGGGAGAAACATGCTTCAAGATATTCGGGAAAATGCCCAGGGCACCATTGCCAAAATCATTATTGGCCTTCTGATTGTTTCACTTTCAATCTGGGGAATGGACGCGATTGTCGGCGGCTTCTCCGGCGAGCCCGAGGTTGCTGCGGTCAACGGTGATGATATTACCGAGCGGGAGTTTCTGCGTGTCGTTCAGATAGAAAGCCAGCGACGTCTGTCGCAAATGGATAATCCGGATCCCTCCCTGCTGGATGAAGACCAGGTCCGCCAGGATGTGCTGGAGGCTCTGATCCAGGAAAAGGTCATGACCCAGGACGCCGAGAATCAGGGCCTGGAATTGTCGGATCAGGACATCGACTCACTGATTACCCAGATGCCCCAGTTTCAGGTTGACGGTACGTTCAACCGCGACCGGTTTGTAGCGACGGTCAGAAATATGGGCATGGGCGTGGGCGAATTCCGGGAAACCATGCGAAAGCAGTACGTCGTGAACCAGATTCGCGCGGGCATCGCCCAGAGCGGCATCGCGGCCCGGGAAAACGTAGGGCAGCTGCTACGTATCCAGAACCAGACGCGCGATTTCCGGGTGGTGACTCTCTCTGAAGACGCTGTAAGCGGTCAGGTTGAGGTCACGGAGGCCGAGATCGAAGCCTATTACCAGGACAACCCGGAGGCGTTCCAGCAGCCTGAAAGAGTCGATGCCCGTTACATTGCGCTGTCCCAGGAAGCGCTCGCTGAAACAGTCGAAGTGAGTGATGAGGAACTTCGCGAATATTATCAGGAGCGTTCATCAGATCTGGCCAGGGAAGAGCGACGCGCCGCCCACATCCTGATTGAGGATGGTGAAGACGCAGAAGAGACCATGTCGACCATTCAGGAGCGACTGGCTGGGGGAGAAGATTTTGCCGAATTGGCGAAAGAGTATTCCATTGATACCGTTTCGGCCGAAGAGGGTGGCGACCTGGGTTTTGCCGGTCGAGGCGTTTACGACGAAGCGTTCGAGGAAACCCTGTTCGAGCTTGAGGAAGGCGAAGTCTCGGAGCCGGTTTCAACCAGTTTCGGTATCCACCTGATCAAGTTACTGGATGTACAGAAGTCTGAAGTGCCTCCATTGGAAGAGCTGGAAGGTGAGCTCCGCAGAGAGCTTGCCCGCAGCCAATCCGAAGGACGTTTTGCCGAGGTTCGCACTGAACTTGCCGATCTGGCTTATGCCGCTGACGACCTGGAAGGCCCGGCACAGGAACTTGGTCTGGAAGTGCGGGAGAAAGACAACATTACCCGTGAAGGTGGCGAGGCACCGTTTGATCATGAGGGGCTTGTTCGTCAGCTGTTCTCCGAGGATGTATTGAAAGACGGCTTCAATACAGAACTGATTGATGTGGGTGATAATACGTCTGTGGTGGCCAGAGTGGCCCAGTACCATGAGGCGCAGCAGCAACCCCTGGATGAAGTGTCGGAAGAGATCCGCGCGGCATTGACGCGCGAGAAGACCCGCGAAGCCCTGAACCAACGCGCCGAAACCATTATCACGGAGCTGGAGTCCGGCAAGGAGCTTGAGGAAATTGGCGTTGGGGAGTGGCAGTCCTACGACGATCAGCCGCGCAACAACCCCGCACTGGGCCAGGCCGTCATGGCCGGTGTGTTTTCTCTCCAGCGCCCCGAGGGTGGCGAGGACGTCTATGGCTCGGTAATGTCCGGTAATGGCGTGGCTATTATTGCACTTGAGAGCGTCAATGAAGGGGATGTCAACCGTGATGGGGATGAGTTCGGCCAGCTCCGTAACTTCCTGGCGTCCCTGGAAGGGCAGCGAGAGTATCAGGCCTACCAGCAGTACCTCCGTGAGAATGCGGAAGTGGAGCGCCAGTAAATAAAAAGGCACCCGCTCAGGGGTGCCTTGGTGTTCACGTTGAATCAGGCCCGGGGCTATGTCCCCGGCCTTTCAGTTTGCCTCTTTAATATAGATTTCCGGTGTCTCACCACGAACGTCAAAGTAAAACCCATAGGTGGCGGTCTCCGGCGGAGTGAAGCGGAAGTTCTCGAACACAGCGGAGCAGTTGGCTTTCACCGGTTTATTCAGTTCCACGTCTTTATCTTCTTCCGAGAGATAGCCGCAGTTGGTGCCAGACGACCAGTTGGCATCGCCGAATTTGAATTCATAAGGCTGGCCGTCAGCCTTGAGCTCGACTTCCGTGCGATACAGGCCGTTCTCCACCTGCTTTACCTTGTATTCCGGCAGTGCATCCCACCAGGCAAACTGACCCCGCAGGTACAGTGAGTCGCTATAATCCCTGCCACCCGATGTGGCGCAACCGGCGGTGAGGGCCATTATGGAGGCCATTGCCAGTGTTGTGAGTTTCTTGTTCATGGTTTTCTCCTTTGTGGTCGCAGTAGCGCGACTATCTGCTGAACACAGCAACGGACAGCCCGGGTACCGTGAAGGTACCGTTCACTGCAGCTGCGCTCTGGGTTGGTGAGGTATCAGCCATGACGGTGAAGGTGTCACTCAGGCCGGTGTCCAGGGATCGCGCCGAGCCGGCGCTGTTGATGACCACCACGATCTGGTCGACATCGCTGTCCAGGTCAGCCAGCCCATTGTCCGGTCCATCATCCAGGCTGAAGAGAATCACGCCCGGTAGCTGATCCGCCCCCGTGTTGTGGAAGTTAAGCCGTTGGTTGATGGCTTCGCCTGTTGGTAGCCGGAAGAGCTCGCTTTCGCTGCGAACCGCCAGCAGTTTTTCGACCTGTTCACGGGTGTAGCTGATTTCGCTGGCCCCAGGGCCGGTTTCAAACTGGCCGATGATTTCGGTAATCAGGTCCCAGTTGGCGCCATCCTTGTCCTGCCGGGGCAGACCACGGTTCCAGGCGGTTTCCTGATAGCTGAAGTCCACTTCGTTGAACCAGTCTCCGGAGTCGTAGCTGTCCCGCTCCATGGACTTGGAACGCAGCAGTTCTGAACCCATGTGGATGAAAGGAATGCCCTGACTGAGGATCGGGAGCGAAAGACCAACCACCTGCATCTGCGCCCGTTCCTGGCGTGTGGTGGCAAAATCCGCCTTGTACTGGTTGTTATCCCAGAGCGTCTGGTTGTCGTGTTTGGAGACGTAGTTGACGATTTCCTGGGGATCGCTGGTGTAACCGGCGTTCTGGCCGTTGTAGTCGATCTCCGCGCCGGTCCTGGTGGTGCCATCGGCGGTGACGAGTGGGTAGTCGCTCAGGCTGCCGGCGATGCCGACGCGGATCCAGTCACTGACCTGCAGTAACCGGTTTTTCTCGGCGTCACTGCCGCTGTTGCGATCGTTGGGGATGCTGAACAGGCCGTTGCTGAAGCCCTGGTTAGCCCGTAGCGCGTCACCACCGTCGAAGGGCCCGCCGCCACGCACTGCGTCGCGCAGGCGATCGTTGAAGGAGCCAATGCCAGTGCCCGCCATATTCGGCTGGATGGCGTTGATACCCCTGGCATTATTGGCCACTTCGCCAAAGTTCCATGCCTCGCCGTAGAAATAGGTGTCCGGATCGACGGCGGTTACCGCCTCCAGCGCCTTTTCCATATTGGACAGCATGTGGTGGCCCATCAGATCGAAGCGGAATCCGGACACGCCGTACTCGCGGGTCCAGGTCACCAGCGAATCGATCATCAGCTTCTCCATCATCCGGTGTTCGGATGCAGTGTTCTCGCAGCAGCTGGACTGTTCCACCACCCCGGTTTCAGGGTTTTGACGGTGGTAATAGCCGGGCACCAGCTTGTCGAGCACCGACTTGTCGGCAAGTCCGGAAGCGTTGGTGTGGTTGTAGACCACATCCAGCACGACATTGAGGCCCATATCGGTGGCCGACTGCACCAGTTCACGGAACTCCAGTATCCGGGTGACACCGTTGGCGTCAGACGCGTAGCTGCCCTCCGGGACGGTGTAATGCACCGGGTCGTAGCCCCAGTTGAAGCTATCGAGGCCACGGAAGGTGCCATACAGCGCCTGGGCGTCGCCGGTTGTCGGGTCAAAGGATGCCAGTACCGTGCGGATGGTATCGCCGCTGCTGCAAAGATCCGCGTAGTTCGCTGCGGCTTCGTCAGACAGGTCGCACAGCTTGCTGAAGTCGTCGTCAATGTTGACGACGTTGGCCGGGTCTTCGTTAATCGTTGCGATATCGAAGGTCGGCAGCAGATGGAGATGCGTAATGCCGGCGTTGGCCAGGCTTTCGAGGTGGGTGACACCATCGCTGGCGGATTCCGTAAAGGCGGCGTACTTGCCCCGATTGGCAGCGGCAACGGTTTCGTCGGTAGCGCTGAAATCGCGGATATGGGTTTCATACACCACGACGTCCTCGGGTGCCTGCACTGCTGGAGGCGTCAGGCTGTCCCAGTTGGCCGGTTTGAGATCGCTGTCATCCAGGTTGACGACCTGCGCATACACGCCGTTCTCGGACAGGCTCAGGGCGTAAGGGTCCGACGTCATGGTGGTTTCGATGGCATCGGTACGCGGGTGGTAGACCGTCACTTCATACTGGTAAAACTTACGGTCGACATCGGCCGTGTTGCCGGTATGTCTCCAGACGCTGTTGTCTCGAGTCATGTCCACGGGGTAGCCATTCACCATGCTGCCATCGGCGTTGAATACGTGCAGGCGCAAGCTCTGAGCTGTTGGGGCCCAGACCGCAAACTCGGTATCGGCGCCGTTGACGGTAGCGCCCAGCGTGCCGTCGTAGGCATAGAGGTCGTCGAGTACGCCCGGGATCTGAAGGCGCGTGGCGGATATCAATTCATCATTGCCGTTGTAGGCGCCGGCAATCAGTTGTCCGCGCAAGGCGTCTGCCGTGGTTTGGTTGTCGGCCTCCACGGTGTAGGCGGGCCAGTCCGCCAGGTGAGGGAAGGCCTCTGCCAGCTCTGGCGACAGAGTGGTTGCGCTCAGCTCAATCGTGGTGCCGCCGTTCAGGGCCTTGTTGGCGTTATCCACGGTGATGCCGGCATTGGCGTCGTAGCGAAGTTCCACGCGGGTTGCTGTGGCGGTGTCCGCAAAGACCAGAGTGTTGGCATCCAGCCAGTGTGCTTTGGCGCCGTCGATGGCCAGTTCTTCGGCTTCGATCGGATCGGGCGAGAGCAATTGGCTGCCGCTGACGGTAAAGATCCGATTGCCCAGGGCGCCGAAGTGCCAGCGCTTGTCATCGCCTCCCAGGTCTTTCTCATCGCCCTTGTGCATGATGAAGTTCATGCAGTCGCCGCCTTCGCGCATGGGGATGATGTAGTAGGCACCGTAGGTGTCGTTCACGCCACTGGGTGGGCGGGGGCTGGCCCATTCCGTGGGGACGCCTTCCGCGAGCCCATCGCAACCGGCCGCTGCGTCATTCCACAGGTGAGGTCCCCAGCCATCATAGTCTCCGGCGGGGCGGTTATAGTAGAGGACGGCTTCGTTCTCTCCGGGTTCCAGCAGGGCGGTGGAGTCCCCGCCCCCGCTATCGCCGGAATCGGAAGGTGAGCTGTTGCTACCAGAGTTGCAGCCGACAAGGGCCAGGGACAGAGCTAGAGCCCAGCCGCCTGCAACCAGTTTATGGTCAGGCATGACAGATATCCTTTTTCCATTGTTTTTGTTTGATAAATACCTTGCGTGAAGGGGCGAACCTGCACGCAAACGTGGCAGTTTCATGGTTGCGCGATGACAGGCGACACACATCCTTCGGCAACCGACTTTTGCAGGCGTAGTCCGCGGGGCGTACGGGGAGTAGAAAGTAAAGGGAGAGCGCACAAAAAAGGTCGGCTGAAAAGCCGGCCCAAGGAGGTCCAACGAGAGTGTGTGGGGTTTAGAGCCTTACCACCAGGTTTCGATCTGGGCACCGATCTGGATGTCGCCATCGATGCCCTCACTGCGAGCGGCTTCCGCCTGATCGCCAAAGAACGCTGCGGCGTAGGCGCGGATCACCGGGCGTGCCCAGTAACCGGGACCGGCACTCCACTGCTGCGCAATGGCTACCTTCTGCAGATCGGTCTCTTCGTCGTTATAGGGCTGGTGCACGTCCTCGTAGCCAATTTCCAGAGCCGTGCTGGTCACGGAGTTCCAGTTGTAGATCGGGCGAGCAACAACGCTCAGGCGGGTGGGTTCTTCTTCATTGATCGGGCCGTAGGTTTCACCTTTGGAATACAGGGCGGAGTAGCCAAGCTCCCACGGGCCACCGAGTTTGATTACACCATGGTTCAGAACCCGCCAGCTCTTCTCAAGCGTACCGGGGTAGTAGGGCCCATTGAGGCTTGAATTGCCACCCTGGTTATTGAATGCTGCTTCGCCCAGTGAGTCGGTCGCATACTGCAGGACGAACTTGTTAAAGCCGCCCATAAAGCCCGTCGCAAGCTCAACGGTACCAAAGAAACCATCCTCGTCCATGATGTCGGCCGCTTCCTGCTCATCGGTCAGGTCGGCCATGCCATAGATGCCCGCCAGTGTCAGCGTACTTTCGCCAACCGGGAAGGCGTAGCGCAGGTCCAGCTTGTTGTTCTGAACGATGGTGTCGCTTTCCTGCTTGTCAAAGTTGATCCATGCAGCGGAGAACTGGCCAGCACCGGCCTGAATGTTTTCAACGCCGGCACCGTAGCCGGAGTTGTTAATATAGTACAGGTCCAGCTGGTGCACGTCGTGACGCTTGTAGTAGCGCTTGCCAGCCCAGAGCGTGGCGCCAGGCAGAGATTCGATGACGTTAGTGCCGGACACGTAAAGCTGACGCACCGCTACTTCGCCGCCGCTATAGGGGTTGCCGTTGTTGTGAGTGGTTTCCTCGCCGGCAAAATCGACGCCGTTGACATCGTCGGCGCCGTCAAATGCCTGGTAGTCGTTACCCTGGTTGATGGCTTCGTAGGAAACCATGGAATCGAAGCGGAACGTTTTACCGTCCTGGCTGAAGAGCTGGTCGCCAAAGGCCAGTTCAGCATAAGTGTCGCATTCGTCTGCAAGGCGTCCGACAAAGTGGCCGTTGGCACCGCTACCGAAACAGGTTTGTTCCCCGCCACTGCTGGTGTTGGTGGAAAGGCCTGAGCGGGCGTAACCGTGGAACTCAACGGCGATGGCGGGCGTAGCCATGATGGCAGCTGTGACCGCAGCCGCAAGCGGGAGTTTATTCGGGAAATAGCGCTTATTGTTCTGCATCATCTGTGTCCTGTGCTTTTTGTCTTTTTTGAATGTCAGGGAAGCGGAGTTCCGGGCATTCTGTCAGGGGACAGCTGGTTCCGGATCAGGCCTCCGGTTCCCGTGATTGCAGCTTCTGCCAATCAGACATTGGGAAACCGGATTTCATAGTCCTGTAACCGGCGGATGAGTACATCCTCCGCCCTGAAGAAAAAGGGGGGTGAGTTTTCAGGGGGAGGAGGGGCGTAGAGGGATGAGTCCGCAAATCAGTGGATTCCGGGCACCAACAGGGGTATTGGCTACACCGGAAACCGTGTCGGTTTCAGGCTTTCCTTGATTTTCTTCAGGTGGCCGAGGAAGTCCGCGCCACGCTTGAGTGTGACACCGGTGGCCAGAATATCGATCACGGTCAGGTGAATAATGCGTGATGACATGGGCATGTAGACTTCGGTGTCCTCCGGTGCAGTGACCTCGATAACCACGGTGCAGGCTTCGGCAAGCGGTGAGCCGGGCATGGTGATCCCTATTACCGTGGCACCGTTATTCCTGGCCTGCTGGGCGATCTCTACCGTTTCGCGGGTGCGCCCGGTGTAGGAGATAAGAACGATGACATCACCAGTGCTGCAGCCAGCGGCGACCATCCGCTGCATCAGCGCATCGTCGTACGACATCACCGGAATATTAAAGCGGAAGAACTTGTGCTGGGCGTCCATGGCAACGGGGGCGGAACCGCCCATGCCAAAGAAGTTGATCTGCTTGGCCTGGATCAGGTAATCGATGGCCGCAGACAGCGCTTTGGGATCAAGTGCTTGACGTGCTTTATCCAGGCCGGCGATGGTCGTCAGCATGATTTTGTCCGCAAACTCTGCCACCGTATCATCAGGCTCTACGTTCTGGCCGATATAAGGTGTGCCAGTGGCTATACTCTGGGCAAGGCGTATTTTGAAATCAGGGAAGCCGGTGGCGGAAAACCCGCGGCAGAACCGGTTGACGGTCGGTTCGCTGACATCAGCGGCCCTGGCCAGTGCAGCAATGCTGTATCGGGTTGCGGCGCTGGGGTCGCGAAGAATTGCCTCGGCAACCTTACGCTCGGATTTGTTAAGCGTGTCCAGCCTCAGCTGGATATCTTCGAGCAGATTGTCGTCGCGTTGCGCCTGATTGGCAGCCATTGAGAATACTCCCTGATTTATCGGCTTTCTTGTCAAAATCCGCGGTGATTATAGCGCGTTTTGTGGCAATTTGTGGTAGTAAAAGTGTCATTAATTGGAAAATATCCTTGGAAAATTTCATTTCAGGTGTCATTATTTGCATAAAATTACTACATTGACGCCTCGATTCGTGCGGGCTGAGCAGTTCCGCACGAAAACACAGAGAGAAGGAACCGATGGCTGACCCGATAAATACCCGCTGTGACCTGATGATGTTTGGAGCGCTGGGCGACCTGGCGCAACGCAAGTTGTTTCCTGCGCTGTATCAGCTTGAGCGTGCCGGGCTGCTGCACAAAGGCAGCCGAATTCTTGCCATCGCGAGAAACAAGGCGGACACCGGGGAGGTTCGTGGAATGCTTCTCGATAAGCTCCGTGAGCATGTAAAGAAGAGCGAGTTCGATGCTGATGTGGCAGAAAGATTTCTCCAGCGCGTTGACTACCAGTTCCTCGATTTTACCAACCCCGATGGCTACAGCGCCCTAAATGACTGGCGCAGCACAGAAGTCAGCAATCTGATTGTCTATATGGCTACGCCGCCCTCCATGTACGGTGTGATTGCCCGTAATCTGCGGAATAACGGCTGTTGTGATCAGGACACGCGCGTGGTGGTTGAAAAGCCTATCGGCCATGACCTCGAATCTTCCAAGGTGATCAACGACGAGCTTGGTGAAGTCTATAACGAAAACCAGCTGTTCCGTATTGATCATTACCTGGGCAAGGAAACGGTACAGAATCTGATTGCCCTGCGTTTTGCCAATAACCTGTTCGCCTCCCAGTGGGACCAGAACCACATTTCCCATGTGGAAATCTCAGTGGCCGAGAGTGTGGGTATCGAGGGCCGGTGGGGCTATTTCGACAAGGCAGGCCAGGTTCGCGACATGGTCCAGAATCACCTCCTGCAGCTGTTATGCCTCATCGCCATGGATCCGCCTTCGGACCTTTCTGCTGACAGTATCCGCAACGAGAAGGTGAAAGTGCTGAAGGCCATGCGCCGGATAACGCCGGACCTGATGGATACGCACGTGGTGCGCGGCCAGTACACCGCCGGAACCAGTTGTGGTAAGCCGGTGCCCGGTTATCTGGAAGAAGAGGGTGCCATCAAGGGAAGCAAGACCGAAACCTTCGTCGCCCTGAAAGCGGAGATTGATAACTGGCGCTGGTCTGGGGTCCCGTTCTATATCCGCACCGGCAAGCGACTTCCGGAGAAGCTGTCGCAGATTATTATCCACTTCAAGCCGGCACCGCACTACATCTTCGACCCGGACCAGAAACACCTTGCGAACAACAAACTCATCATACGTTTGCAGCCTGACGAAGGTATGTCTCTGCAAATCCTCACCAAGGATCAGGGGCTGGACAAGGGTATGCGGCTGCGCCAGGGGCCGCTGGAGCTGACCTTTTCGGAAACGTTCGAGACCGACCGCATCCCCGACGCCTATGAGCGTCTGCTGTGGGAGGTCATGAAGGGCAACCAGTACCTGTTTGTGCGCCGCGATGAAGTCGAGCACGCCTGGCAATGGGTCGATCAGATCATGCGTAACTGGGAGGACAGCGGTGTACCGCCAAAGCGTTATGCCGCGGGGACCTGGGGGCCGGTAGCCTCGATTGCCATGATAACCCGTGATGGAAGGAGCTGGTATGAAGATGCATGACCTGAATCTGCCGGAAGCGGTGGACGCGCATTTTTTTGATACCCCTGAGGATGCCGGTTTTGCCCTGGCGGATGCGGTTGCCAGGCACCTTGCTGAACGACTGTTGATTGCGCCCAGGGCTAGCCTGGTGGTTTCCGGTGGCTCAACCCCGTTACCATTTTTCGAAGCTCTGCGGGAGAAACCCCTGGACTGGGCCAGGATTGATGTCCTGCTGGCGGACGAACGCTGGGTACCGGAAACCGACGGCGCCAGCAATACCCGCCTGGTCAGGGAAAACCTGCTGCAGGGCCCGGCTTCGGAAGCCAGATACCTGGCACTGAAGCAGCCCGGTAAAACCCCGGCTGATGGCCTGGCCGCCGTGGAAGCTGCGCTCGCTGATCTTCATTTACCACTGGATGTGCTGATTCTGGGTATGGGCAATGACGGTCATACAGCCTCGCTGTTTCCGGATGCGCCTGAGCTGGACCAGGCGCTGGACCCCGAGTCGGCGGCCATCGTCTCGCCGATGACCCCACCTTCCCAGCCCCAGGAGCGGATCACGCTCACGTTGCGGGCATTGAGTCAGGCAGGCTTGACAGCGTTGCACCTGAAGGGCGACGACAAGCTGGAAACCCTGCAGGCTGCCTGCCGTAATATCTCGCAGGTCAAGGAAATGCCCGTTCGGGCTTTCCTCAAGCCCGGGTTGCAGATTTTCTGGAGCGCCTGAGAGCTGCTCGCTACTGACATGTTTTTCCGGAGAAATGTATGAACCAACTGTCCGACTTCCACCGCGAACGCGTCCGGTCGGTGCTGAGCGCCTCACCACTGATTCCCGTCATCACCATCAACGATCCGGATGAGGCGTTGCCTTTGTGTCAGGCGTTGGTTGACGGTGGCATCCGCGTTCTGGAAATTACCCTGCGCACGCCCCATGGCATAAAAGCCATCGAGGAGGTGCGAAAAGCCATCCCCGACGCCTGGGTAGGGGCCGGCACGGTAACCAGCATTGCCCAGTACCGCCAGGTGGAAGCCGCCGGTGCCCAGTTTGTGATCACTCCGGGTGTTACCGAGGCCATCCTCGAGTTTGGTGTCACCTCCGAAGCCCCTTTGTTGCCGGGCATTTCCACCATCTCCGAGCTGATGGTGGGCTACAACCTTGGCTACCGCGAATTCAAGTTCTTCCCGGCCGAAGTTGCTGGCGGCATCCCGGCCCTGAAGGCCTTTTCCGGGCCCTTCCCGGACGTCACCTTCTGCCCGACCGGCGGCATCCGTCGGAACACCGCCAAAGACTATCTGGCCCTCGACAATGTGTCTGCCGTTGGTGGTACCTGGTTGACTCCGGTTGATGCGGTTGACTCCGGTGACTGGGATCAGATTTCGGAGATAGTTCGCGGTAGTCTTGCTGACCTTTGAGTTATCGGCGGACTGTAGCCTGAGAGATCGGGGTGTTCGCGGTTGGTGGTAGGGCCGTTCGGGAAACGCTACGAGCACATCCATGTGCGCTTGGAATTGGCCATCCTTGGCCAATTACATTCCCGAACGGCCCTACCACCAACCGCTTGTTCTGGCTCCGAAGATAACGCTTTGGGTGCTTCACCAATAAATGTAGGTCGGATTAGCGAAGCGTAATCCGACGTTGTGATGCGTATCGTTGCCATTTGTCGGATTACGCTTCGCTAATCCGACCTACAAAAACAGTGATATCTGGCGATATCAGAAAGGTTCAAACAGAGGCTGCGGGGCGGGGTGTCCCAAAATGTAATTGGCCATGGATGGCCAATTCCAAGCGCACATGGACGTGCTCGTAGCGGTTTTGGGGCACCCCGCCCCGCAGTCTCCCAGCACCAAACCAGAAGGCTACAAGGGAAGGCCCCTCCCAATTAAGAGAAAATCAGCGAATATCGGCCCCTACACGAACAATCTTCATGGTGTTGGTGCCACCCTGGGCATTCACATAGTCACCTTTGGTAATGACAACCAGGTCGCCTTCCTTGACCACACCCATCCGGACCAGTTCAGCCACCGCACGGGAGTTCGTCTGCTCCGGCGGCATCGCCGCTGAGTCAAACGGCACAGTCTGTACACCACGGAACAGCGTCACCCGATGCTGAGTGGAATGATGGCGGGAGAAGGTGAAAATCGGCAGGCTCGATTTGATGCGGGACATCAGCAGGGGAGTGGCGCCCGTTTCCGACATGCAGATGATCGACGTGACCCCCTCCAGGTGATTGGCCGCGTACATCGCGGACAGGGCGATGGCCTCGTCCACGTGCTCCATGGTCTCGTGAATCCGGTGCTTTGACTGGTGCATCGAGGGTTGTTTTTCAGCACCGATACAGATGCGCACCATCGCCTCCACGGCTTCCGTGGGGTAGTCGCCAACCGCTGTTTCGGCAGACAGCATGACAGCGTCTGTATAATCCATGACTGCGTTGGCCACGTCGGAAACCTCCGCCCGCGTAGGCATAGGGTTTTCGATCATGGATTCCATCATCTGGGTGGCAGTAATAACGACGGTATTTAGGGCACGGGCACGGTTAATGATGTGCTTCTGGACACCCACCAACTCAGCGTCGCCGATTTCCACGGCCAGGTCGCCCCGGGCAACCATGACCGCATCAGACGCATCAATAACCGCATCCAGTGCGGCGTTGTCGTGGGCCAGTTCCGCGCGTTCGATCTTGGCAACCAGGCGGGCTTCTGAGCCGGCTTCCTTTAGCAGGCGACGCGCAACATGCATGTCATCTGCGGTACGCACGAAAGACACGGCTACGTAGTCAGCACCGAGACGAGCGGCGGTCTTGATGTCCTGTTTGTCTTTTTCAGTCAGTGCTTCTGCTGAAAGGCCGCCGCCGCGCTTGTTGAGTCCTTTGTTGTTGGACAGTGGGCCACCGATAAGAACCCGTGAGGTGATGCTCGTGCCATCCAGGGTTTCGACCTCCATTTCGATGCGGCCATCGTCCAGTACCAGGATGTCGCCCGGCTTGACGTCCTCGATCAACTGCTCGTAATCAATGCCAACCCGGTCCTCGTTACCGGCTTCCTTGTCCATGGCAGCGTCCAGGATAAACTGCTGGCCGGCCTTGAGTGTGACCTTGTTCTCGGAGAAGCGTGCAATGCGCAGTTTCGGCCCCTGAAGGTCTGCCAGAAGGGCAACGAACCGGCCATTGGCGGCGGCGCATTCCCGCACCCGGCGGGCGCGTTCCATATGATCTTCAGCGCTGCCGTGAGAAAAATTCAGACGAGTTACGTCTACGCCGGCGGCGATAATGGCTGACAGCGATTCTGGCGAGTCAGTGGCGGGGCCGAGGGTGGCGACGATCTTGGTACGCCTGAGCATGGTTCGAGTTTCCTTTTGTTTTGCGGTCGAGCTTTCAGATGGTTGCCGGAAGTTGCTGGCCTGACAGGCAGCCCGTATTACTGACTCGCCTTTTTCATCAGTGTCGCAGCATTATCCAGCATCCGGTTGGAGAAGCCCCATTCATTATCGTACCAGGCCATGACTTTTGCATGACGGCCCATGGCCCGGGTGTGGTTGGCGTCGAAAATGCTGGACAGGGCGTTATGGTTGAAATCCACACTGACCAGTTTTTCCGAATTGTAACCCAGTACCGGGCTGTTTTCGGCTGCGGCCCTGACGGCTTCGTTGATTTCTTCTACCGTGGTGTCGCGGCTGGCAATAAAGCCGAAATCCACCAGGGAAACGTTAATAGTAGGAACCCGCACCGCCAGTCCGTCAAGTTTTCCGGCCAACTCCGGTATCACCTTGCCGATGGCTGCAGCAGCGCCGGTCTTGGTGGGGATCATGGACTGAGTGGCGGAGCGTGCCCGGTAAAGGTCCGAGTGGTAGACGTCGCTCAGCTTCTGGTCGTTGGTATAGGAATGGATGGTGGTCATCAGGCCACTTTCGATGCCAATCTTCCTGTGCAGTGCCTCCACCACGGGGGCCAGGCAGTTGGTGGTGCAGGAGGCGTTGGAGATAATGTGATGGTCCGCCGTCAGCATGTCATCGTTGACGCCGTAAACGACCATGGCATCTGCGTCTGAAGAGGGCGCCGAGATGATGACCTTGCGGGCTCCGGCCTTGAGGTGCCCTTCGGCCTTTTCGCGAGAGGTAAACAGGCCTGTGCACTCGAGCACCACATCCACATGGTAGTCTTTCCAGGGCAACTCTTCAGGGTTACGAATGGCGGTAATGGCGATACGATCACCATTGACTGAAAGAGACTCCGCGTCGTGGCTTACAATGCCATTGAAGCGCCCGTGCACGCTATCGTATTTCAGCAGGTGGGCATTGGTTTCGGCATCGCCCAGATCGTTGATGGCAACAACCTGCATCTGGTTGCGGTAGTCGTTTTCATAAAGTGCGCGGAGAACATTGCGGCCAATGCGTCCGAAGCCGTTAATTGCGATGCGAATAGTCATGTTCGGGCTCCAAATCTGGTTGTTTATTGTTCATATCTGTTGGTGATGTAGTAAATATAACAACAAAAATTGGAGAAATGAATGATATTCGGGTGAAAGAGGTAAAAAAAGACAGTAAACTTACGGGAATTAAAAAGGCAATCAAAAAAGAAATTTCAGGAGACCCACTATGCACCCGACCGTAGACGCGGTTACCCGGCGTATCATCGAGCGCAGTCGTCCTACCCGCGAGGATTACCTGGGCCGGATGGCGGAGCTCAAGGCGCAATCCCCCCAGCGCAGCACGCTTTCCTGCGGTAACCTTGCGCACGGGTTCGCCGCCTGTAACCAGTCAGACAAAGACACCCTGAAGCTGATGAACAAGGCCAATGTGGCCATAGTTTCTGCGTACAACGACATGTTGTCTGCCCATCAGCCTTACCAGACTTTTCCGGATGTGATCCGTGAGGCGGCCCATGGCATGGGGTCAGTTGCACAGTTTGCCGGTGGTACACCCGCCATGTGTGACGGCGTCACCCAGGGGCAGCCGGGTATGGAGTTGAGCCTGTTTTCCCGCGACACCATCGCCATGAGTACCTCGGTTGCGCTCAGCCACAACATGTTCGACGCCACCGTGTTACTGGGTATCTGTGACAAGATCGTGCCCGGCCTGCTGATTGGCTCCCTCAGCTTCGGTTACCTGCCAACGGTATTGATTCCCGCCGGGCCAATGCCTTCCGGGCTGCCTAATAAGGAAAAACAGCGGATCCGTCAGCTGTATGCCGAAGGCAAGGTCGGCAGGGACGAACTGCTCGAAGCAGAGTCAAAGTCCTACCACAGTCCCGGTACCTGCACCTTCTATGGAACTGCCAACAGTAACCAGCTTCTGGTTGAGGTGATGGGGCTGCACCTGCCGGGGGCCGCCTTCGTGAACCCGGGCACCCCGTTGCGGGATAAATTGACGCGCGCCGCAACAGAACAGGTAATTCGCCTGTCCAAACCTCACGGTGGCACGCTGGGCCTGGGCGACATGGTGGACGAGAAAAGCATCGTGAACGCGCTGGTAGCTCTGCTGGTCACTGGTGGCTCAACCAACCACACCATTCACTGGATCGCTATTGCCCGGGCCGCCGGCATTATCATTGACTGGAACGACTACTCCGAACTGTCGTCTATAGTGCCCTCCATGACCCGCATTTACCCTAACGGCCAGGAAGATGTGAATGCTTTCCACGAAGCCGGCGGTACGCCCTTCCTGATACGGGAACTGCTCGATGCCGGCTTCCTCCACAACGATGTGGAAACGGTGGTTGGCCACGGCCTGGAGCATTACGCCCGTATGCCTGAAATGGATGGTGACAGGCTGGTCTGGAAACCTGCTCCGGAGAAAAGCGCCAAACCCGATGTACTCAGTACGGCGAAGGAGCCCTTCGCGCCAGACGGCGGCTTGCGGGTTCTGGATGGCAACATTGGCCGGGGCGTGATCAAGGTGTCGGCGGTTGCCGAGGAACACCGTACCGTCAGGGCGCCGGCGGTGGTCTTCAATGATCAGAACGAGCTTAAAGCAGCGTTCGAGGCCGGTGATCTGGACAGGGACTGCATTGTAGTGGTCCGCTTCCAGGGTCCGAAAGCCAATGGCATGCCGGAGTTGCACAAGCTGACGCCCTATCTGGGAGTGTTGCAGGATCGTGGTTTCAAAGTGGGGCTGGTAACGGACGGACGTATGTCCGGCGCCTCCGGTAAGGTACCGGCAGCGATTCATGTCTACCCGGAAGCAGCCAATGGTGGCCCGCTTTCACGGTTACATGCTGGCGATGTCATTACCCTGGATGCGGTAAACGGAATCCTTGAAGTGGATGTGCCCGCCGAGGAACTTGCCGCCCGGGATGCGGAAAAAGCCGACCTGAGCAGTTATCATCACGGTTTGGGCCGGGAACTGTTTGGCTGGATGCGCAAAGCGGCCAGCACCCCGGAAGAAGGCGCCAGCTTTTTCTGGAATCATGACGCATGACAACAACCAACTACTCGCTGGTAGGGGATATCGGGGGTACCAACGCCCGCTTTGCTCTCGTACGGACCGGGGATGTAACGCCCGAGGCTGTTGAGGTACTGGCCTGCAGCGATTATGACAATCTCGACTCTGCCATAGCCGACTATCTCCAGCGCTCGGGCGTAGGGGAGGTGCAGGAGGTTTGCCTGGCGGTAGCGTCTCCGGTTTCGGGCACCCGGGTGAGGATGACCAATAATCACTGGCGCTTTGACAGCGAGGAGGTGCGTCACCAGTTCGGATGGAGGGCATTCAAGGTTATCAATGACTTCACCGCGATGGCATTGGGTGTTCCCCACGTGGCCGCCGACAAACTGATTCATGTTTGTGGAGGCCCGGGCAATGCCTCGCGGCCGAGACTGGTGATCGGCCCCGGAACCGGTCTTGGTGTTTCGGGCCTGGTTCCCTTACAGAATGGCTGGATTCCCCTGATGACAGAGGGTGGCCATGTGGATTTTGCCCCCACGGATGACACTGAGATGGCCGTGCTGCGTATTCTCAAGGCCAGGTTTGGCCGCGTCTCTGTCGAGCGGATTCTCTGCGGTCAGGGGTTACAGAACCTCTACCAGGCCCATGCCGAGATACAGGACGTAGCTGCACCTCTGGACGCACCGGAGAAAATAACCGCCGCCGCACTGGATAACGCCGACTCTCTGGCGCGCCTGACCCTACGGCACTTCTGCGAGATTCTCGGGCGTGTCGCCGGCAATGGGGTGTTGACCCTTGGCGGTACTGGCGGCGTTTACCTGTGCGGCGGCATTCTTCCGCGATTTATTGATTTCTTTCTGGAGAGTCCCTTCCAGAAAGGCTTTGAGGATAAGGGCCGGATGCGGCCACTGCTTGAATCAACCCCGGTTTTCGTTGTGATGGAAGGCTATACCGGTCTGTTGGGTGCGGCAGAAGCGCTGACCAACCCGGAAGTATAGGTTGCCGCAGCCATCGCTGGTCGTGCGGGAATGGCTCCGGTGGCTCACAGGTAGTGGACCAGCCCCTCCTTGTCGAAGCGGTACTGGCGGTTGTAGACTCCTTTCTCGGAACGCTTGCCGGCCGCCAGTACCATGGTCACCAGGCTCTTTCTGGACAACTTCAGAAGGCGTCGTACCCGGCATTCGTCAAAGCCCTCCATGGGGCAGGAATCGTAGCCGTGTGCTCTGAGCGCCAGCATCAGGTTTTCCGCTGCCAGGGCGGTGGACTTGGTGGCCCAGATTTTCATTTCGTTGGGAGAGTAGGGACCCCTGGGGACCGGTCGTGTCAGTCCTACAAACAAGCCCGCAGCTTTTTTGGCAACTCCGAACAGCCCGAAAGGGCCCTGGTTGTAATGGAGCGGGGCAATCTTTGAATAATACTTCTTCACTATGCCCGGCAGGTTTTCTTCCGGCCACTGTTCCAGTGCCATCCGCGAGTGTTGTCGCCAGGTATCCGTTCTGGCAACCACCACGATCAGAACCGGCGCGGTTTTTGCCGCGTTCTGTCCCAGGCAGGCGTCGGCAAGCCTGCTTTTCAGGGCCGGTGTCTGCACCACAAAAAACTCCCAGGGCTGCAGATTGCTGGAATTGGGTGCCAGCATGGCCAGTTCCAGGCAGTCATCCAGTACGTGCTCCGGTACCGCCTCATCGGTAAACCGGCGTACAGAGCGCCGGCTGCCCACCACTTTCCGGAATTCATCGAGGGTGGGATTTGCTGCGATGTCGGACCTGGCATTCATGTCGGGTAGTCTCTGTAGCCAACGTTGGAAAGGCTTGTTTGTGGGTAAGGGAAACAGGCTTTAAGGTGACGGTAGCGAGCTGTTTATGCAATGGCTTTTTCTTCAGGAGTGAGTGGCAAGAATGACCAGTACGGAATCCAGGCTGCCTTTTGATGAGCTGGTGGCGCAGGTGCGCCGATGCAGGATTTGCGAGTCGAACCTCCCCCTGGGTCCACGACCGGTTATCCAGATCTCACGCTCCGCCCGCATTCTGGTAGTGGGGCAGGCGCCGGGACGTCGCGTGCATGAGACGGGGCTACCCTTTAATGACCCCAGCGGCGATCGGCTGCGAGACTGGATGGGTATAACGCGCGACACCTTCTATGATGAAGAGCAACTGGCCATTCTGCCCATGGGGTTCTGCTACCCCGGTACCGGGAAATCCGGCGACATGCCACCACGCCCCGAATGTGCACCTGCCTGGCGTGACCTGCTGCTTGAGCGCCTTGAGCACATAGAGCTGACCTTGGCTATCGGCCAGTACGCCCATGCCTGGCACATGCCTGGCAGGAAAGCGACCGTCACCGAGCGGGTAAAGCGTTGGCGCGAGGTATGGCCGGAGCTGCTGCCGCTGCCACACCCCAGCCCGCGAAACAATTTGTGGCTACGCCGCAACGCCTGGTTTGAACAGGAAGTGATCCCCGAGTTGCAGCGACGGGTCGGAGATATTCTCGATCGGTAATGCCGGCCCGCGCAAGCGTCTTAGAGAGTGATTCAGGCGCTGTGGTGGAGAGCAACAGTCTGTGGTTGCGGGGTTGCCTGAGCGGACAGGTAGCTGTCCAGCTCACGGACATCTTCTTGCGTGGCGTATAGCCCCTGCTTGGTGCGGCGCCAGAGAATATCCTCCGATGTCATCGCCCATTCCTGCTTGATCAGGTATTCCACTTCCCGTTCATAGAGGGTGCCGGCAAACCGGTAGCCCAGATTCTGAACGGACTTTGAGTCGTCCAGAATGTCGTAGGCCCTGGTTCCGTATGTACGCACATAGCGGCTGCAGACCGCCTCGGGCAGCCAGGGGAAATCGGCCGACATGCGGGCCTCCAGGGTGGCGTGATTCTCAAAGTCCCCGCCCGGCAGGATTCCCTTTTTGGTCCAGGGCCCCTGCGCGTGAGGAAAGAACTGGCATAATTTGTCTGTAGCTGCTTCCGCCAGCTTGCGGTAGGTGGTGATCTTGCCTCCGAAGACTGAGATCACCGGAGCCTTGCCCTTTTCCTTGCTGACTTCAAAGGAGTAGTCACGGGAGGCTTTCTTGGCATCGCCCTCTTCGTCGTCCATCAATGGGCGAACGCCGGAATAGGACCAGACCACGTCACTGTCTGTCAGCTGGCGCTTGAAGTGGGAATTGACGATATCCAGCAGGTACTCGGTTTCTTCCGGTGAAATCTTTGCTTTCTTCGGATCGCCCTCGTAATCCACATCGGTCGTCCCCACCAGGGAGAACTCGTCTTCGTACGGAATCACGAACACAATGCGCTCATCCTCGTTCTGAAGGATGTACGCCTCGGTATCCCGGTTCAGGCGGGGCACAACGATGTGGCTTCCCTTGACCATACGGATATTTTTGGGCGCCTTCATGGCAAGACTTTCGCTGAACAAGCGGCTGACCCAGGGACCGGACGCATTGACAATAACCTTTGCGGAGACATGGTGGACGCTGTCATTGTTCATGTCCTGGAGTGACACATCCCACGAGTTCTCGCCACGCTCGGCATTAATGCACTTGGTTCTGGTCAGAATGGTAGCGCCACACTCCTGAGCCTTCTTGGCTGTCAGTACCACCAGCCTGGCGTCGTCCACCCAGCCATCGGAATATTCGAAGCCACTGGTTATGTCGGACTTCAGAGGATCTTTCTCATCAAACCTTATGGACCGTGACCCGGGCAGAACCTCCCTTTTGGCAAGATGGTCGTAAAGAAACAACCCCGTCCTGATCATCCACGCCGGGCGCAGGTGAGGGCGGTGAGGTAACCGGAAGCGCATAGGCCACATGATATGAGGCGAGTTCCTTAATAACGACTCCCGCTCGGCCAGGGCCTCCCGTACCAGCCGGAACTCGTAGTGCTCCAGATAGCGCAGGCCGCCATGGATCAGCTTGCTGCTGTTGGACGATGTCGCCGAGGCGAGGTCATTCATTTCGCACAACAACACTTTCAGACCCCGGCCCGCAGCATCCATCGCGATCCCTGTTCCATTCACGCCGCCGCCGACAACGACAACGTCAAATTTATTGTTCTCCTCGGTCATTTTGTGTCATCTCCTGACGCCAATGAAAAGACGTTTCCGGGCGCTCTTTCCGGGTTTTACTGAAACGTATGTTCATATTATGCGAAAGCAAAATATATTCGTAAAGGAAAATATAGAAAAAAAACGAAAAACTGTACGCGAATGGACAGAGCGCTCGCGGAACAACGATCGGGAGGGGGTGGTGTTATGGCGGGAGGATCAGACCAGGTGGAGTTCCACGTTGTTCTCGCCAAGCAGCTGGCAGATCTCGACCGGAGGCCGCTCATCAGTAAACACGTGATCTGCCTGGGCGATACTGCCCAGGCGAACCATGGCATTGCGGCCAAACTTGGTGTGGTCCGCGGCCAGTAATACCTGGCTGGAATTTTCGATAATGGACTGGGCAACGCGAACTTCCCGGTAATCGAAGTCAAGCAATGAGCCATCAGTGTGGATGCCACTGATGCCTATGATGCCGAAGTCCATCTTGAACTGGTTGATAAAGTCCCGGGTGGCTTCACCGACAATGCCACCATCACGATTGCGGACTTCGCCGCCGGCAATAATGATATGGAAGTCTTCCTTGGCGGACAGAATCGAGGCCACATGCAGGTTGTTGGTCACCACCTGGAGGTTGTTTTTCTCCAACAGTGCCTTGGCAATCGTCTCTGTGGTGGTGCCGATATTGATGAACATGGAGGAGTTGTCCGGAATCATCTCCACCAGGGCTGCGGCAATACGCTCTTTCGCTTCCAGGTCCATGATCTTGCGGGCCTGGTAGGCGGTGTTAACGGTGCTGGAATCGATGCCTGCACCGCCATGATGGCGACGGAGTTTTTTCTGGCTGGCGAGGTCGTTCAGATCCCGGCGAATGGTCTGCGGTGTGACTTTGAACTGATCGACCAGCTGTTCTGTCGTCACAAAGCCGTTTTGCTGGATCAGCTCCATGATCAGATCCTGCCTGCGTCGCTGTGCCATTCAACTCCCTCCGGTTCCCGGTTTTTCTGTTACGAACGAAATAGCGATTCTGTAGCCGCGTTCAGTTTAGAGGGTTTTGTGGCTTTGTGCAGCCTTTTTAAGGAGTTGTGGCGTTCGATTGATTTCCCTGAGGTGAAAATGGTTGGCTTTTGTTTTCAAAAAAGTAAAAATGCGAAAAAATAAGAACACTGGAGGTAGAGCAACTATGACTCAATACATTCTTGCGATCGACCAGGGAACCACCAGTTCCCGCGCGATTCTCTTCACTCTGGACGGAAATATACACGCCAGCAGTCAACAGGAATTTCCCCAGCATTTCCCGGCCAGCGGCTGGGTAGAGCACGACCCCGAAGATATATGGCGTACAGTCAGAGAAGTCTGCGACGACGTTATGGAAAAGGGGTGCGCAGGGAATGACGAAGTTGTCGCCGTTGGCATCACCAACCAGAGAGAGACTACGGTGCTTTGGGATCGCGCAACCGGTGAAGCGGTGTATCCGGCTATTGTCTGGCAGGATCGCAGAACCGCTGACTGGTGTGAATCGCTGAAGAAGCAGAGTCTCGAACCCTCCGTGAACAAAAAGACCGGACTGTTGATTGATCCCTATTTTTCGGCCACGAAAATCCGCTGGGTTCTTGATAATGTTCCCGAAGCCAGGCAGCGGGCCAACAAGGGCGAACTGGCTTTCGGCACCGTCGACAGTTTCCTGCTCTGGCGGCTGACAGGCGGCAAGGTTCACCGTACCGATGCCACCAATGCCAGCCGCACCATGCTCTTCAATATCCATAAACAGGAGTGGGACCAGGAGCTGCTGGATCTCTTCGGAATTCCGGAATCGCTGTTACCTGAGGTGATGGATTCATCGGCGGACTTCGGGCAGATCGTGGGGAATGGACGCCTGAATGGAGCATCGGTCATGGGCATTGCAGGTGACCAGCAGGCCGCATTGTTCGGTCAGACCTGTTTCGACACGGGGATGGCGAAGAGTACCTACGGAACCGGCTGTTTCCTGATGCTGAACACTGGGGACCAGGCCCTGACTTCAGAGCACCGGTTGTTGACCACTGTAGCCTACCGCCTGAAAGGCAAGCCGGTGTATGCGCTGGAGGGTAGTATTTTTATTGCCGGGGCTGCTGTCCAATGGTTGCGGGACGGCCTGCAACTGATCAGGAACGCCTGTGAAACCGAACCACTGGCAGAGGGTACGCCCGTGGACCATGGGGTATATCTGGTGCCGGCGTTTACCGGGTTGGGCGCCCCGTATTGGGACCCCAATGCCCGTGGCGCAATTTTCGGGTTAACCCGGGATACGGGCATTAAAGAAATAGTCACTGCCGGCCTGCAGTCGGTCTGCTACCAAACCAAGGATTTACAGAAGGCCATGCAGAAGGACGGTTTACGCCCGATTGCATTGCGTGTAGACGGTGGGATGGTGGCCAACAACTGGGTACTGCAGTTCCTCGCCGATGTTCTCGGCGCCACAGTGGACCGGCCGCGGATGGTAGAAACGACAGCGTTGGGTGCGGCTTACCTTGCCGGGTTGCAGGCCGGCGTATACAAGTCCCTCGAAGCGCTGCAGGAGGCCTGGCGGTGTGATCGTCGTTTTGAGCCGGAAATGAGCAAGGAAAAACGGGACAAACTATACGCCGGGTGGTGCTCCGCTGTTGCAAAGTTGCAAAGCAGTTCCGATTCCCCAACGTAGGTATCGTCTAGAAAGCAGCGCTCAACCGGTGGGGGCAGGGCGGACGTATTTATAGACGGTGTTGCGGCTGACTCCGGCAGCCCTGGCCGTGCGTGATACATTACCGGCATTGGCCCGGTATAGCCGGGGCAACAAGTCACTGAGCGGTTCAGTCGGAACGCTTACCGGTTCGGTTGAGTCAGCAAAGAAGTCGTCAGGCAGGTGGTCTTCTTCCAACAGGCCCCCGTCAGCCATGGCCATGCCCACCTTGAGAGCATGCACAAGCTGTCGCATATTGCCTGGCCAGCGATGGCTGGCGAGCAGGTCCAGCATGCCGCTGCTCAGTGGTGGCCCGGGTTCTGTCTGTCGCAGATGATGATGGATGAATGCGATCAGCGCCCTGATGTCTGATCTTTCCCTCAGGGAGGGAAGCTCCAGGTTAAGGCCGGCGATTCGATAGTAAAGATCCTGCCTGAAGTAGCCTCGCTGGATGTCTTCCCGCAAGCTCCGATTGGTGGCGGAAACCAGCTTGATGTCTACCGGGTAGCTTTCCGTGGAACCTAATGGAGTCACCACCCTCTGCTGCAGTACCCGTAAAAGCCTTGATTGAAGCATCAGCGGCATTTCGCCGATCTCATCGAGAAACAGTGTGCCACCGTTTGCCTGCCGGATGAGCCCCACATATCCCTTGTTGTGAGCGCCGGTAAAGGCACCTTTATCGTAGCCGAACAATTGCGACTCAGCCAGTTCCGAGGGGATTGCTGCGCAGTTCACAGCAATTAATGGTCCTGCAGCCCGGCTGCTGTAATAGTGTAAGCTGCGTACCAGGATTTCCTTGCCGGATCCTGTCTCGCCATAGACCAGGATCGGGATGTCCTTTTCCATCATCTTCCGAGCCTGACTCACCAGTCGTTTTACTCTGTTGTCTCCATGCTCTAGGTATTCCGGGGCTATTACGTCGTCGGGAATCGTTACACCATCCGTCTCTCCCCGAGCACCGGGTAGACAGTTCTGCAGTGTGACTTTATGGGTGGGGCGAGTTTCCAGGGGGAGCATAAGCTGGCCGAAAATCTGGTAGTTTCCGCTGGCTTGCAACCGTTGGGGCTGCTCGGTAGCGATAGAGGCGAGTTCTGCCAGATCAACGTCAAAGATTTGCTGGAGGTGGTGGTTCATCAGACGGTCCCCCAGCATGGTCCGTGCACGCCTGCTCGCAGTCAGGATCTGGCCGTCAGAGCCAATCACCAGTAGGCCTGCCCAGCTGCTGTCGAGGTTGGAGGCACTGGTGTTCAGCTTGAGAATGTAGGAACTGCCTTGGTAAGTCTCGAAAATCAGACGATTCTCAATACCGTGTGACAGGAGTTTGACCATGCCGAGCGTGTAATCCCCGGCCATTTTCGTCGTGGAGCACAAGGCAATGGCGGCGAAAAGTCCCCCGTTGGCGTCGAAAACGGGTACTGCCGATCCCGCGAGATGATGGTGGCCTTTGATATAGTGCTGGTCACCACGGACGTGGACCGCATGGCCGCATGCCAGGCAGGCGCCGATAGCATTCGTGCCAGCCGATAGTTCGTCCCAGACGCTGCCGGGCCTGAGCCCGTCAAACGCGGACATCGACTGTCCCTCTGGTTGCCAGGTATGCAGGATGGCGCCCTTGGAGTCAGCCAGCGCAATCAGGCATTGGGTTTTATTCAGCATGTTGTCGAAGTAGGGCACAACTTCGTTTTCGGCTACCTGTATCAACTGCGCATGTTGTTCCCGACGTACCCTCAGATCCCGGGGGCTGAGGTTTCTGAATCCCGGCATCTGGTCTGGTTGCACGCCCAGGCTCCGGCATCGGATCCAGGATGCCTCGACAGGGTCCGCCGCGGAGCTGCTGGTTGATGACTCGGCACTGGAAAAATCGTCCATGGTTGTCACTCCGTGGTGTTCGTTATGGGGAAAACTACGCTTTTATTGAGCGAAAAAATTTGTTTACGAACACCAGAAGTATTATTTATCAACACACTCGTGGTCAACGTTCGTTATCGGTTGTATACCAGTCTGGTTATGTTGCAGGCGGCGGTGTCGAGCTATGGTATTGATAATTAAGGATAAATGTTTTTAACACGGAGGTGTTCACCAAAACTGGCAAAACTGAACGATATGAACAGTCTGAACACTCCGTCTGCAAGTTCATGAAACGAAAGCCTCTGCTAACGCTCCTGATAACAGGGGTGTGAAAAAATATTTTCGTATCCTTTCGTTTTGGCACAGCTCTTGTAGACTAACCTCAAGTCAAAACAACAAACGAAAGGAAAAAGCATGTCTCTAACGCTGCAGAATGTATCGCGCGTTGTGGACGGAGCGACTTGGATATCGGACGTCACCATGACGCTGGAGCCGGGTTCCTTCAATGTCCTCCTTGGCCGGACGCTTGCCGGCAAGACAACCCTGATGCGCATTATGGCCGGCCTGGACAGGCCAACCAGCGGCAAAATCCTGATGAATGACATGGACGTGACCGGCGTTGCCGTCCAGAAACGCAACATCTCCATGGTGTACCAGCAGTTTATCAACTATCCGACCATGAGTGTGTTCGAGAACATTGCCTCGCCACTCAAGCTTGCAAAGAAAAGCAAAGCCGAGATCGACAGACGAGTCCGGGAAACCGCAGAGCTACTGAAAATCGACAATCTGTTGGATCGCCTGCCTCTCGAACTTTCCGGTGGTCAGCAGCAGAGGGTTTCGATGGCCCGCGCGCTGGTCAAGGATGCGGATATGGTGCTTTTCGATGAGCCCCTGGTCAACCTGGATTACAAGCTGCGAGAGGCTCTGCGCAGCGAGCTGAAAGATCTTTTTCAGGCACGTAACTGTATTGCGGTTTATGCCACCACCGAGGCTCACGAAGCACTGGCACTTGGGGGCGAAACGGCGGTACTGCATGAAGGCCGTTTGCTCCAGAAAGGCCCCACCCCGAAGGTCTATCACAGGCCGCAGGATATCGAAACCGCCGAAATTTTCTCCGAGCCACCTATCAATATCGTTCCAGGGCGAGTGACTGAAAGCCAGGTGACCTTTGATGAGCAGGTGCACTTCCGGCTCAACTCGGACCTCGACTCCCTGGCCCCCGGGCAGTACATGTTCGGCGTCCGTCCATCGCATATCGGACTGGTGCCGCATGCGGATGATGACCTGGAAGTTCAGGTCACCGTCGACCTGGCAGAGATCAGCGGCTCTGAAACGTTCCTCCACGTTCACAGCAAGTCTTTCGAGCTGGTTTTACACTTGCAGGGCATCTATCAGTTCAGCCCTGACGAGCAGATCAAGGTGTACTTCCCCACCCATAAACTTTATGCGTTCGCGGCAGATGGCACGACAATTCTTGTGCCTGGCCGGTCGGAGGGGCTCTGACATGGCAGAAATAAAACTCAGGACACTGGCGCATTCTTACAGCTCAAAGCCTTCCGGCCCGGAAGATTATGCCATCCGCAAAATGGAACACGTCTGGGCCCAGGGCGGAGCCTATGCATTGCTCGGGCCCTCCGGCTGCGGCAAGTCGACGCTGCTGAATATTATTTCCGGACTGGTCACGCCCTCTGAAGGAGACGTGCTGTTTGACGGCAAACGAATGAATGAACTGCCGCCGGAAAAGCGCAACATTGCCCAGGTTTTCCAGTTCCCGGTGATCTACGACACCATGACCGTGTATGACAACCTCGCGTTCCCACTGCGAAACCAGGGGGGATTCTCGGAGGAGAAAATACGGGAAAAAGTGCAGGAGGTGGCGGACGTTCTTGAGCTCTCGGGAGAGCTGACTCGTAAAGCCAAGGGCCTTAGCGCCGATCAGAAACAGAAAGTGTCCATGGGGCGCGGCCTGGTTCGCGAAGATGTCACTGCGATCCTATTTGACGAGCCGTTGACGGTGATCGATCCGCAGTTGAAGTGGCGGCTTCGCCGAAAGCTCAAGCAGATCCACGAACGTTTTGACATCACCATGGTTTACGTGACCCATGATCAGTTGGAAGCCTCTACCTTTGCCGACAAGATTGCCCTGATGTACGAGGGGCAGATCGTCCAGTTCGGCACCCCCCAGGAATTGTTCGAGAACCCTGCCCATACCTTTGTCGGATATTTCATCGGCAGCCCCGGGATGAACTTCTTCGAGCCCAGGCTCACGGACGAGGGGCTGCTTTTCAACGGCAGGCACATTCCAGTCAATGAGCAGATTCTCGAGAAGGTGCGTCGGAGCGGTTCAAGCAATATCAAGCTGGGGATACGCCCCGAATTCGTCACCCTCGGTACCGATATGGGAGATCAACGTTACGAAGTAACGGTCACCCGCGTGGAAGATCTGGGTACCTATCGGATGGTCGACGCCGAGTTCGGCCCTGTCACTGTCAAAGTGCGCCTTCCGGAAGATCAACAGGTTCCCAATGGAGCCGCGAGTATCGGTTTCCCGGAACCCTGGTTGAAAGTGTATGTCGACGAGCGGCTAGTGGAGGCAGATCATGAATAAGATTGAAAACAATAAAGCATGGTTCTTTGTGATTCCGGTCTTCGTGGTGGTGGCCTTCTCGGCGGTTATCCCCCTGATGACCGTGGTCAACTATTCGGTACAGGATATTTTCGGAACGGATTCAGCGTACTGGACGGGCACTGAGTGGTACCGGGAAATGCTCCGGAACCCGGATCTGCAGGCCGCTCTGCTACGGCAGTTTGCCTTCTCGTTTGCGATTCTCGCCATTGAGGTGCCTTTGGGCATCGGTATTGCTCTGCTGATGCCGAAGAAAGGGTGGGCAGCGTCTGCAGCCCTGGTCCTGGTCGCCATGCCGTTGCTGATACCCCTGAACGTTGTCGGAACTATCTGGCAAATTCTTGCACGCACTGATATCGGCCTGTTGGGCTGGTCATTGAGCAGCCTGGGGATGGACTACAACATCAACGCCAATTCGGTGGATGCCTGGTTCACCATCATCCTGATGGATGTCTGGCACTGGACGCCACTGATTGCCCTGCTTAGTTACAGTGGCCTGCGAGCTATCCCGGAGGCGTACTACCAGGCTGCGCGAATTGATCGTGCTTCACGCTGGGCAATTTTCCGTTACATCCAACTGCCCAAACTGACCAACGTGCTGGTGATTGGGGTACTGCTGCGGTTCATGGACTCGTTCATGATCTATGCAGAGCCGTTCGTGCTCACCGGTGGCGGTCCCGGCAGCTCCACGACGTTCCTGAGCCAGGCCCTGACCACTATGGCCGTGGGGCAGTTTGATCTGGGCCCTGCTGCCGCCTTTTCCATCATCTACTTCCTGATCATTCTTGCCGTCAGCTGGGTGTTCTACACCGCCATCATGACGCTGCAGAAAGACAAGTCAGCCCAACAATAAAGTCAAGGGGACAGACGTGAAATCACGCATCGCATTCATCGTTTACCTGGTCGTGATGATCCTGCCAATCTACTGGCTGATCAATATGTCACTCCAGACCAACTCCGAAATTCTTGGTGAGCTCAGCTTCTGGCCAAAGAACCTGACATTTGATAACTACGCAAACATCCTGACGGATTCCAGCTGGTACATGGGCTATGTGAACTCCATGACCTATGTGTTCATGAACATGGCCATCAGCCTCACGGTGGCCCTGCCGGCCGCCTATGCCTTCAGTCGCTATAAGTTCGTAGGTGACAAACATCTGTTCTTCTGGCTGTTGACCAACAAGATGGCGCCGCCTGCTGTCTTCGCGTTGCCTTTTTTCCAGCTGTATTCGTCAGTGGGGTTGTTCGATACCCATATTGCCGTGGCACTCGCCCATACCTTGTTTAATGTCGCCCTGGCGGTGTGGATTCTTGAGGGCTTCATGAGTGGTGTTCCCAAGGAGATTGACGAAACCGCCTATATCGACGGCTACAGCTTTCCGAAGTTCTTTGTAAAGATCTATATACCGCTGATCCGGTCCGGCATCGGCGTGACGGCGTTCTTCCTGTTCATGTTCTCGTGGATTGAGCTGTTACTGGCGAGGACTCTGACGTCAACCGGGGCCCAGCCCATCCAGGCCATCATGACGCGAACCCAGGGCGCCTCCGGCATTGACTGGGGCACACTCGCAGCTGCCGGTGTGCTCACCATCGTGCCCGGAATCGCCGTGGTCTACTTCGTTCGCAATCACATCGCCAAAGGCTTTGCCCTGGGCCGTACCTGAGGAGGCTTGTTATGAGCTGGATGCACTGGACCGGCCCGACGGCAGGTTTCTTTATCTCGATTGCCCTGATCCTGACGGGCATGAGCGTATGGCAGTACTTTTCGCCCTCTGTAGAGCGGAAAGGCTTCCTGCCGATCGCCACAACCCGTGGTGACCGGCTGTTTATTGGTCTTCTGACCAGCGCGTTCATTCACCTCGCTTTCATAGGGGCGACTGAACTTCACGTTTTGGTAGCAACCGCAGTGTCTGTTGTCTGGATGGTCATTCTGATGCGCTGGGGTTAATCCAAATAAAGGGACTTACCTCCTTGCACGGACGCAAACTAAGCTAGATGAGGTCTGTATGAAAAACAAAAAACTCAATTACCTGTCGCTGGTGATCTCGGGGGCTCTCCTGACGTCATCGCAGGTAAACGCACAGGACTACAGGGCGGCGGCGGAAAAGGCTCTGGATGAGCATTTCCCCCGGTCCACACTGAACAGGGAGGAGCAGCTGGCTGAGCTGGAGTGGTTTATTAAAGCTGCCGAGCCCTTCCGTGGCATGGAAATCAAGACGGTGGCAGAGGGTCTGACAACTCATACCTACGAAGCCGAAGTGCTGGCAGAGGTCTTCGAGGACATCACCGGTATCGAAGTGGAGCACAACATCATCGGTGAAGGTGATGTGGTGGATACCATGCAGACACAGATGCAGTCCGATCGTAACATCTACGACGCTTATGTGAACGACTCGGATGCCATCGGCACTCACCTTCGATATGGCAAGACCATCGCCATCTCGGATGCGATCGAAAACGAGTGGAAAGATTTCACCAACCCGGGCCTGGACCTTGATGACTTTATCGGTCTGCAGTACACCACAGGGCCAGATGGCAAGGTGTATCAGCTGCCAACCCAGCAGTTCGCCAACCTTTACTGGTTCCGCGCTGACTGGTTTGATCGTGAGGACCTGCAGGAGCAGTTCAAGGAGCGTTACGGGTACGAGCTGGGTGTACCTCTGAACTGGTCTGCATACGAAGACATCGCAGAGTTCTTCAGTGTCCACGTCAAGGAAATAGATGGTGAGCGTGTCTATGGCCACATGGACTACGGACGTCGCGATCCTTCCCTGGGCTGGCGTTTCCACGATTCCTGGCTCTCCATGGCAGGTATGGGTAGCAAGGGCGTGCCCTTCGGCAACCCGGTTGATGACTGGGGTATCCGGGTCAATGAAGACGGGAACCCTGTGGGTGCGAGTGTAAGTCGTGGTGGTGCGACCAACTCTCCCGCTTCAGTCTACGCCGTCACCAAGATGGTCGAGTGGCTGCGTGATTACGCCCCTGAAAGTGCGCGCGGCATGACCTTCGGTGAGGCCGGCCCGGTTCCTGCCCAGGGCCAGATTGCCCAGCAGATTTTCTGGTACACCGCGTTCACCGCGGACATGACCGATCCGGATCTGCCGGTCACGGACGACGAAGGCAACCCGAAATGGCGCATGGCCCCGTCCCCGGCCGGCCCCTATTGGGAAGAGGGTATGAAAGTAGGCTACCAGGACGTGGGTGCCTGGACCTTCTTCAAATCGACGCCTGAAGACCGTCGTACCGCTGCATGGCTCTTCGCACAGTTCACCGTCTCCAAGACTGTGTCGCTGGAAAAGACCATCGCTGGCCTGACACCGATTCGTCGTTCCGACATCTTCTCGGATGAAATGACCGAGCTGGCACCCAAGCTGGGCGGCCTGGTCGAGTTCTACCGCAGTGAAAACGAGAGCATGTGGACCCCGACAGGTACCAACGTACCGGATTATCCACGTCTCGCCCCGCTGTGGTGGCAGAACCTGGCCCCGGCCGTCAATGGTGAAGTTGAGCCGAAAGAAGCCCTGGACAGCCTGGCCACGGCCATGGATCGCACCATGGAGCGTCTGGCCCGGGCGAATGTCTTCGAGAAATACGCACCTGAACTCAACGAGCCACGTGACGAGCAGTACTGGCTGGATCAACCCGGCGCACCAAAGCCGGCCCTGGAGAATGAAAAGCCCCAGGGCAAGACCAAGCCGTATGATCAGATGATGGAAGAGTGGATGGCCAACTAAGGCTGGCCTTTCCTGGAAGTAACCCTGCCAACCCGCAGCAGTATCGCAGGTTGGCAGGGGCCTGACCTACCGTCAACCGGTTAGACTATTGCAGCGTTACTGGTTGGCCCGTCTCCTTGCGGCGGGCCTCCCATTCTGCCCGTGTCTGTGCTGCTTCGTCGCCCGGCATGGAATCGATAATTTCGAAATAGTCGCTCGAGTACTCGTCGTCCATGATCTCATTCCGGGGCTTCACCCGCACCACGTAGACGGTCTGTACGTTCTGGTGGTCAAACTTCCGCCAGTATTGTTCGTCTTTCAGGAACGTGTACCTGTGTCCCTCGAGTGCGCGGATCACCTGGCTGGTGTTGGTGGTGCCCGCACGTTCAACAGCGTCCTTGTATTGGTAGACGATGCTATAGGCAGAGGCTGCGGCCGTGGAAGGGCGCATTTCGTAGCGGCTGGAGAAAGCTTCAACGAACTCCTTGCCTCTTGGATAGTCATACTGGTAAGGCACACTCCAGACCCAGGGCGCGCCACCGACAACCCCTTCCATGATGGTCGGCCCCACCTGACGGGCCATTCCGAGCGTCAGGTTGGGAACCACCACCTGCATCTTTTTTGTTAGACCCATCTCATAGGCAACGTTCAGCGCACGCACCATATCGTCTCCGAACAGCACCATCATCAGTACCTTGGCATCGCTTTGTTCTGCCTGCTCCAGAGCCTCGCGGAAGTCAGTGATCAGCGCGCGGGGGAAGGGCGTTTTAACGCCCTGGTGTGCCTCGGTGTCGTCGGTGCTGGTGAACTTCCTGACAGATTCTTCCACGGACCAGCCCCAGGTATAGTCTGCGGTGATGTAGAAGTATTCATCGTTGGAATGCTGGGTGGTGAGGTACTGGCTCAGTGCCTTGGCCGTCATCCAGGCATTGTAGGGTTCGCGGAACATGTGGCGGTGTCCGGCGGCGCCGGTGGTGGCGTTGGAGTAGGTCAGGGTTCCGAAGTAGATCCTGTCCCGGTCTCTCGCGGCTCTGCCTGACGATATGGCGACGGCGCTGGAAACCCCGCCGAACACCATCTGTACGCCTTCACTGTCGATCAGTTCAGCGGTGTTTTTGGCGCCTTTGGCCGGTTCGCCCGAGGTATTCCGTATCACCAGTTCCAGGTCGCGCCCCATGACGCCGCCGGCCTTGTTGATTTCATCGACGGCCAGGAACGCACCCAGACGTTGTTGCAGGCCCTGATCCTTGTATCGTCCTGTTTGTGGGTAGTTGAGCCCGATTTTAAGAGATTCTGCTGCTACGGTGGTGGTTACAAGCAGGGTCAATAAGAGGAACACAAATAGCTTCTTGCAGAGCATCGACAAAAGTCTCCGTGATCGCGCAGTGCTGCTAAACACTGGCACCTTGTATTGTTTTTATAAAGCATGAGCAGTGTCGCGGGAGTCTGCCGAAGCAACAATGATACTAAAGTGGAAATTGTGTAACGATTTGTCAGGTTTGGATGGCGATCACGAAACGCACGCTTATCAGGCAACCGCCTTGTTGCGTACAGCTTCCAGGAGCCGGTACCAGATCGGACGGGGCAGGTCGTACCGGGCGCCGTGAAGGGCTGAGTGGATCCTGTCGGGATTCATGGAACCCAGAACGGGCACCGGAGTTCCCGGAATCTGACGCAGCCACGAGATGGCCAGCCCGGTCTCATCCAGCCCGGTTTCCTCCCGTGCGCGGTCGAGAACATCTGTGGGAATCCGGTCCGCCAGCTTCCCGCCACCGAGCGGAGACCATGCCAGCCAGTGCAGTCCATCAGCCAGGTGAGCTTCCAGTGTTCCGTCGAACAGCGGATCGCTATGTGCGAGGGACAACTGACTCTGGTTGCAGGCTAACGGCAGTTCGGTGTTGGCAGCCAGCCACCGCCATTGTTCCGGAAGGAAGTTGGAGACACCTATCTGGCGTACCTTGCCCGCTGACACCGCCCGTTCCAGCGCGCGAGCAACCTCGTCCACCTGCATCAGCGGATCTGGTCGGTGGATAAGGAAGGTATCAATCTTTTCCACCGCCAGCGAGGCAAGGGCACGGTCAATGGCATCTTTCAGGTACCCGGCTTCGGCCCGGTAGTGCTTCACCTTCCACGGTGAGCGGTCCTGGCTTGCCGGCACAATGCCGGCCTTGGTTATTATTCGGACTTTTTTGCCCAGCAGGGGGTGGGCCCGTAGCGCATCGCCAAACAACCGTTCACACTCGCCCCCACCATAGATGTCGGCATGGTCGAACACGTCCAGACCTTCATCCAGCCGTGCGGCAACCCAGTCGGCCAGTCTGGCCGGCTTTATGAGCCCGGGATGGTCATGTAGCCGCATCATCCCCAGGACCAGTGGAGTGTGGGGTGTAAATCCGGTGGTTTCGGTGGTTTGCACGGTCACTCCTTGCCAAAGGCGATGATCACGCGGTCGTCGCCGTGGGTTCTCGAGAAAACATAGGGCTCGGTACTCAGGCGTTGGTGTTCACCAGCGCCGATAGCCGGGTGTCGCTCCCGAAACTGACCGAGCTTTTGCCAGTGGGACAGTACCGGCGCCGCCGTGCCGCTATCAATCTCGGCCCAGTTCATATCGGAACGGGTGCCCTGATGGCTGTCTGAACCGGTGGGGCCGAACGGCCGCCGGGATTCATCGCCATAGAATATCTGGCTGGTGCCCGGTGTAAACAGCAAGGCACTGGCGGCGCGCTTCTGCATAACGGGGTCATTGTTGGCGATGCGGCTGAATAACCGGGTGTCATGGGACGAAATATAGCTCATCACATTGAAGGGCTGGTCGCCGTTCATCTTCTTCGCGTATTCGCTATATATGGGCTCCATCGAAGGCAGACAGGCGGCACCGCCCCGGGCTTCCTCCTGCAGGTCAAAATTGATGACTGCATCGAAGCCGGCATCGAAGTAGCTGCTGCGGGTGACGGTGTGGGGGAATACCTCTGCCACCATCCAGAAGTCTTCTGCCGGCAGCGCTTTCCCCGGGTTCTTGCCGCGATAGGTTTCCAGCGCTTTCTGGGCTTTGGTTTTCAGTTGCTGCCAGGCCTCAGGCTCAACGTGTTTGGCGGTGTCCACCCGGAAACCGTCAACACCGAATTCTCGCACCCAATCCGTCAGCCAGGTAACCAGGTAATCCCGTACGGTGGCATCGTCGAGTTGCTCCGCCCGGGTGTTTTCCTTGTTTTTGAGGAAAACCGGCAGGTCGACGGTCTTGTCGGATTCGGTCTTGAAGTCGGGCAGGAATGCCAGTGAACCCCGAAGCGGATCAATGGCGGCGTTGGGTGGGGTATCGTAGTCACCGATGCCCGCGCGAACCCAGTCCTCGCCCCACCAGTGGGACCAGTCCGGGTGATCGTAATCGATCAGTGCATGGTAGGCGTGAAAGTCTTCCCAGGTTTCGGGCCGCCAGCCACCCCACTGGTCGGGCAGGTATTTCTCGAAACCCTCACGAAGCCCCCCGAAACCAAAGGTCTGCATGTCCTGCAGTGTGGCGTAGCCGGGGTGATTCATCACCACGTCCATCACCACCCGAATGCCGCGGGCGTGTGCTTCATTTACCAGGGTGCGGAACTCCTCCCGGGTGCCGAAGTTGGCGTCGGGACGGGTAAAGTCCAAAGCGTAATAGCCGTGGTATCCATAGTGCCGGAAATCACCACGGTCGCCACCGCCAACCCAGCCGTGAATCTGCTCAAAGGGCGGGGTGATCCAGAGGGCATTCACGCCCAGCTCCCTGAGATAATCCAGCTTCTGGGTCAGGCCGGCAAAATCTCCGCCATGGAAAGTCCCGATCTCGTCCTTGCCGTCAGGCTGGCGGCCGTAGTTGAGGTCGTTGTCTGTCCGGCCGTTGGCAAAACGGTCAGTCACGGTAAAGTAGACAGTCGCGCCGGCCCAGTTGAAGCTTTGCTCCGGGGCGTCTACGGCCTCAAGCAGCAACAGGCCTTCCGCTTCCGGGGCGGGAGTCATGGTGACCTCGCCGTTTTCCACCCGGGCCTTTTCGCCGCTGTAGAAGTCCCGCACCCACTCACCCTCGGCAAATGTGTCGCCCACGGAAATCGTCATTGCAGCCTGCGTTGGGACGCATAGGCCGCCACTGACTGAAGCGGACGTGTTGTCTGTGGGTGGGGTCGCAGTCTCGAATTGACTACTGGCGCAGCCGGCAAGGGAGAGGCACGTCACAAGGCTGGCGGTTAACCTGAATGTTTTCGGGGATGGGGTCATGCAATGGGCTCCGGTTGCATTTATTGTTGTCGTACCCTAATCAAACCAGACCTGGGGGGAGGGTGGTAGACTGAATTTGCTACGCCTCACTACTCCCCCGTTCTACGCCTCAGGGAATGAAATCAGGGCTGATGCCAGCAACGGCAAATTGCAACACAGTTCGGTTACTCGCAATAGAAAGATTTGCGTTCAGCCCGCTCGGCCAACCTTGTGCCAGGGCGGCCAACAAGAATAAGGCAAGAACAAGCAGAGGAATTACCTGATGAATCGTCGAACTTTTATCCGCAGCACGCTCGCAGCTTCCGTTGTTGCAGCAACTTTCGGGATGTCTGCACCCGCCCACGCCGAGATCGAGGAAGGCAAGCTCCTGGTCTGGATCAATGGGGATAAGGGCTACGATGGCCTGCAGAAGGTGGGCGACTGGTTTACCGAGGAAACCGGCATTCCTGTTGAAGTTGCCCACCCGGACAGCGCCACTGACAAGTTCCAACAATCCGCCGCCACCGGTAACGGGCCAGACATCTTTATCTGGGCCCACGACCGTTTTGGCGAATGGGCTCAGAGCGGCATCATTTCCGAGATCAAGCCATCTCAAAAGGTGGTTGATGCCAATTTTGATTTCACCTGGGACGCAGTAACAGTCGACGGCAAGATGTATGGCTACCCCATGGCCGTCGAGTCCATAGGGCTGATTTACAATAAGGATCTGGTATCCGAGCCGCCTGCGGCGTTTGAGGACATTCCAGCCATCCATAAAGAACTGGCGGAAGAGGGCAAGCGCGCCATTCTGTGGGACTACAACAACACCTATTTCACCTGGCCGATGATCGCCGCCGCTGGTGGCTATATCTTTGCCCAGAACGAAGATGGCACCTATGACGTCAAGGACACCGGCGTTAATAACGAGGGCGCGATGAAAGGTGCCAATATGCTGGCCACCCTGATTGAAGAAGGCGTAATGCCCCGCGGGGCAGACTACAGCGCGATGGAATCCGGCTTTAACAAGGGCGAAGTGGCCATGATGATCAATGGCCCCTGGGCCTGGGGCAACCTGGAGAAGAGTGGCATCAACTTTGGTGTTGCCAAGCTGCCCACCGTTGATGGCCAACCCAGCAAGCCGATGGTGGGTGTGATGGCAGCCACCCTGAACACCGCAAGCCCCAACAAGGACCTGGCGGTGGAATTCCTTGAGAACTACGCGCTGTCCGTCAAGGGCCTGAAGATGGTGAACAACGACGTTCCCCTGGGTGCGGTCGCCAACAAGGAATTCATGGACGAGTTGTCGTCTGATCCGAACATTGCGGCAACGTTCGAGAACGCCGAGCTGGGCGAGCCCATGCCGAGCGTGCCTGCCATGGGGGCGTTCTGGTCCTCCATGGGGCCGGCGCTGCAGAACATCACTTCTGGAAGACAATCCGTTGAGGATGCCCTGAACTCCGCAGCCAAGCGCATTACCCGGTAACACCGGAAACGTGACCGCCGCTGGCACTCTTGCCGGCGGCTTCTCCCTTTTGGCTGAACTGTTGATGCAAACCTGCCGTCGTAATCCCCGGCGACGGCTTTAAACGGGCTGACTACAATGATAACGGAAACACTGTCCTCCCCCGGAACCGAAAGCAGACTTCCAATGACCCGAATGATTCTCAAGTGGGGCGCCCTGGCCGCGCTAGTCGGAATGGCGCTCTATCTGATACTGGCGCTGTATGCCCAGCAGGAGTTCGTATTCGCGATGCTTTTCCTGGTGCTGACGGCATCCGCGGTATTTGTTTTTATCAACAGGAAACTGTACGCCCACCGCTATATTTTCCCCGCTGTGGCAGGTATGGGTCTGTTCGTTATTTTCCCTTTGATGTACACAGTGGGTATTGGTTTTACCAACTACAGTGCCAGTAATCTGCTGAGCTTTGAGCGGGTGCAGGAAAACCTTCTGGACCGCACCTATCAGTCTGATTCTGTTCGCTACAATTACGAGCTTTACGAGACCGACGCCGGGTACGTGATCTACCTCGAAGGGGAATACCAGAACCTGCTGTCGGCGCCACTGGCCCTCGATGGTTCGGATTCCAGCGCGCCGGTATTGCCGACCTCGGAGAAACCGGCAGGAGAGCCTCTGGCCATCCGGGATATTATCCAGCTCAGATCGGAACTGTCGCAGCTGGAGCTGCTGACTGAAGACGGCCGGGAACTGAGCATGGCCAGCCTGCGAGCGTTCGCGGCGATCAACGACCAGTTCACGCTACACGACAATGGCAGTATTACCGACAACCAGACCGACATCACCTACTTTCCGGATCACGACACCGGCTTCTACCGCAGTGCGGATGGTCAGACCCTGTCACCCGGGTGGACGGTCAACATCGGGTGGGACAACTACCTGAAGGTGGTGTCTGACCCCAGCATTCGCGGGCCGTTCTTCGAGATCTTCGTGTGGACCCTGTCTTTTGCGGTAGCGACGGTGGTATTTACCCTGGCACTGGGTCTGTTGTTGGCAAACCTGCTGCAGTGGGACCAGATCCGTGGCAAGGGCTTTTACCGCACCATGCTGATCCTGCCCTATGCGGTGCCGGCCTTTATCTCGATACTGGTGTTCAAGGGCCTGTTCAACCAGAACTTCGGTGAGATCAACCTGGTCCTGGAGGGCCTGTTCGGGATACGGCCGGACTGGTTCAGTGATCCTGCACTGGCCCGCACCATGATACTGATCGTCAATACCTGGCTTGGCTATCCCTACATGATGCTGCTCTCCATGGGGCTGCTTCAGGCCATTCCACGGGATCTTTACGAGGCATCCGCCATGGACGGGGCAGGGCCGGTGAACAATCTGTTCAACGTGACCCTGCCGTTGATCATCAAGCCGCTGATGCCGCTGCTTATTGCGAGCTTTGCATTCAATTTCAACAACTTCGTCCTGATCGCCCTGTTGACCGGTGGCGCGCCCGATATTATCGGCGCCAGCACGCCTGCAGGCACCACAGACCTGCTGGTGAGCTACACCTACCGCATCGCGTTCCAGGATTCCGGACAGAACTTTGGCCTGGCGGCTGCGATTGCCACAGCCATCTTCCTGGTGGTTGGCGCCCTGTCGCTGATTAACCTCAAGCTGTCCAAAGTCAAAGTATAAGGAGCTACCCATGGCGATGGTTCAACCCCGCTCCACCAAGTATCGCGTTCTGGCATCCCATCTGGGAATGCTGGGGTTCATCGTGATCATTCTCTTTCCATTGCTGATGGTGATCTCCATCTCCTTCCGCAGTGGTAACTTCGCCTCAGGCAGCCTGCTGCCCGAGAACCCGTCGCTGGAGCACTGGTATCTGGCGCTTGGCATCCCCTACACCGGGGAAGATGGCACTGTAACCCAACCGCCGTTCCCGGTGCTGCTGTGGCTGTGGAACTCCATCAAGATTGCGGTGGTGTCCGCCGTGCTGATTCTGGCGCTTTCCACCACCAGCGCCTACGCCTTCGCCCGCATGCGGTTTGCGGGCAAAGGCTTCGTGCTCAAGTCCATGCTGATCTTCCAGATGTTCCCGCCGGTACTGTCACTGGTGGCCCTGTACGCTTTGTTTGACAAGATCGGCAACCACGTCAGCTGGCTGGGGCTGAATACCCACGGCGCGGTGATTGTGGCCTCGCTGGGTGGTATGGCGCTTCACATCTGGACCATCAAAGGCTATTTCGATTCCATCGACCGTTCCCTGGAGGAGGCGGCGATTGTAGATGGTGCCACCACATGGCAGGCATTCCGTTACATCCTGCTGCCCTTGTCGGTGCCCATACTGGTGGTGGTTTTCATATTGGCGTTCATCATGACCATCATGGAATACCCCATGGCGTCCGTGCTTCTGGTGGACACCGACAAGCTGACCCTGGCCGTGGGGGCGCAACAGTACCTGTACGAGCAGAACTACCTGTGGGGCGACTTTGCGGCTGCCGCGGTGCTCTCGGGACTGCCCATCACGCTCATATTCCTGTACTGCCAGAAATGGATTGTTGGCGGGCTTACAGCTGGTGGCGTCAAAGGATAATGCCACGGGCGTAAGGCCGAAAGTTCTCCTTCGCCGCCACGGATGATCCCGGGCGGCCCTTCCGCGAGCATTGCGTCTTCCTTTTTGCACTTCGCGACCCGGTCAGGCTAATATTCCCCCCCTGCTGACCGGGCTTTTTTGCTTTCCTTTGCCGCTACCTGAACGCTATTTGCAGTTACCTGACCGCTGAACAGTGGCCGCGGGCCTCCCGAAACACGTGGTGAATGCCCCCTCGTGCTTTCGGCTGCCACCTTGGTAGCTGAACAGGCCGGTAGGTACTTCCGAAACCGTGCGGAGCCATGGATGGCGGAGCCGAGCGTACACGGACGTATTCACAGCGTGTTTCGGAAGTACCTACCGGCCTGTTTAGCGGTCAGGTCGGATCATGGTGGGATCGGAAAGGCAAAAAAAGGGGTCGGTACGTGACAGAACCGACCCCTGAAAACCTTCAGAGCAGATTAGAAGTCAATGCAGGGTTCACGGTACAGGCGGGGGCAGGCGTTGCCGTCTTCACGGAACAGGTGGCACTTGATAGCGTTGAAGCCCAGAGTAACCCGCGTACCTTCCTGGACCGGGTCGCTGCCATCAGTACGCATGGTGATAACGCCATCCACGCCGTTGACGTCCATATGGACCAGGGTCTGGTAGCCCAGACGTTCGACTACGGTGACTTCGCCGTCCATGTACATATCTGCTTCATCACCGGTGGTGAGGTGCTCAGGGCGTACACCCAGGCTGACGGTTTCGCCGGAAGCCAGCTCGTGACCGTTGATGGGCAGCTCCAGGGAGTGTTTGCCGGGCAGGGTTACGGTAACGGACTGACTGCTGGCTTCGTCCACGGTGCAGTGGATAAAGTTCATTTTCGGCGAGCCAATAAACCCGGCCACGAACCGCGTGGCAGGGTAGTGGTAGAGCTCCATGGGCTTGCCCACCTGGGCGATTGTGCCGTTATCCAGGGCGACAATCTTGTCGGCCATTGTCATGGCTTCCACCTGGTCGTGGGTGACATACACCATGGTGGCGTCCAGGCGCTTGTGCAGGCGGGAGATCTCGATGCGCATCTGCACTCGCAGCGAAGCATCCAGGTTCGACAGGGGCTCGTCGAACAGGAAGACCGTGGGTTCCCGCACAATGGTTCGCCCAATCGCAACGCGCTGGCGCTGGCCACCGGACAGGTCCTTGGGTTTGCGTTCCAGCAGGTTGTCGAGCTGGAGCAGTCTGGCGGCATCGCTGACGCGGCGGTCAATTTCGGCCTTGTTGGTCTTGGCCAGCTTTAGGCCGAAGGCCATGTTCTCCGCCACGTTCATATGGGGGTACAGGGCGTAGGACTGGAACACCATGCCCACTTCCCGTTCCTTGGGAGGCAGATTGTTGACCTTGTCGTTGCCGATATACAGGTCGCCGGAGGTGATGTCTTCAAGCCCTGCAATCATGCGCAACAGCGTGGATTTGCCACATCCGGATGGGCCCACAAAGACCACAAACTCGCCGTCATCAATATCCAGGTTCACGTTGCGGGTAACCTGGGTTTCGTCATAACTCTTGCAGATGTTTCTTAGTGTGACGCTGGCCATAACGTATGTCTTCTTGTCTGGTCTATGGAAGCAGGGGGTCAGAGTGAGGCAATCTCGACACCCCATGGCTGCAATTCAACTTGCCGGTCGCTCCAGGCACCGCCGACAAAATCAGGCGTGCCTGCGACTGGCTGACCGGGCGCTGGCGCGGTTATCCGAACCGGCTTGTCCGTCAGGTTCAGGGCCACCAGAAAAGTCTCCCCCTGATAGCTGCGGGTGTACACCAGAGTCTCTTTCGGGCTTTTCTGAAACTCGATGTCACCCTTGAGCAGAACGGGCTGCTGCGCACGCCAACCCAGGAATGAGCGATACGCCTGCAGGATAGAGTTGTCTTCGTCATGCTGGACAGCCACTGCGGCGTTGTAGTGTTCATCATAAACCGGCAGCCATGGACGTGCATCGGAGAACCCGCCATGGGTTTCCCTGTGATGCCACACCATCGGGGTGCGGCAGCCGTCCCGGCCCTTGTATTCTGGCCAGAAATTTATGCCATAGGGATCAACCAGGTCGTGGTATTCCAGTTCTGCCTCGGTCAGGCCGAGTTCTTCGCCCTGATAGATGCAGACACTCCCGCGCAGGGTCAGCAGCATGGCCATGTAGGCTTTGAGTTGCTGCGCTGAAGCCGCTTCCCAGCGGCTGGCCACACGGGCGACATCGTGGTTGCCAATGGCCCAGCAGGGCCAGCCATCGGTCAGCTTCTTCTCAATGGAGTCGACAGTCTTCCTGAAGAAATCAGCGCCCCGTTGCTCGGTCAGCAGATCAAAGGAATAGGCCATGTGAAGCTTGTCGCCGCCCCCGGTGTATTCCGCCATGGTATCGAGGGAATTGTCGTCGCCGATTTCTCCCACGGTGGTGGTTCCGGGATACTGGTCCAGCAGCGTGCGCAGCCGCTGCAGAAAAGCCAGGTTTTCCGGGCGGGTCTTATCGTATTTGTGGAACTGGTAGGCGTAGGGATTTTCCTTACGGACGCCAATGGAGCCTTCTGCAACCGCGTCGCTGGGAGGGTTATCCCTCAGTTTCGGGTCATGGAAGCAGAAGTTTATGGCGTCCAGGCGGAAGCCGTCCACGCCCCGATCCAGCCAGAATTTCACGTCCGACAGTACCTGATCCACCACTTCCGGGTTGTGGAAGTTCAGATCGGGCTGGCTGGCCAGGAAGTTGTGCAGATAGTACTGCTTGCGCCGGCTGTCCCAGGCCCAGGCGGAACCACCAAACACCGACAGCCAGTTATTGGGGGGTGTGCCGTCTTTTCTGGGATCTGCCCAGACATACCAGTCCGATTTCGGGTTGTCGCGGCTGGCCCGGCTTTCCATAAACCAGCGGTGCTGGTCCGAAGAGTGGCTCAGAACCTGGTCAATCATGATCTTGAGGTCGCGCTTGTGAGCCTCGGCAATCAGATCGTCGAAATCTTCAATGGTGCCGAATATCGGGTCTACGTCGCGGTAGTCCGAAACGTCGTAACCAAAATCTTTCATGGGCGAGGTAAAGAACGGCGACAGCCAGATGGCATCTACGTTCAGGCTGGCGATGTAATCCAGCTTTGCGGTAACCCCGGGCAAATCACCGATACCATCGCCGTTGGAATCGTAGAAGCTACGCGGATAAACTTGGTAAATGACGGCGCCACGCCACCAGTCCGGGTTTTTGATCATCATGCCTCGCTTAACACCCTGGCGGTGAAAGATTGTTTTTGTCGGGAACGGAAGGTTTCCGTGGAAATTGCATTCACACATAGTGCGAGCAAGCAACAGACCGTTCATCCTCCTGCCGGACTTTTTGTTGGCGTAGCCCGGGGGATGAGGGGGGCGTAGAGGGGATGAGATGAGCGCAGGGGTAGAGGTAGTGTGAGGGGAGCCTCTGCCGATGAAGCGATCGGCGGGGGCTCAGTCAATAAAACAGGGTAGTTATCGTTTCCCTGCAGCAAGAGCCAGCACAAGGCTCGCAAGGGTAGATCCGGTCAGGGCACCCACAAATGGCATCAGAGTCGGAATGCCGCCCGGAAAGCTCGCAACTTCCAATCCGGTCATCAGGCTGCCACCGGCAACCCAGCCGGGTAGGATTGCCCCTGCCAGGCCGGCCAGGCCTCCCAGTACCGCTGCTGTCGTAGTCATTCTCTTCCAGAGGCCCATCAGCACCGGTATAACCGCGGTGGCGCAGAGCAGGTCGGCGATCAGGAACAGCCTGAGTACGGACACCCCCTGTAGAGATATGATCACCACCGGAATCATCAGGATGACGGTAATCCATCGTGCCGAGGTGATGGAAAGTCCCTGCTTCTCAGTGGCCGCCAGAGATGCCAGGGCATTCTGCAGGGTATCCACTGAGGAAGCGACCAGGGTCAGGGCCAGTACCAGGGCGGGGATCGTCAGCCACGCGGGCGCCCCGGAGAGCAGGGCAAAGAAGGGGATCGGCGGGGACCCGAGATCCACCCCGCTCATGGCGGCTGCAATACCCAGGGCGCCCACTACGGCAACCACCGCAATGGTGATGAACCCACCGAACAGGGCCCCCCGGCGCAGAGCGGAAGTGTCACGGGCCGACCACAGTCGCTGCCAGTAGCCCTGGTGAAACAGGTTGGCGGCCGTAACGGCAATCACAAGGGTCAGGGCGACGCCCAGAGCGCTGCCGAGGGGCGCCGAAGGCACGGTTGCCGTGGTCAGTTCAGGTAGCCGCTCCATGGCCACGACACCGACAATGGTCAGCAGGCCAATCAGCAGAAATGCCTGCCATTGGTCGGTGACAATACTGGCGCGCAAGCCACCCCAGGCAGTGTAAATCAATGTGGCGACGGCCACGCCCAACACGGCCAGATTACCGTTGACGCTGGAAAGCATCGAGGTGATGGCACCGATGGCCGTCAGTTCCGCAGTGACGAAACACAGCATGTAAAGTACGGAGATCAATGACACGTAGCGGCGCACAGCATTGCCATAGCAAGCCTGGGCAAATTCTCCAATGCTGCGGCCCTGGGGCAGGTACCGTCGAATGGCCGGGCCGCAGAACGCAAAGACGATAAATGGCAGCGCCGCCCCAAGGGCGTAACCGCCGAGGGCAATAGGCCCCACCAGCGCGCCTACTTCCGGAGGCGCAAACAGTATCCAGCCACCCATGCCGGAAGCGAGGAACGATAATCCCAGGGCCCGGGCTCCCTGGCTGTTGCGGGCCGTCACATAGTCGTCCAGGCCGCCATCTGCCAGGCGCGCTCGCATTCCGAGCCAGGTGAAAAGAATCAGGGCAGCTGCCAGAGCGGCTATGGTGGTGTAAAACATGATGGTGTTCTCCGCCGGTCGTGAAGCCCGGAATAGTGACACAGATCCGTGTTGAGTCAATTTTGACAAGCATCAAACACCTGTCAGTCCTATGCTTTACTGTAGGTGGAATTTATCCGGGAAACGCCCCGATAACAGGAGGTTCAAATGAGCAATCGCAAGTCGGAACTGGAAACCCTTCGCGCTGACCTGAAAGCGCGGCTGGCAAAGTATGAGGCCCATCAGCACCGTCAGGATGGGGCCCTGGAAAAGGATTCCGAAGAACAGGCGGTCCAGACCCAGAATGATGAAGTGGTGGATTCGCTGGAGACAGAAACCCGCAGTGAACTGGCCCAGATAGAGCGAGCCCTGGAAAGGCTGTCCAATGGAGTTGGGGACGAGTGTGAGAGCTGCGGGGAAGAGATAGACCCGCGGCGGTTGCAGGTACTGCCATACACCACGGTATGTGTGAAGTGCGCGGAAGATTGATCGTTAACAAGGAAGCCTGATGTCTGCAGCTGCCCGTTCTGAAACGTCCTCCGACGGCCTGCCGAAGAGCAGGGTCGCCGGGTTGATTCTCGGTCCCCTGTTTCTGCTCATGACTCTGGTTATGCCGGCCCCGGAAGGGATGGGCGCAGAGGCCTGGGCGGCACTGGGGCTGATGTTGCTGATGGCGACCTGGTGGTCCACGGAAGCGATACCCATTCCGGCAACGGCACTGATTCCGATTGTGCTGATACCTGCGCTGGGGCTGGGGGGCATCAACGACGCGACGATCCCCTATGCCAATCCCATCATTTTCCTGTTTCTTGGCGGTTTTACGCTGGGCCTGGCGATGCAACGGTGGAATCTGCACCGGCGTATAGCCTTGCTGACACTGCGCGGGGTGGGTGACAGGCCACGGCGCCAGATAGCCGGTTTCATGATTGCCACTGCCTTTCTGAGCATGTGGGTCAGCAACACGGCGACATCGATCATGATGTTGCCGATTGGCCTGTCAGTGATTGCGATGATGGACTCGTCGAACCCGGAAGGTGTGCGCCGCTACGCCACGGCGTTGCTTCTGGCAATTGCCTATTCTGCCAGCATTGGTGGAATAGCCACATTGATTGGCACCCCACCCAATGCTTTGCTGGCGGCCTACCTGAGTGAGAATCAGGGTATATCGGTTGGGTTTGCACAGTGGATGTTGCTGGGTATTCCAGTGTCGCTGGTGATGCTGTCCCTGACCTGGTGGTGGCTGACCCGAAGGGATTTCGGGCTGGGTAGCCAGGCTGGCAGTGGTGACATGATTCGAGACGAGTTAAAAGCACTTGGCGCATTGCAAAGAGGCGAAAAGCTGGTAGCCATGGTGTTCCTGGTGACGGCGGCGGCCTGGATCTTCCGGCCGCTGTTGTCAGATGGGTTCATGCCCTGGCTCAGTGATACCGGCATTGCCATCGCTGCGGCCATTGCCATGTTCCTGACCCCGGTTAACCTCAAAGAGCGGGAATTCCTGCTCGACTGGGAAACCGCCCAGGGGATTCCCTGGGGCGTATTGCTGCTGTTCGGCGGTGGACTGGCCATGGCGGGCGTAATCAGCAGCTCCGGCCTGGCGGAATGGATCGCAGAAAGCCTGTCAGTGGCTGGCCACCTGCCGGTGCTGATGATGGTGGCCCTGGTAGTGGGGGTTATTATTTTCCTCACCGAAGTCACCAGCAATACCGCCACAGCGGCGGCCTTCCTGCCGTTACTTGGGGCGCTTGCGATGTCCCAGGAACTGTCGGTTCTGCTGCTGACGGTGCCGGCCGCGATTGCAGCCAGTTGCGCGTTCATGATGCCGGTGGCGACGCCGCCCAACGCGATCGTTTTCTCCAGCGGGCATATGAAAATCCAGGATATGATCAGGACGGGTTTTGCCCTCAACATTCTCGGTATTCTTGTGGTGACAGCGCTGAGCTACCTGTTGCTTGGCCTGGTATTCGCGATCTGACCTCGGGGCTGAATAGGCCCCGATGTCATTCTCCCTGAATCTTGCTCAGCAAATCCTTGGCCAGTTCGATGGCCTCTGAACGGTGGCTGATGTTCTGCTTCTGGTAAAGACTTCGGATATGGGTCTTGACGGTTGTCGAGGCTACTTTCAGGTGCTCGGCAATCTGATCATTGGACAGGCCGGCGTGGATCAGGCTCAGAATCTGCCACTCCCGGCGGGTCAGTGGTGACGTCCGGATCAGCTCCGGGACATCGGGCCGATCGATAATGTCCTGAATAATGGCTTCGTCCAGCGAGATGCGAATCGCCCGGCTGAAGTCCCGCTGTTGCTGCGCCAGCTGGATCAGTCGTTCCGCCCGCTGCAGTTCCATGCCATCGATGGCTTCATCATTAATCAGCGCTTTGAGAATGACAATCAGCACCTTTCCCATGCGCAGGAAGCTGCCAACCGCGCCGGTGGTGCTGGCCAGCTGAAGCGCTGTCACCATGTGCCTGAGGGCATTCTCCCGGTCCTCGGTATTCCAGTACAGCAGCGCCAATGCAATGTGATTGCGGTTCAGGTCCGTTTTCAACCCGACCTGTTCAGCCACTGTCTGCAGTCCCGATAGCAGTGGTTGCGCCTTGCTGCAGAGGCCAAGGCTCATATAGGCCCGCGCCCGGTTGCGGCCGTTACACTGGTTGAAGTGGTTGGTTGCCGTGGCCGGATCAACCGGCGGGGCAATGGTCAGCCAGCGCTGGATTGAATCGTGGTCCCGCACGGCATCCCAGTAGGCCAGCATGGTGGCGTGGGCGTTGGCGACCCAGTCCAGGTGGTAATCGCCCGAGGCCAGCATTTTCTGGATTTTGGCGATATAGTCGGCACAAAGGCTCTGGCGGCCCCGGGCATGGGCGACCTTCGCCAGGGATGTATAGCTCTGCACGTACCAGCGTTCGCCTTGCGCTTCCAGAATCTCGATACCCTGAAGTGCGCAGCGTTCCGCATTTTCCAGGTGATGCCACTCCCACATGATCTGGCTGCGGATCCGGAACAGGAACTCCAGAATCGGAAGATGGTTGAGGTTGTTTTCCTCCGCATACTGGAATCCGCGTTCCTGGGTATTGTAGGCCTTTTGCAGCAGCCCCATTGCCACACTGATTTCAGATTGCTGGCACAAGGCCCAGATGACATTCTGGTGGGCCTGGTGGGCCCGGGCGAGGTGCTCGGTTTCCTGCATGCGGGCCAGGGCTTCTTCGAGCTCGCCCTGAACGAACAGGGCTTCGCCGATCACCGAGGCGGCGGCTACCCGGGAGGTGGGCAGATAGCGGGCCTCCTGATCTATCGCTTCCCGGGCAAGCGCCAATGCCCGCTCCCCATCACCGTAGTTCATGGCGACCTGGGCCCGGATAGCACTGAATTCGCCGTACACGGCCCGCTGGGTGTCCTCGGTCATGGAGGCTGCCAGCCTGGATTCGGCGGCAGACAGCCAGTTTTCCACATCGTCGAACTGATACTGGCCCTGGGCCACCCATGCCCGAAGCAGGGTAAGGGTGGGGTCCTGAGCAATGACATCCTGGGGCAGGGCGTCGAGGCACCGCTGCAGCAGGATAAACTGACCCTCAGTGAAGAACTTGCGTCCGTGAACGGTCAATACCCTGGTGATTCGTTCCGGGTCGTCGGCCTCCCGGGCGTGGCGTGCCGCTTCCTCGGCATGGTCCAGTTCCAGCCAGGCATCACAGGCACGTTGGTGCAGTCGCTGCCTGTTTTCCTCGGTTGTACAGCTGAGTAGATGCCGCAGATAAACCGAGAACAGTGGGTGGTAGCGGAACCAAAGGGCGGAATTGTCCACTGGGGTGATGAACAGCCCCATGGCAAGCAGGCTGCTTAACAGCGCCTGTCCGTCGCTGTCATCCATTACACGCATGACCATCCGCGCATTGAAACGGTCCAGTATGCTGGTGCGCAACAGGAATTTGCGTTGCTGCTCGGTCAGCCCGTGGCCGACCAGTTCATCAAAATAATCGAAGATGTGCTGGTTTCCGAACTCCAGTTGGTCAACAAAGTCGTTGAACTCAAGGCTGGTCATGGCCGAGGCCGACAAAAGCTGCAGGGCAGATACCCAGCCCTCAACACGCCTCACGGCTCTCTCTATGCTCTCACGGGAAATTTCGAACGGCAGCCGGCTGTCAAAATAGTGCTGGGCCTCATCGGCCCCAAAGGCCAGCTCGCGGGATGTGATTTCAGACATCCGTCCCTGCATGCGGAGCTGGGCAACGCCGATAGGCGGAATGGTGCGGGTAATCAGTACCAGCGTCAGACGGGCCGGCTGGTGCCGGAGCAGAAACCGTAACGCGTTGTGGATGTCCGGGTTGTCGATCTGGTGGTAATCGTCGAGCACCAGGTACAGCGGGTCCCCTTCCAGCGGTAGCTCCGCCAGCAGATCAGTAAGGAAATTCTCGAGATTGTCGTAACCCTTTTCCTGCAGCTTTCTAAGCGTGGCAGCGCAGTTACCGGGCACAGCCACCTCCAGAGCGTTAGCCAGATAGCCTGCGAATCTGGCCGGATCATTGTCGCCGATTTCCAGCCGATACCAGGCGGTATCGGCTTCAAGTGCACCGAGCCGGTCAGCAACGGTGGTGGTCTTGCCGTAGCCCGCCGGGGCGTGAACCAGCAACAGGCTGATCGGCTCCAGGCCATGGAGAAGGTCGTTGAACTTTTCCCGGTGCAGCAATGCGGGGGGCGGCTGGGGGCTCTGGTTTTTGGCGGTAATGAACGTCAGTTGTCCCGGGTTCAGTGTTGTTGTCATCAGGATCTTCAGTAATTGTTGTCAGACAGTGGCAAGGGATGTGATACCGGCTTTGAGCTTCGGCGTCAACTTCTCTCTGGTGTGTGTTGACGGGCATGAACCAGTTCTCAAAACCGGCAGAGAGGGCCCCTTCTGCAGCGGCAGATTTGAGGCACAGTTATCTTTAAGGGAGTAGCGATTTCGGTATCTTACCGTAACAAGATGTAACTCGGGAAACGTCATGTCTAATAATAACAGGGACTTCGTCTGACCATGCTGCTGGTACTCGCAGGATCCATCCTCACGTTCACCATGGCCCAGGAGGCCATCGTTGTTGAGCCCTATCAGCAGGGCACCATCGTGATTGAACAGGATTTCGATACCAGCCCGATAGAACTGAGAACCGACACCCGTGTGGAACCGCTGGTAGAACAGCAGTTTCGCAATATTGTGCGGCAGGCCTATGACTACAGCTGCGGCAGCGCGGCGTTAACCACCGTGCTGAATTATTACCTGGGCCGGAATCTTGGCGAACGGCAGGTGATGGAAGGCCTGCTTCACTATGGCGAGAGTGAGCGTATCGTCCAGCGACGTGCCTTCTCCATGCTTGATATGAAGCGGCTTGTGACAGCGCTTGGTTATCCATCAGGAGGCTTTCGCGCCACCATTGATGACCTGATTGACCTTGACCATCCGGCCATCGTTCCTATCCAGCACGCTGGCTTCAAGCATTTTGTGGTTCTCAGAACCATCCGGGACGGACGTGTGTACCTGGCCGACCCGGCAGTCGGCAATATTTCCTTCACGCTCGCCCAGTTCGAGGAAAAGTGGGATGACAATGTTCTTTTCATCGTGTTCCCCGGTAGCGACAAACCGCTGGATTACCTGGAGCTGAAGGAAGAGGACCTGCGGTTTGTGGATGACGACACGATGACATTGCTGGCGCTGCAGAAGATTCCCGAGTTTCACGAATCTACCGAACGCCGCATCCGGAACATGCTGGAACGCCAGAAGAACAACCCGGATGGCAGTGTCGAAAATACCAGAAAGCAGCTGTTCTACCGTCGCAATTAACGTGCGGGGCGCCTAAGCCCCTGCATAGGAACCATTACAAGTAAAATAAGGGAGTCAGGATGAATCGTTGGTTAGTGCGAGGTTTTATCCTTGTTTCCGTGACTGGCCTTTACTCAACCATGGCACTGTCGCAGGAAGGAAACGTAGACCAGGCCAGGGAGGCGCTTGCAAAACAGGAGGGTGATGAAGACTCTGCCAAGCAGCTCGAGGAAGTTTTTCAGTCGGCTGAAACCAGTTATTCGTTGCAGAAAAAGGGCACTCACGCGCTCAACTACTCCTTCGATTACTCCTACACCGGCGACCAGCGACTGGACCTGGCGATTACTGACGGCTCTGTCCGTAATCTGGATGTTGTGCCTTCCGCCACGCACAGTTTCACCAATGCATTCTCCTACGATTACGGTCTGCTGGATAACCTGACGGTGGGTACCCGAATTCCGCTGGTGGTCAAGCACGACACACAGGACGAACTCAGCGTTTACGATTTTGGCGACATCTCCGCTACGGCACGCTGGCAGCCCTTTTCCTACGTGCCGGGGAAAATGTCTACCACGGTTTTTGGTACTTTTACCTCCAAAACCGGGGTCAGCCCTTATGAAATCGATATCGATGAGCAGTTGTCCACCGGCAGTGGATACTACTCGCTGGCGGCTGGTGTGAGTGCGTCGAAGGTTCTGGATCCTGTGGTCGTGTTCGGCTCTGTCAGCTCAACCTACAACCTCCCGGAAACGGACCTCCAGCAAGTGAGGGGGGCAAGGGTACTGGAAGAAATTGAACCGGGCTTTGGTCTCTCTGCTTCTGGCGGTTTCGCCTATTCACTCTCCTATGACATTTCTCTCAGCATTTCGGCGCAACTGAGTTACAGCGACGAGACCATACTCTCCTTCAGCGATGGAACCCAGGCTGTTGCCCAGGACCAGATGAGTGGCTTTCTCAGCATGTCACTCGGCACCCGTGTGAGTGATACCACGATTGTTAATACCAGCCTTGGTATCGGCCTGACCGAAGACGCACCGGATTTCTCGTTGGGCGTGTCCCTGCCCATCAGATTCTCAGGTCTCAAAGAGTGAGTTCAGCCTCTGACGTTTTACGGGAAGGGAAGATTTCATGGGTATAACCAGCCACAAAAAACGGATTGCCGGTGCCGTCATCGCAGCCTCGGTAACCTGTGGTGTCGAGGCGCAGCTGGCACAGAACCTTACCATTCACCCCAAGGCCCTGGCATTGGGGAACGCCGTTACGGCAGATCCACCCGGTATCATGGCTATTCATTACAACCCGGCGGGCCTGACCAAGCTTGATGGGCGCCAGCTTGAAGTGAACCTGATGAGTATCTATCTCGACATTGATGCGGATTTCCACGCGCCGGACGGCTACGAGATCTTCGGCATTGATGGCCTTGAGACAGACCCACTGACCGGAAAACAGCGTGACCCCGTTGCCAACAAGCACAGTCATACCAACAATGTTGCTCTCTATGTGCCCGGCGTTGGCATACTGAGGGCGCCTCCGGGGCCGGCTGTGGCGCCATCAGCTGGTATCAGTATCAATCCGCCGGGGTCGAAGCTCACCTTCGGTAATGCCTTCTATCTGCCTCTGGCTGCTGGTTTCTATCGCGACAAGGACGATCCCGGTCGCTACATGCCCCAGGCTACGGCGCTTCAGCGGACAACGTATCTGTCGCCCACAGTCGGCTACAAAATCAATGATGAATGGGCCGTTGGTGCCGGTATCCACCTGTCACATATGGGCATTGCCGCTGACCAGTACATGCGTGCCCCGAATATGCTGCTGGGCGTTGCCGAAGTTCTTCAGGACGCCTTCAACTGTGAAAGTGGGGACGAGCCTCTGCAGCCCTGGCTGGCACTTTGCGGCGGTAATGTCGGCCCCTGGGACGATATTGGTGCGCTCAGTATCAATGTGCAGGAAACACTGTCGCCCACCTACGCGCTTGGGGTGATGTGGGAGCCGACGGACTGGTTTACCTGGGGCGCAAGCTATACCTCGGAAGCCGACATGAATCTCAAGGGCACCTTCGAGATCGAGTACACCGATGACTGGTCAGGCTTCTGGCAAAGTGTGAATGGGTCTGTGCTGGGTGCTATCACCTCGGCTATTCTGAGCCTGCCGTCCGGGGCGCCCCGCGAGGCCGGTAACGTATCCATGGACCTGACCTATCCCCAGCATTTTCAGACTGGTATCAGTGTGGATGTGCACCCCAAGCTGACGGTCAACGTGGATGTGGGCTGGACCGATTACAAACAGTGGGATGCATTTGTGTTCCGGTTTGACCGCAACCTGGAATTCCTCAATGCCGCGAGAATTCTGTCGCCCGACAATGCAACGCCGAACACCTTGCGACTGCCACTTGGATTTACCGACCAGTGGAACTGGGGATTCGGCCTGGAATTCCACGCCTCATCCCGTCTGGATCTCCGGGCAGGTGTCGAAATCCGCGATTCGGTCATTCCCGACGACCAGCGCAGTATCATGGCGCCGTTTGGTGGTGCCAATCTATACAGTATCGGCATGGGGTACCAGTGGGACAAGGATACTGAAATTGATATGAACCTGAGTTATCTGCAGTCCATTGAAACGATTCCGGCCAATGGCAGTTGTAACCTGAACTGTGACAATATAACCAACATCATCTACAACCCGTACGCGGGCCTTGATGTAAAAACCTCGCTCCGGGTGGTGATGGCGGGCCTCAGTTTCCGCACCAAATTCTGACGCAAAAACGTCTGCAAACAGGTGATCAGCCCCCATGTGTAAGTGCCGTTTGTTGGTTGTTAGCTGTCTGGTCGTCGCCCTGGCAGGGTGCCAGTCTTCAGGTCCTGACTCATCAGGTGACCGGTCGGGGTATTTTACCTGGGTCGATGAACAGGGGCGGGTGCGACATACCCCGATACCGAAAGCTGCCGTTGAGAGTGGCAAGGATGATGACAATCAGGGTCAGAATTCGAAGGGAGAAGAGCCGGGAAAAGGCCTTGAGAATTCAGCGGCTCAAGAATACGACGATGAATTCAATCTGGAAAACTATCCCGACGGTAATCAGTTGGAGAAAGACGGCTATATCCGCCCCGGCGAGCCCCAGCCATATTTCACCTGGCGGGATGCTGAGGGCAATGTCCGTGTCAGCTATTACCAGCCTGACACCCGCTCTGCTGTTGAAAAGGGGCGTATAAAACCGCCGGTTCAACTGACAGAGGCGAGTATTCATCAGCCCGGAGCGGTTTCCGGGGAAGCTGCCCTGCCGGAGGGCGCCGACCCCAAGGCCATGGCGGTTTTGGGTATGGAGCCAGAGGGTGAATCCTTCTTTGAGCAATGGTCCCGGGAGTGCTGCCGGACTATGGACAGGGCTGAGTCAGAGGGTTGGCAGCAGGGCCGGGAATTCGGCATTGATATGGACGAAACGGCTCCGGTCCATCCGTTCAGCACCGGCGATAGTCCCTATCGACTGGTAAGGCTGCCCCCGGCGGAAACCCATAATGACTTTATCCTTCGTCTCAGGTCGTTTGCCAGAAACGGGGTCTTTGTGCCCTCTGTGGCTTTCCTGGATGCCTCCTTCGCGCCTGTGCGTGTGGTAACTGACCTGGTCGCGGAGTACGTGCCGGAATCCTGGCACAGCCACGGCTACCTCCAGGCCTATATTCCGGTCTTTCCAGGGCGGGAGGAGCGCTGGATGGTACTGTTCACGCGCGACGAAGACCTGGAGGGTCAGACCGTCATTGAGGGAAAATACGGTCCCGAGGCCATTTCCCACACCCGTACTGGCGAGCTCGGCCTTTCACGGGAAGGCGAGTGAACAGGCACTAGTCTTCCGGCTTGCTGAGATCGAGCCACTGCTGGGACAGCCAGTAGAAGCTGCCATCCGGGGCAGGATGAGTGCAGTTATAGCGAAAACGACGACTGCTGAAACGCTCGGGGGCTTTGAGCATTATTGTGTTCCCGGCGGTCTCGAAATCGATACGTCCCTGTCCGGACGCAAAGCAGGTCAGCCGATCTGTGCTGATATTACTCGGGGTCGTGAACTCCAGTGTTGGCGGGTTGTTCTCGATAACACCGTCCGGTAGCTCGTTGGCATCAACAGGCAACGCCTTGCTGCGCAGCTTGTCCTTAAGGCTGTTGAGCTGGCCATAGGCATTTGCCATGGGGAAGCGGGGCAGGCGGGTGGCGCCGGAGGTAGCGCCAATGGCACCGGACTGCTGGCCGTAGCCCAGCCAACCGCGCTCAGCAACCTTCTCCTCCAGTGCTTCATCAAATTCGCCGTAGGGGTAGGCGAACATCGGAACATCAATGCCCAGCCTGTCTGACAGGGTTTCCTGGGCGGTATCCAGGCTGTTTTCCACGCGTTGAGCCCAGGCGTCCTGACTTTCGTCCGGACGCCTTGCCAGGTGGCCATGGTCTTCGCTGTGATTGGCAATGGTCACGCCATTTCTTTCACGCACCTCATCAAGCTGCTCCCAGGTCATGTAGCCATGACTGCCTACGGCATCGGTGTTCACGAAGATCGTGTACGGGTAACCTCGCTTGTCGAGCTCTGGTGCGGCGCTGTAATAGACTGATTCGTAGGCATCGTCAAAGGTAATGGCTACCTGCTTGTCGCCATCCAGCTTGCCATCGAGTGCCTCGCGGGTGCCGCTCTCCAGAGGTACAACGTCAATTCCCAGGTCTTCGATCATATCCATCTGTCCCTCGAACAGAGAAACCGAGGTGCTGGTTGATGGGGGCGTGGAATCACTGACATGATGATACTGAAGCACCACCAGATCAGCTTTCGCGCCCAGGGCAAAGCTGGCCAGCGATACCATCAGAAGAGATCGGGTCGTCATTCGTTTCACCATTGTGTCGTCCTCTGTGATCTGGATGTCCGGAGCTGTCAGTTTCTGAAATGTGCCTTCAGCACGGAAAACGCCTGATTCAGGTCTTGAATGGCTTCGGTTTCACCACCGCGGTCCGGGTGGGCCTGCATTACGGCTCTGCGGAACCGATGTTTGACCTCATCAAATCCCGCCGGTATGCCGTCAAAGCCCAGGGTGTCTGCTGCTTCGCGGATCTCCACCGGTTCCGGCCGATACCCGCTGCGCCCCGCCCAGAAGTCGTCCATCATCCGGTTGATGGATTCTTCGGGCATCTCATATTTTGACAGGTCCAGGTAGAACTTCCGTAACTCATCTGCCTGGTCAGGGACGCCTGTGCCGCTCACAACGGTGCTCTTCTGAAGCCGGATAACCAGGGGAGAAATGGTGAGCGTCTCGCCACTGGCAGCAAGTTGGTCACGGAGACGGTAAAGCACGTGAAACAGCAGGAAGTGGACCGGATAGAGCTTGTCCGGCTCCGCAAAGTTTACGGCGCCGATCAACTCCCAGGGCGCCTTTTGTAGCGTCTTGATAAGCCCGAGTTCATTAATTCCGGCGGGGTTCTGCCGGAGTATGTGTTCGGTGGCAACCAGCAGGTGCTGAATCTGGAAGTTCAGTTTGTTGTCCTGTGAGCCGGTACGGGGAGTTTGCGGGGCCTTCGCCGCCGTATCAGGTTGATTCATCCTGTCATGGTAGGTGACGGGGCGTTATTACGGAAGAGGGAGTCGAGTTTCAAACCGTTAAGAAACAGATTGGTCGCGAATCGTGTGGCATTTCTGGCCTCGGCTTCCGCCTGGGTCGGATACTTGTGCGCCCGGTGGGCAAGGCGCAGGCTGAGTTCATAGCCAACCCCGAAAAACGCAGCGCAAAGGTATTCCTGATCAAGATCAGGCAACAGGCCCCGCTCAATGGCGCTCTTAACATCATCTTCCAGTGAAATCATGGTGAGCCCGAGAATGTCTGAACCGAACAGGTCCCGTATGGCGCGGTCGTTGCGATGGGCCAGTTCATAAACCAGAGGATCATTGGCGGTGGCTTTGAACAGCGCGAAATAGGCGTAGTAGATGAAATCGTCTGCCGAATTGGCAGCCTGCCGGCTGTCGGCAAGATTGTGGTTCAGTTGGCCGAGAAAATCTGTCAGCAGGGCCGCGAAAATGTCCTGCTTGCTGGAAAAATAATTGTAGAAAGTGCCTGCCGCGAGGCCGGTGCGGCGTACGATATCGCGAATGGTGGAGTTGTCGTACCCGCGTTCCCGAAAACACTCCCGGGCAGCGTCCAGTATGGCTTCGCGGTTACGAATACGGTTGAATTCCCTTTTGCCACGGGCTTCTTTTTTTGTCTCTGACATATCCATGTCTGTATCCTGTCCCTGGAACATTTGCACGCGTATAATCCGACGCTCACTGACCCTATGAACGACGTTTATTTATGCCCGAAGCAATCACTGCCCACTTCGAAACTGCCCTGAGCTCTGAAGCAGAGCGCAGGCAGAAACTGGAATTCAACAAGCTGCAGAAACGCCTGCGCCGGGAAATGGGGCAGGCCATTGCTGATTTCTCGATGATTGAAGCCGGCGATAAAGTCATGTGCTGCCTTTCTGGCGGTAAGGACTCGTACGCCATGCTCGATATCCTGCTCAACCTTCAGAAAAGCGCGCCGGTGCGCTTTGATCTGATTGCCGTGAACCTGGATCAGAAACAACCGGGCTTCCCGGAGGAAGTGCTGCCGGACTACCTGGAGGCGCTCGGTATTGAGTACCACATCATCGAGAAGGACACTTACAGTATTGTTAAGGAAAAAGTGCCGGAAGGGAAGACCACCTGTGGACTTTGTTCACGCCTACGTCGCGGAATTCTTTATAATTTTGCGGAAGAACACGGTGTGACAAAGATTGCCCTGGGCCACCACCGGGATGATCTGCTGGAAACCCTGTTCCTGAATATGTTCTACGGCGGCAAGCTCAAGTCCATGCCGCCGGTGCTGCACAGCGATGACGGCCGTAATACGGTCATCCGGCCATTGGCGTATAGCCGTGAGAAGGACATTGCCCGCTACGCCGGGCTGCGGGAATTCCCGATCATTCCATGTAACCTCTGCGGCTCCCAGGAAAACCTGCAACGCCAGGTGATCAAGGACATGTTCCAGACCTGGGACAAGCAGCATCCCGGGCGGCTGGAAAGCATGTTCCGTGCCCTGTGCAATGTCGAGCCCTCCCATCTTGCCGATACGGGTCTTTATGATTTCCGTGAAGGAACCAGACGCTCAGGCGGTGGTCAGGCGGTTGAAACCATTGAGCCGGACGGCCCGGATTTCGGGCGGCTGGATGTGCTCAATATCTGAGGAAACGGCGGAACACTAGCCGTGCCCTGAATGCATCATTGCAGTGATTGGCAGGGTCCAGATCCCGAATCCGATCAGCAGCAACCCGGCTAACTGCCGGAAACGCTTCTGTTCCCGGAGCTTGCTGATCCAGGTGGCGGCGTAGCCGGTTGCCAGCATTGAGGGTAGGGTGCCCAATCCAAAGAACATCATGGTCGCAGCAGCACTGCCTACAGTAGGCTGCAGGGCGGCCCAGCCCAGCGTGCTGTAGACCAGACCACAGGGCAGCCATCCCCACAGTGCCCCTAGAGCCAGGGCCTGACCAGCGTGGTGTACAGGCAGGACGCGCCGGGTAAGGGGCGAAAGTCGTTTCCAGACCGGCCCCCCGATGCGCTCCACATAGCGGATGCCCTGCCACCACTGCCCCATGGACAGTCCCATCAAAATGAGTAATAGGCCTGCCAGAGTGCGGAGTACGGGGCCCAGTTGGGTCCAGTAGCCCGCGGCACTGGTACTGAGCAAGGCAAGCAACACCGCGATCAGGGTATAGCTGGCGATGCGCCCGCCGTTGAAAGCCAGCAGCATGAAGGTCTGGCGAAGACGAAACCCCTTGCCTACCGGTAGGGCCATGGACAGGGAAGCGCTGATCCCGCCACACATGCTCAGGCAGTGCGTGCTGCCCAACAGTCCGATCAGGAAGGCGCTGGAATTACTCAGGTAAAGTTCTTCGCCCATCAGGAGGTCTGGTCGTCTCCGGAATTGTTACCCTCGACCTTGTTCACCGGAGAGCGATTATTGCGGGTGGCCGTCTGCTGCTGTGGCTGCTTCGCGTCGTCCGGGATTTTGTCTTTGTCGTCGTCGTAGAGGATGCGATGGGCTGGCCCGTCCAGATCATCGTACTGACCGTTTTTGACTGCCCATGAGAACAGGACTATGCCCAAGGCTACGAGTACCAGCATGACCGGAACAAGGATCATTACGATTTTCACGGTGCTACCTCAAGCATTGCGGGTGATTTCTCTTCCACGGTATCAGGACGTTGCCTCGGCGCCAACCGTCGGCGCGGGCGATTCCGGCCGTTGCCGTGCTCCCCCCAGTCTCATGGCATTGAGGACCACGACCAACGAGCTGATTGACATCCCGATGGCTGCCAGCCAGGGTGGTACCAGCCCGGCTGCTGCCAGGGGAAGGGCGCACAGGTTATAGCCGAGGGCCCAGGCCATGTTCTGGCGAATGATGCGACGGGTGCGTTGGGCGGTTTTCAGCGCTTCGGCCAGCTGGGTGAGCTGCCCGTTCAGCAGCACAGCGTCTGCCTTGAGCTGTGTCAGATCAGCGGCACTGCCCATAGCCACCGACACACCTGCGCCTGCCATGGAGGGCAGATCGTTGAGTCCATCCCCTACCATCATGATGTGGCGGCCCTGCTCACGTAGATCCTCAAGAACCTGAAGCTTTTCTTCTGGCGATGCCTGGCCGATGGCTTCATCAATACCCAGCGCTTGCGCAATCTGCGTAACATGGCCGGAGCGGTCGCCACTGAGCAGGATTGTGCGCAGCCCGGCCTGTTGCAGTAGTTGAACTGCTTCTTTTGCCTCCGCCCGGGGCTGGTCGTCCAGGGTGAATCGGGCGAGCCATTGCGAGTCGTTCGCCAGCCAGACTTCCATGCCCCGATGGTCGTCGCATGGGGGCGACTCATGACCCGTACTGGTCTGGACGAAATCCTTGTGGCCTATGTAGAGGTGATGCCCGTCGAGTTCGCCGGACAATCCGCCGCCGAGATGGTTCTGTACGTTCTGCGCGGAGGGGCTTCGCAGATGGTGAAACACCCTGGCAACAGGATGTTCAGAGTGTTTCTCCAGGCTCGCTGCCATTTCAAGACATTGCTCACGGCCGAAGGGTCCGACCACGTGGGTGTCTACGAGGCTGAGCTCACCCCGGGTCAGAGTTCCGGTTTTGTCGAAAATGACCGTATCGATGGTATTCAGAGATTCGAGCGTATGTCCGCGGGTGGGCAGCAGTCCCAGCTTCCGGAGCCGCATGGTGGCCGAGGTAATGGCAGTTGGTGTGGCCAGGGAAAGGGCGCAGGGGCAGGTTACCACCAGTACTGACAGGGTGATGTCGAAGGCATTGTCCGCGCCCGCCAGCCACCAGCCAAGCCAGATGACGGGTGCGAGGATCAGTATACGGCTGACAAAAACACCGGCGATGCGGTCCGCCATCAGTGCGACGGGTGGTTTTTCCGCCTGAACCCGGTCAAGTATGCGAAGGATACCCGACAGCCGCGTCTGCCCCCCCGCGCGGCGGACTTCCACTTCCAGCGGGTTCTCGCCGTTCACACTGCCGGCATGCACCTCATCCCCGGGATGGCGGGTTTCCGGCAGATACTCGCCGGTCAGAGCGGCTTCATTAAGAGTCGAATTGCCGCTGACAATGATGCCGTCGGCCGGCAGGGTTTCCCCGGGCCTGACTCTGATCACGTCGCCCCTGGCCAGGTCATGGGTCGAGATAATCTCGCTTTCGTTGCCACGTAGACGGCTGGCCACCATTGGCTGGAAACCAGCCAGGGCATTACCCGTCAGCCCCGCCCGGTAACGTGCCTGCATTTCGATGTAACGGCCGAGCTGGAGGAAGAACGTGAACATGCACACGGATTCGAAGTAGACTTCTTCGCCCCCGAATACGGTCACCCAGGCACTGGCAATGTAGGCCAGCCCGATGGCCGTGGCTACAGGCACATCCATGGTCAGATGTCGGCTACGGAGGTCTCTCACTGTGTTGGTAAAGAAAGGACGCGCACTGTAGAAGACCACAGGGGTAGCCACCAGAAGGCTGAACCAGCGGAAGAAGCTGACAAACTCCGGAGACAGCTCGCTGACCAGCTCAAAATACAATGGAAAAGCCAGCATCATGGTCTGGAAAGAGCCGATGCCTGCAACGGCCAGGCGGATCAGCGCCGACCGGTGCTCTGCTTTCAGTGCTTTCTCGGCCTCATCCGCCTGGTAGGGGCGTGCCCGATAACCCAGTTCGTGGATGGCAATCAGCAACGCACTGAGCCTGGCCTGCTCCGGATTCCAGACCAGGCGAGCTCGCTGAGTGCTATGATTGACGGAGAAAGAGATTACCCCGGGTTGCTTTGCCATATGATTTTCCAGCAACCATATGCAGGCGGCGCAGGTAATGTCGTTGATAAGCAGGGTGGCTTCCTGGCCTGACTTGACCGGCGATACGAAGGATTTCTGGACCAGGGGATGGTCCAGTTCCGTTATCCGGTTGAGCTCGGATTGCGTCAGCTGCTTCGGTGTAACGGCCGGCTCGGTACGGAATTGATAGAAGCCGTCGAGACCCTCCGCCCGGATGGTCTCGCAGACGGCTTTGCAGCCCTGGCAGCAGAAGTGACGCAGCTCTCCCTCAAGCTCGAGTGTGATGGCGGGTTTGCCGGGTGCCGGCTCCCCGCAGTGAAAGCAATTCAAGGGTTTCACCCGCGGTCTTCAGAGGCCTTGCCGAGAGTCAATGGATGCTCTGATGGCAGGGTGGACTCACCTTTGAGTCGCCAGTTGTTATCCGGTCCCCGCAGATCAAAGTACCAGCGACCCTCAATGGGTTGATTGAGGTTCGCCACATACTGTCCTTCACCCATTGCACGAAACTGGATAGTACGGTCCCGTTCCGCGATGGTCGGGTGGAAAAGGTTGAGGATCAGGTAGGGGAAATCAGAAGTGCCTTCCGAAGTATTCATCGACAGGCTGATTTCCCGCTCCTTGAAGGCCATTTCGGCGCTGAGGCCGAGATCTTTCGCAGCCTGGTCACGAGCGATCTCCATATTGATGCCGCGACCTTCCTTGGAGTAATCGTCGGTAACCATGGAGTTGTCGGTGTTGAGGGCGACCGTGATCGCGACAGTACACCAGACAATAGCGGCTCCCGGAAAAATCAGCAGGAACAGGAGCCATGGCTGACGGTACCAGGGACCTGCGGATGTGTTCTCAGTCATAGTTGTATCTCACACTGCTGACTCCAGGAATCAGCGATTGGGGGCAATAAAACGGCTTTCCGTTTCCAGTACCAGCGATTCGTCAGATTGTGATTCAATCCTGAACATGATGGCATTGTTGCTTTCCGAGATGATTTCGGGGTCGACATCCACCACGGTCGGAACAGAGCGGTTTTCGCCGCTGTCGACGGTGACGGTGGTTTCTGTCAGCACTCTGATGCTCTCAAGGCCCGAGGCCGAGATTGTAAAGACCTGTGGTACTTCGGTCATGTTGGCGATCTTCAGGGTATAGCTGTTCTCGATACGGCCCTCACCATTGTAGCCAAAGGGTGCCCCACGATCTTTGAGCACGTCGAGCTGTGCAGGAACCCGCGTCATGATCGTGACGGTAATGGCGGCCATCATCGCCAGCAATACCAAACCGTAGCCGAAGGTTCGGGGCCGCAGGAGCTTGGAGGTTTTGCCTTCAAGTTCGTTCTCCGTGGTATAGCGGATAAGACCCCGTGGATAGTTCATCTTGTCCATGACTTCGTCACAGGCATCGATACAAAGGGCACAGCCAATGCATTCATACTGCAGGCCATCGCGGATATCGATGCCGGTCGGGCAGACCTGGACACACTGACCACAGTCGATACAGTCGCCCAGGCCCAGTTCCGCAGGGTCGACGCCTTTCTTGCGGCTGCCCCGCGGCTCTCCCCGGTTGGGGTCGTACGAAACCACGCGGGTGTTGGGGTCGAACATCACGGACTGAAAGCGGGCATACGGGCACATGTACAGGCACACCTGCTCACGCATCCAGCCCGCGTTCAGGTAGGTGGCAACGGTAAAGAAAGCGACCCAGAAGTAGGCCCAGCCATTCGCCTGCAGGGTAAACAGGTCTGCGATCAGTTCGCGGATGGGGTAGAAGTACCCCACAAAGGTAACGCCGGTGGCGAGCGCGATAAGCAGCCAGGCGGAATGCTTGGCGGATTTCTTGGCAATCTTCTCAGCCGAGCGGGGCGCTTTGTCCAGTTTCATGCGCTTGTTGCGGCTGCCCTCAATGCGCTCTTCTACCCACATAAAGATGAAGGTCCAGACGGTTTGCGGGCAGGTATAACCGCACCACACCCTGCCAAAGAGCGTGGTAATAAAGAACAGGCCGAAGGCAGAGATGATCAGCATGCCGGAGAGCAGGATAAAGTCCTGAGGGTAGAATGTGGCGCCATAGAGGTGAAATTCCCGCGCTGGCAGGTCAAAGTGAATCAACGGCTGGCCATCCACGGTGATCCAGACAAACAGGAAATACATGCCCATCAGGGCCGTCAGACTGACATTGCGGATACGCTGAAAGAAGCCCTTGACCTCTTTCACATAGATCTTCTTGCGGCTGGCGTATAGCTCGACAGTTCCGGCGTTGTTGTTTTTTTTGTCGGAGGCGTCAGAGGATGGGTCAACCTGTTTGACCGGAATCTCACTGCTCATCGTTAACCTCCCGATGATGTGGCGCCCGTATCACAGAGATCTGTGGGGCAGGGGATCTTCTCAAGCCTGTGCCCGCGGAGGCAGACACAGGGTTGAGCAGACCGGGCCGGGGCGAGCCCCGGCCGGACACTCAGTTGGACAGGCTGTAAACGTACGCAGCCAGGATCTGGATCTGATCATCAGAGAGCCGGCCGCCCTGTGCGGGCATCTGGTTCTGACGGCCATTAACAACGGTCTCCCTGATCCAGTCGTAGGTGGAACCGTAGAGCCAGGTGTTGTCCGTCAGATCTGGTGCCCCAAGAGCCTGATTGCCCTTACCTTCCGGACCATGACAGGCCACGCAGGCCTGGGCATAGACCTCTTTACCCTGGCGTGCTGCTTCGGCGTCCTTTTCACGACCACTGTAACTCAGGACAAAGTTGACCACCTGGTCGACCTGCTCATTGGTCATGTTCGGCATGGTGCCCTTGGCGGGCATGTTGCCGTTGCGACCCTGGTGAAGCGTGGTCAGGATTGAATCAGGGTCGCCCCCGTACAGCCAGTCGTCGTCGGTCAGGTTCGGGAAGCCGAGAGACCCGCGACCGGCAGATCCATGGCAGACTGAGCAGTTGTTGGCGAACAGCCGCTGGCCCATTCTCATGGCGTCATCATTTTCTGCCAGCTGTGGAACCGGCGTATCACCGAACTTCGCGTAGAGTTCGCCGTACCTGGCATCAGCTTGCTGGACCTCGGCCTCCCACTGGTTGGTGGAAGTCCATCCCAGCAGGCCTTTGAAGTTGCCCAGGCCAGGATAGAGTGCCAGATAGCCAAGCGCGAAAATGCACGTGGCAACGAACAGATAGAACCACCACTTGGGCAGCGGGTTGTCGTACTCTTCGATACCATCGAAGGAATGTCCCACAGTCTTGTCTGTTTCAGTATCAGTGGTCTGGCTTTTGCGAGTGGCAAGAAGAAGCCACCAACAACCGAACACGGTACCGAGCACGATCACGCTGATCCAGATGCTCCAGAAGGTACTCATCGTTTTTTCTCCGTCTTTTCCTGTTCAAGAGTACGCTTTTCAACTTCTTCATCGTCGAAGGGCAGGTGGGCTGCTTCGTCATTGGCTTTCTTCCGGTGAGCGCTGTATGCCCACCAGATGATGCCCAGAAACATGGCCATGATGACCAGTGTGTGAATGCCGCGTAACTCGTTTATATCCATGGGATCACCGCTTCTCTGAAATCACGGTACCAAGCTGTTGCAGGTACGCGACCAGAGCTTCGATTTCGAATTTGCCTTTTACTTCGTCAGCGGCTGTCGCAACCTGCTCGTCTGTATAAGGTACACCCAGTGTCCGGAGCGTTTTCAGCTTGGCTTCCGTGTCGGTATGGTCGATGCGGTCCTCGAACAGCCAGGGAAAGGCCGGCATGTTGGACTCCGGTACCACGCTGCGTGGATCGTAAAGGTGCTGGCGCTGCCAGGCGTCAGAGTAACGGCCGCCAACCCGGGCAAGATCCGGGCCGGTACGTTTGGAGCCCCACAGGAAAGGGCGGTCATAGACAAATTCACCGGCAACCGAGTAGTGGCCATAGCGCTCGGTTTCGGCGCGGAACGGACGGATCTGCTGGGTATGGCAGACATGGCAGCCTTCACGGATATAGATATCCCGGCCTTCCAGTTCCAGGGCGGACAGCGGTTCCAGGCCTTCTACCGGCTCATTGGTCTCTTCTATAAAGAACAACGGCACCACTTCGGCAAGGAAACCACCACTGATGGTGAGGATGATCAGTACGATCATTATCCCGAGGTTTTTTTCAACGATTTCGTGTTTCATCAGTAATGTCTCCCGTTACGCCGCTTGCGCTGCTGTATTGTTCTGAGCAACGGCTTCTTTCTGACGCACGGTCATGTACACGTTATAGGCCATGATCAGCATGCCCGACAGGAATATCACGCCGCCGAAGAACCGAACAAAGTAACCCGCATAGGATGCCTCGAGCGACTCGACAAAACTGTAGGTCAGTGTGCCGTCTTCGTTGACGGCTCTCCACATAAGGCCTTGCATGATGCCGTTCACCCACATGGCGACGATATAGAGCACAGTGCCGACCGTTGCCAGCCAGAAGTGCACGTTAATCATGGCGGTGCTGTACATGGCCTGGAGGCCCCACAGTTTGGGAATCAGGTGATAGATGGCGCCGATGCTGATCATGGCAACCCAGCCCAGGGCGCCGGAGTGGACGTGACCAATGGTCCAGTCAGTATTATGCGACAGCGCGTTCACGGTCTTGATGGACATCATCGGGCCTTCAAAGGTAGACATGCCGTAGAACGACAGGGATACCACCAGGAAGCGCAGGATCGGATCGGTGCGGAGTTTGTGCCAGGCGCCTGACAGGGTCATCATGCCGTTGATCATGCCGCCCCAGGAAGGTGCCAGCAGAATCAGGGACATTACCATGCTCGCGGTCTGTGCCCAGTCCGGCAGTGCGGAATAGTGCAGGTGGTGACCACCGGCCCAGACGTAGGTGGCGATCAGTGCCCAGAAGTGGACGATCGACAGACGATAGGAGTAAACAGGGCGGTTGGCCTGTTTGGGCACGAAATAGTACATCATGCCGAGGAAGCCTGCGGTGAGGAAGAACCCCACGGCGTTGTGGCCGTACCACCACTGCATCATGGCATCAGTGACACCGGCATACGCAGAATAGGACTTGAAGGCGGTTGCGGGCAGGGCCATGCTGTTGCCGATATGCAGTACGGCAACCGTCAGTATGAAGCCACCATAGAACCAGTTGGCCACGTAGATGTGTGGCGTGCTGCGCTTCATTATTGTTCCGAAAAAGACCAGAGCATAGGATACCCAGACCACCGCGATGGCAATGTCGATGGGCCATTCAAGCTCGGCATACTCCTTGGAGGTGGTCAAACCCATTGGCAGGGTAATGGCTGCCGCCACGATGATGGCCTGCCAGCCCCAAAAGGTGAACGCGGCAAGTCCGTCTGAGAAAAGACGGGCCTGACAGGTGCGCTGCACCACATAGTAGGCTGTCGCGAACAGTGCGCTTCCGCCAAAGCCGAAGATAACGGCATTGGTATGCAACGGCCGCAAACGGCCAAAATGGGTCCAGGGCAGGTCGAGGTTGAGGGCGGGCCAGACCAGTTGTGCTGCAATCAGCACGCCCAGGGCCATACCTACAATCCCCCATACCACCGTCATGATGGCAAACTGCCTTACCACCTTGTAGTTGTATGTCAGGTTTGGATTTACTGTGCTCATAGCCTTACCAATGGGTTCAGAGTGGGAAAGATGCGGGCGCAAGTATGGAGAAAGCATTATCTGTTTGCAATGACTCAGATCAACTCGCCAGCCCTGTCAAATACGGCTAAATCAGTAACATGGCGAATATATTAGAGTATTTGGGAATGCACCTGGGCGGTGCAGAACCGGTCGCGGTGAAAGGATGTCCCAGCTACCAATATGAGCCCTTATCGGGAGGTCTAGTGGATTCGGTAACATTTTACAAGTCTGAAGCGCGGCAAGGGCCCGCCAGGGTCCGCCTGTTGCTGGCACACGGAGCAGGCGCGCCGGCGGACTCGGTCTTCATGGAGAGGCTGGTTTCAGGGCTAGCCGAAGAGGGAGTGAGCACGCTGAGGTTTGAGTTTCCATACATGGAAAAACGCCGTCAGGATGGCCGGAAAAGGCCTCCGGACCGGCAGCCCGTGTTGTTGAGCTGTTTTCGCAGGGCCATAGCGACCGCGTTGGCCGCGCCTGGTGACGGGAGCCCTCTGTATATCGGTGGCAAGTCCATGGGTGGGAGAATGGCCAGTCATGTTATTGCGGAAGCGGATATACCGTCTGAAGTTTGCGGCGCGGTCTGTTTCGGTTACCCGTTTCATCCCCCGGGTAAGCCGGATCGTTGGCGGACATCGCATTTCGGGGATCTGCAGCGTCCACTTCAGATTATTCAGGGCACCCGTGACGCCTTTGGCCGGAAGCACGAAGTAGAGGCGCAAGGGCCGGGCTCAGAGAGGAACCTCTGCCTCTCATGGCTCGAAGGCGGAGACCACGACTACCATCCACTGGCCCGGCAACCGGAGACCCAGGAAGAGTTGATCAGGCAGGCGGCCAGCATGGCTGCAGATTTTATGCGCCGTGGGAAGTAAGTCAGGAAGGTTCCGGTTCCGATTGTTCCGCCCGGTTCCTGCCGGCCGCTTTGGCCCGGTAAAGAGCGTCATCTGCACGTCGGAAGAGCTCTCTTTCGTCCTCTCCTGTGGCCAGGGTTGCGACACCTGCGCTCATGGTCAGGATGACAGACTCTCCACTGCCGGTCGTTATCCGACTACCGGCCAGGTCTTCCAGTATCTGCTCGCACAGCCTGCACGCTCCGTCAGAGCCGGTCCCCGGCAACAGTATGGCAAACTCCTCGCCTCCGAAACGGATTGCCACGTCCCTTGGCCGCTTGACGTGGCGCCGGAGTATGTCGGCCATATGCTGCAGGCACTGGTCTCCGAAATCGTGCCCCCAATCATCGTTCACTGCCTTGAAATGATCCGCGTCGAGCAGCGCGATGGTCAGCGGCAGACCGCTGCGACGGGACTCTGCGCACAACTCAGGTAACAGGTTGTCGAGGTGGCGCCGGTTGTGTAGCCCGGTCAGTGCATCGTTAAGGCTGAGTGTGGCCAACTGCCGGTTGGCTCGCTCCAGCTCTCTCATGGTATTGCGCAGCTGGGCGGTGCGCTCATGCACCTTGAGCTCCAGGTTGGTGCGGGCATTCTGCTCCACATCCAGCAGCTTCTGGTTCAGCAGTCGCCACCGCTGAACCATGGCATAGTTCAGAAGAATCACCTGGGCGCCAACCGCCACCTGCATGAAGATCTCCCGTGCCAGAAAATCAGCGAGGTATCCGAACGCCGCAAGCGAGTATATGAGAGCTCCCGCCAGCATTCCCGACCATGCCATGACGTACCACTTGGCGGGCAGATACCCCTGGCGCCAGCGGACAAGCCCGATCACAAACAGACTGGCAATAATCATCAGCGCAACAGTGGTGCTCAGCACAATGGATTTGTTGTAAGGCAACATGAATGCGAAGGCGAGCAGAGCCAGGCTGACCAGTGCCAGACCTTTAAGTACCCGGTCGGCACGGGAGTGAGGATGAACCTCCAGAAATGAACGGCCAAAAAGGGTCATTGCCAGGGAGCTGATCGACATCAGCATGGGGATTGAGGTATTGGCAAAGCCTGTGCTGTCGGGCCAGAAATACTGGTTGGCAAAGCCCCCCATGGCAAACAGGAAAAGGCCCAGTGAGGCCATATAAAAGGCGTTGTAGAAGTAGTAGGCGGTGCCAGAGCTGAAGAACAGCAACAGGTTGAACGCAGAAAATACCAGTAGGGCGCCGTAGAAAAGCCCGTGAACCAGAGTGAGGTGATTGCTTTGGGCAATGGTCGCCGCAGGCGTTTCCAGCGACAGGGGAACATTGAGGGCGCCACTGCTTTGGATGCGGATGGTAATGGTCGTGTTCTCGTTGCCGCCTAGCGTGACGGGGAGCAGGAAATACCGGTAATCTATGCCCCGCGACATAAACGGATACTGGTCTCCGGTGGCAATGGCTTCTGTCACGTCCTCGCCGGCCTGCCAGAAGGTAACTTCATCCAGCAGCGGGTAGTTAAGCTTGAGGTACCACAGCTGTCGTGTGGCGCCGGAATTGCGCACGTTTAGGCGGACCCAGTAAACCGCGTTGGTGTGACTGAACACCAGGTCATGGCCATTGGCGGCTTTCCAGAGTGAGTCAGCCGACAGTTCTGCTGGATTACTGGCCGAGTGCGCAGGCTCCCCGGGTGTGGCGCTGAGGTAGCATACGTGGTCCATCAGCGATGCTCTTTGCTGCGGGTCGTTGGCCTCCAATGGCGGGCAGTGTTCCGTTTGCGCCGGATGGGCTGCGACGGCCACATCTGTGGCAAGTAGTAATGCGACAAACGGTATGAAACAACGCAGGTACAGCAGCATTAAAGGTATTCCTGCCAACGGGAAGCTGAACAGTGTAGCCAATTGCGGGCCGTGTGGATGTTAAACAGATTCAAATTTAAGGGTTCCCGATGTGAACCCGCTGCAGGTGACGGATGGAACAATTAATTGCCTTCTGCCGACCGGGCTTCGAAACCGAGGCTGGCCGGGAGCTTACCGATACCGCTGCTGCCCAAGGTGTTTACGGCTACTTTGAGCCAGGGAACTCCCAGGGGTTTGTTATTTTCAATCTTCCCGGCCCGGCGCTTGCGGATACGCTGCTGGCCCGCGTTTCTATCCACACGCTGGTTTTTGTCAGGGACTGGTTTGTGGTTCTGGCTGGCATACCCTTGCCGGCTGCGGACCGTGTGGGCGCGGTGATCCAAGGGCTGAAGCTGGCGGAGGCAGAATTTCCGGCCTGCGCGCGAGTGGAAATACGTTTGCCTGAAAACAACAGTGATCCGGACCTTGGTAATTTCGCCCGTAAATGGGTATCGCCGCTCTCCAGGGGGCTGCGAGGGGCTGGACTGCTGCAGCCCGACCCCAAAGCGGAATTGCCAGCCCGGCTGGAATTGTTGCTGCTGAGTTTTGACAGGGTTATTGCTGGTGTGAGTCTGGCAGATAACCGGGCCCGTTTCGTCAGTGGCATTCCCCGCCTGCGCTTGCCGGCTGCCGCGCCAAGCCGCTCAGCGCTTAAACTGGAAGAAGCCTGGAAAGTGTTTCTGTCACCGGAGTCAGAGCTTGACTATCTGGGTGGCGGAAAGCAGGCGGTGGACTTGGGGGCGGCGCCGGGTGGCTGGACATGGCAGCTGGTCAGGCAGGGTATGATGGTAGCCGCAGTTGATAACGGGCCGATGAATAGCGAGCTCATGGCTTCAGGTCATGTTGAGCATGTAGAGGCCGATGGCTATCAGTGGCGACCCAGGCGAGGGGTGGACTGGATGGTCTGCGATATCGTGGATCACCCTCGCCGTACCGCGGCAATGGCGGTGGAATGGCTGAATCAGAAGCTCTGTCGTTACACGGTGTTCAACCTCAAGCTTCCGATGAAAAAACGGTACGACGAGTGGTTGATTTGCCGGGATATTCTGGAGCAGGGACTGGGCCGGACGGAAATGACCTTCCGTATCAGGGCCCGCCACCTCTATCATGACCGTGAGGAAATTACCTGCTTCGTGGAGCGCCTGGACTGACTATCAGGCTGCTGATCCCAGCCCTCAGTCGGCGTGGTGAAGCACTGTTATAATTTCGTCACGGTCCATCATGGGGATCAGTTCCGCCATCAGCTCCCGGCGCTCATCGGACAGATACCAGCGCTGCCAGTCTGACTCCGAGCGCCAGTTGGCGAGGGTGAACCGATGATTGGCATCGTGGGAATCAACCAGTGTCTCGCCGGAGACAAAGCCCGGCGCGCTTACGGCGTTCTGGAGAACCTTACGGGATCTCTCCTCATAAGCAGCTTCAAGTGATTCGGCAATATGGCGTTCAATCAGTACCCGGATCATTGTTTACCTCGTATAATTTTGGCACCTATAAACAATAATTTAGCACGTATTTTTCAAATTTCAGGTTGAATTTCAGGAGGACAGACGTTGGGACAGCCAGATTATGATGCAGAGCTGGATGCCCGGGGGCTGTTTTGCCCCGAGCCGGTCATGATGTTGCACAACCGGATTGTTGAGATCAGCCCGGGGGCGGTGTTGAAAGTGGTGGCAACGGACCCTTCGACAACCCGGGACATTCCGCGTTTCTGCCAGTTTCTTGACCATGAACTGGTGTATAGCGGTGAAGATGAAAAAGAATTCGTGTTCTTTATCCGCCGTGGGGAGTGATCAACCCTGACCGGGCCTGCTGGAAGTGCCCAGTGCATCCAGGTGGCCCAGAAACTGGTCCCGGTCCATCTCCCCCAGCACGCGAGCGGCTTCCATCTCTGCGCCACTGTTATTGAAAAACAGGATGGCCGGCGGGCCGAAAAGGCCAAGCTCGTCCAGCAGAGCCTGCTGTTCCGGCGTGTTATCCGTCATGTCCAGTTGCAGGAGTTTGTAGGGCGCCAGCGCCTGGATAACGTTTCGGTCACTGAAGACGTTGCGTTCCATGACTTTACAGGAGATGCACCAGTCGGCGTAAAAATCGAGCATTACCGGTGTCCCTGTGCGGCTGGCCTGTTGCAGTTCGTTACGAATATCCGCAGGAGAGTCGAGCCGGATAAACTCCGCGTGTGTGACTGCCGCGGCGGAGGAGGTTCCCGCCAAAGGCTGACTGGAAGCTGTGAAGGCCGCGAGTGGCCTGAGGGGATCACTGGCGCCGGAGACAGCGCCGGCAAGCAGCGCTATGCCATAGGCAAACAGGACCAGCCCCATGCCCTTGCGAGTGCGTTCCCAGCCAGCCTTCGCGGCGTCAAAGGCACCCAGCTGTACACCTGTAATGGCCACAAGCAGTCCCCACAGCGTCAGTGCCGCCCACCCTGGTACTATTCTTTCGATTAGCCAGATTGCGACAGCCAGCAGCATGACTCCGTAGAAGGCCTTGACAACGTTCATCCAGTGGCCCGTTGTCGGCAGCAGTTTACGCCCTCCAACCGCTACCAGAATCAGGGGAAGGCCCATACCCAGGCCGAGGGAAAACAGAGCAACACCACCAATTACCGCATCCTGGGTGGTACTGATGTATAACAGGCTCCCGGCCAGCGGGGCGGACACACACGGGGAAACAATCAGGGCCGACAGGGCGCCAATACCGAAAATGCTCGCGACGCGGGTGCCTGTGAGGCGATGGCTGGCGTTATCGAGAGGCTCGCGGATAAACCGTGGCAGCTGAATCTCGAACAGATTGAACATGGACAGGGCAAATATCACGAACAGCGTTGCGAAAACGCCTAGAACCCAGGGAGACTGCAGATGGGCCTGCAGATTGAAACTTGCCCCCAGCAAACCGGTGATCACCCCGGCCGCTGCGTAGGTGAGGGCCATGCCAAGTACATAACTGGTGGAAAGCAGAAGGGCGTGGGCCGTTGTGCTGGTGTTGCGGGAGGACACCAGGGAGGAGATGATCGGTACCATTGGCAGGACGCAGGGAGTGAATGTCAGCCCCAGTCCCAGCAGCAGAAACAGGCCGGCAATGACCAGCGTGGACTGATTGGCAAGGAAACCAGCCAGGCCTGTTGCCGTGGAAGTATTTTCGGGGCCGGGCAGGCTATTGCCCAAAGAGGTCGCACTCCCTGGGCCACTGGCTGATACCGATAGTGAATCGGCTTCAGCGCTGGCGTAATAGAGTACGTCCCGGGTCTGGGGCGGATAACAGAGCCCGGCGCTTGCGCAGCCCTGATAAGTCACCTGCAGCTGGGCTTCGCGGATGCCTTCGGGAACCTTTACAGGAACCCGGGCTTCGACCGGCTCGTAGAATACTGTGACTTTGCCAAAGAACTCATCCTCCGTGTCGGTACCGGTATAAGAAAACTCAGGCTCACCCAGCTCAACACCCTCTGTGTTACTGCTGACACTGATGCGCCCCTCATAAAGATAGTGATCCGGCGCAATGTTCCACGACAGCACCACAGCACCGTTCTCTGCGGTAAAGCTGAAGGGCAGGGCTTCATCAACCGGAAGAAAGTCATTGCCATTGCCAAACAGTGAGTTGCCGGCACCGGCGGTTAATGTTGAGAGAAAGGACAATGCCAGAAACAGGATTAAACGGCTTAAAACCCGGGGAAGGGAATTACTGCATAAGGTCGTGCTGCTGCCGGTCATAGTCAATAACGTACCATTGGTGGATCAGGTGTTGACCAGCGCTGAATCCGGAGAGGTTGAGACAGCGCCGCTTCAGGTTGCAATGGACACAGTTGCCAGGCAAAAGTTCCCTCTGGTATTGAATCGTCTAAAGTCGCACAATACCGGTCCCATGAGACATGATCCAGACGATCTTATCATGCTGTTTAATGACCTGTTCCGGGAAAAATACCGGACTGTTCTGGTCAGCGGCGGCGATGAACCCGAATATGTGCCGGCGACGAAGCCTGACAGCTTCGCACAGATTATTTTTGCGCACGGCTATTTTTCCAGTGCACTGCATGAAATCAGCCACTGGTGCATTGCCGGAGAACACCGGCGCACGCTCCGGGATTTTGGTTACTGGTACTGCCCGGACGGCCGCAGCAGAGAGCAGCAACAGGCTTTCGAAAAGGCGGAAATAAAACCCCAGGCCCTGGAATGGCTGTTTTCCGTTGCCGCAGGCGCACGATTTCACATCAGCGTCGACAATCTGGCAGGCAACGGCGCATGGGATGAAGATGCCTTTCGCAGGAATGTGACGGCGCAGGCTAACGATTACCTGGAAGATGGCTTGCCGGCTCGCGCTGACATGTTCTTTCAGACGCTCAGCACATTTTATGGAACCGGGGCTGACTTTTACGAAGCCTGGAATAAAGACGCCAGGCGCCTTATGCCCGTATGTTCCACGACAGACACCGAGGTAAATTGAAGCAATATGACATCTGACGCACCCGAAGCCGGCAAGACCCGTTTCAAGGATCTCAACCTGGACCAGCGAGTACTCGACGCCATTACCGATATCGGTTTCGAGCATTGCACGCCGATTCAGGCGGAAACGCTACCGTTTACACTGGCCTGCCAGGATCTGATCGGCCAGGCACAGACCGGGACCGGGAAGACCGCCGCCTTTCTGATTACCGCCATTCAAAGCATGCTGGAAACACCTGTTCCCGCAAAGGACCGATTTGCTTCGGAGCCCAGAGTGCTTGCCCTGGCCCCTACCAGGGAGCTGGCGATGCAGATTGCCAAGGATGCGGAGCAGCTGTGCGGCTACACCGGCCACAACGTGGTTACCGTCGTAGGTGGAATGAACTACGACAAGCAGCGTGACCAGTTGCAGAACGAAATTGTTGACATCCTGGTGGCGACGCCGGGCCGGCTGATTGACTTCCTGGGGTCCCAGGATGTTTTTCTCGACCAGTTGGATATCCTGATCTTGGATGAAGCTGACCGAATGCTGGATATGGGGTTCATTCCCGATGTGAAGCGTATCATCCGCAAATGTACCCCCAAAGAAGAGCGCCAGACACTGCTGTTCAGCGCCACCTTCAATCAGGACGTGCTCAACCTCGCCTCCATGTGGACCCGCAACGCTGAGTTTGTGGAAATCGAGCCAGAACAGAAAACCGCCGAGCGTGTGAAGCAGACTGTCTACCTGGTAGGCGAGGACGAGAAGCTGCCGGTTCTGGTGAATTACCTTCGGCGTCCGGAAGTGGAGAAGGCGCTCGTGTTTGCCAATCGGCGTGACCAGTGTCGTGATCTTGATGAGGACTTGCGGAACCAGGGCGTTAAAGTGGCACTCATGTCTGGTGAAATCGCCCAGAACAAGCGCCTCAAGACGCTGGAGCAGTTCAAGGAGGGCAGCATCCAGGTGCTGGTTGCCACCGATGTGGCCGGGCGTGGTATCCACGTTGACGGCGTGACCCATGTTTTCAACTATAATCTTCCCGATAATGCCGAGGACTATGTTCACCGTATCGGGCGTACCGGGCGTGCGGGCAAGCATGGTGTCTCCGTCAGCTTCGCCAGTGAGGACGACTCGTTTTCATTGCCTGCTATCGAATCCTATATCAGCCAGAAGCTCACCACAGCCGTTCCTGACCAAGAGCTGATGACCGCACTCGCCAAACCGCCAATCACCCGCAAGCGTGGTGGCAGGCGCCCCCAGGGCAACCGCAGCCAGGGCGGTCGTAGTGGCAACCAGCGTCAACGCAGGAACTAACGGGCCGGGAAGCAGGATCATGCGGATAGTAGCGGACGAAAACATACCATTGCTGGATTCTTTTTTCGGGGATATCGGTGAGATACACCGTGTCTCGGGCCGCACATTGTCGGCTTCTGACGTGCAGAATGCGGATATCCTGCTGGTTCGTTCGGTGACCCGGGTCAATCAGGCCCTGCTTGAAGGCAGTCGTGTACGCTTTGTCGGCACCTGCACCATTGGTACAGATCACGTGGATCAGCAATGGCTGGCGTCCAGTGGCATCACCTTCTCCGCTGCGCCAGGTTGTAATGCCAACAGCGTGGTTGAGTATGTGATGTCGGTGATCTCATTGCATGCCGAGCGCCGGGGCGTAGCCGACTGGTCGAAGCTCAGTGTGGGCATTGTGGGTGCCGGCAATGTTGGTGGTGAGCTGGCTCACAAGCTGGAGCGGCTGGGTTTTGATGTCCTGTGTTGTGATCCTCCCCGCGCTGAGCGGGAGGGCGATGACAGTCCGGATTTTGTCAGCCTGGAAGAGGCCATGGCCTGCGACGTGGTTACCCTGCACACGCCTCTCACCCGGGAAGGCGACCATGCCACGCTGCACCTGTTCGGGCAGGAACGTTTGTCCGCGCTGAAGGAGCATCAACTGCTGATCAATACCAGCCGGGGCGAGGTGATTGATACCTCAGCCCTGTTGTCGCGCCTGGACGCACCCAATGCGCCTGCCGTCGTCCTGGACGTCTGGGAGCAGGAGCCGCGCATTCACGCCGAGCTGTTGGAAAAGGTCTGGCTTGCAACGCCACATATCGCGGGCTACAGCCTTGAAGGCAAGGTGCAGGGTAGTGAGATGGTGTACCAGGCGCTAAGTCGGTACATGGGCCTTCCTGCCCGCAAAAAGGCCGGCCAGTTTTTGCCAGAGCCAGCGTTGGCCAAGCTGTCTTTCACCAGTGCGGCGCAGGAAATGGACTCGGCAAACATTGCCATACGTGCCTGCTATGACCCCCGCAGGGATGACGCACGGATGCGCCTGGCAATGGCGTTGCCGGCCGACGAACGGGGGCCGGCCTTCGACCGGCTGCGGCGGGACTACCCGGTGCGGCGGGAATTCTCCAGTGTAAAGATCCAGCTCAAGGGCACCAGCAAGTCCATGCAGGACACGTTCCGCGCCCTTGGCTTCAAACTGAAGCTCTAGCCTCTCTCGCGGTTACAGCTGTGCCTTCTGCAAAGCCGCTATCCGGCTTTCCAGCGGCGGATGCGTCATGAACAGGGCGCTGATACCGGCTCTTGCGCCGCGGTTGATGCCGAATGCCTGCAGGCTGTCCGGCATCTGGTCCGGCACCTCACTTTCCTGTTTGAGCCGGGCCAGGGCGTTGATCATGGCGCCACGGCCTGCCAGTTGGGCGCCGGCAATGTCGGCCCGGAACTCACGGCGGCGGGAGAACCAGAACACAATGGTGCTGGCAAGAATGCCCAGTACGATTTCCGCAGCAATACTCACCACGAAAAAACCGATACCGTGGCCACTTTCGTTCTTGAAGATCACGCGGTCCACAAATGAGCCAATCACCCGGGATGCGAAAATCACGAAGGTGTTCACCACACCCTGAATCAGGGCAAGTGTTACCATGTCTCCGTTGGCTACGTGGCCGATCTCGTGGCCCAGCACCGCGCGAATCTCATCCTTGTTGAAGCGGTGGAGCAGTCCCTCACTGACAGCCACCAGAGAGTTGTTCTTGTTCCACCCCGTGGCAAATGCGTTGGACTGGGACGCCGGGAAGATGGCCACTTCCGGCATGCCGATGCCGGCATTTTTAGCCAGGTTTTGCACCGTATCCACCAGCCAGCGCTCGGCCGGTGTTCTGGGGGACTCGATGACCCTGGCCTTGGTGCTCCATTTGGCTACTGGCTTGGAAATCAGCAGCGATATGATCGCACCGGCAAAGCCGAAAACGGCGGCAAAAGCCAGCAGGGAGTCATACTGGATCCCGTTCTGGGCCAGGTAACTGTCGACACCAAGCAATTTGAGGGTAAAGCTGGCAACAAGAATAACGGCCAGGTTAGTCGCAAGAAACAGCAGAATACGCATCCAGAATTCCTTGTTGAATCATCAGCCACACGCGGCAGTCTGTATCTGACAGCTTTATGTGGCCTGTGTTTCCGGTTTCAACAGGCTAACACCAATTTAATGATCGTCACTGTCGCGGAAAAAGGTTGCCTGCATCACCCTGCTGATCTTTGCGGAACTGCCACTGCGGAGCGCTGTGCGGAGCATGTGGATATGGGTAGAGAAGTCCTCACGGATGGCCGGCGGCAGTTCGGCGCCGCCGGCGGCGACTTCCTGTTCCTGGAGATCCGGGCTGGCCGGTGAACTCATGCGCACAAAGGCCTGTTGTGTGAGCACGGCCTGGTCGAGGGCTTCCTGGCGGATGGTATCGACGTAACGCAGCAGGCCTTCCTCCGCCAGCCAGAGCAGGGTTCCGAAACAGGCCATGTGCCGCTTGCTGTGGAGCCCGAATTCGTCGGGTTCATCAGCGCCGGCAATGTCCTCCACGAAAACGTTTATGCGACGGGGAAAGGCGTTGTAGAGCTGTACCAGCGCGATTGCGGCATCCTTGTAGAATTCTTCAATATGAATATCCGCCATAAGTCCCCCTGTTACAGCTGGTAGGAAGACAGGAAGTGGGCCAGACGCTTCATAGCGTCTTCCAATGTGTCTTCCCGGGGCAGGAAGACCACGCGCAGGTGCTGTTTATCATCAATATTGAAGGCGGACCCCTGAACCAGCAGGATGCGTTCCTGCAGTAACAGGTCCAGTACCAGCTTTTCATCATTGACGATGGGGAATCGCTTCGGGTCCAGCCTGGGGAACAGGTAGAGAGCGCCTTTTGGCTTCACGCAACTGATCCCGGGGATATCGTTGAGCAGGTTCCAGGCGGTTTCCCGCTGTTCGAACAGGCGACCGCCCGGAGCCACCAGATCTTCAATGGACTGGTAGCCACCCAGGGCCGTCTGGATGGCAAGCTGGGCCGGAACGTTGGCACACAGGCGCATGTTGGAGAGCATTTCGATGCCCTCGATCAGATCCCGTGCCCGGTGTTTGGCACCGCTGATGATCATCCAGCCGGAGCGGTAACCGGCGGCTCGGTAGTTTTTGGACAACCCGTTATAGGTGAAAAACAGCACGTCGTCCGCCAGTGAGGCGGTGGGAATATGCTCAGTGCCGTCGTAGAGAATCTTGTCGTAGATCTCATCCGACAGCACGATCAGGTTGTGCTGTCGCGCCAGTTCCACGACCTGTTCCAGCAACTCTCGGGAATAGACCGCCCCGGTCGGGTTGTTGGGGTTGATAAGCACGATCGCGCGGGTGCGCCGGGTGATCTTCTTGCGGATATCATCAATGTCCGGGAACCATTCCTGCGCCTCATCGCAGCGGTAGTGCACCGGTTTGCCGCTCGACAGGGTGACAGCGGCAGTCCACAAGGGATAATCCGGGGCTGGAATCAGTACTTCGTCGCCAGTGTTCAGCAGGGCCTGCATGGACATCACGATCATCTCGCTAACGCCATTGCCAAGGAAAATATCGTCGATATCCACCTTGTCGATGCCTCGTTGCTGGCAGTAGTGCATCACTGCCTTGCGAGCAGAGAACAACCCCTTGGACTCCACGTATCCCTGAGCCAGGTGCATGTTGTAGATAACGTCCTGCTGGATCTCCTCTGGAACGTCCAGCTCGAAAGCGGCAGGGTTACCGATGTTCAGCTTGAGTACCCGGTGGCCCTCTTCCTCAAGACGGCGGGCCTCGCGCAGAACCACGCCACGTATCTCGTAACACACGTTATCCAGCTTGGCGGATTTGAGATAGTTCTGCATAAGCCCGGGATTTCCTCATTAATAGACACAAGCCTGTATTCTAGCGGAGCAGAGGGCAGCGACAACAGGCCAATTGTGATGAATTGTGGCACAGAAGCGGAGATTTAACGCCCAAAGCTCATAATTTCCATGAACTGGTGGGATTATCGGGCCCGGTCTGGTTGTAAAACTGATTGTGCGCAATATAATGGAGAAAAATACAAAGGAGCCTAACAATCATGAGCAGCCAGAGCGTCTACGACTTTACCGCAACCGATATTCGTGGCGAGGAACACTCCCTTGACGAATTCCGCGGCAAGGTGCTGCTGATCGTCAACACGGCCAGCAAGTGCGGTTTTACCCCTCAGTTTGAAGGGCTGCAATCCCTGTATACGGAGCTGAACGAAAAAGGGCTTGAAGTGCTGGGCTTTCCCTGCAACCAGTTTCGTAACCAGGATCCGGCGGACGACAAGGCCATCAGCGAGTTCTGCTCTCTGAACTATGGCGTGGATTTTCCCATGTTTGGCAAGATTGAAGTCAACGGGCCGAATGCTCATCCCCTGTTCGATTACCTCAAGCGTAACGCCAGGGGGTTGTTGGGGTCCGAGGCGGTAAAGTGGAACTTCACCAAGTTTCTGGTTAACCGTGAGGGCAAAGTGGTGGGCCGTTATCCGCCCACAACCAGACCTTCCGCCATTCGTGCAGACATTGAGAAAATGCTGTAAATCATGAGTACTGACGACGACGTACTGGCTCTTGATAATCAGCTGTGTTTCGCTCTCTACGCGGCCAATCGGGCGGTAACCGCCCGCTACCGCCCCTTGCTTGCGGAACTCAATCTCACCTATCCCCAATATCTGGTCATGCTGGTGCTTTGGGAAGCTCACCAGGAAGGAAGCGTAGTGCGGGTGTCAGATCTGGGGAATCGGTTGCGTCTGGATTCCGGCACCCTGACTCCGTTGCTGAAACGACTGGCTGAGCGGGATCTGGTTACCCGTCAGCGGAATACTGCCGACGAGCGGGTGGTTGCAGTAGCCCCAACGGAGAAAGGCATAGCCATGCGCCGGCAGGCACGGGAGATTCCTGAGCGATTATTGTGTGGCACGGGTATTGACGAGGAGCGCATCGTGGCACTTCGTGAGGAGCTGCGTGCGGTACTCAGCCTTCTTGAGGCTCGGGGGGAGCCCAGCGATCAATAACCGATTTCAGGTCGGCCCGGTTGTAGGGTTTGGTAATGTAATCGTTCATCCCGGATTCGAGGCAATCATCCCGGTCTCTCTGCATGACATTGGCGGTGACGGCAATGACCGGTAAGTCCCGCCACTGAGCGTTTTCGCGGATCTTGCGGGTGGCTTCATAGCCATCCATGACCGGCATCTGGCAATCCATCAGCACAACATCGAATCCTCCCGCCTTCAGTGCCTCCAGTGCCCGTTTGCCGTTCTCTGCCAGGGTGACCCGGTGGCCCAGTTTCCGGAGCATGCTGCTGGCAACCACCTGATTGACCTGGTTGTCCTCCACCAGCAACAGGTTCAGAGACCTTGTAACGGCGGCGCTTGCCTCCAGACCTGTTTCTGAGCCTGCCGTTGCCGGCTTCAGCCCTGCCGCGGCGCAGAGTGTGCGAAAGAGCTGGTCGCGCCGGAGGGGCATGGTCAGTATCTGCTGATTACCGGAAGCCGCTGCCGAGCCGTCCCTGTCGACCAGAATGACTCCGACCCCCGACCATTGGGCCCTCAGTTGCTGGTCGGCATCGCTGTCCTTGTCGGCCGCGACTACAAGGATGCCGCCACCATTGCGGGCTGCCTCGCGCACCGGAATGTTCCAGGCCCTGAGCTGGCTCTCGATAGGCAGGCGGTGCGGGTGGTCATGGGATATTCCCATATCCACGCCAGAGGTTCTGACTACTGCGGGTATATCGGCCGGCGTTAATCCCGGTTTTGCGTTGTTATGAACCGGTAGAGGCAGGTTTACGGTGAAATGCGTGCCCCGGCGCTCTTCAGAATCCACCAGAATCTGGCCATGCATTCGTTCAACCAGCTGTCGGCAGAGGGTCAGGCCGAGGCCTGTTCCACCATACAGTCGGGTAGTGTCGGCATCTGCCTGGGAAAACGGCGAAAAGATTCGGTGCAACCCCTCCTTGGACATACCAATACCGGTATCAATAACATCAATCCGCAGATTGCCATTAAAGCGGGTGGCGCGAATACGGACGCTGCCCTGTTCGGTGAACTTGATGGCGTTGCTCAGCAGGTTATTGAGAACCTGCCGGGTACGGGTCGGGTCGCCAAGTAAGGATTCGGGCAGATCGCATTCAATATCGGTTACCACGTCTATGTTCTTGCGCCGGGCCTGTTGGGAATGCAGTGTCGCGCATTCCTCTATCAGGTTGCGCACACTGAAGGGAATGTTCTCAAGGCTCAGCTTTCCGGCCTCGACCTTGGAAATGTCGAGGATATCGTTCAGCAGTCCGAGCAGGCTTTGGCCCGCATTGAGCGCGATCTCCAATCGGTTACGCTGGGCCGGCTCCAGATCGCCTTCCAGTGCCAGGCCAAGCATACCCAGAACCCCATTGAGTGGCGTACGGATTTCGTGGCTCATGCTGGCGAGGAAGTTGGCCCGTGCCCTGGCCCGGCGAACGGCGTCTTCCTTTGCTCTGACCAGTGCCCGGTTGCCGCGCTGAAGGGCCTCATTTTTTTCCGAGATTTCCCGTGTGCGGTCGTCCACCTCCTGTTCCAGGTGGGTGGAGTAATTCTTTATCGCGCTTTCCGCATTTCGTAACTGCTCAAGACTGGCGTCCATGGTTTCCAGGTGCAGATTGATGATGCCTACCATCTGGCCGATTTCATCCTCACGATGGTTGGCGGGCACCGGCAACCGGACCTTTTCCGGGGATTCCGCGCGGACCCGGCTCAGGGCACCAATCACATTCAGCATGGGACGGGTGAGTATGAAATAGAAGATGGCAAGCAGGGCCGCCGTCAGCACAAGGCTCTTGAGCAACCCACTGATCAGCGTATAGGCAGCCCTTTGCAGGAACTGCAGTCCATAGTGGTAAGTGTCGATAGTGACTGTCAGGTGGCCAAGGGAAAGGTCACTTAACTGTGGCACTATCAGTTCCTGACTGAACACGCGGCTGTCGCCGAATAGCAGGTCACTGATCCAGCGGTAGCGGGAATCCGGACTGCTCTGGCTGGCTGCGGCCATGGTCTGGTCGTTGTTATCGATGATGCGGGCATCAATGGTGGCGGGGTGGCGCAGCAGGCCGTCCAGCAACTCCTCCGCCAGCCGGATGTCGATGTTATAGGCAATCTGCGAAGCAGGGCTGTGGCTTATTTCAATAAGCGCCCGGATTTCCTGTTCCATGGAGTCCCGGGCGCTGAAATAATCGAGCGTGACCTGGACAATATTGAGTATCAGACCCAGCACCATTGCAATCAAAACGGTGTCCCGGGTCAGGCGATAGGAAAGCCGTTTTTTGAATGGAGTTGTCACAGTATCTCTACAGTCCCTGTCGGTCAGCGTTGCGGATGATGCGGAGGTGTCTCTGGCGTGCGGCTAGTCGTCGTAATCTGCCTTCTTGCGCCATTCGTCATCGTGGAGGAATGTATCCCATTCGCGGTCCAGACGCGATTGCCCTTCGGCAGTGCTGCCGGGTGACTCGTCCCCTTTCATGGCTTCCAGTTCCTTGATGCGGGTGCGGAAACTCTTGACGGCCTTCATCGCCAGCGGGTTATCCCTGGATTTACCCATTTCGGTGCTGGCCAGATGATAGGCATGAATCGCTTTGCGAATCTGGTTCTGCTTCACATAATCACGTGCCTGGAAGACATGGAGGTCGGCATGGGTCTTGTGCACGAGGAACAACACAAACCTGAGGTTTTTCTTGGCAGTGGCGCTGTCAATCTTGCCGGCCTTGTGCATTCCTTCAATCATCTTGAAAAGATTCTGCAGCAGCTCTTTGACATAGCCTGATTTTTCGGGTGAATCGATCTTGACGGGAGCGCGCTGGTCTTCGTTGTCCATCACCCGCTTTTTCAGCTGCTGGGCGGCACTGAGCCATTCACCCACGGGCTGGTCGGACTTGAGTGCCCGGAGATCCTTGCAGGATTCCTCCATGCGCCTGATCAGCAGCAGCTTGAGATCGGTGGTGAGGTACTGGCCGGGGATCTCGGTAAGCAGGCGGTTGGCACGATTGTAGCTGTCTTCAAGGGTAGTAATCTTGCGTGCGCGCTCAATGCGGGCCCGTTCCCGCATCTGGCTGGCCACAATAATAACGATCGAAACGATAACGATAGCTGCCAATAGCAGCACAATCATTGTGGTATCCATTCTATTGCTACAGCTCCGGCTTGTGGACGGCCACTGGGGGCTCCGGTGACGCAAATAAACCGGAGAAATCCAGCAAGTATCCGAAAGACTAGCAGAAAACCTGAAACGATTCCGTTTTGAAATGTGAACGATTTTGGCTTTATATCATTTCAGTGAATTGCTACGCTTGTGCCTATTATTTTTGTGAATAAAACTGCCGCTGGACCAAACGACGGTCCTTCTTCAGGCGGTGCTGGCTATTACAACAGGTGCCAATGCATGGATATTTCCCGGGTTGATCTGAATTTGCTGGTCTATCTTGATGTGCTTCTGAGGGAGCGTAATGTAACCAAGGCGGCGAATCACCTGGGCATCACACAGCCGGCCATGAGCAATGGCCTGCGTCGGCTGAGGGACCTGTTTGGTGATCCTTTGCTGGTCCGAACCAGTGAGGGCATGACGGCAACGGAACGCGCAACAGAGCTCCAGCCACTGGTGCGTGGCATCCTGTCGGATATCGAACAGGCCGTGCACGAGAAAACCGCGTTCGCCGCCATGGAAAGCCAGCGGGTATTCCGCATCATGGCCAGTGACTATGCGGAGTCCTGTCTGATGCCACGGGTACTCCGGCGGATTCGCCAGGAGGCCCCCCATGTTACCCTGGATGTTCTGACTCCCAGTGACGTCAGCTTCCTGGATGTCGAGCAGGGCAGACTGGATATGGCCATCAACCGCTTTGACAAGATTCCCCAGTCGTTTCACCAGAAAACCCTGTGGACGGAATACTTCGCCTGCCTGATGAACGCACGTAACCCCATTCTGAAGGAGCCGTTCACCCTCGATACCTATCTGGATGCCAGCCATATCTGGGTCAGCAAAACCGGCTTTGGGGTCGGGGTGGGGGTGAATCCGAAGGATGTTCAGCGTCTGGGCTGGGTGGATGAGGCGCTGTCGTTGATGGGAAGAAAGCGTCAGATTTCTGTATTCACACGGCATTATCAGGTCGCGATGTTGCTGGCGGAGCAGCACGATCTGATTGCCACGTTACCCTCCAGGGCAGCCTGGCTGCAGAAAGACAATCCCAACCTGGTGGTCAAGGTGCCGCCGTTCGAGATTCCACCGTTCGAGCTGAAAATGGCCTGGAGCCCCCTGTTGCAGCACAATACGGACCACCAGTGGCTGCGCAGGCTGATTGCCGAAGTGGCGGAGGAAGTGGACGCGGAGTTTGCACCGTTCGGGGCGCAGTTTGAATCCGCGGACGTTCCCGGCATTCATCACTCAGAGCGGTAGTTCCCGCAGCTCCAGTGAACGTTTTCCCGCATCCCACATGCGCTGGAAGGATTCCGCCAGCAGCCTGGCCCGGCCACTGTCGGAAAATTTGGCGAAACCTTCAGGTTTGTAGAAGTCATGACGGAACACCACACCCTCACGGTCAACGAGCAGAAAAGGCTGGTCTTCGACCGGGTAGTCCTCGTTGATCAGTCTCAGCTCAATGCGGCTGGGAATGCGACGCATCAGCTCCACAATCTGGTGTCGGCGTTTTACCAGGGGTTTGTCGTCGTGAATCAGCAGGCGCACTTCGCTCAGCCGGTGGTGGCGGGCGAGGGTGGAGATCAACTCCCGGAAGCGCAGACGATCGTAGAGGTCATGGTCCAGTAGCCGGTCGTACAACCAGATCCGCTGACGGGCCTGGCCGGCCACCGAATCCATCAATGCCGTCATGGTACTTTCGCTGTCAAACAGCCAGGCCTCGCGATCGTGTCCGAGTAGCATGGGGGTTTGGCGGACACCAAAAGCATCACTCACCAGTTTAGGCGCCAGGCAACGCATATCCACATGAGGGATGCCCGCGTCATCGTAGAACTCCGAGCAGACGTGAAAACCCGATTGTTGGTAGAACGGGATGGCATGTTCCTGGGCGGAGAGCTGAATCTCGCTGAACTGGCCCGCCGCTTCGACCATCATATGACGCAGCAGGGCTTCTCCGATGCCTTTGCCTCGATGGACAGGCAGAATGGCCATACGGCCGATGTGAGCGGTTTCCTCGAGTGTGGAGAACAACCTGGCGACCCCCGCAGGGGAATTGTCGGGCAATACCGCCAGATAATGATCGGCAATCTCGTCGGTGTCGTCCCACTCCAGCTCAGGTGGCACCTGTTGTTCTTCCACAAACACGGCCTGGCGTATGTTCCGGATGTCCGCCGGCGCCAACTGCCAGCTGTACTTGCGAATCCGCACCTTCATTGCGCTGTCACTCTCGCTCGTTATTCGAAATACAGTGAACCCTGGTTGACGAGGTTGCTTAAAAGCCCGCAGATGGCATCGTCACCCACAAACCCGGCCAGCGCTGACATATCCGGGGTAGCGCCAGCACAGAGTAATGGCGCCAGAGGCCGTGCATCGCCGCGAAGCAGAAATTGCTCACCATCCACGAACAGAGCCGTTTCACCCTCAAACTCATAGTAGGCGAAACGCGAGCCTTCGTTCCACCGCAATGGGTTGCCTGCTGCAATCCGCTCACTGACGTAATCCGGGGTTACCGGTTCGTCTGCGGGTACGACAATGTCGAGACTCTTGGGGGCGGTGGCGTACTGGCCAAACCAGAGTGCCAGCTGGCGTTTGTTGGTCAGTTTTTCACGAATCACACCGTCGAGGCGATCGATGACCTCAGGGGCAATAGTGCCGGGGTTAACCTGCTCCTGCAGGTCCGGATCGTTGAGGTGCTCGGAGGCATCGGATTGGCTGCACAGGAAGTCCGTGAATCCGGTCAGCACATCGTCAATGGTGGGTGCACGGAAACCCACGGACAGGGTAATACAGTCATCCTCGGCCACGCCGTGATGGCCAATGCCCGGTGGCAGGTACAGCATGTCGCCCGGCGCCAGGGTCACGGTTTCCTCACCATCCCAGCTGCTCAGTATCCGCAGCGGAGTGCCTTCCACCCGGGGGGACGTATGGTCACAGTGGCCGCCGAAGGTCCAGCGCCGGTGTCCCTGCGCCTGTAGAAGGAACACGTCGTACTGATCATAATGGGGGCCAACGCTCCCGCCTTTGGGTGCATAGCTGGCCATGATGTCGTCCAGCCGCCAGTTGGGCACGAAACGGAATTCGTCCAGCAGATCGGCGATGTCCGGTACCCAATGGTCAAGGCCCTGTACCAGCAGTGTCCAGTCGCTTTCCGGCAGTTTGCCGAAGCGCTCGGGCGCAAAGGGACCGTTGTGCAGTTGCCAGGGTTTGCCGTTGTCGTTCTCGATCACAATACGGGATTCGACGGCTTCCTCGCAGGCCAGTCCCGCCAGTTCATCCGCCGACACCGGGCATTCGAAGCCCGGAAACGCCTGGCGGATTACCAGTGGCTTTTTCTGCCAGTATTCCCGCAGGAATTCCTCCGCGGGCATCCCGCCGGGCAGTTTCATGGTTCAGATATCCCGTGCCTGTTGGGTGGCGTTGCCAATGTAGGTACCCGGGGTCAGTTCCATCAGTTCCGCCTTGGCGGAGTCGGGAATGTCCAGGGAGTCCACAAAGGCTTTGATCACATCCGGTGTCATTGCCTTACCGCGGGTCAGGGCCTTGAGTTTTTCGTAAGGCTTCTCGATGTTATAGCGGCGCATGACGGTCTGGATGGGCTCCGCCAGCACCTCCCAGGCGTGATTCAGGTCTTCGTCCAGTCGTGCCGGGTTGATTTCCAGTTTGCTCAGGCCCTTCAGTGTTGCTTCGTAGGCAATCAGACTGTGGGCGAAACCGACGCCCAGATTACGCAGTACCGTGGAGTCGGTCAGGTCCCGCTGCCAGCGGGAAATAGGCAGCTTGGCGGACAGGTGGCTGAACAGGGCATTGGCGATGCCCAGGTTACCCTCGGAGTTCTCGAAATCGATAGGGTTGACCTTATGAGGCATGGTGGACGAGCCTACTTCGCCTTCTACGGTCTTTTGCTTGAAATAGCCCAGGGAAATGTAGCCCCAGATATCCCGGTCCAGGTCAATCAGGATAGTGTTGAAGCGGGCAATGGCATCGTAAAGCTCCGCAATGTAGTCGTGGGGCTCGATCTGTGTGGTGTAGGGGTTCCAGTCCAGCCCCAGGCTTTCGATGAAGTCCTTTGCATTCAGTGCCCAGTCGATGGTGGGATAGGCGGACAGGTGGGCGTTGTAGTTGCCTACGGCGCCGTTGATCTTCCCCATCAGCTCAACCGCACGAATCTGTTTCATCTGGCGGCGCAGGCGGTAAACCACATTGGCCAGTTCCTTGCCCACCGTCGACGGTGACGCGGTCTGGCCATGGGTGCGGGACAGCATGGGCTGTTCGGCATGCTCATGAGCCAGCTCTGCCAGTCGGTCAATAACGCGGACCATGGCCGGAAGCAGGCCATGGTCCAGGCCTTCGCGCAGCATCAAGGCATGGGATAGGTTGTTGATGTCCTCGGACGTGCAGGCGAAGTGCACGAATTCCGTGACCGCGTGCAGTTCCGGAACCCCGGCGATCTTTTCCTTGATGAAGTACTCCACCGCCTTGACGTCGTGATTGGTGGTGCGCTCAATGCCCTTGATCTGTTCCGCATCGGCCAGGCTGAAGCCCGAGATCATGTCGTCCAGGAACTGGTTGGCTTCAGCGGAAAAGGCTGGTACCTCGGTAATTCCGGGGTGGGAGGCGAGCTTCTGCAGCCAGCGGAGTTCGACGGTCACACGGTTCCTGATCAGGCCATATTCACTGAAAATGTCACGGAAAACGCTGACTTTGCTGCCATAGCGTCCATCCACCGGGGAAATGGCGGTCAGGGCGTTGAGTTCCATCGAAAACCTCTCAAGTCATCAAGAATCGGTCAAAAGAAAAACTGGGGGTTCACATGATACACCAGCGGCGGCCGGGATTCAGTCGTAAACCGACCGGTTTGCCTTCTCTGCCAGTTCCCGGGCGGTCACGATGACTTTGCGGCGGTTAAAAATCAGCTGCCAGCGACGTCCGCCGGTCTGGTGCCAGAGTATTGAGGATCGGATGCCTGCCAGCAGCAGGGCACGAACCTTCGCTGCATTTTCGTCGCGCTGGAGAATAGTGGGCTCGCCAGTGACCTGAATGCGCTGGCGAAAAGTGCTGATGGTATCCGCGTAAATAGATGCCAGATTGGCAACGAGGTTGCCATGGCTGTAGCCAAAATGGCTGGCGGTGTGCCGGGCCTGGTCAATACGGCTGCCGATGACATCCAGCATATCCTTGTTGCGTCGCAGCCTGGACGCCAGGTTGATCAGGTTGAGGGCGTAGCGCAGTACTTCGATGTCCTGCTGCTTGCTCTGCTGGCTGAGAACACTGGCCAGGGTGGACAGGCCTTCCCGCAGGTCTTTCAGCTCACCGCCGTACACATCGAGGGTGGTTTCCGGCTGTGTGGCAAACAGGGAGCGCATGCAGGTTTCGAAGCTGGATTCCGCACACTGCCCGGAATGGGCTATTTGCTGAACCAGGGCTGAGGCCTGGAAAACCCCTGCCAGAGCAAGGGTCTGGTCATGTATGGAACGGCTCATGCGCCGGCTCCCTCTGGCTTGTGGGTGGACGCTGCCGGTTCCTGCTCATCGTCCCGCCAGGTTTGCTCGATCACACCGCCGCCAAGGCAGACCTCGCCATGGTAGAAGACTACGGACTGGCCGGGTGTAACGGCCCGCTGGGCGTCATCGAACACCACTCGGAATCCGCCGCTGCGGGCTGTGACCACGCAGTCCTGATCTGGTTGACGGTACCGGGTCTTGGCCCTGCAGCGGAACTCCGTTGCCGGCGGTTCCCCTGAGATCCAGTCTACCGGCCCGCTGAGCAGCCCCCGGGAGAACAGCAGGGGATGGTGCTTGCCCTGAACGGCCATCAATACATTGCGGGAGAGATCTTTTTCCGCCACGTACCAGGGCTCGTCCCCGAATTCGCTCAAGCCGCCAATGCCCAGGCCCTGGCGCTGGCCGATGGTGTGGTACATCAGGCCCTGATGACGGCCGATAACCTGCCCGTCCGGAGTTTCAATATTGCCGGGCTGGGCCGGAATATACTGCTTGAGGAAGTCCCGGAACTTGCGTTCGCCGATAAAGCAGATGCCGGTGGAATCCTTTTTATCGTGGGTGATGAAGCCCTGTTCGGCGGCAATGCGCCTTACTTCCGGCTTTTCAAGTTCACCCACGGGGAACAGGGTGCGGGCAATACGCTCACCGGATACGGCGTGAAGGAAGTAACTCTGATCCTTGTTGGGGTCCAGCCCCTTGAGAAGCTGGGCCTTTCCGCTGCCATCGTTCAGCGGCCGCTGGCGGGTGTAATGGCCGGTGGCAATGTAATCAGCGCCCAGGGTGATGGCGTAGTCCAGGAAAGCACGGAACTTCACTTCCTTGTTGCACAGGATGTCAGGGTTCGGCGTGCGGCCGGCCTTGTATTCCGACAAGAAGTGCTCGAACACCCGGTCCCAGTATTCCGCCGCAAAACTGGCGGTATGCAGTGTTATGCCGATAGTATCCGCTACTGCCTGGGCGTCTGCCAGGTCCGTCATGGCGGTACAGTACTCGGTGCCGTCGTCCTCGTCCCAGTTCTTCATGAACAGGCCTTCCACCTGGTAGCCCTGGTCTTTCAGGAGCCAGGCTGCCACGGAAGAGTCCACGCCGCCGGACATGCCGACAATCACTCGGGTATTTTCTGGTGCTTTAGTCATGTCTGGATCTGTCGGGTTCAAAGGGGCGGATTCTAGCATTTAAGCCCGGTTACGTCTGCGGCTCGACAATGACATCCAGTGGAAAACGGCGCCCGTTTCGGTAATCGTCTATGCATTGCATCACCAGCGGGCTGCGGAGTTTATCGGACTGCTGGCTGATCTCCTCCGGTGTCAGCCAGTGGGCGGCAATAATGCCATCATCCAGTTCCCGTGTGACCCGGGACACAGCTTTGGCCGAGAAGCAGAAGCGGTAGTAGGTAACACCGTTCGCAGGGGCCTTGTAGGTGTATACCCCGAGGAAATACTCGGGATCCACTGTCCAGCCGGTTTCTTCGAGCGTTTCACGCAGCGCAGCATCGATGATTTTTTCACCTTCCTCCACGTGTCCCGCGGGTTGGTTGAAAACCACCTGGCCATGACTGACCTCTTCGACCAGCAGAAAGCGTCCCTCATCATCTTCAACAATAACGGCAACGGTTGCGTGGGGTGTCCAGGTCATGGGCGAGGGCTTCTCCGGGCGGCAGGTTTACGGGGTTTTATCGGTTTACGTCCGGGTTTCCGTGGTGGGGCTGCCGGCGCGTGCACCGCGATTGTTCTGGATTCCCCGGGCGCGAGCCCATCAAGGGCCCAGTCACCGATACCATAGCGAATCAGCCGCAGGGTGGGGAAGCCTACGGCGGCGGTCATGCGTCTGACCTGGCGGTTCCTGCCCTCAGTGATGACCAGTCGTATCCAGCTGGTCGGTATCGCTTCCCGGTAGCGGACCGGGGGGTTCCGCGGCCAGAGATCGGGCGGTTCCATGGAAGCCGCCTCTGCCGGACGGGTTTTACCATCCTTGAGTTCAACACCTTCACGCAACTGCTGCAATGCTTTGTCGGAGACCTCGCCTTCCACCTGAACCCAATAGGTTTTTGGCATTTTGTTCTGCGGAGACGCGATCTGGTGCTGCAGCTGTCCGTTGTTGGTCAACAGTAAAAGGCCCTCGGATTCAAAATCGAGCCGGCCGGCAGGGTACACGTCAGGAACGGAGACCCAGTCTGCCAGAGTGGCCCGGCGGTCGCCGTCCATGCCGCCTTTCTCATCGGTAAACTGACACATCACGCGGTAGGGTTTATTAAACAGGATCAGCATTGCCATGACGGCGAGTAACCTTCCGATCTGAAGTGGGAGAGGCGTAGTATGCCAGAAACAGCGTTGAATCGGAGCGCTCAGACGTTACGGAGCGACCCGCTGATTCCGGGAGGCACAGGGGTATCACGCCGCAAGCTTGCTCACGCAGCGGCAGTGCCGTGCGGCGGTCGGGCAGGGTATTCCGATAACCGCCGAGGGCGAGGGTATTCCGGGTCAGGCGTTGGCGGCGCGGGGATGATCCTGATAGTCGCTGCTCTGATCCTCTCGGGCGCCGCTACTGTCACTATCTGGCTTTTTTTCGGAGCTGGCTTCCGATGAACCCTGCTTCTGCGGCTGCTCTTCAGGGACAATGTTGACCGCGTGGATCCCCTTGTCGCTGGGTTTTTTCTCAAAGGTCACGGGCTGGCCGGCCTTTAAAGTTTTGTAACCTTCCATTTGCACTGAAGAGAAGTGAGCAAACAGATCGTCACTGCAGCCTTCTTCAATTATGAAGCCATAACCCTTGGCATTGTTGAACCACTTTACTTTGCCTCTTGGCATGATGAACTCCCCTGTTCTTTCACTGTCAGTGTCTTTGTTATTGGACTATTCCGGGCGTTTTGCCTTGCACGGATACCGGGTTGTTACAGCAATGAATGTAACAGTCCGCTTACGCCAATTTACAATATTTTACATTGCTATCTTACTGTTGACCAATATTCGTTCAGAGTCAATAGCAGTTATAGCTGGAATGTATGGTTGAACCGGTGCCTGAGCCTGTATCATCGCAGTATTGATAACCAGCGCACGCCCGGTTCTGACATGCACCTTGAAAACCGGGCGGCAGACAACCATCTTTAGGAAGAGGCACCGATTTCCGGTAAAGAATCATGCGGACTATCCAGAATTCTCTACTAGTATTAAATCAGGGAGAGGACGAACAACCCGGGCGTCAGGACGACGTCAGTGTTGCTCCCGAGAAGCCTGCCCTGAAGCGTCCGGCACGCTTCAGGGTGCTGCTTCTGAACGACGACTACACACCCATGGATTTTGTCGTGGATGTGTTGATGACCTTCTTCGGAATGAACGAAGAAAAGGCGACGCAGGTGATGCTGCTCGTCCATACGCAGGGAAAGGCCGTATGTGGGGTATATACCCGAGACATCGCGGAAACAAAGGCAGCACAGGTGAACCAGTATTCTTCGGAATGCGAGCATCCGCTCCTTTGCGAGATTGAACGTGCGGACTGATAGACCTTGGGGTGGCCCATGCTGAGCAAAGATCTTGAAATTACACTGAATACGGCTTTCAAAAGTGCCCGCGACAAGCGTCATGAATTCATGACTGTGGAGCATCTTTTGCTGGCCTTGCTCGATAACGATTCGGCAGTGGGCGTCCTGAAAGCATGCGGTGCAGACCTGGCCCGGCTTCAGGAAGAACTCGTTGAGTTCGTGGATTCAACCACACCACTGATCCCCAGCAACGACAGCGAGCGGGAAACTCAACCCACGCTCGGATTCCAGCGCGTGCTTCAGCGTGCTGTCTTTCACGTGCAATCCTCTGGCAAAAAAGAGGTAACCGGTGCAAACGTGCTGGTGGCCATCTTCAGTGAACAGGAAAGCCAGGCGGTTTACGTGCTCAAGAAACAGAGCATTGCCCGTATTGACGTGGTGAATTTTGTTTCCCATGGCATCTCCCGCGTTCAGGGTGCCGAAGACCAGGAAGGGCATGACCAGGCTTCTCATGAAGAAGCAGGCGAAGAGGGCAGTGCTTCACGTCCTTTGGAAAGTTACGCAACCAACCTCAATGAACAGGCACGTCAGGGGCGCATTGATCCGCTGATTGGTCGGGAACACGAAGTGGAGAGGGTCGTCCAGATCCTGGTCCGCCGTCGCAAGAACAACCCGCTGCTGGTGGGCGAAGCCGGTGTGGGCAAGACCGCGATTGCAGAAGGCCTTGCCAAGCGTATTGTGGACGGTCAGGTGCCGGATATTATCTCGGATGCCGTGGTTTACTCGCTGGATCTGGGTGCATTACTGGCCGGAACCAAGTACCGGGGCGATTTCGAGAAACGCCTGAAGGGTCTGCTTGCGGAGCTCAAGAAAGAAAAGCATGCGATCCTGTTCATTGACGAGATTCACACCATTATCGGTGCGGGGTCCGCTTCCGGCGGTGTCATGGACGCCTCCAACCTGCTCAAGCCCATGCTGAGCTCTGGGGAAATCCGCTGCATCGGCTCCACCACCTTCCAGGAATTCCGTGGCATTTTCGAGAAAGACAGTGCACTGGCCCGTCGCTTCCAGAAAATCGATGTGAACGAGCCCAGCGTTGAGGATACCTATCAGATCCTCAAGGGTTTGAAACCCCATTTCGAGAAGCACCATGACCTGAAATACACCGACCAGGCACTACGGGTGGCGGCAGAGCTGTCGGAGCGTTACATCACCGATCGCCATCTGCCGGACAAGGCCATTGATGTGATTGATGAGGCAGGTGCCCATCAGCGCCTGCTGCCCATTGCCAAGCGCAAGAAGACGCTTGATGTATCAGAGATTGAGGATGTGGTGGCCAACATCGCCCGTATCCCGCCGAAGAATGTGTCCACCAGCGACAAGGATCTGCTCCGGAACCTGGAGCGCGACCTCAAGATGGTGGTCTTCGGCCAGGATCCGGCGATCGAGTCACTTTCCACCGCGATCAAGCTGGCCCGGGCCGGCCTGAAGGCACCCGAGAAGCCCGAAGGCGCCTTCCTGTTTGCTGGCCCCACGGGTGTGGGCAAGACGGAAGTCACCAAACAGCTTGCCAAGGTGCTGGGTATCGAGCTGGTTCGCTTCGACATGTCTGAGTACATGGAACGCCATACGGTGTCCAGGCTGATCGGGGCACCTCCAGGCTATGTGGGCTACGACCAGGGTGGTCTGCTGACGGAGTCAGTGAGCAAGCACCCACACTGCGTGTTGTTACTGGACGAGATCGAGAAGGCGCATCCGGAAGTCTTTAACCTGCTGCTGCAGGTAATGGACCACGGTACACTGACGGACAACAACGGCCGCAAGGCGGATTTCCGACATGTGATCCTGGTGATGACCACCAACGCCGGTGCCGAGAGCATGGCCCGTCGTTCCATCGGCTTCAGCGAGCAGGACCACAGCAGTGATGGTATGGAGATTATTTCCAAGACCTTCACGCCTGAGTTCCGCAACCGTCTGGACGGCATTATCCAGTTCGGCGACCTGCAACCAGCCACCATTACCCATGTGGTGGACAAGTTCCTTACCGAGCTGCAGGCCCAGTTGGATGAGAAGCATGTTGTGCTTCATGTGGATGATGCGGCGAAGGTATGGCTGGCCGAGAAGGGCTACGATGTCACCATGGGTGCACGCCCGATGGCTCGTCTGATCCAGGACAAGATCAAGCGGCCACTGGCTGAGCAGATTCTGTTTGGTCGCCTGTCGGAGCGCGGTGGTGACGTGCATATTCATCTCAAGGACGACGAACTGCATTTCGAGTATGAAGACGAACCGGCCGAGGCGGTTTAGGGAAGCTGGGTTCAGTCTGATAGCTTGATAGGAAAAGCCCCGGTAGAGATGCCGGGGTTTTTTGTGTCGGAAGGCTATTAACGGGCGCGGTAAACGATGCGTCCCTTGCTCAGGTCGTATGGGGTCAGTTCAACCTTTACCTTGTCGCCGGTCAGGATGCGGATGTAGTTCTTGCGCATCTTGCCAGAGATGTGAGCGGTAACAACATGGCCGTTTTCAAGCTCTACACGAAACATGGTGTTTGGAAGCGTATCAACAATAACGCCTTCCATTTCAATAGCATCGGACTTTGCCATTCAGTAAAAACCTCGTAAATTGGCTTGCTGTGATTTTAAATTGCGCAATTCTGCCTGATTTGCCGCCATTTGGCAAAATCAGTTAACGTCCATCTTCCGCCACTGGCCGTCCCGGAGAGCCTCAATGGGACGAAAACGGGTTTTATAGTTCATCTTCCGGCACTCTTCAATCCAGTACCCCAGATACAGGTGGGGAAGCCCCAATCGCCTGGCCTCTTCTATCTGCCAGAGTACGGCAAAGGTGCCCAGGCTCCGGCTTTCGTAGGCAGGATCAAACACGGTGTAGATGGCTGAAAGCCCCTCGTCGAGCATATCCACAGCGGCCAGGCCTGCCAGCCTGTCGCCATCCATGATCTCAACGAACCAGGAGTCAGTAGCCCCTTCCACCAGGAAGGACATGAACTGCTCGCGGGAGGGCGGGTACATATCGCCGTCCGCGTGCCGTTGTTCTATGTAGTGAGCGTACAGGCTGTAGTACCGCTCAGAGAAAGTGGCCCGGACCATTCTGCAGTCGAGGTCGGAATTCTTCTTCATCACCCTGCGCTGGCTGCGGTCGGGCTGGAAGTCGTCCACTTTCAGCCTGACCGGAACACAGGCATTGCAGGTTTCACAATGGGGGCGGTAATAATGAGAGCCACTACGGCGAAAGCCCAACGCGGTCAATTGGCTGTATAGCCGTTTATCAACATGTGCCCTCGGGTCGACGAACATGGTGGTTGCTTCCCGATCAGGCAGGTAGCTGCAGTCATGAGCGGGTGTTGCAAAAAATACCAGGGTCCTGAGATTGCTCATTCACACCTCCGGTCCCCGGGCCAGTGCCACTGAAAATCCCAGCGGTTGTGGTCCGGGCTAGTGTCGACGCATGTTCTGAGTATAGATAAAAATTCACTGCGGGGAATACAGCGGGCACCCATTCTTAACAGATGGCCACTTTCAACCTGGCAGTCCATTATGCGGTACCCCCAGACTCTGAGCTGGTTGGCGAGATGGACCATCAGGACTTTCGAGGCATTGGTTTCCAGGGAGAACATGGACTCGCCAAAAAAACAGCGTCCTATGGCCAGCCCGTACATTCCACCTACGAGTTCTCCCTTTGGGTTCCACGCTTCAATGGAGTGCGCAACGCCCTGTTTGTGCAGCTGGCCGTAGCTGTCGATCATGTCCTGGGTAATCCACGTGCCCTCGGGGCGGGTGTTGGCGCACAGTCGGATAACCCGGGCAAAAGCCTGGTCCGCAGTGATGGTGAACTGTCCGCTGTTAAGCGTGCGCCTCAGGCTTTTGGCGATGTGTATTTCGTCAGGGAACAGAACGCAGCGGGGGTCAGGCGACCACCAGAGTATGGGTTGCTCGTCGCTGAACCAGGGGAAGATGCCGTTGCGGTAGGCCAGTTTGAGTCGCTCGGTGGACAGGTCACCGCCAATGGCCAGCAATCCGTCGGGGTCATCGAGGGCCTGTTCGGCGGGGGGGAACCAGAGGTGGTCTTGTTCTAGCCAGGGTAGTGAGGTCATCTGGTGCCGTTGGTTATGCTTTTGGCTTGCGGGTGTCGGTGCGTGGGAAGGGCGTTCTGAAACACGCTGTGAATACGTCCATGTACGCTTGGGCTCCGCCATCCATGGCTCCGCACAGTTTCAGAACGCCCTTCCCACCCACCTTTTCAGGCCTGGGAGTTACCTGCCTTCACCGAATCGCGCTACCTGCGCAATATTCAGCTTAGTCCTGGTCCAGGAATTTTTCAGCGTCCAGGGCTGCCATGCAGCCGAAACCTGCGGAAGTAACCGCCTGACGGTAGACGTGGTCGGCTACGTCTCCGGCGGCGAAGACGCCAGGGATGCTGCTCTGGGTGGCCATGCCTTCCAGGCCAGAGCGGATTCGGATGTAGCCGTTTTCCATGTCCAACTGGCCCTGGAACAGATCGGTGTTGGGTTTGTGGCCGATGGCGATGAATACGCCAGCCAGGTCCAGTTCCTGGGTTGAGTCGTCTTTAGTGCTCTTGATGCGCATGCCTGTGACACCAGTGCCGTCGCCAAGAACCTCGTCCAGAGTGTGGTCCCAGATGATGTTAACGTTGCCGTTTTCGGCTTTTTCGAACAGTTTGTCCTGCAGAATTTTTTCGGCGCGCAGGCTGTCGCGGCGGTGGACCAGCGTTACCTCGTCAGCGATGTTGGAAAGGTACAGCGCTTCTTCAACAGCGGTATTACCACCACCAATGACCGCCACTTTCTGCTTCTTGTAGAAGAAACCATCACAGGTGGCACAGGCAGAGACACCCTGGCCCTTGAATTTTTCTTCCGATTCCAGGCCCAGGTACATGGCAGAGGCGCCGGTTGCGATGATCAGGGCGTCGCAGGTGTATTCGCCACTGTCACCCTTGAGGCGGAAAGGGCGGTTGCGCAGGTCGGCTTCGTTGATGGTGTCGTAGACCACGTTGGTTTCGAAACGCTCGGCGTGTTTGAGCATGCGTTGCATCAGTTCCGGGCCCTGCACGCCGTCGTTATCACCTGGCCAGTTGTCTACGTCGGTGGTGGTGGTCAGCTGTCCACCCACCTCTATGCCAGTGATCAACGTCGGCTTCAGGTTGGCGCGGGCCGCGTAGACTGCTGCGGTGTAGCCGGCCGGGCCGGAGCCGAGGATGATCAGTCGGGAGTGCTTGGTTTCGCTCATTGGGGATCTCTCGTTAACGATTTATTCAATGACAGATACGGAGGTCAGAAGTTGCCTGATTCGTTCAGCGCTCTTTCCGGATTCTCCCTGTTCAAGACGGTGTTCTGCAACTGCGGGAAATACGGCCTGGATGTCATCAGGCAATACATGATGGCGGCCATCCATCAGCGCCCAGGCTCTGGCAGCACGCACCAGCCCAAGGCCGGCGCGGGGTGAAAGGCCGTAGAGCAATCCGGGCATGCGGCGGCTCTGCTCCAGCAGGCGTTGCACGTAATCCAGCAGTGCCGGGCTGGTGGTAACCCGGTTGACGGCGTCCTGCAGGGTTTGCAGGTTCTCTGCGGAGAGGATCGACTGCAGGCGGTCGGTCATTGCCCGGCGGTCCTCTCCTTCGAGCAGTTCCCGTTCTGCGCGCGGGTCCGGATAGCCGAGCCGGATGCGCATCAGGAAGCGGTCAAGCTGGGACTCTGGCAGCGGATAGGTGCCCCCCTGCTCAATCGGGTTCTGGGTGGCGATCACAAAGAATGGGTGCGGTAATGGCCGGGTTTCCCCCTCAATGGACACCTGTCGCTCTTCCATGGCCTCCAGTAGCGCACTCTGGGTTCTGGGGGAAGCTCGGTTGATTTCGTCGGCCAGTACTACCTGGGCGAAGATGGGCCCGGGATGGAAAACCAGGCTGCCGGCTTCCTTGTCGTACATGGAGAAGCCAAGCACGTCGGCGGGCAGCAGGTCATTGGTGAACTGGATGCGTTGATAACTCAGCCCCATGATTTTGGCCAGTGCGTGGGACAGCGTGGTTTTGCCCATGCCCGGTATGTCTTCAATCAACAGGTGTCCTCGGGCCAGCAGGCCACACAGGGAGAGTCGAACCTGGTGATCCTTGCCCAGAAGGATGCTGTTCAGCTCGCGGATAACCGTATCCGTCAGTTTCTTCATGAAATGCTCAGTCCCTCACCCGCTTCAGGATATCGCCGTAGGCGTCGATGCGCCGGTCTCTGAAATACGGCCAGATGCGTCGAATCGATTCACTGCGTGAGCGGTTAATGGTCGTGGACAGTATGGTTTCGGAGTGCCCGTCGGCTCGTGCCAGGAACTCTCCCTGGGGACCGCAGATAAAGCTGTTCCCCCAGAAGCGGATACCATCCGACAACCCGGCGGGATCAGGCTCTGTGCCGACGCGATTCGGGGCGACCACCGGCAGGTTGTTGGCCACGGCATGACCACGCTGAACCGTTACCCAGGCTTCGAGCTGGCGCGCCTGTTCGTCGATATCGTCGGTGATATCCCAGCCGATCGCGGTGGGGTAGATCAGTACTTCAGCGCCCGCCAGGGCCATCAGGCGTGCAGCTTCCGGGTACCACTGGTCCCAGCATACCAGCACGCCGAGGCGGCCGACGGAGGTGTCGATCGGGGTGAAGCCGCTGGTGCCGTCATTGAAAAAGGCGTCGCCGGGTGTGAAGTAGAACTTCTCGTAAAAGCCTGGATCGTCCGGAATATGCATCTTCCGGTACAGGCCGGCGATGCTTCCATCCCGCTCGAAAACGACTGCAGTGTTGTGATAGACGCCGTTCATACGCCGCTCGAATATCGACCCTACCAGGACAATTCCCAGCTCTGACGCCAGGGCGGAAAGGCGTTCGCTGGTGGGGCCCGGTATGGCTTCCGCCAGTTCGAATACGGAGGTGTCTTCAGTCTGGCAGAAATACAGGGTGGCGTGCAGTTCCTGCAGCACCACGAGCTGCGCCCCCTCGTTTGCGGCCTGGCGGACCAGGCGTTCAGTAATGGACAGGCTGGTGTTCTTGTCGGCACTGCAGGACTGCTGAATGGCGGCAATGGCCAGGGCACCGGCGGGGGTGGGGCGGATCATGCCTGAACAACTCCTGAGGGTATCTGCATGGTGACGCAGTGCAGACTGCCATGTTGTCTGATTAACGGGCGACAGTTAACCGGAATCATGTCCCGGTCGGGGAAAAGGCCAGCCAGTACTTCCAGGGCCTCCTGATCCTGGGGCACGCCGTAGAAAGGTACCAGAACAGCGCCATTGATGATCAGGAAGTTGGCATAGGTTGCAGGCAGGCGTTCGCCTTCCTCACCGTAGATGGCGTCGGGCCAGGGTAAGGGAGTCAGCTTATAGGGTTGCCCGCTGGCCTGGTGGAACTGTTGCAGTTCCTCTTCCATGGCAGCCAGTGCGCTGTAATGTTCATCGCTGACGTCGGGGCAGGCCACATAACAGATATGATCCGGTGCGCAGAAACGGGCGAGCGTATCGATATGACTGTCGGTGTCGTCACCGGCCAGGTACCCATGGTTGAGCCACAGAATCCGCTCTGCTCCCAGGGTTTCCCCGAGCAGGTGTTCGATGGAGGCACGGTCCATCGAGGGATTCCGGGATGGTGTCAGCAGGCACTCACTGGTGGTCAGTATCGTCCCGTGGCCATCGGATTCAATGGAGCCTCCCTCAAGGACGAACTCTACCGGTACCAGCGAAGTAGCGCCGAAGCTGCCGAAATTAGCAAGGTGGCTGTTAAGGGCGTTGTCCTTTTCCCAGGGAAACTTGTTGCCCCAGGCATTGAAGCGAAAATCCAGCAGCTCCGGGCCTTTCTTGCCGGATATGGCGATGGGGCCATGGTCTCGTGCCCAGGTATCGTTGGCGGGGGCGGGTACCGCGATAACGCGCCCCGGAAGCCCCTGTTCCTGTGCCCAGGCGTTCAGATCCCGCTCCAGCTCCTGAAGGCGGAACACATGTTCACAGCTGAGAACCACATGCTCGAACCGGAGCACGGCCCGGGCAATGTCCAGGAACACGGGTTCCACCTCAGCGAGGCAGTCACTCCAGTCGGTTCCCGGATGGGGCCAGGTCAGCATTACGGCGCTTTGGGGTGCCCACTCTGCGGGCATCACAGGTCTGGAAGTCAAGTTGCGAACACCTTTATTCAAAAACCGACATTCTAACGAACGGGAGGGGTTGCGTCAGGGTATAATTGAACGATTTTTCAACGTCGGGGCTTCAGTACAGCATGAATGACCCTGTCGCTTTCAAAATACACGACGAAATTTTCATAATGCCACTGGGAAATGGGTGGATCCCCCACCGGGCCCGTGGTTTGTAGCGGGTTTCCCCAGCCATTACGAACGCTGGACTGGCTCATGCCGGTACGGGGAAGGTTCGCTTCGTTGCTGCGTTCGGCCTGCGCTTTCACCGGAACCCGAACTTCGTCTGCCACCACTAGGGTGAAAGGTCCCAGTGCCAACGCGGTGAGGGTGGTGGCGGCACAGACTGCTTTCATTGTGCTTTTTTTCATCAGAGCCTTACTCCTGGCATCACATTGATAAAACGTAATATCTGATAAAGACTAACAAAAGTCAGCCCGGATTCGGTGATTTGTGGACAGTTTATTCTTTTTGCCGTTGCCTTATCTGCCACCGCATCACATGGCGGGCGATTTGCTGGCGGTCACTGTCAGGGATGTCGGTAAATTCTGTATGAACCCTGGCAGCTCCGCTTCCGTCCGACTCAACACTGAGTACCCGAGCAATGGCAACCGGCTGAAACAGTTCCGGGGGCAGGGTCATCCTCAGGGCCAGAATTTCGTCCGCCGTGACGCTGCCGGTTGCCATGTGGAACGACAGGCCGCCTTCGCTGAGCGTGACGTCCTGCCAGTCTTCAGGTTGCAACGGATTTTGCTCAAAGGCCATAATGCGCGCCAGCGTATCCAGCTTCCCGTTAAGTGACTTGATCAGTGAGGTCAGCAGGCGGTCTCGCTCGGCCAGTGTGGCCAACTGCGCCCGAACGTCCTGATCGAGGCGTCTGAATTCCGAGCGTAGGCTTTCCAGGTGACTGCCATTAAAGGGGTTCTCCGTGCCTGCGTCTTCGGAGTCAAGCTTGCGGATTTCCAGGCCGATATGATCGCTGATACGAAAAAAGTCCCTGCGGTCAGAAGGGAGCTCTTCCGGGTTACTTCGGGGTGTCGTTGCAGGCATCGGAACTCCAGAACTCGGTATTATTGTTTCATGATAGAAGTTTAGCAGCTTCCTGCCACGCCGTATCGGGGCAGGATTTTCGACAGACCAGAAGGTAGCGACAGGCTCCTCCCAATGTTCAGACCCTTATCACTGTATGTTGGTTTGCGGTACACCGCAGCCAAGCGACGTAATCACTTTATTTCATTCATATCACTGACTTCCATGATCGGCCTTATGCTCGGCGTAGCGGTGTTGATCATCGTCCTGTCGGTGATGAACGGCTTTGACCGTGAACTCAAACAGCGGATTCTGGGTATGGTGCCCCATGCCACCATCCAGGCCGACGGCGTGCTTCAGGATTGGGAAGATGTAGACCGCAGGGTCGAGCAACACCCATCGGTGATTGCGGCAGCGCCTTATATTCAGGGGCAGGGCATGGTGACGGGCGGGGGCGATGTCCGCGGGGTTATGCTCAACGGTATTCTGCCGGAGCAGGAGCGAAGCGTATCGATCATTGAAAATCACATGATCGAGGGCGGGCTGGACGACCTCAAGTCGGGGGAGTTCGGCATTATCATTGGTAAGCTCATGGCCTCCGCGCTGCGGCTACAGATCGGTGACAGGGTAACAGTGGTGTTGCCAGAGGCCTCCGTGACGCCTGCAGGCGTGTTGCCGCGCCTGAAACGATTTACCGTAAAGGGCGTGTTCAGTGTAGGCGCCGAGCTGGATGGCAACTACACCCTGATCCACATGGACGACGCCTCGAAGCTTATGCGAACCGCCGGCAAGGCTGAGGGGGTACGCCTGCTGGTGGACGATCTGTTCCAGGCTCCGAATGTGGCCAGGGAAGTTGCGACGGAACTCAGTGGCCGCCACTACATATCCGACTGGACCCGCACCCATGGCAATCTGTTCCAGGCCATCCGCATGGAAAAAACCATGATCGGCCTGCTGCTGATGTTTATTGTTGCAGTGGCGGCGTTCAATATCGTCTCCACCCTGGTGATGGTCGTCACCGACAAAACCGCGGATATAGCCATCCTGCGAACCATGGGGGCCACCCCCGGCAGGATCATGCGAATCTTCATCATTCAGGGCGCCGTAATCGGCATCACCGGGACGATAGTCGGCACGGCGCTGGGCGTCTTTGGCGCCTACAACATCAGCGGATTCATCGCCTGGCTGGAAGCGTTCATGGGTCACCAGTTCCTCAGTGCGGATGTGTATTTCATCAGCTATCTGCCGTCCCAGTTGCAGTGGCAGGATGTATGGATTATCAGCGGGGCCGGCCTTGCCCTGAGCCTGTTGGCAACGATTTATCCGGCCTGGCGTGCGTCACGCGTCGATCCGGCGGAGGCTTTGCGTTATGAGTAATTCGACAATCATGAACAGTGAAAGGGCGCTGGTGATTGACTGTGAAAAGGTCACCCGTACCTATAACGAGGGCCCCGGAAAGCTCACGATCTTCTCGGATATTTCGCTGCGGGTATCGGCCGGAGAAAGCGTTGGTATCGTTGGCAGCAGTGGTGCAGGTAAAACCACGCTGCTGAATCTTCTCGGCGGGCTGGACAAGCCCTCTTCAGGGCATATCGAAATCTGTGGCCAGGATATTCATCGCATGAGTGAGGCCGGACGCGCCCGCTTCCGGAACCGGCACCTTGGATTTGTCTATCAGTTTCACCACCTGCTTCCCGAGTTTACGGCGCTGGAGAACGTAATGATGCCGTGCGCCCTGGGAGGGCTCGGGGTAAAGCCGGCGTCGGCGAAGGCGAGCGCCATCCTTGACCGTGTTGGGCTGGGACATCGGCTGGGCCACAAGCCAGGTGAACTGTCTGGCGGAGAGCGGCAGCGGGTGGCCATTGCCCGTGCCCTGGTGAATGAGCCTGAATGTGTGCTGATGGATGAGCCGACCGGTAATCTGGACGAGCAGACGGGGGAGGGTGTTCGCGATCTTATTGAGTCACTGCGGGATCAGATTGGTATTGCCTTTGTGTTGGTCACCCACGATATGAAAATGGCCCGGAGTCTTGGGCGGGTGTTGCGGCTGGAGCAGGGAGAGCTGTTTCAGGAGCTTTGACTGTCGCTGGTCCGTTCCCGCTGCGTCCGTCTTGCCAGCCGTCGATGGCGGATGCGTTCCGATCTGCGCTCCTGCCAGTCAGAGCGCACCTTGCGACGCCACAGGAACTGGATGACCAGATAGGCCAGGCACGCCGACAGGGTGGCTACCAGAAGTGACCCCAGATAAAGCGGGATGCCTATGTCCAGGAGGCGCCCGCTGAGCCAGGACCAGGAGAGCTGGAACTCGAAATTCAGCACCGGCCTGTCCAGAATCCAGGCCCCGATCTTGTAGTTGAAATAGAACATGGGGGGCATGGTGACGGGATTGCTGATCCACACCAGCACCACGGACAGCGGCAGATTGGCATTGAACCAGATGGCAACAAAAGCCGCTGCAAGCATCTGGAAGGGCATGGGGATAAACGCAAGAAAGATACCCACCAGAAAGGCGCGGGCGACGCTGTGCCGGTTAATGTGCCACAGGTTGGGTTCATGAAGGATATCGCCGAGAAAGTGCAGCGATTCGATCGCACGCACTTTTTCCGGCGATGGTAGATAGCGTTTCATGAACTTCTTTGGCATCGGGAAGTTCTGCCTGCTCAGAATGATGGTTCCGGGAATTTGCGGCGCCCGGAGAGGACCAACTATCAGGAGGACAAGGATTGTCCGGAAGTTTTATGGCCAGGGTTGGCCTCGCGGGCTTCGCCTGCGGCGTTATCTTACTGTATAGCCTTGCGGTCTTACCACCTTTGCTCTGGCTGATTACCGCGATGGTAATCACGCTTTGCACGCTTATGCTGGCTGGCCCGGCGGTGCTCCGAGGCGCCGCGATAATCGTGGCAGGCGGGCTTTCTGGTATGATCTGGGCGGGCTGGCAGGCCGATATTCGCCAACAGAACGCTCTACCGGTCACTCTGGAAGGGGAGATGCTGGAGGTTTCCGGTTATCTCTGTGACGTTCCCTCCCGGGGCAGCTTCGGCAGTGTCCGTTTTTCTTTCTGCGTTGACGAATGGCACCTGCCGGCGGATCTGGAAGCTTCGGATTCCTCAGGCTTGCCGCGCAAAGTGCGTCTCGCCTGGTATGGCGAAGCGGCAACAACGAACCTTCCTCAACAGCTTAGGCTGACGGTTGTCCTTAAACGGCCCCATGGTGCCGTCAATCCCGTGGGTTTCCGTTACGAATCCTGGCTGTACCGGAAGGGATTCGGTGCCACCGGCACCATACGGGGGCTGGCTCCGGACCGCAGTTTTGACTGTCAGCTCGGGTGTCGCTACCACCGCTGGCGCAACCGTCTTGTCAGCGCGACTTCGGAGCGGCTTGCGGGCGCCCGGCATTTCCCGCTTATTACCTCGCTGATGATCGGCTACCGTGGCCACATGGAGGCCAGCCACTGGGATGTCCTCAAAGCGACCGGCACTATTCACCTGGTGGCCATTTCAGGGTTGCACCTTGGCCTGGTAGCGGCGGGTGCCGGCTTCATCTGCCGGCGATTATTGCTCTGTCTGCCCCAGCACTATGTGCCACCTCGTCGAATGCGGGGCCTGGTATTTTTCTGCGTGTCGCTTGCCAGCCTTGCTTATGCGCTTGCCGCAGGGTTTTCCGTGCCCACAAGACGGGCGTTGATCATGGTGGTTATCGCCGGCTGGGTATTGCTCGGCGCACGGAAGACCGGTGCTTTGACCGGCCTGCTTGGCGCTCTGGTTGTGGTGTTGCTGAGCGATCCGTTCTCGCCTCTTGATCAGGGCTTCTGGCTTTCATTTGGTGCGGTGGCCGTTCTTGTACTGCTATTCAGCCTTCGGCTGCGCCAGGCAGGCTGGCTTCCCGGGTTGCTTCTGGCCCAGGTGGGCGTGTTCGTGGCGCTCTGGCCGATTCTGGAAGTTCTTGGCCAGTCCCAGGTGGTCGTTGGTTTCGTGGCAAACCTGTTCGCCATCCCGTGGGTATCGCTGGTGGTCATGCCGGTTCTGGCGGTCGGGGCGCTGGTCATGGCGGTGTCCCCGGTGGCTGACAGCATCATTGCAAGCGCTCTTGACGTGGTGTTTGGAATGCTGTGGCAGGGGTTGTCATGGCTGGCAGCTATCAACATGACAGTGCCGGCACCGGGCGTGTCGGTACTCCTGCTGCTGGCGGTTGTGGTTATGCTGGCATTGCTGGTGCCGTTCCGTGGTTTTCGCATAGCGGTAACTTGCCTGTTGGTACTGTGGGTGGGGATTGGTTTTGTCGCGGATTCGGGTTCCGGCGGCCGGAACACTCCAGTGCGGACTCCGGAACTCTGGGTGTGGGACGTTGGCCAGGGGCTGTCGGTGATGGTTCGGGATCAGGACAAGGTGCTCGTTTACGATACCGGGCCGGCGCTGGAAGGAGTCTACTCCGCCGTGGATTCAGTACTCATCCCCAATCTCCGGGAACTGGGTGTACGACGGATCGATACCCTGATCATCAGTCATGGTGATGGCGACCACGCTGGCGGGCTGCCGTTGTTGTTTGACAGCTTCAATGTGCGACAGGTGGTTACCGGGGAGCTGGCGCGGGTAAAGGGCATGCTGCCTGATGATGCAGCGGTGAAGGTGAAAGCCTGTGCAGCAGAGAATACCCGTAGTATGGGGCGCCTGGAACTCTCGTTCTGGCAAAGCCCGGGCGAAATTGAGAGCAACGATGCCTCATGCGTGCTGACCATCCGGTTCGGCTCGCCGGCCGTTGAAGTGATTCTGCCGGGAGATATTACCCGGCGTGCAGAACAGAGGTTCATCGCCGACCACCAGCCGGGGCCAGCGAAATTCCGTGTTGTCCTGGCGCCCCACCATGGCAGTAAAACCTCCTCGTCAGAACAATGGGTAACGCAGATGGCGCCGGATCTTGTTGTGTTCAGTGCGGGGTACAGGCACCGCTTCGGGCATCCTCATCCGGATGTGGTGGACCGGTATCGTTCTGCTGGCAGCCGCGTGCTCAATACCGCGACATCCGGTGCTGTTCACCTGGTGTGGCAGCTGGAAGGCGTATCGGTAAAGGAGGCGAGGTCGGAAACGCCATTCTGGGTCAGAAAACCGGAAAGCCACTGATGTCCCGTATAAAAACCGTGACATTCCGGGTGTGGCCTACGCCGGTAGCTATGCTAAAGTAGCGCGGCTTGCTAACAATCAGGGAGACCAAGCGTGTTCGAGCTTTTGAAAGCCGGTGGCATCCTCATGGTGCCGATTCTTGCCTGTTCCATTCTTGCACTTGCCATCATCCTTGAGCGTTTCTGGACTCTCAGACCGTCCAGGGTAACGCCACAGCACACTATTAACGAATTGTGGCGCTGGATAAAGAAAAAAGAGCTCAACGGACGCAAGCTCAAAGCCTTACAGGCCTCTTCTCCCCTGGGCCGCATCCTGGCAGGCGGCCTGATGAACGCAAAACATGGTCGCGAGATCATGAAAGAAAGCATTGAGCATGAGGCCAGCCAGGTCATCCATGATCTGGAACGCTTCCTGAATCCACTGGGCACTGTTGCTACCATTACGCCCTTGCTCGGCCTGCTCGGCACGGTCATTGGCATGATCAAGGTGTTCGCTGAAATCCAGTTGGCCGGGGTTGGTGACGCCGGCAATCTGGCCGGTGGCATTTCCGAAGCCCTCATTACCACGGCCTCGGGGTTGAGCGTGGCCATTCCCGCACTCATCTGCCACCGCTATTTCATCCGTCGTGTTGATGAGCTGGTGGTGGGAATGGAACAAGAGGCCATCAAGCTGGTTGAAGTTGTGCATGGTGACCGCGAAATCGACGTGGAAGGAGCCTGAACCCCGTGAAGTTCAAGCGCCAGAGAAGTCAGGAAGTCGGGGTTGACCTGACGCCACTGATCGATGTGGTCTTCCTGCTGCTGATATTCTTTATGGTTTCCACTACGTTCACCCGTGAGAGCCATCTCAATATCGAACTGCCGGAAGCCAATGGTGAACGGTCCGAGTCCGAAACCAGGTTGATTGATGTGGTGATCAATGCCGAGGGGCAGTACATTCTCAACGACCGTACCCTGGTGAATAACCGGCGCGAAACCCTGGAGCGTGCGGTCAGCGAACTTGCAGGCGATGATGTCTCGTTACCTTTTATCATCACCGCCGATGCCCGCACGCCCCATGAGTTCGTGGTACGTGCCATGGACGTTGCCGGTCGCCTTGGTTTCGCCAAACTCAGCATTACCACCGAGCGAGAGGCGGAAGGGCAGTGAGCGCATCCACCTCACCAGCGGACACCGGCCGGGAGCCGGCATCAAACTGGGCAACATACAAGCGTTTGCTGGCTTATGTAAAACCCTTCTGGCTGGCTTTCTCGCTTGCTGTGGTGGGCAACATCATATATGCAGCGGCTTCCACCGGCATGGCGGCCGCCATGGAATACGTGATCACCGCCCTGGAAAACCCCACCGATGAGAACCGTATCCAGCTGACTCTGCTGATTGTAGGTGTGTTCGCCTTCCGTGGGGTGGGCACCTTCATGAGCCAGTACTTCATAAGCTATGTCGGGCGCCAGGTTATCAATGCGCTGCGCAAGCAGGTGTTTGACCGGCTGCTGAACCTGCCCTCCCGCTATTTCGACGAGAATGCCTCGGGCCGGTTGGTGTCCAAGCTTACCTTTAACGTGGAGCAGGTCGCCGAAGCCACCACCAATGCAGTGACGATCACTCTTCGTGAAGGCTTGACGATTCTCGGCCTGCTGGGGTTCATGATTTACACCAACTGGAAACTGACGCTGGTGTTTCTGGCAGTGGGGCCTTTGATTGCCCTCGTGGTCAGTTATGCCAGCAAACGGTTCCGCAAAATCAGCAAGCGTATCCAGGGGTCCATGGGCGACATAACTCATGTGGCCTCGGAGTCTATCAGCGGCTACCGGGTGGTGCGTACCTTCGGCGGTGAACACTATGAGCGGGACCGGTTCCGCAAGGTGAGCGAGAAAAACCTGGAACAGAGCCTGAAAATGGCCTCGACCCAGGCCATCAGCATCCCCATCATCCAGGTGCTGGTCGCCGTCGCTATCGCCGCATTGGTCTGGTTCATGCTCGCGCCGGAACTCCGTGGCGAGATGACCACTGGCCAGCTGGTGGCGTTTATCACTGCGGCGACCACCATGGCCAAGCCCATACGGCAGGTGACATCGGTGCATGCCAAGATTCAGCGAGGCGTTGCTGCCGCCCACGACGTGTTCGGCACCATGGACGAGGAGCCGGAACATGACCCTGGTACCTACGCGCCGGAACGGGTCGAAGGCAACATCGAGTTTGATAGTGTGTGTTTTCGCTATCGCGATCAGCTGGATGATGTTCTCCAGGGCATCTCGCTGACGATTCCCGCCGGCCAGAGTGTGGCCCTGGTTGGACGATCCGGCAGCGGAAAATCCACGATGGTCAGTCTGCTGCCCAGGTTCTATGAATTCACCGGTGGCGATATCCGGCTGGATGGCCACTCTCTGAAGGAATTTACTCTTGAGGCATTGCGGGCCCAGATTGCACTGGTAACCCAGAATGTGGTGCTGTTTAACGACACCATCGCCGCCAATATTGCCTATGGTGCCCTCCGCCATCATAGCCGTGAGCAGATTATCGACGCTGCTGCCAAGGCCCATGCACTGGAATTTATCGAGCGCATGCCGGAGGGGCTGGACACCATGATTGGTGACAACGGTGTCATGCTTTCCGGTGGTCAGCGCCAACGGCTTGCGATTGCCCGGGCGTTGCTGAAGGATGCGCCTGTTCTGATTCTCGACGAGGCGACGTCCGCCCTGGATACCGAATCCGAACGTCACATTCAGGATGCTCTGGAAACCGTCATGAAAGGCAGGACAACACTGGTCATTGCCCATCGTCTATCCACCATCGAAAAGGCTGATCGCATTCTGGTGATGGATGGCGGGAAGATCGTCGAATCAGGCCGGCACGACGAACTGCTCGCCCAGGGCGGTGCCTACGCCCAGCTCCATCAGATGCAATTCAGCGAGCAGGCATGACCACGCTGGTAGACCGGCTATGGTATGGCAGAAAACGCCCGCTGTGGCCACTGTATCCGCTGGTCTGGCTGTACCGAACCGTTGCTGAACGCCGCCGGCGACGGGCGTGGCAGGCTCGTGACGAACGCATCCCGGTTCCTGTGGTGGTAGTGGGTAACATTACCGCCGGTGGTACCGGAAAGTCACCCTTGACTGTGGCCCTGACCGAGTTATTGCAGGAACGGGGCTGGCAACCGGTTATCCTCAGCCGGGGCTATGGTGGCAAGGCCGAGCACTATCCCCTGATGGTTATCAGGGAGACCGGGCCCGATGTGGCGGGCGATGAGCCGGTGATGCTGGCCGCCCAATCCGGTTGCCCGGTGGTGGTGGATCCAGATCGTAAACGCGGTGCCTTGTGGGCCCTGAACCGTCAGTTGGGTGACATCCTGGTATGTGATGACGGGCTACAGCATTACCGGTTGCCCAGAGACATAGAGCTGGCTGTATTCGATGCTGCCCGTGGCATCGGCAATGGAGCACTGATCCCGGTCGGGCCGCTGCGAGAGCCCCTGGAGCGACTGGCTTCAGTCGACTTCGTCATTACCAATGGTGGCCGCCTCGACGACATTGACCACGAACATCAGTTCATCATGACCCTTGCGCCGACCGAGTTGCGCAACCTGGTTACCGGCGACATTCTCCCACCGGAGTGTCTGCAGGGGCAGTCGGTGAGGGCGGTTGCGGGCATAGGCAATCCGCAACGGTTTTTCGATACACTGAGAGGCCTGGGCGCGCAGGTCCGGCCCCGTGCCCTGCCGGATCACCACCGCTTTACCCCTGAAGATCTGGAGACAGAAGAAGGTGAGTGGCTGGTAATGACGGCGAAAGACGCCGTTAAATGCCGCGGGTTTGCTCCGGACAACACCTGGGTGCTGGTCGTGAAGGCCGTGCTTTCCGAGTCGTTTACGGAAGCGTTTATGGCCAGCGTCAATCATTGTCGTCAATCACTGGATTCCAACGATACTGTGAGAACACACCATGGATAAGAAACTGATGGCCCTGCTGGCATGCCCGGTATGTAAAGGCGACCTCAAGCTCAACGAGGACAAGGCCGAACTGATCTGCTATCAGGATGCAATGGCCTTTCCGATTCGTGAAGGAATTCCGGTCATGCTGGCTACCGAGGCCCGCACTCTGACCACCGACGAGCGTCTTGCCAAACGCTGACAGGAAGCCTGTATGTCCTATACCGTTGTGATCCCGGCTCGCTATGCGTCAACTCGCCTCCCGGGAAAGCCGCTGGCTGATATCGCCGGCAAGCCGATGATCGAGCATGTTTATGACCGTGCCTGCGAAAGCCACGCCAGCCGCGTCATCGTAGCGACTGATGATCCCCGTATTGAAGCGGCTTGCCGGCCGTTCGGCGCAGAGGTGGTGATGACGTCGGCGGATCACGCCAGTGGCACCGATAGGCTTGAAGAGGTTGCCCGGCTGATGAACTTTGGCCCCGACGAACGGGTGGTCAATGTCCAGGGCGATGAACCACTGATGCCTCCCGAGCTGATTGACCAGGTGGCCGCCAACCTGGAAGCTCACCCTGATGCCGCTATTGCGACGCTCTGTGAAAGGATTTCGGTCGTGGGCCAGGTGTTCAATCCCAATGTTGTCAAGGTGGTGTTTGATCATCGTGGTATGGCGCATTATTTCAGCCGTGCTCCGATCCCCTGGGCCAGAGATGCCTGGCAGGGCGAAAGCGCCCAGAAGCAGATACCGGAAGGGGTAGGGTACTACCGCCATATCGGTATCTACGGTTACCGGGTCAGCCTGCTGCAGAGCTTTGTTACCTGGCCGCCAGCCCCTACGGAAATAACGGAATCCCTGGAGCAGCTGCGAGCGCTGTATAACGGCGCCCGCATTCACGTGGAAGAAGCCTGCCAGGTGCCACCTTCAGGGGTTGACACACAGCAAGATCTGGAGCGCCTACGCCAGTATATGGCCGCCAAGCAAAAGGAGGACTTGAATCCATGACAGCGCCGATACGGGTACTTTTCGTCTGTCTTGGCAACATCTGTCGGTCCCCGAGTGCCGAGGGCGTTTTCCGCAACGTGGTTCAACAGGCCGGGCTCGATGACCGGATAATCATCGATTCCTGTGGCACTGGTGACTGGCATGTGGGTAAAGCGCCCGACAACCGTGCGATTGCAGCAGCAAGCCTGCGTGGAATTGATATTGCCCACCTGCGGGCGCGCCAGTTCAGCAGTGAGGACCTGGACCGGTTCGACCATGTACTGGTGATGGACCGGCAGAATCTGGCGGATGTGCGGGATGTCTGGCGGCAGAACGGAGGTACCGAGCCGGTTCTTTTTCTGCACTTTGGCAGTTCCGCGCACGACGAGGTCCCCGACCCGTATTATGGCGGTGATCATGGTTTCGAGCATGTGCTGGATCTGATCAACGACGCCAGTGAGGGACTCCTTCAGCATATCCGGGAGCAGTTGGCTTGAATAGCGAGCCGCAGTTCAGAGAGAACGTCTTTCTCGGCGACCTGAACAGCCTGGGTATCGCCGCGAGGGCGCGTTACTTTGTGTCTGTGACGTCCGTTGAGGCCCTTCAGCAGGCCCTGGACTGGGCGTCTGCCAGGGCGGTAGAGCCGTTGATCCTGGGTGGTGGCAGCAATCTGGTCTTCGCGGGGGATTTCCCGGGGCTGGTCATTCGCATGGCCATTTCCCGCCGTTGCTGGGAGCGTATTGATGGCGACGAGGCCACACTGGTGCTTGGCGCCGGTGAAAACTGGCATGACAGTGTGCTGTACGCTGCTTCGGCCGGTTATCGTGGCATTGAAAATCTGGCGCTGATTCCCGGTACTGTTGGCGCTGCCCCCGTTCAGAACATCGGGGCTTATGGTACCGAGCTGCGAGACACTCTGGTAGACGTCAGTGCCCTGGACCGACACAACGGCCACGAAATCACCCTCACCAACAGTCTGTGTCATTTCAGCTATCGTGACAGCGTGTTCAAGCACGAGCCCGGTCGCTACGTTATTACCACCGTCCGCCTGAGGTTGTCCCGCTCCCGGCCGTTCTCTCTGGACTACCGTGACCTGGCGGAATATTTCGAGGGGCAGGATGTTCATGACCTGACGCCTCTGGATGTGGCCAGGGGCGTGATGTCGGTCAGACGGCGCAAGCTGCCCGACCCCGCGCAACTACCCAACGCCGGCAGCTTTTTCAAGAATCCGGTGGTACCTCTGGAAACCTGGCGCACCCTGCAGAAGTCCTACCCGGACATTGCCGGCTATCCGGGCGATGACAATGCCAAAGTGGCGGCGGCCTGGTTGATAGACCAGTGTGGCTGGAAGGGATATCGCAATGGCAAGGTTGGTGTTCACAACCGGCAGGCGCTGGTGCTGGTGAATCATTCCAATGGCAGCGGCCAGGATGTGCTGGCACTGGCGGACAGGATTCGCAATGATGTCCAGGCGCGCTTTGGTATCGCGCTGGAGATGGAGCCGGGAGTGGTCGGCGGCTAGCCGGGCTCGACCACTCCCGCTTTACCAGAGTTCCTGGAGCGGGCCCTCAGAGCCCGTTACGAGGCGAAGCACTGATCAGGAACGGAAGCGCTTCAGTCAACGGCACATCCTGCTTGTCTTCATCGCGGCGGCCCTTGTACTCCAGAGTTTCCGCAGCCAGGCCGCGCTCGGATACCACGAAGCGGTGGGGAATACCGATCAGCTCCATGTCCGCAAACTTCACTCCGGGCCGCTCATTGCGGTCATCCAGCAGCACGTCAAAGCCGGCCTGGCGCAGCTGTTCGTAAAGCTTTTCACCCGCCTCCATCACGGCCGGTGACTTGTGGGCGTTCAACGTGACAATGGCGACTTCGAACGGGGCAATCGCTTCCGGCCAGATGATGCCTTTGTCATCGTGGTTCTGCTCAATGGAAGCGGCCACAATTCGCGACACACCAATGCCGTAACATCCCATTTCCAGAATGGCGCTCTTGCCGTTTTCATCGAGCACTGTGGCGTTCAAAGCCTTGCTGTACTTGTTGCCCAGCTTGAAAATATGACCCACCTCGATACCCCGGCGGATTTCCAGGGTGCCTTTGCCGTCGGGGCTGGGGTCGCCCTCCAGCACATTGCGAAGGTCTTCCACCCGTGGCAGGGGAACATCACGCTCCCAGTTTACGCCGGTCAGGTGGTAGCCCTCTTTGTTGGCGCCACAGACGAAATCGGCAAGATGGGCTGCACTCCGGTCCACAATCACTGGTACCGACAGGTTCACCGGCCCGATAGAGCCGGCCTTGCAGCCAGCGGCCTGCTCGATTTCCTCGTCGGTCGCCATGGTCAGCGGCTCGGCAACACCTTCAAGCTGCTCGGCTTTGATATCGTTGAGGGTGTGGTCACCACGCAGGACCAGGGCTACCAGGCCGCCATCGCCATTGTCGTCCTCTTCAGCTTTGACCATCAGCGTCTTGACCGTGGCGCTGGCGTCGACATTGAGGAAACCGGCAACGGCTTCAATGGTGCGCTGGTCCGGCGTCGCTACTTCCTTCAGTTCCTGCGAGGGCGCCGGCCGGTCGCCGGCGGGCGCGATGGCCTCTGCCTTCTCGATATTGGCCGCGTAGTCGCTGTCAGTGCTGAAAACAATAGCGTCTTCGCCGGACGAGGCCAGCACATGGAACTCGTGGGAGGCGCTGCCACCGATGGCGCCGGAATCTGCTTCCACCGGGCGGTAATCCATGCCCAGACGATCAAAAATGGCGCAATAGGTGCGGTGCATCACCTGGTAGGTGTCGTTCAGCGATTCTGCATTCACATGGAAAGAGTAGGCGTCCTTCATGATGAATTCCCTGGCGCGCATCACGCCAAAACGGGGTCGCCGTTCATCGCGGAACTTGGTCTGGATCTGATAGAAATTCGCTGGCAGTTCCTTGTAGCTGTTGAGCTCATTGCGGATCAGGTCCGTGATCACCTCTTCGTGGGTGGGCCCGAAGCAGAACTCACGGCCATGGCGGTCATTCATCCGCAGCAATTCACCACCGTACTGCTCCCAACGACCGGACTCCTGCCAGAGTTCGGCGGGCTGCACGGCAGGCATCAATACTTCCTGGGCGCCGCTCTTGTCCATTTCCTCCCGCACGATACGCTCAACCTTGCGTAGCACCCTGAGCCCCATTGGCAGCCAGGAGTACAGGCCAGCGGCCAGTTTGCGGATCATCCCCGCCCGGAGCATCATCTGGTGGCTGATGATTTCGGCATCTGCAGGCGTTTCTTTCTGGGTGGCAATCAGGTAACGGCTTGCTCGCATGGTGTTATCCGTAAACAGTTGAAAAGGGATTCTTTATTAATTACGTGGTGGCCGCTATTGTACGGAGCGTTTACCACAAGGTACAGATGGACATCGGGAGAGTAGTGCATGACCCTTACCGCGGCCGAAGTTGAAGCTGTCATACGCGCCGGCGTGCCCATGGCAGAGGATATCGGTTTTACTGTCGAGGAGGCCGGCGGCCAGGGCTATGCCCGCACCCGGCTGCTGTTCTCGGAGCGGCTGATTCGCCCGGGGGGAACCCTGTCCGGGCCGGTGCAGATGGCGTTGGCGGATGCGTCCATGTATGCCGCCGTAATGGCGGCTCTCGGGAAGGTGGAAATGGCCGTTACCAGCAACCTGTCCATTAATTTCCTGCATAAGCCGGCGCCGGCCGATCTGATCGGCGAGGCTACCGTTTTACGCATGGGAAGGCGGATTGCGTTCTGTGACGTTCGGCTGCTGTCCGGGGAGGGGGATGACCAGCAACTGGTCGCCCACGTTACTGGCAGCTATGCTTTACCCTATAACGGCGACTGATGAGGGGATATGACTGAAGAATCCATCGATGTAACACCCCGCCGCCAGCCAGTGCAGGCACGAAGCCGGGAACGGGTTGAAAGTATTCTCAGGCACGCCGCGGCGATCTTTCACGAGGTCGGTGTGGACGCCACCAGCATGTCTGCCATTGCGCGTCAGTCAGGTATGTCTCTGGCCTCTCTCTATCGCTACTTCCCCAACAAGACTGCCATTGTAAAGGCCATTGCAGAAGACCATGTCAGCAGGATGGAGTCCGCCTTACGGGACCGGCTTGAAACCCTGGATCTTATGGATGCGGTGGATGTGCTGATTGACCAGTTCTACGAATTCTACCGGACCGAGCCGGCGTACTCCGCTATCTGGAGTGGTGTGGAGTCCATACCGGAATTGCGGGAGCTGGATATCCGCGAGCTGTACAGCCATGCCCGCGATATGGATGCCCGTCTCAAGAGGGAGTGCCCCCATGTTCCGGAAAACCGGCGCTGGACGGCATGCCTTATGCTGCCTCGCACTGCCGGTACCGTTCTGCGACTTGCAGCCACACTGCCGGAGCAGCAGGCCCGTTCGATGGTGAGCGAACTCAAAAGTATGGCCCGCGCCTATCTGGCGGAGTTGGTCCGGTAGCGTTTCAGGAAAGATACCCCAGTGGCAGTGCCGTACTGTCGATCACCCGTCTGAGCACAAAACTGGAGTGCACGCCGCTCACCCCCTGAATGCGGGTGATGCGATTGAGCAGGAAGTGGTGATAGTGGTCCATGTCCGGTACCACAACCTTCAGCATATAATCGGCATCCTGGCCGGTAATCAGATAGCACTCCTGTACTTCCGGATATTCGCCCACCTGTTTCTCGAAGGCAGCGAAGCGCTCGGGCGTATGTCGGTCCATGCCAATCAGGATGATCGCGGTTAACGACAGCCCCAGCTTTTTATGGTCGAGAATGGTGACCTGGCGGACAATAACCCCTGCCTCCTCCAGCGCACGAACCCGTCGCAGGCAGGGGGAGGGCGAGAGACCGACCTTGTCCGCCAGTTCCTGGTTGGTCAGGGAGCCGTCCTGCTGCAACTGTTCGAGGATGTTTCGGTCAATCCTGTCGATTTTGACAAGTGATTTCGCCGTGGTTGACATAAAATGCCGTTCCCGTTGCTAAAAATGGAATAATATAGCTATTATTCCGCTTCCATCGTCAAAAAAGCAATCATTTTCCCCAAATCACGCGTTATCCTGTTTCACAGTCATCAGTTTCCAGTCAGAACAGCAAGGAATCACCTCAAATGGCCTTTGATCACCGTAAATACGTTGCGTTCACGCCAGTGGCGAAAACCGATCGTCGCTGGCCCGATAAAGTCATCACCCGTGCTCCGCGCTTTTGTGCCGTGGACCTTCGGGATGGCAACCAGGCGCTGGTAAAGCCCATGTCGGTGGCCCAGAAGCAACGGATGTTCGAGTTGCTGGTGAAGCTGGGATTCAAGGAAATCGAGATCGGCTTTCCGGCCGCAAGCCAGCCCGATTTCGATTTCTGCCGCAAGCTTATCGAAGAGGACAGGATCCCCGGCGACGTTCACATTCAGGTGCTGACCCAGGCCAGGCCAGAGCTGATTGCACGCACCTATGAAGCCCTGAAAGGCGCCCGCAAGGCCATTGTGCATGTCTACAATTCAACATCCACGGTCCAGCGGGAACAGGTGTTTGGCATGGACCGGGCCGGCGTCAGGGATATTGCTGTTAACGGTGCCCGTTTGGTCAAGGCTCACGCGGAACAATATCCGGATACCGAATGGACCTTCCAGTATTCACCTGAGAGCTTTACCGGCACAGAACTGGACTATGCGGCGGAAGTGATTGATGCCGTCAATGATGTCTGGCGTCCCGACCAGGGCCAGCCGGTGGTGATCAACCTCCCGGCGACCGTGGAAATGGCCACCCCAAACGTGTTTGCCGACCAGATCGAGTGGATCTGCGACCATGTCCGCTATCGGGAGCACATCAGTATCAGTGTTCACACTCACAATGATCGCGGCTGTGGAGTAGCCGCAGCGGAGCTGGCCGTCATGGCCGGGGCTGATCGGGTGGAAGGTACACTGATGGGCAACGGTGAACGCACGGGCAATATGGACCTGGTGACCATGGCCATGAACCTCTACTCCCAGGGCGTGGACCCTACCGTAGACCTTTCATGCATGGCAGAGATTACCGATGTGGTGGAAGCCTGTACCGAAATTTCCACCCATCCACGACACCCCTATGCGGGTGAACTTGTCTTCACCGCTTTTTCCGGCAGTCACCAGGATGCGATCCGCAAGTGTTTGAGCAAGCGCAAGGACGGAGACCCCTGGCACGTGGCTTATCTGCCGATTGACCCAAGGGATCTCGGCCGCCGTTATGAGGAGGTCGTCCGCATCAACAGCCAGTCCGGCAAAGGTGGGGTTGCCTACGTTCTTGAGCGGGACTACAACATCAGCTTGCCACGCTGGTTGCAGATTGAGTTCAGTAAGCTGGTTCAGCGCGAGGCGGAAACCAACGGTGGGGAGATCGACTCGTTGACCATTCACAGGCTGTTCGAGGACCGGTACCTGAAGGTCATTGGCGCCTGGGAACTGAGGTCCTACGACCTTCATCGTGATGACGAGGGCGTTAATGCTACCGTCAGCATTGGTGCCGTAGACGATTCTGTCACCCTTGAGGGGCACGGGCTTGGTGCCGTGGAGGCGGTTTCAGCAGCCCTTGAGGCCGAATATGGTGTGTCGCTGGCGGTTGAGGCTTACGATGAGTTCGCACTGGGTGAGGGCACCAACGCCAATGCGCTGGCCTGCATCCGGGTGACCGTTAACGGCCAGCACTGCAGCGCGGCGGCCCTGGCGGAGGACACCACGTCCGCAACCCTCCAGGCGCTGTTTTCAGCGGTTGCCCAGGTGGTGGGCCAGGATCGCAAGCACAGCGTTGGTAGCGAAGAGAGCGTCGAAGAAGGCGCCTGACAAAGAAAAAGCCGGCACTGGCCGGCTTTTCATGTTCCCTGTGCCCGTGAGGGGCATAGGGCGGGGTCACGTAAACCTCAGACCGGGGTTACGTTTTCCGCCTGGGGGCCTTTCGGTCCCTGCGTAACGGTAAACTGCACCTGCTGGCCTTCGGTCAGGGTGCGGAATCCGCTGGAGTTGATTGCACTGTAGTGAACGAATACGTCACTGCCACCGTCCTGGGCGATGAAGCCAAAGCCCTTTGACTCGTTAAACCACTTTACGTGGCCTGTTTTTGTATCATCTGACATTGATCTTTCCTGTGTTTCCGAGATTTTTGCCCTCACGGGACCGTCGGTGCTCTTTTAGGGTTATCCGGTGGGATGATCCCGTAAGATTACCGATGCTGTAAAAATCCAGAAAGTACTGAGGAAAGGGGCAACGAAGAGCACTGCGGCAGGCCGTTGAAACGCATTCACAAAATACCGCTGTATTTTCACAGCATTTTCAGTATAGACCGAGCTGGGAGTCCGTCAACGCTTTTTTTAGTACTTTATTCAAGTTTATTAAGCCGCAAAAACAACAAGTTGTAATAAGCTTGTCACCTGACCGAAGCTTTGCTGGTTGATAGGCTCCGGTTGGGGACGACGCTCGGCCATAGCGGCTTTTCTCACTGCTTGAATTGCTGGCTGATCTCTTCCAGTATCGCCGGATCATCAATGGTGCTGGGCACAGCGTATTCCTCACCGTCGGCAATCTGGCGGATAACCCGGCGCAGAATCTTGCCGGACCGTGTTTTGGGGAGGCGATCCACCACCAGGGCCCGGCGGAAACAGGCTATGGCACCAATCTTCTCGCGAACCATCTCGATCAATTCGTCTTCAAGCTCATCGTGATCGATGGTTGCTCCGTCCTTGATCAGCACCAGGCCAATGGGAATCTGGCCTTTCATTTCATCGTGAGCACCCACAACACAGCATTCGGCAATCGCGGGATGTGAGGCAACAACTTCTTCCATTTCGCCGGTTGAAAGCCGGTGCCCGGCCACATTGATGACATCGTCGGTCCGCCCCATGACAAACACATAGCCGTCGTCATCGATATAGCCGCCGTCTCCTGAACTGTAGAAGCCCTGAATGGGTTCAAGGTAGGTCTTGCGGAAGCGGGCATCATCGCCCCACACGGTGGTCATGCAGCCCGGTGGCAATGGCAACCTGACGGCAATCTGGCCCTGCTCGCCGGCTGGAACCTGGCTGCCCTCCATATCCACGACCTGAACGTTGTATCCGGGTGAGGGCACCGTGGCAGATCCCGGTTTTGTCTCCATCATCTCGATGCCCACCGGATTGCAGCAGATGGCCCAGCCGGTTTCTGTCTGCCACCAGTGGTCGAGGATAGGCAGGCCGGTGTGCTCCTTGAGCCATTCGTAAGTGGGAGGGTCCAGCCGTTCTCCGGCCAGGAAAATACGCTTCAGCGAGCTGATGTCGTATCGCGACAGCTGATCGGCTTCGGGGTCTTCTTTTCGAACCGCGCGGAAGGCTGTGGGTGCCGTGAACAGCAGTTTGACGTCATGGTCCTGGACAACTCGCCAGAAAGCGCCGGCATCCGGTGTTTTTACCGGCTTGCCTTCATAAAGGATCGTCGTGCACCCGGCGAACAGGGGCGCATAAACAATGTAGCTGTGGCCGACCACCCAGCCTACATCCGAGGCCGCCCAGTAAACGTCACCCGGGCTGGCATCATAAACCAGCTGCATACTGTAACGCAGGGCAACGGCATGGCCGCCGTTATCGCGGACAACCCCTTTGGGCTTGCCGGTGGTGCCGGAAGTGTAGAGGATATACAGCGGGTCGGTAGCCTTCACCGGTACCGGGTCGACCGGGTTGGCCTGGGCCATGAGCTCGCTCCAGTCGAAATCCCGGCCGTTCTTCAGTTCGGCTTGCACCTGCGGCCGCTGGAAAATAATGCAGCATTCCGGTTTGTGATCCGCCTGGTCTATTGCCTTGTCGACGAGGGGCTTGTACTCGATAACCTTTTTCACTTCGATACCGCAGGACGCGGTAATCACAGCCTTGGGCGTGGCATCGTTGATGCGCACAGCCAGTTCGTGGGCGGCAAAGCCTCCAAACACCACCGAATGGATGGCGCCAATGCGCGCGCAGCCCAGCATGGCAATCACGGCTTCCGGCACCATGGGCATGTAGATGATTACCCGGTCACCCTTGGTGACGCCCCGGTCCTGAAGCACGCCGGCAAAGGTGGCCACGGCCCGGGTAAGTTCGTTATAGGTGTAGGACTGGGTGGAGCCGGTAACGGGGGAATCATAAACCAGTGCTTTCTGCTCGCCGCGACCTGCACGGATGTTGGCATCAAGAGCGACATCCGAGGTGTTCAGGACGCCGTCCGGGAACCACTGGCCATGTCCGTTATCGGTTGGTTTCCAGATGGTCTTGGGCGGCTCAATCCAGTCAATGGCAGACGCTTTTTCGCGCCAGAATTCCTCAGGCCGGTCGATGGATTGCCTGAATTCGGAATGGTAGTCCATAACATCCACCTCGTAGAGTTGTTGTTGTGTGGGGCATATCACTCAACTGTAAGCGCTTTGAGGTGCAGGACTACTAGACCATAGGCTAAGTTTCTGTCTTTTTGGCGGTTATTGGTCTTCGGAATTGACTGAAATCACATTTGCCTCGAGGCGGCCACTCGCTACCCGGGCTGTTATCTTTTCGCCCGGCCGGACCCGGCTGGCATGGCGGACAATATCGCCGTTCTCCTGCTGGACGATCGCATAGCCCCGGCCGAGGGTAGCAAGGGGGCTGACCACGTGGAGGGTCTGGCCCACATGCTCAAGACGCTCGCGCCGACGCAGGATGGTTTCTTTCGACACCCGGACCAGTCGATCAGCAAGCTGTCTGACGCTGGCCTGGCTGTCGCTGAGGCGTCTGGCCGGCGATTGCATGCCCAGGCGCTGGTCAAGGTGGGTGGCTCTGACCCTGTCCCGCTCAATCCTTTGTCTCATGGCCGTATTCAGCCGCAGGTCCAGTTCATCCATGCGCTGGGCTTTTTCCATCAGTTCCCGGCGCGGGTCACGTAGCCGGGCCGAAAGATGCTCCAGACGGGTCGACATGCGCTTGAGGGCGCGACTGGCAGCGCCGGCCAGCCGCAGTTCTCGCTCCCTGAGCTGGCGCAGCCAGTCGTGCTGATCCGGTGATACTTTTTCGGCCGCGGCTGACGGGGTCGGCGTGCGCAGATCTGCCACAAAATCGGCAATCGTGACATCCACTTCGTGGCCTACCGCGCTAATGGTGGGTAGCGGGCATTGTGCTATCGCACGAGCCACGGCTTCCTCATTGAAGCACCAGAGATCTTCCAGTGAGCCGCCCCCACGGCCAATAATCAGAACATCAGCAACGCCATGACGAACTGCCCGGTCAATGGCGCGAACGATGTCTGCGGTGGCCGCTTTTCCCTGGACCGCTGTCGGGTAGAGGGTGACCGGTATGGCGGGGCAGCGCCTCGCGAGCACGGTGAGAATATCGTGGATGGCCGCACCGGTTGGCGAGGTGACCACACCTATGTGGCGGGGTGTGGGTGGCAGCGGTTTCTTGCGCGCCGCATCAAACAGCCCTTCGAGTTGCAGTTTCCGTTTCAGTTCCTCGAAAGCCTGTTGCAGTGCCCCCAGGCCGGCCGGCTCGATGTGCTCCACAATAATCTGGAAGTCACCCCGGTTCTCATAGAGGGTAACCTTGCCACGGATGCGCACCTGTTCGCCTTCTTTCGGAACTTCCTTAACACGTTGGTTGAAGCCCCGGAACATGGCACAGCGGATCTGGCACTTGCGGTCCTTGAGGGAAAAATACCAGTGGCCGGAGGAAGGGCGTGAGAGGCCTGACAGTTCGCCCTCGACCCAGACCTGCATGAAACTGGCCTCAAGCAGGTGTCGCGCCTGGTGATTCAGTTCGCTGACACTCAGTGCCCTGGGCCGGGAATCCTGAAAACCGCTGTCCAAGGGAGGCGCTCCGTGTTGATGCATACGCACAAGCCGAAAATGGAGGGTAAAAATAACGAAAATTCAAAAAGATGCAACCCGGTGGTCAAATAACGCCGGTTTACTGTCAACCACGGCCCATTTATAATAGGTCGATTAAGGATTTTGCTTTGTTGCACCCTGCCGGGAGTGGCATCGCAATCCTCCAATCTAGCACGTTCAAAAGGCGGATCCCAATGCTGCGAATTGCCGAAGAAGCCCTCACCTTTGACGATGTACTGCTCGTTCCAGGACGTTCAGAGGTTCTTCCTCATCAGGTCAACCTGCAGACGCAACTGACCAAAGGTATCAAGCTTAATATTCCTCTGGTGTCGGCGGCCATGGATACCGTTACCGAGGCGGATCTGGCTATCTCCATGGCGCAGGAGGGCGGCATCGGCATCATGCATAAAAGCATGTCGGTAGAGCAACAGGCCGCAGCGGTCCGTAAGGTGAAGAAATTCGAAAGCGGTGTGGTGAAGGATCCGATCACGGTAACCCCGGATACCACCGTTCGCGAACTGGTTGATATTACCATGGCGAACAACATTTCCGGTCTGCCGGTCGTGGACGGCCGTGACCTGGTGGGCATCGTGACCGGCCGGGACATTCGTTTTGAAAGTCGCCTGGATACGCCGGTTTCCGAGATAATGACAGGAAAGGACAAGCTGGTAACCGTCAAGGAAGGGGCGGACCTCGAAGATGTCAAGGAACTGCTCCACCGCCACCGCATCGAAAAAGTTCTGGTGGTCAACGATGAGTTCGAGTTAAGAGGTCTGATCACCGTAAAGGATATCCAGAAAGCCAAGGACTACCCGCTGGCGTGTAAGGATGATCAGGGTCGTCTCCGTGCCGGCGCAGCGGTAGGAACCGGTGCTGATACCGACGCCCGGGTGGCTGCACTGGTTGAGGCCGGCGTTGATGTGATCGTGGTGGATACTGCCCACGGTCATTCCAAAGGGGTGCTTGACCGTGTCCGGTGGATCAAGTCCAACTATCCGGATGTGCAGGTAATCGGTGGTAATATTGCCACGTCCCAGGCGGCCATTGACCTGGCGGAGGCCGGTGCTGACGCAGTCAAGGTGGGTATTGGTCCCGGCTCCATCTGCACCACCCGTATCGTTGCCGGCATCGGTGTTCCCCAGATCACCGCCGTATCCAACGTAGCGGCGGCACTGAAAGACCGTGGCATACCGGTGATCGCCGATGGCGGTGTCCGTTTCTCCGGTGATATTTCCAAGGCTATTGCCGCCGGAGCCTACAGCGTCATGATCGGCAGCCTGCTGGCCGGAACTGATGAAGCACCGGGTGAAGTAGAGCTTTACCAGGGTCGCAGCTACAAGGCCTACCGCGGTATGGGCTCAATCGGCGCCATGGGGCAGGGCTCCAGTGACAGGTACTTCCAGGACGCCAGCAAGGGTATTGAGAAGCTGGTGCCAGAAGGTATTGAAGGCCGTGTGGCCTGCAAGGGCCCCATGCGGAACATCGTCCATCAGCTTATGGGTGGCCTGCGGGCGTCCATGGGGTATACGGGATGCGCTACCATGGAGCAGATGCGAACCAAACCAGAGTTTGTTCGCATAACAAACGCGGGCATGCGCGAGAGCCACGTCCACGACGTGACCATCACCAAGGAAGCCCCCAATTACCGTATCGGCTGATTATTGTCGTTCCAGGCGCGGCCAGGGGTATGAGCCGCGCTTTTTCTTTCTGATCCGAGGATTTCATGGCCCACAATATCCACGACCACCGCATTCTGATTCTCGATTTCGGCTCCCAGTACACCCAGCTCATCGCACGTCGCGTTCGGGAGATCGGTGTCTATTGTGAGATCAAGGCCTTCGATATCACCGATCAGGAACTCAGCGATTTCAATCCCAAGGGCATCATCCTGGCCGGCGGCCCCGAGTCTGTCACCAAGCTGGGTGGACCCCGGGCGCCGGAAGGGCTGTTCGGGAAAGGCATCCCGGTGCTTGGTATCTGCTACGGCATGCAAACCATGGCCGAGCAGCTTGGTGGCCGGGTGGCCAGCTCCGAGAAGCGGGAGTTCGGCTATGCCCAGGTAAAGGTGCGTGCCAAGGGGCCTTTACTCCAGGATATTACCGACCACCTGACCGCTACCGGCGACTCCCTGCTGGATGTGTGGATGAGCCATGGTGACAAGGTTGTGGTCATGCCCGAGGGCTTCGAACTGCTGGCATCAACAGAAAGTGCGCCGATTGCCGCCATGCAGGATCTCAGCCGTAATCTCTACGGCGTCCAGTTTCACCCGGAAGTGACCCATACCCTGCAGGGCAAGCGCATCCTCGAACACTTTGTGCTCAATATCTGCCAGTGTGAGGCGCTCTGGACGCCGGCCAAGATTGTGGATGACGCCGTTGAGCAAATTCGCAAACAGGTCGGTGAAGACAAGGTGCTGCTCGGGCTTTCCGGTGGTGTTGACTCCTCGGTTACGGCAGCGCTGCTGCACAAGGCCATTGGCGATCAGTTAACCTGCGTATTCGTGGACAATGGCCTGCTGCGCCTTCATGAGGGCGACCAGGTAATGGATATGTTCGCCAGTAACATGGGCGTCAAGGTTATCCGCGTGGACGCAGAAGACCTGTTCCTGTCCAAGCTCAAGGGTGTAGATGACCCGGAAAAGAAGCGCAAGATCATTGGCAACACCTTTATCGACGTCTTTGACGAAGAAGCTGCCAATATCCGTGATGTAAACTGGCTGGCCCAGGGCACCATCTACCCGGATGTGATCGAGTCTGCGGCGTCCAAGACCGGTAATGCCCATGTCATCAAATCCCACCATAATGTGGGCGGCCTGCCGGAAACCATGAAGATGAAACTGGTGGAACCGCTGCGCGAGCTTTTCAAAGATGAGGTTCGTCGTATCGGGCTAGAGCTTGGCCTGCCATATGACATGGTGTATCGCCACCCCTTCCCGGGGCCGGGCCTGGGCGTGCGGATTCTGGGTGAGGTGAAGAAAGAATATGCCGAAATCCTCCGTCGGGCAGATGCCATCTTCCTGGAGGAACTGCATCGTGCCGACTTCTACCACAAGACCAGCCAGGCCTTTGCGGTTTTCCTGCCGGTCAAGTCCGTCGGTGTCGTTGGCGATGCGCGCCGATACGAATACGTGATTGCGTTGCGGGCAGTGGAAACCATTGATTTCATGACAGCCCGCTGGGCGCACCTGCCCTACGAGCTGCTTGAAACCGTGTCCAACCGCATTATCAATGAGATCGAGGGCGTGTCCCGGGTAACCTACGACGTATCGTCCAAGCCGCCTGCCACCATCGAGTGGGAGTAAGCATGCCTCATTCCCCATGTTGAGTCCTGACCGGCTGCGCTTCGTGCTCAGCCGCATCAAGGAGCGTTTGTGGGTCAGGCCACTGATGCTTTGCGTGCTTTCTGTTGGTGGTACATTCGTCGCCAGGCTGGCCGACGACGCCGGTCTTTCGGGGGTATTACCCGGGGTCACTCCGGAGTCTGTTGAGACCCTGCTGTCCATCATGGCGTCCAGTATGCTGGTTATTGCGACGTTTGCCGTAGGCTCCATGGTGGCTGCCTATGCCTCCGCCAGCACCGGTGGGACACCTCGTTCCATTCCGCTGGTCATCGCCGATGATGTAACCCAGAACGCATTGTCTGCTTTTATTGGCGCCTTCATCTTCAGTATTGTTTCCCTGATCGCTGTTCAGAACAGTTTCTTTGGCTCGGCGGGCCTTTTTGCGATATTCGTGCTTACACTTCTGGTGTTCGCCGTTGTTATCGTCACCTTCGTTCGCTGGGTGGACAGAATCGCCCGGCTGGGCCAGGTGGTGAACACCATAGAGAAAGCTGAAACGGCAGCCGGTGACGCACTGGATCGTCGCCGGTATGCGCCAACGTTGGGCGCATTGGCGGTTACGACGCATTCCGCCGGGGAAGGTAGCGTTCCCGTACTGTCTTCAACGGTTGGCTATGTCCAGCATATTGATGTGGATACCTTGCAGTCTTGCGCTGAAGAGCTGAATTGTCGCGTGAGCGTGGCAGCATTGCCTGGTAAATTTGTGAGTACATGTTGCCCGCTGCTTCATGTTTATGGGGATGTGGAAAAGCGTAAAGCCTTCAGGCCGGATGCTTTTGCTGGTGCTTTTACGATCAGTTCAAACCGAGCCTTTGAAGATGATCCCCGCTTCGGACTCCTCGCATTGTCCGAGATTGCCGACAAGGCTCTGTCACCGGGCATCAATGACCCGGGAACCGCGATCAATGTTATTGGAACACTGGTACGACTGTTTACGCGCTGGCAGTCTCCGCTTGAGAAGGGCTGCTTGCGGGAAATCACCTATGACCGGGTTTTGGTACCGGAACTGGTCATCGACGACCTGTTTGACGATGCCTTTACGGCTATCGCCCGTGACGGCGCGGGTATGGTCGAGGTTTCCATTCGGCTGCAGAAAGCGTTTTGCGCGTTGGCCGAAACAGGCGGTCCGGAGATGGCTGCCGCTGCAAAAAAGCATTCCCGCATGGCAGTGGCACGTTCGGAGCGTGCTATGTCACTTCAGGACGATATCGAGGCTGTGCGCCGAGCCGCAGAGTTTTCGGCTTCGTAAGACTCGCCCCGACGTGGTGAGAAAACGGCATCGCTTGCACGACAATGCCAGTCAGGGGAAAATCACCGCCGATTCGGAACAGGCGGTAAACGATGGCGTGTAAGGGTGATGATGAGGCCTGGATGAGCCGGGCATTACAACTGGCTGGGCAGGCAGCGACTGCCGGAGAGGTTCCGGTGGGCGCTGTGGTGGTTCTTGACGGTAAAGAAATCGGTGCCGGGTTTAACGCGCCTATCAGCGGGTGTGACCCTACCGCCCACGCTGAAATCCGTGCGTTGCGCGATGCAGCCAGACGTGTCGGCAATTACCGGTTGCCGGGTGCCACGCTTTACGTCACCCTTGAGCCTTGTACCATGTGCGTGGGCGCTATCGTGCACAGTCGCGTCAGTCGTCTTGTTTATGGTGCTGCCGAGCCAAAAGCCGGTGCGGTGGAATCTACCCGGCAAACGCTTGAGGAGGAACACCTGAACTGGCGCGTTGAATCCGTTAGTGGCGTTCTGGCTCATCAGTGCAGTGGTATTATCAGTGATTTTTTCGCACGTCGGCGGGCCGATAATCGCCGCCGGAGGCAGTTAATTTCAGGGAAGGAGTGATTACCGATTATGAAAGTTCTGGTAACCGGCGGAGCCGGCTATATAGGCAGCCACGTAGTCAGGCAACTGGGCGAAGCTGGCCATGACATCGTCGTATTCGATAACCTGTCCACCGGCTATCGCTGGGCAGTCACCCATGGCGAACTGGTGGTGGGCGACCTGTCAGACGAGGCGGCCATCGCCGACCTTTTCGGCGAGCATCGCTTTGATGCTGTGCTGCATTTCGCCGCCAATATTATCGTGCCGGAATCGGTCGAGAACCCCCTCAAGTACTACAGCAATAACACCCGCAACACACTGAACCTGCTGAAAGCGGTTGACCAACACCGGGTTCCGTACATGGTGTTTTCCTCTACGGCGGCGGTCTATGGCATGCCGGAGCAAACCGTATTGACCGAGGACCTGCCCCTGGCTCCGATAAATCCCTACGGCGCATCCAAGATGATGAGTGAGCGGATGATCATGGACCTGGCGGCCGCGTCGTCCCTGAATTACGTTATTCTGCGCTACTTCAACGTGGCCGGCGCCAATCCGGACGGACTGCTGGGCCAGGCAACGCCAGAGGCTACCCATCTGATCAAGGTGGCCTGCGAATGTGTAACTGGTAAGCGGGACGGTATGAGCGTGTTCGGCACCGATTACGATACTCGAGACGGCACCTGCATCCGCGACTACATCCACGTGGAAGACCTGGCCAAGGCCCACGTGATGGCGCTGGATTACATGGCGAAAGGTGGCGAATCGCAGGTTCTGAACTGTGGCTATGGGCGTGGATTTACCGTACGCGAAGTTATTGACGTGGTGAAGCGCAAGTCGGGCAACGACTTTCCGGTGAAAGAAACTGGCCGCAGGGCAGGGGATCCAGCTGCGCTGATGGCGGATAATACGAGAATCAAACAGGTACTCGGTTGGCAACCAGATTACGACGATCTGGAAACCATCGTGGGAACAGCGCTGGCCTGGGAAAAGATCTGGCAAGACAAACAGAGCTGATACAGCTCTGTTCCGCTTCAAACTGAATTGCAAACGTCAGGGTTTTAACGAATGAAAATCACGATTTTTGGTACCGGTTATGTCGGTCTTGTGACCGGAGCCTGCCTCGCCGATGTGGGCCACCATGTTCTTTGCATGGATGTAGACCAGGGCAAGATCGAAAAGCTCAAGAATGGCCAGATCCCCATTTACGAACCGGGCCTTGAGTCCATCGTGAGGCATACCGTTGAGGCTGGTCGACTTGTCTTTACCACGGATACCGAAGAAGCCGTTGGCCATGGTGTTCTACAGTTCATTGCGGTGGGGACGCCACCGGATGAGGATGGATCGGCTGACCTTCAGTATGTGACCGCCGTGGCCAGATCCATCGGCCAGTACATGGATGATTACAAGGTGGTAGTGGACAAGTCCACCGTGCCCGTCGGCACCGGAGACAAGGTCAGGGACGCGGTGCGTTCGCAACTCGACAAGCGGGGCCTGGAGCTGGAGTTCGATGTGGTGTCCAATCCGGAATTCCTGAAAGAAGGGGCGGCGATCAACGATTTCATGAAGCCGGACCGAATCATTATTGGCACTGACAGTGAACGTGCCAAGGAACTGCTGCACGAGGTCTACTACCCGTTCAATCGTAGTCACGACCGCATGATCTTCATGGATATCCGTTCCGCAGAGCTGACCAAATACGCCGCCAACTCCATGCTGGCCACCAAGATCAGCTTTATGAATGAGATTGCCAACCTTGCTGAACGGCTTGGTGCGGACATCGAGAACGTTCGCCGCGGCATCGGCTCCGACCCGCGCATTGGCTATCACTTCATCTATCCCGGTTGCGGTTACGGCGGCTCCTGTTTCCCGAAAGACGTCCAGGCCCTGGCCCGCACTGCGAGGGACTGTGACTACGACTCGCGGCTGCTGAATGCGGTTGAGGCCGTCAATAACGCCCAGAAGCATGTCCTGTTTGACAAGATCAGCCACTATTTTAACGGCAACCTCAAAGGCAAGGTGGTGGCTCTCTGGGGGCTGGCCTTCAAACCCAATACCGATGATATGCGTGAAGCCTCCGCCCGCACCCTGATGGAAGCGCTCTGGAGTGCCGGCGCTATTGTCCAGGCTTTTGATCCGGAAGCAATGGAGGAAACCCAGCGCATCTACGGGGATCAGCCCGGGCTGACTCTCTGCGGTACCAAGGAACAGGCCCTTAAAGGTGCCGATGTGCTGACAATCTGCACCGAGTGGAAGGAATTCCGGTCACCGGACTTCAAATCAATCGCGGCCGCTCTCAACGAGCCCGTGGTGTTCGATGGCCGTAATCTGTACGAACCCGATATGCTGGAGCGCCATGGCTTGATCTATTACGCCATAGGCCGCGGCAGGAACCAGTTCCACGTAGGTTGATATGACAGTGACCAGGCAGTCATTTGTACTCCATGAGCGCCTTGCGGCTGACACTGTCAGCCTCGGGCAAAGCCGGTTGTGTGAAATACGGCTGATGAGCGACAGCAACTGGCCGTGGATACTTCTGGTGCCCCGTGTACCCGGCGTCCGGGAGATTTATCAATTGGCGAAGGAACAGCAACTGCAGTTGCTGGAAGAATCGTCCCTGCTTGGGGAGGGCATGATGGAATTGTTCACCGGTGACAAGCTCAATGTCGCCGCACTGGGCAACATGGTGCCGCAGCTGCACATCCATCACATCGTACGTCACGAAGGTGATCCGGCCTGGCCCGGGCCTGTATGGGGCAAGTTACCTCCCGCCCGCTACAGCGACGATGCTCTGGCGGAGTTAACGAAGCGACTGGAACCGCTGCTGGAGCGACTTTCCCGGTAACCGGGCTAAGACTTCGACTTGTGCCGCGCGATAGTTCGGGAGCCTACCAGTACCATCCGTAGCTGGGTTTTCAGCTTTACTTTCAGTGCTTCCTTCTCCGACGCCGTTGCATCCAGTGCGTCCGCACCCTGGTTAAACACCAGAGTCACCATGGCTTCCGCCACCAGTTTCGGATCAGAAAGTGGCTTGCTCTGCTCATCGGCAATGCGGGCCAGGTCCGCCGCCAGTTCGGTTACAAAGTGATCGATTTCTGCCCTGATCGCCGTGCGGAATGATTCCGAAACCCCCGTGCTTTCACGTAACATCAGGCGCAACAGATTGGAGTTGTTGCCCAGATACTCCATGAAGGTCTCCACCGATGTGCTGATGGCACTGCCATTGCGGGCAATCCGTTTGCGGGCCTGGCGCATCAGCTGGCGCAGGGCAACGCCGCCTTCATCCACCAGAGCAAGCCCCAGTTCGTCCAGCTCGGCAAAGTGCCGGTAGAAAGAGGTGGGCGCTATTCCGGCCTCCCTTGCCACTTCCCGCAGGCTCAGGCTGCCAAAGCCGCGATCGGCGCTCAACTGGGCGAGGGCGGCATCCATCAGGGCGCGGCGGGTGCGTAGTTTCTGTTCGGCTCGGGCTGACAAGGGCTGCTCCAAAGGCTGGTAAATCGGCTCAGTGTAGCGACGAAAAGTTTTACCGTCACCCAATGCGTCGGAAGCCTGATTTTCATCGTCATTGTGTTTATAATGGGCCGCTTTTGCAGTAGGGTCCGCCAGAACCATTTTTTGCAAACTTTTACGCACACATCAGATACAACGGGAACCGGTATGCGCAGTCATTATTGCGGTGGAATCAACGAATCTCACATTGATCAGGAAGTCACACTTTGCGGTTGGGTTCACCGTCGCCGCGACCACGGTGGGGTCATCTTTCTGGATCTTCGTGACCGGGATGGCATCTCCCAGGTTGTGTTCGACCCGGATACCCCTGAAAGCTTTTCCCTGGCGGAGAAGGTCCGCAGTGAATTCGTAATCCAGGTGACCGGCCGAGTGCGCCGTCGCCCTGCCGGTACCGAAAATGCCAACATGCCCACCGGGCAGGTGGAATTGCTGGGCAAGCAGTTGTCCATTCTGAACGCCGCCGCCACGCCGCCGTTCCCGTTGGATGAACATGTGGATGTAGGTGAGGATGTCCGCCTGAAGTACCGTTTTGTGGACCTGCGTCGCCCGGAAATGCTGAACCGCCTGCGTTTCCGCTCACGCGTGACCAGTTATATCCGTAACTTCCTCGACAGTAACGGCTTCATGGATGTGGAAACCCCGATCCTCACCCGTGCAACTCCGGAAGGCGCCCGTGATTACCTCGTACCCAGCCGGACGCACGAAGGGTCTTTCTTCGCGCTGCCGCAGTCACCACAGCTGTTCAAGCAGTTGCTGATGGTCTCCGGTGTTGACCGCTATTACCAGATCGCCAAATGTTTCCGTGATGAGGACCTTCGCGCCGATCGCCAGCCGGAGTTCACCCAGGTGGATGTAGAAGCCTCGTTTATCGACGAGGAAATCCTGATGACCCTTAACGAGAACATGATTCGTTCTCTGTTCAAGGACGTTCTGGAAGTGGAGCTGCCTGATTTCCCGCGCATGCCATACTCCGAAGCCATGCAGCGTTACGGCAGCGACAAGCCGGACCTCCGTATCCCGCTGGAGCTGGTGGATGTGGGTGACCTGGTCGCCGGTGTGGATTTCAAGGTGTTTGCCGGCCCTGCCAACGACCCCAAGGGCCGCGTGGCTGCCCTGCGTGTTCCCAGAGGCGGAGAGCTGACCCGCAAGCAGATCGACGACTACACCAGGTTTGTGGGTATCTATGGCGCCAAGGGCCTGGCCTACATCAAGGTCAACGACCTGTCCAGGGGCGTGGAAGGCCTGCAGTCACCGATTATCAAGTTCCTGGGTGATGATATCGCCCTGGCCGTGATCGAACGCGCGGGTGCCGAGGATGGCGATATCGTGTTCTTTGGTGCGGACAGGACAAACATTGTCAATGAAGCTCTCGGTGCACTGCGCATCAAGGTGGGCCACGACCTGAACATGCTGACCTGCGAATGGGCGCCCCTGTGGGTCGTGGATTTCCCGATGTTCGAGGAGACACCGGACGGCGGCCTGACCGCGATCCACCATCCATTTACTGCGCCCTCTTGCTCTGCAGACGAGCTGGAGGTTTCACCGGCCACGGCGCTATCCCGCGCTTACGACATGGTGTTGAATGGCACCGAGCTCGGCGGCGGCTCCATCCGTATTCATGACGAAAAAATGCAGGAGAGCGTGTTCCGCACCCTGGGTATTGGTGATGAGGAAGCCCGCGCCAAGTTCGGTTTCCTGCTGGATGCCCTCAAGTATGGTTGCCCGCCCCACGGTGGTCTGGCCTTTGGTCTGGATCGGCTGATCATGCTGATGACCGGCGCCAGCTCCATCCGGGACGTCATTGCCTTCCCGAAAACCCAGAGCGCTACCTGTCTGATGACTCAGGCACCCGGGGAGGTCGACGACAAGCAGTTGCGTGAGCTGCATATTCGTCGTCGCAAGCCCGCTGTGAAGCCCGGTGAGGGGAACGCAGAACCTGCGGGCAACGAGTAAGTAACGCGGCTCAGGAAGCAACGTGTCCATAATCATGGGGGTCGACCCCGGCTCGAGGGTCACCGGTTACGGCATTATCCGTGCCGAGGGCAGGGTGATTGAGTATATTGACAGCGGTTGTATCCGTGTTGGCGAAAAGCCCATGGCGGAGCGTTTGCAAACCATCTTCCACAGCCTGGCGACACTGATTGGCGAGTACCGGCCGGGGGAGTTTGCAATCGAGCAGGTGTTCATGGCCCGCAATCCGGATTCGGCACTGAAGCTGGGCCAGGCGAGGGGAGCGGCAATCGTGGCCGCCGCCAACAGTGGATTGGAGGTTCACGAATACTCCGCTCGCCAGGTCAAGCAGGCTGTCGTAGGCAAGGGCGGAGCCGACAAGGCCCAGGTGCAGCACATGGTTCAGGTATTGCTGGCTCTGTCCCGAAAACCACAGGAGGATGCCGCTGACGCTCTGGGCATTGCACTCTGCCATGCCCACATGAGCCAGAGCGTGGCACGGCTGGCCACCGGTGGTGGCGGCAAGGTGCGCAATAACCGGGTCAGAAGACAATAACAGACTCATTGAAGTCCAGATTGAATTCGAGGGAGAAACCCGTTGATAGGTCGTATCCGAGGCATCCTGATCGAAAAATCCCCCGCCCAGGCGCTGGTGGAATGCGCCGGACTGGGTTATGAAGTGGACATCCCCTACACCACCTTTTTTAACCTGCCTGAAGCCGGTGATGAACTGGTTCTCCATACTCATTTCGTGGTCCGCGAAGACGCCCAGAGCCTTTACGGCTTTTCTTCCCGGCTGGACCGGGACCTGTTCCGCCTGTTGATCAAGGTGAATGGTGTGGGCCCCAAGCTTGCCGCCGGTATTCTCTCGGGGCTGGATGCCAATCAGTTTATCCGCTGTGTAGAGGCCCGCGACGCCAATGCACTGGTCAAGCTACCGGGGGTTGGCAAGAAAACCGCCGAGCGGCTGCTTATTGAAATGGCAGACCGTATAGGGCAACTTGAAGGACAGTTCATTGCCGGGTCACCCGATGCCACAGTCAGCACTGGCGTTTCCGGGGCCGGAACAGCCGGCGGGCACCATCCGGCGGATGAGGCCGAAGCTGCGCTGATTGCCCTTGGCTACAAGCCGCAGGAGGCCTCGAAGGCCATCAGCAAGGTTGCCGAGGAAGGAATGTCGAGCCAGGAGCTGATCCGGTTGGCGTTGCGGAGCATGATTCCGTCCAGCTAAACCCCCCCCGATTAGCGGGCGGTATGGCGCGTAATGTGTAGAGAGCGTAACGTGACAGCCAAAGAACGGTTTGTACAATTGGGGCACCATTAACCCGAGACGAGTGTACAGGCATGTTGTTGATTCCCTCTGAGCGGGTAGTGCAATGATTGAATCGGATCGCCTGATTTCATCTCAGGCCGGACAATACGAAGACGTTCAGGATCGCGCTATCCGGCCTGGAATACTGGCAGACTACGTCGGCCAGCCCGCTGTGCGGGAACAGATGGAAATTTTCATCTCCGCTGCCCGTGGGCGCCAGGAAGCATTGGACCATGTGCTTATTTTCGGCCCGCCAGGTCTCGGTAAAACCACCCTTGCCAACATCATCGCCAATGAAATGGGCGTCTCCATCAAGACCACGTCCGGGCCGGTACTGGAAAAAGCCGGCGATCTGGCCGCAATGCTTACCAATCTCGAAGAAGGCGATGTGCTCTTTATTGACGAGATTCACCGCCTCAGCGCCGCCGTGGAAGAAGTTCTCTATCCCGCCATGGAAGATTATCAGCTCGATATCATGATCGGTGAGGGCCCCGCCGCGCGCTCCATCAAGCTGGACCTGCCACCCTTTACACTCGTGGGAGCCACCACCAGGGCGGGTTTGCTGACATCGCCACTGCGGGACCGATTCGGCATTGTACAGCGCCTGGAGTTCTACAATACGAAGGATCTCACCGACATCATTCTGCGTTCGGCGCGCCTGTCCTCCGTTACTATCGACAACAAAGGCGCCTACGAAATCGCCCGTCGTTCCCGGGGTACACCCCGAATTGCCAACCGTCTGCTGAGACGAGTGCGTGACTTTGCCGAAGTAAAGGCGGATGGTTGCATCAGTGAAACCATTGCAGACCAGGCGCTCAACATGCTGAAAGTCGATGCTCTGGGCTTTGATCACATGGACCGACGATTGTTGCTGGCAATGATTGAAAAGTTTGACGGTGGCCCGGTGGGCGTCGAAAGTCTGGCGGCAGCCATCAGTGAAGAGCGTGGCACTATTGAGGACGTCCTGGAACCTTTTCTGATTCAGCAAGGGTATATGCTGCGCACGCCACGCGGCCGAATGGTGACCTCCAGCGCCTACCAGCATTTTGGCGTGGTGCCCTCCAGGCCGGAGGGGGAGGACCTTTTTGACTGAGTTCTACGAACCATCAGCCGGTCTGTCGGTTCGGGTCTATATTGAAGACACGGATGCCGGGGGCATTGTGTACCATGCCAAATACCTGCACTACATGGAGCGGGCCCGGACAGAGTGGGTGCGCAGTCGTGGCGTCGGTTTGCGGGCGGGGCTGGGGGAAAATGTCAGTTACGTGGTTCAGCGCCTGTCCATCCATTACGGTATACCAGCGAAGCTGGACGACGAGTTACGGGTAACCGCGGAACCAACGGCCTTTGGCCGGGTCTGGATGGATTTTCGTCAGCGGGTAGTACGGATTTTGGATGATGCTGTGCTTGCGTCTGCGGATGTTCGCGTCGCCTGTATTGCACTGGACTCCGGCAGGCCACGGCGTTTACCCGCGAATATGCTGGAGTTGCTGGAAAACGACCGAAAAACCAATTCACAAGTGGAATAATCCAGGAGTAAAAGGTGGAGTCAGAAGTTTCTGTTTGGTATCTCATCGCCAACGCCGGGGTACTGGTTCAGCTGGTCATGCTGTTACTTGCCCTGGCTTCCATTGTCTCCTGGGCGCTAATCTTTCAGCGTCTCCAGGTGTTCCGCAAGGCAAAACAGGCGCAGTATGCCTTCGAGGAGCGGTTCTGGTCCGGTATGGACCTTGGGCAGCTATACCGTGAAGTGAATAGCAACCCCACTCCGTTCTCCGGCATGGAATCCGTGTTCCGGGCAGGGTTCAAGGAATTTTCCCGCCTGCGCCAGCAGAGCCGTGATGCCGACGCCGTCATGGATGGCACGCAACGGGCCATGCGGGTGGCGTTTTCACGTGAGCAGGAGCGGCTGGAAATGCATTTGCCGTTCCTCGCCACAGTGGGTTCCACCAGTCCCTATGTGGGTCTGTTTGGCACCGTATGGGGCATTATGAACTCTTTCCGCGGGCTGGCTCAGGTGCAACAGGCCACGCTGGCTACGGTTGCGCCGGGTATTTCGGAAGCGCTGATTGCCACCGCCATGGGTCTTTTCGCGGCGATTCCCGCGGTTATCGCTTACAACCGTTTCTCAGCCATCTCGGATGCATTGCTGAAGAATTACGAAACCTTTGCCGAGGAATTCTCCAGCATTCTTCACCGTCGGGTTCACAGCAGCGAGCAAACAGCTGCGTGACAAGCATTGTCGGTAACAGACAGACAATCGGGAGTACAGGAACATGAAAGGCATGGGAATGATGCCGGCAAACCGCCGCAAGCCGATGTCGGAAATCAACGTTGTGCCCTATATCGACGTGATGCTGGTACTGCTGATCATCTTTATGGTGACAGCGCCAATGTTGACTCAGGGCGTCAAGGTGGACCTGCCGGAGACAACCTCCGAGCCCATCCAGTCCGACAAGAACGTGGAATCGATAGTGGTGTCAGTAGACAGCAATGGTGCCTATTTCATGGACGTGGGAGACGAAAGCAGTGACCCGATGTCGTTGGGGGATATTCGTGAACGGATATCCAAGATTCTGTCCCAGCGGACAGACCGTGAAGTTCTGGTGCGCGGCGACGAGCATGTGGAATACGGTACGGTGGTTCGTCTGATGTCCCAGTTGCAGGCGGCGGGCGCCACCAACGTGGGCCTGATTACCGAAGCACCAACCAACGATGAGTGAGCACAGGGCAGGCAGGTTTTTGTGAGAGGTCATGAGCGTGATTTAATCAGTACGGGGCAGCCACCCTGGAAGTCGCCTGTCGCACTGTCCATCCTGATGCATGGGCTGGTTCTCGGGGTGGCGTTGGCGGGGTGGTCCTGGTCTGTTCCCAGGGACGAACCGCAGCCGCCGAGTATTTCGGCGCGACTGGTCACCCAGAACCAGCCGGAGCCGAGCCCGGTTACTGAACCGGTGGATCAGCCGGACCGGGACGAAGAGCAACGGCAGGAAGAGCAGGAAAAACAGCGGCGGATAGAGGCAGAGCGACAGAAAGCTGAGGAAGAGGAGCGCGCCCGCCAGGAAGCCCGTCGTATCCAGCAGGAAAAAGAGCGCGAGCAGGAGCGTCAGCGTCAGGAAGAAGAGGCGCAGCGCAAGCGGGAACAACAGCGGAAGGCGGAGGAAGAGGCCGCCCGCCAGAAAGCCGAGGCAGAAGCGAAGGAGCGGGAGCGCCAGAAAGCCGAGGAGGAGAAGCGTCGTCAGGAAGAAGCGGCCCGCAAGGCTGCCGAGGAAAAACGACGGGCAGAAGAGCAACGCAGGAAGGAGGAAGCCGAGCGTAAGGCACGTGAAGAGCGTGAGCGGCTGGAAGCCGAGCGCAAACGCAAAGAACGTGAGCGGCGCTTGCAGGAACAGCAGCTGGAAGCCCTGGCGGCTGAGGCCCAGCAGCAGCGTGAAGCGGAAGAGCGGGAGCGCCGCGAAGCGGCTGCGGCCAAAGCGCGCGAAGCCCAGATGCTGTCGGAAAGCCAGAAGTACCAGGCGTTGATCAGGGAACGCTTGAGCCAGGCGTGGTATCCACCGTCGTCGGCAACCGAGGAAATGACCGCGAGGCTGCAGATTACCTTGCTGCCCACCGGTGAACTTGCGTCGGTAACGCTTGTCTCCAGCAGTGGCAATACCGCATTTGACAACTCGGCACTGGGGGCAGTGAAATCGTTGAGCAGGTATCCGATTCCGGATGATCGTGACACATTTGAAAGCTATTTCCGCCAGTTTACGATTGAGTTCAATCCCCGGCGGTTGAGATAAGGATGATGGGAACACAGATGACAAACCGGACAAGTACAGGCAGGCAGTTCTCAGGAATAGTGGTGACATGGTTGTTGGCGATTGCCGTGATGATCGGAAGCACTCCCGCCAGTGCCGAGTTGCTGATACGGATCACCGAGGGGGCCGATGCTGCCATTCCGGTCGCCGTTGTTCCCTTTTCAGAGTCCGGAGCCATGCCCTCTGGTGACAAGGTAAGCAGTATCGTGCGGGATGATCTCACCATGACCGGTGAGTTCCGGCCGCTACCGGCGGAAAAAATGCTCAGCCTTCCAGCAAAAGGCGAAGAGGTTTACTTCCGTGACTGGCGGATGCTTGGCCAGCGCTATGTCCTGGTTGGCCAGCTGACACGTAGGGGCGACAAGGTCGAAGCGCGCTACGAGCTGTTCGATGTTAACCGTGAAGAGCGGATTATGGGGGCAACAGCGTCTTCGTCGGTCAACAACACCCGAAGCCTCGCCCATCACATCAGTGACCGGGTGTACGAAGCCATTACCGGTGTGCCCGGCGCTTTCTCCACCAAGCTGGCCTATGTGACCCTTGAGCGCGCAGGCGGTGAGCCGCTCTATCGACTTCAGGTGAGTGATGTCGACGGCAAGCGAGCCAGAGTCAGGCTGGAAAGTGACGAACCGATTCTTTCACCGGCCTGGTCGCCGGATGCCAAAAAACTCGCATATGTCTCGTTTGAGACCGGTAAACCGGCCATCTATATCCACGAGCTTTCGACCGGCAACCGTACCCGCGTTGCGGATTATCGCGGCCTGAACTCAGCGCCTTCCTGGTCCGACGATGGCCGCTCGTTGCTGGTTACGTTGTCGAAGGATGGCAATGCGGAAATCTACAAACTGGACATTGAAAGCCGTTCCTTGAAACGATTGACCAACCATTGGTCCATCGATACCGAACCAACCTGGGATCATACCGGTGACGGTTTCTATTTCACCTCTGACCGTTCTGGTGGTCCCCAGATCTATCACAAGGCCAGCGAAGGCGCGGAGCCACGAAGGATTACCTTTGGCAGCCGTTATAACGCCCGGCCACGTCCCGACAATGACGGCAAATACGTCTATTATGTGCATCAGAGGGACAAGTCGTTCCATATCGCACGCACAAATCTGAAAACGGAAGAGGAGACAATCCTCACTCGTACAGAATCCGACGAGTCACCCAGTGTTGCTCCCAACGGCCGCATGCTGATTTATGCCACGAAACAGGGTGGAAACAGTGTACTAACCGTAATTGCGGCAGATGGCGGTGCAGCTTATAGTTTGCCCGCTTCAAAGGGCGACGTCCGGGAGCCGGCGTGGTCACCAATCGTCCGGTAAGCCGGAGCCTGAACCCGCCGGGTTCGTTTGTACTCATGAACACGAGACTATCAACAGGAAGGAAGTAATTATGAAAATGACAGCACAACACAAAGCGTTGGCCCTGATTTTCTCCCTGGGCCTGATTGCCGGTTGTAGCAGCACTGGCGACCCCGTTGAAGATGGCGCCTACGGTGCAGTGGATCAGGATGGCGGCAGCACCGTTTACGGCGGTGACGAGGAAGGCGGTGTGTCCTCCTCCGAAATGACCGAGGAGCAGCGCCGTGCAGCTGAAGCCCGCGCAGAGCGAGCCGAAGCGGACGCGATGCGTGAAATCACCACCTTCTACTTCGATTTCGACACCGCCGAAATCAAGTCCGAAGCTCGTGAAGTGCTGGTTGCCCATGCCCGTTACCTGCAGGCAAATCCCGGCCAGAATGTACGCATTGAAGGTCATGCCGACGAGCGTGGCACCAAGGAATACAACCTTGCACTGGGCGAGCGTCGCGCCAACGCCATTGAGCGCTTTCTCATCGTGAACGGTGCATCCCGCGGCCAGATGGAAACCATCAGCTACGGTGAAGAAAAGCCGGCCGTTATGGGTTCCAACGACAGTGCGTGGGCCCAGAACCGCCGCGTTGAACTTGTTTTCCAGTAACAGGCGAATCCCATGAGACATCTGCTCATGGCGACAGTGTTGCTCCCGCTGGCCTTCGGGCCGGCGGGTAGCGCTCTGGCGCAATCCGTGTCCCCATTGTTCCAGAACAATTCCTCGGAAGCTGAACGCAAGGCCGGCAACAGTCAGGCCAATGCTGAGCTGTTCTACATGATCCAGCAATTGCAGGGCGAAGTTCGCCGGTTGCAGGGCCGCGTGGAAGAGCAGCAAAACCGGTTAGACCGTCTGACCAAGCAATCCCGGGATCGTTACATTGATCTTGACCAGCGGATACTCAAACTCTCGGAAAGTATGGCTGAAGCGCCGACGAATCCGCCCCCGGAGACTGATGGTACTGGCGCCGTAGGAGAAAAAACCGGAGTAAAAACAAAGATTTATCGACAACCTTCCGAAGAGGAGCAAAGCGCCTACCAGAAGGTTCAGACGCTTATTCACCAGGACAAGAACTACGATCAGGCCATTAATGGCCTGTACGACTTTATTGATAAGTACGAAGAAGGCGATCTCACCGTCAATGCCTATTACTGGCTGGGTGAAGTGTATCTGGTTGAGAACCAGCTTGAGCAGGCCCGGCAGGCGTTTACCATCGTTGCCACCCGTTACGGAGATCATCGCAAGGCTTCGGACGCCGTCTACAAGCTTGGTGTCACGCTGGACCGGCAAGGTAAAAAAGAGCAGGCCCGTTCACGTATGGAAGACGTGGTTGAGGACTACCCGGGTACCGGCGCCGCAGAGCTGGCGCAAAAGTATCTGGATTCCGGTAGTACCTGATTTCCCCCGGCGTGAAGAATGTTGAGAAACCTGGGAATTAGGGGTTGATCGGCGCTGAAAAATCATTACTATATGCGCCTCGTTTGGGTCGTTAGCTCAGTTGGTAGAGCAGTTGGCTTTTAACCAATTGGTCGAAGGTTCGAATCCTTCACGACCCACCAAATTGCGAGCCAGGTGGTGGGAAGCGTCATTGTTTGGTTCCGGGTCCGGATGCGGGCTGGTAGTTGCGGGTCGTTAGCTCAGTTGGTAGAGCAGTTGGCTTTTAACCAATTGGTCGAAGGTTCGAATCCTTCACGACCCACCAATAAAACAGGTAGTTTATTCTATCTGCTGAAAAAAGAGCCTCAGGGCTCTTTTTTTTTGCCTGTACGGTCATACATCTGTTCGTAGGGAGCGTAATCGACTCCAGATGATATACTCCGCAGGTTAATGCGCAATACAGAGATGCTGTGATGACACGAGGTGAAGACCGTATTCTGGTTCAGGAACACCTGGCACACCAGGCTGAGCCCAAGAGCCTCAGTGAGGCCGAAAAAGCCGACCTTGAGTTCCGCATCCGGGCCGCCCTGAAGGCTCAGGATGCCGTACTCGTGGCCCACTATTACACGGACCCGGACATTCAGCGCCTGGCTGAGGAGACTGGCGGCTGTGTCGCGGATTCCCTGGAAATGGCCCGTTTTGGCAATCAGCACCAGGCGTCGACCGTCGTCGTCGCCGGTGTACGTTTTATGGGCGAGACCGCGAAAATTCTCAACCCGGAGAAGCGGGTGCTGATGCCGACCCTGGAAGCAACCTGCTCCCTGGATATTGGTTGCCCTGCCGACGAGTTTGCGGATTTCTGTGACCAGCATCCGGACAGAACCGTTGTGGTTTACGCCAACACGTCCGCCGCCGTGAAGGCGAGAGCTGACTGGGTGGTTACGTCCAGCTGTGCCCAGGCTATTGTGGAATCACTGGATGCCCGTGGTGAGAAAATTCTCTGGGCCCCGGACAAGCATCTTGGCCATTATGTCCAGAAGACCACCGGGGCCGATGTCCTGTTGTGGGACGGCTCCTGTATCGTTCACGAAGAATTCAAATACCGTGGGCTGGAGGATCTTCAGGCTCTGTATCCGGACGCCGCCGTACTGGTTCACCCGGAGTCCCCTGACGCGGTGGTGGAAATGGCCGATGTGGTCGGGTCCACATCGCAACTGATCCATGCCGTACAGACGCTGCCCAATGAACAGTTCATTGTTGCGACAGACAACGGTATCTTCTACAAGATGCAGCAACTGGCGCCCAACAAGACCCTGATTGAAGCGCCAACGGCAGGCAACGGCGCCACCTGCCGCAGCTGCGCTCATTGTCCATGGATGGCGATGAACGGGCTGGAGAACCTGTTATCAGTCATTGAAAACGGCGATCAGGAAGTTCATGTCGACCCCGCGCTGCGTGAAAAGGCGCTGAAGCCCCTTCACAGGATGCTGGACTTTACCGCCAACATGAACCTGAAGGCCGCTGGTAACGCCTGATATCAGCTACGTTGCTGGTTGAGTCTGGCGGAAACCTGAGACAGGCGTTCTGTCACCACCTGTCTCAGGGGCGCACCGGCTGGCAGCCTTTCCTGAGCCTGGCGCAGCTGTCGCTGGGCCGACTCCAGATCCCCCATCAGGATATCGTGTTCGGCACGGGCCCGGTGAACACCCACAATATTCCGTGCCATCCCCTCGGCCTCCGCAAGCCGAAGCCAGAGATGTTCTTTTTGCGGTAGCTCCCGCGTCAGTTGGTGCAAATAGTCCGCTGCGCGTTTTCCATTCCCGTCCTCGGTTTCAACCTGCGCCAGCATATCGGTAATCGGATAGTTCCCCGGATTACGGTCCAGCGCTTCCTCAAGCATGCTGCGGGCCTGCTCCAGCTGGCCCTGTTCAATCATGATTTCGGCGAGAGTGACCTGGTAGGTAATGCGTCCCGGTGCGCTATCAAGGAGTCGTTCAAGTTCATTGCTCGCTTCGGTATAGTCCCCGCTGTGCTGTAAGGCCACGGCAAGCCCGTAGCGCACGGCATCCGGCTTCTCGGTATCCGGGCGGTCCAGGTAATCCCGGAAGGTCTCTACGGCAATCTGTGGTGACTTGGCGTAACGCACCTGGAGACGTGCACGCACCAGATGGTACTCCTGAGCATCCGCCACGTCCCGACGAGGGTATTGCTCAGCACGATTGCGGGTATCGGAAACACGGTTCTGGGTGAGTGGGTGGGTAGAGAGATACTCCGGAACCCGGTTTCCCTGAAGCCGGTTCTGGCGCATCATGATCTCGAACATTTCCGGCATCCCTCTCGGGTCCATGCCCGAATCCGCCAGTATTTCCATGCCAATACGGTCGGCTTCCTGCTCGTGGGCCCGGCTATAGGCCAGCATATTCTGTATTGCCAGCGCCTGGGTGCCGGCAATGGCGGCAATGCCGATGTCCGACTGGGTCACCGCTGACAACACAATGCCTGCGATCATGCCTGCAATAGTCAGAGGTGTACTGGCCTCCTGTTGCTCCAGGCGCCTGGCAAAATGGCGTTGGCTGAGGTGTGCCAGTTCGTGGGCCAGTACAGAGGCGAATTGCTGTTCGCTGCTGGCATTCAGGAATAACCCACCGTTGACGCCGACAATATTTCCCGGCACCGCAAACGCGTTGATGTCAGGGCTGTCGATAATAGCCAGGGTCAGGTCACTGCTGGAAAGCGGAGCCGACGGAACCAACTGGTAAATCACCGAGCTGAGATAGTCGTAAACCAGTGGATCGGTGATCTGCGGTGCCGACCGACGGATAGACGTCATGACCTGGCGACCGATTTCGGCTTCCTGCTGGCCTGAAATCAAACCGCCTCCGGCTCCGCCAATGGAGGGCAGGGTGCTGTCCGGCGATTGCGCCAGCGTTCTACCTGAAAACAGGCCCAACAATAGCATCAGCGTGAATGCCAGTACTCCCTGCCAGAGCGCAGGGCTTTGATCTCTCGGGGTCATGGATGGACGGCGTCCCTTGTCATGTGATTTTGTCAGACAGCATTGTGCCACTGAAAGTTCGCTCCTGTGTGTGTGGCCCGTTACGATTGTGATGCATTAAAGTAACACTGTCGGCATAATGCCGGCTCTTAATTTTGACCTTACGGGTATCTGGTTGTCATGGCTGACCGAACACTTGATGCATCGGGGCTTCGTTGTCCTATGCCGTTACTGAAAACCAAGCTCGAACTGAACAGCATGTCCCCCGGCCAGGAGCTGGAGGTAATTGCAACCGACGCGGGGTCCGCACGGGATATTCCTGCGTTCCTCCGGTTATCTGACCATGAGCTGGTCAGTTCATCCGAACAGGGTGGCTGCTTCATCTTTGTGATAAAGTGCGGCGGCTGAACCCGCAGTGATGACCGTTCGGAGTCGTGAATGATAAGAATTTTACGTGGCCTGGCTCACAAATACTTTTCAGATGAAGAAGCCGTCATTCTCTTCCTGCTGATACTGGCAGGTGTTGTCTTTGTCATCCTGTTCGGTTCAATGCTGGCGCCTGCGATAGCGTCCATAATCATCGCCTTCATCCTTCAGGGCCTGGTGACCAAGCTCAACAAAATGGGCGTACCGGAGCTCGTCGCCATCATCGGCGTCTTCTTCGTATTCCTCGGTGTTCTGATCGGCTTCCTGTTCGGTCTGTTACCACTGATCTGGACCCAGGTAACGTCTCTCGCTGGTGAGGCTCCGCGTATTTTCCGGGAGATGCAGTCCTACCTTGAAGTGCTGCCCCAGCAGTACCCGACACTGATATCCATGGAAGGTATCAATACCATCTATAACCAGGTGACGACGGAAGCGGGGCGAATGACCCAGTGGCTGGTGTCGTTTTCCCTGGCGAGCATACCGGACCTGGTCGCCCTGCTGATCTACATGGTCCTTGTACCCATTCTGGTGTTCTTTTTTCTCAAGGATCGTCGGGTCCTTCTCGAGTCAATGTCCCGGATGCTGCCATCCCAACGCCCGATGATGGTCCGGATCTGGCACGAGGTGAATCTGCAATGTGCCAACTATGTGCGTGGCAAGGCCGTTGAGATTTTGATTGTTGGTGGTGTGACCTACGTGTCGTTCAAGCTGCTGGGGATGCCTTACGCTGCACTTTTGTCGCTGATGGTCGGGTTGAGCGTTGTGATTCCCTATATCGGTGCGGCAGTCGTTACTCTCCCGGTAGCCATGATAGCGCTGTTCGCGTTTGGCTGGGGTAGCGAGTTTATATGGGTAATGGTCGCCTATGGTGTTATCCAGGCTCTGGATGGAAACGTGCTGGTGCCTGTCCTGTTCTCGGAGGTGAACAACCTGCATCCGGTAGCGATTATTGTGGCGGTTCTGTTTTTCGGAGGTATCTGGGGGCTATGGGGTGTCTTCTTCGCCATCCCGCTGGCAACCATGCTCAAGGCGATATTTGCAGCATGGCCAGTGAATAAGGCGCATTCAGCGGTGACAAAGGAGCCTTAAAGGCTCCTTACCGCCTCAAGTACTTCGTCGGCGTGGTCCTTGACCCTGACACCGCGCCATTCCCTACGAAGGACTCCGGCTGAGTCGATCAGAAAGGTGCTTCGGTCGATCCCCATGTATTCTTTGCCGTAGAGTTTCTTGAGTCTGATAACATCAAACTGCCGGCACAGGTGCTCTTCCTTGTCGGAGATTAGGTGAAACTGGAAACCGTGTTTCTTGCGGAAATTCTCATGAACCTTCAGGCTATCTCGTGAGACGCCGAAGATGACGGTATCCAGTTCTTCGAACTGCTCGATGCGGTCCCGGAAGTCCTGGCCTTCGGTCGTGCAGCCCGGGGTATTGTCCTTGGGGTAGAAATAAAGGACGACGTTTTTGCCTTTGAGATCAGACAAACGAACGGTTTGATCTCCGGTGGCCTGAGCCGCAAAATCATCGACAGGTTGATTCAGTTCGGGGGCGGGCATGACATCTCCTTTAATTCCCTTGTGTCAGGTGGTGCCCAACATTACCATATCGTTTTTATTCGTACGGAGCTTTTATGATTACGGGGAGCCTTGTTGCACTGGTCACGCCCATGCATTCCGATGGCAGCATCCATTGGGAGCACCTTGATAAGCTGGTGGACTTTCATCTCGATAACGGGACACACGGTATTGTGGCCGTTGGTACCACGGGTGAATCCGCAACACTGGACCCGGACGAACACATGCGGGTCGTGGGCCATATCATAAAACGCGTCGATGGCCGTATTCCGGTAATTGCCGGCACCGGTGGCAACAGCACCCGCGAAGCCATAGAGCTGACGGAAGAAGCCCACAAGCTGGGCGCGGATGCCTGCCTTCTGGTCGTGCCCTATTACAACAAGCCGACCCAGGAAGGCCTGTACCGTCACTTCAAGACCATTGCCGAAGCGGTTCCGGTAAACCAGATCCTTTATAACGTGCCCGGCCGCACCGCGTGCGACATGCTCAATGAAACCGTTGAGCGCCTGGCTGACATCCCCAATATCATTGGTATCAAGGATGCCACCGGGAACATTCCCCGTGGCGCTGAGCTTATAGAAGCAGTCAAGGGCCGGCTGGTGGTCTATTCCGGTGATGATGCTACCGCTGCCGGCCTGATGCTGGCCGGTGGCAAGGGCAATGTCTCGGTGACCGCGAACGTTGCACCCGCCGCCATGGCTGCACTGTGTGAAGCGGCTATTGCCGGCAATCAGGAGGAAACCGACAGGCTCAACGAACTGCTGATGCCCCTGAACAGGAAACTGTTCCTTGAAGCGAACCCGATTCCAGTCAAGTGGGCGCTCCATCGCATGGGCATGATTGGTGAAGGTATTCGCCTGCCACTTACCCCGCTGAGCGACAAGTTCCATAACGAAGTGGAAGAAGCATTGAGAGCCTCTGGCGTACTCTGAGTCGGGCTGTATCATCTATCGTAACTGGAGTCGCCTGATGGCGTTTAGGTTCAGCACAGAAAACACTAGATCCGCATATTTCATCAGGCCCCTCCCGGGCCTGATGCTTGTTCTGGCCCTCGCCGGCTGTAGCTTTATCGAAGATCGCTCCGAACGCTACGTTGACGAACCGGAAGGAACACCTCTGGAGTTACCGCCTACGGCGGAGGAGGGGAAGTTCACCCAGGTAATGCCCATCCGTGAAATCAGCGCGGCCGACTCAGGCCGCATGTACCGTGACACCATTCCCAATCCCCCTGACATGACGTCCGATATCCTCGACGAGAATTATGTGATTGAGGAACTGGACGGCCAGGTGTGGCTTCTGGTGAACGACGTTCCGGGCCGGTTGTGGCCAGCGGTGACCACGTATATGAATGAGAACGGGCTTGGGGTGGCTTACGATAACCCTCAACTGGGACTGATTCAGAGTGAACTGGCGAACTTCAGTAAGCAGGCCAGGCAACTCCTGGATCTGCCAGACGACCCCGACGGGCAGGAAGCACGAATTGTGGTGCAGGCCCGAATCGCCCCGGGTGTTCGGCGCAAAACCACCGAGATCCAGTTTCGCTCGTTTGAGGTCGGGGGCGATCCTGCCGAATTGCTCGCATGGGGTACCCGGGACCGTCGGACCCAGGAGCAGCTGGAGACCAGCAAACGTCTGCTCAATGATCTGGCTGAGCACCTGAAGAACCGCGAAGATACCAAGTCCTATTCCCGCGCAGCATTGGGTATGGTCAGTGAACCGCTTGTCCGCCTGGTTTCTGACGACGAGACTCCCCGGCAGATTGTCATGAGCCTGGATTATGGTCGCGCCTGGGCAGAGGTGAAGCGCTCACTTGATGAAGCCGAAATACCGGTAGTGGATCTGAACCGCGAAGAGGGCTACTTCTTTGTCGACTTCCGTCCGGAATCGGAACGCGAACCCGGTTGGTTCAGCTGGTTCTCGGAGGATCCCGAGCCTGAACACACCTTTGACGTGCGGCTTGAGCAGAACGACGGAGATATCGTGGTCAGTGTTAACCGCGCCGAAGATTATACCGGCGACGACCGCTCCCCGGAGCTGTTGTCGGAACTGTTCGAATACCTTTACTAACAGCATGCAGTGCCCGCGCAGTGCGGGCACATCCGGAGACCCGAGATGGAAAAGCGTGAAGAACTTTACGCAGGCAAGGCCAAATCTGTTTATCGCACAGACGATCCCGATCGTTTCGTCATGGTGTTTCGAGATGATACGTCCGCCTTTGACGGCGAGAAAAAAGAACAGCTGAATCGCAAGGGCATGGTCAATAACCGCTTCAATGCCTTTATTATGGAGAAACTTGAAGCTGCGGGTATTCCCACTCACTTTGAAGGCCTGCTGTCTGGTACCGAGTCCCTGGTCAAGAAGCTGGATATGATCCCGGTTGAGTGCGTGGTGCGCAATATATCGGCAGGGAGCCTGTGTCGCCGCCTGGGAGTGGACGAAGGACTGGAACTGAATCCGCCCACGTTTGAGTTATTCTTGAAAAACGATGCCATGCATGACCCCATGGTGAATGAGTCGCTGGCGGTCAGTTTTGGCTGGGCGAAAGCCGATGAACTTGCGAGAATGAAAGAGCTGACCTACAAGGTTAACGATGTTCTCAAGGCGTTGTTTGACGAAGCCGGCATGCTCCTGGTGGACTATAAACTCGAGTTCGGCCGCGCAGGGGGCGAGATAGTTCTGGGTGACGAATTCAGTCCCGATGGTTGCCGTATATGGGACAAGGAAACCCGTAAGAAAATGGACAAGGACCGCTTTCGTCAGGGACTGGGCGATGTAATCGAGACTTACGAAGAGGTGGGTCGTCGGCTCGGTATCAGTTTTGACTGATCCCTCAAAACCAACAAACAGAAAACAGGTGCATTATGCGTAAATTGATTCTCGCCCTCGGCGGCTCACTGATGGTTGCCGCTCCCGTTGTCTCTGCCGATGTTCTCGGGGTGGGAGCGAATATCAGTTACTGGGATTCCGACTTGTCCGGTGAAGCGGGCAAAAAAAATGATTTTGTCGACGTTGAAAATGATCTGGATCTGGATAACGACACCAATGCCAACCTGAGCGCCTATTTCGAGCATCCGGTACCGGTACTGCCGAATGTACGGCTCAACTACACCCGTATTGAGCAGAGTGGAACTGGTGAACTGTCTACAGAGTTCGACCTGGTTGATGTTGGCCCCGTTGACTCCGATCTTGATCTGACCCAGTTTGATGTCACGCTCTATTACGAGGTTCTCGATAACTGGGTCAATATGGACCTTGGCCTGACAGCCCGGAATCTTGATGGCGAATTGACTGTTCAGCAAGTCGGTGGTGCCGGCAGTGTTTCCCAGACCGAAGTCGACGGCGTTATCCCCATGGGTTATCTCGCCGCCCGGTTTGATCTTCCCCTGACAGGTGTGTCTGTGGGTGGCGAAGCCAACCTGATCAGCTTCGACGGTGACTCGGTTTACGACTACAACGCCTATGGCCAGTACGAGCTGTCGCTGTTGCAGCTCCGTGCCGGCTATCGCCAGATCAGCATTGATTACGAAGACAGCGATGATCGTCTGGACATTGAACTGGGCGGCCCGTTTATCAGTGCCGGGCTGACCTTCTGAAGGAACAGGGAGAAAGGACTTTGAAGATTCTGGTAACGGGTACGGCGGGCTTTATTGGCTCCCATCTGGCGCATCGGCTGCTTGACCGCGGTGACGAAGTCATTGGCGTGGATAACGTCAATGACTACTACGATCCGACTCTCAAGGAAGCGCGCCTGGCGCGCCTGACCTGTAAACCGGGGTTCACCGAAGTCCGTAAGGATGTTGCCGACAGACCCGCGATGGAAGCGCTGTTCCGGGAACACAAGCCGGAACGGGTGGTTCACCTGGCAGCCCAGGCTGGCGTAAGGTATTCGTTGGAGAATCCCCATGCCTACATCGACGCCAACCTGGTGGGCTTCACCAATATCCTTGAGGGCTGCCGCCATAATGACGTGAAGCACCTTGTTTACGCCTCCAGCAGCTCTGTATATGGCGCCAACGAAACCATGCCGTTCTCCGTGCATGACAACGTGGACCATCCCCTGAGCCTGTATGCAGCCTCCAAGAAAGCCAACGAGCTGATGGCCCACACCTACAGCCACCTGTACAACATGCCCACCACCGGTCTGCGGTTCTTTACCGTGTACGGTCCCTGGGGCCGGCCGGACATGGCGCTGTTCATATTCACCAAAAAGATCCTGGCCGGCGAGCCCATTGATGTGTTCAACCACGGCAATCACCGGCGGGATTTCACCTACATCGACGACATTGTTGAGGGCGTGATCCGGACCCTGGACAGCGTCGCCACGCCCAATCCCCAGTGGAGCGGCGAAAAACCGGACCCTGGCACCAGCAAGGCACCGTATCGTCTCTATAACATTGGCAGCAACAACCCGGTAGAGTTGTCCCGCTTTATCGAAATCATCGAAGAGCGTGTTGGCAAAAAGGCGGAGAAAAACCTGCTGCCGCTGCAGCCGGGTGACGTGCCGGCCACCTACGCCAATGTGGATGACCTGATTACCGATGTGGGCTACAAACCGTCCACCTCGGTGGAAGAGGGTATTGCCAACTTTGTCGACTGGTACAGGGATTTCTACAAGGTTTAGGCTGTTAATCCACACACTGAAACGGCGACCTTTGGGTCGCCGTTTCAGCTTTCCTCAGATATGCCTCTAATCAGCCAGCACGCCGGCGGCGCGCAAGGCCAAGGCCTGCCAGACCAAGGCCGATCAGGGCGAGCGAACCGGGTTCAGGTACCTCAACCGGGTTGTCAACGCTTCCGTTGCGTGCTGAAAACACATAACGGCCATCCACATCCGAGTTCCGGCGGTTCGAAACCAGGGCATCAGGCCCGCCGTCAAGGAAAGCACCGTTCACCGCCGAACCGGCTAACTCAAAAAATGTTCCCGGGTCACCGGTACCATTTGAATACCCCACCCGGGCCGAGTCGCCACCAAGACCATCCGCATCGCTGCCGCTGGCTGTGCCGGCTTCCCACTGTATCTGGTCGTAGTTAAAGATGAAGTCGAAATCACCCGCGGCGACGTCTGAACGGTCCACCAGAATTAACTGGAAGCTATTGCGATTAGTGTGTGAGGGGCTGCTGGAAAAGTAGTCGACATCAATCCAGTTCACCCCGAACGCATTCCGCCCTTCGTACGTGCCAGTGCCATAGGTGACAGCTTCGCCAGCGCTCCTTGTATCAACGTCGGCGAAGAAGGGAGCGATGATCTGCTGCCCGGTAGAGGTCAGATCAAAAGGCGTAAAGGTCGCCAACGACGAATCGAAGGTGATGTTACCGTTATTGTTGACATAGAGTTCATTGTGCTCAATGCCGAAGAAATTGGCGGTAAAGCCAAAATTAACGGGGCCATCGGAACCGTCGTCATTACGGTCGAGGGTATTGCTGTCGAATCCTGAAACGATGGCGGCAGCGTGCGCGCCTGTGGGAGCCATTAACGATGACAGTCCAACGGCCATAGAAAGTGCAGTTATGCCTAGCGCTTTTCCTAAAAACCTATCCATTTGATATATCCTTATTTGTTACTGACTGATCTCTACAAGCGAAGAAAATATCTGTCGCTTGGCGCTCCGTGTTGCAAATATAGGACCAATAGCGCACCTCATTGATTTATATGATCAAGTCAGATTTCTCGGCCAGTTCTTACAGGAAAACCGTAAAAAAGTCTGCCAGATATACGCCATAAGTCTCTGACAAAGGGCGCTTTTTGTCTCCGCTATAAGAGTCAGGTGAATGGGCGCTTTTACCTTAAAAAAGTGTCATGTAATTTTACATGCCTCCCTGATATTCAGGTTTCCTGAAAACGGGAATAACCGTCCTTTCGATAATCACAGTGTTGTAATTATTGGATTTTAAATCTCATTTATGTGTTTTCTGGGGTACAGGTATAGAAAATGCTTAATTCCCGGGGCAGTCTCAATTAATCTGAAAAATCAAGGATGTTTATCATGAACAGGGTTAAGACAGTTTTTCTGGCGGCGGGCCTGTGCAGTATGGGTGGAGCAGCTATGGCAGCACCGATCGTACTGGACTTCGAAGGTATAGGGAACCAGGCCAGCATACAGGACTTCTATAATGGCGGTACCGACTCGGCAGGTAATTCCGGTACTGATTATGGGGTGGAGTTTTCAGGTAACACGCTGGGCATAGTTGACCAGGACGCGGGTGGAAATGGAAACTTTGCTAACGAACCAAGCCCCGATACCATCATGTTCTGGTTATCAGGTGGATCTTCGGTGATGAACCTGGCAGCCGGGTTCGACACAGGATTTTCATTTTTCTATACATCATCGACCGCGGCTTCCATTGGCATATATTCCGGGCTGGATGCCACGGGTGATCTGCTGGCAACGCTAAACCTGACTGCACAATTCAGTGACAATTGTTCAGGGGATCCAACCGGACAGTTCTGCAACTGGGATGCCATAGGAGTGGGCTTTAATGGCCTGGCACGTTCAATCGACTTTTCCGGTACTGCGAACCAGACAGGCTACGACGATATTACCTTTGGTTCAGTGACTCCGGGCACACCCGGCACACCTAATCCTGTGCCAGAGCCGGGAACACTGGCGATGCTTGGGCTGGGTCTGGCCGGACTAGGATTCCGCAGGCGGATTCTCAAACGCTGATAACGACATTTCATGATTGATCGGGGTAGGCCTGTTTGCAGTCTGTTTCGAGCAGGCCTACCTTTTTGCTTAATACAATCAGTTGCCTACAGCAAGCGGAGCTTGCCATGTAGTCGATTGCTGTTATTCTGAGAACAGGCTTGGAATGTAAGCTCGTTGACAGCCAGGGAGCTGGAGGGCACACCACCAATTAATCAAAATAAAAAGGAAAAGATGATGAATAAACTCGTCCACGCTACTGCGATACTTGGCTTAACGCTGGGCCTTGCCTCTTCGCTGTCTGCCAGTGAATTTTCGGATATGGAACCGGTGACTTTGCGCCTGGCTCACGTGGTTAACGAGCAGGATGGCTTCCACATTGCTGCTGTTAAATTTCAGGAGCTGGTCAGTGAGCGTACAGATGGCGCGGTAACAATTGATATCTACCCGAATGCCTCTCTTGGTGACGAACGCACCCTGCTCGAGGGTATGCAGATTGGCACGGTCGACATGGGCGTCATCACCAATGGTCCGGTTGCCAATTTCGTAGAAGAGATGGCGGTGTTTGAGCTGCCGTTCCTGTTTTCGTCTCCGGAAGACGCCTACGCGGTGCTTGACGGCCCCATTGGCCAGGAGCTGCTGGACAAGTTAAGTGAGGTCAACCTCAAGGGTCTCGCGTATGCTGAGCGTGGTTTCCGCAACCTCACCAACAGCGAGCGTCCGGTAAGCCACCCGGATGACATTGATGGCTTGCGGGTACGTGTTATGGAAAATCCTGTCTACGTCGACACCTTCCGTGAATTAGGGGCAAATGCCGTACCCATGGCCTGGACCGAGGCGTTGACTGCCATGCAGCAAGGCACCATTGATGGCCAGGAAAATCCGGTCAACGTTGTGCACTCCTTCAAGCTCCATGAAACCCAGAATCATATGACAATGTCGCGGCACACTTACGCGCCGGCGATATTTGTTATGGGGATGTCGGTATGGGACGGCCTGCCGGAAGCCGCTCAGGGGGTCATCGAACAGGCCGCCCAGGAAGCCGCCGAACATGAGCGCAGCGTCAACGCTGAAATGGAGTCCGAGCAGTTGGCCGAGCTGCGGGCATCGGGAATGGAAATAGTAGAAGACCCGGACATGGAAGCCTTCCAGTCTGCCGTTGCGCCAGTCTATGAGAAGTACGGTAGTCAGTTTGGTGACTATCTCGAACGGATTCGTGAAGCGCAGCAGCAATAACCAAAGGGCCCGACGAAGTTATGTTGGGAATGCTGAAGAAAGTTGAACGTGCAATCGATGCCGTCATGCAGCCCGTCGTGTTTGGGGCGATGGTGGCATTGATCGCCGTGATCACACTGCAGATTATCTCCAGGGTTTTCTTTACGGCTGTTGGCTGGACGGAGGAGGTGGCACGGTTCCTACTGGTGTGGATCACCTTTTTGGGGGCTACCCTCGCTTTTCAGCGTGGTCGGCATATCGCGGTTACCTTTCTGGTGAATGCCCTCCCAGGCCGGCTACGGCAGCTCACACGGATTCTCGCTGTGGCCATTGCGTTGGGCTTCATGATTGCGCTTGTGTTCGTTGGCTATCGCTACACACAGGTGCAGAGTTACCAGACTTCAGCGTCTCTGGGCTGGTCCATGACATACGTTTACTCGGTTATCCCTGCTACTGCGGCACTGATGGGCTGGTACTCATTTGTTGATCTGGTGGAACTCGTGGCCGGGGGACCAGAGTCCGCCGACACCGGCTCTGATCTAAGTGAGCCGCCAACGTGACTGGCCTGCTCTTCGCACTCTTCTTTGCGTTCATGTTCATTGGCGTGCCGATTGCGGTAGCAATCGGGGCCAGCTCAATGGTGGCGCTGTATTTTGAAGGTGTGCCACTGATGGTGGTGACCCAGCAGATGTTTCAGGGAATCAATTCCTTCGCCCTGGTTGCGGTCCCTATGTTCATACTGGCTGGCGACCTTATGGCTCAGGGGAAGGTGAGTGAGAAGCTGGTCAGTTTTGCGGACTCGCTGTTTGGCTTTCTCAAGGGTGGCCTTTCCATTGTTGCCGTACTGGCGGGTATGTTTTTCGCTGCAATCTCTGGCTCAGGAGCTGCCACCACGGCAGCGGTTGGTTCCAGCCTGGTCCCGGAGCTTCGTAAGAAGGGGTATGACCCGGCTGCAGCAGCCAGTTTGATTGCCGCCAGCGGCACGATTGGTGTAGTTATCCCTCCATCAGTGCCGATGATTATTTACGCTGTCATTGCTCAACAATCGGTTTCGAAGCTGTTTCTGAATGGTTTCGTCCCTGGTCTTGTTATGGGTATAGGGCTTATGGCCATTGCGATCACTCAGGGTTACCGTCGCAACTACCCGCGCGGCACAGCATTATCTCTCGCGACCATCTGGGGCACACTCAAGAGTGCGAGCTGGGGACTGATGACACCGGTCATCATTCTGGGCGGCATATTTTCTGGCGTGTTTACACCCAGCGAAGCGGCAGTGGTGGCCGTCAATTACGCATTGCTGGTCTCATTGTTTATCTATCGTGACCTCAAACTTCCGGACATCTACCGGATATTGATCCGCTCTGCCATTACAACAGCAGTCATCATGTTCGTTATCGCCACATCTGCGGTCCTGAGCTGGACACTATCAAGCTGGCAGATACCGGGGGCCATTGCGGAATCCGTTCTGTCGCTTTCAACCAGCCCTTACATCATTATGCTGCTCATTGTCGGGATCATCCTGCTCACGGGCGTGTTTATCGAAACCGCCAGTGCGCTGATAATTCTGACACCGGTACTGTTGCCGCTGGTCATCCAGCTTGGTATCGATCCGATCCACTTTGGCCTGATCATAGTGGTTGGCCTGGCCATCGGTATGATAACGCCACCGGTGGCAATCAACCTCTATGTGGCCTCGTCGGTCACCGGCCTGCCGCTGGAGCGCATCACCCGCGCTATCATTCCTTACCTGCTGGGCTTGATTGCGGTGTTGCTTATGGTGGTTTACGTCCCGATTTTTCTCGGTGTTTCAGGTTAGGCAGCAGGTCAACCAGAGAGCTGTACAGGAAGCTGTGTTGAGACAGTTCTGGAGAAATATCGAAGAGAAAACTACTGATAGGAAGGCTGCAGGTAACACGTTACGCATAAAAATTGGTAGGACCAGGCAGATTTGAACTGCCGACCTCTGCCATGTCAAGGCAGCGCTCTAACCAACTGAGCTATGGTCCTACATCCTGCAACGGGGTGGAAATATACTGATTCCGATGGGCATGGTCAACCTCTTTCAGGCGGTTTTCTGCTTTCTTGCCCAGCCTTTTACCGCCTTGCTGATTACGCCCCAGCGATTGATCAGCAGTGCCAGGAAGATCAGCCCGCAACCGGCCACCTGGGTGGCAGACATGGTTTCGCTGAACCAGCCCGCGGCAAAGAGGGCCACCCACACCGGCTCCAGCACCAGTATTACCACGCCGTGGCTGTGCGCAGACAGGCTCTGTGCGTACGTTTGGAGCAGAAAGCGGCCCGCGGTACCGACTATGGCGCTCGCAATGATCCACATGGCCAGCATGCCCGAGAAGTTGCCAAGGGTGGGCGCCCAGGGCTCCAGGATGGTGGATTCGATGAGCGTGACGCCCCCCACCGTAAGCAGGGCAATGCTGGTCAGGGGCAGGGCGGGTACCCGATGTTTTTCCACGGTCTCGCCCCTGCGGTTGACGACAGTGCGCTGGTTGGCGGCGCGGGTGTTAAGCGTGAAATACAGCGCAAAGATCAAAGCAGCACCAACGAAAAACAGTTGCCCGATTTCCGGCCGGAATCCGTTTCTTAACGAAAGTAATGCCAGCCCGCCTACAGCCACCGGTATGGCAAACCAAGTGCTCAGGGGTTGTTCCTCCCGAAACACCACCCGGGCAATCACCGGCACAATAACGACGCCAAGGCTGGTGAGAAAGGCGCTTTCTCCCACGTGGGAGGCATAAAAGAGGCCCATGACCCAGCAACTCATGGCAACGCCAAACACCAGCCCCACGCCGGCACTGCGCTTGACCTGGTCAAGGCTCAGCCGTCTCAGCGACGGCCATGCAATAACGGCCAGTACAGAGCCCGCCAGCAAGAATCGCAGGGCCATAAACATCAATGGCGGCATCAGCAGTACCGCCTCCTTGGAAAACATCCAACTGATGGCGGCCATCAGGGTGACGACAACCAGTAACAGGTCGGATTTATGGGTGTCCGATAGAGGCATTCAAAACCGCCTTGCAGAGGATCGACTGGGCCCGGGGAACGGCGGGGCAGCGGCGGAGTTTATCATGGACGGGCGAAAATGGCTCTTCCGTGAGCCGGCGGGTACTCCTTTGGGCGGGTGAGCCCTGTGGTTGCTTTTATCAGTTATTAAGTGTGTTGTAGACCAATGTGGACATGTCCGTCTGGTCAGAGCCTGGCACCTCTACGTAGCGGTCGCCGGAGCCCCACCATTGCCACCAGGCGCGTTTGTTATAGGTACGGCTGGCGAAATCCACCTGAAGCCCGTTCAGGGTTGTATTGTTTACCACCGGCACAGAAATATTGCCGGTCTCCGAACCCAGAACGCCGCTGTGGGATACACCCTCGTTCATCAGGATCGGGAAGTGGTTGTAGTACAGGTCGGACGGTCCATTCTGGCTGGACACCTTGCCTGCCAGGCTCAGGTTCGAACTACAGGAATCGATACCACTGCTGGTGGTCGCGCCGCAGGCGGAGTGGGTGGGGACCACGCCGTCGTCAGTGCCGGCAATGAACGGTTTGGTGATACCACCATAGGACGAACCTCCGGCCACAAACCGCAATCGTGGAATATTGTTGGGGCTCACTGCCAGATTACGCGCTGCGTTGGTCTGCAGGTCGTTCACCACGCCAAGCTTGCCGGGTTCAGGTTCTATGCCGGTAAAAGCACGGACTGCCTGTTTCAGTGGCCAGTTATACCAGCTGTCGTTGTAGGCGATGCTCATGGCCAGGTCCGCCAGTTCGGTACCGCCGCCGGCACCGGAGTAGTCAATGGCGGCGAGGATCCTCAGGGGCTGGAGGCCTTCGGCCTGAAGCCACCGAGCCTGGTTTTCCAGCAGGTAGCGGGTTACCAGGTCACCCGTGGAGTGGGAAACCACAATGCAGTAATCATTGCACAGCCCCTGTTGACTGATCTGCCGCAGTTGCTGGTAAGCCTGCTGGGCAATGTTGCCCTCAACCCGGCCATCGCTGCCCCAGTCAATGCGGGCGTCGGAACGGGATAACCAGAAGGTCCGCCAGTAGTCCTCGCCGGCACTTTTTACGGCATCGAGATTGGCAGGTGGGTCGGCCAGGTCTTCCTGCTGGAAGCCGTGAACCAGAACTACGTTATGGCCCGCCAACTGAGCGTGGGCGGTGCCGGCAAACAGTCCACCGGCCAGGGCGACCGCAAGGGCGGTCTTACAGGCACTTCGCTTTCTTGTTTTCATAAATGCTCCGTTTCTATTTTATTGTTGTATCAGAACTTGTCCGCCAGCTTATGGAGCAGGGCGGCGCGTTGCTCTGATTCGGGATCGCTTGCCGGGCTATCGGTCAGCCCGTCCAGGTCCGGCGGCGAAAACGAATAGCCTTCCTCAGGGCCAAAGCCATAATCGGTGCGGTCGCCCGGTCTGGCGGGCAGGCGGCGGATCTGCAAGTGGCGCAGTTCCAGCTCGCCGGTAATCTTGCGGTTGGCGAGAACCGAGCCGTGGGCCTTCAGCTCCAGAGTGTCCGTGGTACCGTCCAGGCGTTTCTCGTCCTGTAACTGCGCGACTGCACGGCCGTTGTGATAAAGCTGGGCCGACAGCGCATAGAAGCCGGGTTCGTTGGCATCAAACTGAACCGGTATTACCAGGTCATTATTACTCACCCGTGGGCTACCCACCCCTTCGAACTCGCCCAGGTCCGGTTCGATCATCAGGGTAGAGGCGTGGCGCACGGGTTTTCCGTCGATACTGGCTTCGACAATCAGGCGGTATTCTCCCGGTTCGGCATCGGCCTGAATGATGCCTTCGTAGTAGTCCTCGCTTGGGTTCCTGGTTAGAGAGGAACTGGCATGCTGCCGGCGGGCTTCTGTGGACTCCAGAGTGACTTCCAGGCTGTCGGCCACTACCGATGAACCGGTGATTGTGGCCACCACAAGGATGTCTTCGTCCTGCACGAAACGATACTTTTCAAGCGTCACGGTAAATATGCCGTCACCCTCCAGGGGCAACTCAATCGGCTCGAATCGATTGCCTCTGTAGGCTTTGGCCTGTTCTTCCGAGAGCGGGATGGAGTATTCGGGATAGCGGATATTCTGCGTGTACTGCTGCGCCGCACTGGCCAGCATGAAGCCAAGTGCGTCATCCGGTGGCTCGGGCTTCGGGGGAGGCGATGGATTTCGGGAAAGGTCAGGCGAGTGAGAGGCGGGGCTATCAGGGCGTGGTTCCGCGTGCTTGATGCCGTCACTCCAGGCGAAGCGAGCCGGGTTTTCGGCTGCCAGCAGATAGCCCAGTCCGATAGCGCCGGATATAACGAGTGTCAGGGTCAACAGAGCCCGCAGTGGCATCGTCAGATCCTTGTTGGTGTTATTTATTAAATGACGAGAGTGTCACCTTTCTTGTTGTACTCCTAACATAGCGGGCCAAATTTGTTTCTGGCAAAAATTTGGCCCGCTTATGTAACAAAATGTGTTCAGGGTGTGATGTCTGTCACATCGTTCAGAGCCAGCCTGAATCCCGCACTGCTTCCAGGCCAAACCGCAGGCGTACCTCGTCGCCTACCAGATCCTTCTCGATGCCATAGGTCATGCCCCATTCGCTGCGATTGATCGTGGCGTCTGCGGTGAGGCCGAGGGTGTAATCCTCGTGACCGATAGGGTACTTGGCGGATTTGTTGAGGGTAACGTTTACCTCTACCGGCCGGGTCTGGCCAAGGAGGGTAAGGTCGCCGGTGACAATGCCCGTATTCTCTCCGGTTGATTCGAACCCCGTGACTTCAAAGATGATGTCCGGGAACTTCCCGCTGGCGAGAAAATCGTCATTGCGCAGGTGCTCGTCCCGTTTATCGTGGTTGGTGAATACGCTTTTGCTTTTGAAGGTCAGTTTGCCGGAGGTGAGTTGGTTCGCTTCCTCGTCGTATTCGAACTGTCCTTCCACGTCCCGGAACATACCCATCACCGGTGCATAACCGATATGCATGACCTCGAAAGCCATGGAGAAATGCTCGTCGTCAATCACATAGGTTTCCGGTTCTGCCATTGCGACCGGACTGGCCAGGGCCATAGTGGCGGCAAATACAGTCGTTGATAGAAAGGTTTTCATGGCTGTCTCCCAGTTTGATAAAGCCAGCGCAGGTCCGTATAGAACGAATAACACAGCAGCGCCAGTGCGATGCCGAGTGTCCAGGTGGCAAATACGACGGAAGTGACGGGCAGGATGGCGATCATCAGGGTGACCACCTGCCAGACACACACGGTTTTACGTCGAAAGCTGTCGGGCAGTGGCTGGCTCATGAAATCCAGCCAATGACTGGCCGCTACAAAGGCATAACGCATTAATCCCAGAGCCAGAACCCAGGTACCGGCCTTTTCCAGTGCCAGCACGGCAACGCAGAGCCCCAGAATAAACAATGCGTCCAGTTCCATGTCGAAGCGGGCGCCAAAACTGGTAGTGGAATGGGTGGCCCTGGCGATGGTCCCATCAACGCCGTCCAGTACCAGTGCAAGCAGGCACAGCACTCCATAGAGCCACAGCCAGTTGCCCAGCCCGGCGATAAATGGCGCCAGGCTCGCCAGCAACACAACCATGGCTGCGCGGACCAGGGTCGCCCGGTTGGCCCAGCCAAAATCCCGGCCTGGGGGCCAGCAGCGGAATATTGGCAGGGCGATGGCCACATACAGTAAGGCCGCTATACCATAGAGCACCGGCGGCATCTGCAACCCGGCGCCGGCAGCTGCAACCAGCAGGGCCGTCAGCCCGGCTCCCCAGGTAAGGTCTGCTGCCACGGGCAGGTGAAATGTCCGGGTTCGGGAATCCATCATCAAACCTCTGCGTATGTGCTTTCTATGCACTATATCTTCATGAACTATAGTTGCTTACGTGCGCTGTAAGGAAACAGACGATATGACAAACGCATTCTGGGTAACGGGCCCTCTGGAAGGGGAAATTCGCCCGGCGACTTTTGACCATTATCCTCCCTCTATTGCGACTGCCGATGCCCCGGCGGTGGAGGTCCAGGCACTGTATTCCGGCATCAGCCGTGGAACCGAAGCGTTGGTATACACCAATCAGGTCCCTGAGTCCGAATTTGGTTCAATGCGTGCGCCCTTTCAGGAAGGTGATTTTCCATTTCCGGTCAAGTATGGGTATGCCAGCGTTGGGCGGGTAACGTCGGGCCCCGATGATCTGACGGGCCGGACGGTATTCTGTCTGTTTCCCCACCAGACCCGCTACCGTCTGCCCGCCTCGGCGGTTGTACCTTTGCCTGACGGATTGCCGCCTGGCCGGGCCGTGTTGGCTGCAAATATGGAAACCGCGTTAAATGGATTATGGGATGCGGCGCCCCGGATCGGGGATCGAATTGCGGTAGTAGGTCTTGGCGTTGTGGGCCTGCTGGTGGCATGGCTGGCCAGCCGGATACCAGGCACCCGGGTAACGGCGATCGATACCAATCCCGGCCGTCAGGGCGTTGCCGAAGCCCTGGGTCTTTGTTTCCAGACTCATTCCGGGCAGGACGACCATGATCTGGTTATTCATGCCAGCGGCCATCCGGAAGGCCTGGCGGCGGCGCTGCAACTCGCGGGTATGGAAGGGCGTATTGTCGAAATGAGCTGGTATGGGGCGAAAACGGTCCCCATGCCCCTTGGCCATGCCTTTCACTCACGGCGCCTGACAATCCGTTCGAGCCAGGTTGGCCATCTTGACCCGTCACGGGTGCCGCGCTGGACGCATCGTGACCGTATGTCCCTGGCTCTGAGTCTGTTGGAAAACGACACGCTCGACAACCTCATAACCGGTGAAGGCCCCTTCGAAGCATTACCCGAGATCATGGCATCGCTGGCCGGCGATTCCCCCACCGGCAAGGCATTTCCATCTGCGTCGGAAACCCTCTGCCATCGTATTGTGTATAACCAACATTGAATTCACCCATTTACTCAAAGGAACCAGACCCTATGTTCAGTCTTACTGTCAGGGATCACATGATGATCGCCCACAGCTTCACCGGAGAAACCTTCGGCCCGGCACAGGGCCTGCACGGGGCGACGTACGTTGTCGACGTAACCTTCGAAAGGGAAGCACTGGATGACGATGACCTGATTGTCGATATCGGGCTGGCGTCCGACGTTCTGTCGCAAGTGATTGCCGAGTTCAATATGAAGAATCTGGACGATATTGAGGAATTTGCGGGTCGTAATACCACCACGGAGTTCATGGCTGCGACGGTATTCGACCGTATGGCGGCGGCCATCCATAAGGGCCAGTTGGGCGAAACCGGTAAGGGGTTGTGTGGCATGAAGGTCACCCTTGGCGAGTCCCACATTGCCTGGGCCAGTTATCATGGCAAGCTCTGATCTGCCGCAACACGTGCTTTTCGTGGTCCCAGGCGATCCAGACCAGAATACCGGGGGGTACCGGTACGTTCGTCGTATTGCCGAGGGGCTTAACGACATTGGCGTGGAGGCCTCTCGCGAAGGGCTGAACGGTGTTTTCCCGGTTGCCGATAACCTGGCGGAGGCCTCGATGGAAAGCCTTTTGGCGAGCCTGACCGATGGTTCCATCGTCGTTCTCGACGGGCTCGCCATGGGCGCGCTGCCGGACGTTGTCGCCGCCCATGCAGGGCGCTTGCGTATGGTGGCGCTGGTGCATCACCCGCTGGCGGACGAAACCGGTTTGGCAGATCCGGCCCGGGACTGGCTGTTCAGGGTCGAGCGCAGGGCGCTCGCTGTTGTTGAGGGGGTGATCACCACCAGCCGGCACACGGCTGAACGGTTACACGACTATAACGTGCCTGCAAAGCGTATTCGCGTAGTGGAGCCGGGGTCCGACACCATCACCAACCAGGCACGTACCGGCAAGCCTTCGAAAGCGCCTGGCACTGGCCTCAATGTGCTGTGTGTTGCGCACCTCTCTCCCCGCAAGGCGCAACACCATCTCGTTGAAGCCCTCAGTGGCCTGAAACACCTGGACTGGCACTGCACGCTGGCCGGCTCCACGGCCAGGGACGAAGCCTACGGTCGCCGGATACGGGATCTTGTGGAAAGCCAGGGGCTTGCGACCCGAATCACGCTGACAGGAGAGTTGGATAATGATGGCCTGGCCCAGGCCTATGAACGTGCGGATATGTTTGTGTTGCCGTCTGTTTACGAAGGTTATGGCATGGTCATTGATGAGGCACTGGCGGTAGGGCTGCCGATCATTACCACTGACGGCGGAGCATTGGCTAACACCGGTAATCGCCCTGGAATACGCCAGTACCCGGCCGGCGATACGGCGCGACTGAAGGCCTGCCTTGAACAATGGCTGAGTGACCCACAGGAGCTGCTCCGCGTGACACAACAGGCCGACACCGAGTCAGAATCCCTGCGCCGCTGGAGCGTGGCTGTCAGGGAATTCCGTAACGCCCTTGAAAGCCTGCTCCCGGCTGACGACCTGACAACCTTCGACAGTGCCTGGCTAACGCTGCGGGAGCCAGCGGACCATAAAGCCCGCAGCCGGTCTTTGATGGCAGACGTGCTGGACTGGACGGAGCAGGAGTACAACACCCCGGATACAGCGAGTGGTCAGCATGCCCCTCCATTGCTGGTAGCGGATATGGGCGCGGGCACGGGCTCGAATGCCCGGTATCTGGTGCCGGCATTGACCGTGCCTCAACGCTGGGTTCTGCTTGACCAGGACGAACACCTGCTTTCGCTGGCCGCCGCACGGGTGGCGCAACTGGATGTGCCGCTGGAAACCCGGGCCTGCCAGTTGACGCCTCAGACCCTGGCCAGCCAGATTCCTGATGATACCCGGCTAGTGACCGCCTCGGCTCTGATCGACCTGATGTCTGCGGAATGGCTGAGGGCCCTTGCCAGTGCTGTGGCGGAACGTCACGCCGGGCTGCTGATCGCACTGACTTACGACGGTCGTTTTGAGTTGTCGCCAGCGGAGGCCGACGACCACTGGATTCTGGAATCGGTCAATGCTCATCAACACAGCGAGAAGGGGGCCGGTGCTGCCCTGGGCCCGGATGCAACCACGTATCTTCTGACGCGCATGCAAAGCTACGGTTATCGGGTATCCGTAGCACCCAGCCCCTGGCAGCTGACATCGGAGCAGTCGACCTTACAGGTGGCATTACTGGAAGGCTGGCAACAGGCCGTGCAGGAGCAGTGCCCAGGTGAGCGTGAGCGGGCCAGTCACTGGTTTGACAAACGACTGGCCCAGGCACGGGCGCAGCAGCTGGCTATTCGTGTTGACCATCAGGACCTTTTTGCCTGGCCCGACTACGACTATGCCCGCTAGCGTGTTCCGAGGCGGCTTGTCTATCGGGCTGCGATGGGTTTTAACCCTGTTGTTACTGGCGACAACGGCAACATTTCTCGATATCTCCGCGATCGGGGCGGAGCTTGGCGACTTTCCAGTACCAATGTTGCTGGCAGCTATGGCGATATCGGTGCTCCAGGTTTTGGTGTCGGCCTGGCGCTGGCGCTACACCGCGGGGCGGCTAGCCATCAATCTGTCCTTTGCCGGCGCGGTGCGGGAATACTATCTGGCAACGTTCCTGAACCAGGTATTACCCGGTGGTGTGCTCGGGGACGTTAACCGCGCCTGGCGCCACGGCCTTGATTCCGGGTCAAGGCTGGGGGCGGTTCATGCGGTAATGATCGAAAGACTCTCTGGTCAGTTGGTGATGATCTCCGTTGCTCTGGGGCTGGGGACATGGCTGGCTTTTTACCAGGGACGCATCATCGGGATGTTGTCGGATCTCGGCGGGCTCGCAGTCGCCGTTGCTGCTGTTGTCATGATTATGCTGGGCCTTGCCGCCAGGTTCTGGGCGCGGGGCAGGGGTTATGTCCATGCATTGCGCCGTGATATCCGCAAATCCCTGCTGAGCTGGCCGGCAATTCTGGTGCAGGTGTCTTCGTCCGCCGTGGTGGTGGCAACGTATCTGGGGGTATTCGCAGTGCTGGCTACCGGTGCGGGGCACTGGGCCGGTCCGTCAGAGGCACTGACGGTGATGGCGCTCTGCAGTCTGTTGCTGTTGGCGATGGCTGTTCCCGTCAGCGTTGCGGGGTGGGGCGTGCGAGAGGGAGTCGCGGCGCTGTTGTGGCCATTGGTCGGGTTGCCCCCGGAGCAGGGGGTGGCGCTAAGCGTGGGCTATGGGCTGGCGGTACTGGTTTCGAGCTTGCCTGGTGTGCTGTTTTTCCTCAATGGCCGCCGGACCGGTTGCTGAAATCCAGGTCAAACAACATGTCAGTGCCCAGGTCGACCATCTGGGCCCTTGGGCGCAGGGCATTGCCGAGGTGGCTGATCTCAGGGAGCGAAAAGGCCGGTCGCCCGCTCCCGATAATCATCGGGGCAACGATGACATGCAGCCGGTCAAGAAGCTCCGCATTAAGGAACTCCGAGACCGTCAGTCCGCCACCCTCAACAAATATCTTGCGCAGGCCGAAGTCTGCCAGAATTTCCAGTATATGGGCGGGTTCTGTTGTTTCATCGCCCCCAAGACAGGGAACTTCGGTAACGCCGTGTCTTGGCGCCAGTCTGTTTCCCGCCCGGTATTCGCCAGCAACCAGCCTGAGAGTGGGAGACGCCTCGTCACAGAACAGGTGGTGGTCATCGGGTACCCGTCGGTTACGGTCAATCACCACTCTTACCGGGTTTACGCCCGGAACCTTGCGAACCGTAAGCCGGGGATTGTCAGTGGCAGCGGTGCCCGCGCCCACAATGACAGCCTCTGACACGGCTCGAAGACGATGAAGGTGGGTAAGGCCATCCTCCCCGTTTATGAATTTCGAGGCGCCGGTGACGGTGGCGATGCGGCCATCCAGACTCTGACCCATCTGGCCGACCACCCGGGAAGGAGCCTCTCTTGGTAGCGGACAACACAATGGCAGGAAAACCGACAACAGGCTTCTGGCGTCTGTATCAGCGGGAAGCAGCAATTGCCAGTTGCCTCCCTCCCCGAGTTTCAGTGCCGGGATGTCGCTGCCAGGTAACGACAGCGTCACGTTACTGCGGTTCACTGCCTCCAGTATTAATGACCAGGCTGTGTTGGTGTCGAGTATCTGTGCCGCCATACCGAGTAATTCCGTTGCTGGTGGATTCATTATAGGCAGATTGTGTGTAAAGCTATATGTACGTTACATTTCCGGTTTGATTCACAATTGGCGTGATCAAGCCCCCAGAAACCCGGCAGAGAATAATCCTTATGCGGTACCTGCAAACCTTCAACCGCCGTTTGCGGCAGATTCGGGAAGCCGGGCAACTGTCCCGCGGGGACGTGGCCCAGATGTGTGGGGTAGACGAGGTGAGGGTTGCCAACTGGGAGGCAGCGGATGCCAGGCAGCGGGGCTATCCGGGTGTAACTGAGTTGCTCGACCTGTGCCTCAAGACGGAAACACCGCTTGAAGACCTGCTGGATCTGGACGGCACCGGGGACACCGGGCAACTGGAGTTGCCAGGCCTGGCCTTCAGCCAGGGGGATGACCTGTCAGCGGCGCTCAAGGAACTGGAGCAGGAAATCAACCGCGTTCAGCTGTCGGACGAAGAGGCGGAACTGCTGCGCCGGTTCCGGAAAACCTCCGGCGAAAACCGGCGCATGATTCTGCAGCTCCTGGGTCAATAACCCGTTGCACTCCTACTTGCCTTTCTTGTAGATATTTTCGTAGACGTAGTTGGTGGCATCCACAAATCCGTCAATGCTGCCGCAGTCAAAACGGCGACCCTTGAATTTGTAAGCCAGCACGCAACCATTTTTTGCCTGTTCCAGCAGGGCGTCGGTAATCTGCACTTCACCGTTCTTGCCCGCCGGCGTCCGCTCCAGGATTGAGAAAATATCAGGCGTGAGGATATAACGGCCGATAATCGCCAGGTTGCTTGGCGCATCCTCTGGCGCGGGCTTTTCCACCATGTCTGTAATACGGTACAGGCCATCTTTCATGGACTCGCCTGCAATAACACCGTACTTGTGGGTCTCGTCTTCAGGCACTTCCTCAATGGCGACAATAGAGCAGCGGAACTGATTGTAGAGCCTGACCATCTGGCCCAGCACGCCTTCGCCATCGCTGTCCGCCACGCAGAAGTCGTCTGCGAGGACAACCGCAAAAGGGTTGTCGCCCACCAGGTTGCGGCCGGTCAGAATGGCGTGGCCGAGGCCTTTCATCTCATTCTGGCGGGTAAAAGCGAAAGAATTGTGGTCAATCAGGTCGCGGATCGAGGTAAGCAAATCCTCTTTGCCCGACCCGGCAATCTGGTGCTCCAGCTCATAACTGATATCAAAGTGATCTTCGATTGCACGTTTGCCCCGCCCGGTGACGAAACCAAATTCGTGAACGCCTGCTTCCGCGGCTTCTTCCACCCCATACTGCACGAGGGGCTTGTTCACAATCGGCAAGATTTCCTTGGGCATGGCCTTGGTGGCGGGAAGGAAACGGGTGCCATATCCGGCAACAGGGAAGAGACACTTCTTGATCATAATGTTCGTCCTTATATTCGCGTGGGTCACGGCCTGTTGTAAGTCAGTCATCCTTGACGGCTGACTCACGAAGTGTGCCAAGTGTAACCAAGTTGTTGGTCTAAATGGAGGCCCCGGTACCGAAATGTAGAATTTCGTAAAAAACGCAATTTCATCACCTTTGGTATTGCGTGTTGATTTGCATAGAAAAAACTTTCAGATAGCTTTGTAAATGACTGTATTGTAGACACATTTCGTTTGTAAAGTTTGGCAACAGCCGCTGGATTTATCGCTTTCGATGCAATACATTCCCCCCATGAAAAATTCTTTAGAATAACCGGCTTTCCTCTCGCATTGTGGCCGGCGCTATCTGGCGGGAATATATCCATTGAGACTACCCCTGTTGATTGCACTGATATGGTGCACAATCACTCAGCCCCTTTGTGCCGAAGAAAACGGATCCTGGCTCCGTAACGGCTGGCAACCCTCGTCGGGAAACCTTGCCGGTAGCGCAGATGCATTCAAGGAGGAGCGTGAGCACTGGTTGCGGTCACGCCTGAAGTTCTCGGGCAAGACGGCACTGAACAGCGACGGTCTTGATGGCTCAGTGGGCGTGGCGGCGGACAGACTGATCGGCAAAAAAGACGCCATCGGCTTCGACTATCGCGATGCCCGTTCCTACAAAAACGATACCGACTCCAGCGCAGCCTCCTTCCGCTACCGCTTTCCGGCGGGAGCAAACCGTTTTCAGGTTGAGGCGGGCAGATCCCGCTACGACCGTGCTGTGAGTAATGCCAGCCGTCGGGTCAACGCCAGTGGTGAATCCCGGGTGATGGGGCTGGGTTTTCAGCGGCCGCTGTTCTCCCGCCTCGGCATGGCCTTTGACGGTCTCGCAAGTCATCGGGGCCGCGACAGCGCATCGTTCGAGCAGAACAGTCTGGTTTCAGAATCCAGCTATGAGCTTTCAACGTTTGGTCTGCAGGCCAATGGTGGTCACCAACTCTGGGGCGGCATATTCGCGAATACCAGCGTGCTGGCATTGAGCGGCCGTGAATACAAAGCGGTCGACTACCCGATGAAAGAGGGCAATTCCGAAGACGAGGAATTCTATAAGGTGGCCCTGTCTGCCTCGTTGGAGCACGAGTTTTTCCAGTGGAGCTGGCGGATAAAAGGACGCTACCAGTTTGCCGATGAAGACCTTCCCTCGTCCGAGTACCTGACGGTCGCTGGCCCTTCCATGCTCACTGGCTTCAACGGCCAGTCGGTTTCTGTTGTCCGGGGTGGCTGGCTACGCCTCGATACGGCCAGCCCGACCTGGCCGATGCCCTTCGTCGACGGCGTGCTGTCGAGCGTGAACTTCGCTGTGCTGCAGGGCTGGGTTCCTTATTCAAGCATCCAGGCAAACCGCTACGGCAAGGCCAGTGCCGGCCAGGTCTCCCTGAAAATGCAGGGCCGTGCATTCACTGCCAATGTCAGCGTGGGCCGGATGATTCGCACGTCCAGCACCGCAATGACAATGCCTGACCATCCGGACGTGCGGTTCTCGCTGTCCATGGGGATCTGATCCGCCGCCTTACAAAGTTGTCACTTGAGTAAGTTTCGACCGCAGGTGCTACATTAGTACATCTAAGGGACGTAACAGAGGTCGGAGACCCATGCACTCAGGGACAAGATTGCTAGCGCTGCTCATAGTGTCGTGTTTTCTTTACGCAGCTCCGGCTCATGCGTTTGTGTTCGGAGATGTGGTGGAGAAAGCCAGAGCCCTGGCAGAAGGAAAATACGAACCGCCACCCGAGGCGCCCGGATTCCTCAAGGATCTGAGTTACCGGGATTATCAGTCCATTCGGTTTAATCCGGAGGCCAGTCTCTGGAGAGAAGGCCTGTCGCTTTTTCGGGTAATGATGGTTCCACCGGGGAATTTTTACACCCACACGGTAAAGCTCAACGAGATTGATGCCACCGGCGTGCGGCCGATCCCCTTTGACAAAACCTCCTACAGCTACCCCGATGACCTCGCCAAAAGGGTCCCGGCCGATCTTGGTCACGCCGGTTTCAAGTTGACGTATCCCCTTGGCGAGAGCACCGAGCAGAATCAGTTTCTGGTTTTCGCCGGAGCCAGTTACCTGCGGGGGGTAGGGGCTGATAACCGCTTCGGGCTGTCGGCAAGAGGTATTGCCCTGAACACAGGCCTTCCTTCCGGCGAGGAGTTTCCGTCCTTTATCGAGTTCTGGCTCGAACGCCCCGGCGGTAGCAGTGACCGTATACGGGTTTACGGATTGCTGAATGGCCCCAGTGTTGCCGGTGCCTATCGTTTCGATATACAACCCGGGCAAACCACACGGATTGATGTCAGTGCAGAACTGTTTTTCCGCACAGGGGTCGAGCAGCCGGGCCTCGCGCCTCTGACCTCCATGTTCTATTACGGCGAGAATACCGGCCAGCCAGCCGGCGAGTGGCGCCCCCAGGTTCACGACTCTGATGGCTTGCTGATTCATGACGCCGGCAGGGGCGAGTGGTTGTGGCGGCCGCTGGTCAACCCCGATCGCCTCAAGCTCAGTTACCTGCAGGTTGATCGCCTGGGGGGCTTCGGGCTGATCCAGAGAGACACGGCTTACCGCCATTTCGAGGATGCGGAGGCGCGCTATGATTTGCGGCCCAGTGCATGGGTATCTCCCCGGCCAGGATGGTCCGGCGGTGAAGTGGTACTGGTGGAGATCCCCACCAACTCGGAAACCAATGACAACATTGTTGCGTTCTGGAAACCTGAGGGAGGCGCGAGCGAGGGAGAACACCGTAAACTGGACTATACCCTCAGTTTTGGTGGAAGTGACATTTCAGGACAGGATCTGGGGCGGGTGAAGAAAACCTTCGTCGGGGATGGTAATCGGCCCGGTGGCGGTAATGTGGAGAACGCCTACCGTATCATCGTAGACTTTGCTGGCGGGCCTCTGGGTGAACTTGAACCCAATGCTCCTGTGGTCAGCAATGTCACTGAAGGGGGCAGTAGTGAAGGGGCTGAAGTCATTGAGCACTTCGTGGAATTCATTGAAGCAGACAACCACTGGCGGCTGTCGATGCTGGTGCGGCCCGGCAGAGGTGCAGATCCGGTTTTTCGCGGTCAGTTGCTCCTCGACGACAAGCCCCTGACGGAAGTCTGGACCTATTCGCTGTCCGAGGCCGCCAGGAATCGACAGGGTGAATCATGACGGGGGCACTGAGCATGCCGGAGGTCCTTTGCCAGCACGCGTTGGAACGTGTGCTGGCGTATCTGGGCGACGATGGCGTTGTGTTGACTGCAGAGGCCTGCAGGCAGGCCCTTCGCCTTGTTGAATCGGCACTCGCAGACGGCGCCGGCCCGGATCTGCCCGCCCGTTGTATCACCAGCATTCCCGAGTACTTTGAGCGACCTCAAGAAATCATTCCGGATGCCGCCCCACCGCTGAAACGCGGGTGCATCGGCTATGAATGACATGGCTGATGCAACAGAGATACTCGCTCGGAGACGTGCCGGCAGCTGGCGCCGGGTAGCGACCGTCAGGCGGCTGCTGATGACCATCTTCGTCGTGGGGCAAACCCTCATCGCTTGCTACTTTCTGCTATGGGTTCTGCCTTATCATGGTGGCACTCTCGTGGAACTGGGGCTGCTCGTCCTCTTTGCCCTGCTATACATGTGGATTGCAGTAGGCTTCTGGACTGCGATCCTGGGATTTGTATTGAGACTTTTTGGTGGAGATCGCCATAGCCTGTTGAAACGGCATCCGGCTGAGGCTCTGGAGAGCACACCGCTGGCAAAAACGGCCATCATCATGCCTGTCTACCATGAGCCCGTGCACTGGACCCTCAGCGGGCTCAAAGCGGTGTATCAGGACCTGGAACGTTCCGGCCACCTGGACCAGTTCGAGTTCCATATTCTTTCGGACAGCCGCGACCCGAATGTGTGGCTCGAAGAGCAGGCCACCTGGCATCGCCTCTGTAAGGAACTGGGGGCAGAAGGTCGGCTGTTCTATCGCCGGCGGCGTGTAAATCTTAACTTCAAGAGTGGCAATGTTGCGGATTTTCTGCGCCGCTGGGGCCGCCGTTACCGCTACATGGTCGTTCTGGACGCGGACAGCCTGCTCAGCGCAGACACCATAGTACGGATGGTGCAACTGATGGAGCATGAACCGAATGTGGGCATACTGCAGACAGCCCCTTCCATCATCAATGGCCAGTCGCTGTTTGCCAGGGTGCAGCAGTTCGCCAACCGCCTGTATTCCACCTTGTTTGCCACCGGGCTGGCCGCCATTCAGATGGGCGACGCCGCGTTCTGGGGCCACAATGCCATTATTCGCATCAAACCCTTTATGGACCACTGCGGCCTGCGCAAACTGCGCGGGTTTGGCCTGTTCCGTGGCCCGATCATGAGCCACGACTTCGTGGAGGCAGCCTACATGGGCCGGGCGGGCTACGAAGTGTGGCTGGAGCCCGCCCTGGGCAACAGTTTTGAGGAGTCGCCGCCCACGTTGTCGGATGAGTTATCCCGTGACAATCGCTGGTCGCGGGGCAACCTCCAGCACCTCTGGATTCTGCTGTTCGGGCGCAGGCTTCGCCTGGCCCACCGGATGGCGTTGCTGAACGGTGTCATGGCCTATCTGGCCTCGCCCCTGTGGCTCGCATTCCTGATTCTTACCACCGTGGAAGCGGTGCAGATGACCGTTGCCAGAATTGATTACTTCCCCGAGGGGCATCAGGGATTGTTCCCGCTGTGGCCGGAGTGGAGACCCGAATGGGCGCTGGGCCTGGCTATAAGTACCTTGTCGCTGCTGTTCATCCCAAAGTTCCTGGCGATTCTGGACGCAGTCATTCACGGCACTTCCAGGCAATTTGGTGGGGTATGGCGGCTCTTTCTCAGCGTGTTGATCGAGATTGCGGTGTCCGTACTGCTCGCCCCGCTACGAATGATGGCTCATAGCCGTTATGTTCTTGGCGCGCTGCTGAATCTGTCACTGACCTGGGCCGGCCAGAACCGCACACAGGAGACATCCTGGCGGGAAGCCTTTCTGACACAGTTTCCCGGAATGGTGGTCGCGGCAGCCTGGTCTACTTTCGCCTGGAGCCTGGACCCCATGTTCTTTCTGTGGTCATTGCCGGTTGCCATTCCGTTGGTGCTGGCGGCGCCGACCTCCGTGTGGTTGAGTCGTGTTGGCGCAGGTCAGGCCCTGCTTGAACGGGGAATGCTTTTAATACCGGAAGAGCGAGAGCCGGTGCGGGTGCTGGAAGATGCCCGTGCTGCCCGGCGCAACAGGGGTAACACGTCCATGCTGAACGCCGTGGAACAAGCGGTGATCCGGCCAAGCCTCAACCGGCTTCATCAGGCTCTGGCGCGAAACATCCGCCTGGCCAGAAGGGCGGAACTGCTGGAGCCCCTGGTAGAGCGTTGTAGTAGCAATGGGCCGGATTCTCTGTCCCGCAGCGAACTCAGCCATTTATTCCGCGACAGGCAGTCAGTGGCGGATCTCCACCGGCTTGCCTGGCAAGCCCCTCCCGACAGCTTCTGGGGCCGGCGTATTACCACGTTAAGCAGAAAAGGCAGAAAACGGAGCACATAACGGAGCACACAATGGACCGAAGGGAATTGATAAAGACGTTCGTTGCACTTGCAGGCATCCAGGCACTGCCCTTGTCTGCGCTGGTTTTCAGCCGGCACGCACAGGCGGATTCGTTTGGGGATGCGCAACCGTTCAGTTATGCCTGGCTTAAGGGCCACGCCAGGGCTCTGGCCGGAAAACCGTGGAAATCGGAGGAAGGGAGCTTGCCAGGCTCCTTGAAACACTTGTCGTGGGACGACTACCAGGCCATTCGTTTTCGGCCGAAGCAGGCTCTCTGGCGGAACGACGATAATGCCTTTCAGGTTCAGCTGTTTCACCTCGGCCTGTATTTCAAGTCGCCGGTACGAATCCACGAGGTCGAGAACGGGCAGGCCCGGGAACTGGCCTACAAGCCGGAGTACTTTAAATACGAAGGAGAGGAGCCTCTCGGCACACTGCCTGAAGACCTTGGCTATGCCGGATTTCGGGTTCACTTCCACACCGATTATGAAAGGGACCTGGTGGCATTTCTTGGAGCCAGCTATTTCCGTGCGGTGGGCTCTGATATGCAATACGGCCTGTCCGCAAGGGGGCTGGCTATCGACACTGGACTGAATCGTGGCGAGGAATTTCCCCAGTTCACCGCGTTCTGGCTGGAAAAGCCGGCGCCGGGCAGCCATCAAATGGTCGTGTATGCGTTGTTGGATTCTCCCAGCACAACAGGCGCTTACGCGTTCACCATGACCCCTGGGCGGAACATGGTAATGAACATAGACGTGGCGCTCTATCCCCGCAAAACCATGGAACGGGTTGGCATGGCGCCCCTGACCAGCATGTATCAGACCGGTGAGAACGATCGTCGGATGGCCTACGACTGGCGGCCGGAAATCCACGATTCTGACGGTCTTGCGATTCATAACGGGCAGGGAGAGTGGATTTGGCGCCCGTTGGTGAACCCGCGATCCGTTCAGGTGAATACGTTTGTCGACAAAAATCCGAGGGGCTTCGGCCTGATCCAGCGCGACCGTGATTTTGACCGTTACCAGGACGACGGTGTGTTCTATGACAAGCGCCCCAGTGCCTGGATAACGCCACACGGGGACTGGGGAAGCGGCAGTGTCATGTTGGTTGAAATTCCCACCAAAGACGAAACCTTCGATAACATTGTCGCGTTCTGGAATCCCGACCAGCCACTGGAACCGGGCAACGAGTATCTGTACTCCTACACACTGAGTTGGGGGGCGCAGCCACCCGAACAGCCTCGTGAGTTGGCGACTGTCCAGGCAACCCGCACTGGTCTTGGTGGCGTGGTTGGTCAAAAAAGAGAGTATTTCTCATGGCGGTTTGCAGTGGATTTCGCAGGCGGTTCCCTGCCTTTGCTGGCCGATGATGCAGAGGTGGAGCCGGTCATTACCGCCAGCCGGGGCCGGGTAGAAATCACCTCGGCCCGTCCGCTGGCCTCCATTGACGGGTACCGGGCGATGTTTGATCTGGTCCCTGACGACTCCCTGGAGCCTATCGACCTGCGGCTGCAGTTGAAGCTGGGTGATCAGGTACTGACGGAAACCTGGCTGTACCAGTACACACCGCCGCCAGAGGGGGAGAGGATGAAGTGATGGAAAAGAACGAAGAGAGAAACGGGGGCGAGTCCTATTTTCGGGGGGTGAATCTGCGCGGTGCGGCGCTTGTCGTTCTGACCTGCATTGTGGGGGTGTATTTCATTTCCTGGGCCCAGGCTGTTCTGCTGCCAGTCGTGGTGGCGATTATCATCAGTTACGCCCTGGACCCTCTGGTGTCCGCACTGGCACGGTTCCGGTTCCCCCGTCCCCTCGGTGCTGCGGTTATATTGACTGTTGTGGTTGCCACCATTGCCGGAGCCAGCATCCCCTTGCACCGGGAAACCATGGCCATGCTTGACAAGGCTCCCCTGGCAATAGAGCAGTTCCAGCGCGGAGAATCGGGCTCGGAGCCCGAAGAAGAAAGCGTTATGGAAAAAGCCCAGACGGTGGCCAAGAAAATTGAGGACAGCACCAGGGAAGAAGAGGAGGAAGAGCCCGGCCAGCCAGAGATAATGCGCGTGAAAGTTGTCGATGACCCGTTCCGGATCAGGGAATTCCTGATGCAGGAGTCCTCAACGATTGTGGTGTTCGTGTCCCAGGGTTTTTCCGCGCTGTTACTGGTGTATTTCATGCTGGCAGCAGGAAGATTGTACAAACGCAAGGCGGTCAAACTGTCCGGCCCTTCTTTTGGCAGCATGCGAAAAACCGCGCGGATCATGAACGAGTTTCATTTCCAGGTGCGGCGCTTTCTGTTTGTGATGTTCCTGTCTGCGTTATTCGTGGGGTTGTTCACCTGGCTGGCGTTTTTCCTGATCGGAGTGGAGCAGGCTATCTTTTGGGGAGTTGTTGCGGGGCTGGCAAGCGCCGTACCTTATCTGGGCCCGTTCCTGGTGTTCATAGGTGCCGGCATGGCGGCGTTCATTCAGTTCGGAGCCCTTGATATGGCGGCTCTCGTCGCTGTTGTGTCACTGGTGATCACCAGCATCCAGGGCAATCTCCTGTTACCCATGCTCACCAGCCGCGTCTCCAGTCTCAACGAAATAGCCATTTTCATTGGGCTGCTGTTCTGGGGCTGGCTCTGGGGGCCGATAGGGCTTGTCATAGCAACGCCACTGCTGATGATCATCAAAACGCTGTGTGACCACGTTGGCAAGCTGAAACCGGTAGGGGAGTTGCTGGGAAAATGAAGCACTCATGTCAACAATGGAGCATTCTTTAGTCGATGGATTGTTGACAATATAATTCCTTAGGCGTAAGTTTCAGGGCATTCCAGTCATTATTGTTGACAATATATGCCCGAAGCCGCCACCCAGACCTACACCCGCGCCGACGAAGCCTTCGATTGTCTGCAAACAGCAATCGTGAAAGGGGATCTTGCTCCTGGTGAGAAAATCGGTGAGGTAGAACTCTGCTCCCGTTTCAACCTCACTCGAGGCCCCCTGAGGGAGGCTCTTGGCCGGCTTGAATCCCGCGGCTTACTGGTTCGCCGGCCCCATGCCGGCGTAAAAGTGGTGTCGGTAAGTGCCGATGAACTCCTGGAGCTATACCGCATCCGCGAAACAATGGAGGGCCTGGCTGCAAGACAGGCGGCCGAAAGGATGACCGATGAGGAAGTAGCTGACCTCCAGGCGACGCTCGACAACCACGAGAAAATGATCGAACAGGCCCAGGGCCAGGCTTACTATCAGGCCGAAGGGGATTACGACTTTCATCACCGCATCGCCACCGGCAGCCGCAATACAAAACTCGCACAAATGCTGCTGGGTGATCTTTACTACATGGTCCGGATGTACCGGTATCGCCTGAGCACTTCCTCCGGCCGCCCTCATATGGCACTGGAAGAGCACCGACGAATCGCAGATGCGATCGCTCAGCGCGATGGCGAGCTGGCGGAGTTCCTGATGAAGCGCCATATCAACGCTGCCCGCAGGAATATAGAGACCAAGATTCACAACGGCAGCCTGACTATATAGGGGGCTGCAGGGGTCTGACCCCTGGGGGTCAGACCCCAAAAATACTGACCAGCTATCAATGTAAACGGGGTCTGACCCCTCGGGGTCAGACCCCAATAATGCTGACAATGTATCAATATACTGGGGTCAGACCCCAAGGGTCAGACCCCGAAGACCAAAAAAGAGGCCACCACCATGTCCAGAAAACCATCCCCGGGCGCCCGTTTCCGCAAAGCCCTGAAAGAGAACCATCCCCTGCAGATCGTGGGCACCATCAACGCCTATACCGCCATGATGGCGGAAAAGGTGGGCCACCAGGCCATCTACCTCTCAGGCGGCGGCGTTGCCAATGCCTCTTACGGCCTTCCGGATCTCGGTATAACATCGATGAACGATGTGGTTGAGGACGTCCGTCGGATCACCGCCGCTACCGACGTGCCTCTGCTGGTCGATATCGACACTGGCTGGGGGGGCGCCTTCAACATCGGCCGCACCATCCGCGAGATGGAACGTGCTGGCGCTGCGGCGGTCCATATTGAAGACCAGGTCGCCCAGAAGCGTTGCGGTCATCGCCCCAACAAGGAAATCGTGTCCCAGGAGGAAATGGTGGACCGCATCAAGGCCGCCGTGGATGCCCGTGAAGACGACGACTTCTTCATCATGGCCCGCACCGACGCCTTCCAGAAAGAAGGCCTGGAAGCGGCCATTGAACGTGCCAAGGCCTGTATTGAAGCCGGTGCCGATGGCATCTTCGCCGAAGCCGTCACCGAACTGGAACACTACAAGGCCTTCTCGGAGGCGCTGGACGTACCGATCCTGGCGAACATTACCGAGTTCGGCGCCACGCCCCTGTACAACCGCAAGGAGCTTGCCGAGGCCGGCGCCGGTATGGTGTTGTATCCGTTGAGCGCCTTCCGCGCCATGAACAAAGCCGCGCTGACGGTGTATGAGAACATCCTGGAAAAGGGTGACCAGAAAGACGTGGTTGATCTCATGCAAACGCGGATGGAACTGTATGACTTCCTGAACTACCACGATTTTGAGCAGAAGCTCGACGAGCTGTTCCAGCAAAAGAAAGGGTAATCCGACATCCGAAACAAAATGAGGGAGAAACACCATGGCTGAAGCAAAAAAACTCGGAGGGGCGGGTCTTCGCGGACAGGTTGCCGGTGAAACTGCGCTGTGTACCGTTGGCAAGAGCGGCGCTGGCCTGACGTATCGCGGCTATGACATCGCCGATCTGGCCGAAAAAGCCCAGTTTGAAGAAATCGCTTACCTGTTGCTGCGTGGCAAGTTGCCTAACCGTCAGGAGCTGGACGGCTACGTCAAGAAACTGCAAAGCATGCGTGGCCTGCCATATGCCCTGAAAACCGTACTGGAACACATTCCCAAGGACGCTCATCCAATGGATGTTATGCGCACGGGCTGTTCCATGCTGGGCAACCTGGAGACCGAGCAGGATTTCAGCGAACAGGATGACAAGATCGACCGCATGCTGGCGGTTTTTCCGTCCATCATCACTTACTGGTACCGCTTCGCCCACGAAGGAGTGCGTATCGAGACCGAGAGCGATGTGGACTCCATTGGCGGGCACTTCCTGGAGCTGCTGCATGGCAAGAAGCCCAGTGAGCTGCATGAACGCGTCATGAATGTGTCTCTCATTCTGTATGCGGAGCACGAGTTCAACGCTTCGACCTTTACCGCCCGGGTCTGTGCTTCCACGCTTTCCGATATTCACAGCTGCGTAACCGGTGCCATTGGCACCCTGCGTGGCCCGCTGCACGGCGGTGCCAATGAGGCAGCCATGGAACTGATCCAGCGCTTCAAGACCCCCGACGAAGCCGAAGAAGGCCTGATGGGCATGCTCGAGCGCAAGGAAAAAATCATGGGCTTCGGCCACGCCATCTACAAGGAGTCTGACCCACGCAACGCCATTATCAAGCAGTGGTCGAAGAAACTGGCGGGCGAAGTGGGCGATACCGTGTTGTACCCGGTTTCAGAGCGCTGCGAAGAGGTCATGTGGCGTGAGAAGAAGCTATTCTGTAATGCCGATTTCTTCCATGCCTCCGCCTACCACTTCATGGGCATTCCGACCGAACTGTTCACACCCATCTTTGTGATGTCCCGGGTCTCCGGCTGGACTGCCCACGTGAAAGAGCAGCGTGAGAACAACCGCATTATCCGCCCCAGCGCCGACTACACTGGCCCGGCGGATGCGAAATGGGTACCGATTGAGGAGCGCCCATGAACACCGAGTACCGCAAACCCCTCCCGGGCACCGACCTGGATTATTTCGATACCCGCCAGGCTGTGGAAGACATCCAGCCCGGCGCCTATGACAAGCTCCCGTATACCTCCAGAATCCTGGCGGAACAACTCGTTCGCCGCTGCGATCCCGAGGTACTGACGGATTCCCTGAAACAGCTGATTGAGCGTAAACGCGACCTGGACTTCCCCTGGTATCCGGCCCGTGTGGTCTGTCACGACATCCTGGGCCAGACCGCCCTGGTAGACCTCGCCGGCCTGCGTGACGCCATTAAAGAGAAGGGAGGAGATCCCGCCAAGGTCAATCCCGTGGTCCCAACCCAACTGATCGTGGATCACTCCCTGGCTGTGGAACACGCAGGTTTCGAGAAAGACGCCTTCGAGAAAAACCGCCAGGTTGAAGACCGCCGCAACGATGACCGTTTCCACTTCATCAACTGGACGAAAACCGCGTTCAAGAACGTGGACGTTATCCCTCCGGGCAACGGCATCATGCACCAGATCAACCTGGAAAAAATGTCGCCGGTGGTTCAGAGCCGCCCGGACGGTGAAGGGAAAAACGTTGCCTTCCCGGACACCTGTGTAGGCACCGACAGCCACACGCCAATGGTCGACGCGCTGGGTGTAATCTCCGTTGGTGTGGGTGGCCTGGAAGCCGAGAGCGTTATGCTGGGGCGGGCCTCCATGATGCGCCTGCCGGACATCGTCGGTGTGGAACTGACTGGTAAACTTCAGCCGGGCATTACCAGTACCGATATGGTTCTGGCGATCACCGAGTTCCTGCGCAAGGAACGGGTGGTGGGCGCCTATCTGGAATTCTACGGCGAAGGCGCCGACAGCCTGAGCGTCGGGGACCGTGCCACCATTTCCAACATGACACCGGAATACGGCGCCACGGCGGCGATGTTCTACATCGACGGCCAGACCATTGATTACCTGAAGCTGACCGGTCGCGAAGATGATCAGGTGGCCCTGGTTGAAACCTACGCGAAGGAAACCGGCCTGTGGGCCGAGAGCATGAAAGCCGCCGAGTACGAGCGGGTGCTGAAGTTTGACCTGTCACAGGTTAATCGTACTCTGGCCGGCCCATCCAACCCCCATGCCCACCTGCCCACCTCCGAGCTGGCTTCGCGCGGTATCGCCGGAAAATGGGAACAGGAAGAGGGCAAAATGCCGGACGGTGCCTGCATCATCGCCGCCATCACCAGCTGCACCAACACCAGCAACCCCCGCAACATGGTGGCAGCAGGCCTGATCGCCCGCAACGCCAACAAACTGGGCCTGACCCGGAAGCCCTGGGTGAAAACCTCCCTGGCACCGGGCTCCAAAACGGTAAAAATGTATCTGGAAGAAGCCAACCTGATGTCCGAGCTGGAAGAACTCGGCTTCGGCGTGGTGGCGTTTGCGTGCACCACCTGCAACGGCATGAGCGGCGCGCTGGACCCGAAAATCCAGAAGGAAATTATCGACCGGGATCTGTATTCCACCGCCGTGCTCTCCGGTAACCGGAATTTCGACGGCCGGATCCACCCCTACGCCAAGCAGGCGTTTCTGGCCTCACCGCCACTGGTGGTGGCGTACGCTATTGCCGGCACCATCCGCTTCGACATCGAAAAAGATGCGCTGGGCTACGATAAAGACGGTAACCCCGTTACCCTGAAGGACATCTGGCCGGATGATGCGGAAATTGATGCCATCGTAAAGGCCAGCGTCAAGCCCGAGCAGTTCCGCAGCACTTATATTCCGATGTTCGACATCACCCGGGATGCCCAGGCCAACACCAATCCTAACTATGATTGGCGGCCCCAGAGCACCTATATCCGCCGCCCGCCCTACTGGGAAGGCGGTATGGTCGGTGAGAAAACTCTCAAGGGCATGCGCCCGCTGGCTGTTTTGCCGGACAACATCACCACCGATCACCTGTCGCCGTCCAACGCCATACTGATGGACAGCGCAGCGGGTGAATACCTGCACAAAATGGGCGTGCCAGAGGAGGACTTCAACTCCTACGCCACCCATCGCGGAGATCACCTGACTGCACAACGCGCCACCTTTGCCAATCCGAAACTGTTCAATGAAATGGTCCGGGATGAAAGCGGCAACGTGAAGCAGGGCTCTCTGGCGCGGATTGAGCCGGAAGGTAAAGTCACCCGCATGTGGGAAGCCATTGAAACCTACATGGAGCGCAAACAGCCGCTGATCATCATCGCCGGCGCCGACTACGGTCAGGGTTCCTCCCGTGACTGGGCAGCCAAAGGTGTAGCATTGGCCGGCGTGGAGGCCATCGTGGCCGAAGGGTTTGAGCGCATCCACCGCACCAATCTGGTGGGCATGGGCGTGATGCCGTTGCAATTCGAGGAAGGCACCACCCGTAAAACCCTCGCTATCGATGGCACCGAAACCTACGACGTGGAAGGCACAGCTGCGCCCCGCGCCGAACTTACCCTGGTCATCCACCGCAAAAACGGCAGCACCGAGCGTGTGCCGGTGATTTGCCGGCTGGATACCGCGGAAGAGGTGTCCATCTACAGTGCCGGTGGGGTGTTGCAGCGGTTTGCAGAAGACTTCCTTCAATCGGAGGGGGCGGCGTGACGTATACTCCTCAGATCAGAATCCCCGCCACCTACATGCGTGGTGGCACATCAAAGGGCGTCTTCTTCCGCCTGCAGGACCTGCCAGAGGCCGCACAAATGCCAGGCGAAGCCAGGGACAGGCTCCTGCTCCGGGTCATCGGCAGCCCGGACCCATACCAGAAGCAGATCGACGGCATGGGCGGCGCCACGTCAAGTACCAGCAAAACCGTCATCCTGGCGGCGCCGACGCAGCCAGACCATGATGTGGATTACCTGTTCGGCCAGGTGTCCATCGACAAACCCTTCGTCGACTGGAGCGGCAACTGTGGCAACCTGACCGCTGCCGTAGGCGCCTTCGCCATTAACGGTGGCTTTGTGGCCCGCGACCGGATTCCGGAAAACGGCACCGCCACCGTTCGGATCTGGCAGGCCAACATCCGGAAAACCATCGTAGCCCGCATTCCCATCACCAACGGGGAAGTGCAGGAAACCGGTGATTTTGAACTGGACGGTGTTACCTTCCCGGCTGCTGAAGTGCAGGTGGAGTTCATGGACCCGGCCGACGGTGGAGGTGCCATGTTCCCCACCGGCAATCTGGTGGATAACCTGGAGGTGCCCGGCATAGGGGCCTTAAAGGCCACCATGATCAATGCCGGCATACCGACCATCTTCCTTAATGCGGAAGACATCGGGTACAAGGGAACCGAATTGCAGGACGACATCAACAGTAACCCCGAAGCCCTGGCGATGTTTGAAACCATCCGCGCCCACGGTGCTTTAAAGATGGGAGTGATCCAACAGGTGGAGGAAGCTGCCAGCCGCCAACATACCCCCAAGGTCGCCTTCGTAGCGAAGCCTTCGGAGTACGTCTCGTCGAGTGGCAAAACCATCGGGGCAGGGGATGTCGACGTTCTTGTGCGCGCCCTCTCCATGGGCAAGCTCCATCACGCCATGATGGGCACCGCCGCCGTTGCCATAGCGACTGCTGCAGCTGTGCCGGGAACGCTGGTGAACCAGGCAGCCGGTGGTGGCGACCGCACCTCAGTGACGTTCGGCCATCCCTCCGGCACCTTGCAGGTAGGGGCGGAAGCCGCCCAGGTAAATGGCCAGTGGACCGCCACAAAGGCCATCATGAGCCGCAGTGCGCGGGTACTTATGGAAGGCTGGGTGAGGGTGCCAGGGGATTCGTTCGTGTCGCAGAAATCGGTGTGAAGAATGTGTCGGATTACGGCCCTTCGAGCGTAATCCGACAACCGTACGTTAAGCCTTGCTAATACGGCGACGCATCCCAAGACCCAGGAGGCCCAGCCCCATCAGAGCCAGGGAACCAGGCTCAGGAACCGGGTTCGGGTCTACCGGGGTAATAGGGCTTCCACCGGCGAAGTCGTTGTTGTCCGTGTCCGAAAGGAAACTGAACATGCCTGAGAAGACGCTGCCACCAAAGTCGATGGACAGGGTAGTGAACAGGTCCTCGTAGAACACGCCATCCACAGCAAGTTTGTCAGAGTATTCGACATTCACCGTCATGTCGTCTGTCAGGTCGCCAGAGTTTGCCACGGAGAATGCTTTACCCTGAAAAGAATCCGGGGACAGAAAATCGCCACCAACAATATCAAAGAGCGTATTGCCCGGGCGGCCATTCAGCAAAATGCTGGTTATGCTCTGGTCCGTTGTGTAGGTGAATGGCGAGTTGAAGGTGTCGCCATCGACAGAAAGGCTCCAGCCACTGCCTACCGCTTCTCCATAACTGGATGAGCCAACCGTGCCGTCGAATGCGATGGTTTCGCAGACGGCGCTGGCAAAGCAGGTGGTGACCTCCATTCCGGTCATTCCCGAGCCCTGGGTCTGGAACCCGGTCAGAGCACCTGTATTGTAGAGGTCACCGTCAGTATTATTTACGTTGACGATGGGCGCTGCGTAAACGTTGCCAGCCACTGCCAGGGCCAGTCCCAGGCCCGCAAACAGGTTGTTGTTTAATCCTTTCACCTTTCGTTCTCCTTGGTTTTCGTAGATTTCCGTATGTTTTGCGTATCAGCTTACTTCAGCGATAGGCGATTCGCTTTTAGCAAAAAAAGCACCAGCCAAGTAACATTCCATATAAAACAACTAATTAACTATTTTACAGTTCAAGGTGTAACGGAAATGAAACAGTGAGTGTATAAAAACCCAACACTTTCAAATACCGACTTACTACATTCTCGTTCTTTCTGCCGGCGTCAGTATAATTTACGCACTTACGGGGCAGCCTTTTGTTTAAAGACGTTTCCAGCATGTCTTTAATTACGAAATAACGATAAACCAACCAGCCAAAGCGCTTCCGTATCGGACTTTCCCCGCTTAAATGCATCGTGGTAAAACACATGGCGCCTAACACGATATATATGTGCTTGTTTAGCTGTCGAATATGCTTACACCTGACATGATTGTTTAATTGGTGTTTAAAAGTAATTCGTTGAAATAAAAAGAGTTTAAATAACTGGTATGGATGATGCACTCTCACAGTAGACCGCTGGCGTGTGTACTTGAACTCAAGTCGCCAGTGTCCATAATCAAGGAGGAGTAAAACCTATGAATACTGCACTCAAAAGAACCCTTTTAGCATCGCTCGTCGTGCCATTCGCGCTGGGTGCGCAGTCTGCAAGTGCCCAGATGATCACAGACTGGGGCTATGAGGTTAACAGCTCATTCTCCAACTGGACTGGTACCGGCGGAGATGGCAGCATTACAGCCTCTGACTCAGACAGCACGCTCTCATGGGGTGTTTCTGGTCCGCAGTCATCGGTTTCAATCACTAGTAATGTCTCTGCCCCGAATGGCCTGATGACCAACCAAGGCTATGTGGACGGTGGTACCTTCACCCACACCAACAATACGCTCCCTGCCAGAGGTAATGCACTGGCGAGCTTCGATCTGACGTCGACGTTGACGCTGACACCAGCTGACCCGGCCGGCGATCCTCTGCCTTCGGAATCTCGTACCTTCCAGAGCTTCTTCAATGAAACTCTGAACGATGGTAACTGTTTCAGCGGATCAGTCTCCAACTGCGATGACATTTTCACCATTGATAACATTGATGATCTGGGTCTCGTGGAAACGGATGACGGCTTCGAGTTCGCCTCACCGTCGTTCACCATCGGTGACTACAGCTACACTGTCTTCCTTGAACTGGCTGGTCTGGGCTACCTCGGAGAGGACGCGTGTACAGAAGCGGGTGCTTCCGCTACCTGTATTGGCCTGATCACTCAAGAGGGCCAGGTGAGCGATTTCGATACCCGGTTCCGTATCACGGCTACCGAAGTGCCTGAGCCAGGCACCCTCGCATTGCTGGGCCTGGGCCTCGCAGGGCTTGGTCTGTCACGCAGGAAGAAAGCAGCAAAAGCATAACGTTTTAGAAATTCTGACGTTTAGCTGAAAGTGCTTTTAAAAGAAAACCCCCGCCATATGGCGGGGGTTTTTGTCGTTCTGGGGCTTTCCCTTTGCAAAAAAAGCTGAAGGCAGTTCAGATCTGCCCGGGCGCAGCTTCAGGCAACCTCTCTTTCGTTCACCTTATACTTTGTATCCGGTTTTGCCGGCAGGTATCGGCCATTGTCAGTGATCAGCGACCATACATCCGGACGACGCTGCCTGATGCCCTCAATCAGCGATGCTGCCTCGGTGAAAGCAGGCCGGCGGCGGCCATGGTACTCCATGACGGGCCCTACATGATCGAATTCCACCCCGAACCGCTTGAGCAGGCGCAGCTGTGCGGGCTCCATGACCGCCATCCAGTGAGTTATGCCATGTCTGACCGACATCTGCAGGATAGCGGAGAAAAGCCCAAGGCTGATATAGGGCATGGCGCGTTTGCCGTTTTCCGCATCGGTGTAGCAGGTGAAATCGCTGATGCCTGTGGCAGACAGGTCCTCGTTGAGTCGCCGCCTGAATTCCCGGCTCACTGACATCCGGGATATTTCTGCGATCTGCTCCCGCCGTGCGCCTGCAAAGGCCTTCTGTGCACTCTGGTCCATGCGGGGGAGGCAGGGGCGTTCCATGGGGAAGTCGCTTTGTTCCGGGTTATCCCCTGCCATAACGAGACGAACGGCGGCTACGCTGTCTCCTGTTATTCTGTGCCGGATCAGTGCATGAGCGGACTGCGGGTCGTAGGAATCATGCTCCCGTTTGTCGGCAAAGCAGTTGGGGTCTTCGAAAGGCCGATCAATGCAATAAACCTGGTATCGGACTGCGAAGACTTCGTTAATGGTCTCTGGAGACGTCGCCAACTGGACATTGAAGACCGAGTTGAAAATCGTACTGACGTCTTCCTGAGCCTGGTTGTTTTTTGTTTTTTCTGTGTCGTGTTGAAGTGCAAACCCTGTGTGCATTTCTATATCCTCATTCTGTCCCATTCAGGGAGCTGTTAGGGCGATAGTCGCAGTGGAAAAAAAGCACCGTCAGAACCGCAACGGACGGTGTACTACGGGTGTATCGAGGTTACAGCTCATCAGACCTCGGAACGCTTTATCCTGGGCACATAACGTCCGGGCGCCAGGATGAAGTTTGGGTCGACTGCCGCTTTCAGCTGGCTGGCAAGCCTGGAGAAAGCAGAGCCGTTGGTATTCAGTATTCCCATCGCGTCGACGTTGAGGCGGTAGGGGAGGAACCCTTCCTTTTGTCCCTCGGTTACCAGAGCGCGATAGCAGTCATTGGCCCGTGCTGTCGCATCGGCATTCCCGCGATCGAAAAGCAGGGGAACCGTGGAGTCGAAACAGCGGTCATTTACGGTGGTCAATGTGATCAACGGATTGATGCCGTACTGGGGGCAAACTCTTTCAATCATGTCGACATAACGGCGAACGTCGTTACCACGTATCGGAACCAGTGGCGCGAACCATATGAGACCACAGCCATCGCGTGCGGGGTTTTTTGCTTGTCCGGGCGCGGGTAGTTCTCCAGAGCGCCAATAGGCCAGCGACAGTGCAACATCGTTGGGCCTGCCGTGCATGATCTCCAGCGCTCCCGAGAGCGTATTCGCCATCCCTTTAACCCGTGTAGCCAGCCTGCCGGGCAGTAAGCGGGCAACATTGCGGACTGTGTCTACTTTCCGCTGGTTAATAAAGATGAGGCGGTCCGTCACTGGGCCAAGAAGCCGTCGCAGCGTGCGTCGGGCCGCGCGGGCCACCTCTTTCGAGGCATAAATGGCACCAACGCCGCTCCAGGCCGGAACACCATGGCTGTCGGCCATGCGCTCTACGTCATGGGCGGGAAGAACACCGTTAACAGCCTTGTCTTCAGGAAAGGGCGTCATCATCGAGAGCATGCGCTGGCTGTTGAGCAGATTGATCGCCACGACTGAACCGCCCAGTGCCCGTAACACGGCCCTGACGGTAGGCACCAGTGCTTCCAGTTTCGCATCGTCTTTTGTGGAGAAGAAAAAGGCCGTTACAGTCTCGGGAACCGGCGCAAGTGCGATGGTCATATTCACGACCACACCGAAATTCCCCTGGCTGAACAGCCCATCCAGATAAGGGCCCAGCCCCCATTTGAAAAGGCCGTCCACTTCTCCTGCACCAAGTTCACTGAGAGGCGTCTGGTAGCGGGTACCGTCGGGCAGTATGGCTTCGATTTTTGTCACCGCCGCAAAATGGTCAGTGATGGGTGTAATGCCATATCCCCGTTCAAGTGCATTACCAAGAATGCTGCAGGTGGGGCCCGCACCGGTTACCGGAACAAGATAATTGCCCTCATGCCGGTCGAGAAAATCTCGCAGCGCACCCTGGGTTACGCCAGGTTCAACAGTGATAACACCCATTTCAGGATCAAAGCCGGAAATACGATCAAGCCGGCTCAGGTCAAGAATAACGCAGTCGTTCTCGACAGGATTGGCGCTGCCGTAGCCCCAGTTATTGCCGGTACTTACGGGGTAGACTGCAACCTCCCACCGTTGCGCGACCCGCAGAACTTCCGCTACCTGGTCCTGGTTCTCCGGCCGAAGTACGGCGGGAATAGAGCGGGTGGCTCCAGTTGTAGAGGCACCAAAATTTTCAGTACCAGCAGCCACTACTCCCGATTCACCAAGAATAGTGACCCATTCGGCAATTGCAGACTCGGTAAAGGTGCTGTTCACTGGCGGTTCCACGGTTGATCGATATCGTTAATAGGTCTTTCTTAACGTTTGCTGACGGGTTGTTCATCGTTAGGGCGAGATTATAGGCGAGATAAGGCCACCACGACACGTTGTAGCATTACAGCTTGGAAAACGGATAATGAGGCAGAACCTAATTTTAAACAATAAGTTAAAGTGAAATCAGAGTAATGAAATAGGGTTTATTTATTAAGATAATGTTAACTTATTTATGTAAGAAGTGGTTAGGAAAAGTAAGCGAATGCAGGTTATTCCGATGCTGATAGTTAACTATTTGAAAATATTAAATATAAAATTTTTTGGCTAATAAATTGTGTATTCAAATGATACATACATATGAGAATATATCGATATCATACATACGTATACACTGAATTCCCAAGTTTCTTCAACTAGGCTGCAACAATAAAGCTTCCAACAAGGGAAACAGTTCAATGTCAGCAACTTTCGATCTCAACGAGCGCCCCGACTACGATCTCCTCTTACAGACCATTGCCGATTACACGCTCAATTATCGGATAAAGAGCAAAGAGGCGATGAACACCGCCCGGAACTGCCTGATAGACACGTTGGGCTGCGGCCTGCTCGCACTCCGATTTCCCGAGTGCACCAAACATCTCGGCCCACTGGTCGAGGGGACGGTTGTTCCACACGGTGCCCGCGTGCCTGGAACCTCGTTCCGGCTGGACCCGGTGAAAGCAGCCTGGGATATTGGTTGTATCGTTCGCTGGCTGGATTACAACGACACCTGGCTGGCTGCCGAGTGGGGGCACCCGTCCGATAATCTCGGGGGGATTCTCGCGGTGGCGGACCACCTTTCCCAGAAAAGGGTTGCGGAGGCCAAAGCGCCGCTTTCCATGAAGAGCGTACTGGAAGCCATGGTCATGGCCCACGAAATCCAGGGTGTTCTGGCTCTGGAAAATTCGTTTAACCGGGTAGGGCTGGACCATGTCGTGCTGGTCAAGGTGGCATCTACTGCTGTCACCGCAAAGCTGATGGGTGCAAACCGGGAACAGCTTCTGTCGGCGCTATCCCACGCCTGGGTTGATGGGCAGTCATTGCGCACTTACCGTCACGCCCCCAACGCCGGCTCCCGGAAGTCCTGGGCGGCGGGTGATGCCACCTCTCGAGCTGTGCGCCTGGCGGATATTGCCATGAGAGGGGAGATGGGCATCCCCAGTGCACTGACAGCGCCCCAGTGGGGCTTTTACGACGTACTGTTCAGCAAAACCAATAAAGACCAGAAACTCAAACCCGAGGGCGAACGTCAGTTTTCTTTACCCCAGGATTTCGGTTCCTACGTCATGGAAAACATTCTCTTCAAAATCTCGTTCCCCGCTGAGTTTCACGCCCAGACCGCCGCTGAAGCGGCAGTAACTCTGCACCCACAGGTAAAAGACCGAATTGATGAGATTGACCGGATTGTCATTACCACCCACGAGTCCGCCATTCGTATTATCTCCAAGCAGGGTAAGCTCGCCAACGCCGCCGACAGGGACCACTGCCTGCAGTATATGGCGGCGGTACCGCTGATCTTTGGCAGCCTGATTGCTGAACACTACGAAGACAGCTTCCATGCCGCCAACCCGGTCATCGACAGAATCCGGGAAAAAATGGAAGTGGTCGAAGATGAGAGGTACACCCGCGAGTACCTTGAAGAGGACAAGCGCTCCATCGCCAATGCCATCCAGGTGTTCTTCAACGATGGCAGCAGCACCGATAAGGTCGCCGTCGAATACCCGATCGGCCACCGTCGTCGTCGAAAAGATGGAATCCCTCTGCTGGAAGACAAGTTCCGCAGCAATCTCGCCACCCGATTCCCCGGACAGCGCTGTGAACAGATATTTGAGCTCTGTAAGGATCAGAAGTCGCTGGAGGGCACATCCGTGCAGGAATTCGTTGAGCTTTTTGTGATATGACGTTATTACGGAAAAGTTACGGTTGTGTCAGTTGAATGTACACATTGAAAATCAGGAAACCCTTCGATCAACGGAGATTGCTGGCATTTCGTGGGCTTTGGGCTGTCAGTTTTCGTTGCACTGGGGCGGCTTAGCATGTTCACTGGTGATTGCAGTTACAGAAAATTACAGTACACTGCTGTTCACGTAACGGCGTATGTAAACGCACTGGATGCGTTCTGTCGTAGTTGTGAGCAGCAAAAGGAGTTGGCGTGGCGCACGTCAGATTGTTCAGACACTATATTCATCTTCCGTACGTCATTCTTGGCCTGATCGATTTTCTGGTGCTGGCGTTTGCCTTCGCACTCGCCGTGTTTTTTCGCTATTTCGGCGACCTTTCCTTCTTTATCGAAAACCTGGCTTTCCTGTTGCCGTCAGCGAGCGTGTTTTCCGCAATAAACCTGTTGGTCATGGTCGCGCTCGGAGTTCATCAGTCCCGCCTGGAAGAGGGAATGTCGGGCATGATGCTGCGTACGATCATGGCGCTGATTGTCAGTATCCCGCTGTGTGGCTTTGCCTACCTCCTGTCTAATGAGTGGCTCTGGTACATCGGGTCCAGTAACGTGCTGACGACCGGATCGGTTTTCGGTTTCTTTCTTCTGGGCATTGCCCGTTTGCTCTTTTTTGCGTCCGTTGGCAAGGAAACCTTCAAACGGAAGGTGCTGGTCCTGGGTGCAGGCTTTCGCGCCAGGCAGATCCACGAAGACCTGAGAACGCCGTTCAACCGCAAGGGATTTATCCTGACCGGCTTTGTGCCCCTGCCGGACGAGCCGATTGAAATCAGCGAAGACTACCTGCTGAACATTCCCACCACACTCCAGCAGTACATTATCAAACACCCGGTCAATGAAATCGTGGTTGCAGTGGATGATCGCCGCAAAGGCCTGCCCATGGAGGATCTGCTGGAATGCAAAATGGAAGGAGTCAGGATTGTAGACGGCGCCTCGTTCTATGAACGGGAATCCAGAAAAGTCGCCCTCGAAATGGTGACACGCGGCTGGCTGGTCTTTTCCGACGGCTTCACCGTCTCGTCCGTGTTCGGATTTGGTAAACGCTCCCTGGATATCCTGGCGGCAACCGTTCTTTTATTGGCGGGCGCGCCGCTGATGCTACTGACTGCCATTGCCATCAAGATTGAGGACGGCTTCAAAGCGCCGATATTCTACAGCCAGGAACGGGTAGGGCTTAACGGGCAGGTCTTCAAGGTACACAAGTTCCGTTCAATGAGAACCGACGCTGAAAAGAACGGGGCGGTGTGGGCCAGCAAGAATGACGCTCGGGTTACCCGGGTAGGTGAATTCATTCGAAAAGTCCGCATTGACGAATTGCCACAAATTTTTAATGTATTGAATGGCACCATGGCTTTCGTCGGCCCGCGCCCCGAAAGACCGGTGTTTGTAGAGCAACTGTCGGAAAAGATTCCGTTCTACAGCGAGCGTCATCGGGTCAAACCGGGTTTGACGGGCTGGGCCCAGCTCTGTTTTGCTTATGCGGATAATGAAGAGGACACCCGGGAAAAACTCCGCTACGACCTCTACTACATCAAGAATCAGAGCCTGTTGCTCGACTTACTGATTATAATTCAGACAGTAGAAGTGGTATTGTTCAAAAAAGGATCAAGGTAGTTTCGGGACCAGCTCTCCCCGAGACATGGAAACAGAAACGGAACCAGAGAGGATTAACAATGTCGTCGAAGTATTCACTGAAGGGACTTTTGCTGTCCCTGACTGCAGTAACACTTGTCGCGGGTTGTGCCGGGCCCGGCACGTCATCGCCCGAAAAGATCCAGAGAGCCCTGGCTGTTGATACAACGAACAGCGTCGACCAGTACATTCTGGGCGCGACGGACGTTGTCCGTGTCTCAGTCTGGCGTAACGATGATCTCAGCATTTCCGTACCCGTCAGGCCTGATGGGAAAATCTCAGTTCCCCTCGCAGGCGACGTAAAGGCCAGTGGGCTGGCACCGGAAGAACTGGCCAGGGATATCGAGCTTCGCCTTGAGTCCTACATTCGTGAGCCCCAGGTCAGTGTTGTTGTGACCAGTATGGGGAGCCACGAATTCAGTGATCGTGTTCGGGTGACCGGAGCTGTTCAGCAACCAACGTCTGTTCCACACCGCGCAGGCATGACCGTGCTGGATATGGTACTGAACTCAGGTGGCCTGTCTCCGTTTGCGTCTGCAAACAACTCGGTATTGTATCGAAGGGTTGATGGAGAAGTTGTGGCTATTCCCGTCAAGCTGGATGAAATACTGACCCGGGGTGATATTTCCACCAACTACAGGCTTCGTCCGGGAGACATTCTGACGGTGCCAGAGCGACGCATCTGATGCAGTCCGGAATAGTGAATCAGATGGCGTCTTCAGGTAGCAGGTAATAACTATGGCACTTCCATTAAGTCGGTTACCTACAGAAATTGCTCGTGAGATCCGTACCCGCAAGTGGCTTGCTCTAGCTGTATTCGCGGCGGTCAGTTTTGCCGTACTGGCGGCAGGATTCCTGTGGCCATACAAGTACCAGTCCCAGGTTATTATTTTTGTGGACGACCGAAATATCATACAGCCCTTGATGGAAGGGCGGGCCGTCACAACCGGGATCAGTGAAAAAGCGTCGGCCGCCAGGGAGCTGCTGTGGACACGCAGCGTAATGGAGAAAATCGCCAGGGACACGGAGATTTTTGGCGAAAATGCCGATGACATGAGTGATAACGCACTGACGGGCCGCATAAGCGCAATCCGAAGTAATATGTCGGTGGCGACCCGTGGCGACAATTACTTCAGCATCGGCTATTCGTCGCCGTCTCCCCTCAAGGCGTTTCAGATCGCTCAGAGACTGGGGCAGGTGTTCATCGAGGAAAACAGTAAGCGGAAAAGGGCTGAAAGCCGTTCAGCTTATGACTTTATCGATAAACAGGTCAAAAGTTATGAACGGCAGATCGCCGGGGTAGAGGAAGAGCTGAAGCAGTTCCTGTCAGAAAACGTCGACGGAACAGAGTCCAGCGCAAACTCCCGCTTATCGAACCTCCAGAACCGCCTGGAAATGGCCAAGCTTGAGAAGGAAGAGCTTGAAACCCGAGCCAATGCGATTGAACGGCAGATGAATGAAATCAACCCCAGGATTCGACAGGGGGAGACCGGTGATGCCTACCAGGAGCGCATCAGCTCAATGGAGCAGCAGTTGGACTCTTTGCGGTTGCGCTACCACGACACCTACCCGGACATCGTTATTCTGCGCGAACAGATTGCCGAGCTTCGAAAACAGCGGGAGCGGGCGCTTGAAAGCCAGGTAGGGACCCCCGAATCGTATGGGGATGTGAATATAGCCAACCCGGTCTATCAGGACATGCGCTCCACACTGGTCACCACCAATACGGAAATTGAGACCGTGGAAACTCGGATCCAGTCACTCCAGAGGCTGATTGCCGAGCAAAAAGGGCGCATGGAGGGAATCCAGGCGAACAAGGCTCAGTACTCAGAACTGACGCGGGACCTGGAAGTTAACAAGGAGATTTATAACGATCTGCTTAAACGCCGGGAGACGGCACGGGTTTCCATGCACCTCGATATTGAAGGCCAGGGACTGAATTACCGCATTAATGAAACGGCACAGTATCCCAATAGCCCGTCCGGGCCGAAGTTTTCGATGTTCGCCCTTGCCGGGCTGTTTATCGGGTTGGTTGCACCGTTCGGTGCTGTGGCGGCGCTGTTGCAGGTAGACCCGAGAGTACGCTCCCGGGAACAGATTGAGGACGTACTCGAATTGTCGATACTGGAACAGTTTCCTGAAGTGCGCACGCCTTTTGAAAAACGGCGGGAGCGCAGAGTGACGATGGCCGTTTCCGTAATGGCGGTGATCGTCGCAGGGGCTTATATCGCAGTCGCTCTGGCCGCAGTGTTTGGAGTATTCTAATGAACGAATCCAGAACGGATCAGGAAAACGAAACCTTCGGCAATCAGGACTCAGCCGCCAGAAAAGACAACCGGGTCAGAAGCCTGGGTGGGGACTATCAGTCCGGGTCAGACAGCCGTGGCAATGGCAAAGGCGGTGAAGTATCGGGCGGGAGACACCACTCTGATTGGGACGACTCACGGATGCTGGTGCCAAGTTCGCTTGAACTTGGCCCGGGTACCGTCGACCGGTACGTCATCAGCAAACAGATCGTCCGCATGCAGGAGCCGCGGCGGCTCACCCCGGATGACCTGGATGAAAGGCGAATAATCTATCCTGAGTCCCGCAACAGAAAGCTGGTTAACCACTTCAGGAATCTTCGTACCAAACTGCTGGAAAAATCGGGCGGTAACAACTTTACAATGGTGGTGAGTGGTGCCGGAACCGGCGCCGGCGCGTCATTCGTGTCGTTGAATCTGGCCGCCGCTTTTGCGTTTGACGAGGCGAAGACGGCGCTTATTATCGATTGCAACCTGCGCAATCCCGCCCTCCATTCAACCCTGGATATTATTCCGGAAGCCGGGCTGACGGATTTCCTGGACGATTCTGATTTTGACATCTCCCGCATTCTTTATCCCACGGGTATCCCCAGATTACGTCTGATACCTGCAGGTAGCCGGCGTGAAACTCCGAGTGAATTTTTCACCTCGTTCCGCATGAAGCAGTTTCTGCAGGCTGTTCGAAGACGGTATCCAGACAGGTTTATTGTGCTGGACACAGCGCCGATTACTGAATCGCCTGATGCCCGTATCCTTGCCGATCTGTGTGATTACGCGATGCTCGTTATCCCGCACGGAGGCATGACCATCAACGGTGTTGAAGATGCCGCCTCGGCATTCAACCCGGAAAAATTTGTTGGAGCTGTTATCAATGGCTAGATCAGCCGGGCCACGGAAGTGCCCAGAAATCTTCAGGTTTACGATTGCCTGTGCGGTCTTTTCGGCTGCCAATATTGCCCAGTCCGAGCCACTGAACCTGTCAGGGGGGGTGACCAGTCGGTTCACCGACAACGCAGCGCGCACGTCATCTAACGAAACCAGTGATACTGAAACCCGAGCCAACCTCGCACTTACGCACCGGACTGACCCTGGCAAGTGTGAGTCGCGAACCGCGGCAGAGCTTGGCTATGGTGTCTGGCATGACGAAACCTTTGACCCCAGGAACTATGTAGCTCTGGATTTTGACGGAGATTGCGAAATTGCGAGAGGGCTTTCCTGGGAAGCGTCAGACAACCTGCGAGACGTTACACAAAACGCCAGAGCCAGCGACACCCAGGACAACCGCACCCGAAAGAACGTTTTCAGCACCGGGCCGGTTTATTCTCTGATGCTTGGCCAACTCGACCAGTTAACGTTTTCCGCGAAGTACCAGAACACCGAGTACAGTGAGCCGGAAGATCCTGACAGTGACCGTTACATCGGCACGGCCAGCTGGAACCACATATTCAGCCAGACCCTCTCAGGCGGGCTTCAGTTCCGCACCAACCGGGCGGAACTGGATACTGGCGCGGAAATAGATACTGACGTGGCCACCGTGGTTTTCTCGAAATCCTGGCAGGCAACAAGCCTGTCGGGAAGTGTTGGTGTCAGTGAGATCGAGAGCCGTTTCGGAGGCAACACCCAGAAGAACGATGGGGTGGTATGGAATTTCTCTCTTGACCGGGAAATCAACCCCGTAACCCAGGCTTATATCAGAGGCAGCCGCGAGCTGACGGATCAGACATCCGATTTCGACATCCGGTTCGGAGAAGTTGTCTTCAACCTGCGTGAAGTCAGTGCGGTAGAGGTAACGGCGCTGAGCGCGGGTTTTGTCAGGCAATTCAGCGATGCATCCACCATTGATGTAGGTGTATTCGGCAACCGGTCACACTATTTCAGGACAGACGAAGTTGAGGAAGCGGTCGGTTTCGCGGTTAACTACAACCGCACGATCTCTACCTTGCTGACTCTCCAGACCCGGGCAAGGTATCGGCACCGCTCATTCGACTCCGACAACATTGACAGCGACACCTACAGTGCGGATATCGGCCTGACGTACGAGCTGACTCAGGCTCTGGATGTCAGTAGTCGTGTCGGTCATACCACCAGAGACAGCGACTCAGGTTTCGGTGAATACCAGGAGAACTGGGTATCACTGGCCCTGAACTACCAGTTTTTCTGATTTGCAGTTACAGGAAAAGTCTATTACCCGGAGCAATATGGAAGTGACAAAGAACGCGCTGACCGTTGATGTTGAAGATTACTTCCAGGTGGCGGCGCTTGCTGAAGCCGTGGACCGGAGCGAATGGTCCTCAATGGAGTACCGCGTAGAGGCCAACACAGATCAGTTGCTGGAACTGTTTTCCCAGCGTGGCGTGAAGGCAACGTTCTTCACGTTGGGCTGGGTTGCTGAGCGGTCTCCTGACCTCGTCAGGCGTATTCAGAAAGCCGGGCACGAGATTGCAAGCCACGGTTACAGCCATCAGTTGGTCTACCAGCAGACCCCGGAGGTGTTCCGGGAAGAAACCCGAAAATCGAAACAGATACTGGAAGATATCACCGGTGAATCTGTTACCGGTTACAGGGCCGCCAGTTATTCAATCACGGCGCAGTCACGTTGGGCACTGGATATCCTGTGCGAAGAAGGATTTACCTGGGACTCCTCCATTTTCCCCGTGCATCATGACCGCTACGGGATGCCGGGTACGCCCCACGAACCGTATCGGCTGCAGGCCCCTGGCGGTGGCACACTGATCGAATTCCCGCTCTCGACATGCCCGGTGGGTAGCTACCGGTTACCGATAGCGGGCGGTGGTTACTTCCGCCTTTACCCGTACTGGCTGAGCCGATGGGGGCTTGGGAAGATCAACAGGGCCGGGCAGCCGTTCATTTTCTATCTCCATCCGTGGGAGATCGACACCGGCCAGCCCCGGTTAAAAGTCAAACCACTGTCACGCTTCAGGCACTATAACAATCTGAACAAATGTATGGGGAGGCTCGAGCAATTGCTTGGGGACTTCCGTTTCGGCTCGGTTTCAGATGTACTATCGGAGACAAAGATACCCGCTGGTGCTGTTGTCGTCTAAGGGACCGTTAAGGATAGCGCAATGGGAATGGAGATGCCTGAGCCGAGGTTGGATGACTCAAAACATCGGCTCGATGAGCTGAAAGCTAACAAAGGTCGCCTGAGCCGGCTAATTGGCGAGGCCAAACAGTCCGGCGGCGATGCAGACAAACTGATCGATGAGCTCAAGCAGGTTTCCGATGAGATAAAGCAGCTCCAGAAACTGCTAAAACAACAGCGCAATGAAACCTCTGCATCGAAAAAATGGACGCCCGGGGTCATTGAGACGCCACCGGCTATCCTCAATAAAACCGCCTCCGGTGCAATAACCATTCGGCGCTGTGCAGACGGCGACCGTTCTGCCGTCGAAGCCTACCTGGCTGAACACCCCGCCACCTCTGTATGGCATCGCCCGGGAGTTTCGAGATTTATCGAGGAAACCTGTGGAAACCGGGCCCGATATTTCTGTGCCTTTGACGATTCCGACAGGCTGGTTGGGGTGCTTCCCCTGGTTCAGCTCAACAGTCGACTGTTCGGTAACTTTCTGGTGGCGATGCCGTATTTCAACTACGGCGGTGTGTTGGCGGATAACCGGGACGTTGCCCAGCAGCTGATTTCCTACGCGGATCAGTGGCGTCGGGAGGTGAATGCCAGGCACCTGGAACTTCGTTTTTGCCAGGACAACGCTCTGGGGCTACCGCAAAAGACCGACAAGGTGGCGTTCTGGCTGCCATTGCCAGACAAAACCGATGCTCTTTGGGACAGTTTCCAGCCCAAAGTTCGCGCGCAGATCCGCCGGGGGCAGCGGGAAATGACCGAGCTCAGCATTGGTGGCCCGGAACTGCTCGACGAATTTTATCGGGTGTTTGCGGTCAACATGCGTGACCTCGGAACCCCGGTTTACGGCAAGGACTTCTTTGCCAACCTGTTACGAACTCTGGAAGGGCAAGCGTGGCTGGTAGTTGCACGGATACAGGGGCGCGCCGTTGGCTGTGCTTTTCTGACCGGCTACAACGGAAGAATGGAAATTCCCTGGGCGTCGACCTTGCGCCGCTACAACCACACCAGTATCAATATGAGTATGTACTGGAAAATTCTGGAGTTCGCTGTCCACCAGGGCTTTGCCCTGTTTGATTTCGGCCGCTGCAGCCAGGATGCTGGTACGTATCGCTTCAAACAGCAATGGGGTGCCCAGCCACTGAAACTCTACTGGGACTATGTGCTACCGGATGGTGAAGAACTACCGGCGCTCAATCCCGATAACCCTAAATTCCGGATGATGATCGCCGTGTGGCAACGGTTGCCGGTGATGGTAACAAACCTGTTGGGGCCTCATATCGTCAAGAGGCTCCCATGATGAGTCTGTTCCAGACCAAGGCCTGGCAAAGTGCATGGTGGGAAACCTGGGGCAATCAGAAAGGTTTCCGACTGGTCAGCAAATGGGATGGACAGGTATCGGGCCTGTATGAGTCCCGATACCGGCTGAAAGGGATGTTGCCCGTACGCTCACTTCAGTTCGTTGGAACCAGTTATCGTGAGCTGAGAACGCCCAGAACGGAATATAATCAGTTTTGCCGGGATAACCTCAGCGGGCAACCACTGTTGCGAGAGATGGAGCAGATTCTCGAGGCTGAACCGTGGACAGAGGCCGTTTTTAATGACTTGCGTACGGGCTCTGAAGAGTTGTCTGCGTTGGTAACGATCGCGGCCACCCATAACTGGGCATTCAGGATTACAGCGTCAGATAACGGTTACGCTGTGTCGACATCCGGCAGCTTCGATAACTACCTTGCGTCCCTCGGTGCCAACAGCCGGTTGCGACTCTACAACCGCAGGAAAGTCCTGGAATCACTTGGGCACATCCGTGAAGAAAACCTTTGGCCAACGGATGTAGAGACTTTCTTTCAGTACCTCAACCGGTTTCATCTGGAGCGCTGGAAGAAAAACTGTGTTACGCCTACCAGCCTGGAGTTCCACCGGAAGTTCCTGTCACGAATTGAGGAGGAGGGGGGCAGGCCTCTGCTATCCGCTCTGTATTGTGACAACGAGGTGGTTTCAGTACTCTATGACGTTTGGTATCAGGGTGTTGTTTATAATATCCAGGCGGGGTTCGATGAAAACTTCCACAGGAAGCTATCCCTTGGTTCATTGCATCTCGGTTACGCCATCGAAAGCGCGTTCAAGGCTCAAGACACCCACCGTCTGGACTTGCTGGCTGGCTGGGGCAAGAAAGAAGACTATAAATCCCGGTTTGCGACTGACCAGTACCAGTTCATATCCATCATGCTTGTAAAAAGCGTTCTGTTCCGTGCCCTTTACTGGATGAGAGGGTAAACCACTGTTGCAGGGAGTGCGATGACGACCATTCTGCATCTTATAGATACAACGGGACCCGGTGGCGCGGAGACCGTCTTTACCAATCTTCTGAAAGAATTGGAGCAAACGGAATTCCGTAACATCGTGGTATTGCGTGGCGAGGGATGGGTGGCCGACAAGGTCCGCAGCCTCGGCATTACACCGCACCTTATTGATTCCAAAGGTAGCTTCAACATTGACTATATCAAGGCGCTTCGGCAGCTGATCATCAGCGAGAAGGTGGATCTGATCCACGCTCACCTGCTTGGATCAAATGTTTACGGGGCTCTTCTGGCCCTGATATGCAGAAAGCCGATGATCGCAACATTCCATGGTGCTGTGGATGTTGCAGCGGGAGAGCGGTTTCTCAAGGCGAAGTTTTTCCTGATAGGGTGCGGTGCCTCCAGCATCGTTTGCGTATCAAAGCGACTCCAGCAGGAATTGGCCGACCGCAGCCCATTACCGGCCCATAAGCTGGAACTGATCTATAACGGGGTGGACCCGCAGGCCTTCGCCAGAACCCCCGCGTCGGGGCTCAAGAAAGAACTGGGGTTGCCGCAAGATGCCACAGTTGTGGTCTCCATCGGCAACATCCGCCCGGCGAAAGGCTATGAGTACCTGGTGGACGCCGCCATCACAATGGCGGAGCGGGACCCGAAAGTACACTTTGTTGTCGTGGGGCACCAGAAAAAGCAACTCTTCAATCAATTGATGAACCAGATGGCCAAGGCTCCCAGATCGCCCAATGTTCACTGGTTGGGGTTTCGGCCAGATGTCGCGGATATTCTTCGGCAGGCCGATATTTTCCTGTTGCCCTCTGTGTCGGAAGGGTTCTCTATTTCCACCGTAGAGGCGATGATGGCAGGGGTGCCCGTGATTGCGACACGCAGCGGAGGACCTGAAGAAATCATTATCGACGGTGCGTCTGGCATATTGGTGCCAATAAAAGACCCCGGGGCCCTCGTAGTGGCCATTCAGAAGATGATGGATCACGCAAAGCGTAAAGGCGTGGTAGAAGAGGCGCGGCGAAGTGCGATTGACCGCTTCTCCTTGCAGACAATGTTGTTGAAATATAAAGACATTTATAGCCGGTTGGTCGATTAACGTGGGCACGATCAGGGGTGTCGCTCGTATGTATATCACGGTTACGGTCCATAAAGGCGCGATTTCGGGTGGAAGCACGAGAATTGATGTTACCGCTCCGTGCGTCTATCAATCGACTGGACCAAACCCGGGAACGCTCTATTACACGCGATTACCCGCAAACATGTCTGAAGAGGATGTTATTGCGTTAATCGTCAGAAAAGAGTGGGGTTTTATTGGCACCGCTGAGTACAATTTTCTGGCCGTTTTTGTTTCAGAAAACGGAAACCACCTGACACTGGTCCGTGACCGATACGGAAGTCAGCGAGTTCTTATCAGGGAGTCAGCTGACAATGTAATCGTGACAACAGATCCCCAGGCCATAAGGCACGCCCAGACCCGATGGAATCCCCTGGGGCTTCGCTATGCACTGGTCTCCCGAATTCTTACCGAGGTGGCTCTGGAGGAGGATGTTTCAGTTTTACCTCTGCTGCACGGGATCACTTACGATGAAGAAAACGGTTTTTCAGTCATCGAAACAGGATCGGAAAAGCTCAGGATCGAGGAAAGTGGTGATCGGTCCAGCGATGAGGAACTGATTGCCAGCATTAAAGAAAGTCTATTTGAGTCCTATCGACAGATTAACCCTCAAGAACCTGTTGCGGTTCTGCTAAGTGGCGGAGTGGATTCGTTTATTCTGGCTGCAACCGCTTGCCAGTTTTTCGATAACGTTAAAGCTTATACCCCTACATGGGAAAAAGGTGAAAACCCTGAATTAGCGCGGGCTATCGTATTTGCCAAAAAGCTGGGCCTGGAGCATCACATTGTCACAATACATCCTGACGAATTTAAGTCGTCTTTTTTTGAGACGATTGACGCAAGTGGTGTTCCGAACAGAAATTACAGTTCCCTGGTTCTGCACGCCTTATTCAAGCGTATCCCTGAAGACATTATTTTGTACGGGGAGTACGCAGACACGATGTTTGGCAGCAGGCCTGTAAAGTCCGGAATTATGGACAGAAAGTACGCCAGCATACTTCGTTTTATACCGGACTATGTTATTCCGGATCGGATAAGGCCCATTTGCGCCGGAATAAAGAACCATGGTTTAGGTCAGCTGATTGAAATACCTTCCATTACTGAGAGCTTCATTAAAAGTAATCTTGATTCCCTCGGTGTTGGAGCCCCCAAAGAGGATATGACTGACCAGAAAAAGGTGTTTACCCGTATATCTGGTACTGAATTTAATTTACGAACGGATTGCTCGCAACACATGCTGGAAATAGAAACCAGTGCGCTTTTGCTGGGGAAAAAAATCATTACTCCTTTCTATAACCAACGCATGGTTACCCTCTCAAACAGGCTATCGAACCGTCAGATGTTTGGCCCCAGCAACCTGAGTATTCGTAAAAATTTCCGAAAAGACACTTCAAAACAAGTAAAGCCGTTATTAAAACAACTCGCCTGTCAGTTTATTGAACCGGAAGCCATATACCTCGAAAAGCTGGGATTTCCGACCCCTTTTCCGGTATGGATTAAAGATTTTGTAATTCCCGAAAAGGAAGTTTACTGTAAAATCTATTCTGTAAGTCGTAACTCAGAACAGGCGTGGTCCGCATTAAACTTGATGTACCTGACTAATAGGCAAGGTGCCGATTCATAGCATCAGTCCGGGAAGTTGGGGCCTGCCAGTTAGCATGTTTTTCGTTAACTATGGAAGGTGCGCAGGATGCAGATCCGGAATCTGAAGGTCGAAAGCAGTGATGAGCCGCGCTGGACGCTCTCGGCAATGGTTGATCAGCAGCAGATCTATTTTTCCTATGAGGGTGTCGGTTGTCCTGAAGTCATCAGTGGTGACGCGTTCGTAATGGCTGCACTGGTTCCGGCCATGAAACGGGGAGAAAACCTTTCCATCGACGATTCAGTGCCGGTAAGCAGGGGCCTGCTGGAAAATCTGGGGTTGTATCAGCAGATCTTCGGCCAGTGGTACCCGGGCCTGACTCGAATACAGATCATTGCCGAAAACGAGCTACAGTCTTCATATCCTGGCAGCGGGTCTGGATGCTTTTTTAGTGGCGGAGTCGATAGCCTTTACACCGTCTCGAAAACCGCCGAAGAGCTCGATCATCTGGTAGTCTGTCTTGGTCTTGATATCTCGATAAAAGAAAAGCAACGCTGGGAAAAAAACCTGACGTTTTGCCGGCAGTTTTCCCGCAGCTGCGGCCTGAACCTCATTTCGATAACGACCAACGTCAAAGAACACCTGGATACCAAAGAGATCGACAACCACGGCGCCATATTGGTAAGTACCGGAATTGGTATTGGTCTGGAGAAACTGTTCGTACCTGCAAGCCATGGTTACAGTGATCTTTTCCCCTGCGGCAGCCACCCGGTAAGCGATCCGTTGCTAAGCAACGGACGGACCCGTGTTATTCATCACGGCAACGTTTTCCGCACGGACAAAACCCGAGATATCATTGATTGGCCGCATGGATTGGATGAGCTAAGAGTGTGTAACGTACACTCTGATTATAACTGCGGGAAATGCGAAAAATGCCTTCGAACAATGACCGCCCTTAAACTATGTAACAGAAAAGTCGACTCGTTGCCCGACCTGCCCAACTTCGACTGCCTGGAGGACATTCGGCTGGAAAAACAGAACCAATATGTCTTCTGGACCGAAAACTATCAACTTGCGAAAGATGTCGGAAATGTTGAGGCCCAAAAGGCGATAGGTCGATTACTCGCTCGATTCAGAAAACGGGAAGTGCTGAAGGAGGTGGATGAAATATTCCTGCATGGAGCACTGATCCGACTGAAACGAGCATTGCTCTAGATGATGCATAGGGGAGGGCCTGTGATCGGTTCTGGGGCGCAAGGACATAAAACGACTTTATCGGGAGCCGGGCATTGAAGGAGCAATTGCTGAAATGGGCAAACCTACTGGGCGAAACGGGCCTCTATAGGCGGCTGTGCCCAGGCCGCTTGCCGGTGTTCATGTTACATCGCGTTACGGAGGGCGATGATGGCGTTCCGTCCGGGCTGGCGGCCGATCAATTGCGCAGCCACCTCCAGTACCTCACTGACAGGGGGTATCAGGCCCTTACAATGGATGAGCTTTGGAGCTGTCTTCATGAAGGCCAGCCAATTCCATCCAGGTCCGTCATGTTTACCATCGATGACGGCTTTTATGATCATCATGATGTGGCGGCAAAAGTGTTTGACGAGTTCGGTTTTCCGCTGAACTTTTTCGTTATTACAGGCCTGCTGGACAACCAACTGTGGCCATGGGACGACCAGGTTTCATACGCCCTCAATCATTCCCGCATCGTGAACTCAGATATCCGCCTGCCGTCTGGCAAGGTCTATTCAGTTAATCTTGAAATAAAACCGGCAAAAACAACCGTTAAGGAGATCCGTGAAGCGCTGAAAGCGGGCCCCCAAACCGAAATCTACCAGTGGCTGAGAGAGGAGCTGTTCGGAAAGCTGGACGTGGATTTTCCGGCTTCTGCTCCGCCCGAATACCGCCCGATGTCCTGGAGCGATGCAAGGTCCCTGCGTGAGAGGGGGCATGGGGTTTATCCACACACCTGTAGCCACAGGATCCTTTCAACATTGAGCCCGGCAGAAAAACGGCAGGAAATCCGGGATTCCCTCAAACGGGTGGAGGAAGAACTGGGGTATTCCCCACAGGTGTTTGCGTATCCCACAGGCCGCCCGTCGGATTACGATGGCGACGACATGAAAGAGCTTGAGCAGGCCGGGTTCAACATGGTCTTTAACACGGTTCCGGCCTATGTAAGGCAAGGGCAGGACCGCTACCAGCTTCCGCGTTATTCGCTGCCGGAGTCCACAGCGGACTTTCTTCAGATCGTTAACCGCTTTGAAGCATTCAAAGAAAAACTACGGGGCTAACCGGATTCCCCACGTAATTTCCGCATAACCCGCGAAACAATATCCCTGATAGACGTGCAAGAGTACCGGAATGCCGGATGCGGGTCTTTCCAGTAAAACAGGGCCGCCACCCGGCGGTAGCGGAGCAGGCGGATATAGCGGAAGGCAATTGCAAACAGGTTCTCGCGGTCTTCAAGCCGGGCTACCAGGTCGCCGAAGAAGTTCCAGTACAGGCGGTTATTCTTCTGAGGGGCGAACGCCACCTTGTTGCCATAAGCAATCCGGGTGCACGCCAGAATGTTATTGATACCGCAACGGGTATCAAACCAGTTACACATGCCGAGGCGTGGGTTGGTTTCAATGTAGTAATAGTTCCCGGAATTCCTGTCTTTCTTGAACTCAATCATCGCTGGCCCGGCATAGTTGAGGGCTTCGCCGATTTTTGCGCACTCGTCACGCAGCGCCTGGTTTTCCCGGCTGATCGCCAGCGATGTCACGCCGTAGTGTGAAGGCATGGTGCCCAGGCGGTTGAACACAAAGCACGCACTTAATTGCCTGTTCAGATCGAAGGTAACGTTGCATACCCACAGGTTGTCGTCCTCACCTTCAATCACTTCCTGTGCAATAAAACGGTCAAGCTTACCCCGGAAATCTTCACGAAAATCCTCGAATTCCGCCTGGGAGTTAACAATGACGTTCTTTGCGCCCAGCACCGCATACTCACGGAATGTCCGGGGCTTGATAATCAGCGGGAATGATTCGGGGGTATCGCTGGCCAACTCGTAATAGGTTTTAGGCAGGGTGATGCCGCCTTCCTCCATGGACCTGCATTCCAGTTTCTTGTCGTTGAGAATTTCAGTGGTTTCCGATGAAGGAACAATCAGGTGGTGATTGGAGTAACCTTCGGTTTTCAGTTTGCCAAGCAGTTCTGCCGCCAGGTCTGAGCAGGCAAGTAATACCCCGGGGCCATCTTCATTGCGATGGAGCTGGTTAAGAACTGATCTTACATCTTCCACGCCGGGGTTGGCCGGCAATATAAACCGGTATTGGCTGTATCGGCTATAGGCGCTCAGGTCAGTCTGGCTGGTCAGCAGGGTATAGGTTCGTAGGCCTGCATCGGCGGCAGAGCGCACCGCACCAAGGCCGTTAAGGCCGTTCGCAAGTATGATCACATAGGGTTGATTCATAGATATCGTCAACTTTTAAGTGCACGTAGATATTGTTTCACCTCGAACCAGAAAGGGCGAAGATCTTTCCAGCGGTTCACCTCGTGACGGGTTCTCAATCCAGGTGTAAAGAACCGCAATATCTCAACAAGTTTCTGGCCGAACGTGTAGACGTCGGCTGAGGATTTCAACACAAGGTAAAGCCGGTCCAGATCGCCGAGCAACCATCGCACTCTCCGGTGCTGCCAGCTTGCCTGCGGCACCGTTTGCCCGGTACTGGCCAGATACAACCACCAGGGGAAGTCGATTCCCGAATCAATGGCCAGCTGCAGCGACCCCCAGAAACGGGGATTCACTTCCATCAGGTAACCTGTACCACCGGGCGAAACCCTGAATTCCACCATTGCCACACCGTGCCAGCCGACACTGCGAAGCAACTTCTCTGCATGGGAACGCAGTTGATCATTGACCGGCGCGGATTCGCAAAGAACACTGACACCCCCGCCCGGTGGCTTTTCCCTCAGCCTGCGATGGGCGAAGAAACACACGGGTTCGCCATGATCAAACAGGGAAAAAATGCCCTGACCGGAGCCCTCGATAAAGGACTGTATGGTGAAAGGGAACTGAAAGAAAAAGTGGTTCTTCAGGGCATCGGTGGCTTCCCGGGCGGAGTGCGCAACCATAACCTGAGTTGAAACGATGGACGTGGACTGCAGAATCTTTGATTTGAAAGGCTTTAGCACCACCGGAAAGTGATTGATGGTCTCCAGTGCCTCAAGCCCTTCCTCTGCATTCGCGCAGAATATCGTCTCCGGCACGGGTACGTTCTGCTGAAGTGCCAGTTGGAATAGATTGTTCTTGTTGGCAAGCTGCTCCACCGAGTCCGTTTCCGGGAAGGGGAGCGTAACGTGCGCGGGCAGCTCGTCCCGATAGGCCAGAATAACGTAGGTGGTGGCTTCGGTTATGGGTAACAGAAACGAAATGTTCTGTTCATCGATCTGCCTCAGGAGATCGTCAAAAAACGGCCTGGGCGCGCTGAAAGGATCTGCATAGGTGATGCTCTGGCGACAATACCGGGAAAGCCCAGCCATGGAGGGCGCACAACTCTCACCGACAGCTACCCATAACCCCTTCGCTCCCAGTGAGCGCACTGCCGCGAGTGCTGCCCGTTGATTTCCGTCCAGCACCAGAATTCTGGGTTCCATAGGTAGCAACGTCCTGTGTTTTTACCAAGTGTTCAACTGAGGGGCGATTATCCTGCATAATGAGCTCGAATTCTATCGCAGCCGTCTTACAGTAACGTAGGAAACGCATTCAACAGGTCCCAGTGGCAACCCTGTTTGTGGCATGATAGAAGTCAAAAGGGAAATCAGTCAGCGTTCGGTTTGAATTAAAGGGAGATTATTCGTTGAGCCAGTGGGTGTACGAGCAGTTTGGCTCGAAACAGGGATTTGTCCGATTCATCTACCATCGCGCCCTGGCGTATGCAGGCGCCTACCGGCAGTACTCCCGGAAACCTGGCTCTATTGCCGACCGGCGGCTGGTGTTCATCTGTAGCGGAAATATATGCCGGAGCCCTCTGGCTGAGGTGTACGCCCGTAGCCTTGGGCTTGAGGCGGCGTCCTGCGGCCTGAACTGTGGTGATGCCTATCCCGCAGACCCCCGCGCCCGCGAATTTGCCAAGCAACAAGGGCTGAGCCTTGAAGGCCATAAAACGGTCAATGTCCGCGATTTTGAATTCAGGGCTTCGGACCTTGTCGTTGTAATGGAACCCTCCCATCTACACCAGTTCAAGGAAAAAGTAGGAACACAGTACTCACTGGTGCTTGCTGGAAGCTATTGCCGAAACCCGATACCGTACATCCACGACCCCTTCAATTGCTGCCCGGCGTTCTTCGCACGGTGCGAGACAACAGTAATGGAATCTGTGCGAGGGCTCTATGCGTAAGAAAGCCAAAGAAATTTCTGAGGAGGATCTCTATTCGCTGAATATCGGTATGAACTGGCGATATTTTAAAAGCGAAAGCTTTGCCTTCTGGATGATCTGCATGTACCTGTTTTTCGAGTATGTGCGCCCCCAATCGATCTACCCAATTATTGATTTTTTGCCCTGGACACAGTTAAGTATTATCGGTGCTCTCCTGGGGTGTTTTGCAGACCGAACCGTACGTTGGGTGTCCTCCTCCGTAAACGTTTTGCTGATTCTCTTTCTCATTACAATTCTGCTATCCAGTGCATTTGCTTATTTTCCCTCGGTATCGTTCGGTAAACTGGAAAATTACTACCTCTGGGTGATTATCTACTTTCTTATCATCAATATCGTTAATACCAGGAAGCGCTTTTTTATATTCCTTTGTATCTTTCTGGTGGCCTCTTTCAAGATTTCCTTGTCGCTAGCGATTTCGTGGGCAATGCGGGGCTTTTCCTTTACCACTTGGGGCCTTTCGGGTCCACCAGGGTTTTTTCAAAACTCCGGTGAGCTAGCCATCCAAATGCTGGTGTTCTGGCCCATCGCCTGGGCTTTTGCCCACTCGCTCAAGCCCCACATTACCAAGACTTGGTACTGGCTGCTCATGTTGATGCCCATTACTGCCATTATGGTAATTCTTGGTGCCAGTTCCCGTGGTGCGCAACTTGCGCTAATCGTTCAACTTGTAGTGATGAACTATCGAACCGTTTTCAAACCCAAAGTGCTCATATCCTGTGGCATAGCATTGGTCCTTTTGTGGACGTTTCTGCCGGAAGAACAAAAAGATCGGTTCCGCACGATGGGAGAAGACAGAACCTCTCAACAGCGCATTTTGTATTGGGAAAACGGGCTTGAAATGATCAAAGAGCATCCGGTTCTTGGAGTGGGTTATTTCAACTTTGTGCCGTATTTTTCGCGTTACTATGCAGATGACATTCTCCTTCATCGAGCCGAATTACCTCATAATATTATTATTCAGGTCGGCACAGACACGGGAGTTATCGGCTTAGCTATATTTTTGGCTCTACTTCTTATCGCATTCAGAAAGGCTCAGAGATTCCGTGCCGTTGGGTGTGAGAATAATCAAAAACTGATAGGCGCTTGTGCAAATCTTTCGTTAATCGGTTTTTTTGTGGCAGGCCAGTTTGTAACGGTTACCTATTATCCATTCCTTTGGATTCATCTGGCGCTTTTAGTGTCCATGCGAAACAGTTTTATGGAAGATTCTAAACGGAAAAAAGGAAGACCATGAAAATTCTTTGGCTGTCCCACCTCGTGCCTTATCCGCCAAAAGGGGGAGTCTTGCAGCGCACGTACAATATGATCAGAGAGGTGAGCAAGTATCATGACATTACCCTGGTTGCTTTCAATCAGGCAGGTTTCCTTTCGGCAAGCCTTCCTGATCAGGATGATCCACTGGAATTTGCCAAACAGGAATTACTGAGTATTGTCGAATCCATCCACGTGCTGGCAATCCCGGAAGATGCCCTGGTCGGAGGAAGATATCGGACGGCATTGAAGGCATTGATTAGTGCACGAGCCTATAATATGGAATGGCTCAGGTCGACAGAGGCCAGGCAAGCCATCGTTAAATTGCTCTCCGAGAACTCCTTTGATGCGGTGCACATCGATACCGTCAGTCTCTGCGTCTACTCTGACCTTTTTAAGGGAATCCCCGTGGTTCTCAACCATCACAATTTCGAGTCAGCCATGCTTGAATCGCGGTCCAGAACTGAGCAAAACCCGATAAAAAGTCTTTACTACAGATATGAGGCTTCGCGATTATTCAAAAGCGAGGCTCAGCATTGTAGATCTTCAGATCTTAATATCACCTGCTCGAACGACGACGCCGAGGCAATGGGGTCCGCCATTGGTGGTAAATTCCTCTCCGTTCCAAATGGTGTTGATGTCTCTTATTTTTATCCAAACCCCTCCGTCAGTGTGACAGAGAAGAGCATTGTGATTGTCGGTGGGCTATCCTGGTACCCGAACCGCGAAGCGGTGGAATACTTTATCCGCGAGATATGGCCTTTGATCAAGGAGCGGATTCCGGGGATGAGCGTGGATATCATCGGCCGTGGGCCGACTCCGGAGATGCTAAAGCTTGCAGCAACGGATGAATTGTTTCGTCTTCATGGCTTCGTCGATGATGTTCGAGACTACCTTTGGCGAGCGCAGTTTTATTTATGCCCCATCCGCACAGGTGGTGGGACAAAACTTAAGATTCTTGACGCCCTTGCCTCAGGGACCTGCATCATAGCGGACCCATTTGCCTGTAAGGGGATTGACGTCACTGATGGCAAAGATGTGTTGTTTGCCCGCACGCCCGAGGAGTACGTCTCAAACCTCCAGCGGTTGATAGATGACCCAGAATTGGAAAGGTCCTTGAGGTCATGGGGTCCTAAGTTGATACGGGAGAAATATTCGTATGATCGGATTGGCCGAGACTATGCTTATCAGCTTGGAAATCTAAATATTTCCAGTGAACGTTTTTAATTATATGGAAAATGCTTATTAGGGTGTCGTTACATTTAAATATCCCGGTCATGGTCAAATACGCACCGAGGGAGGCTTCATCGAGATAAATATGAAAAATCTATATGATATTCTTCCGATATTTTTTCAGAACCTAGCTATCTCTATTTATGGGTTTAAGTTAAGACGTGAGAGGCATGGAGTGGAGTACAGGAGGATACTTCAAGATATCGATCTGAGCCTTAGCCCCAGAGATAGCAAGCTAGAGAGTAGTATAATCCATTTCTTGATGGAGGCGGTCCACTCCGTTCCCGCTTACGGTGATGTTCTATCGGAATCGTCATTGAGAGACGAAGAAGAGATTAATGACGTTGTCTCAATTTTGAAAAAATTCCCGATCACTGATAAGAATAAGTTGAGAGAAAACCAAAAGTTTTATGTCTCGAATAAGCTGAAAGCGAAGGTTTTTATAAATCACACGAGCGGTTCAACCGGAACTCCGCTAGAGATAACAACAAATGCCCTTGCACTTCAATTTAACTATGCTTTTTTTCATCGTTTCCTTTTTGAAGTCGGGGTTAGTGAGTTTGAACGTTCAGCAACATTCGCCGGAAGAATTATTGTTCCAAAAAAACAGCGGTCATCTGTTTTCTGGCGTAAAAATTACGCCATGAATACACTTTTGCTGTCCTCGTATCATATTAGTAAAAAAAATGCTAAAGCATATTTTGACGCACTTGAGTCATGGAAGCCGACCTATATTGATAGTTATCCTTCTGCAATTTACGAGTTGGCTTCGTTGTTTAAAGAGCTTGATATTAAGCCGAGCGTTAATCTTAAAGCAATAGTTACCTCCTCGGAAACACTATTCCATTATCAAAGGAAACTGATAGAAGAAGTATTTGATTGCCCGGTATTTGACCATTACGGCTGCGCAGAGCAAGCGGTAGTTGCTTTTCAATTGAAAAGTGAAAAGAATGCACCTTATTTTGTTCCTGCTCAATATTGTTTGGTGGAGGTGCTTGACGACTCAGGTAATCCCGTTTCACCTGGCGACGAAGGGCGATTAATATGTACAAATTTATTCAATAGCTCAATGCCGCTGATTCGTTATGACATTGGTGATCGGGCTATACTCCATGAATATTATCCCGGCACTCCTTTTGCAAAAAACCTGGCTCGCATAAGTGGCAGAGTAGATGACGTAATTACGACCATCGAAGGGGTAAAAGTCGGCCGGCTAGACCCAATTCTAAAGGGGCTGAAGGGAATAAAGGAAGCTCAAATTGTACAGCATTCTTTTAATTTGATTGAGATCCGTCTGGTTCTGTTCGATGGTGCGAGTATTGATGAGAAAAAATTGGTCGGTCTTTTGCGGGATAGGGTAGGCGATAGTTTTAGCATTGATGTTGAGTATGTAAAATCAATACCGAGAAACAAGTCCGGAAAATTTAGATCGGTTATATCGAAGGTATAAAATTTAAATTAAGTTAAAAATGAGAAGTTATCGATTATACGTAGCCTGTGCAACATGACGATGCAAGTTTTGGATTCTAGCCAGAAAACAAGGAATAGGTTATGGCTGTATTCTCTATTGACAAGATTACTGACTTTGAAGGTGACGAAAAAAAAAAAGCTCCGAACACCATCTTTTAACGGTCGGGTCGAAGTGGAGGGTTCGCTTCGATGGAAGTGTGGCCAAGCACACAGAACTGGGAGAGTGGGCTTTCATCTGGTACGGAGAGGCAAATACCGAGCCTGGTCTCAAGCGCGTGGAGGATTTGCTAGCCTCCGGCCATCTTACCGAGCTTTGGGGCTTCCGCGGGGTGTTAGTTGCGATCAACAAGGTTGATGGCTGCTTTTATGTTTTCAATGATGGGTATGGCTCGTTTCCGGTGTATGTAAACAGTTCACCTAAAACCGGGGAACCAATCGTTTCTGACGCCATGCGTGCCTTTGAAGGGCAGGACATTGATTGGGCGTCGTTTTACCAATTTCTCAGTTTTGGATATATTTTTGGTGGCCACTCTCTCTTTCACGGTATATCCCGACTGGAAGCCAACCATGGCCTGAAGGTCGAGTATGGTGAAGAGCAACCGGTGATTTCCCGGTTCCCGCTGAAGAATTTCTGGACCATTTCGGCTAATTCAAGCATAGACGACCTGATTGATATTTTTCGCGTCGAAGCAGAAGGCTTCGGGGATGCGCAAGTAATGATGTCAGGAGGGTGGGATTCGAGGCTGTTGCTATCCGTTCTGGAGCACAAGAAACCTTTGCTATTTACCCATGGCGACCTTCAAAGCAGGGAAGTCGCAATAGTCCGAGATATCGCGTCGACCTGTGGCCTTCCTCTTGTAGAGCATAGCTTCGAACCAAGGGATTTCCGGGCAGGCCTTTTTTCCAATTACTTGGAAAAAAACGAATCAGCAATGTTTGCACATTGGCACACTGCGGGCTTACACGCTTCGCAGAACGAGTTGGTGATGACGGCTGGTACTTTTGGAGAGGTTCTTGGGGGCCACTACGGTACCCTGAACACACTTCCGGGAAAGAAAAAGTATGCGTCGTTGTTTATGCATATGCTCGGGGCAGGGGCGCTTCTAGACGACGTTATGCACCTGCACGATCAGCAAACCGTGCTGAAATACCTCAGAATGTCCAATTACGGAGTGTTCTGGTTTGTAGAGAGTCAGCTAGCTGAAAACCTCCGTTCAAGGGAGCTGATTGAGCAATCTAATCTGCGATTAGGCGCATTATTTCATTCTTATGAAGAACAAGGGATGGAGGATGCTCAGGCAATGTTCGAAAGGTTTTATACGGAACACCGGGGAGGGCAATACATTAACCGGCAGTTGACGAATGCTGCGCAAGGAAGCGGGTTCCGTAATATATTTACGAATAGAGAATTGCTTGCGGCCGGTCCTTCGATTTCGTTTTCACAACGTGCGCACAATAAGATTAATAAGGCGATCATTAAGAGGCTGAACCCAAAACTGCTCGATTTTCCTATGGCGGCAACTTTGGCAAATGCCCGCAGGCCTTTATTGGTCCAGGAAAGCTCCAGAGCCGCCAGAAAATTTGCCGAGAACAATTCGGTTGTGCTCTCTCTGTACAAAAAGCTATCGCGTTATGGGGACCGCAGTTTTGGATGGAATAACTTCGGCGAAATTGTTAGTCAGGAATTGATAGAAAGGCTTTCGCATCTATTGTCCGATAAGATCTGGAATCACGAAAGACTGAACACGGCTGTGCAATCACATTACCCCGCTAACATGTACCCGCTTTTTGATATGATTTCGAAGGCAATTACTATCAATTACATCCTCCAGTATAATCCCGCCGTTTTTGACGGGATTCAAAAGTAGGACAGGCATGGTTGCCAATGATTGATCAGCTTAAGTGGCAGCATTTAGGCGTTTGAAAGTTGCACTGCCGGCCTCCACCTATTTTGAAACAGATAAAACAGGAGGATTGGGCGCATTTCCCGATAACCCGGCTTTCAGGCCAGCTGAATCAAGAAGCGATTCCTCAGAAACGGTTATGTGATCTATGAGCCACTCGGTGGATCGCGAGTAAGGGCTGTTGGCCCAGCCCATAAAATAACCTGCGTTCCAGCCTTGGGGGCCTGAGCTTGGTTTCGAAAGCAACACATCAGTTCGTTTATGAAATTGTTCTCTTTCGCTTGCAGGCTCGTTTTCCCATCGACGCCACATTTCTATGATGCCGTCCCGCGTATAGGTGTCCGAAGAAGCTTTGAGGTGAATGGTGATTTCCATCCACCGCCCTTGGTCTGCTGGTGATATGAAATCATGGTGTTGTTGGTGGCCTTCCTTCCCGCCTGCTTCTCCTTCGTTGAAGGAGACCGCAAGCCGGCTTGAGCCATCAGATGTCCCCCAAAACTCCCATACAACGGTAGCGCCCTCTCCATGCTGAGAATAGCCGTCCATCCATATCGAGAGAAATTTGTGGTTATTGGGTGAGGATTGCCCATGATAGTAGTTTATCGGAACTCTAACCCAATACTGGAGCCAAAGGTTTTCATAAGCGCCTCCGAGATTGAAGCGTTGCTCTGACATGTTACTCCCAGCTGCATATCGAAACCTCAAACTGTGCTCGCCATGTTTAGGGTCCCAATCACGTCCACTAGGAATTGCTACATCTCTGTCGCCATTGTTGTAGACCACGGCTTCGGAAGTAACAATGGATGTCCTGTTGTTTCGGCTCCAGTCAAACCCCGCCGCATTTGTCGCTGACATATCTCCGGATTCGAAGGACTCTATGATCAGCGGCTCGCCATTGGCCGTGCTAGCCAGAAGAGACGCGAAGGCCAGCGCCGTGAGGTGTTTGAGGTGTGCCATATAGATCATGCTCCCGAACTGTGATGTGGTGGCAGTATAGCGGATTTGACACAATTTTGCGTTCCGTAAGGTTGCGATTTGGTTACTGCTTGTGAGCTGCCGAGATACAGTTCACGCTTATGTCTGCTTAGGCGGAGGACGAGAATGCGAACGTCGGCTTCCATTGGTTTTGGTTGATTGATTTGGGTTTTGCGGTACCATCGTGCTCGCAGTTAAACGAAAAGGATTTCTGATGACTCTGAATGTCGAAAGCAAACGGAAGGTTCTTCTGTATAGGGCAAAGAGGCGGGGTCGGAGTTGCGTAAAGGGACTGTATCAACGTCTTAATCCTTCCCAATATGTACATCGAGTTTTCGTTCTTGGTAGCTGTCGGTCAGGTACTGACATCCTAGCTCATTATTCAAGCAAAGGCTGGAGTGATGAGCTTGTCAGTCAGGATATCGCAAAAGCTTTTTCCAACTGGCGCCTAAGGGGTCTGGATGCGGTCGAGCAGGCAGTGGACTCCAGTGGAGCTGAAGTAGTGTTGTTAAGGCCCATTGCAGAAACGCTTTGGGAACGGGAGTTCCTGACCGAATGCCCTTTTGCTGCTGTTATATTTGTTGTTCGTAATCCCCGCTATGCGATTAATTCAATGGTACGCTTTTTCGGTAAGGCTCAAGTGTGCGCGTTCAAAAATTGGGTAGAAACAGACTTTGCCCGGAAGTCACAGGCACTCGCTGACCTCAGGAAGTTCATTCCGAACCAGTGTCATGCTGACCTGTCCGTTGAAAATGCTGCCGGACTGAAGTGGCTTCTTTATGAAAGCTTCTACCTGTTCCTCGATCAGCAGTCGAACCCCCGTCTCACCAAGATCCGGTATGAACGCTTGGTACAGGAGCCGGATGAAATCATGCGAGAGGCCTGCGCTTTTCTTGGGATAAAGTGGTCTTCCGCCATGACCAATGAGGTTTACGCGTGTTCCGTTAGCAAAAATCGCAAGCCGGGTCTGTCGCCTGCTATTGAGAAGCAAAGTAGTGAATTCTGGGGGCGGTTAAATATCGAGACACGTCAGAACTATTCTTCGGCCACCTCAATTGTTTAAACGTTTTTAAGGTTGTCATCATGTCACCGCTAAAGATCGGGCACGCCGCCAGGCAGTATCCCGAAGTGCGAAATATCATCGGTTGTGTCGAGGGTGCGAGTTACCACCTTTGCCGTGATTACTACTCCTTGTTAAGAAAGGTTGGGCCACTTTTTGGTGCGGACCCTTCCTCTGACCTTTCTTCTGACCATCAATTCCAGTTCCGCGATTTTGGCCTCAATCGGGTTGACTGTCTCCATTTGTTTAACGGCATTAGTTACTCCCGAACGCCGTGGATTACGACTTATGAAACTTTGGTTCCACGCTTCCGGTTTGCGTTGAAGAGTCATTTGTCGGATTCACAAACAGTACGTTCGTCACCGGCAACGATTCAAGCAGTTGAGCTGCTCGCTTCAGATCGATGTATGGGTCTCATTGCATTGTCTGATAGCGCTAGACAGTTGCAGGGGCAGTTTCTCGATCATTTCCCTGAGTTCAAGGATGGTATTGAGCGTAAAACAACCGTTTTGCATCCGCCGCAGCGGCCATTGGTGGATGCTGGGGCGGCGGTATCGTACCCCTATGAAGGTCAAGAGGGGATCACTTTTATGATGATTGGCCACGAATTTTTCCGTAAGGGCGGTGAAGAGGTTGTTGCTGCACTTGCCGAGGCTCGCCGGAGCAGCGGTGTCGATGTGCGGTTAATCATTGTTAGTCGACTTAAGCCGGACTCCTATGCGACTGGCACGAACGAAGAGGATATCGTCCGCATTAGAGCGATGCTTGAAGATAACCAAGAATGGATAGAGCATTACCAGTCCCTTCCTTATAGCGAGGTGCTCGTAAAGATGCGATCGTGTGACGTTGGCCTCCTCCCGTCTTACGCTGAAACCTATGGCTATTCCGTGCTGGAATTCCAGGCATGTGGCCGCCCTGTGATAACAACGAACGTTCGGGCGTTTCCGGAGATTAATAGTAATGACCGGGGCTGGCTTATTCCTGTTGATAAAAAACCGATAGGGGGTGAGGCCTATTTGCGTGTTCCTGAACGTAGAGAGGCGCTGTCCCAAGCAATCAGAGATGGCCTAATGGAGATTTTTCAAGATATATTAGAAAACCCGGCGCAAATAAAGCGTAAAGGGCACCAGGCACTCTCTTATATTCGATCGTTCCATGACCCCCGGCTTTTTGGCGAAAAATTACGGTCGATTTACGAGGCCTGCCTTTGATATTTCCTCTGATGAAAGAATGAGTATGCAGGGTTATGGTTTTCCTGCTTATCTGGCGAATACCTAGCTGTTACTAAGGAGTTAGTTTCATGTTGATTGATATCGTTGCCGGTGCCCGACCTAACTTTATGAAAATTGCGCCCATTATCCGCGCGTTAAAGCAGCGCCAAGAGGCCGGTAGTACTCTTTCCTATCGTCTGGTGCATACCGGGCAGCATTATGATGTGAGTATGTCCGGAGCTTTCTTTGAGCAATTGGGCCTGCCACATCCAGATGTTAATCTTGAAGTCGGTGGAGGTACCCAGGCGGAACAGACGGGCGGTATCATGGCTCGTTACGAAGCGTTATTGATGGAGTCTCCCAGCGCGCTATGCATGGTCGTCGGGGACGTGACCTCGACCATGGCGTGTGCGATAACTGCACAGAAGCTTGGGGTGCCGGTTGCGCATGTTGAAGCTGGCATCCGGTCGGGTGACTGGTCAATGCCTGAGGAAATAAACCGTATGGTCACGGACAGTATTACCAACTGGTTTTTCACAACAAGCGAGTGGGCAGGAAGCAATCTGCGCAAGGCGGGTATAGGTGAGGAACGTATATTTTGGGTAGGTAATACAATGATTGATACGCTCCTTACAAACCTCGCTAGGCTGAGCCCGCCTCAGGTCTGGGACGATCAGAACCTCAGAAAAGGAGAATACTTTGTTATTACGATGCACCGCCCGGCGAACGTTGATTCATCCGGGAGGTTTACAGAAACGTTACGCTCAATCGGTCAGCACACTCGCGGTTTACCCGTTGTATTCCCCGTTCACCCCCGTACTGCCAAGACGCTCAGGGAAATTATTGACCTCCCGGACAATTTTATTTTGGCTGAGCCACAGCCCTACCTTCAGTTCAATTATTTAGTCAGGAATGCTAAGGCAGTCATTACCGATTCAGGAGGCATAACGGAGGAGACCACCGTAATGGGGGTGCCTTGTCTGACCCTGCGAGATACAACAGAGCGGCCCGAGACAGTGGACCTTGGAACCAACGAACTGATTGGTACTAATCCAGAGGCGATAGGCCCCGCGTTATCCCGATTATTCGCCGGCGAATGGAAGAAAGGAAGTATACCGCCTCTCTGGGATGGAAAAACCGGAGAGCGCATCGTTCAGGAATTGGAGAAGCTGTTGCTACCAAATTCGCGCTAGCTAATTTAAAAAACGTGGCGGCAAACTGCTTTGAATTCCCGTGAGCAGTTTTCCAAGCTGTAGTGAGAGTTAGCTTTCTCTCGAGCTTTCGATCCCATTACCCGCCTTTCTTGGTCGTCCGATATCAGCCGATTCAGGAATGCAGCAGCGTTACTACAATTATTTTTTTCGTAAACGAAGCCATTTTTCCCATGGTCAATGGCTTGTTTGACGGAAGGGATGTCTGGCACCAACACTGGTAAACCGGCGCTCATGTACTCAACGATCGAGAGTGAGAAGCCCTCTCCCAGAGCAGCATGCATAGCGACGTCGGCTACGCTGACAAAATCCCGCGCGTCGGTTCTAAACCCGGGCATTAAAACACGATTGTCCAGCCCCAGGTCACTAACTTTCTGTTTGAGCTCGGGATATGCTGGTCCATCACCGATCAGCAGGAACACAAGGCTGTGGTCTGGATTGAGCTGCCGGAGCGCCGCTGCCGTGTCGATGATAAAATCAAAACGTTTATAGGGGTGGGCCCGACCGGTTGTTATACAAATCTGACTGTCTGTAGGAATATTCAGGTTTCTCAGGAGCGATTCCCGGGACCTTTGAGTTTTCTGGACCGGCGGAATGCCGTTCTGAACCACGTGACACCGATGGGCAGGCAACCTCCCGTTTTCGATGCTTCGGGTGCGCATCAACTCCGACACACACAACTGGCTGTCGGCGCAAACAAAGGGAAGTCTGTGTCTAATAAATTTGAACAGGCCTTTAATTCCTCCAACTGGAGGCCGGTCGCCAGGGGTATGGTCATGTACGACAATTTTTTTAACGCCTGCCTGGCGCAGTGCTGCATACCGGGGGTTGTACCATGCGCGATCCGTGAAATAAATGTAATGGATGTTGTTGTCTTGTATAAAATTTCTGATATTTTTCATTGGCCAGGGAGACGAAGCTGGAAACTCGAGCTCAATAGGAGTGATGCTACTGCCACTGAGCGCCTCCGGAAGCGAGGTGATAGTTGGGTATGCAAGAAAAGTTTTTGAGCCTGATGCTGCAAACGCATCTGCGATAAGGGTCCAGAAATGTTCCATCAGCCACCAGGCGTATCCGACGTCGGAGGGGTAGTTTGATACCAAGAGAATATTTCCGTCGCAGTTTTGTACCATAAGCTCACGTGGTGTCCATTTTGTTGAGGGGAAAGGTCTGCAGCGTCCCGGCTGCGACAGCATTCCGAAAAGCATAACGATTTAGTGCTTAAATACAACGCTGAAAATAGGATACTGGCATAATCCTTTCCAATATAATCTGTTAGAATCCCTCGTTGTTCTGTAATGATAGGTTCCAGCAGGTCGCAGAGGGATTCTTTAAAGAGGTCGCACAGGATGTCGCCGAGGTTAGCCGTAGTTATTAATAAGGATGGGAGCCAGCTATCACCATCCGAAACTTTTCTTCACGCCCACATCAATAATCTCCCCTACCAGTGTTTTTCCCTGATTGGCAATCCGGGTTATCGGGTGGTCCGCGAAGGATCTTGCGGGCCAGGTAGGTATCTGGCTTCCAGAGCCCTCGTTCCGCTGGCTTCTCGTTGGCTGACGAGGCATGTGATGGGAGTCACGGTAGCGGCCCAAGACACCCGTGCGTTCGTAAAAATGCTGGAGAGAGATCGTATAGATGTCGTGCTAGCAGAGTACGGTCCGACAGCGGTTTCAGTTATGGAGGCTTGCAGGCTGGCTGGTGTGCCGCTGGTCGTTCATTTTCATGGTTACGACGCGTATATGACTCACATTATCGAAGAGTTCGGCACGCAGTACCGTCGGTTATTTGATATCTCCAGTGCAATTATCGGTGTGTCACGGCACATGTGTGATCAATTAATCCGGCTTGGGGCACCTGCGGAAAAGGTCCGCTTCAATGCTTGCGGGGCAGAGGTCAGTCAACGTAAAAAGCCAAATGACCGGAAGTGTGGCCATCGTTTTGCCATGATTGGGCGATTGGTGGAAAAAAAAGCCCCGTTTGTCTCTTTGATGGCTTTTGCCCAGGTTAGTGCCAGCGTCCCAGACGCCACGCTGGAAATAGTTGGAGATGGCCCATTAACTGCGGCGACACAGCAAATGGTTCGAGCGCTAGGCATAGAAGACAAGGTGACACTGCACGGTGCACAATCCCACGACTTTGTGATGGCAGTACTGGAAAGATCCGACTACTTTCTGCAGCACTCGGTCGAGGCACCCAATGGAGACATGGAAGGTACGCCCGTCGGAGTGCTCGAAGCAATGGGGCTGGGACTGCCCGTCGTGAGTACGCGACATGGAGGCATTTGCGACATCATATCGGAGAATGAGACCGGAATCCTGGTCGATGAGTACGATGTGGAAGGGATGGCCCAGGCTATGCGATGTCTTTGTGAAAACAGGGAGCTTGCCATACAGATGGGGGAGAAAGCCCGCAAGTCAGTTGTTGATAACTGGACGTCAGAGAAGAGTATCGCCCGACTCGCGGAAATTATCCGCTTTGCAACATGCTGATAGTAACGCCCTACGTAGGAATTGTTCTCGTCAAATGGAGCTAACGAGATGAAGATTGGTTACTTATACGACCTCCAGGCATACCCTCCTAAGGGTGGGAATCATATCCATGTGTTTGAGTTGATTCGTGGATTTGTTGATAGTGGACATAACGTCGCAGTACTGGGAGATCCCACCATGCCAGACGTGCAGAATTTTGACGGGGAAGGTGATGCGTCGGTTTCTGCTTTCGTTGCGTTTTGCGACGTGATTTACGCTCGGGTCGATTCTCGCTCCCTGGAGAGTTGGAGACACCTTAGAAAAGCCATGGAGGAGGCAGATTCGAGCGTTCCAGTAGTTTGGGAGATAAATTCGCCAGCTGATGAAAATCTCGCCTTCTCTTGGTTAGGCGGCAGGCAAGCCGGACAAAGTGAGTCGTGGTTCAGGTGGGTAAGGCGTTGGTTTCACGCAGCCCGGCAAGCGCCCGGAATTCGGCGGGAAGAGCGCTTCAGAAAGAAACTGGCACAGAGGGTAGATGCTGCAGTATGTGTTTCTTCATCGATGGGAAGGTATGCCGGTAATAAATTGGGTATTGGTCAGGTAGTAGTGGCACCGAACGGTGGACCACTAGTCTCCGAGGAAGAGATTATTCGTCGTCGCAAAAACAGGGAGAACGACAAATTCACGGTGTTTTATAGTGGTAGCGCGATCTACCCTTGGCAAGGCTTGGATTTGCTGGCTGCGGCAATTGAGTTGGCTAAAACCGAAGCGCCAGACATCCGTTTTGTCCTCGCCGTTAATCAGCGATCAGATAATCTTCCCCAGGGAGACAATGTTGTTATCAAGGAGAAAATACCACGGGACGAGGTGCTCAACGAGATATGTAGAGCGGACGTATGCATTGCTTTGCACCCCGATTGGTACTGGACTCCTCACGGTGTACATGGTTCTCCAACAAAGCTTTGGGAGTATATGGCCTGCATGACCCCTGTGGTTACTTCCAACCGTGGCCAAATGGCAGAGTTGGTCCAGCACGAAAAGAATGGGTTGCTTACGAGTGACGAGCCTGCGGATATCCTGGCGCAAATTATGAAACTTCGTGACGACTCTGGCCTGGCAATGGCTGTCGGACGAGCTGGGTGGGAGTTGGTTCAGGAGAAGCTTAACTGGCCGAATGTGGCAAGAGAGACCTTAGATACCTTCCATCGGTCGATTCAGCGCAGAACGGGAGCCCGGTGAATGGCAGTCAGTAAAGTCAAACGTGCCTTCCACACCTTGTATCCGCTTGGAACAGGGCGAGGCAAAGTAATCGTTGCTGGTATGCCGAAGTCTGGCACAACCGCCATCGCATCGTTGCTCGCTAAAGCAATTGATGAAAATGTCTGTAGCGACCCGTTTCACAGGCTGGACGAGTTGGAAGTCAAGTACCGAGAGCACTTGTTTGCAGGCGATTTTCCACTTTCTCGCCTATGGCGGGCCCATCGGGATGTATTCAGCGGTACTGTTGTCAAAGATCCGAACTTCCCATTTTTCCTGGATGACTTTGAGAGCTTCTTGCCTGAAGCAAAACGTGTGTTTATTGTCAGAAATCCATTCGATAATATTCGTAGTATTTTGAACCGCCTCGAATTACCGGCAGATCCTCTGCATGGCGAGCACAAGCTTCCACGTTTCGCCAGAGGAGGTTGGTTTCATGTTTTGAACGGAGTATCACCAGACCTCCCCGGCAACAACTATCTAGAAAAGATGGCATGGCGATGGCGAATATCAGCGGAGCACTATTTGAAAGCTCGGCATCCTCTCCGATTGATTCGTTATGAAGACTTTCGCTCCGATAAAGTCGCTCAGGTGAGGCAGCTTGCTGCGGATCTTGGATTCAAAGCAACAAAAGATATTTCGGGGCTGGTTGATATTCAGTATCAACCCAGAGGCGACAATTCAGGGAGCTACGAAGCATTTTTTGGTGAAGAGAATCTTTCAATGATTGAACAGATTGTCGGGCCGCAACTGGAGCCCTTTGGGTATGGTGAATAATAAGAATAGAAAGCGGATTTTGATCACAAACATTGTGACTCTGAATCCGGGTGATGCGGCGATTTTACAGGGAATGTTTCAGATATTACGGCGGAAGTACGGTGAAAACGCCGACATCGTTGTGTTTGACCGTTTAGCTGCTGCAGCATCCAGATACTATCCCTGGGCATCGTTCCGCCAGTCCGTTTTTGGTAATTCACCCAAAGGAAAAATAGCTCGTGGGTTGCGAAGATTTGGTTACGGCCACTGGAGTGACCGTCTGCGTTATTGGTTTTTGCGATCTTGTGTAGCTCTTATTCGTTCGGGGTTTGCGATAATTCCCCGAACTCTAATTCGTCAGGAGGATTACTCTGCACTGAAAGAGTATTGTGCGGCGGACGTGGTAATCAGTACTGGCGGGACCTATTTAATTGAAAACTACAATTTATGGCCGGCGATCTATGATTACCGTTTGACACTTGCTTGTGGGCGCCCGCTCGTATTTTTTACTCAATCTTTGGGGCCCTACCATAACGCAAAATACCAAGCAGCATTCAGGCATATATTTAGGCACTCGTATGGCATTTTTCTACGCGATGAGAAGTCCTGGGGCCATGTGGCTGAATTAGGTGTTGGCGAGAACAATATTGTTCTCGGAAAAGATGCAGCCTTTGTTCTGAAACCGCAGAAAACACTGTCCGCTCCCCGGGATAGTGTGCTCGAAGCGAAACAGGAATTGAAGGTTGCTGTCTCTGTTAGAAGTCTCCATTTTTTTGACGAACCGGATAAAGGTCTGGAAAGCAACTATGTATCTTGCATAGTTGCAATGGTCGAGCAGGTAGTTCGAGAGTTCGGCGCAGAAGTTACTTTCCTTTCTACGTGTCAGGGCATTGATGAATATTGGACAGACGATGCGGATTACGCACAAAAGATTTTCGAGAATCTTTCTTCCGATGTAACACCGTACGTTAACCTGGATACAGCTTTTCGGCAGCCAGTAGAAGTAGTTGAGGCCTATCAGGAATTCGATCTCGTGATTGCTACTCGAATGCATGCCGCCATTCTGGGGCTTGTGGCTGGTACGCCAGTTTTGGGCATTGCCTACGAATTTAAACTTGAAGAATTGTTCCATCAGCTCGGAATGGACGCAGCAAGACTCTCGACAAAGTCCATGGGACCTGAGCAATCACGGGCAGTGGTCTCTGACATGCTGGTTAACCTGATTGACTGGCAGGAAAAGGTACGATCAGTTCAGGAAGACTGCAGCCGGCAGGCAATATCGGTGATGGATAAACTGCCTGATGTCTGACTTCAGAGGTAGAGTTCTCAAAGCTCTTAGCTGGACAGCGGGTGGAAAGGTGGTGAGCCAGGTCATCTCGATGGGGTTCGGCATTGCCCTCGCAAGGATGCTGACCCCGGATGACTTTGGTCTGATCGCCATGATGATGGTGTTTACCGGCTTCGCAGGCCTTCTGATGGACGTTGGGCTCGGGTCAGCTCTGGTTCAGAAAAAGGATGTACAGGAGATACACTACAACACCGTATTCTGGACCAACCTGGGATTGGGCGTGGGGCTGTGGGCACTTGTATCTTCGCTTTCTCCCTTCATCGCGGAATTTTACGGACGAGAAGAGCTGACTGATCTGGGGCTGGTTCTCTCCCTTCAGTTTATTCTTGGAGCCCTCGGGCTGGTGCCCCGCCAGCGCCTGGTAAAAGATCTTTCCTTTCAGGTTACAGCGGTAGCAGATCTGCTGGGGATGATCGTTGGCGGTACCATTGCGGTGTTTATGGTCAGCCAAGGCTATGGATACTGGGGCCTTGCCTGGCAACCGGTAATACTCCGGTTTGTGGCAACATGCTACGTATGGGGCGCTGCGCGCTGGGTGCCTGCCATGGCTTTCAGTGGTGAAGCACTAAAAGAACTTTTCGGCTTCAGTTTTTATGTATTTGCTACAAGGGTCATCCGGTTCGCGACGATGAAAGCGGACAAACTGCTGGCGGGCAAATATATAGGTGGTGATGCGGCAGGATTATTGGACAAAGCGCACTCAATGATGCTTTTCCCGCTTCAGAATGTATCTCACACTGTTGGCAGCGTGATGTTTCCAGCGTTGAGCCTGATCCAGTCCGACAGACAACGAATCCGGAAAGTCTATATGCGGAGCACCCAGGCTATTGCTCTGCTTACATTTCCAATGATGGCGGGAATCTTCGCCGTTTCCGAAAACTTTGTGTTCGGAGTTCTTGGCGAGCAATGGGCAGAGCTTGTGCCACTTTTGCAGATACTCTGTCTGGCAGGTGTGGCCCGCTCCATCGTGACGGTAACCGGCGCGATATACCTATCACTTGGGCGCGCCAAGCTCCAGTTCAAGGTTAACCTGCTGACCCGCCCGATTGCGCTAGCAGGCGTTATTGCCGGCCTCCCATGGGGGGTAGAAGGTATCGTGATCGGAATGACCACGGCGACCTGGATCAATAGCCTGATTACCTTATCGATTGCGGGGCGGTTGATTAATTTGAGCCTGCTTGAACTGATGTTGTCTTTTTTCCGCACATTGGCCGCAGCCGTTCTCATGGCCATCGGGATTATTCTGCTCGACCGGGTGCTGTATGGAATTGGCCCGCTGGGGTCCTTCGGGATCCAGGTACTGGCTGGCGGAGGCCTTTATGTAATGTTCGCCTTTGTACTAAGAATCAAGGCGTTAACGGATGTTCTGGATATCCTGAAGTCTCAGTTTGCTAAACGGCGGAGCAACGTTTAGATTTTGTTGCCGGACTAATAACAGGAGGTTATGGCGTGCCTTTGTACAAGGACCAGTTCTCGGAATCTCATGACTTCCCGCGGCGGGAGGGGCCGGATAAAACACTGGTTATTGCCTCCACTCCTCGCTGCGGTAGTCACATGTTGGGCCATACTTTACATCAGGCTGGTTCCTTCGGCTTCCCTTTGGAGTATGCAAACCCGGTAAACCTGAAGGAGTGGAAAAGGCGGATTGAAACTGAGAGTACAGAACGCGTTATCCGGGAGCTGACACAGAGAAGAACCTCCCCGAATGGTGTGTTTGGTATCAAGCTTCACTACACCCATATCAATGTGCTTGGCGGCTTTGACAGGGTTCAGTCGCTTTTTCCAGACGCACACTACGTGCTTCTTTCCCGTAAAGGCATTCTGAAGCAGGCTGTTTCTCTGGCGATCGCCAGGCAAACCGGAGTGTGGATTGTGGGGCAGGAACCGAAAAACGATAACCCTCCCCAGTATCGTTTCGAACAGATTGAAAGATGTCTGCGGGAAGTAATCCTTGATAATGCTTCCTGGCGCTACACGCTCGCCGCGAATGGCTGCCGCTATATTGAAATGGACTTTGATTCCGTTCGGAAGAGTCTGGGAACCAGCGTGCAAACCATCGCCGACTTTGTGGGTGTCCAGCTAGATGACAGCCAGACGCAGGAGGAGCACGTAACGTCCAGGCAGGGTAGTAGTCTTAACGACGAGTGGGTAGCACAGTTCGTCCGGGATTTTGAGAATAGCCGTAGAGAGCTGATCTCTCCGGACCCGGGATTAAAGCGCAGACTGCTGACAAAGGTCAGGAAGATGTTGTCGGCAGGTTAACACCCCTGGGTAAAGACAGGATGTTGGTGTATAGCTCCACGTATTTCCTGGCGTTCTCCCGGCTACTGAATTTGTTTTCGAATTCAGGGGGGGAGCTTAGGCTTTGGGATGGTGCTTCCGTGTCGCCAGTTTGAGCCTGTCGTGGCAGTATTGACAGAACCTTGTCTGCATAGGCAGCAGGGGTTTGTTCGTCCACCAGTGCCCCCCGTTTCCAACCAGAAAGTACCTCCGGAATTCCACCAACGTTGTGGGCAACCACCGGGATTCCCAGGGTGGCGGCTTCCAGTAACGTCATGGGCAGTCCTTCATGATCGGAGGGCATTATCAGCGCATCCAGCTTTCTGATTTTCTTCATCGCGGGATTTACAAAACCTTTAAAACTGATTCGCTCACTGACCCCCAGCTCCAAAGCCAGCTTTTTAAGGCTCTCTTCCAGAGGCCCATTACCAATGACTGCTCCGCGGCAGGGGTAACCCCAGTCGTTCAGCGTGGCGATCATTCTGATGAAAAGGTCCACGCGTTTGACGGGGACCAGCCTGCCCACAATCCCCAGCAAGGCCTCCTTGTTCGGGCCTTTGTCAGTTTCTGGGGGCCAGGTTTGCCGGAGTTCTTCAACGTTGACGAAATTGAAAATCTTGAACACCTTACCCGGAAATGTCACTTGCAAAGATTGTTCAAGCTGGGTGGAAACCGCAATAGCAGCCTGTTGGCGTAGTCGGCCAAGCCAGATGTCCAGGCGGCTGGTTAGCCATTTATGCGGCTTTCTGAAAGAGAACCCGTGCTCAGGGTTGCCATGGACGGTTCTGACTGAATAGGGCGCCCTGGCCATTTCCTTGCCGAGCACGCCCAACACGTTTTCCTTGAAACCGTGGGTGTGAACGATGTCTGTACCCTGCATTTTGCAATGGGTGGCAATAGCTTTTGCGATGGATAGGGCGCCGGTGCTGGTCTCGTCGGCAAGGGTAACGGGGATGCCGAGCGCCAACAGTTTGTCGTGTAGAATGCCGGGGTTGAAGACGACAGCGGTCACGGAAATATCCTCGCGAGCACTGAGGGCCTGGCACAGGTTGTAGACCTGAACTTCGGCTCCGGCCCACAGGTCTCCTGAAATAATCTGCGTTACGGTAACAGGGGGCGTGGTCGGTTGTTCAGTCATGCCAGGCTGCGCCCTATGGTGGCCAGTAACGTGCGGGCGGTTGAACTGTTTCCGTCGTGGAGGTTGAAACGATGGAGATCGAAATCGTTTCGGCTGGCTCTGTTCCAACCGGTTTTGGTTGTACAGGCGGCCTGGTAGTGGTCTGCAACAAGCTGTTCGCCGCCGTCGGTTATGTCGCCGTTGGGGTAACAGAAGATCGGCACACTGGCGACGTTCATCGTCTCCAGGTCTGACTGGCACCCGGCAATCTGTTCCTCAAGCGCCTCTTTACTGTTCAGGCGGTTAAGGCGGAAATGATTTCGGGTGTGGGCGCCATATTTGACCAGATTCTCTCCGGACATTTCTTCCAGTTCCGTGTGTTGCAAAATAGCGGGCGCCTGATCAGCCTCGTTGGTGTCAGCGGTGAGGGAAGAGGCGGCGTGCTGCAGGTGCCCGATAATAGTGGCGTCATCCAGGTCTTTGAGGCGGTTGATTATTTCATCGGCCTCCAGGAGTGACAGCGGCGTGGATTTGTTGCCAGCATCGCCGAGGTAAGGCTGGAGCCACGCAAGTGATTGATCGCTCAGACTGATACCGGGAGTGCGGAGCAACCTGATAACTTTTTCAGGCCAGAAGGTGTCGCGTGTGTCTACCATGCCGGTAACGAGAAAGATGGTGGCTGGTATCTGCTCCTGGCGGAGCACGGGGTAGCCGTACAGGTAGTTGTCCCTCCAGCCATCATCAAAGGTAAAGGCGACTGATAGTGCTGGCAGGGCTTCGCCGGCGTTTTTCTTGCGGAGCCATTCATCAAGATGGACAGGGGTGGCGCCTAACGAGCGAACCAGCGTTATGTGCCGCTGCAGGTTTGCGGGTGAAATAACCATCCCGGGTTGTTCCCGCGTCCGTTCGCCGGCGTATTCCGGCAGCACCCGGTGGTAGGTCAGGATGATCAGGGTAGGGCTGCGGGTAAGTTTCAGGCGCATCCATCCATAAGCGGCGAACGCGCTGAGCATCCAGAATTTTAAAAAGGATCGTAGGGTAGCCACGCCTTTTGCCTCCGTCGGCCAAGCCTGTGGTTTTGGCGCAATCGTCCATGTATAGTTTGCTGGCACAGTGATTCTGCCAGTCACTGGATTGAAAGTCATCATCAGGTTCACAGGGACGGATTGTAATGCTGAAGGGCTTGTTCTGGATTTCTGTTTTCGGCGTATTGTTCAGCTATTTTCTTTACCCTCTTCTACTTCGCTTTTCCCCACGTCGGCCTGGCGCCAAAGAACTACATTCAGCATCGACCGTGCCTCTGCGTGTTTCCCTGATTGTTACTGCCCATAACGAAGAAGGCCGTATCCGGGAGAAAATCGAGAACTGCCTCCAACTGACGTATCCGGATCTGGAGTTGATTATCGCTTCGGATGCCTCTGGCGACGGAACAGACCAGATCGTCAGGGAGTATGCCGATCAGGGGGTCCGGCTCGCCAGGGCAGAAGAACGCAAAGGAAAGGAGCACGCGCAGTTACAGGCAATTAAGGCGTCTACAGGGGAGATCCTGATTTTCTCGGATGTGGCAACATCCATTCCGGAAGATGCGATTGAGAGAATGGCCAGGTATTTTGATGACCCCGCCGTTGGCGCTGTATCCAGTGAGGACCGGTTTGTCAGCCGTGATGGCACCGTGGCCGGTGAAGGTGCCTATGTTCGCTATGAAATGTGGTTGCGAGGCGTTGAATCCGACCGGGCTGGCCTTGTGGGGCTGAGTGGCTCTTTCTTTGCCGCCCGGCGCGAAGTCTGCGATGAAGACTGGGATATCTACTCCCCGAGTGATTTCAATACGGCCCTGAACAGCGCCCGGAAAGGGCTTGTGGCGGTCACTGCGTCCGATGTGCTTGGCTATTATCACGATGTAGCGGATGCCTCCAAAGAGTATCAACGCAAAATACGCACGATTATCCGGGGCCTGACAGCGCTGAGCCGTCATCCTGAAGTACTGAACCCGTTCCGGTTCGGCTGGTTTTCCTTTCAGGTGTTCGGCCACAAGCTGATGCGGTGGGCGGTGCCCTGGTTCCAGATCTTGTTGTTTGTGACTTCTGTATTGCTGGCCGGCAAAGGAGCTATTTATTCCCTCGCACTGTTGGCCCAGCTGCTGTTCTACGGGGTTGTCATCGTCGGGCACGTTAAGCCCGGGCTTCGGGAGCGTACTGTGTTCAAGATTCCCTATTTCTTTGTTCAGGTGAACCTGGCCATCGCCCGTGCCACCATCGATTTTCTCAAAGGCCGGCGAATGACGGTCTGGACACCTTCCAAGCGGTGATAAGTATGTTGAGACCGGTCGGAAGCCGTGTGCCGGCGCCTGCTTCAGGTGCAGCCCTGCACCTGCCCTGGGAGGATAGTTACGACACGTGGCGCATGGGTTCGGGTACAGAGGCTCTGTCTGCCGCAGTGTTGTTGGCGATCCGCAGCTCCGGCCTGAACAACTCGGTGCCGGAAGTCATTCTGCCTGCCTATGGGTGCCCGGATCTTGTTGCGGCCGTGGTGGCGCAGGGTGCAAAACCGGTACTGGTCGATACACTGCCTGACCGCCCTTTCATGGATCCGGAAGAATTGCCCAATGCCTTTTCCGGTGCCACCGTTGCTGTGATTGCCGTGGGCTTTCTGGGGGTGCCCGAGCAATTGACTGTGCTCGCGAGCCTGTGCCGCGAAAGGGACGTCTGGCTTGTTGAAGATTCCGCCCAGTGTTTTCCTCCAGAATGTGCCCGCGAGCCGATTGCGGATTGTGTGGTGCTGAGTTTTGGTCGTGGTAAGCCTATCAATCTGATGGGCGGTGGAGCTTTACTGGTTCGTAGCGACCATCGTGCAGGGGCCGCTGAAATATTGTTCACGCTGCCCGAAAAGCCGTTGAACATTGACTGGAAGTGGAAAGCCCGGCGATATATTTTCAACTTTCTTCTGGGACGGTTCGGCTATGGCCTGCTGAGGCGGGTTCCGTTTCTCGGGTTGGGCGCTACGGTGTACAAACCTCTGGCCAGCCTAAGCCGTGAAGCGCTTCCGGATGCGCTCCTTGAAGCGGGGATTCGTAGTGCCGAACACTGGCCCGGAATTGCGGTGAACTATGTCACGCAACTGGACTTCCTTGAGGCTCGCGGCTGGAAGCCGTTTATGGCCAATGAAGTTGCGGACGGCAGCCGGGCAGGCCAGGTGACATTACGATATGGATTGCTGGCGCCGGACCAGGAAAGCAGGGACAAAGCTATTGAGGCGTTGACCGACAAGGGTGTCGGTGCCAATGCCTTTTACGGGCAGGTATTGCCGGCCATAGAGGGTGTGCCAGGCTACCTTGGCAGGGCGGCCAGTGATTATCCCAATGCGGAATCCTTTGCTGGCAGATTGCTCACCCTGCCAAGTCATGAAGATGTCACCGACAGGGACCTGGCAATAATTGCAGCAACGCTTGACAAGATCACCAGCCAAACTAAAAAATGACCCGAGTTGGTCGTTCATGGCCAGTCGGTCCTTCCCGCTGTTTTAGTCTTTTCTGCCGCTGTATTGACTTCAGGAAGAGGTTTTGCCGGTCATCCGGCCTCAATTATCTAAGGATAGGATGTGCAGTATGAAACGTATAATCTTCTGTAGTCTTTTGCTTGCCTTGACGTGTGACGTAAGCGCGAAGCCTTTTTATTCCTATGATCTGTATGGAACGGTTACAGGGGATGCTGCTGCGGCAGATTCGCTGGCTGATGTGGACATTGGGGATGAGTTCCTTATCCGGCTGGATATCGGGAAGCAGGATTCCGGAGAGCACAGCATTTCTTTTCAGGGTGTTATCGGCGGTTGGACTATCTTCGAGCAAGAGACCAACGGTTTTTACCATTGGGGTGACTGGTCGCCGGAGCGCCTGTACACAACCGGCAGTCTCTCTCCGCTTGCTCCCCCTGAAGGGAGCGGATCGACGGTGCACCCCAACGATATCTACCTCACGTTGTTGGGTATGGAACAAACGGGCACAGTGCCAATACCCGAGGAAAATCGGTTAGTCCGCGACACCGGCGAGATCAATCTGGATCAGTTTCACTCAGGGGGCTTTCAGTTCTGGTTCTTCAACCAGATGGATGGTAGCTCGCAGAGTTCAGAGCACGACCTTTTCGGCAGAATTACCCGCATTATGAAGGTGCCCGAGCCTGGCACCCTGGTGCTTTCAGTGCTTGGGCTTGCCTTTTTGCTCATTAAGCGACACAAGTGCCATCTGCGATAAAGACGACGATTATATTGCTAAACGTACTATCGCCCCGCCTGTGTAAGCCGGAATCTGTGCCATCCTTCCTGTAGTTGTTCTGCACAACGAGGGAGGGATGATGATGAAAAGGATGAAATTACTGGTTTTGGCGGTGACTTCAGGAAGCGTGGTAACTGGCTGTAGCAGCTTCAAGCCAAAGCCTGATGTGGACGAGCTACCAGCGCCAGCGGCGGGCATTGAAGCCGAGTATATTATCGATAATACCAACCCTGGTTTTTACACCGATGGACAGTGGAAGGAGTCTTCGGTCTCGAGCGGTTACATCGGTGAGAACTACTTTGCGGGTGAAGCGGGTACCGGCGAAAAGACAGCTACCTGGAACCTGAACATCGTAAAGCGGCTTGATGTGTATGCCAGGTGGACGGCGCATGGCAACCGCGGCTCGAACGTCAAATACGTTGTGCACCACCTTGATGATCAGGACTTTCTGACCACCACGACCGTCGAGGTTGACCAGAGAGACTTTGGTGGCGAGTGGTTCAAGCTCGGGACCTTCCGGATGTCATCGCTTACCAGCCGCGTTGTTGTTTCCGATGATGCAGATGGCTATGTCATAGCCGATGCGATTCTTTTTAAAGAGGCTGCCGGAACACCCTCGGTGGATGGGGATAATGACGGCATGCCTGACGCCTGGGAGCTTGAGCAAGGTCTTGACCCGACCAACGCCCTGGATGCTGAGCAGGACCCGGACGGCGACGGATTGACCAATCTGCAGGAATCTTTGGGAATGACGGACCCATTCAGTGCCGACACTGATGGTGACGGCGTGCCTGACGGTTACGAAAATGACGAGGGTCTTGATCCGACAGTATCGGATGGCGACCTGGATGCCGACGGAGATGGGTATACGAACTACCAGGAATATCTGGCGGGAACAGACCCTACGGATACCACGAGTGTATTGGCGGGGGATACGGTTTTGCTGACCTGGGACGCGCCTTTGGCGCGGACTGACGGCAGCGAACTTGCCCCGGAAGAAATCGATTATTACGAGCTGAAATACGCCCAGGCTGTGGATGAGAGTAACACCGGAATCGTCTCGGATAATGAATCGGCGGACTTTGTGGTTTACGGGCCTGATGCGGGCACTTCGGCCGTAACGGAAGGCTATGTGGGGCAGAACTATGTGGTTATGCCCGCAGGGACGGGCGATAACTTTGCAAGCTGGTCGGTGAACGACCTCACTCCCGGTACTGAGTACCGGGTGTCAGCCAACTGGACGTCGTACAGGAATCGCGCAACCAACGCGACTTATGCCGTTCAGTATGAAATGGTGGACGGTAATCTTGTTGAAAGCCAGTTCACTGTCAACCAGACCTCCGGTGGTGGCTCATGGCAGGATCTGGGGTCGGTTACCCCCGGTTCCAGCCAGGTAACCGTGTTATTGGCGAATGATGCTGATGGCTACGTTATTGCGGATGCCATAAAACTGGAGCCAGTGACGAAAGCTGTAGAGCCGGTCAGAATAGAGTCTGACAAGACCCGGTCCTATGTCGTCAGTGACCTCCCGACCGGTGCATGGGAATTTCAGATACGAGCTGTGGACACGGATGGGCTTGCGAGTGATTATACGGAACCTCAAGTTACGATAATTGAATAGTGTGGTCTTCTCCCTGCTCGAGCGAGGCCGCAGATTCCCGGTTAAAAGCGTTAAGGAGCGACGTACGTGGCCTTGGTTTACTTTGATAAATTCATGGAAAGAACGGGTGTTGGTAATTTCGGTGACGACATAAATCCGGCTCTGATGAGCCGGTTTATCAGCAAGGATATTCTCTCATCCGAGGATATTGCACTGTTCGGAATCGGCACGATTCTGAACGACAAAAACATAAAAACTCATAATCACTACGCCAGAAAGGTGATTTTCAGTTCTGGCGTGGGGTATGGGAAGCTCGAAACCAGGCTTGATGAGACCTGGGATGTTGCCTGTGTTAGGGGGCCGGGCTCGGCCAGGGCACTTGGTGTTGGGCTGGACAGGGCCATAGCCGATGGCGCCATCTTGCTTTCGGAGCTCTATGGTAAGCCCACGAAAAAGTCTTCAAGAGCCGTGTTCATACCCCACGTCAATTCCCACCTTTCAACGGGGCGACTGCTGGCGGCCATTGCCGATAAACTCGATATGGATTACCTGACCCCGAGTTGCAATGCCGAAGAGTTTATCAGCACTGTGGCAAGCGCCCCTTTCGTTGTCACAGAAGCCATGCATGGAGCCATTCTTGCGGACACGATGCGGGTTCCCTGGATTCCTGTGGGCTTACATGAGTTCCATGAGTTTAAATGGCGTGACTGGATGGACGCTATGGGCCTGGACAACGGAATGGTTCACTCTTTGTCGCCACGATGCTGGGATAGCAGGGAAGGGCGGCAGCCGACCACCATCGTTCAGCGGTTGTATAAACGCGGTAAGGGACAGGTCCTGAAACGTAACCTGAGACGGGTCATCGCGACTCAGGAGCCGCTGCTTAGCCCGCCACAGATTATTGATCTGAAAAAACAGGCCCTACTGGAAGTCGTGAACGACATCAACAGGACCTATTCCCGGTTGTAGGCCGGGGTTGCTGCCAGGATATACTCAGCGACCTGTCTGGCACTGTCCAGCTCCCGGACCTCCCGGGAGTGACGGTCCATAGCCTGCTTTATCGAGTTGTCGTTGAGGATATCGCCGAGGTATCGGGATACCTGCTCACCAGTAAATCGATTTTTATTGATAACTTTCCCGGCCCCCAGGCTTTCCACAACCCAGGCATTGTAGGGTTGGTCCCAGATCTGGGGTATACACAGCATGGGTTTTGCGAACCAGAATGCTTCCTGCACGGCTCCGGACCCCGCATGGGAAACAAACCCACGTATGCACGGGTCTGCCAGTAGCGTCGGTTGTGGGCCCCAGGAGATCCATCGTATATCCGGGTCATCCTTGAAATCTGCTGGTACGGGGTCCGTGCGCGACACCCAGAGAATTCTGCAATGGTTTTCTTTGGCTCCGTGGATCAGGCAATGGGAGAGCTTGTTGGTTATGGTCACCATGGATCCAAGGCTGACCAGAATGACCGGTTTGTCCGGCTGGATTTCGAGCCAGGCCCGGTCTTCCGTGGCTACTTCTCCGGCCACCAGGGGCGGAAGCGGGCCAAATGCCTGAGCATCGCCGCATATCTTAATTCTGGAGCTGAGGTGACGCCGTTCGGTGGTTGCCATGCCAGTGGTGAAGATCTGCTTGGGCTTGCCTGACTGTTTGCTTCTTTCGATGATTTCACCCCAGTTCCGGTTTACCTCAATCTTCATTTCCTTGATGGAGCGGTATAGCTTGTGGTTCAGCTTTGATTGGACCACGTCTGAGAGCTTTCCAATAATTTTTGCCAATACGGGGATGATTTTGCTGGACAGAAGTGACGGCTGGTCAGCGTATGGCTGAGGATTCTGGCACTGCTGGTTGGACCCGGCTGCCCGATGCATCAGAACCGGGATGCCTGACTGGACACCCAGGTCATGGACGGCAGCCCCTAACAGGTGTTCGTCGGTAATGATCAGGTCTGGTTTGCGTTGCTGAATTATGTCCTTGACCAGTGGTAGGGCGGATAGGCCTTTATATTGAATCGGCTGGAAATAATGGGACTCAAAATACCGGCTGAAATAAAGCTTTCTGTATAGCGGGCTTGTGGGGGATATCTTGTTAAGAAGAGAGTCGGCATTGGCCGGTAGAACAGGGGGAAGCAGCTCGTACTCGAACCCATGGGTTGCTAGCAGGCTTTTCCCTTCTTCCGGAAGAATGAAGCGGCACTCGATATTTTTAGACCTCAGTGTCGAAGCAATGCGGAGCAGGGGAATAACGTGCCCGGCATCCGGTATCAGTGCCACAAAAGTAATACGCATGTTCCAAAGTCCTTTTCGTTTGTCACGTATTTGGGTGTTTCGCGAATTATCCGGAGTCGAGTCTATACCGCAACTGGATATCAGCATAGTGTTTCGCTGGCTTTACAGTGCCTGTCAGTAAATTTTACACATTAGAAAGATTCGCGAGTTTTCAGGCTTATAACACTATGTAAATTAACGATTATAATTTAATGGCATGGATATGGCTTATAGGCGGAGGTGTATTTCGCAGTAACCATAATGAAGAAGGATCTACCATGAATAAGATGTCGATGTTGGGAGGAGTGTTCGCTGCTTCATTAGTTGCACCTGCCTTTGCAATGCCCGTAATTTCCGTTGATAGCGTATCTGGCGTGTGGTCAGATGCTGTTGGAGGTATTAACGTCAACTATGATGGCCAGGAGGTACGTTGGGGTGGTGTCCAGACGCAGCAAAGCGGCTACCGCTTTGATGGATCTGCACCCGCAGCCTTTGAGGTGGATACTAACCAAGAGTTTGACCTGGGTACTTTCACCCATTTCAACTACCAGATTGATCGGGGTACAGGTGTTAGCAGTGTTCTGCTGAGCCTTTCGATGGATATTTCTGTTGATGGAAATCCATATGCAGCGCCTCTGTCGTTTACATTCCTGCATGAAGAAACCCCGAACTCTGGCAACGGCTGCTGCGACGACATTGTGTCCTTCGCCAGCCTCGTTTCATCAGAGGCTTTCGAGATTGACGGCACCCTGTATGCACTTGACCTGAGAGGGTTCAGTCAGGATGGCAGCCCTACCACGAGTGACTTGTTCACCTCTGAACAGGGCGACAACGTAGCCAAGCTTAGAGGTGTGTTTACCAAGGTTCCTGAGCCCGGCACTCTTGCGCTGCTCGGTCTGGGGCTTGCCGGTCTGGGACTTTCGCGTCGTCGCAAGGCCTGAGACCAACAAAGGCTGCCTACGAAGATTGTAGTGGTCTTGAACAAAAAACCGGCGCTCGAATGAGCGCCGGTTTTTTTGTGAGCCGGATGATTTATCAGCGTTGCGCGCCGTTCAGGAATCTTTCGAAGGTGGCTCTCTGCCCGGCACAGTCCGGCGTTGTCTCGCCTTCACTCGACGCGCTTTCACACCGTCCGGCGAGTGCCCACAGGGCGCCACGGGCATCGCCCTGGAGCTTGTTTAGTGCGCCCTGGATTTTTACCTCGATATTCGAAGTGGTGAGCTGCCCGCCTATCTGATACCACGACCATAAAATGACGTAAGCGCCACCGGCATTTTTCTGGATGACCGTTTCACTGACGGTATCCGGGCTGGCAGTATTGCTGCCGTTACGAGTCCGTGTTGTCCTGGAGACAAGCTTCCATTCCTTTCGGTCAAACAGCTGGTTTCGATACCCGAGCAGCTCCCTGTCCTGCGCCTGTCGGCGATACCCTGTGATTTGCATTTGCACTCGTTCCAGATCATCTGACACATACATTCCGCTCAGATCAATGTCTGGCTTTGAATAGTCCGGTTGCCAGAAATCTGCGTGTCTTAGCGGGCCACTCCAGCCGGCATCAGGCTCAGGCAGGTCCGGCTCCCATGAGCTGGCCATATGCTCGGTTCTGGCATCCAGGGCAGCCGGTATCAGCGGTGGCACTAGGAGAAGTAGTGAAGCTATCAGAGGCCACTTGATGGCACGCGATTTTGTGTCCGCCTGTTCAGTTTCTGGCTGGGGCTGGCCCGTTCCGTCCCCGGTGGGTGAGGAGGAAGGTTGCTCGAGCCAGGTGGAGATAAAGAAAAGCGGCACCAGTGTAACGATGACGAAGATAACCCATCCCAGGAGTTCGTGGTCTTCGATCAGGGAGGTTTCCATGTTGGTGTAGTGCCCTGCAGCAATGATGCTGAAGACTCTTATCCAGTTCGCCACCATGGACAGCAGGCCGGCAATAACCACCAGAAGAAGGATGCGAGTCTTCGAGCGGTAATAAAGCTGGCCGTAGAAGGTCGCGAGGAAAAGCGCCACCATCAGGTACCGCACACCACTACAGCCGTTTTCAACAAGGAAGGTCCCGACATCCAGGACAATGTAGAACTCATGGATGGTGGCAGGGATATCAAATGCCTGCAGCAGGATGGTGTTAAAAAAAACGGTGATGTGCTGGAGCAGGGGCGAGAAGTCGTCCCATATGGGCACTGCAAAAATCAGCAGTAGAATTGGGCCGCCTGCGATGGACAGGAATCCCTTTCCCCATATTGACCATCCCCAGAAGAGGATGATCAATAACGCAAGCATCAGTCGGAACACTCTGATGTCTGCCGCCTGGGAGAGGATCAGCCCGACGACAGCGCCAGCCAGAAAAAACAGCCCCAGGGGCGAGCCGGTTACTCTCAGGGCCGCGAGCGACTCCTTTCTCTTGTAGAGAACAAAGAAGACGCCACCCAGTACCAGAAACCCATGGTGGTAGATAATCGAGTTGTACCACAGGTCGAAAAACGACTGCCATTCAGCCCAGAGCCCAACCGTCAGCAACGGAATGGATGCTAGCCAGAGATACCGCATTGAAAAACTCCGATCCATTATTAGCCCTGGTCACCAAATTTTTCCAGAATTCGTTGTGCATCATCATTCCTGCCAACAGCACGGTACGCCTCTGCAAGGTGCAGTGCGATTTCCTCTGAGTCAGGTTGGAGCTCGTGGGCCTTTTTTAGGATGGGAAGGCTTTCCTCGGGTTTGCCGGCTTTCAGCATGATCCAGCCGTAAGTGTCCACGATAGCCGCGCTCTCCGGGGCAAGGTCGTAGGCTTTCCTGGCCATGGGCACAGCCCGCTCATCACCAGTTTCGTGATATAGCCAGGCCAGGTTATTCAGGACAACGGTATTCTCGGGCATTGAATCCAGTATCTTCTCGTAATTGGCTTTGGCCTGGTCCTTCTGGCCCTCCGTCTGCTGGAGCAGGGCGAGCCTCAGACGCAGCTGAAGGCTATCGGGGTAGGTCTCAATGCCGGACTCAAGAAGCGAAAGAGCATCGTCTTGCCGCTTCGCGCCCTGCAGGACTGCCGCGTAGGCGTTGATAATGCCTTCACTGGGCTGTTTGTCCATTGCCAGTTGATAGAATTCGGCTGCCTGCTGGTATTGTCCCAGGCTTTCAAAATACCGCGCCTCCATCAGGTAAGGCCTTGGTGAATCCGGGTGCTGTTGTTTGGCTTCCTGGAGAATGCTCCGGGCTTCCTCTTCTTTTTCTGCTCTGAAGGCTTGTTGGGCAGCCTGCAGGGAAATCTCTTCATTGTCAGGGAAGAGGGCCCTGGCTCGATTGAGAACGGCCGAGGCGCGGTCGGTCTCTCCCGATTCTCTCAGGCTCGCCGCGATGTTGTTGTATATAGCTGCGACCAGAGGCGCTGCTCGTGATGGCGTATTTTCCTCCTCTCGCTCCAGCAACGTGGCCGTCAGGTCATCCGCTTCCTGACTGTTATTCTGACGCAACGCCAGTTCCAGCAGCACGAGGCGTGGTCCGGTCGCGTCGGGGTTCTGTTCCAGCACCTGTCTCATGAAACGCTCTGTTTCATCCTGCCCAAGAACAGAGGTCAGCCCCTGAAGGGCCTGGCGATTGTCCGGGGCGAGTTCTACGGCGTGGCGGAACTGCTTTTCTGCCTCGGCCTTGTTGTCCTGGGTCAGCGCCAATCTGCCCAGTGCGAGAACGGGTCCGGGGTCAGTGGCGTCCTTGTTGCGCGCTTGTGTAAAGTATTCGCGCGCTTCTCCAACGTTGTTCTGGCTGGCCGCCAGGTTTCCACGAGTCACCAGGGCGGCGATACTGTCGGGCGCATCCTTGATCCATTCAGACGCCGTTGTAATCGCCGCGGCAACATCACCGGAGCGCGCCTGGGCCTGAATCAGAATGCTGCGGGCCTGTTCCAGCTCAGGCGCCTTGTTGACCACCTGCCTTGCAAGTTCTATTGCGCGTGCGTGTTCTCCACCCAGGCTCAGATAGTTTGCATACCGCAACCGTAACTGGTGATTGTCGGGGTTGAGCTCCAGTGATTTTTCCATGAGCGCCTCACCGGATTCGGTATCCCCGCTTGCAAGTGATGCTATTGCCACCAGGGCCAGCGTTTCCGGGTCGGACTCTTTGCCTTCGAGTTTATCGAGTATGTCCTGCGCCCCCTCAGGGTTGCGCATTTGTAGCCGGGTGGCTGCCAACAGTTTGCCTGCAACCTCTGACTCGCCCATTTCAGCAACCGGCGCCAATAGCTTCTCGGCTTCCTCAACGCGGCCCTGCCGGAAACGCACCAGCCCCAGCATCAGGGCAGATTGCTCATGCCCGGGCGCTTGCGCGCGCACTTCCTCGAGGTAACGCGCGGCGTTGGTGAGGTCGCCTTCCTGCATCGCTTCCTGGGCCGCCATCAGATTACTTTTAATGGTGCCAGGCGCCGACTTGGCCAGTATTTCTTCGTAGACAAACGCCTCAGACTGTTTTCCCTGGGCTCTTAATACGCGGATAAGGGCAGAAATAGTGGCGTATTTTCGCTGGGTCATAACATCGTATTGGCCAATATCTTCAAGCGCTCGGATGTAGCTGTCTTCTGCTTTCTGCCATTCTTCCCCGGCATGAGCCATCTGGGCTTTCCATAGCCACAGTTCAGTATCCTCACCATCAATCTCTTCGGCCTCTGCCACAAGCTCACGGGCTTTTTCCATGTCGCCTCGCGCGAACGCAGTTCTGGAAAGCCCGATTACCGATCCAACCTCACCCGAGTCGATTGTTCTGGCTTCCTCGAATGCGGCACTGGCTTCATCCAGCCGATTTGATGCCAGGTATATCTTGCCTCTCAGCAGAGTCGCTTCGGTCTCTACCGGCCGGTCAGGAGAGTTGATTTTGTCGAGCGCGGCCAGGGCCTGTTCATGCTCGCTTTTCATCAGGTTTGCTTCGGCGTACATGAGGTTGGCCCGGTTTTTCACCTCCGAACTCAGCTCCGCCTCCGGGATCTGTTCCATGAGCCAGTCAAGTTGCCGCTCAGCATTGACAGCATCGCCGGCCTTCAACAGATTGTCGATAATCAGAAAATAGGGTTCGATTTTCTCCGGCTGCAGGTCAATCGCACTACGCGCCTCCAGCGTGCTGGCCTTGAGCTCGCCCTGGCGCTGGAAAAAACGCGACTGGTCCAGGTGGCTCAGGTACTGGATGTCTTCCTGGCTCATTTCGTTGCTCTCGCCGCCGCAACCTGCAAGGGTCAGCGAGATGGCAACTGAAAGAAGGGTGGCACGTACTGCTAATACTGGTTTCATGTCCCTGTTCCTTTCCTTTCTGGGTATTCTTATGGATTCCCTGCCTGTTATTCAGGCACTCGACGATTCAGAGGATGTTTCTATCCGGTACTTGTCGGTCAGGTTGTAAAGCGTTGGCCGGGTGATGCCCAGCAGGCGTGAGGCCTGCGCCATGTTGAAGCTGCAGGACTGAAGCGCCTGGATGATGGCTGCTCGCTCCGCATTTTCGCGCACCTGTCGCAGGTTCAGCTGGCTTTCGGGGCCTTGCTGGTCGCAACTCAGCTGCAGATCGGCGGCGGTAACCCGTTTGCCGTCCGCCATGATGGTAGCCCGTTTCACCTTGTTGATCATTTCCCGCACATTACCGGGCCACGCGTAGCTCTTGATGGCCTTGATGGCATCCTCGGTGAAGGCGAGGTTGGGGCGCTCCATCTCTTTGCCAAGGGATTGCAGCAATGACTGCGCGATGACCAGCGCATCTCCCTCACGGTCGCGCAGGGCGGGCACATCAAGTGTGATTTCGCTGATGCGGTAATAAAGGTCCTCGCGGAAGGTACCCTGGGTAATGAGCTCCTGAACGTCCCGGTGGGTAGCGCACACCACCCGCACATCCACGGGTACCGGTTTTACAGAGCCCACCCGGTCGACCATTCTTTCCTGCAGAAACCTCAACAGCTTGGCTTGCAGGGGCATGGGCATATCACCGATCTCGTCCAGGAAAAGCGTACCGCCGTTGGCGTTTTCGATCTTGCCTTTCTTGCTCTGGGTGGCACCGGTGAAAGAGCCTTTCTCAAAGCCGAACAGTTCGCTTTCCAGAAGATTTTCCGGGATGGCCGCACAGTTGATCGCCGCAAACGGTTTCTCTGCGCGATGGCCGAGGTCGTGGAGGGCACGTGCCAGCAGTTCCTTGCCGGTACCTGTTTCGCCGGTAATCAGGGTTGTCACATCCGTGGGTGCGACTTTTTCCAGTGTGCGGCAAATGGACAGCATTTGCGGGCTGGCGGCTACAATGCCCTTGATGCTGGTGCCGTTGCGCTGGCGGGCCAGTTCACGGTTGTCACGTTCAAGTTCCGCCAGCCTGAAGGCCCGGTTGACGACAAAGGTGAGGATATCGGCATCCAGGGGTTTCTGGTAGAAGTCGCTGGCGCCCATGCCGATGGCCTTGACGGCGTTCTCTTTGTCTTCCCGACCGGTCACCACGATGATCTTGGTCATGGGTGCGAGTCGCAGGACTTCCTCCAGTAACAGGAAGCCTTCTGATGCTCCGCCGGGATCGGGGGGTAGGCCCAGATCCAGGGTGATGACGTCGGGTTCGGTTCTGCGCAGGGCTGCCAGGGCAGACTCCCGGTCTGCCGCAACGGCCACCTCCAGGTCTTCACTGAAACACCAGCGCATCTGGCTTTGCAGGCCTGGGTCGTCCTCTACTATTAAAAGTCGTCTACTCACAACGGCTACAAATCCCTTTCTGTATTGTGATGGCTTCGCGGTGAATCCTCCCACCCCATGATTCTTAACCGAACATTGGCACTTTGCAATGAAAGTCTTGGGTGGATTCACTTTTCGTCAACTATTTGGCGTTCCTCTGTGGCTCGGCCTGTTCACTAGTCGGTTGTTCCTGCTCGATTTCAGTTGCTTCCGGCTCATCGACAGGCCGGGCAAGAGGAAAGCGGATCGAAAAGCAGGAACCGAGGCCCGGTTCGCTGGTAACGTCGATATTGCCGCCCACATTGCGCACGTATTCCCGGGCCTGATAGGCGCCGATGCCCATACCAGTCAATCCCTTGGTGCTCTCAAAGGGTTTGAACAGCTGGCTCTGGATGAAGTCTTCGCTCATGCCAGCCCCGGTGTCCTGGATAAACAGTACCACACTGCCGCTGGCGGTTTTTAGGGTCAGGGTGATCTCGCCGTTTGGTGGTGTGGCGTCCTGGGCATTCTGTATCAGGTGGCCGAGGATACTGCAGAGCTGCTCCCGATCGGCGTTGATGTAGATTTTCCCGGGGTCGCCTGCTACCCGGGGTGTTGGCTGGCGGCGGGAATAATGCTCTGCCAGTTGAGTGACCACCTCGCTCAGTTCCAGCACTTCGGTCACCATGGTCTCGTCAGCGGGCTTGCGGATATGGTCCACGAGGTTGGACATTTTGCGAACGGCATGGTCGGTGGTGTTGATCATGTCGTCAATAAATGCCGGGTTCTCCCGATGTCGGGGAGCGTTTTTCACCAGTAGCGACAGTTGGGCGATGAGGGTTTTCAGGTCGTGGACCATAAAAGCAGACGCCTTGCTAACCGCTTCGAACTGCATGGCCCGTGACAGGCGACTCTGGGCATCGGCCTGGGCCAGCAGGTTACAGGTCTGACGGGCGACAACCTTGATCAGGTCGAAGTTTTCCCAGTTCAGTTCCACACGGGCGTAGGGGTTACCGATCATGGCGATGCCGTAGAGATCGTTGCTGAGATACAGGGGTATGACCAGCCACCCGTCGGAGATCTTCGATATCGGGTCGGGAATTTCGAGTAGCTCGTAGGAAACCGGGTCGCTATGGTATTCATGCAGGTCGATAATCCACTCACGTTCACCAAAAAAACGGACCAGTTCGGACTTGGCGTCGATGGTTGTGTATTTCGGCGTTACCATGTTCACGGCGGTTTTGAGCAGATAATCTCCCTGATCTTCCCGGATCCACAGCGCGCCTGCGTTGCTTTCCACCAGGCTGGTGAGTATGCGGATTACCCGTTCCGGCAGAGGGGGGTTGTCGCTGAGGTCCGCCATTTCACGGGTCATCTTCAGCCATTCTTCCCGGTAATCGTATTTATAGTCGAAGAAGTTCTGGCTGATGAATACCATCAGCCGGGAGCGGATGCGCCGGGACGTCAGCAAAGTGGCGAGGAATACCAGGGCGATGGTCAGGAACAGAACCTGAAGCGCCTCTCCCCAGTCGCCGCCGAGGGTCTTAACATAGTAGCCGCCCAGCGCCAGGAACAGCAGGTAGGCCCCGGCAAGGAGCAGGGTCCCCGCATGGAAGACCGCCGACCGGGAGAGCTGGAAATCCACGGGCTGTTTCCGGGTGTTGATAACGTTGACGGCAAACAGCGGCACCAGTGCTGCGTTGACCAGGCCCCTGGCGTTCCAGAAGGAGTCGGCCACCTGGCCAAACAGCAGGGCGTCGGCGTACATGAAAAAGTCGAAGGCGAACAGGCTGGCCACGGCGATGCAGACATACTTCATACTGGAGCGGCCGAATGACAGCGAGTTCCGCCAGATCTGCTCAACCAGGGACAGACCAAGCAGGGAGAGGGCGATCTGGCCCACCACCTTGGTTTTACCGTCCAGAATGGTCATCCCGAAGGTGTATTCCAGCACCCCGGACCCAAGTAGCAGGACGACCAGTGCCACTGTGGCGGTTGCGAGGATACGGCGTAGCCGGCCGACCAGGTTGGCAGTCCGGAAGGAATCCCGCAAAAGCGCGAAAAGGACGGCGATCCAGGCGGCGTCCCGCAGCAGTTCCAGCGTATAACGGATGAAAAATCCGGGCTCGCCCCACAGGCTCTGGGCAATCAGTGAGCTGGCCCAGATCAGGGTCATGAAAGAGGCCAGTACCAGGGAACGGTCGATATCCCGCCGAAGGTATCGCGTGGCGATAACCAGGCCGAGCAGCCCATAGGCTATGGCTGCGACGGAATGACTTATCAGGCTGAAATCGTTCAGCATGGCTCGCGTCCTGCGTTGTGCGCCATAATTTACACCGGTTTCTTGTTCTCGCGGTAGAACCGGAATATTTCTTTGAGCGGTCGTCTGGGGTTAAAACCGAACTCCCTGGCGAACGCTCTGCCGTCAATCACGACAGGATACTTGAAAAAGTGCATCAGATACGAAGGAAAACTTCGTAGATTGAGGGTCCGTAATATCATCCTCGGCAGTATTGGCGGAATGGAGGGTATGGGGATCCGTTTGCAGCCGCAGAGCTTCAGGGCGTGCTGATAGGCTACCCAGTCGTCAGGCGCCACATTGAAAATGCCACGCTGGGGTTTGTTGTAGGTAAGCACGATGGCGTCGGCCATATCGTCAATATGGATAAACTGCATCATTGGTGAAAATCCGGCCAGAACCGGAGCCCGTTCCATGCCCAGCAGCGTGCTTATGGAGTTACGCACTCCCGGACCAACGATGTTGCAGGGCCGAAGAATGGTAATGTTCAGGTCCGGATAGCGCCACAGATAGATGTTGGCGAGGTTTTCCAGTTCCACCGAGTCGATAAGGTCTGCGCTCAGGCCTGCACTTTTAAGCGGTGCTTCTTCATCGATCAGTGCCGGATTGTAGGCGACTGCGCCGTAGACGTAGAAGGTGGATAAAACCACGACCCGTCTGATGTTGTATTTGTGGGCGAGATCCAGCAGTTTCTGGGTGCCCAGTACGTTGGCGTTGTAGCGGCGCATGCGGGTGAGCTGGCTGGACATGATACGACCGAGGTGGATGACGCCGTCGAACTGGTAGCGCCGGAAAAGGTCCTCGAAAGAGCGCTTGTTAAAGTCGATGCAGTAGCTGGGAATGTCTTCGCCCAGGTAGACCTGCTCACGGAAGTCCACCGCTACCAGGTTACAGGTCTCCCTCAGGCGGTCGATCACTTGTTGTGCCAGGGCGCCGGCAGCACCGGTAACCAGAATATGAGGTCTGCGTTGTTCTTCCATCAGAACAGCCTTTTCCTTTCGCTCAGCCCGGTATCGATCAGTTCGCTGATTGCCGCCTTCACCAGCTCCACACGTTCGGTGACCTGTTCTTCCGGGATTTCCAGATCGTCAAACATCATCGGGTCACCAAAGTTCAGATGCACTTTGGCCGGCAGCACCACGGGCATGGCAAGTGGGGCGTAGGGTATGCCCAGCAGCCTGGCCAGGGGTTTGATATCGGCGATGGCAGGAATGGTTTCCTCACAACCCACTACACCAACCGGAACAATGGGTGCCTTGTACTTCATCGCGAGATGCATGAAGCCGTTGCCGAACCGTTTGAGTTGATAGCGGTCCTGATACAACTTGCCTGAACCGCGAACGCCTTCGGGGAAGACAATCACTGCCTCGCCGTTAGCCAGCATCTTCGCGCAGTTGGTCGGATCACCCAGTACCGCGCCAAATTCGTTCAGCAGATTGCCAAGGTAGGGCACGGTGGGAAAAAAACGCTCGATCATTGCCCGCGGTATGCGCGGTTTCTCTTCGCGGGACGCCAGGGCGTAGGCGATCAGAAGGCCGTCGATCGGCAACTGGCCGCTGTGGTTGGGAACAATCAGGACGGGGCCCTCGGCCGGTATTTTCTCAACGCCCGTCGCTTCCACGCGGAAATACTTTTCATAGATCTGACGGGTGAGGGAAAAGCCGTACTTCATTACCTCGTTGTTGTAGCCCCAGGGGTCATATCCGAGCGAGCCAATGGGCTTGCGGATACGATTGATGTGACTGTCCAGCTCCGCTGGGATCAGCCTGGATTTCAGAAACGATGCCAGACCCATTTGGGCTCCCTGTTCTATTAAACTCGTCCAATCATAACGCCAAGTGTGTGGCTTTGGCCTTCATTAAGCACACGATAATCACTGAGAGCATTGGCGGTTTCGACGCACAGCATGGACTGCCAGGCCTCGTCCGGGAAGTCCGACAATCGCTCGGCTTTTTCGGGGCCGGGATTCCACACCACGGTGGAGTCACTGCCAATGGCCGTCAGCTTACGGAATCCCGCCGGGCTGGAGACGATCAACGGATTACCGCTTTCGTAAATGCGGTCGGTTTCCCCGTCAAACTGCACGGGCCCCTGTTGCGTGTGGTAACTCCAGTCCTTCAGGGAATCAACGTAGCCGCAGTGCTCCAGCCCCTCGACCCGGGTCTCACGGATATCCGGGGTAGGCAGGTAGGTATGAAGCGCCTGGCTGAAAGCGAGCGGCTCGGTACCGGGATTGGTAGTGCTCAGTACAAGCTGGCACCCATCCGCCGAGAAATTGAATGTCATCAATAACAGGGCGCGGCCCTGCCATGTATCGGCGAAATCGGCGTTGGCATCGAGAGACAGGCTGATTTCGACTTCCTGGGCGGTTTCACGCACATCTTCCAGATTCCATACCTCGGTGCGGGCAAAGCCATGGGAAGCGTCGGTCAGTATTCGTCGCCGTACTTCCGGTGGATTCCTGTCAGGCACACCGAACCAGGGCCAGCACACCGGAATGCCTCCACGAATGGCCCTCCCGGGCTCGAAGCGGGAGGTGTCGCTGAGCCATAGCCACTCCGGTTCATCATGCGGCGCAAAGTGGGTGAGGTGGGCTCCCTGTAAAAACAGGCGGGCGCGAAATTGGGGGTGGTGTACTTCTATGGCTTCCAGCTGCCCGACGGTTGCCCAGCGGGTGAATGACCAATGCCCGGGTTTCAGTGTCACTTGGTGCCTCGTCACTGCAGTGTATCGTGGCTACACGATCGCTTATGGGTGTTACGGCATTTCCTTACGGTCAGGGTAAATTAAAACTGTCTTTACGGCGAGAATCCGGCCTAAAATCGCGAATCCCCGCCGGAGCCTGTTTAATGAATGACCCGTTTTTTGCACCCACGCTTCCTGCTCCTTTAGAGCACGTAATGCACGCGCCTGTTATTAGCGATCAGTGGCTCGATGAGCTTGCGGATGGCCTGACGGAGAATGGCTGGATGAGCCAGGATGTGGCGAGTCGCCTTGGGGAAGGTTTGTTGAGTGGTCTGTGTAATGAAGTTCAGATACTGGACCGCACACAATCGCTCAGAAGGGCTGGCGTGGGGCGCGGGGCGGATCTGCTTCGGGATCGGTCAGTGCGCCGCGACAAGATTGCCTGGCTTCAGGGCATGACCCCGGTGCAGGCGGATCTGTTCGCTTTCTTCGAGACCGTTCGGCTTGGGTTGAACCAGCGCCTGTTCCTGGGCTTGAGGAGGTTTGAGGCCCATTACGCCACCTATCATCAGGGAGATTTCTATCGTCGCCATGTGGACAGCTTTCAGGGCAGGGCCTCGCGGGTTGTGAGTTTGGTGCTGTATCTGAACAAAGGCTGGAATGAAGACGATGGCGGGGCACTGCAGGTTTACAATCGTGAGAACGAAAATGAAATTTGTGGCATCGTTCTGCCCCGGGCGGGACGGATGGCGCTGTTCATGAGCGAGGAAATTCCTCACGAAGTGTTGCCCGCCAACCGCACCCGCTACAGTATTGCCTGCTGGTTCCGGTGCGATGAGGTGCCGTTGCCATTGTAGTGTCTTTATCATTGTAGTGCCGGAACCCTTTTGCTAATATGCGCGCCGCTTTCGGGGATTTCGCCCCAAAGCCCGTTATGGTGGCTCCATTGGTGCCTCCGCAACGATAAACCGTGAACCCGGTCAGGCCCGGAAGGGAGCAGCCGAAGCGGTGGACTTGTGTGCCGGAGTGTCGCTGATGGAGTCACCCCCATATCCCCCCTGTGTTTGATACCTGAAGATTTGTCACGATGCACGCCGATCAATATCGTTAAGGCGAAGGTCTTGATTTAGCCGCGTTTACTTCGATATTGATCTGGGTTCGGGGTGCCCGGACCAGGTCGAGCAAGGTATAGACCAGAAAAATCAAGCCCAAAAACTCCAGCGACTCCTCTGCAGTTTGAAACAGACGATAGGTTAGATCTGCCTCTCCGCCTTGTGACTCAAAATAATTGCCGCCAAGCATTTCGATCCCAATGGCACCGGTAAGAAAGATTGCAGCGGAAGTCCCGAACAATACCCGGTAACGAGTACCTAATCTCCAGAGCGTGGGAGCAATAATGATGCCCAGAAGAATCACCAGCAGGGCGTAGGGTATTACCCAGGCAAAATACAGCAGTCCTCCCGTGTCCACCGCCTCACGCAAAGGTTTGATTAACAGTTCGTGAATGGCGGCGAATTCATCCAGTGACAGAAACAGAAAAACGACCGATAACAGCAGCCAGGTTTTCTTTCCAGTGTCTCGGGTGTCACTGACCCGCCACAGGAAAAGGAACAGAAGACCGTTAAAAAACAGCAGCAAGCTGGCGAAAAACGTTGGAACATTCCCCTCCAGGCCGATGTTGAACAAGGGCACCAGGCCCTTGACGTAGTCGTGTCCAAGCCCGTAGGTCAGGAGGAGACCCATGCCATGGGCCGTCAAAAGTGCCAGAAACATCCCGCACAACAGCGTAGTCACGCGGATGGGGGTTACAACGATCCGTAAGTTTTTTGGGGGCATAGACGACAAATTCCCTTTTGGTCGATAATTTTCGCGCACGGTAGAAATTTCAATACGAAATGTCGAGCCTCAGCCAATGCGGCAGAATCAGTTTAGCTCAGCGCATTCCAAGGCGGAGCGATTCCGTGCCGGCTTCTTCTGATACGTAGACCGTGCTATCGTTAGATCCATTTTTAACGGCAGTTGGCAGAACATGAGCTACCAGGTACTTGCCCGTAAGTGGCGCCCCCGTACATTCGAAGATATGGTCGGCCAGGAGCATGTGCTCCAGGCGCTGATCCACGCCCTGGACAACCAGCGGCTGCATCACGCCTACCTGTTTACCGGCACCCGCGGGGTGGGCAAGACCACCATTGGCCGCTTGCTGGCCCGCTGCCTGAATTGCGAAACCGGCGTTACCGCGACCCCCTGCGGCACCTGTTCCAGCTGCCAGGAAATCCAGGAAGGCCGTTTTGTCGACCTGATTGAAATCGATGCCGCCTCCCGCACCGGTGTGGATGACATGCGGGAGCTGACGGACAACGTCCAGTACTCGCCCTCCCGTGGCCGATTCAAGGTGTACCTCATCGACGAGGTGCACATGCTGACAAACCAGTCTTTCAACGCCTTTCTGAAGACACTGGAAGAACCACCGGAGCACGTCAAATTCCTGCTGGCGACGACAGATCCGCAGAAACTCCCCGTTACTGTTCTGTCCCGGTGCCTGCAGTTCAACCTCAAGCGAATGACACCCGAGCATATCGCCGGGCACTTGCGCCACGTGCTGACACAGGAAGGCATTCCCTTTGAAGAGCCGGCCCTGTGGCTGCTGGCCCGTGCTGCCGATGGCAGCATGCGGGATGCTCTGAGCCTGACTGACCAGGCCATCGCATTTGGTAACCAGAAGCTCTCGGGCAGTGATGTCAGTAACATGCTGGGCACCATCGACCAGAGGGATATCGAGAAACTGGTCGACGCGCTCGTTGAGAATGACGGGCCGGCGCTGCTCTCGGAAATCGGCCGCATTTCTGATTTCGCCCCGGACTACAGCGTGATACTGGCAGACCTGCTGTCCCTGTTCCATCGGGTGACCATGGAACAGGTGGTGCCAGGTAGTGTCGATAATGCCCTTGGTGATGCGGCCCAGGTGGAATCTCTGGCGCGCCGGTTGAGCGCGGAAGATGCGCAGCTGTTTTACCAGGCAGCCCTGATGGGCCGCAAGGACCTGGCGGTAACGCCTGACGCCCGCATGGGTTTTGAGATGACATTGCTGCGTATGCTCGCTTTCCGGCCGGGAACTGACCGCAGGGCCCCTCCGGCAATTGCGTCAGGCGATTCGTCGCCCAGCCAGGAATCACGGGAGGACCCCGAACCTGGCCCGGCAACGCCTGAGCCGCAGCTCGCAGAACCCGTTGCGAAGCCAGCTGCGCCTGAGCCGCAAACAGTCGAGCCGCAACAGTCTGTACCAGACGATGGTGTACCCGAGGCAGTTGCAGAGGAACCAGAGGCAGGCCCTCCGCCGGTGGAAACCGACGATGCCTGGCTGGCGAGTCTCGATGCGGCGGCCGAGTCAGCAGCGGCTGAATCAGCGGACGCTGAAGATTATGCTTCCGCGCCAGAGCCAGAGCCAGAGCCAGAGCCAGAGCCAGAGCCAGAGCCAGATCCAGAGCCAGAGCCCGAAGCACCGGAGCGTGTTGTCGTCGAAGAGCCGAAGGCTGAAGCTCCGCGGGACGAACCGGTGGACGTGCCCGAAGAGGTGGCAAATACCGGCGAATTTTTATGGGAGCGGGATTTCCGCAGCCTGGGGATTGTCGGCATGCCGGGCAACCTGGCCAGCAATGCTGCCATGAGCCGCCATGGCGATGAGATCGTACTGACTATCGACGAAGGCCATGCCCGTTTGCTGAATGCCCGCCATGAAGAAAAAATCGTCGAGGCATTGAGGAATCGGTTCGGCGACACCATAACCCTGCGAGTAGAGCAGGGCGATGCCGGAGGCAAAACTCCGGCGGCCTGGGAAGAGCGCCAGCGCCGTGCTCGCCAGAAGGCGGCGGAAGAGGCTATTCGTAATGATCCGGCGGTGCAGTCCATCGTTGAACGATTCGAGGCAAGGGTAGTCGAACAGAGTATCCGCCCTGTGTGAGGCGCTCTCGAGACAAATCTGGAGAAGGTGAGCATGATGAATAATATGGGCGACCTGATGAAGAAGGCCCAGCAAATGCAGGAAGAAATGAAGAAGGCTCAGGAAGAGGCTGCCAAAGCCGAGATTACCGGTGAGTCCGGTGCGGGCCTGGTCAAGGTGACCATGAACGGTCGCCACGATGTTCGAAAAGTGGATATTGATCCTTCCCTGCTGACCGAAGACAAGGAGGTACTGGAGGATCTGCTGGCAGCGGCCATTAACGACGCCGTTCGTCGTGTGGAAGAAAACCAGAAAGATAAAATGTCCGGCATGATGTCCGGTATGGGCATGCCTCCGGGCTTCAAAATGCCGTTCTGATGAGGATTGCTGATGGCTTTTAGTCCGTTGGTGGACGAGCTGGTGGAGTCGCTCCGCTGTCTGCCTGGAGTCGGTCAGAAAACAGCCCAGCGAATGGCGTTTCACCTGCTGGAACGTGGACGCTCGGGTGGAGCGCGGCTTTCTGGTGCATTGGAGCGGGCGATGACAGGCGTTCGCCGTTGTGAAAGCTGCCAGAACTTCGCCGACACGCCCACCTGCAATATATGCGAAGATCCCGAGCGCCGTAACGGCACCCTCTGCGTGGTGGAAAGCCCCTCGGATCTTCTCGCCATTGAGCAGGCAGGTGATTACCGCGGCAGTTATTTCGTGCTGATGGGCCACCTGTCTCCTATTGACGGTGTTGGCCCGGAGGAAATCGGCATTGAACGCCTGCTCAGGCGCATTCACGACGAACGCGTGACCGAACTGATTCTTGCCACTAATCCGACGGTGGAGGGTGAGGCAACGGCCCACTATATCGCCGACAGGCTGGATGGCAGCAATATTCTCATTACCCGCCTGGCCCATGGCATTCCCGTGGGGGGTGAGCTGGGATATGTAGACGGGTTTACCCTGACTCACGCCTTCCGTGGCCGCAAACCCCTGACCGACTGACCCTGACCTGGCTTTTACTATGGACGCTACCAACCCGGCCGCACTCGTTCCCGCGGCTCCCGAGACTGTTACCTGGATCAGGGAGCCTGAGGAACTCGACCGCTGGATTGCTGAAGGCAAAGGAGAGCCGCTGGCTCTGGATACCGAATTCGAGCGCGTGAATACCTTTTACCCGATTCCGGGGCTGGTCCAGTTGGGAATGGGCGACAACTTCTGCCTGGTAGACCCCGCGGTTGCAGAGGCTTCGCACGGTTTCCGTCAGATTCTGACCGATCCGCAGGTGCCCAAGCTGCTCTATGCCATGAGCGAAGATCTTGAGCTTTTCCGCCACTGGCTGCAGTTGGAGCCGGAAGGGCTCGTTGACCTGCAGATTGGTGCAGCACTGGCCGGCGCCGGTTTCTCTGTGGGATACGCCCGATTGGTGGAAACCCTGTTCGGGGAAACCCTTGATAAGTCCGTCACCCGTTCGGACTGGGTCTCGCGCCCGCTGTCCAACGCTCAGGAGCGTTATGCGCTGGACGACGTTCGCTTCCTGGTGCCCATGTATCACTGGGTGATGTCGAAGTTGCGGAAGCGAGGCCTTGAGAATGCATTGGTGGAGGAATCGACGAGATTCTCCAGGGAGCTTGCAACTCAGGATGACCCGGACAACCATTACCTCAAATTGCGCGGTGGATGGACTCTGAGCCGGCAGCAGCAGGGGGTATTGCGGGATCTGGTACGTTGGCGCGAATCTGAATCACGAAACCGCGACCGCCCCAGGGGCCGTGTGGTTGCGGATCCGTTGTTGATTGCCATTGCTCAGAAGCTTCCGACATCGGTGCGGGAACTATCGTCGGTGCAGGGCGTTCCGTCTGCGGTTGTTCGCCGTTATGGTGATAAAATCATCGGGTTGGTTGCTGATGCTGCGTCCGCGGATAACTCCGGCATCGAAACCATTGCTCCGCCACTGACCAGGGAGCAGCAGATGTTCTATAAACAGGTCAAGCGCCAGATGATCCAGGCGGCAGAGGCCCGGGATATTCCGGTAGAGTTACTGGCACCGCGCAAGCGCCTTGAGGCCGTCGTTAACCAAAAAGAGCTGTCTGTTGGGCTGTTTGATGAAGGCTGGCGGAAGGAAGTCCTGGCGCCAGTGCGCGAACACATTGAGGAATTACTGACATCATGACCGGAAAAACCTTTGTTTCGGTGTTTCGCAGCAGCAAAAAAGTGGACACCTACCTTTATGTTCGCCGGGGTCAGGCCTGGGATGAGTTGCCTGACAGCCTGCGGGAAATTTTTGGCAGTCCGGTACACGCCATGGATCTGATCATGACACCTGAGCGGAAACTTGCGCGCACCACTGGCAAGCAGGTACTGGATGCCATTGCTGACAAGGATTTCTTCCTGCAGATGCCGGAAGAGAGCAGCGGCTATGTGGTGGACTTTCGCCGCAAGCCGGAGCAGAGCCGGGAATGATTGCCGAGATTCCTTTCTGGCAGCGCAAGCGTCTGCATGAGATGACGCCATCAGAATGGGAATCTCTCTGTGATGGTTGCGGCAAATGCTGTCTGGCCAAGCTGGAAGACGAAGACACGGGTGATGTTTACTACACTGAGCTGGCCTGCCGTTACATGGACCAGGACACCTGCCAGTGCACGGTCTATCCCGAGCGTTTGCAGAAAGTACCGGCATGCACTGTGCTGACGCCGGAGTCACTCGGCGATTACCATTGGCTGCCATTTACCTGTGCGTATCGTACACTTGCGGAGGGCCGGCCGCTGGCGGACTGGCACCCGCTGCGCTCAGGTGATCCACAGTCCGTGCATGACGCCGGAGTGTCGGTTCGCCATCGGGTGATGTCGGAAGCCGACGTGGCAGAGCAAGACTGGGAAGAACACATTATTCACTGGATCCTTTAATGATTGACGCTGAAACGAACCTCGCTTACGGAATTTTCTGGGCCCTTTACGCCGTCGCCTTCGTGATTTTCTTCTATATGATGGGCCGGCTGTTCCGCCTCATTCCTCTTTACGCAATCCGGACGCTGCTGCAGGCGGCCCTGGTCGTTGTCTTCCTGACACCAGTGGAGTCCGCCGAGGTCGCCGATTGGTGGATTCCGGCCTGGCTTTACGCTGGCTACGAAACCATTCTGGGTGACGCCAGTGAGGCTGGCCGTGCCATCCTCAACTTTGGCATGGCCTCTGCGGCCATGCTGCTGGTGTGGATCCTTGACCTGGTAAGATACCGCCTGGTGAAACGCTGAAGCCGTCCTTTACCGAGAATCCGCGTGGAGCCCCGATGCGAAGACTACTCCGCTGTCTGTTTGTCGCCATAGTCAGTCTGCCTTTCGCGGTGCCCGCCCAGCAGGTCTCGGCTCAGCAGGCGCCTGCCCTCGAACTGCCTGACAACGCCGATATCCGCATTATCGTGGATATTTCCGGCTCGATGAAAGCTAACGATCCCGACAACCTGCGTCAGCCCGCAGTCCGGCTGCTGGCCCGTATGCTGCCGGAAGGCTCCAGTGCCGGGGTGTGGACCTTTGGTCAATATGTCAACATGCTGGTTCCTCACGGTGAGGTTAACGATGCCTGGCGCAGACAAGCCGTTGAGCGCTCCGGGCAGATCAATTCCGTTGCCCTGAGAACCAACCTGGGCGAGGCCTTGCAGGTGGCGAGCGATCGATACCTGGCCGGCGGGGACGAGCTGGACGCTACCGACTTTATCCTGCTTACCGACGGCAAGGTGGATATTGCCGACGATGCTGGCGCCAACGAGCAGGAGCGCGAAAGAATTCTGGGCTCGCTGCTGGAAACCCTGAAGGGCCGTGGTGCGACTATCCATACCGTTGCGCTGTCCGGGGAGGCGGATCGGGTACTGCTTGAGACACTTGCGGCAGAGACCGGCGGCAGCTATTCCCTGGCGCCGTCAGCGGAAGCGTTGACCCGGGCCTTCCTGAAAGCGCTGAACACCGCTGTCCCCCAGCAACAGATACCCATTGAGGCCAACGGCTTTGCGGTGGACGAGGGCGTTGAGGAGTTCACTGCGCTGATTTTCCGCGCGGATAAGGAACCCGCTGCGACCCGGGAGCTTGGTCTGGTCAGCCCCGACGGGCAGGAAGCAACCGCTGGTTCCGTATCCGACAATATGCGCTGGGTAAGGGAAACCGAATACGACCTGATCACCGTCACCGCCCCCGCGGCGGGCAAGTGGCGGATCAATGGAGAGTTGGGTGAAGGCAGCCGGGTGACGGTTGTCAGTGACCTGCGAATGGTGGTCAGCCCTGTGCCGCCCACGTTCACTTCCAACGAGCCGATTGATATCAGCGTTGCCTTCTTTGAAGGTGAGCAGAAAATTGATAACGCCGACTTTCTGGGCGTGATTGAGGTTCAGCTTACGCTGACATCGGCGGATGGTCGCAGTGGCACCAAGATACTCTCCGAAGAGAGTCCCCCCGAAAACGGTGTGTACACCGACGATATAGCCCGGCTTCCGGATGAGGGCGAATACGAGCTTGATATCGTCGCAGACGGCCGGACTTTTTCACGGCGGTTCAGTGCCGTAACCCGGTTCGTAGTGCCGGAGGGGGAGGAAGCAGTTGCTGTTCCAGAGCCTGTCGAAGCGCCCCCCGAACCTGAACCGGCCCCCCAACCAACACCAGCGCCTGAACCGGAGCCTGAGCCTGCTGTGTCGGAAACACCCCTTACCGACGACGGGCCCATCGATATCAGTATGGTTGAAGAAGCCGAACCGGAGCCTTCGCCGGAGCCTGAGAAGCCCACCGGCTTGCCCCTCTGGATGATCGTCACCACTGGTGGGCTGGGCGTAGTGATCCTTGCCGGGATTGTGTTTCTGGTGATACGCCGAAAGAAATCGGAAGCCGGCGAAGAGCCCCCCGTAATAGCGGCGGAAGACCAGGACGAAGAGGACCCGATAGCCGAAGAGGAGATTCCCGTCGCTGTGGCTGAGCCCGAGCCTGAAATGGAACCTGACCCTGAACCTCAGTCTGAGCCTGAGCCAGAACTTGACGAGGAAGTGCCAGAGGATGAGGTTCCTCTCGCCGACGCTGAAATTGAGGAACCAGAGCCGGCGAGCGAGCCAGATCAGAAAAGCGAAGATGAACTACCGGCGGATGAAGAAGACGATGAGTTTGGTCTAGAGGACTTCGACCTGTCTGAATTTGACGACCTGCCGGATACCGATGAAAAAGGGCTCCTTGACGACGAAGATCAGCCTGACGAGCGGAAAAAGTAACCGACCCTTATCAGAAGGGCTTCGGTTCTTTATACTTGAGCGCTTATTTCAAACAGCCGTTTAATCGTTAATTGAACAGGATACTGACAGCATGAAGTTTACCGGTACCGAGAAATACGTAGCCACTGACGACCTGCAAATGGCGGTGAATGCGGCCATTACGCTGCAGCGGCCATTACTGATCAAGGGTGAGCCGGGCACCGGTAAAACCCTGCTGGCGGAAGAGATGGCAGCATCCCTTGGTATGCGACTGATTCCCTGGCACATCAAGTCCACTACCAAGGCCCAGCAGGGCCTCTACGAGTATGACGCAGTTTCCCGTCTGCGGGATTCCCAGCTCGGCGACGAGAAAGTGAAGGACATCAGTAACTACATCGTCAAGGGCAAGTTGTGGGAAGCCTTCGAGTCGGAGGAGCAGGTGGTTCTGCTGATCGACGAGATCGACAAGGCGGACATCGAGTTTCCGAACGATCTTTTGCTGGAACTCGACCGCATGGAATTCTTCGTTTACGAGACGCAGAAGCTGGTGCGGGCCAAACACCGCCCCATCATTGTGATCACCAGTAACAACGAGAAAGAACTGCCGGATGCGTTCCTTCGCCGCTGTTTTTTCCACTACATCAGCTTCCCGGACCACGACACCATGAAGAGCATTGTGGACGTGCATTTCCCGGGCCTGCAGCAGCAGGTGGTGCGGGATGCGCTGGAGGTATTCTTTGATGTACGCAAGGTGCCGGGCCTGAAGAAAAAGCCTTCTACCTCCGAGCTGATTGACTGGCTGAAACTGCTGATGGCGGACGAATTGTCTGCCAAAATGTTGCAGGAAAAGGACACCAGTTCCGCCTTGCCGCCACTTTACGGCGCTCTGGTGAAGAACGAGCAGGATGTCCACCTGCTGCAGAAACTGGCCTTCATGGCCCGTCGTCGCGGCTGAAATCCGGCAAGAGCAACACTGTATGTTGATTGATTTTTTTCTCGAAGTCCGGCGCGCAAAGGTCCCCGCCAGCCTGCGTGAATTCCTTGACCTGCTGGAAGCCCTGCAGAACCGGTTGGCTTTTGCCAACATGGAGGAATTCTATTACCTGGCGCGGGTGTGTTTGGTCAAGGACGAGCGCCATTTCGACAAATTTGACCGTGCCTTCCAGGCCTATTTCGAGGGTATTGAGAACCTCGATGACCTTATGGAAGCCCTGATTCCGGACGACTGGTTGCGAGCGGAATTCGAAAAACAGTTGTCCGAGGAAGATAAGGCCAAAATCGATTCCCTGGGTGGCCTGGAAGAGCTGATTGAAACCTTCAAGAAGCGCATGGAAGAACAGAAGGAGCGTCACCAGGGGGGCAACAAGTGGATTGGTACCGGTGGTACCTCCCCGTTCGGTGCCAATGGGTACAACCCGGAAGGTTTTCGTATTGGTCAGAACAAGGGCCGGCACGGCCGCGCCGTGAAGGTGTGGGAGAAGCGCGAGTTCAAGGACCTGGATGACAGCATTACCCTGGGCATCCGCAATATCAAAGTGGCGATGCGCCGGCTGCGAAAATTTGCCCGTCAGGGCGCTGCGGACCAGTTGGACATGGACGACACTATCCGCTCCACCGCCCGCAACGCCGGTTATCTGGACCTTAAAATGGTTCCGGAGCGGCACAATGCGGTGAAGGTGCTGATCTTCTTTGATGTCGGCGGCTCCATGGATCCTCACGTGCGGGTATGCGAAGAGCTGTTCTCTGCCGCCCGGATGGAGTTCAAGCACATGGAATACTTCTACTTCCACAACTTCGTTTACGAGAGTGTGTGGAAGAACAACATTCGCCGGATGAACGAAACCATCAGCACCTGGGATATCCTTCACAAGTACACCCCGGACTACAAGGTGATCTTTGTGGGGGATGCCACCATGGCACCCTATGAAATTTCACACCCTGGGGGTTCCATAGAACATTGGAACGAAGAAGCCGGGGCAACATGGTTTCAGCGCATTAGCGATCATTTCCGCAAGGTGGTTTGGATTAATCCGCTTCCGGAGAGCTATTGGGGGCAGGGTGGTTCGCTGGGTATGATGCGGCAACTGGTGAATGACCACATGTACCCGCTGACGATCGAAGGCCTGGAATCGGCCATGAAGCAGTTAAGCAAATAAAAAAAGCCGATGCGGTTGAGGGCATCGGCTAAGCTCGGCATATCAAACGGGGTGGCTAAAATAGCTCCCCCGCGTCTCAATACGTGCAAGTCCGGGGCCATGTAAAACTAAGTATTTAAAATCAATTAATTAGTGCCATAGTCCCCCACCTTGCCGTAACGTGACACTCCTCCCTGTTTTGCTCTTGTCAAAAAAACCGACGCTTTCGGATGTCCAATTGGTGATCTGGATACCGTTCTTGCCTGTTACCAAGTGTTACTCTTTCCGCCAGTTTGTTACAGAACATTGCTGGAGGCAGAATGCGTATGATCGCCGGAGCGCAGGTTATAGCGCAGGTAACAGAGCCAGTTCGGCGTAGATTCGGAGTTACGGTGGCCGCGGCTGTGGCATTGTTTGTAACCCAGGCTCTGTCGGCACCAGCGGGATTCGCCGATACGCTCGACACCGAGATAGATCGCCTCAAAGCCGACGTGGCGGACCTCAGCCAGACTCTCTACGAACTCGAAGAAGAGGTGCTGTATCCTGCGGATACCCAGGTGGCAGTTTTTCTGACACTCAAGGATCGGGAAGGGCTTGAGCTCGACACGGTGGAGCTGTACCTCGATGACACGCCAGTGGCTTCCCATCTTTATACCGAACGTGAGCGCAGTTCACTGAAGCGCGGCGGTGTCCAGCGACTCTACATCGGCAACCTCCCCCATGGCACCCATCAACTGAAAGCCGTACTGACCGCCCGATCCGCGAACGAGCGGTTTGTTCGCAGAGCAGTCACCCATGATTTCCGCAAACGCCCCGGCGAATCCCGCATCCAGATGACGCTGGATGCCCGGGCGCCCGATTTTGAACCGGTTGTCTCGTTTCAGGAATGGAAATAGGGCGGAATGATGGCGCTGAGGCTCAGGCTCGTTGCATGCATTGGTTCCATGGTCCTCGCGTTGGCCGGTATGCCGGTACATGCCAATGCTGAGGGTGATGCCGGTTCGCAACTGCTCGGTGGTCTTGCAAAATTTGCGCTGGACTCCGGAGACCCGGCCGCGGCATTGCGCTATACCCGGAATCTGCCCACTGAAGCGGGCCAGCTTGCCCGCGCCAGAGCGATGATGGCAACCGGTAGTGGCAACGTGGCCCGGGAGCTGCTTGAGCAACTCCTGACAGGGCAGTATTACCGTGGCCAGGCCGCGCTTCTGCTGGCAGAGCTGGCTGACAGCAGGGGCGAGCCGGAGAACGTGAGGAAGTATCTCGAAACCGCAGCAAAACTTGCCAACGGTGACGCCCGCCAGCAGGCCCTGTACCGCCTGGCCGAAATCCACCGTGAGGCGGGGGAAACAGACAGGGCCGGGCAGGTATTGGCGTCCATGGAGCCGGGTTACTGGTCGGCCCTGGGTTACATGAATATCGCGGCTGATTATGGCAAGCGGGACCTGAACCCCTCCCGTGCACTGGTGGCGCTGCGTGTGGCATTGGCCATGTCCGAAAAGGACTCGGACAGCCGCCGCAGCGATGAACTGAAAAGCCGGCTTTTGATACGGGCAGGGCACCTCGCCCATAAGCACGAGGACCACGACAAGGCCATCAGTTTTCTGGAAAAGGTCCCCCTCGAAAGTTACAGCACGCCGCAGGGCCTTTATCTCCATGGCCTGGCACTATCCGCCAGCGGAAACCACCGGGCGGCAATGCAGTCGTGGCATCGTGCCAAAAAATACCCACTGGCTTACCCCGGTGTGGCTAACGCCTGGCTTGGCACGGGCCGTGGGTACGATCTTTCCGGCTATCTCGGGCAGGCTGGGGAAGCTTACCTGGCGGCAAACGCCTCGTTCGAGAGCGAGCGGGTTACCCTGCGGAAACTGGCAGACCAGATTCGAAGTAAGGGCGCCTACCAGGCCCTGGTCCGGGACGCCCGGGATTCCAACGCCGAGTGGTTCCTCGCCGACAGCAGGACATTGACCCAGCCACGAACCGCCTACCTGCTGCGATTCATGGAACAGCCCGACGCGCAGAACGCCGTTAAACGTGTAGCCGAACTGGAGCAGATTGACCAGCAGTTTGCTCAGCGTGAAGACAGTCTCGAAGTGTTCCGCCGTGCTATCAGGGAGCGTCTGGAGTCTGCTAAGACTTCGGCTGCCGCTGGCAACCACTTTAACGAGGAGATTGAGGCATTGTCCGGGCGTATTAATACGCTGAACGAACGTGCCACCTCGGTTGCCCGACAGGAGGCGTTACGCGGTGCCGCCCTGACATTAGCGGACCTGAAGATGTCTCTGGGGAAGCTGGAGCGGAGGCTGGCAGCGAGAGGCCAGTACCTCAACGAATTACTAACCCGCACGAGTGAGGCTCTTGAGCGAGTGCGAGGGATTCGAAGCAGGGCCCTCCGGCTCCGGAATGACGCTGAAAAGACCCTCGACGAGATTGCGCTGGCCTATGTCGAAGAGCAGGACCATCGCATGGCCTTTGCCCTGGATCGTACTGAGCAACAGATCGCGCATCTTTATGAATATCTGGCCTTGCAGAACATCGAACGGGGTGAGCCATGAGGCGCCTTGCGTATCTCTCTCTGGTGCTGTTGCTGTCTGGCGAGAGCACCATGGCCCAGGAGTCGTTCCGGGTAGAACTGGGGCGCGACGGTGAAACCATTGGTGATATGCGGCCAGTGTTTCTCGAGTTCAAATCCCGCCCCATGCCCGCCATATCTCCCGCTGAAGTTGCCCGGCGCTACCAGCGGCTGTTCGATAGCTCGGACGAGCCTGAAGTGCGGATTGATGCACTGAACCGGTTATCGAACATACAGAAGGTCACGGAACAGGACGTCAGTTTCAGCAACGAACGGGAGCAGCAGGTATATCTTCAGGCTCTGGACAGCTACGAGTCGATTCTTGACCGGGGCTCCTACCAGGGCCGGCTTGATGAGTTGCTGTACCAGATGGCTAAAGCCCATGCCTACACCGGGCAGGCGGAAGAGTCTATTGATCGTCTGCGGCAGCTTGTGGGCCTGTACCCCTCTTCGCCCCTGGTGCCCGAAGCCCGATTCCGGATCGCCGAATCGGCGTTCTCGGCGGGTGATTACGCCGTAGCGGAATCTGAGTATAGCCGCGTAATCTCGGGAGACGGCGCGGAAAGCCTGAAAACCAAGGCGCACTACATGCAGGGCTGGAGCCAGTACAAGCAGGGCGTTTCCGCCTGGGAACGAGCCGGAGAAACTTTCCTGGCGGTCCTGGACCGGTTCAGCGCCGAAACCGACAGCTTCCGCCAGATCCCTGCCAATGAAGCCGGGTTGGTCAACGACACCTTCCGGATTATCGCGCAGATGGCAGCGAACGACCGGGGTGCGGATTCACTCGCTCAATGGTTGAGCAGGGCTGGTGGCAGGGCCTACGACTATCTGCTTTATGATCGGCTTGCTGACTACTATGCAGGCAATGCCCGGTACGAACAGAGTGTTGCGGTCAACCGCCGCTTTGTTGATGAGCACCACAACCATCCCGCAGTACCCGCGTTCCTTGCCCAGAACGTCGATGTCTGGCTCATGGCCGGGCGCTCAGATCAGGCGCGGGAAGCCCGTGCGCAGTACGTGAGCGGGTTTGCGGCCGGGGAGCGTTACCAGATGCTTGCCGGGGCTGATCGTCAGCGCTGGAAGGATTTCAGCCGGCTGCTGGCGGATTATCACTATGACGAGGCGACAGAGGCCGCCGCAGGTCGTAAGCAGGAACAGTTCCGCCTGGCCGCGGAATACTACCACCAACTGGCTCCGAGGATGGCCGAGCCCGGTGAAGTGCTCAGACTTTCCGCCGATGCCTTCCTGCAGGCCGGTGATTACCGCAATGCGCTTGCCGGTTTCCGACACGCGGCCTATGACACCAGCGGATACCCGGGTGCGGCCGATGCTGCCTGGGCAGCGGTGGTCCTTCAGCGTGGTGCCGTTGATAACCGGTTCGCTCTGGCTCTGACACTGGACGATCTGGCTCTTGAAGCAGAACGTTTTCACGGTAGCTTCCCGGAGGATCAGCGACTGCCAGGGCTTGCCGCCGATATTGCCAACCGGTTTCAGGCGCGGAACCGCCATGACGACGCATTGCGATTTGCCGAGGCCGCCATTGCCCACCCGGCGGCCAGTGTCCAGGAGCGGTACAGTGCCTGGCTGGTGGCCGGCAACGCCCATCTTGCCGGGGAGTCGTACGGTTTGGCTGAAAACGCCTGGCGCAAGTCGCTGACGTTACTGGAAGCCGGTGAACTGCCGGACAGGCAGGGCGAAGACAGTGAAAGTCTCCAGCGCCAACTGGCAAGCAGTATCTACTATCAGGGCGAGCAGGCCGCTGTCGAAGGTAACACCGACCGGGCCGTTGCTCATTATCAGCGGGTGGAATCCGTGCTCCCGGGGTCTGATATTGCCATCAAGGGCCGTTACGACGCAGCCAATACGTTGCTTCAGGCAGAGCGATGGCAGGCGGGGGTTAATGAACTGAACCGCTTCCGTACCGACTATCCGCAACACGAGCTTGCCAGCACAGTCAGTGAAAAACTGGTGTTCGCATACCAGTCTTCAGACCAGCCCGTTCGTGCCGCAGACGAGCTCATGGCGGTAGCCGGGGGCGAGTCACCGGGGTGGGAGCGTCAGCTCAGAGCGGCGGAACTGTATCACCAGGCCAATGCCCTGGACCGTCGAAACCGCATTTACGTTGCGTGGCTGAACAGAGGTGACGCACTTGCCGTATCCGACGCGACCACCCACATCCGCAGTCAGATGATGCGCCAGCGCCTGGTAGAGGCTGACGTTGAACCATTCAGATATCGCACCGAACTGGTTGAGCGCGAACTGGCCAGTCAGTGGCGCTCGGACGAAACCCTTGCCTGGGCCGGGCGGGCCGCGGTTGTGTTGGGGGAGCGCGAAGCGCAGCGGTTCGCCGACGTGTCATTGCAACACCCCCTGGGGCCGTCGCTTGAGAAAAAGCGGCAGGCACTGGAGGCGGCCCGGACCCGCCTGTTACAGGCTGAGCAGCTTGATGGTGAGGCCCTGGGTTCGGAAATTCTCTACCGGCGGGCCGAACTTTACCGGGTGATGGCGGAGGACCTGATAGCCTCGGAAGCGCCTGCGGAACTGAACGAACTCGAGACCATGCAATATCAGATGCTGTTGGAGGAAGAGGCGTATCCGTTCGAAGAGAAGGCCATCAAGCTGCATGCCAGGAATCATCAGCGTCTGGCGGATGGTGTATTCGATCAGTGGGTTGAGCAAAGCCTTCAGGTGCTGGCAAAACTCTTTCCCGGCCGTTATGACCGGGACGTTCGCTGGATGACATGGAATGAGGAGTCTAACGATGGTGCCTGACGTGCTTCGCTCCGTTTTGCTGATGTTCTGGCTGTTTGTGTTTGTCGCCGGATGTGCCAGTACGCCGGAACCCCAACCCGCGGAGACTGACAGCGCGGGGGCTGGCGAGTTGGTCCGCCAGGCATGGCATGCGCAGCAGCAGGGAAACACTGGCCAGGCACTCGATCAGTACCGGCAGGCTTTCAGCCTGGACCCGCGCAATGCCATGACGGCGAACAACCTTGCGTTGTTGTTGCGGGAAGAGGGGCGTTTTGCAGAGGCCATATCAATATTGCGAAAAGGCCTGGAGCACTCACCGGATACGGAAGAGCTGCATTACAACCTGGCGGTCATCTCAGAGCTCTATCTGCTCGACCTGGACACAGCATTACGTCATTACAGGCGTTATCAGGATCTTTCCGAAGCCGAGGGTAAACAGGTAGCGGGCTGGATTGCGGATCTGGAAAGGAGGGTTGAATAGATGCGCAAATCGCTGCTGATGACCGTTACCGGGCTTACGGTTTTTCTGATCGCAATGTCGCCACAGTCCCTGGCGAACGACGCTGAAACCGTAGCGCTTACGGTGGATGGTATTACCCGTCACACCGGGGACGATGATCCGGCAGTGCTCTATATTCTGCCCTGGCAGCCACCCACCTTGCCACGCCGTACCCGGGCGGAGCTGGAGGCCGGTAACGACGAATTGCTTGAACCCAAGGACCCGCTGACGCTGGAGCGTCACCGGAGATTTCGTGAAACGCTGAATCCGTCTCTGGATTCCACTCTGTCCCTGCAGTGAAAACGGGAGTCTGAATATGCTGGAAACTGTTGTTGGTTTTTTTCAGGAAGGTGGCCCCTTCATGTACCCGATCGCCCTGGTGCTGGCCGTTGGCCTGGCCATTACGATTGAACGTTTTGTATACCTGGCCTCCGTGCGCCGCCGCAACCGGATGGCGTTCGAGAAAGGCATACTGCCGCTCCTGCGAAAGCGGGACTACCAGCGTGCCATGAAGGCGGCCACCACTTCCGACAGCGCCATCGCCTCCATCATGAGCGCCGGTATCGGCAGGCTCCTGAACAATCATCCCCGCGAAGACGTGGAATACGCCATGGAAGAGGGGCTGATGGAAGTGCTGCCCAGGCTGGAAAAGCGCACCCAGTACCTTGCGACTCTGGCTAACGTAGCCACCTTGCTGGGGCTGCTTGGTACCATCATCGGGCTGATTGCCGCGTTTACGGCGGTGGCCTCAGCGGACCCGTCACAGAAGGCGTCCCTGTTATCGGAAAGTATCTCCGTGGCGATGAATACCACCGCCTTCGGTTTGATGTCCGCCATTCCGCTATTGATGTTTCACGCGCTGCTCCAGACCCGCACCAACGAAATTGTCGACAGTTTCGAAATGGCTGGTGTGAAACTGCTGAACATCATTTCCGAGCAGTCTTCACCGCGTCAATCCGCCGCCTGAGCCGGGGGTTAGCAGTATGAGACGAAGGCATCGCAGGCTTGTCAGCAATCCCGATCTCGACATCACGCCGTTTCTGAACCTGATGATCGTGCTGGTGCCGGTTCTTTTGTTGGGCATGGTGTTCAGTCAGATTCGCATGATTGAACTGAATTTCCCCGGCATGGATGCGGGTGAGGCGCCCGAGGCCGAAGAGCTGCGGCTTGTGGTTGCCCTGATTCCGGCCGGCCTGGAAGTGCTGGATAGTGAGCGGGGCGTGATTCGGACACTCCCGCTGGTAGAGGGGGAGCAGGATTTCGACGGCCTGAGGGAGACTCTGAAGCTGGTCAAGAAACGGGTTCCCGACAAGACCGATATCGTCCTGGAGGTCGGCCCGGATATTGACTATCAGACACTGGTCACCGCCATGGATACCCTTCGTTCATATCCCGCCGTGGTGGCTGCCAGCGTGGTGGAAGGGGAGCTGTTTCCGGACGTTGCACTGGCCGATGCGCCGGAAGACAGGACGCTGACGGGTACGGGGGAGGGCGCATGAAAACATCCCGCCGCGCCCGCCGGATACAGAGACACTACAGGCGTATGCACCGTCCTGGGGGGCTCAATCTGGTCTCACTGATGGATATCTTCACCATCCTGGTGTTCTTTCTGATGGTGAACTCGTCCGATGTGAAGGTCATGCAGAATACGGCCGAGGTACCGCTTCCTGAGTCCACCGCGACGAATGACGCCGTGGAATCCATGATGGTGCAGGTGATCGGCCAGTCCATTCTGGTTCAGGGGCGTGAAGTGGCCAGGCTGGACAGTATCGAGACCGGTGACAGGACGATCGGTGGTCTGGCGGACGAACTCGCATGGGTCAGGGAGCGCCGGGGAGAGGTGCCGGATCAGGGCCACGAAGTGACTATTATGGCCGGGCGCTCGACTGATTACCGGCTGCTGAGAAAGATCATGCAGACCTGTATCGATGAAGAATTCCGCCAGGTACGGCTGGCCGTGGAGTCAGCCAGGGAGGTAAGCAGTGGCTGACCGACAGAACCTCCCTTCCGGCTTGCCCTGGGGCGCGGAGAAAGGCGAGCGCCGCCGCTTTTTACTGGCCCTTATGGTCATGCTTGCGGTGTTTCTTCCACCGGCATTACTGATTCCGACAGTGAATTTGCCGGAGCCAGAGCGCAGCGAAGCCCAAGAGATACCACCCCAGCTGGCCCGGCTTGTGGAGAAACCCGAGCCGCCGGAACCCGTGGCCATACCAGAGCCAGAACCAGAGCCAGAACCTGAACCTGTGGAACCCGAGGCGGCAGAACCGGAGGCGCCAGCCCCGTCGGTTGCCGAGACGGTCAAAAAAACGACACCACCGGAGCCTGACAGGCCCAAACCCAGCCAAACCGTGGAGCAGGCTCGTGAAACCGCTTCCCGTTCGGGGCTCCTGGCGATGAAGGATCAGCTTGCAAGTATGCGCGCGCCGGAAGAGAAGCAGGTGGAAACCCTTTCCGCAAACGTCGACACTGGGGGTAGCCCCGATTCCGGCGACCTGTTCGCGGGGAATGCTGACCGCGAGGCAGCCCTGGCTGGCAGCGGAGGGGTAGGTCGTGAGTTGGCTCCTGAGGCTGAAGTTGCCGTTGCCGGCCATGAAGTCCGAGAGGTCGAAGTGGCCCAGGAGGTCGCTCCCGAACCAGCGCCAGCGCCGGATTCAGGCCCTGGCGAACGTGCCATGAGCAACATCCGGCAGGTGTTTGACGCCCAGAAAACCGCACTGTATTCGCTTTATCGCCGGGAACTGCGGCAGGACCCAACCCTGGAGGGCAAGGTTATGCTGGAGCTGGTGATCGAGCCCGACGGTTCGGTATCCCGCTGTGAGGTAGTCAGTTCGGAGCTGGATAACGACAACCTGGAGCAGCGTATCGCCACCCGGGTACGACTGTTCAATTTCGGGCAAGACGATGTGGAAGCCCGCACGGTGAGGTTCCCCATCGATTTCCTGCCAGGCTAGCGCTCAATGGTGATTTTTGGCAGGCGCGGCTTGCTGAATGACATTTTCTGGGTGGGGGCGATCACCTTCGCCTCGCCTGTGACCACCTGCTCATCATTCTGGTTGCGAACATCGCATGCCAGGGTGACGCGGTTCTTTCGTTCCTTGGCCAGCACTTTCAGGTGGACGGTAAGGGTGTCGTCCAGTTTCACCGGGCGCTTGAACGACAGACTCTGTTCCAGATAAATGGTGCCCGGCCCCGGCATCACGGTGGCCAGCGCTGCGGAGATCAGTGAGCCGCTCCACATACCATGGGCGATGCGCTCCCGGAACGCGGACTCGGCCGCAAATTCAGAATCCAGGTGTACCGGATTCACGTCGCCGGATACGGCGGCAAAGAGCACCAGTTCGTCTTCGGTGAGTGTCTTGACATAGGTTGCAGAGTCGCCTTCCTGAAGCTCTTCATAGGTAATGTTCTCAAGCGTATCGAGAGTATCGCTCATAGGGGCTCCGCTGGGTGTCGTTATTGGTGAAAGGGCTATTGTCGTGTTGGCTACAAAAGCTACAGTTCCGCTTCGAAAACTACCTCATCGGTCACAAAACTGCTATTCTCTCCCGACTTTTCGAGGCTGATACTTTTGTCTGGTTGATTTTTTGATCAAACCGATATCGGTAAACATTATAAGCACAAACGCCTAACAGGAGATGGTGATGGATTTTGAGCAGTTCTATCAGGATAAATACCCCGCCGGTGTGTCCCGGGACGTAAACCTGGACAAATACACCAGCATGGTGGATGTATTTGATCAGGCGGTGAAAAAATACGCCGACCGGCCTGCCTTCAGTGCTGTTGGGGCCACGCTCACCTATCGCGATCTGGATACCCAGAGCCGGAATTTTGCCGCCTGGCTGCAGAACAAGACCGATCTGAAACCCGGGGACCGGATTGCGGTTCAGATGCCCAACGTTTCCCAATACCCCGTTGTTGTCTTTGGCGCCATGCGCGCGGGCCTGATCGTGGTGAACACCAACCCACTGTATACCACCCGCGAGATGGAACACCAGTTTAACGATTCCGGCGCCAAAGCGCTTGTGGTATTGGCGAATATGGCCAATAACGCCGAGAAAGTGCTCCCCCATACCGGCATCGAGCACGTTATTGTGACCGAAATTGCAGACATGCACTCACCGCTGAAGCGCACGCTGATGAACGCGGCGGTAAAGCACCTCAAGAAAATGGTGCCTGCCTATAACCTCCCTCAGGCCCACAAACTTCCGGCGGTGCTCAGCGCTGGCAGCAAGGAAAAGTTCACCCCGGTTGAATGCAAGAAAGATGATATTGCCGTACTGCAGTACACCGGCGGTACGACGGGGGTTGCCAAGGGCGCCATGTTGACCCATGGCAACCTGGTGGCCAACCTGCTTCAGGTTCGCCCGATGATGGAAGACACCGTGGAAGAGGGCAAGGAAGTGGTGGTTGCGCCACTGCCGCTGTACCACATCTACTCGTTTACCCTGAACTGCGGCATCATGCTGGAAGCTGGCGCCCATAATGTTCTGATTCCCAATCCACGGGACATTCCGGGCTTCGTCAAGGAGCTCAAGAACCACAAGTTCACCGCGTTCCTGGGGTTGAATACCCTGTTCGTGGCGCTGTGTAATAACGAGGAATTTCAGGAGCTGGACTTCAGTGGCCTAAAGCTGACGTCTTCCGGTGGTATGGCGCTGACCAGCGACACCGCCAAGATGTGGCAACGTGTCACCGGCTGTGAAATCAGTGAGGGTTACGGTATGACTGAAACCTCGCCGGTTGTTACCTTCAACCCCAACAGCGCCATTCAGCTTGGCACCATCGGGCTGCCAATTCCGGGTACCGAAGTCAAAACCATTGACGACGACGGCAATGAGACGCCGATCGGCGAGCCGGGTGAGCTTTGCGTGAAAGGTCCGCAGGTGATGCGTGGCTACTGGCAGCGTCCGGAAGATACCCAGAAGTCCTTCACGGATGATGGCTTCCTGAAAACCGGGGATATCGCCCTGATTCAGGAAGACGGTTACATTCGTATCGTTGACCGCAAGAAGGACATGATTATTGTGTCCGGCTTCAATGTCTTTCCGAATGAAATCGAAGATGTTGTGAGCGGTCATCCAAAAGTGGTTGAATGTGCCGCCGTCGGCGTTGAAGATGCCAAGAGCGGCGAGGCCGTGAAGGTCTTCCTGGTACCCACCGCCGAAGGTGTTACCGAAAACGAATTGAAAGAGTTCTGTCGGGAACGTCTGACCGCCTACAAGGTGCCCAAGTCATTCGAATTCCGCAACGAGCTGCCGAAAACCAACGTTGGCAAGATCCTGCGCCGTGAGCTCCGGGACGAAGCCAACAACAAGTAAAAGGCCCGATGACCCAAGCCCCACCCGAACAGCCAGCGAATACACCAGACAGCAGGGCGGCCGTGAAGGCCGTCCTGGAGCAGCTGGATACCTGCAACCAGATTGAAGCAGCCCGTATTCACAAGCTGGTGGCCCGGAAGAAAGGCCATCCGGGGCAGAAGGACCTCGAAAAAATGGCGCAATGGCTTGACCGCGGTCAGGCCAGGGTCCGGGAACGTCTGGCACTGCACAAGCCAGCTACGTTCCCATCGTCGCTGCCAGTATCAGACCGGGTTGACGATATTCGCCAGGCTATTGAACAGAATCAGGTCGTAATCATCGCCGGGGAGACCGGCTCCGGCAAGACGACCCAGATCCCCAAAATCTGCATGAACAGTGGCCGCGGTATCCGCGGACTGATTGGCCATACCCAACCCAGGCGGATTGCTGCCCGAACGGTTGCCGGCCGTATTGCCGAGGAATTGGGAGAGCAGACCGGGGGCCAGGTTGGCTACCAGGTGCGCTTCACCGATACCACCTCCGAGCAGTCGCGGTTAAAAGTGATGACCGATGGCATTCTACTGTCGGAAGTCCAGCACGACCGCTTTCTTGACCGTTACGATACCCTGATCATCGACGAGGCCCACGAACGCAGCCTCAATATCGATTTTCTGATGGGGTACCTGCGTCAGCTTTTGCCGAAGCGCCCCGACCTCAAGGTGATTATCACCTCGGCCACCATCGAAGTAGAGCGATTCAGCCAGTTCTTCAATGATGCGCCGGTGATTGAAGTCAGTGGTCGCACCTTTCCGGTGGATATCCGTTATCGCCCGCTGACCGGTGATGAGGATGACCGGGATCAGGGGTGGACTGACGGTGTACTGCGGGCCATGGAGGAAATCGAGCAGCACGAGCGGGCGGAAAAACAACCGCCGGGCGACGTGCTGGTGTTTCTTCCGGGTGAGCGGGAAATCCGTAGCCTGAGCAAAGTGCTGCGTCACGCCGACCTGCGCCATACCGAGGTGTTGCCGCTCTATTCCCGCCTGAGTAACCAGGAACAGAACCGCATATTCCAGGGCCATCGCGGCCGGCGGATGGTGCTTTCCACCAATGTGGCGGAAACCTCCCTGACGGTGCCGGGTATCCGATATGTGATCGACACGGGTGTGGCGCGGATCAGCCGCTACAGTGTACGTTCCAAGATCCAGCGCCTGCCCGTTGAACCGGTATCCCAGGCGAGTGCCAACCAGAGGGCCGGGCGGTGTGGCCGTGTGGCACCGGGTATCTGTTTCCGGTTGTATGACGAGACGGATTTTATCAACCGGCCGGAGTATACGGACCCGGAGATTCTCCGCACTAACCTGGCGTCCGTTATCCTGCAGATGACCACATCCGGGTTGGGGGACATCCGACATTTCCCGTTTCTGGAACCGCCGGACCGTCGCCTGATCAACGATGGCTACAAACTGCTTGAAGAGCTGGGCGCGGTGGACGACAAACGCCGGGTGACCGGCCTTGGCCGTACCATGGCCCGGTTGCCGCTGGACCCCCGCCTGGCGCGAATGCTGGTAACGTCTTCCGAGCAGGGGAGCCTGGCGGAAACTCTGGTGATCATCGCCGGGCTCAGTGTCCAGGACCCGAGAGAGCGACCCCAGGACAAGCAGCAGGCTGCTGACCAGGCCCACGCTCCGTTCAATGACAAGGAGTCTGACTTCCTCACGCTCCTGAATATCTGGAACTTCTACGAGGAGCAGCGTCAGGAACTATCCCAGAATCAGCTGAAAAAGCTTTGTCAGAAGAGCTTTCTGTCCTGGATGCGTATGCGGGAATGGCGCGACATCCATCGCCAGCTCACGCTGATCTGCCGCGAGCAGAAGCTGAAGCTGAACAGGGACACGGCCAGTTACGAGTCGCTTCACAAAGCAATACTGGCGGGCCTGTTGGGGCAGGTGGCCGTGAAACTGGAAAAAAAGGAATACCTGGCGACCCGCAATCGCAAGGTGATGATCTTTCCCGGCTCCAAGGTATCGAAGTCCGGGCCCAAGTGGGTTGTTGCCGCAGAAATTGTCGAAACCAGCCGGGTTTTTGCCCGCGTGGTGGCGAAAATCGAGCCCGAATGGATCGAGCCCCTTGCCGGCCACGTGGTCAAGCATCACTACTTTGAGCCCCACTGGGAACAGAAGCGTGCCCAGGTGATGGGTTACGAGAAGGTCAGCCTTTACGGCCTCGATATTATTCCCAGGCGGCGGATTCCCTACAGCAAGGTGGACCCGGCCGAGTGCCGCACTCTGTTTATCCGTCATGCGCTGGTGGAAGGGGATTACCAGTCCAGGGCGCCGTTCATTGCCCGTAACCGGGAGTTGCTGGATACCGTCGAGAACCTGGAACGCAAGACCCGCCGCCGGGACCTGCTGGTGGAAGATGAAGTACTGGTGGATTTCTACGACCAGCGCCTGCCGGCCGACATTGTCAGTGGTCGGCATTTCGAAAGCTGGTGGAAGCAATTGAGTGCCGACGAACTCCGTAATATGGAGCTGACCGAGGCCGACATTCTCCAGCGTCCGGTGGACGAGCAGGCCGGTGCCCTGTACCCGGATTATCTGGAATGGGAAGGTGTGCGTTACCCGCTGAGTTACGAGTTCGAGCCCACCAGCGAACGGGACGGTGTCACCCTCCAGGCACCAGTGATGGCCCTTAAGCAATTGCCTGCCAGGCGCCTTGAATGGCTGGTGCCGGGCCTGCTGCGGGAAAAATGTATTGCACTGGTCAAAGGCTTGCCCAAGGCCTTGCGGCGTAACTTCGTTCCGGTTCCGGACTTTGTGGAAGCAGCACTGGAAAACCTCCAGCCGTCCAATGAACCCCTTGCGCTGCAACTGGGTGAGCAGCTTCGTCGAATGACCGGCGTGCGGATAGATCCGGATGCCTGGCCCCAGGAAGATTTGCCAAGGCATCTGCGGATGAACCTGCGTGTTGTGGACGATGCCGGAAAGCCTATCGCAGAAGGACGGGAGACGGAAAAGCTCCAGAGCGAACTGGAAGGCCGGGCGGAAGCCGCGTTGTCTTCAGCAACCCGAACGCAGCCGGGGGACACTCCTGCAACAACGTCGACGGGATGGGATTTCGGGGAACTGGCACAATCGGTCAGAACCGATAAAGGCGGTATGGAGGTAACAGTATACCCGGCGCTGGAAGATCAGGGTGACTCAGTTCGCCAGACCCGTTTCCTCGACCGGCTGACCGCTGAGGATGCTACCCGCAGGGCGGTGGCTCGGCTGATCCTGATCCGGCTGGGCAGCAGGCTGGATGAGATCGACCGCAAATTGCCCCATTTCAAAGCCTCTGCGCTGATGTTTGCCCCGGTGGGCAAGGCCCGTGTGCTGCTGGACGACCTCTTGGTGGCAACGGCCATGCAGCATTTCGTACCGGGCGAGGTGCCCCGTGACAGCCTGGCCTTCGAGCGGGCTTTCGACGCCGGCAGGGCAGAGTTCATTCCGGCGCTGGAGGAGGCGGACGAAAGGCTGCATCAAGCCATGATCGGCTACCATGGAGTAATGAAACAACTGAAGGGCAAAATCAGCCTGGCGCTGGCCAACAGTATGGCCGATTTGAAGTTTCAGCTCCAGAATCTTGTTTATCCAGGATTTCTTGTTGCGACCCCACCAGCGTGGCTGGCCCATTTTGGCCGCTATTTCGAGGCGGCCAGTCTCCGTTATGAAAAAATGCCAAGAGAGCTTGGCAGGGAAAGGGAGTTCCTGCACACGATCGAGCCATTGTGGTCCCGTTACGCCAGTAAACGGGATGAGCAGCAACGTCAGGGTATTCGCGACCCGGAGCTGGTGTTGTATCGATGGATGCTGGAAGAATTCCGGGTGTCTTCCTTTGCCCAGCAGCTGGGTACAGCGGTGCCGGTATCGGTGAAGCGCCTCGACAGGCAGTGGGAGAAAACGCGGGTTTAAGACGATGGTCGTCGCGGGCAAAACTCCGAGACTGTGTTAGTATTTGGGCAATATTGGTGCATTCATAACTATGATGTGGGGTTAGCGTGATTAGAGCCGTTATCAGCGGGACCGGGTTGTACACACCGCCAGCAACCATTTCCAACGACGAGTTGGTGGAGGCATTCAATGCCTTCGTGGAACTCCACAATGCCCGTCATGCCGACGACATCGACCGAGGAGATGTCGAGCCACTTCAGCCGTCTTCTTCTGCGTTTATCGAAAAAGCCTCTGGCATCAAGCGTCGCCATGTTATCGACAAGGAAGGCATCCTGGACCCCGAGCGGATGTGTCCGAACATTCCGGACCGGAGCAACGATGAGCCGTCGGTACAGTGTGAGATGTCGGTGGCGGCCTGCAACGAGGCGCTGAAGCAGGCCGGTAAGTCCGCTTCGGACGTGGATGCCGTGATTGTGGCCTGTTCCAACATGCAGCGCCCTTACCCTGCTATTTCCGTTGAAGTTCAGGATGCCCTTGGTATCGAGGGCTTCGCCTACGACATGAATGTGGCCTGCAGTTCAGCCACCTTCGGCCTGCAGGCGGCGGTCAATGCGGTGGAAAATGGCACCGCCAGGGCAGTGCTGGTGGTCAGCCCGGAAATCTGTTCCGGCCACCTGAATTTCCGCGACCGCGACAGCCACTTCATTTTCGGTGATGCCTGCACTGCCATTCTGGTCGAGCGGGACGCCGATGTAGCCGGCGGTCAGGGGTTCGAAATACTGGGCACCAGCCTGATGACCAAATACTCCAACAACATCCGAAATAACTTCGGTTTCCTCAACCGGGGCGACAAATCCGGCATCAACAAGCCGGACAAGCTGTTTGTCCAGCAGGGCCGGAAGGTGTTCAAGGAAGTATCGCCGCTGGTGGCAGAGACCATTCTCAAGCAGCTTTCCGGTCTGTCGCTGGCACCGGATGATCTGAAGCGCATGTGGCTTCACCAGGCCAATCTGAACATGAATCAGCTGATCGCTCGCAAGGTTCTGGGGCGGGACGCAGATACGGAAGAGGCGCCGGTTATTCTGGACGAATACGCCAACACCAGTTCCGCCGGCTCCATTATTGCTTTCCACAAACACAAGGATGATTTCAGCGCCGGCGATCTGGGGGTTATTTGCTCGTTCGGAGCCGGCTATTCCATCGGCAGCGTTGTGGTTCGCCGCCGATAGAACGAAGCCATGCATGAAGGGCGATTGCGGTTAGCTGGCCGCTAACGCCCTGAGTTTTTCCGGCAGGGCCATGGATGTGCGATTGGTGCGGTCAAACCAGACAATTTTTGCGTAACCTTCCGCGTAAAGCTCCCCGCTCTCGGCATCTGTCAGGGTATGGTAGGTGTCGAGACTGGAATTGCCTGCCTTGTCAGCGTATGTTTTCACTTCCACCGTTGCCGGATGAGAAAGTTCCTTCAGAAAGGTAGCGCTGGTCTTTATAATGATGGGTCCGTCGGGGTCATTTTCTGCGCCAAGTTCAAGGCATGCCAGCCAGGTGATACGGGCTTCTTCGAAAAAGCGGAAATAAACCGTATTGTTGGCGTGACCGTATGCGTCCATATCACCCCAGCGCAGCGGCATGGAAAGGGTGCTGACAAGATTCCCGGGTACTGACATCGGTGTGCTCCTTTTTTAACAACCTCAGGTTTGATGATGAGACAAGTTTTTTTCCGGCCCCGGCTATTTGGCGCCCTGCTTGCACTGTTCCTTTTCGCCAGCGGCGCGGAGGCGCAAACCGTTCAGCCTGCCAACCCGGAGATGGCCGGGCAAGCGCTGGATGCGCCGGCGAGCGAGGTCGATCCTTACGAGGACTGGAACCGCAAGGTGTACCGGTTCAATGAAACCATTGATAACTGGTTTCTGCGGCCCATTGCAAAGGGTTATCGTGCCATTATGCCGGGTTTTGCCGACCGTGGTGTAACCAACTTTTTCAATAACCTCACAGAACTCCGAAACTTCGCCAACAGTATTTTTCAGCTCAAGGGCGAAGCGGCGGTGGTCGCCGCCGGACGGTTCACCTACAACACCGTTTTCGGGCTTGGTGGGTTCATCGATGTAGCCACCATGTTCGAATTGCCGGAACGGCCGGAAGATTTTGGCCAGACGCTCGGGTACTGGGGCATGGAATCCGGTCCCTATCTGATGCTTCCGTTCCTGGGCCCCTCGAACCCCAGAGACTTTGGAGGGTTTGCCACGGATATCCTGGTATTGCCCTCGGCCTGGGATCTTGCAGAAAGCCCTGACAAGTATTATGCCAGGGCACTGCAGGTTGTAGACAAGCGCGCCGATCTGATTCCCGCCGAGGCCTTCATGTCCGGTGATAACTATACATTTGTACGGAACGCCTATCTTCAACGCCGCGCCTACCTGATTAATGATGGCCGGACAGTGAATGATCCCTTTGCCAGCGATAATGACGAAGATCTGATGCTGGAGGATTTCTGACGGAAGAGTCTAGCAGCAGCGACAAGGGAGGTTAACCTGATGGCCGATGACCGTATCCGCAAGTTCCGTAAGATGATGGCGGACGCGCCCAATTATGAGGTGTGGAAGGCGGCCGCCCTGGAGCTGGATTTTCTGGAAGGCAATGTCGAGTGGAAGGAAGATTTTGCATCCGACCAGTACCACTACGAACTGATCTACGACCGCCTCAGCAACCTTCGGAGCTATCGCCAGCAGAACGACTTCGAGCGCCTGAAGCGTGCCCTGCGGGAAGGTCTGCACCACGATCTGGGTAACATGGGCAATACGGCCCTTTACACTCGCTCCCACGTTGGCACCAAGCATCTCATTGAGGAATACATCGCCCAGGTGTGCGAGTCGCTGGATTTTCTCTGCGACACCACGGTCCCGGGATTTCCGGTTGCGGACAAGCTGCAGTTCTTCCGCGATACGCTCACCAGTTTCGGGCGACCGGCATTGTTGCTAAGTGGTGGTGCAACTCTGGGCATGTTTCATTTCGGGGTAATCAAGGCACTCTGGGAAAAAGGTCTTTTACCCCAGGTAATTGCCGGCTCCAGTATTGGCGCCATCATTGCCGGAATACTGGGTGTCCACAGTGATGCCGAAGTACCGGAAATGCTGGTGCCGGAAAATCACGACCTCAAGGCCTGGAAATGGCGAGGCCTTGTCAGTGCCATTCGCGGGGACGGCCTGATGGACCAGGAACAACTGAAGCGTTGCCTGCGGGCCAATATCGGGGAATACACCTTCGAGGAAGCCTTCCAGAAAAGTGGTCGCTCGATCAATGTGAGCGTTTCTCCCGTTCAGACCCATCAGAAGGCCCGCCTGTTGTGCGGTTATACATCTCCGTATCTGTTGGTGTGGAGCGCGGTGCTGGCCAGTGCGGCGGTGCCGGGTATTTTTCCACCGGTGCCGCTGATGAAAAAAGACATCGAGGGTAAAATTCTGCCCTACATGTCCCGCCTCAAGTTCGTGGATGGCTCAGTGGTCAGTGACCTGCCAATCGAGCGACTGATGCACCTGTACGACGTGAACTTCACCATCGTCAGCCAGACCAATCCCCATGTGGTACCGTTTTTGAATCGTCGTGGACGGGACGAGAAAATCAGTATTGCCAACCTGCCGCTGCATCTGCTGAAGTCGGAAATTCAGTTTCACGGTCAGGGAATTTTTGATTACCTGCGAAAGCGGGTGCGGCCTGAAATTTTTCGTCAGATGGCGGGCCAGATGCACACCATTATGGGGCAGCGATATTCCGGCGATGTGACGATTTCGCCGTCCTACCGGCTGCAGGATTACCGCCGCATGCTGGCCAACCCCGACCCTGCGTGGGTGCGGGAGATGATACTTCAGGGTGAACGGGCGACCTGGCCGAAGATATCCATGATCCGCTCCCATGCCCGGATCTCCAAGACGCTGGAGCGCTGCATTAGCAGGCTCAAAACCCAGCAACGCCGCTCCGGCGCTGAGTTGAGACTGGTAAGCAGTGCCGATTCGAGCACATCATGAGATGACAGCCCCGGGAGCCGGGCGGTATGATACTGCGATAGCCGGGGAGCCCGATGGCGGCTCCCGCAAGCTCCGCCTGAGCACCTGACTGGACACTCATGTACTACGATTTCTTCGGTTTTCGGGAACCCCCGTTTTCGATTGCTCCCGATCCCCGCTACCTGTATCTCAGCGAGCGCCACAAAGAAGCGTTGGCGCATCTGATGTATGGTGTGCAGGGACAGGGTGGTTTCATCGTCATTACCGGCGAAGTCGGTACCGGTAAGACCACGGTCAGCCGCTGTTTCATCGAAAACGTGCCAGATCACGTTGATATTGCCCTCATCCTTAACCCCAGGCTGTCCGCCCGGGAGTTGTTATCGTCCATTTGTGATGAACTGGAAATTACCCATCCGGTAGGGGCGTCCATCAAGGACATGGTGGGACTGATCAATGATGATCTGCTCAAGGCCCATGCTGCCGGTCGCCACAAGGTTCTGATGATCGACGAGGCCCAGAACCTCTCGGCCGAAGTGCTGGAACAACTGCGTCTGCTTACCAATCTGGAAACCGCCGAGAAAAAGCTGTTGCAGATCGTATTACTGGGCCAGCCGGAATTACAGGATATTCTGGAACTGCCGGAGTTACGCCAACTGAACCAGCGGGTTACGGCGCGTTATCACCTGGATGCACTGGGACGTGAGGAAATAGAAGCCTATCTGCGCTACCGGCTCAGCGTTGCCGGTCTTCGTGGTGAGATTTTCACGGATGCAGCCATCAGGGCCCTGTTCCGTGCCAGCCATGGTGTGCCCAGGCTGATCAACCTGATCAGTGATCGCGCTTTGCTGGGGGCTTATGCCGAGGGGGAGCATCAGATTGGAGCGTCCCACATACGCACGGCAGCACGGGAAGTGAATGGAAACCGGTCCCGACGGCGATCCGGCGGGTCTACCGGTAAAGCCCACGTTCTATTGGTAGTGGCCAGTATTGTCATGGCCTTTATCATGACGGCTTGGGCGCTGGATCGCCTGCCAGGGGAAGGGGGGACAACTCGGGATGCGACCGCAGAAGCGGGCAGTGAGGCATTCTCCGGCATGATCGAACGGGTAGAGCTGCCAGAGGAAGCCTCGCCAGAGCTTTCCGCAGAGTCTTCGCCGAAGGTTTCACCAGAACCCGTGGTCACGGAGGAGGCACTGCCAGGCTTCGAATATTCCGGTGATACCTTGTCTTTGCCGGCCGCATTTACCGAGTTGTTCAGTGTCTGGGGACGGGAGTACCGGGTATCCGATAATCCCGTCGCCTGCCGTTATGCCGAGGAAGAGGGCCTCCGATGCCTGGAGAACCGGGGCTCACGACGGAGCCTGGAGTATCTGAACCGGCCGGCGATTCTGCAGCTTCGCAATGATGACGGGAGCAGCCGCTACGCGGTATTGAGTGGCCTCGACAACAACCGGGCAACCATCGAGCTTCCGGGTGGCCAGCGCGATGTAAGTTTCTCCAGCCTGGAGCCCTATTGGTTCGGTGAGTTCACGGTGCTTTGGGAGTTGCCTCCCCATATCCGGCAGCGCGAAGATGACAGGGGCGACGACGATGTGTCAGAACAGATATGGATGGGCTCGCGGATGATGGAGCTGGCCAGCCGTTACTCGAGTTCCCGTGAAGAAGAAAACCGGGTGAACCGTATGCCCGCTGAGGAACAGGTTCGCTGGTACCAGGAGCGCAAAGGTCTGACGGTTGACGGTATTGCCGGTGCCATGACCATCATACAGATGAATAACGACCTGGAATCCGATGGTCCCCGGCTTTATTCAGGGGGGATGATAAACTGACATGTCCTATATTCTTGACGCCCTGAGAAAGTCGGAAACAGAGCGCCGCCAGGGGCGGGTTCCGGAACTCGGGCAACAGGTCCAGATGATCCACAAGCCGAAGAAAAAGGCAGTACCGGTGCTGGTGTGGGTGGTGACCATTGCTCTTGTCCTGAATGCCGTCATCCTGGCCTGGGTATTCTGGCCCCGGGCCTCCGTAACCGCGACACGGGAAGTGCCTGCCACCTCCTCAACAGACACTGTTGCCCCGGTCCCGCAGGCAGAACCCATTGCATCCGCGCCGGAGCCGGTTCTGTCCGGGTCTGAGTCGTCGATCCAGTCGCTGCCTGCGCCTGCGGCGACGCCGGCGACACCTGACAATACGCTTGCCAACGCGGTCGAGATACCCATGCCAGGGACCGTTGAGCCCACGGTTGAGGAAATGGAGCGGGAACGGCCCACAGTAATCGTTCCGAGCCCCAGGGAGCCCAGCGCGGTTAATCCTTCAAGTGCAGCCGACGACGGAGCGGCTGCTGCACGCACTCCACACCTTGTCGAGCTGCCATTGTCATTCCAGAAACGAGTACCTGACCTGATTTTTAACAGTCACATCTATGCGTCCGAGCCGTCGTCCAGGCGGGTGATGATCAATGACAACTATCTGCGCCCGGGGGAGTCCTTCTCGGGCATTACCGTCGAGCGGATTACCGAGGAAGGTGTGGAGCTGAGTATGGACGGCCGCCGATTCCGTGTCGGTGTTGTCCGGAACTGGGTGAGCCCCCGGTAATGGCACTTTCCGAGGACGTCAAGCAGCAGATACAACAGACCTACCGCGATGTGCTGGCAGGCAAGGACATCCGAGCTCGCTATGGCCAGCGGCTGATGATAGCGGAGATCGCCCGCTATATGGGCGATATCACCGAGAACGACGGCCAGCGTACATCACCGGCGGGCGCCTGTGTGGTGGAAGCAGGGACGGGCACCGGCAAGACCCTGGCCTACCTGATTGCAGCTATTCCTGTCGCTCGGGCACTGGGTAAAACCCTGGTGATTTCCACTGCGACCGTGGCGCTGCAGGACCAGATTGTCCACAAGGACCTGCCGGATCTGAAAAGACACAGCAAGCAGGATTTCACCTGGACTCTGGCCAAGGGCCGCGGCCGATACCTGTGTATGTCCCGGCTGGAAGCTCGCCTTCACGACGAGGGCAATGGTGACAGCGATACCATGCCGCTGTTCCTCCTGGATGGTCCCGGCAAGGAAGAACCCGGAACCCGGGCCTTCTTCGAGGACATGCTCGCCAGCTATGGCTCCCGCAAATGGGACGGCGACCGGGATCACTGGCCGGACCAGATTCCCGACGATGTCTGGCGACAGGTCACCACGGACCATCGCCAGTGCACCAATCGCCATTGCAGTTATTTCGACAGCTGCGCCTTCTTTGATGCCCGCAAGGATCTGGACGACGCCGATATAGTCGTGGCCAATCACGATCTGGTACTGGCGGACCTGGCTCTTGGCGGTGGCGCGATTCTTCCGGAACCGGAAAACGCATTGTTCATTTTCGACGAGGCCCATCATCTGCCCGACAAGGCGCTGAATCATTTCGCAGCGTCCGTCCCCCTGAACTCCACCCGCCAATGGCTCAAGCAGCTCTCCCAGGCGCTCGGCAAGATGCAGCCGTTCCTCGCACCTGGCACTCAGGCGGCGAAAACCATCGACAGAATCGGCTCCGCGTCCCGGGACGTGGATCTCACCCTGACGAAAGTTTATGAGGAAGCGGAACAGAACACCGGCTGGGAATTCAATGAAGAACGCCGCTCCGCCCAGTGGCGGTATCCCGAAGGGGCATTGCCGGAAGCAATGGCCGCATTGGCAGTTGAGGCCCGGATTGCCACAGCAACGCTCACGCGCCAGCTAGGGGTGATGGTGGAGGAGCTGCAGACGGCCTTCGACGAACGCAAGGCGAGCGATGTCGACCGGGATACGGCGGAATCCTGGTATCCCGTGATTGGCTCGTTCCACAGCCGGGCCGAGGACCAGCTGCGTTTATGGTCTGCATGGAGCGACAACCCTGGCCAGCCAGCGGAAGATCCGGAAGCCAGTGAACAGGACGGGGCAAAAAAGCAGCGCGCCGGCCCGCCTGCCGCGCGCTGGGCAGTGCGGCAACGCTGGGAACATGCGGAAGATATCACCCTCTACAGCAGCCCGGTACTGGCGGACAACCTGTTGTATTCCCGGCTGTGGTCGCGCGCCTATGGGGCCGTCCTTACCAGCGCAACACTCACCGCGCTGGGCCGGTTTGACCGCCTGAAGGCCCGGGCCGGTCTGCCGGAAACCAGCCGGTTTGTGGTGGTTCCCAGCTCTTTTCGCTATGGCGATATGGCGACAGTAGAAGTGCCGGCGATGACGGCCATGCCTACCGACGACAGCTTTACCGACCAGGTGGTGTCGCGGCTGCCTGACCTTTGGGCCGGCGAGAAGGCAACTCTGGTGCTGTTTACGTCACGCAAACAGATGAAACTGGTAAGGGACGCACTGGCGCCAGACTACCCGGAGTTGATCACCACCCAGGACGACATGGCAAAAGGTGAAGTATTGCGCCGTCACTGCAGCCGTGTGGATGAAGGTCTCCCCAGTGTCCTGTTCGGCGTTGCCAGCTTCGCGGAGGGCATCGACTTGCCCGGACAATACCTGAGCCACGTGGTGATCACGCGGCTGCCGTTCTCGGTGCCGGACGATCCCATTGAGGCCAGCCTGGCAGAATGGGTGACGCACCGCGGAGGCAATCCGTTTATGGAAATCACCGTGCCCGACGCATCCATCAAGCTGGTTCAGGCCGTTGGCCGTCTGTTGCGGACCGAATCCGATACGGGCCGGGTCACCATACTGGATCGCCGCATCATTGCGCGTCGGTACGGGCAACTGTTGCTGGATGCATTGCCGCCTTTCCGACGAATCATTGAGCCATAAAAAAAGAGCCGACCCATATGGGTGGCTCTTATAGAGTGGGCTCTTATCGAACCCGGGCGTCGAAACAACGCGGAACAAGAAGTCTGAAGGCCTGAAGTTTCAGAATTCTTACCAAGGTTTCCCTCAGCGTTGGAAGAATCATAAGGGAGTAGGGGGCGTATCCGGATCGTCCAAAGGGCGTAGTGGGCGACTAAATACAATAGAAAATGTGACGCAATTCACAAAAATGGATCGAGACTGGACGTGCCAGGGCGTGTCGCTAGGTCAGCAACCGTAATTCCCGTGCCCTGGCCAGTGCCTCGGTTCGCGACCCAACGGCCAGTTTGCCATAGAGATTACGGATATGGGCCTTCACCGTTGTGGGTGCTACGCCCATGCTGTTGGCGATGTCTTTATTGGCCAGCCCCTGGTTAATAAGTTCCAGTACTTCCAGTTCCCGCTGGCTGAGAGGCTCGGCCAACTCGTCGTTGCGGGAGCCCGCTGGGGGAGTGCCTTCCTTCGTGGGTGCCTGGGCGGGTGTGGAGATGCTCGCCTCCGTCTGGTCCCGCAACATGGCCAGCACACGTGTATTCCAGCGCCCCGGTGACTTCAGTTGCGGTGACTCCAGACACAGCGTTCGGATGGTGGGGCTCTCTTCGGCCAGCAGGCGCATAAAGCCGGCATCGGCTGCCCGATTTACGGCCCGAGCCAGCATCTGTTCTGCTTCCTCGGTCCTGCCCTCGGCGTAAAGCGCATCACTGTAAACCAGCTGGATCTCGACCAGGTGACGGTAATGCTGGTCCTTCTCGGCGCTCAGGCGCAGGGGCGCCAAAGTCTGCATAGCAGTTTCCGGGTCACCCAGTGCCACTTGCACCCGGGCGACACTGATCTGGTTCTGTTCGCGATTGAGCGGGTTGGTAAAGCCGGCACTGTCGACCTGTTGCACCCATTCTTCCGCCTGGTCCAGGTGCCCGGTGGCCAGATAGCAGCGGGCGAGCATGGCCGAGCAGGCGGGGGGCTCGAAGAGGATGTGTTCACGTCGGCGCCGTGCGACGCTGGCGGCATCTTCCAGTGCCTCTATGGCTTCCTGGTAGCGCCCTTCGCTGAACGCCAGGTGCCCCCGGACATACTGGATGATGACATGCTGGCCAGGCTCGGTTCCATTGTTAACGTGGTCCAGCAGCGGTGCAAGATAGGAGGCCGCCAGTTGGGGCTCGTTGCGTTCGCGGTATATCTCGATCAGTGCGCTGTTTTGCCAGCAAGAGATCAGCATCGGCTGGCGGGGATCGCTGTGGTGCTGGTCCACCCACTGCCGGATACGTGTGCAGGTGTCCAGTGCTTCGTCAATATCCCCCCGGTTGTACTGGATCCAGGCCAGGAGCCCGCCGCTGGACAGCACAGTGCTGGGCTTGCGTTCAAGCTCGCCGTAACGCACAGCAGACTTGAGTGCATCTTCGGCAGCGGCGAGGTCGCCCTTTCCATAATAGTCCAGTCCGACGCCGTAATAGGTTACCGATTTCAGCGGAATCCGGGTGTGGTCGATATCCCGTAACACCTGCTGGGTGAGATCGCTGGCACTCTTGTCATCGCTTTTGGAGCGGGCAAGGTAGGAACGGATCAAGGAAATCTCGCTCTGCAGACCCAGGGCACCTTCGGCATCCGGGTGGGAGTCCGCCACCTGCTTGTCCAGCATGTCTTCCAGTTCGCCCAGCAGTGGGTCGAGTACATCCACGCGGTTGGCGAAGAACAGTGCCCACACTCGCAACATCAGCAGCTGCGGGCTTTCCTGAAGGCTGTGAGGGGGCAGGGAATCGAGCCAGCTCAGTACGGGTAGATGAAACCCGCCATGAATCAGGTTGTTACCATGTTCGGCCAGAACCCGGGCAAGCCACGACCAGTCCTGGTGTTGGACGATCTGGGAAATGCCTTCCTGCACGTGGCCATGTGTGAGTAACCAGTTCACAGCCCGCTGCCAGTGTTTTTCGGTGTCTTCGGGTTTGAGATGCCGGGCCCGTTGCAACAGCGCATCACGGAAAAGATCGTGATAACGGAACCATTCATTACGGGTGTCCAGGGGAATCAGGAAAAGGTTTTCACGGAGCAGCTGCTCCAGCAATACCTGGCTATTGGTGGTGCCCCGTACTGCATCGCACAGGGAAGCGCACAGACGGGGACAGCAGGCGGTATCCAGCAGAAAATCACGCACCGGTGCGGGCTGCTGTTCCAGCACTTCCGTCAGTACATAGTCGCTGATTTTCCGTTCATCCAGGTCAACCCGCTGATGGCCGTCGGCGGTACTTTGATCCTCAATACTGCCACCGGAAAGCGCCGACAGTTGCATGGCCGCTACCCAACCTTCGGTTTTGCGGCAGATCCTGCGAACCTCCTGCTCGGAAAGCGCCAGGCCCATGGTGTCGTGAAAGAACCGCTGGCACTCCTCTTCGGAAAACGCCAGCAGGCCCGGGTGGACATCCTCGACCCAGCGGCGAACACGCCAGCGGGAAAGCGGCAATGCCGGTTCGGTACGGGAGGCAAGAGTCACCAGAATATCGGGCGGCAGGTAGTCGATGAAATAGGATACCTGCCGCTGCAGTTGCGGATCACGGATGAAATGGTAGTCGTCGAGTATGAGCGACCATGCCGCACCGTCTGCGGCAAGTACGTTGATCAGTCCGGTGATGGGGCCTTCCAGCTCCTGCTGGCTGCAATGGCTCAGCTGTTGCCGGCATTCTTCCAGGCCCGCCAGGCCATTGTGTTCAAAGGCTCCGACTACGTACTGCCAGAACCGCCGGGGTTCATCATCGTGTTCATCCAGGGATAACCAGGCCACGGTGGTGGGTGACTGGGAACACCACTGGCTCACCAGTGTTGTCTTGCCGAAGCCGGCCGGTGCCACCACCAGATTCAGCCGTTTCGCGCCATCCGGTTGCAGCAGCGCACTAAGGCGCTCACGCTTTACCGAGCGGGGGTCCGCGGTGGGTCTGAGGAATTTGGTGGTTAACAGCATTGTTGCCCTGAATGCCGGTGAATGGTTCGATTAGGGATTGTGTGCTTTGTCATCGTTAAGTCAAGGGCCGCAAAGACAAATGACCGCGTCACCATGCTGTGTTCTCGTTATTTTGGTCTAAACTGTGGTGGAAAGGATTCTCTATGCTCAATAAGAATGAAAAATCACGCCTTTATGCGTATTCTTCTACAATAACACCAGCATATAAATGCCCGGGCTCAGCCCGGGCCCTATGGGGAGCGACAGGGTAGATGAAATTACAACAGTTGCGCTATATCTGGGAAGTTGCGCACCATGAGCTCAACGTATCCGCCACTGCCCAGAGCCTTTTTACATCCCAGCCGGGAATATCCAAGCAGATCCGCCTTCTGGAAGATGAACTGGGCCTGGAAGTCTTTGCCCGCAGCGGCAAACACCTGACACGTATAACGCCGGGTGGTGAAATTATTATCCGGGAAGCCGGTGAGATTCTACGCCGCGTGGAAGGCATCAAGAAAATTGCCCAGGAGTTCAGCAATCAGCGCAAGGGCGACCTGAGCATTGCAACGACTCACACTCAGGCCCGTTATGCGTTGCCGCCGATTATCAGCGGCTTCATAGAATCCTATCCGGACGTGTCCCTGCACATGCATCAGGGCACTCCGATGCAGATTTCGGAAATGGCGGCCAACGGTGCCGTGGACTTTGCCATCGCCACTGAGGCCATGGAGTTGTTCAACGACCTGATCATGATGCCGTGCTACCGCTGGAACCGCAGTATCATCGTGCCCAGGGACCACCCTCTGGCCCAGAAGCCAGAGCTGACCCTGCCTGATCTGGCGCAGTTCCCTCTGGTCACCTATGTGTTTGGTTTTACCGGCCGCTCGAAGCTTGATGAAGCCTTCCAGGCCTACGGGTTGACGCCCAAGGTGGTCTTCACCGCAGCGGATGCAGACGTTATCAAGACTTATGTACGCCTTGGGCTGGGGGTTGGCATTATTGCCAGCATGGCTTTTGACGAGGCCACTGACACTGACCTGGTGGCCCTGGATGCCAGTAAGCTGTTCCGCCCCAGTGTCACCCGCATAGGGTTCCGCAAGGGCACCTTCCTGCGGGGGTATATGTACGACTTTATCCAGCGGTTTGCGCCACACCTTACCCGTGAGCGGGTTGATGAGGCGGTTGCGCATCAAGGTAGCCGGGCGGAAATCGAAGCTCTGTTCAATGATGTCGAGTTGCCCACCTACTGACCGGTCGTCGCCCGGGCCTATTCCCGGGCGATCAGGTTGCCGGCGTGCAGGCCGCACTCTTTCTGGGTGGCTTCTTCCCACCACCAGCGGCCCTCGCGTTCATGCTGCCCCGGTAATATGGCACGTGTGCAAGGCTCGCAGCCGATACTGACAAAGCCTTTCTCGTGCAGTTTGTTGTAGGGCGCTTCCGTCATGCGGATATAGTCCCAGACTTCCTTTGAGCTCCAGTTCGCTAACGGATTAAATTTCACCAGCTCTCTGTCTTCCGTGGAGAAGGCGTCGTCAATCTGCACAGTGGGTACGTCGTTACGCGTACCCGGGCTCTGATCCTTGCGTTGCCCGGTGATCCAGGCGTCCACGCTAGCCAGCTTTCTCCGCAGCGGGTTGACCTTGCGGATACCACAACACTCAGAGTGGCCGTCCTTATAAAAGCTGAACATGCCCTTGCGGGTAACCAGGTCCTGAACTTCGGTGGCATCAGGAAACATCACCTCAATCTCAATGCCGTAATGCTCGCGAACCCTGTCGATAAATTCGTAGGTTTCCGGGTGAAGTCGTCCGGTATCCAGGGTGAATACCTGAAGGTTGTCGGTCAGTTTGTGGGCAAGCTCGATCAGCGCAACGTCTTCCGCGCCGCTGAAGGAAATGGCGATGTTGTCGTACTTTGCCAGTGCGGCCTTGAGGATGGCCCTTGGGCTCTGGCCCTCAAGTTCGGTCTGTAGCTGTGAAATATCCGTCATTGAACGCATCACCTGGGGTGTAAATGTGTGATAAATCTACCATTAACATGGGTAAGTCTGAAGGAATGCCGGACTATATCGTTATAGCCGGACAGATCCACAATGCATTCCGTGCCGGATTTTCTTATCATACCGCCTGATTTCAATCTCCGGTGGTGTTTCACCGGGCTGACTAGCGTTCAATTTATCAGGAGACCACTGTGGAACTCGCGTGCCTTGACCTTGAAGGAGTACTGATCCCGGAAATCTGGATCGCGTTTGCGGAAAAAACCGGCATTGAGGAACTCAAGGCGACCACCCGCGACATTCCCGACTATGACGTGCTGATGACCCAACGGCTGAAACTGCTGGATCAGCACGGCTATGGCCTGCCACAAATTCAGGAAGTGATTGGCGAACTGGACCCGCTGCCCGGTGCCAGCGAGTTTCTGAACTGGCTTCGCGAACGGTTCCAGGTGGTGATTCTTTCCGATACCTTCTATGAGTTTGCCATGCCGCTGATGGCGAAGCTGGGTTACCCGGCGTTGCTGTGTCACAAGCTGGAAGTGAATGAAGAGGGCAGAATTACCGATTACCTGTTGCGCCAGCGAGACCCCAAGCGCCAGTCGGTGCGTGCGTTCCAGCTGCTCAACTACCGGGTGGTTGCAGCGGGTGATTCCTACAACGACACCACCATGCTGGGGCAGGCGGAAGCGGGCATCCTGTTTCATGCACCGCAGAACGTGATCGAGGAATTTCCGCAATTCCCGGCGGTACATACCTTTGACGAACTGAAAGCCGAGTTCCTCAGGGCCAGCGCCATCCACAACTGATGTTATTGGTGATGCCGGGATGGCTGAGCTCTCCCGGTTACAGCGCTTCCAGCACCTTCATCAGCTTCTGGACCTTGTCCACGGATTCCCGGTATTCATCGTCCGGATCTGAGTCTGCCACAATGCCGCACCCCGCCCAGCAGTGAATCTGCCCGTCCGAATCCGTCATCAGGGTTCGGATGGCGATATTGCTTTCCAGATTATTGGAAAAATCCCAGCGGAACACCGATCCGCAATAGGGGCCCCGGCTATGCGCCTCCAGCCCGTCGATGATCTCCATCGCCCGGCGTTTTGGGGCCCCGGTGATGGAGCCTCCCGGAAAGGCGGAGAGAAAAGCACGAAACGGCGTGATATCCGCACGCAATTTTCCTTCCACCGTACTGACCAGTTGGTGCACATTCTCGTAGCTTTCAATGCTGAACAACCGGGGAACCGACACGGAAAAGGGCTCACAGAAACGGGACAGGTCGTTCCGGATCAGGTCTACGATCATCAGGTTCTCGGCGCGGTCTTTATCCGAGGATTCCAAAGCGGTGGCGATCTTCCGGTCATTCTCTGCTGAGATCAGATCCCGGGGCCGGGTGCCCTTGATGGGCTTGCTGGTCACCTTTCGACCCCGTTCGATGCTGAGGAACAGTTCCGGGGAAATGCTGAGGACTTGATAGGCGCCGGCATTGACGTAGGCAGCGTGGGGAACAGGAACGGCCTGGCATAGCGCGTTGAACGCGGAATAGGGCGCGCCCCGGTAGCCACCGGTGTACTTGTTGGACAGATTGACCTGGTAACAGTCCCCGGCATGAATGTAGCGCAGCACTTCGGACACGCCACGCCGGTAGTGCTCTGGGGTTTCTTCTGCCACAAAATTCCGGGTTATGACCAATGGAGCGGGGTAGTCGGCTTCATGGCTGGCAAGGCTGAGCACTTGCTCCCTGGTCGCGCTGTCGCAGGCGGCATGGAATTCGAGCCTGGGGGGGTGCTTACCGGAGGTATCGAGGGTGAGCTGCCAAAGGTAGACGCCAACGTAGCCATAGTCCCCGCAGTCGGTGTCGTCGCAGCCCGAGAATCCCGGGACGGTATGGTTGCCGGCCTCGTAAAACAGTGTACCGATGACCCCGCCGGGCCCGGCATCTTCCGTCGCAAGCCTGGCCCAGATGGCTTCAATGTCGTCCGTCAGCGCCAAAAAAGCAGCTTCTTCCTGCGGTACCGGCCAGTGCTCGAGGGGCAAAGCCGTGACCACCCGCCGCTGTCTGCCTGCGTCCGTGTAATCGATAAACCCATGATGAGTGCTGATCTGTGAAATAAGGCGTTCAGCCTCTTCCTCATTTAATGTTTTCACGATGTTACATACTTAACAAAATCTTGCATGGGTTCACGGTAGCCTGTGCGGCAAGTCACCGATTTTCAGGCCTGGGAGGGTTGTGTCCGGTGCATTCTAAACAATAAACCTGAGGGCAGTAACCAGTATGAAGACTTGTAACGGCATTGGTAAGCGTTTTGTCTCGGCACTCATCATCGGTTTTGCGATTTCAACAGTGGCTTTTGCACAGGATGCGATAGATATGGAAGACCATGTGCTTTCCGATGGAAAAATTGATGACAAGGACCTGGCGGCGGTGGTCAAGGTTGCCCAGAGGCATCTTACAGAGATGACGGACGCCGCTGTCAAAAAGGCTGGTGATGAGCTGGAGGAAGCGGGCATTTTCCGGCCCATGGCGTTCATGGTGATGAAGTCCGACAAGGTCCAGCAGATGAGGCTGGCCGACGAAGCTGAGGAGGCACCCGGGCAGGTCAAGGTGTTGATGTACCGGGCGGGGCTGAAGTCGATCGCCCGTCGGGGTGAAATCCATTCTGCGATTATTGCCTACCCGGGAAGTGTGGAGAAAGATGGCGAGACCATTCGCGCCATGGCCCTCGAGCACGAGCACCGCCTGGGGGTTTCCGGCATCAAGTTGATTCCGGTAAAGCTGGAAAACGGAGAGGCGAGCTTTGGTGAGCCCATGTCCCAGGAAAAGCCATTCCAGATTTTTTATGACGAAAAAGAAAACAATTCTGAAAGTGGTAACTGATTGAATTTACGAATATATCCGTTCAACTATTAATAAGTGATTTGTTTTGTGACATTTTGTGAATGTATTCACGGAACCGGAGTGTAAAACAATCTTAAATGGAGTGGTGAGGTTAGGCCTCACACAAGAAATCGGATAATAGAAAGTTCAACTGGATAACAATAAGTTCAATCAAGGAGAACAATATGAAAGGCCTGAAGAAAATTGCACTGGCAACCGCAGTTGCCGCTGCGCCCTTCGCCGCTCACGCCGAGCTGCAGGCGATGGACGACAGCATGATGGGTAACGTCACCGGTCAGGCCGGTGTGACCATCGAGCTGGAAACCCAGGTAAGCATCGGTCAGTTCACCTACACGGACGAAGGTACCTTCGCCGTAAAGGACATCAATCTGGGTGGTGCTCTGACCAGTAGCTCACAGTCAGCTACCGACTACGCTGCCGCTACTGGCGCTGGCGCTCTGTTGGACCAACTGAAGATTGACATCGACATCGCTGACGATGGCGACGCGATCATTCACGTTGGCTCACTGCAGGAAGATGGCAGTGGCAACCCGATTCCCATCGATTGGGGTTTCACCGCCGGCTCCATGGAGCTTGACGGTAACGGTGGCCAGAACACCGTTCTGGTTTCCAACATGGACGCCTGGGGTCTTCTCGGCGCACTGGACATCGTTGTTGATACTGACGACGTAGACGGCCAGGCGGGTACCGGTACACTGAACATCGACGCTGCGTTCACCGTGAACGAAATGAGCTTCGACGTTGAATTCCTGGGCATCGGTGTTCGTGGTATGACCATCAATAGCTCCGAATCTGGTGGTGAAGTTCTGGGCGCAGCAGGTCTGGCTCAGATCTTTGGTGACGATCCTGCAAACCTGACTCCAGAAGAGCAGCGCAAGGTTGGTCTGGCACAGGCTGGCTTCGCTATCGTTGGTCTGGACGTCTACAAGGGCAGCGGTCTGGGCGCTTCCACAGCGACCGACGTACTGCGTGTAGATGTTGATGACGTCCTGATGGACATCAACGTTGCCGAAACCGTTATCGGCGGTGCAAACATCGGTACTATCGGTATCGACAACCTGCACATCAGCAACACCAAGCTGGCTGTATACGGTCGCTAAGCTGATCGGATAGCACCTCTGGTGTGAACGCCCCGTCCTGCGGGGCGTTTTTTTATGCCTGTGAAATATTCAGGACGGGTCACACATAAAAAAAGAGCGGCGCCTTTTCAGGGTTGCCGCTCTTTTTTTGGTGCCGTGGTTGAATTAACAGGAAGGTTTTACTGGTCCGGCACCTTGATAGAAAGATCAAACCCGCCACCGGGCCGTGGCGTCAGGGTGACCGGCCCCTCGTTAATGCCATGGGGCACCTGGATATTATCAATACCCGGTGGGTTGCCGATGGAAAAGTTCAGGTTTTGGCCGTCGAAGCCGATACCCAGTTGGTCGTTGAGGAAGGTCTGGGTGAAGGGCTCATCCGGTATCTGTGCCTGCTGCCCGAAGATGATGGGCGGAATGTTCGGTGTCAGGTCCCGTGGTGGCTGCGCCCGGGCGAGTTCTTCCTGGGGCAGCAGGAGGGCACGCCTGAGAAATTCTTCTTCGGCATTTTCCAGCGCATCGGCCTTGCCTTCACGCTGGAAGCGCTCAAGGGCATCACGGTAGGCTTCTTCTTCCGCTTCTGTCAGCACCGGCTCCCCGGGGGAAATGGTCAGTGAGCGGATAATCTGCCGGCGATCCGCTTCCGATTTCTGCCGCTGTTTCGGAACCACGATAACGGCGGAATCCTTCACATAGGTTTCAACCATTTCATCGGATGTCATGGATTGCACGCCTGCCATCAATGGCGAGGCGAAGGATGCAGCCAGGCCGGCAGTTCCAGCCAGTGCAATGAAAAGGGGTGTGCGGCGTATCATGACGTAGCCTCTTGCCGTGTCCAAACGCGAAAAGATGAGGCGCTGCTGATAGTCGACTGCAGTCAGCAGGCTCCTTATTACCAGTATTCGGCCGCACGGGCGGTAATTCAAGCCGCTTCTGTGGCATTTGTGATCAGAATCGGAGTATTTCCAGTATTCTTCTGCAACGGCCTGCAAAGGTGTTTATAGTCGTGGCTGATCGATCCGTTTTTTCAGGGCATTTATGTTGAAGGCAATTCGCAAACGCTGGCAGTACTGGGTGAATCAGCGGATACCCCGCTCAGATCAGCGGGCATTTGGGCAGCGCAACATTTTCATTCTGCCGACTGGTGCCGGTGTGGTGTTTGGCGCGCTGTTGCTGATTATGCTGATCACCGGTATCAACTACCAGAACAGCCTGATTTACCTGCTGACGTTCCTTCTCGGCGCCGTCGTGGTGGCGGCCATGCACCAGACACATCGCAATCTGTCAGGGCTGGAACTGACCCTGATTCAGGCCGGCGAGGGGTTTGCAGGCGATTTGATTCCGTTTCGACTGCGTGCGATCTCGCCCAGGCACGATACCCTGGCGCTGTCCCTTGCCTGCGATGATGTCATTCTCACGCAGCAGCATATAACGGCCGGTCAGCAGGCGGACATTAGCCTTTCAGTGCCCTCTTACCAGCGCGGTTACCTGCAACCGGATCGCATCCTGGTGGAAACCCGCTTTCCATTCGGGCTGTTCCGGGCCTGGTCCTGGTTGCGTCCGGTCACCTCAGGCATTGTCTACCCCAACCCGCTGGCAGCGCCAGACGTGGCAAGCACGGTGCAGGATGGTAACGAGCAGTCGAAATCCCGCTCGCTCGATGGCAATGATCATGCGGATATCCGGCCCTGGCGCGAAGGTGATATGAGTCAGAGGGTGCAATGGAAGCGCTATGCCCGCACCGGTGAGATGGTGATTGCCGACTGGGAGAGTGAGGAGGGAAGCCCCCATTGGCTCGATTACGAGGCCTTTGCCGGTGTGGACCGGGAGTTACGGCTGGGCTACCTCGCACATCAGGTTCTGGAGCGTTCAAGGAGCAATAGTCGTTTCGGACTCAACTTGCCGGGCCAGGTTATCGAGCCGGATACCGGGGCTGCGCACACCAGCCGCTGCCTGAAGGCACTGGCTATTTTCGGCCTTGAGCAGCCTCGGGAGGGAGCGCCTGTTCCCCATGGTACTCGTGCAGGTGAAGGTGCCGGACGCGTGACCGGGGGCGTTCTATGATCTTTGGTCGTGGAAACCGAGGGTTTGCCAGTGAATCGGCAGAAACCATTGAGTTGGTGTCGGGCAGGGCGCTGATCTGGCTGATTGCCAGCTTCGCACTGCTGCTGGTACCGCAATGGGACCGGTTGCCATTCTGGCTGATTGCCAGTTGCGCCGGGCTGGCGGGCTGGCGCTGGCTGGCTCAGTCCGGGCGCCTCAGGCTACCTGGAAAGTGGTTTCGAAGCGGTATTATGCTGGCCCTGGTAGCGGTCTACATCGCCACGGTCCACGGACGCTTCACCGTGGAGACAGCATCCTCCTTCTTCGTGCTGGCAGTAGGGCTTAAATGGCTGGAGACCCGCTCGGTGCGGGATTTTTATGTGCTTTTCTTCATTCTGGTGTACCTGGCCACGGTCAATTTCCTGTTTCATCAGGAAATTCACTGGAGCGTCATTAACCTGATGGGGGTTGCCCTGTTGCTTGTCGGCCTGCAGGTGGTCAATGCACCCGATATCCCGGGGGCCATGAAATCAGGTTGGCGGCGCCTGGGCATGATGCTTGTGAAAACCCTGCCAATTGTGGTGCTGCTCTTCGTGTTCTTTCCTCGCATGGCGCCTTTGTGGAGCGTGCCGTTGGTTTCAGGGGAGGCGCGCACCGGTATCAGCGACACCATGACTCCTGGTGACATCTCCAGCCTGGCCCAGAGCAGCGAGCGGGCCTTCCGTGTAACTTTTGGAGGCGAAATACCCGCCTACCGGGATCGCTACTGGCGTGGGCTGATCCTGGACCGGCTGGATGGCGAAACCTGGCAACAGGGCTTCGAGCGCCCGTTCCGCAGGCCCGGCAGGGTGTCTGTTGACGGGGGCGTGGGTGAACTGGAACCGGATCAGTACGATGTGTTGATGGAGCCCACGGATCAGGTCTGGGCTTTCGCCCTGGAAAACTCCGAGGCGGTATCAGACAACGTCAAGCCCAACGACCAGGGCCTTTTCCGCTTTGACCGGCCGGCTGACAGTCCGGTGCGGTACCGTATGGCGCTTTCCGGGGAGGACCGTTCCGGTCAGGTCGGAGCGCAACCGGATGACGCGCAGCGTTACCTTCAACTGCCCCGTTCCGGGAATCCAAGAGCCAGGGCCTTTGCGGAAGACCTGGCTGGCCAGTACAGCAGTCCGGAGGGTGTTGTTCAACACCTGCTGGACCGCTTTCGCCAGCAGGAATACTTCTACACCCTGCGACCGCCCGCCATGCCCGATGACGGTATAGATGCCTTGCTCTTCGATGAAAAACGGGGGTTCTGTGCCCATTATGCCGGTGCTGCAACCTTTGTACTCCGCGCTGCTGGCATTCCCGCGCGGGTAGTCGTGGGCTACCAGGGGGGTGACTCGGGTGCCGATGACCAGTACCTGATTATTCGCCAGTATGACGCCCACGCCTGGGTGGAAGCCTGGTTGCCGGGTCAGGGCTGGGTAAGGGTGGATCCGACCGCCGCGATCGCCCCTCAAAGAATTGAGTCGGGCCTGCGGGACGCCGTGGCGGAGGAGGGGTCGTTCCTGGAAAATGAATGGACCTCGCCACAGCGATACGGTGATATGGCGGTGCTTCAGTGGGCCTCGCTGAAACTGGACCTGATGAACTACCACTGGCAACGTTGGGTGGTGGGCTACCAGGGGCAGTCCCAGATGGACCTTATGTCCCGGCTGCCGGGCGGTATCGGCCTGCGGGAGCTTGGTTATATTACCGCCGGTATCATTGGGGCCGGCCTGCTGCTGGCGGGACTGGTGACCGCCTGGCAGTACCGTCGCGTTGAAATTCGTGACCCGTTTGGCCGCACCGTCGCACGCTGGCACCGCCTGTGCGATCGCGCGGGGGTGCCTGTGCGACATGGCGAAACGCCATCCCAGCTCGCGGACAGGCTGTCCCGTGCCAGACCCGCGGCGGCAGGGACCGCAAACGCTTTTGCCCGCATGGTTAACAAACATTACTATGGGAGCGAATCGGGTACTGAGAAACGGAGCGATCTTGCCAGAATGAAGCGATTGCTGATAACGATGAAACGCCAGGCTGACCGCAAACCACAGGTTGATCGCCGGCCCTCCGCTGTGCCAGAGGGAAACCACTGAAGGTGAACAAGTGAACACGTCCATAGCAACAATGGCCTGGCTGAAGGACAGCTGGGCCAGGCTTATGCAGCGCATGACCGGCGGGCGGCTGCCCCACGCGCTGCTGGTGACCGGTGAAAATGGCGTCGGCAAGCGCCTGTTCGCGGACGCCCTGGCGGGGCTGCTTGTCTGTGAGAGGCCGGAGATGACCGCCGGCGCCCCCTGTGGCGAGTGCAAACAGTGCGAACTGGCCTCTGCCGGCACCCATCCGGATATCCGTGTTTATACCCCGGAAAAGTCCCGGATGATAAAGATCGACCAGATACGCGCCCTGTCCTCCTTTGCGGTGGGCTCCCCACAGGTGGCCTCAAGCAAGGTGGCCATCATCGACCGGGCTGACCAGCTCAACATCAATTCGGCCAACGCTCTGCTGAAAACACTGGAAGAGCCGGCTGACGATGTAACTCTGATTCTGCTGCAGGAGAGTGGTCGTCCGGTGTTGCCGACCATTCGTTCTCGCTGCCAGAGTCTGCTGATTGCCACACCCGCCAGGGATCAGGCCGCTGGTTGGCTAGTCAGTGCCGTGGCGGAACTGGATGCAGACAGTCGTCCGACTCCGGAGCAATGTGAGAAAGCCCTGGGGCTTGCTGCCAATGCGCCGCGCCTGGCGCTGGAATACGCAACCGGTGATTTCATCGGTCTACGCGACGAAGCTCTGGAAAATTTCCGTTGCTTCATGAAAGGCCAGCTGTCAGTTGCCGAGGCAGCAAAGCCGTTCAGGGCCATGGGGCTTGAAAACGCCCTGTGGCTTTTCGAGGGGTGGGCCGGTGATCTGGCACGTATCGGCGCTGGCAGTCCGCCCCGGGACAAAGATGCAGCGGAGATGCTGGCGTTCCTGGCCAGCCACAACCCGCCATGGCGTGCCCATGAGATTCTGGATGCCATCCATGAATCCCGGTCTGCCGGTGTCTATAATGTGAATCCGGAACTTGAGGCAGGGCGGTTGCTTATTGCCTGGCAAAAGCTCATGCCAGTGCGTCGCCCGGCAGCGGGATAATTTGCCCGGCAAGGTGTCTGGCAGGATAGGGCAGTTTCCGGCAACTACTGCTATGATTGCGAAATATCAGGAGTTTCTTAGCTCCGGTCATCAAAAAAGAGATAGGTGTTTACTATGGGGCCCGGTTTTGGCGCGCGCAGTGGCATTCTTACCCTGACGATCAAGGACAAGGCGGTACTTTATGCTGCCTATATGCCTTACATCCGCCAGGGAGGCCTGTTCATACCAACCCAGAAGCAGTATCAGCTGGGGGACGAGGTTTTTCTGTTGCTCAACCTGATGGACGAGCCGGAGAAGATTCCGGTGGCTGGCAAGGTGATCTGGATTACTCCTAAAGGTGCTCAGGGTAACCGCGCTGCGGGCATCGGCGTGCAATTCAACGGCGACGACGAGACTGCACGCACCAAGATTGAGTCCTATCTGGCGGGATCACTGAGTTCTGACCGACCCACCCACACCATGTAAGCGTTTCAATGAATGACACTGTTCTGGATACCCCTCCCGATGCCGGGCTTGCGCATCGGGAAATAGATTGGCCTCTGCGCCACATCACCCTCGCCGGGCTGCACTGGCCCGCTGCCAGCACCACCAATGACCGCCCGATACTGATGCTTCATGGCTGGCTGGACAACGCCTTGTCGTTTGCACGGTTGGCGCCGGAACTGTGCGGGGCCCGGGATGTCTATTCTATTGATCTGGCGGGCCACGGCCATTCCGGGCACCGGCCGCCGGGCCAGGGCTATCTGTTGATGGATTATGTAGCGGACCTGGCGGAACTGGTCGAGACCCACTTCAACAAGGCGGAGGACGGCAGGATCGATCTGGTTGGTCACTCCCTTGGCGGAATCGTCAGCGTGCTTTATGCGGCGGCTTTCCCCGAACGGGTACGCCGACTGGTGATGATTGATAGCATCGGCCCAATCAGCCGTAAACCCGATGAGGTGATCGGGCAGATGCGCAAGGCAATTACCAAACGAATGACGGGTTCCGGAAAGCCGGTCGTATACCCTGATATCGCGGCAGCAGCGAAAGCCCGGGAGGGAGGAATGATTCCGCTGTCGCCGCCGGCGGCGCGGATGCTGGTTTCCCGAAGCATGAAACCGTCAGGTGAGGGTTTCGTGTGGCGGGCAGATCCCCGTTTACGTCATCCGTCGATGATCATGATGGACGAAGCACAGGTAATGGCCTGCCTTGAAAAGGTTGTTACTCCCACACACTTTTTGCGTGCCGAGAAAGGGCTGCTTGCGAGTCGCCCCGATCTGGGTTCACGAACGAATGCCATTGCAGAGCTTGACCTGATGGAGGTTCCCGGTGGCCATCACTGCCACCTGGAGGGCGATGTCGGGCCTGTTGTCGATGCAGTCAGAGGCTTTTTAGACGATGCAGAATAAGCGCTTCTCGCAGTTTGTCATGTTGGTCGCCGCATTTTTTGTGGGTGGCTCCGCCGTGGTGTCGGCCCAGATGCCACCCCCGCAACCTTTTCCGGATTCACAACTGGAGCAGGAGGTTACGATTTCTTCTCCTGGGCACCTGGTACTGTTCAGTCCGGTGCGTGAGGTCAACAACGAAATCCGGTCGGCCGCCATGGCGCGGCTTCCTGTCAAGGGAGTCGGCCAGTTGTACGAAGTCCGGGGCGGCGCCAACCGCGAAGAAGCTCGTGACCACTATTTGAGGGAACTCCAGTCCCGTGGTGCGCAGATCCTGTTTGAGTGTTCCGGTCGGAACTGCGGGCGTAGCAATGTCTGGGCTAATCAGATCTTTGATCAATCCAGCCTTTATGGACGCGATAACAATCAGGATTACCTAGTGGCAGGTTCGGTCGATGAGAACGGCAAACCCTGGCTGACCCTGGTGTATACCGTTACCCGCGCCAATCAACGCCAGTATGTCTGGGTTGAGCATCTGGTTGCGCCCCAGGGCACCGAAATACCGGGGTTGGGCAACGAAAGCGCCCGCATCAAGGGGCCGATTATCGTACCCTGGCAGGGTGGCATTACTTACCGCTTCGAATGGAGTGGCGCAGACCGCCGGATTATTAACGACTGGGCCGGTGAAGAGGGCGCCAGGGTTATACTCACTGCTTACTCGGAACTGAAGGAAGATGAGAGTTTCGACGAGTCTGCTGCGCGGGCGGAGAAAGCTGCAAAGTCATTGGCACAGGTGCTGGCCAAGAGCGGCGTGTCCGAAAGCCGGCAGACAATCATTACGGTAGGTCCGGCGGTCGTGATACCCAATCCCGACCGCCAGGGCGACCGGGTTGAAGTGATGGTGATTACCAGGTGAAGGGGATGAGCAAGCCGACAGATTCAACACCACAGGATGAAGACCAGAAGCCCAAAGAGGACATCTCACAGATAGTCACCAGTACGGGCATATCGGCAGCGCAGTCCTCACGGTCTGAAGAGACGTCGGCTGTGGAAAAGCCGGGCAAGGGGAAAACGGTTGCATTGGCGCTTGGTAGTGGCGGTGCCCGAGGGTACGCCCATATTGGTGCCATCGAGATACTGGTGGAGAGGGGTTACGAGATTATTGCCATCTCCGGCTGTTCCATGGGGGCGCTGATCGGCGGGGTGTTCGCTGCCGGTAAAATGAAGGATTACAAGGACTGGGTGACCGGTCTGGGGCAGTTCGATGTGCTTAAACTGCTTGATGTCACCTTTAATTCCGTGGGGGCAATCCGGGGAGAGAAGATTTTTTCCGTGGTCCGGGAAATGATTGGAGATACCCGCATCGAAGACCTCCCGTTGGCTTATACCGCAGTTGCGACGGATCTTCTCGCTCACAAGGAAATCTGGTTCCAGGAAGGCCCGCTGGACCAGGCCATCCGGGCATCCGTCGCTATCCCGAGCGTGGTAACTCCACTGGTGCTCAACGGCCGTGTGCTGGTGGACGGTGCCCTGCTGAACCCTTTGCCGATCATACCTACCATTTCCTCCCATGCAGATATGGTGGTGGCCGTTAATCTCAGCGGTGAGGATGACCGCGGACGGCGCCTGCCTGATGCGGCTTTCGAGGCCATCGGTGAGGGCGGTGTTGATATGGAAGAGTGGGTCGACAAGATCCGCGGTAAAGCCTCGCGCTGGTTTGACTGGGATGCCATCAAGACATTCTCCGCACGAAAGGGGGGCGAGGCGCCTGAATCACCGGAAGAAAAGATCAGTAAGGCGGTTAAAAAAGATGAAACCCGAAAGATACTGCCCACGATCAAACCGGAGCCGTCAAAGCACAAAGATGACCACGAAACCATCGATTGGGACAAGCTGGGCATTGGCAAGTTTGACGTGATGAACCTGACCATCGAAACCATGCAGAGCGCACTGGTGCAGTATAAAATTGCAGGGTACCCGCCGGACCTGCTGGTCAATATTCCCAAAAATGCCGGGCGCAGCTATGACTATCACAAGGCTCCGGAGCTGATACAACTGGGCCGTGAGCGGATGGCATCTGCCCTGGACCGATACGAAGAAAACCTTAATAGCTCCGGGCCGCTGGCACTGTAATCATGGCTGCGGACGCGTATAATTCCGCTCCTTGACCATTTCCGGACAGGAAGACAGCTTGTGACCAGCCCCATTGATGACCTGCATACCATCAGGGATTACCTGCGCTACGTATCCTCACGTTTCGCCGACTCCCCCCTGTTCTTCGGGCACGGCACTGACAACGTCTGGGACGAAGCGGTCCAGCTTGTTATGCGCAGCCTTAATCTGCCTCTGGAGAACAACACCCTGTTCCTGGATGCGCGCCTGACCCGGCATGAACGCCAACTGATCGTGGAACGAATGGAGCGCAGGATCCGCGAGCGTGTGCCATTGGCCTACCTGCTGGGCGAGGCATGGTTCATGGGGCTTCCTTTTCACGTCGATGATCGCGTGCTGGTGCCCCGGTCGCCGCTGGGGGAGCTGATCCAGAACGGGTTTCAACCCTGGCTGGGGGAGCACCCGGTGGGGAGAGTTCTCGATCTCTGCACTGGTAGCGGCTGTATCGGGATTGCGGCAGCCACTGTGTTTGACGAGGCGGAAGTGGACCTGTCGGATATCTCGCCGGATGCCCTGGAGGTGGCCGCTGCGAACATCGAGTATCATGAAGTGGGCGACCGGGTCAGAACCGTGCGTTCGGATGTGTTTGACAGCATCGAGGGTCGGTACGATGTCATCCTCAGTAACCCCCCTTACGTAGATGCTGAAGACATGGCGGACATGCCGGCTGAATACAGCCATGAGCCGGAGCTTGGACTGGCGGCTGGCGGCGACGGGCTGGACATCGCTCACAGGATCCTGGCCGAAGCGGCAAAGCACCTGAACCCCGGTGGCCTGCTGATTGTGGAGGTTGGCAATAGCTGGGTAGCGCTGCAGGAAGCCTATCCTGACATGCCCTTTACATGGCTGGAATTCGAGAACGGTGGTGACGGAGTGTTTCTGTTGACTGCTGAAGACCTTAATTAAGAACCCTGGATAAGATACTGAATCATGTCGGGAAATAGCTTCGGAAAATTGTTTACGGTCACCAGTTTTGGTGAAAGTCATGGCGCTGCGCTGGGATGCATTATCGACGGGTGTCCTCCGGGGCTTGAGCTGTCGGTTGAGGATATGCAGCGGGATCTGGACCGCCGTAAGCCGGGCACTTCACGACACACGACCCAGCGCCGTGAAGCCGATGAAGTGAAGATCCTCTCTGGCGTTTTCGAGGGCCGAACCACCGGTACGCCTATTGGCCTGGTCATCGAAAACACGGACCAGCGGTCCAAGGACTATTCGAAAATCTCGGAGCAGTTCCGTCCCGCCCACGCTGACTACACCTATATGCATAAATACGGTGTGCGGGATTATCGTGGCGGCGGCCGTTCCTCTGCGAGGGAAACCGCGATGCGCGTTGCCGCCGGGGCGGTGGCACGGAAGTTTCTTGAGCAGCGGTTGGGCATTTCCATTCGCGGTTATCTCTCGCAGCTGGGGCCAATAAAAATCGAAAAGCTGGACTGGGAGCAGGTTCACCAGAATCCGTTTTTCTGCCCCGATGCCGACAAGGTCGGGGAGATGGAAGCCTATATGGATGCCTTGCGCAAGGAAGGTAATTCCATTGGGGCGCGTATCAATGTTGTCGCTGATGGCGTGCCCCCCGGGCTGGGAGAGCCGGTCTTTGACCGCCTGGATGCGGACCTGGCGCACGCTCTGATGAGCATCAATGCGGTTAAAGGTGTAGAGATCGGTGCCGGGTTTGGTTGCATTGACCAGAAGGGTACCGAGCATCGGGATGAGCTGACGCCGGAAGGATTCCTGTCGAATCATGCCGGCGGTGTGTTGGGTGGCATTTCTTCCGGCCAGCCGATTCTGGCGAGTATTGCGTTGAAGCCGACGTCGAGCTTGCGGTTGCCTGGGCGGAGCATTGATGTGCATGGCAATCCGGTGGAGGTGATCACAACCGGGCGGCATGATCCCTGTGTGGGTATTCGGGCTACGCCGATTGCGGAGGCGATGATGGCCATTGTGTTGATGGACCATTACCTGCGCCATCGCGGCCAGAACGGAGACGTTTCAGTGTCCACGCCCGATATAGGCCAGCGCTGATACCGCACGCGGTGCTTGCCACGGCGATCGGACTTCTGTGATAACTCACTGGAGAATTCTTATCTACTGGCGCCTTTCCAATCTCTACTTCTGGTTTTTCGCCCTCCTCGGCGGCTTGCTGCCGTACTGGTCCCTTTACCTGGAAGACCGGGGGTTTTCCTACCTTGAAATCGCCACCCTGATGGCGACTATCCAGTTGACCAAGATAGTGGCACCAAATGTCTGGGGCTGGCTGGGGGACAAGACCGGGCAGCGGGTTCGACTGGTCCGGTTCGGGGCGATCACCGGGTCGTTGTTTTTCGCCGGTGTGTTTATGGAGCCAGGGTTTTACGGGCTCCTGTTGGTGATGTTGGCGTTTACGTTTTTCTGGAATGCCATTCTTCCGCTTTACGAGGTCATAACCCTCAGGTCGTTGGGCAACCAGCGGGATAAATACGGCAAGGTGCGGCTTTGGGGGTCGGTAGGATTTATTGGGGCTGTGGCCCTGGTGGGCGGGATTCTGGAGCTGGTGCCGATTGATCTGTTGCCCTGGCTGCTGTTGCCTGTGTTTGCGGGGATTGCGGTGTCGGCGTTTCTTGTGCCGTCGGACCGGGGAGAGCGCAAACCGCCGGCGCCAAAGGGTAGTCTGAAGGCGATTGTGACGCACCCGGCGGTGGTGACGTTCTTTCTGATGAACTTCCTGCTGCAGGTGTCTCACGGGGCCTATTACACCTTTTTCAGTATCCATCTGGAGCAGCATGGATACGGCAAGCTGGCGATCGGGCTTCTGTGGTCGCTTGGGGTGCTGGCGGAAATCGGGCTGTTTCTGGTGATGCACCGGTTGACCAGGAACTTCACGGTGCGACAGATTGCAATTGGCGCGCTCGCCCTGACAATGATCCGCTGGGTGTTGATAGCGGAAGTGACGGATGTCCTGGCCGTGCTGATTTTCGCGCAGCTGCTGCATGCGGCGTCCTACGGTGCGCTTCATGCCATTTCCGTGCAGTACATTCAGGGATTCTTTGGTCAGCACCATCACGGCCAGGGCCAGGCGTTATACAGCGGGCTGACATTCGGGGCCGGCGGGGCGATCGGGGCCTGGATGTCGGGTTTTCTTGTGGACGGCTTCAGTACCTCTGCCGCTTTCTGGGGCGGGGCCGTTGCCATGGCGATCGCCATCGTGATCACCTGGCGGGGCCTGAGGCCGCCGCCGGAGCATTAGCGGCACTATTTCAAGCGGCACTATTTCAGGTGGCTCTATTTCAGTTCGGATGCAATGTCCAGCAGTGCCCGGGCCTGCGGACTCAACGACCGGCCCTTAAGGCCCACACCGCCCAGGATCCGGCTGACGGAGTGGGGCACCGGAAGCACGGTAAGAGATTCGTCGACCATGCTCGTTGGCAAGACGCTCCAGCCCAGCCCGACACTGGCCATCATCTTGATGGTTTCCAGGTAGTTGGTAGGCATCTGGATCTTCAGGGGCAGCCCGGCATCGAGAAACAGCCGGCTGATGGTTCGATAGGTCGCGGTTCCTGCTTCGGGTAACAGGGCATCGTACCCGGACAGGTCTTCAAGGTCAGGTTTCTTCAGCGCTGCCAGCGGGTGCTCTGGCGAAACCACGAACGCCATCGCATCCTCCCAGCGCACATACACCTCAAACGCCTGATCCATGCTTTCACTCAGGGTCACGAACGCCAGTTCGGCGGTACGTTTACGCATCTGTCCGAAGGCGCTCTCGGAATCCATAAACTGCAATTCCAGCGAGACCTCCGGGTAGTCCCGGTTCAGCCGCCGCAGCCACGCCGGCAGGTGGTGCAGCCCGATGTGGTGGCTGGCAATGACCGAAAGCGGCCCGGAAACGGAACCTTCCCGATCCGAAAGCGCCTGTCGGGCGTTGTGCACTTCATCGAGAATCCGGCGGGCATGGGGTAATAGGCGCGCCCCGGCATCCGTCAGTCGAACTTGCCGGTTGCTGCGGTCGATCAGCTTCGTGCCCAATTGGTTTTCTAATGCAGCCAGGCGTTTACTGATGGCGGGCTGGGTCAGGTGCAAAAGCTCTGCGGCTTCCGAGAATGACTCCTGGTCGACTATTGTCAGGAAGGCTCTGAGAGAATTCGCATCCACGGGTCTGGTTTCCTTGTCTGCTGCTCAAGGTGAAGGTTCTGAAAAGGCAGCACCAGGTTAAAGCTTAGTATTCCATGCCGGAATGCACAACATAAAAAACATGAATTGAGGTTATCCAGCGTGAAGCGGTAAGATAGCCCCATAGCGTTAACAACAGAAACCCCCGAAAGTGAGAGAGACCATGGCGGGCAAGACCTTATACGACAAATTGTGGGACGACCATCTCGTCAAACAGCGGGATGACGGCTCGGCTTTGATCTACATCGACCGGCACCTGCTTCACGAAGTCACCTCACCACAGGCTTTCGAAGGCCTGCGCCTGGCAGGGCGTAAACCCTGGCGACTGGATGCCAACCTTGCCACGCCGGACCACAACGTGCCGACAACGGATCGTGCCCGTGGTGTGGAAGGGATCGTCGACCCGGTGTCGCGTATTCAGGTGGAAACCCTCGATAAAAATTGCGACGAGTTCGGCATTCTTGAATTCAAGATCAAGGACCAACGCCAGGGCATCGTGCATGTGATCGGGCCGGAGCAGGGCGCGACGCTGCCTGGCATGAGCATTGTGTGTGGCGATTCCCATACCTCTACCCATGGTGCTTTCGGGTGCCTGGCTCACGGCATCGGCACGTCCGAAGTGGAGCACGTGCTGGCAACCCAGTGCCTGGTTCAGCAGAAGATGAAGAACATGCTGGTGAAGGTGAATGGCAAGCTCGGGCCGGGTGTGACTGGCAAAGACGTTGTGCTGGCTATTATTGGCAAGATTGGTACCGCCGGTGGCACCGGCCACGCTATCGAGTTCGGGGGCGAGGCAATTCGCAATCTCTCCATGGAAGCCCGAATGACCATCTGTAACATGTCCATTGAAGCTGGCGCGCGCGTGGGTATGGTGGCAGTGGATCAGACCACTATCGATTACGTAAAAGACCGTCCGTTTGCTCCGAAAGCAGAGATGCGGGACCGGGCCATTGCGTACTGGAGCACCCTGCACAGTGATGACGACGCGGTATTCGACAAGGTGGTGGAGCTTGAGGGTTCCGACATCATGCCGCAGGTAAGCTGGGGCACCTCACCGGAAATGGTCGCCGGCGTTGGTGGCCAGGTGCCGGACCCGGATGCGGAGTCTGATCCCATCAAGCGCGAAGGTATTGTGCGGGCTCTGAAATACATGGGGCTCAAGCCCAACATGCCGATTACCGATATCAGGCTGGACCGGGTGTTTATCGGCTCCTGCACCAACAGCCGTATTGAGGATCTGCGTGAAGCTGCCGCGGTTGTGAAAGGGCGCAAGGTGTCGCCGTCACTCAAGCAGGCGATGGTTGTGCCTGGTTCCGGACTGGTGAAAGTGCAGGCCGAGCAGGAGGGTCTGGACAAGATCTTTATCGAAGCGGGTCTTGAGTGGCGCGACCCGGGGTGTTCCATGTGTCTGGCCATGAACGCGGACAAGCTGGGGCAGGGCGAGCACTGTGCCTCCACTTCCAACCGCAACTTCGAGGGGCGGCAGGGCTTTGGCGGGCGTACCCACCTGGTCAGCCCGGCGATGGCAGCAGCAGCAGCGATTAACGGACACTTCGTTGATGTCCGCGAGATGATGAACTGATCCACAGGAGAGACACCCATGCGAGCTTTGAAGCAACACCAGGGCATTGTGGCCCCCATGGACCGGTCCAATGTGGATACGGACATGATTATTCCCAAGCAGTTTCTGAAGTCCATCAAGCGCACCGGCTTCGGCCCCAACCTATTTGATGAGCTGCGTTACCTGGACGAGGGCAAGCCGGATCAGGATTGTTCGCAGCGCCCGATTAACCCGGACTTCGTGCTGAACCAGGACCGCTACAAGAACGCCAGCGTACTGTTGGCCCGGCGCAATTTCGGCTGTGGCTCAAGCCGTGAGCACGCTCCCTGGGCGCTGGAAGATTTCGGTTTCCGCGTTATCATAGCGCCCAGTTTTGCCGACATTTTCTATAATAACTGCTTTAAGAATGGCTTGTTACCGATTGTTCTTGATGAGGAAATTGTCGACCAGCTGTTCCGGGAAGCGGAGGGGCAGGAAGGCTATCAGCTGGCAATAGACCTGGAAGCAAAAACGGTGACTAGCCCATCCGGTGAGTCGTTCCGTTTCGAGGTGGATGATTTCCGCCGGCACTGCCTGCTCAACGGACTCGATGACATCGGTGTGACGCTGGAGGATGCGGAGCTGATAAAGGCCTACGAAACATCCCGGCGTGAGACGGCGCCGTGGTTGTTCGGTGCCGGTGGCTGACACTGGATCGCAAAATTTCAAAAACATTAAAGGAAACACAATGTCCCGAACTATCCTGATGCTCCCGGGCGACGGCATCGGCCCTGAAATTGTGGCCGAGGCTGAGAAAGTCCTTCATAAGGTCAATGACAGCTTCGGCCTGGACCTGCATTTCGAGTCTGCCCTTGTCGGTGGTGCGGCAATTGATGAGACGGATACGCCACTGCCGGAGGAAACCCTGGACAAGGCCCGTAAGGCAGACGCCATTTTGCTGGGCGCCGTGGGCGGTCCGCAGTGGGACAGTCGCCCCATGGCCAGCCGTCCGGAAAAAGGGTTGCTGGGGCTGCGCTCCAATCTTGAGCTTTTTGCCAACCTGCGGCCCGCAATTCTGTATCCCCAGTTAGCCTCTGCGTCTTCACTGAAACCGGAAGTGGTTTCCGGGCTGGATATCATGATTGTTCGTGAACTGACCGGCGGTATCTACTTCGGCCAGCCGCGGGGTGTGCGTGAGCTGGAGAGCGGAGAGCGCCAGGGTTACAACACTTACGCTTACACAGAGTCCGAAATTCGTCGTATTGGACGGGTCGCCTTCGAAGCGGCCCAGCAGCGGGGAAAGAAACTGTGTTCGGTGGACAAGGCAAATGTGCTTGAGGTCACCGTTTTGTGGCGGGAAGTCATGGAGGACTTGCGCCGGGAATACCCGGATGTAGAGCTCTCTCATATGTATGTTGATAACGCCGCCATGCAGTTGGTTCGTGCACCCAAACAGTTCGATGTGATTGTGACTGGCAACATGTTTGGTGATATTCTTTCCGATGAAGCGGCAATGCTGACAGGCTCCATCGGTATGCTGCCATCGGCTTCCCTGAACTCCGAGAAGCAGGGCATGTATGAGCCGTGTCATGGTTCCGCGCCGGATATCGCGGGCAAGGGCATTGCCAATCCGCTGGCTACCATTCTCAGTGTCGCGATGATGTTGCGATACAGTCTTGGCGAGGAAAAAGCCGCCGGGGCGATTGAGGTTGCGGTCAGCAAGGTGCTGGATCAGGGCTTGAGAACGGCGGATATCATGTCCTCTGAGGGCCGGAAGGTATCGACCCGTGAAATGGGCGATGCGGTTCTGGCTGCGCTCTGAGGCCGGCAGATTTTGAGACCCGACGACAACGCGATGCTGTTGTCGCGGGATCATCCATCCTGTCCCTGCCAGCGATAAAGGCATTGGGCGGGCATAAAACGAGGTTCAAAGGTCGCACATGAAGCGAGTTGGACTTATTGGCTGGCGCGGTATGGTGGGCTCTGTCCTCATGCAGCGCATGCGCGAAGAAAACGATTTTGCGGATATCGAACCCATTTTCTTTACCACTTCCCAGGCCGGCAAACCGGCACCTGATGTGGGTAAAGAAGGAGTTCCTGCACTCCAGGACGCTTTCGATATCGACACCCTGAAAACCCTGGACGTGGTCGTTACCTGTCAGGGTGGCGACTACACAGGCGCGGTTTACCAGAAACTGCGTGATGCCGGGTGGCAGGGCTACTGGATTGACGCAGCTTCCACGCTTCGGATGGCCGATCACTCAGTGATTGTGCTCGATCCGGTTAACCGCAACGTGATCGACGATGCGCTGGCAAAAGGCGTGAAAGACTACGTTGGTGGCAACTGCACTGTCAGCCTGATGATGCTGGCCCTGGGTGGCCTTCTGGAGCAGGACCTGATCGAGTGGGTGTCGCCCATGACCTACCAGGCAGCCTCAGGTTCGGGCGCGCAGAACATGCGTGAGTTGCTGAACCAGATGGGTGAGCTCAAGGCCGCTGTCGGCGACGAGCTGGCGGATCCTTCATCCGCCATTCTCGATATCGATCGCAAGGTCACCCAGACCATGCGCTCCGATGGTTTCCCTACGGAGCACTTTGAAGTGCCGCTGGCGGGCAGCCTGATTCCGTTTATCGACAAGCAGCTTGATAACGGCATGAGCAAGGAAGAATGGAAAGCTGGCGTCGAGACCAACAAGATTCTTGGTCGCAGTGATAACCCCATTCCTATCGATGGCATTTGCGTTCGCATCGGCGCCATGCGCTCTCATAGTCAGGCGCTCACTATCAAGCTGAAGAAAGATCTGCCGATAGATGAAATTGAGGCAATTCTGGCGAAGGCCAACGACTGGGTGAAGGTTATTCCCAACGAGCGCGATGCCACCATCCGGGAACTGACGCCTGCGAAGGTAACCGGCACGCTGAGTGTTCCCATTGGCCGCATTCGCAAACTTGCCATGGGCCCGGAGTATATCTCTGCGTTTACGGTAGGGGACCAGTTGCTGTGGGGCGCGGCGGAGCCGCTGCGGCGGATGCTCCGCATCCTTCAGGAAAAATAACGCAGACCCGCAGCTGGCGAGATTATGCCAACTGTGTCCGGTTTCAGAGAACCGGCGAGGGGCGGAGGCTGAAATAAGCCTCCGCCCCTGTTATTTTCGGAAGCGTTTTGTAATTGTTCCCGCTTAGGCATGCTCTGAAAAGCCGGTTTTTGGTTGTTAAGGCGAACAGATCATCGTGCGGTAACAATATGTTACCAAGTATTTGTGAAAAAATGGTACAAGGTCTGCAGCTGCATGATTGATAAAAGAGGTATTATCAACAATACTTGCGCAACTGAATATTAAAAACATTACATAATAACGATAGTAATCAAGACGGAAGTCATCCAACCTCGTCCGATATCTGTTCCCTGGAGCAGTAACGAATAACGGAGACTGGTAAGGAAAAAGCATGAAGGTACGCAAGCTTGCGGTTGCTCTGGCTCTGGCGGGAGGGCTCGGTTCCGGCGTCGCACAGGCCCTGGGTCTGGGAGCAATTGAATTACAGTCCTATCTGAATGAGCCTCTGGACGCGGAGATCAATCTGCGTAAAAGCCAGGGCGTTGACCCTGGTGATGTGTTTGTAAACATCGCTCCCGAATCGGCCTATGAACGGGTAGGTATCGACCGGAACTATTTCCTTACCAAACTGAATTTTCGGGTCACCACAGCCAGCGACGGGAACCTGGTGGTGACCGTATCGTCCCGTGAGCCCTTGCGGGAGCCCTATCTCAATTTCCTGCTGGAAGTAACCTGGCCCAATGGTCGCCTGATGCGTGAATACGCCGTTCTGGTTGATCCGCCGGTTTACGCTGAGGAATCCGGTGTGCAGGAACAGATCACTGCACCTTCCACTCGCCAGGCTGCGCAGCCGTCTGGCCAGCAGTCCCGGCCGCAGGCCCGGACAACGGTGCAGGAGCCTGGACGCACTGCCACGCAGCGCTCGCGTACCTTCGGTCCCACTGGTCCTTCCGACACCCTATGGAACATTGCCGCCAGCGTTCGTCCTGATAGCAGTGTCTCTATTCAGCAGGTGATGCTCGCGTTGCAGGATGCCAATCCGGACGCGTTCATCGGGGGCAATATCAACCGTCTCAAACGCGGTGAGGTACTCCGGGTTCCAGACATCAATGACATTCGCAGCCGTTCCGGGGCTGAAGCTAACCGGCAGGTGGCACTTCAGAATGAAGCATTCTCGCGACCGGAACGAACGGTTGATGCTACTGACGATGCTGCTGATACCGGCGTGGCCTCTGGGCAGGCTGCTCAGGGTGAAGCCCGCGGGGACGAACTGAGGTTGCTTGCCAGCGAGGAAAGCAATTCGCGCAATGCTGACGAAGGCGGTTCGGCAGGTGGAGACGGTGACACTGCAGGTGGTGTGGATGCCGGTTCTGCCATTGCGATGGAAGAGCTGGAAAGCGCCCGTCGTGAGAACGACGAACTTACGGGCCGTGTAGATGATCTTCAGGAGCAGGTAGAAACACTTCAGCGGTTGCTGGAACTGAAGAATACGCAGCTTGCGGAGATGCAGCAGGCCGGAGGCGAAGAGGATGGCCAGCAGCCTGTCGAGTCACCTGATGACGAAGCGCTTGCAGGACAGGCAGCGGATGACGCTGAAGGCGAGACTACCGATGCAGAAGGGCAGCAGGCCGCCGATGCCGGTGCCGGTGCCGCCGATGATGCGAGTGATGATCGGCTTGCGCTTGCCGACGAAGACGCAGAGCCATCAGCGCTCGGTGGAGAGCCTTCAGCAGTGAGTGGAGAGCCGTCAGCGGTCGATGGAGAACCCTCTGAAGTTGGTGAAGAGCCGACAGTGACCGACGAAGAGTCTCCAGCCACCGTTGACGAGAGCGGCATGGAGGAAGAAGACCTGGCCGCGACCGGTACTGACGACCCGACAGCAGATGACGAGCGTGAAGAAGACGCAGAAACTGCAGCGCCATCTTCGCAGCAGCCCAGCCAGCAGCCAACCACTACACCGGTGCAGCCCGACAAGGGTTTCCCGGACAATGTGATCAGTGCCATCACCAACAACCCCATGTACCAGATCGCCCTGGGCGGTGGCCTGGTCATCCTGTTGCTGCTTTTGCTGCTACTGGCCCGTCGCAATGCCAATCGTGAAAAGGCGTTCTACGAACAGCTCAACGGGGAAACCGAGGGCGACACTGATACCTTTGATCTGACGCTGGACGACGAAGAAGGCGCAGCGAGCCCTGAAGGGGATCCCCTGGCGGAAGCTGACGCCTATATTGCCTACGGCCGCATGGACCAGGCTGCTCAGTCACTGGAAACAGCTATTTCCCGCGAGCCAAGCCGCACCGATCTCCGGCTGAAACTCCTTGGCGTTTATGCAGATACTCAGGACCGGGCTTCGTTCGAGAAGCAACTGGGTGAGGTTGAGGCGCTGGGTGATGACGAAGCCATCGCTGAGGCCCATGATCTGCGGTCGCGCCTTGAAGAGGCGGAGTCAATGCCAAGCATTGATGACCTGGAGTCGCAACTGAGGTCCGATTCGTTTGAAACCGGCGCCGAGTCGACCGGGGCAAGGGTGGATGCATCCGATGAGGACGGCCTTTCCGATGAATTCGCGTCAGACCGCTACGAGGCCCGTCCGGGCGAAGAGGAAGAGGACGAATTTGGCAGCCTGGAAACGGACTTCTCCGAACTCGACCCCGATGAGCCGCAAGAAGCGGGTACTGAAAAAGCGGCTGGTCCGGATGACCTGATCGAGTATGATCTGTCGGGCATCGACTCGTCAGGTGACGAAAAGGATGCACCTGAGGAGGAGAGCTTGCAGAGCGCCGAGACTGATGAGCTGGCGGACAATGCTTTCGACTTCACCCTGGAAGACGAGTCGGCCGACGAGGCAGTCAAAGCCAGCGATGATGAGGATCTGGGCCTTGAGCTCGAGGACCTTGAGTCGGATGCAGGCATCAACGAGAGTGAGCCAGCACCGGCAGATGAAAACGCGGACGAGTTCGAGTCACTTGGTCTCGATGAAGAGGATTTGCAGGAAGGCGATCTCGACTCGCTGGATGAGTCTTTCCTCGACGAACTCGACGCTGAACTGGACAAGGTGGCCGGCGACGACGATGCGTCTGCGGAAGGCGATGAAAACGATCTGGATGACCTCGAACTTGATGTTTCCGACGAGGACCTCGCGCTGATGGAAGAGTTTGCCGATTCTGGCGATACCGCAGGTACGGATTACAGTGCTGAAGGCATCGAAAGAACCGAGGGTGTTGATAATGTCGAGAGCCTGGAAGGGGAAGACGAGGCGGCATCACTCGATGAAGAGCTGGGTCTTGAAGACGCTCTGAGCGACGAAGAACCGGCGGGCCCCGAAGAAACGGTTGCTGGTGCGGAAGCCGTTGAGGACGAACTGCCTGAACTGGGTGACGATGCGGAAGAGGAGCCTCCGGTTGCTTCCACGGCAGCGACGTCACGGACGGCTGAAATCGACGAGTCTGATCTGGGCGACGATGATGACTTTGACTTCCTGTCAGGAACCGATGAGGCGTCAACCAAACTGGATCTTGCCAGAGCCTATGTTGAAATGGGTGATGTGGACGGCGCCCGCGACATCCTTGAGGAAGTCGCGCTGGAAGGAAATGAGGAGCAGAAAGCGGAAGCGCAGGATCTCCTTAAAAATCTTTCCTGATTCGCTATAATCAGGACCAGAAGCGCAAAACGCCGGCTACCGGGCCAAGCCCGGACCAAACGCCGGCGTTTTGCTTTGTTATCAGCACCGAAATCCGGATAACCATTGTTTCTTTCATCGCAACCACTGACCACCGATAGCTCGATCGGGGCAGGGCGCGTCGCGCTCGCCTTTGAGTACGACGGCCGGGGATTTCACGGCTGGCAGTACCAGAAGTCCGGTGTACGCTCTGTACAGGGCGAGTTGACCCGTGCTGTTTCAAAAGTCGCGGACCACGATGTTGAACTTGTCTGTGCCGGCCGCACGGATGCGGGCGTTCACGCCAGCTATCAGATTGCCCATTTCGAAACCCCTTCGATACGCAACCCCCGCTCGTGGGTCATGGGTATCAATACCTCACTGCCCCCGGATATTGCCGTGCATTGGGCCGGCAGTGGTATTGGTGATTTTCATGCACGATTCTCGGCAACCTACCGGCGTTACCGGTACGTGATTTACAATCATCCTGTGCGGCCAGGCATCCTCAACGGCCAGGTGAGCTGGACCTTCCGCCCACTGGATACTGAGGTGATGCACAAGGCGGCCCAGTTCCTGCGGGGAGAGCACGATTTCTCTTCATTTCGTGCTGCGGGTTGCCAGTCCAGATCGCCCGTCCGGTTTCTTGAAGCAATCAGCGTAACCCGAAAGGAAGAATTCGTCGTAATTGATGTGCAGGCCAATGCGTTCCTGCACCACATGGTTCGTAACATCGCCGGAGCACTAATGGCCGTCGGAGCCGGGAAGCAGCACCCGGAATGGATTCGTGAGATACTTGAAACCAGGGACAGGACGGCAGCGGGCGTGACAGCGCCACCGCATGGATTGTACCTGGTGGATGTGGGGTATCCGGAGATATTTTCGATTCCCGCAGCGCTCTGTGGCCCGGGTTTTGTGGCTCCCTGGTTCAGCCGGGCTGAAAACCGGCCGCGAAACCCGACGCACATACATCGAAAGCAGCGATAATCGCCTTATGAGAACCCGAGTGAAAATCTGTGGGGTTACCCGGAAACAGGACGTGCTTGCCGCCGCCAGGGCGGGAGCGGATGCCATAGGCTTTGTGTTCTACGAGCCCAGCCCCAGGTACGTTTCACCGGAAACCGCTCGGGAGCTGCTCAGTGCTGTGCCTCCGTTTGTCTCGGCTACAGGTCTGTTCGTGAACCCTGAGGCGGAGTACGTAAATGATGTATTGGAGCAGGTACCTCTGGACTTGCTGCAGTTTCACGGCGATGAAACCCCGGCGTTCTGCAGCAGTTTCGGGGTACGCTGGATCAAGGCCGTAAGGGTGCGACAAAGCTCGGACATTGAAAATGCCTTCCGCGATTACCGGATGGCCAGTGGCCTGCTGGTAGACGCCTGGGACCCGGATAAATATGGTGGAACGGGGCTGGCCTTCAACTGGTCGTTGATTCCGCAAACCCGCCCTATGCCGTTGATATTGGCCGGGGGGCTGGCTTCTGATAACGTATTTCGCGCGGTTGCGGAGGTTCGGCCCTGGGCGGTTGATGTCAGTGGTGGTGTAGAGAGCAGCAAAGGCATCAAAGACGACGAAAAAATCACTGATTTTATAAACGAGGTTCACCGTGTCGATGAAACTGACTGAAGAAATGCTCAAGGCGCTTCCGGATGCACGGGGCCACTTCGGTGCCTACGGAGGCAGATTTGTTTCCGAAACCCTGTTTGATTCGCTGCTGACCCTTGAGCGGGAATACAAAAGGCTCAAGGACGACCCGGAATTCCAGGCCGAGTTCGACAGGGATCTGGCGCACTATGTGGGCCGTCCAAGCCCGTTGTATTTTGCGGAGCGACTCACTCGGGAAACCGGAGGTGCCCAGATCTGGCTCAAGCGCGAAGATCTGAATCACACTGGCGCCCACAAGGTTAACAACACCATCGGGCAGGCGTTGCTGGCGCGTTTTCTTGGCAAGAAACGGGTGATTGCCGAAACCGGAGCCGGTCAGCATGGGGTGGCGACGGCCACTGTCTGTGCCCGCCTGGGGCTGGAATGCCACATTTTCATGGGCGAGGAAGACATCAGACGTCAGTCCCCGAACGTTTATCGGATGAAGCTTCTGGGGGCCGAGGTTCATTCAGTCACCAGTGGCACCCGCACCCTCAAGGACGCCATGAACGACGCCATGCGTGATTGGGTAGCGAATGTTGACGATACCTTTTACATCATCGGTACTGTGGCCGGGCCTCACCCTTATCCGTTGCTGGTACGTGACTTCCAGTCAGTGATTGGTCGTGAGACCCGGGAGCAGTGTCTGGAGCGCACCGGAAAACTGCCGGGCGCGCTGGTTGCCTGTGTCGGCGGTGGCTCTAACGCGATTGGTATGTTCTATCCGTTCCTGACCGACGAAAGCGTTGAATTGTACGGTGTGGAAGCCGGTGGTCTTGGCATCGATACCGGCCAGCACGCGGCACCACTGAGCGCCGGCCGGCCGGGTGTTCTGCATGGTAACCGGACCTACCTGATGGAAGATGAAAACGGCCAGATCGCCGGCACACACTCAGTCAGCGCTGGCCTGGATTATCCGGGCGTGGGTCCGGAGCACAGCTGGCTCAAGGATATCGGTCGCGCACACTACGTGTCAGTAACCGACGATGAGGCACTGGATGGCTTCCGCAAGCTTACCCGCGTCGAGGGCATCATGCCGGCACTGGAAACGGCCCACGCGGTTGCCTACGCGATCAAACTTGCCGCTTCCATGGATAAGGACAAGGTGGTCGTGATTAACATTTCCGGACGTGGCGACAAGGATATGCAGACCATCGCCGAAATAGATGGTATTGAGGTTTAATACAGCAAAGGAGCTGGCATGAGTCGAATCGAAGGGGTTCTGAAAGCCCTGAAAGGGCAGGGTCGCAAGGCACTGATTCCTTATATTACCGCCGGCGATCCGCACCCGGATCTGACCGTTGACCTGATGCATACGTTGGTGGGTGCGGGCGCGGACATTATTGAACTGGGTGTCCCTTTCTCCGATCCGATGGCGGATGGCCCGGTGATCCAGCAGGCCTGTGAGCGGGCACTCAAGCATGGAACGTCCCTTCGCCAGGTACTGGCCATGGTCAAAACCTTCCGTGAGAAAGACGATGCAACGCCTGTGGTGTTGATGGGCTATCTCAACCCCATGGAAGCCATGGGTCAGGAAAAGTTTGCTGATGCGGCCGTCGATGCGGGGGTTGATGGCATACTCACCGTCGATCTGCCACCGGAAGAGGCGGACGAGGTGGCGCCACTGTTCACTGCGCGCAACCTGGATGCGATATTTCTGCTGGCGCCGACCACCACCGATGACCGGATTCGTGCAATCAGTGAGCACAGTTCCGGCTATGTGTACTATGTTTCATTCAAGGGTGTTACCGGAGCCGGCAAAATTGATGTGGATGAAGTTGCCGCGAAAGTCGCTCATATTCACGAACTGACCGCACTTCCGGTAGGTGTCGGCTTCGGTATTCGCGATGCAGCTACGGCGGCCGCTGTCGGGCGGGTATCCGATGGTGTAATTGTCGGCAGTGTGCTGGTGGATACAATAGCCCGGAATCAGGCAGATCCTGATCAGCTCAAGCGGGCGTTGTCAGATCTGCTTCACCCGATGCGCGAAGCACTGGACAGCCTGGCCTCCTGACAGACAGGTATCCGGCAGGCATCAAAGGACAGGATGAGATCATGAGTAACTGGCTGGACAAGATCATGCCGAGCAAGATCCGCTCGGAATCCAAGCAACGGACCGGAGTTCCCGAAGGCCTCTGGAAGAAATGCCCGAAATGCGGGGCGTTTCTCTACAAACCGGAGCTCGACAAGAATCTGGATGTTTGTCCGAAATGTCAGCATCACCTGCGGATAACAGCTCGCCGCCGGCTGGACGTTTTTCTGGACAAGGACGGCCGCCAGGAAATCGCGGCTGATCTTGAACCCTGGGATCGTCTGAAGTTCAAGGACAGTAAACGCTACAAGGACAGACTGACCCAGAACCAGAAGGCGACCGGGGAGAAAGACGCCCTTGTGGCCATGCGTGGCACCTGTCTGGAGACACCATTGGTTGCAGTGGCTTTCGAATTCAACTTCCTTGGCGGCTCCATGGGCCAGGTAGTGGGTGAAAAGTTTGTCCAGGCTGCCAACTTGTGCCTGGAAGAGCGGATTCCCCTGGTGTGTTTCTCTGCCAGTGGTGGTGCGCGAATGCAGGAAGCCATCCTGTCGCTGATGCAGATGTCCAAGACAGCGGCGGTACTGGAGCGCATGAAGCAGGAAGGCATACCCTATATTTCGGTAATGACGGACCCGGTGTTTGGTGGCGTTTCCGCCAGCCTGGCCATGCTGGGTGACCTCAATATTGCCGAGCCCTATGCGCTGATTGGCTTTGCCGGCCCACGCGTTATCGAGCAGACGGTCCGTGAAAAGCTGCCGGAAGGTTTCCAGCGCAGCGAGTTCCTCCTGGAGCACGGCGCCATTGACATGATTCTGCATCGTCACCAGATGCGTGAACGTATTGCGGCGCTTCTGGCCAAGTTCACCGGCCTGGAAAAGCCGGCCACGGAAGCACCGATCGAATTTGAGGTTTCGGAGCGACCGGAAAGCGATGTCCCCGCAGAATGATTCCAGTGCCCGGCAATCGAATGTGCCGGGCACTGGAGCCACCCTTGAGCAGTGGCTTGGTTATCTGGAATCCATTCACCCCGCAGAAATCGATCTTGGCCTTGACCGTGTGCTTCTGGTTTTGCGGCGACTGTTTCGCCGAAATCCGACGGCGCGGATCATTACTGTTGGTGGCACCAACGGCAAGGGCAGCGCTGTCGCGGCGCTCGAACAACTGCTGATCGCGGCCGGCCGGTCCACCGGCGCCTACACCTCGCCACATCTGCAGCATTACAATGAGCGTGTCCGGATCAATGGTAAGAATGTGACGGATGAGAGTCTCGTCCGCGCGTTCGAGCAGGTTGAGGCGGCCCGAGGTACCACGACGCTGACCTATTTCGAGTTTGGCACCCTGGCTGCGTTCGTTTTGTTTCAGGAAGCCGGCGTCGATGACTGGGTTCTCGAGGTAGGTCTCGGCGGCCGATTGGATGCGGTGAATGTGCTGGACCCCGACCTGGCCATCATTACCTCCGTGGATATTGATCATGTGTCATTTCTCGGGGACAACCGTGAGGTGATCGGCTTTGAGAAGGCGGGCATACTGCGCCCGGGCATTAATGCGATCTATGCGGATATCGACCCACCTGCCTCCGTGCTTCAGCAGGTGGCCGCCCAGAAGGTTCACCTTGAGCGCCCGGGTGAGACCTATCAGTTGGTGCCGTCAGAAGGCGGCGATGGGGGTTACGGGTTCATCCTCAGGCAGGCACGCTATGGTGATGAGGTAAGACTCCCGGATACGGGGCTTCCCGTGCATAGTCTGGCTGCGGCGGTTGTTGCCGTTCGTCAGCTTGAACCGGGCCTGGGTCTGCCAGCTATTGAGCATCTGCTTGCGGGTCTTACCCTGCCGGGGCGTTTTGAGGTCTTGAGATCATCGCCCCGGGTGATTGCCGATGTCGGCCATAATCCTCATGCAGCGGCCTGGTTGGCCAACAGGATCGGCCGCCAGCGACACTCGTCCGGGCGTGTCATCGCCATCTATGGGGCATTGACGGACAAGGATGTAGAAGGGGTTGCCGGCGCCATGATTGGGGCTGTTGATCATTGGCACCTTGGGGGGCTGACTGTTCCCAGGGGGTTGAGTTGCCAGGAACTGGCGGTTCGCTTGAAGGGTGTCCTCGGGGAGCAGTCGCCAACACTTTTCTTGTCGGTCGGGGAGGCCCTCGAGCAGGCTCTGGCGGATGCGGACGCGGACGACCTGATTATCGTGTTCGGATCGTTCTATACGGTTGCGGCGGCCCGGGAAGCTCTGAGGACATAATGCATCTTAAATATCCGTCATGCCTGGCATGAGCCTTTGAGTTCTCAACAGGTGGCGGTTACTATCGGGCTCATATTGGGTAAATTGTCGCGAGTCTTGAATTAACAGGGGATAACGTAACGTGGATGGACTGAAGCAAAGAATCATCGGGGCGCTTGTGCTGGTGTCGCTTGCCGTTATCTTTGTGCCGATGATGTTTGATGAGCCACACTCCGAACGCGAATCCACTTCCATCAAAATTCCCGAGGAACCCCCATTCCCGGAGGTTGAAGCACCGGAGCCCGAGGTGGCTGATGCGCCAGCCTACCGCCTTGAAGAGTCCGCTAATGGTGAACAACAGCCGGTTGTACCGGAGCCGTCCTTTGAAGGGGCGCCGCAGCAGGCCCCTGAGGCCGACGCACCCGAGCCAGCTCCTACGGTTGAGGAGCCTGCGGTGGCTCGCCAGGAAACCAGTGAGCCTGAACCGGAAGAACCACCGGTCAGCGAGGAAGACTCCGCTGAGTTTACCCGTTCGCTGGAAGGTGCCTGGGTGGTTCAGCTGGGCAGTTTTGGCAGTGCGGATAATGCCAGAAACCTGCGGAACAAGGTTCGTGACAAGGGTTACAACTCCCACCTCCAGCAAGTGACCCGTGGCGACGCCGAGCTGACCCGGGTTTTCAGTGGTCCCTTTGCCGAGAAAACGGAAGCCGAAAAAGCAAAGCAGGTTCTCGACAAAGCGTTCGGCCTCAATAGCCTGGTAACCTCTGGCGACAGGTAGGGCAGCCAACTGCGTTCAGGATTGCGTAATGGACGGTTTGGTCAGGTGAGGTTTCCTGATAGAATTCGCGCTTCCTTTTCTCCACCGGGTTTTTCATGGATGCGCTGATCTGGATCGACTGGGTCATCATTGCCCTGATCACTGTTTCTACTCTTATCAGTCTCAAGCGTGGCTTCATCAAGGAGGCGCTTTCACTGATAACTTGGGTGGGTGCGTTCATTATTGCCCGGACGTTCCATCCCCAGATGCAGTCTCTTCTCGAGGGCACCGTCGAGACGCCGCTGGTTCGACTGATCGCGGCGTTTGCCATCCTGTTTTTCGCCACCCTGATCGTTGGGGCCATCATCAACAACCTGATAGGTCATCTTGTCCGGGCTACGGGCCTGTCGGCGACCGATCGGGTGCTGGGTATGGGTTTTGGTCTGTTGCGGGGCCTCGTGGTGGTGATCGTTGCGATCGCCTTCACCCGTTATACCCCCCTTGCGGAAGACACCTGGTGGCGCACCTCTGTGATGATTGACCGTCTGGCCGTGGTGGAGGACTGGTCAAGAAGAACCCTGGGAGATGAATTCGCGCGCTTTCTCGGGCCCGCAGGTGGAGGCACGGACGACTCCTCAGTATCGCAACCGGAAGATAACGTGGAACCTGCTTCCGCGTCTCGCTAACATTCAGTTTTAACGCTTCGGAGATTACCGTATCCATGTGTGGCATTGTCGGCATAGTCAGTACTTCCAACGTGAATCAGTCGCTTTACGATGCGCTGACCGTATTACAGCACCGGGGCCAGGATGCAGCGGGTATTGTTACTTTTCAGGATGAGCGTTTTTACCTTCGCAAGGACAACGGATTGGTGCGGGATGTCTTCCGTACACGCCATATGCGCCGACTGGTGGGCAACGTGGGTATTGGCCATGTCCGTTACCCTACCGCCGGCAGCTCCAGCTCAGCCGAGGCGCAACCCTTCTATGTCAACAGCCCCTACGGTATTACCCTGGCCCATAACGGCAACCTGACAAACGCCGACGATCTCAGCAATGATCTCTTCCGGACTGATCTGCGCCACATCAATACCAACTCGGATTCGGAAGTACTGCTGAACGTGTTTGCCCATGAACTGCAAAAGCTGGGTAAACTCGACCCGACAAAGGAAGAGATCTTTGCCGCCGTGCGTGCCGTGCATAAACGCTGTCGCGGCGCTTACGCAGTGATCGCAATGATTACCGGTTACGGCATCGTTGGGTTTCGCGACCCCAATGGCATTCGCCCGGCCTGTTATGGCGTACGCAAGACTGAAGACGGTGAGGAGTACATGATTGCCTCTGAAAGCGTGGCCCTGAGCGCGGCCGGATTCAAACTGGTACGGGATATCGCTCCGGGCGAGGCGGTCTACATTGAAACGGATGGCACCTTGTACACCCAGCAGTGCGCCGAGGAGCCCCACCTGTTTCCCTGCGTATTCGAACATGTGTATTTCGCGCGGCCGGATTCAATCATTGATCAGGTATCGGTCTACAAGGCACGTCTCAGAATGGGCGAGACCCTGGCGGAGAAGGTCCTGCGGGAGCGCCCGGATCATGATATTGACGTTGTGATGCCGATACCGGATACCAGCCGCACCTCCGCGATGCAGATGGCGCACAGGCTCGGCGTGAAGTTCCGGGAAGGATTCATCAAGAATCGGTACATTGGCCGCACCTTCATCATGCCCGGCCAGAAAATGCGCAAGAAATCCGTGCGCCAGAAGCTGAACCCGATTGATCTCGAGTTCCGGGGCAAGAACGTTATGCTGGTGGACGATTCCATTGTACGCGGCACCACCTGTAAGGAGATTGTCCAGATGGCGCGGGATGCCGGTGCCCGCAAAGTCTATTTTGCCTCCGCGGCGCCACCGGTCCGGTATCCCAATGTTTATGGCATTGATATGCCGTCGGTCAATGAACTGATCGCTCACGATCGCAGCGTTGAGGAGATCGGCGAGTTGATCGGGGCCGACTGGTTGCTGTATCAGGACCTTGAAGACCTGATCACCTGCGTCAGCGATGTGAATCCCGACATCGAAGGCTGGGAGTGCTCGGTGTTCACCGGCAATTACATCACCGGGGATGTGGACGCCGCCTATCTCAACAAACTTGAAGCTGCCCGGAACGATGAAAATCGCTTCGAGTCCGGTTCCGGAGATTCTTGCGATAACGGTATTATTGATCTGTATAACGATGAAGACTGACCAGAGCATGGTCGAAAACAGGAGTATGTCATGACCTACCGCCGCGAAGAGCACGTCCTGATCCCTGAGTCGGATCTTGAGGGCATGTCGGTGGACACTCTCGCGGTCCGTGCCGGGCAGATCCGTACTGGCCAGCTTGAACACAGTGACGCGATTTTCCCCACGTCCAGCTTTGTTTACGGCAGCGCCGCCCAGGCTGCAGCGCGGTTCGGAGGCGAAGAGCCAGGCAATATCTATTCCCGTTTCACCAATCCGACCGTACAGGCATTTGAAGCCAGGATTGCCGCGATGGAAGGCGGTGAGCGGGCCGTGGCCACATCGTCAGGCATGGCGGCTATACTTGCTACCTGCATGGCGTTGCTGCAATCCGGTGATCACGTGATCTGCTCGCGGGGCGTGTTTGGTACCACCAACGTTTTGTTCCAGAAATATCTGGCCAAATTCGGCGTGAAGACCAGCTTTGTAGGCCTCACCGACAAGGCTCAATGGCAGTCGGCGGTGCGTCCGGAAACCCGGATGATTTTCATCGAAACACCCTCCAACCCGCTGTGCGAGGTCGCGGATATGGCGGCCCTGGCGAAACTCTCCCATGACAATGATGCGCTTTTTGTGGTGGACAACTGCTTTTGTACACCGGTTCTTCAGCGCCCGTTTGAGCATGGTGCCGATATCATTATTCATTCCGCCACCAAGTATCTGGACGGCCAGGGGCGTTGTGTTGGCGGTGTGGTGGTTGGCCCCGACAAGCTGATGGAAGAAGTCTACGGGTTTCTGCGTTCCGCCGGGCCCACCATGAGCCCGTTCAATGCGTGGGTTTTTCTCAAGGGGCTGGAAACCTTACCAATCCGTATGCGCGCCCATTGTGACAATGCGTTAGAGTTGGCCAAGTGGTTGAAAGGGCAGGGCACTGTGGACCGGGTATTCTACGCCGGCTTGCCGGACCATCCACAGCATGATCTGGCAAGCCGCCAGCAGAGCGGGTTCGGTGGGGTGCTCTCGTTTACCGTAAAGGGCGGAAGAGAGCAGGCCTGGGCGTTCATCGATGCAACCCGGATGATTTCCATCACCGCCAATCTCGGCGATGTCAAAACAACCATTACACATCCGGCCACCACTACTCATGGCCGTCTGTCTCCGGAAGACAAGGAACAGGCGGGCATTACCGAAAACCTGGTTCGGATCTCGGTAGGTATTGAAGCTGTTGGGGATATCAAAACCGACTTGCAGCGTGGGTTTGAGATTCTTGAAAATTACCGTCAGGGAACTGTCTGAGCATTCATGGCTGAGAGCGCAAAAGCAAAAAGATCAGAAGAGTTGACAGACAAACAGTTGCGATTCCGTCGCTTTCTGGCCCAGGGGGCCCGGGAAGGGGCGGTGATCGCACTGATTGCGCTGTGTATTTATCTGGGGATGGCGCTGGTGACCTTCAGCCCTGCCGACCCGGGTTGGGCCAGCATAGGTCATGAAACCAGTGTGCAGAATTATGCCGGTCGCACGGGTGCGTGGCTCGCAAGCCTCCTGCGCGATTTCTTTGGTCACGTTGCGTTCCTGTTTCCGGTGATGATCGCGGCTTACGCGCTTATGCTCATCCGTCGTCGGAATGATCCCATTGACATGCACATGCCGCTGTTCATGGTGCGGTTCGGCGGATTTTTGCTGATCCTGTTGTCAGCAACCAGCCTGTTGTCGCTGTATTCCGTGTTCGGCCTCGGGGTTACGTCCGGCGGCGTGCTGGGGGCTGCCGTTTCGGAAGCTATGGTGCGCTTCTTCAATCTGCCCGCTACGACGCTGTTGCTGATTTCCATATTCCTGTTTGCGTTGACGGTGAGTACGGGGTTGTCCTGGTTCTGGCTGATGGATCAGTTGGGCAAGCTGACCCTGCGCGCCGCCAACAGCATCAAGAGCCTGTTTTCATCGGCTGGCAAGAAACCTGCTCCGTCGAACGCGCCGAAACCGGCAGCCCCCGCTGCCCCTAAAGCACCTGCTGCGAGGAAGCCTGCAGAACCTCCTGTCGTGCAGGATAAGGTTGCGGCGTCGGCTGGCAATAAGCGTGCTGGTGGTGCGTCCTGGTGGAGGCGCCTGCTGGGCCTTGGTCCCCGCAAGGAAAAATCCAGGCCCACGGCGGTGCCGAAAGAACGGCGAGAGCCGGGGCTCGAAGGTGTGCATTCCGGGGATGACGCCGAACCCGCGCGACTCGAAAGTTTCAGCTCCCGGGATGACGGTGCCGCCATTTCAGATGTGCCGGAACCGGGCATGAAAAGTGGCAAGAAGCCACCCGCAAGTCCCGGAAAGTCTCTGAAGATTTCTCCATTCAAACGGGAAGATCAGACTGCAAGCAACGGTCGCGGTGGCAATAAGCAGGCATCGCTGCTGGAAGATATTGAGAGCCCCATTCCTCCCATTTCGCTTCTTGATCCACCAGAAGAACACAAGGAAAGGGGATACTCCGAAGAGTCTCTGCAGCATATGTCGAGGCTGCTGGAAGAAAAGCTGGCAGATTTCGGCGTTTCTGTGGAAGTGGTGGAAGTAAACCCCGGGCCGGTAATTACACGGTTCGAAATCAAGCCTGCGCCAGGGGTCAAGGTAAGCAAGATCTCCAACCTTGCCAAAGACCTGGCCCGCTCACTGGCGGTCCTGAGTGTCCGCGTGGTTGAGGTTATTCCGGGTAAGTCGGTTGTTGGTATTGAAATCCCGAACGAAGAGCGGGAAATGGTCCGCCTGAGTGAAGTGCTAAATGCCCGCGTATTCCAGGATTCCTCGTCGGCGCTGACCCTGGCGCTGGGCAACGATATCGGGGGCAACCCGATGGTGGCTAACCTAGCCAAGATGCCACACCTTCTTGTGGCCGGCACCACGGGTTCCGGTAAGTCGGTGGGTGTTAACGCCATGCTCCTGAGCATGCTGCTGAAGGCTACACCGGAAGAGGTCCGCTTTATCATGGTGGATCCGAAGATGCTGGAGCTGAGCATCTACGATGGTATCCCCCATCTGCTGGCGCCGGTGGTCACCGACATGAAAGACGCCGCCAACGCCTTGCGCTGGTGTGTGGCAGAGATGGAGCGACGGTACCGGCTGCTGGCAAGCCTCGGGGTTCGGAACCTGGCCGGATACAATCGTAAGGTAAAAGATGCCGCCGCAGCGGGGGAACCCTTGCTCGATCCCACCTGGAAGCCGGATGAATACCTGGCTAACGATGAACAGGAACGGCCCGAGCTGGAAACTCTGCCCTTTATCGTGGTGGTGATCGACGAATTCGCCGACATGATGATGATTGTGGGCAAGAAGGTGGAGGAGTTGATCGCGCGGATTGCCCAGAAGGCCCGTGCCGCCGGAATTCACCTGATTCTAGCCACCCAGCGGCCTTCAGTGGATGTGATTACCGGCCTGATCAAGGCCAATATTCCTACCCGGATGTCATTCCAGGTGTCGTCCAAGATCGATTCCCGCACAGTACTGGACCAGGGCGGGGCCGAACAGTTGCTGGGCCATGGCGATATGCTGTACCTGCCTCCCGGTTCCGGTCTGCCGGTGCGCGTCCATGGTGCCTTTGTGGATGACGACGAGGTGCATCGGGTTGTTAGCGCCTGGAAGGCCCGGGGTGAGCCGGTTTATGTAGACGATGTGCTTAACGGCGCAGAAGGCGAGAACCTGCCTGGCGTGCCCAGTCTTAGTGACGGCGGTGGTGATAGTGAAGGGGATGCCCTGTTTGACGAGGCGGTGGCATTCGTGACGGAAGGCAGGCGCGTTTCGATTTCATCCGTGCAGCGGAAATTCAAGATCGGCTATAACCGGGCAGCAAACCTGGTAGAGGCCATGGAAGCATCGGGTGTGGTCAGCGCCGCCGGGCACAATGGCGCCCGCGAGGTACTGGCACCACCGCCACCAAGAGATTAGGAGTACAGGTTAATGATGAAATCAACAAAGGCTTTTTGGGCGGCATCCATAGTGGGTTTGCTACTGGCGTTCGCCCTGCCAGCCCACGCGGAAGAAAGTGGGGAAGACGCCGCAGCCGAGTTGGCCTCCATGCTGGAAAGTTACGAGTCCTTTCAGTCGACCTTTATCCAGATTGTGGTCAACGAAAACGGCAACCGTGTACAGGAAAGCCGGGGCTCCCTCAAGGCTAAGCGTCCGGGCCTGTTTTACTGGGAGACCAGCCAGCCGCACTCCCAGTTTGTTGTCAGTGACGGCGACAAGGTAGAGGTTTACGACCCGGACCTGGAGCAGGTCACCATCCACAGCCTGGATCAGAAAGTGTCGACAACCCCCGCATTGCTGCTCAGCGGGGAAGTGGATAATCTTGACGAGACCTATAAGGTGTCAATGCGCTCTGTCGGCGAGCACAACCGGGAATTCACCCTCGAGCCGAGAAGCGAAGATTCGCTTTTTGTATCCCTGCGGTTGACCTTTTTCAAGGGCGAGCTGCAGGAAATGCGGATGCGGGATTCTTTGTCCCAGTTGAGCGTACTGAGCTTTGACGATATCCGCCTCAACGAAGAAGTGAGTGACAGTGCCTTTGTCCTTGAATATCCCGATGACGTGGATGTGATCCGGGACGGAGCCTGATGCAGGAAAGCCTGTTCGGAGAACAGCAGGGGTTCCGGCCCCTGGCTGCACGAATGCGCCCGGCAAATCTCGACGAGTATGTTGGCCAGGGCCACCTCGTTGGAGAGGGTAAACCGCTTCGGCGGGCCGTAGAGCAGGGGCAGCTTCATTCGATGATTCTCTGGGGGCCTCCCGGCGTCGGCAAGACCACGTTTGCCCGCCTGCTGGCAAACCTCAGTGATCTAAGCTTCGAGACCGTCTCCGCCGTCCTGAGCGGCGTTAAGGACATTCGCGCGATTGTTGAGCGCGCGAAGGAGCGTAAACGCAGTGAAGGCCGGGACACCCTGTTATTTGTGGATGAAGTTCACCGCTTCAACAAGAGCCAGCAGGATGCCTTTCTCCCTCACATTGAAGACGGCACCTTCATCTTCGTGGGAGCTACCACGGAAAACCCTTCTTTTGAACTGAACAGCGCACTGTTATCCCGTACCCGGGTTTATGTCCTCAAGAACCTTGCGGATGGCGATATCCTGGAATTGCTGAGGCGTGCGTTGTCATCGCCGGAAGGATTGGGCGGTCGTTTCACCGCAGAAGGGCCAGTGCTGGATCTTATCGCATCCGCTTCAGGCGGTGACGCCAGACGGGCGCTGAATATTCTCGAGGTGGCCACGGATCTTGCCGAGCCGGACGAGGCAAGCGGCGCGAGAATTACCCGCGATCATCTGGAGCAGGTTCTACAGACCAGCCTCAGACGATTCGACAAGGGCGGCGACGTTTTCTATGACCAGATATCGGCACTGCACAAATCGGTCCGGGGGTCGGACCCGGATGGCTCCCTTTACTGGTTGTGCCGTATGCTGGACGGTGGCTGTGACCCTCTTTACGTCGCCCGCAGGCTGGCAAGAATTGCCAGCGAAGACATTGGTAATGCCGACCCCCGGGCACTGCAGCTTTCCATGGACGCCTGGGAGGCCCAGGAGCGGCTGGGTTCACCGGAGGGCGAGCTGGCTCTTGCCCAGGCGGTGACGTATCTGGCGCTGGCACCGAAGAGCAATGCTGTCTACAAGGCGTTCAATCAGTGCATGGCTGATATCCGCAACGACCCTGACTACGACGTACCGGTGCACCTGCGCAATGCACCCACCAAACTGTTGAAGTCCATGGGCCATGGCGACGAGTACCGTTATGCCCACGACGAACCTGATGCCTTTGCCGCCGGGGAGTCCTACCTGCCGGAAGCCGTATGCCAGCGCCGGTACTATCAGCCGGTAAACCGGGGCCTTGAAATCAAACTCGCTGAAAAGCGCGACCGGCTGGATGAATGGAACCGTAGCAGCCCTCGCAAACGTTACCCGCAAAACTGAAATTCCCCGCCTGGCCGTGCCTGATGTAGCCACAGCCATCCTCGCAGGTATAATGCCCAGTCAACCGTCAAAACAGACACCAGTCCATTCACCTTTGAACCGGAAAACTCAGGATAACCATGCTCGATCCCAAACGTGTCCGCACCCAGACTGAAGAGATAGCCCGTCGCCTGGCCATCAAGGGCTTTGCTTTTGACAGAGCCACCTTCGATCAGCTTGAGGAACGCCGTCGCGCGATCCAGGTGAAAACGGAAACCTTGCAGAGCGAGCAGAACCGCCGGTCCAAATCCATCGGTAAGGCCAAAGCCGCCGGCGAGGACATTCAGCCGCTGCTGGATGAGGTGGAAAACCTGAAGAAGCAGAAGTCGGAGGCTGAAGAGGAATTGCGCGCGCTTCAGGAAGAGCTGAACGACTTCCTGGCTGCGATTCCGAACCTGCCGGATGAAACGGTACCGGCGGGAAAAAGCGAAGAGGACAACGTAGAGGTCCGGCGCTGGGGCACTCCGAAGAGCTTTGACTTTGAACCCAGGGATCACGTTGCCCTGGGCGAGGCGCTTGGCGGGCTGGACTTTGAAACCGCTACACGTCTGGCCCATTCCCGTTTTGCAGTGATGCGCGGCCCGGTCGCGCGGCTACACCGGGCACTGGCTCAGTTCATGCTGAACCTGCATACAGAAGAGCATGGCTATACGGAGGCCTATGTACCCTATCTGGTAAACGCAGAGACTCTGTATGGTACCGGCCAGCTTCCGAAGTTCGAGGAAGACCTGTTTCGCATGGACGGTGAGAAGCCGTTATACCTGATTCCGACGGCGGAAGTGCCAGCGACCAACCTGGTGAGCGATACCATCCTGGACGCCAAAGAGCTGCCGTTGAGAATGGTGTGCCATACGCCCTGTTTCCGAAGCGAAGCCGGCTCTTACGGCCGTGACACACGGGGCATGATCCGGCAGCACCAGTTCGACAAGGTGGAGCTGGTTCAGGTGGTACGGCCAGAAGACTCCGAAGCCGCGCTGGAGGCTCTTACCGGCCACGCCGAAAAGGTATTGCAGTTGCTGGAACTGCCTTATCGGTTAGTGGATCTGTGTGGTGGTGACATGGGGTTTGCAGCGGCCCGCACCTACGATATCGAGGTCTGGCTGCCGGGCCAGGATAAATACCGTGAAATTTCGTCCTGCTCCAACACCCGGGATTTCCAGGCACGGCGTATGCATGCACGTTGGCGTAACCCGGAAACCAACAAGCCTGAGCCGGTTCATACGCTGAACGGTTCCGGCCTTGCCGTTGGCCGTGCACTGATTGCGGTCATGGAGAACTACCAGCAGGAAGACGGCAGCATTCTGGTTCCCGAAGTTCTGAAGCCGTATATGGGAGGCGTAGAAAGAATCCAATGAGTGACAGATCCGACGATGCACCATGGAGGGGCGTCGGTGCGAAGCCCGCACCAGTTCGATACCAGAAAAATCCGGTCACCGAAAACCCCAACAGCTCCGAGGGGGAGGTTGCACTCGTCGGTGCCGGCCCCGGGGACCCGGAACTTCTGACGTTGAAGGCCTGGCGCCTGATCCAGTCAGCGGAAGTGGTGTTGTACGATCGCCTGGTATCCCCGGAAATCCTGTCGCTGATTCCGGAATCCGCAGAACGGGTCCATGTGGGCAAACAACGGTCGAACCATACCTTGCCTCAGGAACAGATCAACAACCGCCTGGTTGAGCTCGCGCGCAAGGGGCTCAAAGTTGTGCGACTGAAAGGAGGGGACCCTTTCATTTTTGGTCGTGGCGGAGAAGAGATTGAAACCCTGGCTGCCGCCGGCGTGCGGTTTCAGGTTGTGCCTGGCATTACTGCGGCGTCCGGATGTGCAGCCTATGCCGGCATTCCGCTCACCCACAGAGATCACGCCCAGTCGGTCCGGTTTGTGACGGGCCATCTCAAGAATGATACCTGCGATTTGCCATGGAAGGACTTTGTCCAGAACAACCAGACACTGGTGTTCTACATGGGGTTGGTGGGCTTACCCATTATCTGCCGACAGCTGATTGCCAATGGTATGTCGCCGGATATGCCGGTGGCGCTGGTCTCCCGCGGCACCACGCCCCATCAGCAGGTGGTTACCGGAGACCTCTCCAATATCGTTGAACGGGTCGAGGAAAATGATGTGCCTGCTCCTACCCTGGTTATTATAGGCAGGGTGGTGCCCCTCAGAAGCAGGCTGGACTGGGTGGGCGGCTGACTCTTCAGTCGCCGCTCTCGACCAGCCGCGGCGCCGGATCAGCCGCGGCGCTTCGGCAACACGTCCTTGAGCTTGTCCCGCATATCGCGCAGGGCTTTTTCAGTGGTTTCCCAGTCAATACAGGCGTCAGTCACAGACACACCGTATTTGAGATCGGCCAGGTTTTCAGGAATCGACTGGTTGCCCCAGTTAAGGTTGCTTTCCACCATCAGACCCTGAATGGACTGGTTGCCCTCCAGAATCTGGTGGGTGATGTCCTGCAGCACCAGCGGCTGGATAGCCGGGTCTTTGCTGGAATTGGCGTGGCTGCAGTCAACCATGATGGACTGGCGGAGTTTGGCTTTTTCCAGAGCCTGTTCACACAGGGCAACGCTGACTGAATCGTAGTTGGGCTTGCCACCGCCGCCACGGAGAACCACGTGGCCGTAGTTGTTGCCGCGGGTACGGATGATGGCGACTTTGCCCTGCTGGTCGATACCCAGGAAACTGTGAGGATGAGAGACCGACTTCATGGCGTTTACTGCGACATCCAGGCTGCCATCGGTGCCATTCTTGAAGCCTATGGCCATAGACAGCCCGCTGCTCATCTCACGGTGGGTCTGCGATTCGGTGGTACGGGCGCCAATGGCCGACCACGAAATGGTGTCCTGAAGATACTGCGGGGAAATCGGGTCAAGGGCCTCGGTGGCGGTGGGCAGGCCCAGCTCTGAAATATCCAGCAACAGACGGCGGCCGATGTGCAGGCCCTGTTCGATATCAAAGGTGTCGTTCAGGTGCGGATCGTTGATCAGACCCTTCCAGCCGACAGTGGTACGCGGCTTCTCGAAATATACCCGCATGACAACCAGGAGAGTGTCACTGACTTCGTCTGCCAGTTTCTTGAGCTTGACGGCATAATCCCGGGCGGCTTCAACATCATGAATAGAGCAGGGGCCCACAACCACGAACAGGCGGTGATCCTTGCCGTCCATGATGTCATAGATGGCCTGGCGGCCGTTTTCCACGGTTTCCGCAGCCTTGCCGGAAAGCGGCAATTCCTGCTTCAGCGCTTCAGGTGTAATCAATGGTTCCTGACTCGCCACATTCAGATTCTCTAGTTTGGTGCCCGACATTCTGATGTTATCCCCGTCGCATAAAACATAACCTACCGGGGTTAAGTTGCAGTAAACCCCAGCGAGTTGGTTATACTGCGTTATTTGATAGACCTTTTCAACGCTTCTGACGCGCGGAGAACGGATGCAGCAGAGCACGCAGAACAAGGGGAAAGTCCTGCCCCGGAAGCGGGTCGCAGAGAAGATGGCCGACGTGCTCTCCGGCATTCGTGTACCAGATCTTCCATACCCGGCCCGCAAGCTGTCACCGGACACGGTCAGCGACTGGGGGCCGTTATTGCTTTCCTGCTGGACAGAGCAAAGGGACGAGCCCGTCACCCAGGTGATACGTTCCGTTTCCCTGACCTGGTCGGTGCGGCAGATCAACTCTGCCTATGTCGCTGACCGCATCATGGGGGTCTTCCTAAAAACCAGTGGTCTGCACCCGGAACTCGCGCGTCGGATTGCACGCCTGCGATTCTTTTTGGCCTGGCGAATGAACCTTGTCGGTGCTGAGGCGCTTCAGGATACACTCATTCAATGGCTGGACAGCCTGCAGGATTGCCGTGGCTGGAGTGCATCTGGGGGACGCTCCGACAGAGCCCTGCTGGATCAGTTGGACGCTCTGGTTATAGCGGTCTCCGGCAGCTTTGATTCGGGCGACACCGAACCGGTCCTGGCTTTTTGCAGGCAGTGGGAGGAAGACGCCGCGAAGCGGGAGCAGCAGAACGACAGGCTGCGCCAACGCCTGCTCGAAACAGAGCAGGGCGCCGCCAGGCAACGTCGGGCGGAGCACACAGCGCGCGCACTGGTGGGGCGGGCGCTGCAGAATCGCGAATTGCCACAGGCAGTCGTGAGCTTTATTTTCGAGCATTGGTTCGGACTTCTGAAACAGATAGTCTGGGAAGACGGTACTGAGAGTGATAACTGGCGCCATGCCGGCAAACTTCTGGAATGGCTGGTCTGGATTGGCGATCCTCACCTCTCGGACAAAGACCGAAACCGACTCTATACGGTAGGTGAGCAGATTGGTGACCGTATCGTAGACGTGTGGAACCGGGTTCAGAAAACGCCGTTGGCAGACAAGGCCCTGGAGGGTGTCCAGACTGTCATGGTTGCCCGTCTGCGGGGTGAAACCCCCGATCTTGTGCCCGCTCTTCCGGCCGGTGACCGGTTTTCCTGGGATTCGGCCTGGCTGACGTTCTCCGCCCCGGCAGAATCGGATGTATCCGTCTTCAAGGGTAAGTGGTTCGTGGAAGGTGAGGGCGCGAGTGAGCAGCGCAGGTTCTTCTTCGCACTAATGCCGGATACCTGTGAAGTGCTCTGGACCAACGGCGCTGGCGTCAAGCTTGGTTTGTTGCCCTGGAGCCGGTTTGTGGCCGGTCTGGACCAAGGCACGCTGAGGCCTTTGCCACCGCTTAAACCTTTTGGCGAGGTGCTGGCAGAAACCATTTCCTCTTTGTCGGTGGTACTTGACCGTCAGAAGCTTCAGCGTGACAAGGCTGCGAAAGAAGCAAAAGCCCGTGCCGATGCATTGCGACGGGAAAAGGAAGAGGCAGAGCGCCGCCAGCAGGAAGAGGAGACCGCAAGGCGCGAGGAACTGGCCCGCAGCGAGCAGGCGGCTGAAGCCAGACGCCTGGCCGATGAAGAGGCCGAGCAGGACCGCCTGATGCGCGAAAAACTGGCGGCAGCCCGGGAACTCGTCGACGGTATTAAACTGGGCGGCTGGATCGTGGAAGAGAGTTCCGGGGCTGACCAGGATGCAGTACGCCTGAAACTGGCCGTGCGGATCAATGCCTCACGAAAACTGGTTTTCGTGGATCGGCTGGGCCTCAATCGCCGGGAGTTCCTGTTTGACGAGCTGGTGAACGACATTGTGTCAGGTCGCATTCGGGTACTGGGAGCTTCCGCGGAATTTGACGACACCCTCTCCAGGGTCGTGGGGCGCATCCGGGTTGGCAGAAATTGATCCGTCAACCGGCGTAGCCAGGTGAAGGTCAGGTGAATAAATCATGAGTGATATTGACTACAACTTTGGTGACTATGACGACTCTCCGGAACACGGGGATAATCGTTCCGAGTACCGGCTCACGGCGAGCGCAAAGGTGACCGTGGAGCTTGAGTCATCGGTTCCCGAGGAGTCCGGTGAAGGCGCGGAGCGGTCGCTGATCTCGCGAACCAGTGATCTGTCTGCAAGAGGAATCCGGCTTGTCACCTCTGAACCGTTAACGACCGGGGCATTACTGCCTGCCTGGGTGAGCCTTGAAGAGGTGTCTGAACCTTTCCGGTTGATGGTTGAGGTGGTGTGGTGCCGGCCGGCTGATGCCAATGGCTGGCTGGTGGGGCTGCAGATACTGGAGTCGGACGATACAGCCTATCTGGAGTGGGTTGAAGCGGTCGCCAGAGCAATGTCGGAAGGCTGACGCCGGCTCCCGGCAGGGGGAAAGCCCCGCCGGGAAACGACAGCCGTTGTCAGTCTTCGAGTTCGCCCATGCCGGTGATGTTGAAGCCGGCGTCTACGTACATGATCTCACCGGTGATGCCACTGGCCATGTCGGAGCACATGAAAGCGGCGGCATTGCCAACTTCATCGGTAGTCACATTCCGGCGCAGTGGCGCCCTGCGTGCGTTCTCGGTGAGCATCTTGCGAAAGCTCTTGATGCCGGATGCCGCCAGGGTCCTGATCGGTCCCGCGGATATAGCATTTACGCGGATACCGTCGCGCCCGAGGCTGCCGGCCATATAGCGAACGTTGGCTTCCAGTGAGGCTTTGGCCAGCCCCATCACATTGTAGTTCTGCAGTACCTTCTCCGCGCCCAGGTAGCTCAGGGTCAGCATGGAGCTGTTTTCGTGCATCATCTTGCGGCCGGCCTTGGCAAGGGCAACAAAACTGTATGAGCTGATTTCGTGGGCGATACGGAAGCCCTCACGGGTGGTCACGTCCACGTAGTTGCCATCGAGCTCATGGCCGGGCGCAAAACCTACGGAGTGAACGATCACGTCGACATTGTCCCAGTGTTTTCCAAGGTCGGTGAACACGGCCTCGATTTCTTCATCACTGGCCACATCGCACGGAAAAATCAGCGAACTGCCCCAGCCTTCGGCAAATGTCTCCACGCGGGATTTAAGCTTTTCATTCTGGTAGGTGAAAGCCAGTTCGGCGCCTTCTCTGGCGAACGCCTCGGCAATGCCATAGGCGATGGAGTGCTTGCTTGCAACGCCGACAATCAGTGCTTTCTTGCCACTGAGTAATCCCATATCGATTCTCCCTGTGTTTCAGTTTAAGGCATTATCCATGAACCGCAGCGGTGCGGGTAACGCTCAATTGGTCGTAGTGTCCGGCCCGGGCTGGCGGGTAATTGTCAGCGGGTGTAGAACAGTGCCGCTCCAAGCAGTTCACGGGTGTACTCGTGTTTCGGTGTACTGAAAATTCCAGATGCTTCCCCGTATTCCACAACGTTGCCGTTCTTGAGCACCAGAAGTTTATGGCTGAGCGCCCTCACAACCGCCAGATCGTGGCTGATAAACACATAGCTTAGACCATATTTGTCCTGCAGATCCCTGAGAAGCGTAATCACCTGCTTTTGAACCGTGCGATCCAGCGCTGAGGTGGGCTCGTCCAGAATGATCAGGTCTGGCTGAAGCACAAGCGCCCGGGCAATGGCGATTCGCTGCCTCTGCCCGCCGGAGAATTCATGGGGGTAACGATGTCGGGCGTCCGGGTCCAGGCCAACATCGTTCAGGGCCTGAACTACCTTCCGGTCCTGTTCTTCGGGGGTAGCCGGTACATGAATTTCAAGCCCCTCCCGCACAATCTCGGCAATGGACATGCGTGGGCTGAGGCTGCCGAACGGATCCTGAAATACGATCTGGATACGACTGCGCCAGGGACGGAACTGTTTCTGGTCCAGGCGGGACAACTCCTGACCTGCCAGCCGAATGCTGCCTGTACTGCCGGTGAGTTTGAGCAGGGCGTGGCCAATGGTGGTTTTGCCGCTGCCGCTTTCTCCCACAATGCCAAGCGTCTCGCCCTGGTTCAGGGAAAAGCTGACATTGTCGACGGCCTGAAACCAGGCTTTCGGCTTGCCCAGCAGGCTTTTGCGGGTAATAAAGCGAACGTCCAGGCTGTCCACATCCAGAAGTGCCTTGTTGTTGACCATGGCCCCTGAGGGTGAGGCCGGCGGCTCCGCATCGAGCAGGCGTCGGGTGTAAGGGTGCTGTGGATCGTCAAACAGGGTTTGGGTTGCCGCTTCTTCCACCAACAGGCCCCGTTCCATAACCACAACGTGATCCGCATATCGGCGAACAATGGAGAGGTCATGGGTAATCAGCAGGATGGCCATACCCAGCTTGTGCTGAAGGTCTTTGAGCAATTCCAGCACCTGTTTCTGGACGGTAACATCCAGGGCCGTGGTCGGCTCGTCTGCAATCAGGAGATCGGGCTCGTTGGCCAGCGCCATCGCGATCATCACCCGTTGCTTCTGACCACCTGACAGCTGATGCGGGTAGCTGTCAAGGCGCTCTTCCGGCGACGGTATACCCACCAATTCGAGCAGTTCCATGCATCGGGACCTTGCCTGTGGCCCTCGCATGCCCTTGTGCAGGGCGAGCGTCTCGCTGATCTGTTTCTCAACGGTGTGCAGGGGGTTGAGCGATGTCATGGGCTCCTGAAAGATCATGCTGATCTGGCGGCCGCGAATCTGTCGTAGCCGCTTCTGACTGGCCTTAAGCATGTCCTCGCCATGGAACATGATCTCGCCGGACGGGTAGCTGGCGTGGCGTTCATCCAACAGTCGCAGAACCGACAGCGCCGATACCGATTTCCCGGAACCGCTTTCGCCAACGAGAGCAACGGTTTCCCCCCGGTCGATCCGCAGCGACAGTCGCTGGACGGCCTGTATGGAGGCGTCAAACGTAACGGACAGATCCTTGATTTCCAGAAGCTGCGACATATCAGTTCTTTCTCGGGTCGAAGGCATCACGCACCGCTTCGCCCACGAATACAAGCAAGGTCAGCATGATGGACAGGGAAATGAACGCTGAAATCCCGAGCCACGGCGCATGGAGATTGGACTTTCCCTGGGCAATCAGCTCGCCGAGGGACGGGGACCCCGATGGCAGGCCGAAACCCAGGAAATCCAGTGACGTCAGTCCGGTGATGGCGCCGGTCAGTATGAATGGCAGGAAGGTAAGCGTCGCCACCATGGCATTGGGCAGAATATGCCGGAACATGATCTTGCGGTTGCCCAGTCCCAGGGCCCTGGCGGCTTTCACATACTCGAAGTTGCGGGCACGGAGGAATTCCGCCCGCACCACATCCACCAGACCCATCCAGCTGAACAGCAGCATGATGCCCAGCAACCACCAGAAATTCGGCTGCACAATACTGGAGAGAATAATCAGCAAGTACAGAACCGGAAGGCCGGACCATACCTCAATGAAGCGCTGCCCGATCAGGTCAATCTTGCCACCGTAGAAACCTTGTATGGCACCGACAATGACCCCGACGATGCAACTGAGAATGGTGAGTATAAGCCCGAACAGAACCGAAATCCGGAATCCATAGATCACCCGGGCGGCAACGTCCCGGCCCTGGTCGTCGGTGCCAATCCAGTTTTCAGCACTGGGGGGCGCCGGTGATGGGACCTCAAGGTTGTAATTGGTGGTGTTGTAGCTGAAACGTATCGGCGGCCAGATCATCCAGCCATTAGCTTCAATCTCATCGGCAATGAACGAATCGCGGTAGTCCGCTTCCGTTGGCAGAAAACCGCCAAAAGTTTCCTCGGGTACGCTTTCCACCACCGGGAAGTAGAGATCTCCCTTGTAATAGGCGACCAATGGCACGTCGTTGGCAATCAGCTCGGCGATCAGCGATAGCCCGAAGAGGGCAAGAAATACCCACAAGGACCAGAAGCCACGACGATTCTTGCGGAAGTTGGCAAGCCGGCGTTGCTGGATCGGGGTCAGCTTTACCAGGCTCATGATCCCTCTCGGCTCTCGAAATCGATGCGTGGATCCACCAGAACATAGGTGATGTCGCTCACCAGTTTCAACACCAGGCCCATGAGTGTGAAAATGAAGAGTGTGCCGAAGATCACCGGGTAGTCGCGGTTCAGTGCCGCTTCAAAACCAAGCAGTCCGAGTCCGTCCAGGGAAAAGATCACTTCTATCAGCAGGGAACCGGTAAAGAACAGGGAAACCAGAACCCCTGGCAGGCTGGCGATCACAATCAGCATGGCATTGCGGAACACGTGACCGTACAGCACCTGTTTTTCTTCCAGGCCCTTGGCGCGGGCAGTCACCACGTATTGCTTGCTGATTTCATCGAGGAACGAGTTCTTGGTCAGCAGGGTGAGGGTGGCGAAACCGCCGATGACGTTGGCAGTGACCGGCAAGGCCAGGTGCCAGAAGTAGTCACCGATTTTCTGGTACCAGTCGAGTTCATCGAAGTTGGAAGAGGTCAGGCCGCGTAGTGGGAACCAGTCCAGGTAACTGCCGCCGGCGAAAAGGACAATCAGCAGTATCGCGAAAAGGAAACCGGGAATGGCATAGCCCACTACTATGGCGGAACTGCTCCACACGTCAAATCGTGAGCCGTCGGTGACGGCCTTGCGGATACCCAGGGGAATGGAGATCAGGTAGATAATCAGGGTGGACCATAATCCAAGGGAAATGGACACCGGCATTTTGTCCAGTATCAGTTCGATCACTGAACGGTCGCGGAAGAAGGACTCGCCGAAATCAAATGTGGCGTAGTCGCCGAGCATTTTCAGGAAGCGTTCGTGGGGTGGTTTGTCGAAGCCGTACATCACTTCGATTTCCCGCAGCAGCTCATCCGGCAACCCGCGGGAGCCGCGACTGTCGCCACTTGAGGACACAACTTCGCCGCCGGAACCGCCGCCACTTGCCCTGGCGAGAGCTCCCCCGCCATGGCCCTCTGTTTCCGCAATCAGCTGTTCAACGGGGCCGCCCGGGGCGGCCTGAACGATCACGAAATTGAGCAGCATAATGCCCAGCAGGGTTGGTATAATCAGCGCCAGACGCCTGAGGATATAACTGCCCATTCAGCGGAACTCCGTCTCGTTTTCTTCAGAGATCTGCATCATTGGCCAGTGTTTTTTACCCACCAGTTGTTTATATCGACGCCATTCTTGGGCACAGTTTCCGGACGCTGCAGGAAAGACCAGTAGGCGATGCGGTCCTTCGGCAGGTACCAGTTGGGAATCACGTAATGACCGTGGAGCAGTACCCGGTCCAGAGCGCGTACCCGGTGAACGAGTTCTTCCCGGCTCGGTGCCTGAATCACCAGGTCGACGAGTTCATCGACCACCTGGCTTTCAACGCCCATATAATTGCGCGACCCTTTCACATCCACATTCGATGAGTGCCAGTATTCCCTCTGCTCATTACCCGGAGAGTCAGACTGCCCGATACCCTGGACCGTCATGTCGTAGTCGAACTCACGGATCCGCTGGATATACTGGTTGGTATCCACCAGGCGTACCGACACCTCTATGCCGAGCTTCGCCAGATTGTTCTTGAAGGGCAGTACCACGCGCTCAAAGGTTTTCTGGTAAATGAGGATTTCGAACGCCAGTGGCTCCCCCGTTTCCTGATGGACCATGGTCCCGTCTTTTACGGCATAGCCGGCGTCGCGCAGCATGGTAAGGGCGGTACGGAGGTTTTCGCGCAGGCCGCCTTCGCCGGCGGTGGAAGGTGGTTGGTATTCTTCGGTGAACACATCCTCGGGTAACTGGTCGCGGTAGGGCTCCAGAATCTCCAGTTCCCGCCCTTCGGGCAGGCCAGACGAAGCCAGTTCACTGTTCTCGAAGTAGCTGGAAGTGCGGGTGTATTGCCCATAGAAAAGATTCTTGTTTGCCCATTCAAAGTCGAATGCGTAGGCGAGGGCTTCGCGCACTTTCGGGTTGCTGAAAACCTCGCGCCGGGTGTTCATGGCAAACGCCTGCATACCTGCGGGGCGACCATGCTCGACGGCTTCGGTTTTGGCCTTGCCAGACTCGAACTGATCGCCTGTATAGGCAGTTGCCCAGTTTTTGGCTGACGATTCCACGCGGAAATCAAAGTTGCCGGCCCGGAATGATTCCAGGGCTACTGTGTCGTCTGAATAATAGTCGTAGCGGATTCTGTCAAAATTAAACTTGCCTTTACGGACACCGAGATCTTGTGCCCAGTAATCCTCGATTCGCTCGAAGGTGATTGACCGGCCGGCCTCGAAATGCCCTATACGGTAGGGCCCGCTGCCCACTGGGGGTGTCAGGCCATTATCTCCGAACTTGCGATTCTCCCAGTAGTGGCTGGGAAGTACGGGAAGCTGGCCCAGTATCAGTGGCAGTTCCCGGTTGTTGGTTTCGGCAAAATCGAAGCGAATTCGGTGCTCATCCTCAATCGATACCTCGGTCACGTCCGCATAATAATTGCGATAGAACGGGTGACCCTCGGTGGTCAGGACCTCGAAAGAAAATTTCACATCCTCGGCGGTAATCGGCTCGCCATCCTGGAATCGCGCCTCTTCGCGGAGATTGAACGTCACGTAACTCCGGTCTTCGGGTGTTTCGATGGATTCAGCAATCAGTCCATAGGCTGAGAAGGGCTCGTCGGCCGAAGCTTCTAGCAGGGTGTCATAAACGTAGGCATTAATGCCGGCTGCGGCCACGCCTCGAATGACGAAGGGGTTAAAAGAGTCAAAGCCATTGGCCACGACTGCCATCCGCAAGGTGCCCCCTTTGGGGGCCTCGGGATTGACGTAATCAAAGTGGGGAAAGCCCTCGGCGTATCGGGTGTCGCCGTGCATGGCAATGGCATGCTCTGCTGCGGTGGCGGCTGAAGGAGACTGCCATGGCACCACGGCCATGGCGATAACGCTGAAAATGCTGATCAGGGATGAGGCTTTCCGTGTTCTTGTCATAGATCTCGCACGTATCCGGTTCAGGCTCAGGGACTGTTTCTTATGTCCACATAGAGTACCAGACTTTGGCCGGGCTGCAGATAACGAGAGGTGTTGAGATCATTCCAGCTTGCGATGTCCCTCACATTCACCGCGAAACGGTTGGCAATGGTCGACAGGGAGTCGCCTTTGCGCACCTGGTAGCCTACTTTCCGAACCATACCCTTGCCCCTGGCGTTGCTTGCCAGCATGGCCGGCTGCTTGGACCTGGACCAGATCACCAGCTTCTTGCCCGGCATCAGCGGGTCACCCGGCGCCATGCCATTCCAGGAGGCCACTTGCCGAACGGAGACGCGGTGTTCACGGGCAATGTCCCAGAACGTATCGCCCGAGCGTACGGTATAGTCAACGCGGGTACCGTTATTATTCTTGCCGCTACGTTGTTGCTTGCTGGCAAGACGTTCGCTGGCGCTTAGCGCGTAGGTTTCTGACTGTTTGGCTGCAGAGGGAATCATCAGACGTTGGCCGATACGGATAATGTGGTTGTCCAGATTGTTGACCTGCTGGATAACCGAAGGCGTGGTGGAATAGCGTTTGGCGATGGTGCTGAGTGTATCGCCTGAAACCACCTTGTAGTTGTTCCAGGATACGCGTTGCGAAGCGTCGGTCTTTTCAAGTGCGGCGGTAAATGTTTTGGCATTTTCCCGGGGCACCAGCAGGCGGTGGGGGCCGTCCGGTGACGTGGCCCAGCGATTGAAAGACGGGTTCAGCAGGTAGACTTCGTCAATGTCCACGTCCGCCAGTTCGGCGGCCTGGGCAAGATCCAGCTGTGATCCGGTTTCCACAACCTCGAAATAGGGCTCATCCGCCAGCGGTGGCAGCTCAATGCCGTACTTTTCGGGCTGGTCGAATATCTTTGCAAGCGCGATCAGCTTGGGCACGTAATGGCGGGTTTCCCGGGGCAGGTCCAGTGACCAGAAATCCGTGGCTGCGTTCTTCTTGCGGTTGCGCCTCATTGCGCTGGAAACGGTGCCGCCGCCACTGTTGTACGCGGCCAGCGCCAGCATGTAGTCACCGTCAAAACGCGTGGCCAGCTTGTCGAGGTATGTCAGGGCAGCATCTGTAGCTGCAATGACATCGCGACGGTCGTCGTGCCACCAGCTCTGGGTAAGGCCGAAATATTTGCCGGTAGAGGGAATAAACTGCCACAGCCCGGCTGCGCGGCCATGGGAATAGGCAAACGGATCGAACGCGCTTTCGACCACCGGGAGCAGGGCGAGTTCCGTTGGAAGGCCACGTTTCTCGGTTTCAGTAACAATATAGTGCAGGTAACGACTGCCGCGCTCAACAACCCGGTCAATGTATTGGGGGTGTTTTTTGTACCAGTTGAGCTGGGCCTGAACCCTGGGGTCACTGGCGTCATGATCGAGGGCAAATCCTGATCTCATCCGCTGCCAGAGGTCCGGGACTGCAACGGCTTCGGTGACGGAACTGTCCTGGTCAGGTGTGTCGAGCTTCCTTCTGGCATCTTCTGCTGCTTTCTTGAGCGAAGGCTCAATGGCATCGTCAAGCTCAGTGCGGGCGGACCTGTCGGTGGCCTTGCCGTCGGGGTCAGACTGAATGGATTCCTTGAGGTCCTCGTCACCGGCAGCAACGGTTAGCTTTTCGGTTTCAAGAACGTTTGCGGAAGCGTCGGTATGATCTCGCTCACCTGGGCTCAAGAGGCTGCAACCACCGCTAAGGGTGCCGAGAAGGAAAAGGATTGATATTCGCGAGACCGACATATAGAGACTTCCGTTGGCTGGGCGACACCGGGATGATCTGTCTAAAATCCCGGCATATTTAATAGTTTACGGCGCAAAAGTTATACGGATTCTATTGGAACAGTTTTTGGGGGGTCAACAAGACTCTCGTTACCGCATTGATAGAAATTGTTACCCCCTCTTGCCTATTAAAAGGTGTCCTTGCCATGACGGGTTACTGCGAAAACGTCATTCTCTGACGTGATCGTCAGTCCTGCCTTGCCTGCATGTTTTTTTGCCGAATCGATAACCGCCTGGTCGTCCCAGCGCAGGAAGGGGTTCAACCGTTTCTCATCACCCAGAATGGACGGTACCGTCGGTTTACCATCGTCGCGGAGCCTCTGGCACTGGGCTTCGAATTCACGCAACGGCGCATCTTCCGGAAGCCAGTGTCTGGCAAATTTCAGATTGGCCATGGTGTATTCGTGGGCGCAATAGACTGAAGTTTCGTCCGGGAGGTCCCGAATGGATTCCAGGGACTGTTTCATCTGTTCCGGTGTGCCTTCAAACAATCGCCCGCAACCACAGACGAACAGCGTGTCGCCACAAAACAGCACCGGACGATTGTTCACGGGGCAGTCGGTAAAGTAGGCGATATGGTCGAGTGTATGGCCGGGGACGGCCAGCACATTGAACGTCAGGTCCTGCCATACCACTTCATCGCCGGGGTGGACCTCGCTATTGGTCCCCTTGAAGGGCGAATTGGCGGGACCGACGATGCGGCACCCAGGCGCCGTCTTTGCCAGCGCACCGACGCCACCAACGTGATCCGGATGATGGTGGGTGACCAGAATGGTATCCAGCTTCAGGTCGTTGTCTGCCAGGAACTGGATAGCGGGCTCTGCCTGGCCCGGATCGACAATCAGTGCCTGGCGGTCTTCAGTGTTGAACAGACACCAGATGTAGTTGTCATTAAAAGCTGGAATAGCGCTAATGGTCAGCATAGGCTCCCACATGTGCAAGACGAGTGTGACTGTTATGATAGTGCATTAACAGCGACGTCCCAACACTGCCGGGGATGAAACAGGGGAACGCAGCAATGACCACAGCAGGTAATATTGATTACTCTGCCCGACAGCAAAGCTTTGAGAGCTGGTTCCAGACACCATTGGGCCGCTCTCTGCTGGCAGACCAAAGGGCCTGCGTTGATCATCACACTGCCAGATTGTCGGGGGCCCGGCAGTTGCAGGTTGGCCTGAGTCATCGCCTGCCGCTGGCAGGCACAGCGGATTTCGCCCAGAGAATTCTCACCACGCCCCGCTGGAATTCAGTGATTCCCGACGGCGTGGCGGTGTGTGATGCGGATGAGCTACCATTTCCCGGCGATTCCATGGACCTGGTAATACTTCATCACACTGCTGACTTTTCACCCCACCCCCACCAGGCTTTGCGTGAGGCATCCCGGGTTCTTCGAGGAGAAGGGATGATGGTGTTGATCGGGTTCAATCCGTTCAGTCTGTGGGGGCTCAGGAAAGCGATGTCCAGGCACAACAGCGGGCCCTGGGGTGGCCGTTTCATGATGAAGCGGCGGATGGAAGACTGGCTTCGGTTGCTGGACTTCTCCGTGGAATCGGCTGGCTCCTCATTTTTTCAGGTGCCTCTTCAGCGGGCGGTACTGAGTGAGAGAAAGGGGATAATGGAACGGGTCTGTGGTAACCGGCTCCTGCCGGCAGGCGCCTATTACTGTATCCTTGCCAAAAAAAGGGTTTACTCCAGAATACCCCGCAAGCCGGTCTGGCAGGGCAAGAAGGTGATTGCCTTGCCGGGCCGGGGGGCCGCTCTGAATAATAGTCAAGTCGAGGAATGCTGATGGCCGGTAAGGTTGTTCTTTACACCGATGGCGCCTGCAAGGGAAACCCGGGGCCAGGAGGTTGGGGTGTTGTGCTGAACTATGGTAACGCCACCAAAAAAATGCATGGCGGCGAAGCCAATACAACCAACAACAGGATGGAACTCATGGCGGCCATACGTGGCCTTGAAGCTCTGAAGCGGCCCTGCGAAGTGGAGTTGTATACGGACTCCCAGTACGTGCGCAAGGGCATCACTGAGTGGATGTATGGCTGGAAACGCAACGGCTGGAAAACTTCGGCCAAGAAACCGGTCAAGAATGAAGATCTCTGGCGCGAACTGGACACCGAAGTGGCACGACATACGGTGAACTGGCACTGGGTAAAAGGTCACTCCGGGAATCCGGGCAATGAGCTGGCAGACGAGCTTGCCAACCGTGGTGTTGAAGAACTGGCGAATGCATAACAGGCAGGGCGGATAATGAGACAGATTGTACTGGATACGGAAACCACCGGTATTGATCCGGCGGAGGGACACCGGATCATTGAGATCGGCTGCGTTGAACTGATGGAGCGCCAGACCACCGGGCGTCATTATCATGTGTATATCAACCCGGAGCGGGAAGTGGAAGCTGAGGCTATCGGCGTCCACGGAATAACAAACGAGTTTCTTGCCGACAAGCCAAAATTCGCCGACGTTGCGGCGGAATTCTTTGAATTTATCAAAGGCACCGAACTTGTCATTCATAATGCCGCGTTCGATATCGGCTTTATGGACGCGGAATTTGCCCGCCTGAAACCCGTCCGCAAGACGGCCGACCACTGTGGTGTGGTGGACTCCCTTGCCATTGCCCGAAAAAAGCACCCGGGCCAGAAAAACAACCTGGATGCGCTTTGCAAACGGTACGGGGTCGACAATAGTAGCCGGGATCTCCACGGGGCCCTGCTGGATGCGGAGATACTTGCAGAAGTCTATCTCCTTCTCACCGGTGGCCAGACCGCGCTGTCACTGGATGCCGGTAATGATGGTGCCGGGGGTGAGGGTGGCATCCGTCGTCTGGCCGCGGACCGAAAACCGCTCAATGTGGTTCGCGCCAGTAATGAGGAAGTGTCTGCCCATGACGAGTTTATGGAGCTGCTTGCCAAGCAGGCGGGTGAGACGGTATGGGGAAAACTGGCACAGAAAGAATAACAGGAAGCCGGGCCGGGTAGCTGCCCGGCAATGAGAACTGTGCCGGACTGTACTTTTTGTTACATTCCCCCTTTCTTGAGCTACTTGAGTTTTGTGTTATAAGTAATGATAAGTTCGCGAGTTTTCGCGAACTTTTGTTTTAGCTGGGAAGGGTAAAACCGGCTCATAAAAAGGCCCGAAAAAAAACCGAAAGGGTCACATTCCAAGAACAGGACGCGGTAGTTTCCGCATAATTTACAGGAAGCGTTTATGGTTCAATCGTCTCTGGCGACGAAATCACAGTCATTTGATCTGGTCAAAAGTGAGATTGAGCAGACCATAAGACAGGCAGAGTCCAGCCTGGAACGCTTTCAGGAAAATCGCGAGAGCGGTGAGGACCTGCAGAACTGTGTGGATTTTCTGAACCAGCTCCGTGGCATTTTCATTCTTGTTGAACTGCGTGCCGGCACCTTGCTGTGCCAGGAAGCGGTGAGTATGGCGAACGACGTTCCCGTTGGCGCCAACGATGACAAGAACATACTCCTTACCACGCTTAACAGTGCGCTGTTCATCCTGCGTCGCTATGTTGAATACTACCACCAGCAGCGTGCCGATCACCCTGAGCTTCTGTTGCCGGTTATCAATGACCTGCGCGAGGCCCGAAAGGAAAAACCCTATCCCGAATCCTGCTTTTTCGACGTTGATGTGAAAGCGCGGCCGGATTTCTGTGCCGGAATCTCCGTGCCATCGTTCGAGGGTAACGAGGCTGACTACGAAGTTCTGGCTCGCCGCATGCGACTTACCTTTCAGGTTGCGTTGCTGGGCGTTCTCCGTGATAAGAACGAAGTGGTCAGCAAAAAGCTTTTCGGTCGCGCCGCTCGGGGATTTGCCCGCTTATGCCAGGGGCAGTCGATGGGTCAGATGTGGTGCCTCGTAGCGATTGTTGCAGATACCATGCTCGACCGCGCCATGGGGTTCAGTAAAGCCCGTAAGCGCATGTTCATGAGAATTGAAAAATATTCCCGCGAAGTGGTTTATGTCGGCAAGGTGGCTACCGCGAAGGATGCCCCGGATTCCCTGATAAAAGACCTGGTCTACCTGTTATACCGCAGCGGGTCGGCAAACCCGGAGGTAACTTCCGTGCTGTCGGCTTTCCGTCTGGCACCGGCGGAATTTCCCGACTCCATGCTCGACGCCCACGCCCGCCGGCTTTATGGTCCGGGGTCTGACGTACTCAAATCCCTCTCGACGGCCTTGCAGGACGAGCTTAACCAGCTCAAGGACAAGCTGGATATTGTTGAGCGCGGCATCGAGCCGGACCTGGCTGAACTGTCATCCATTGCCGAAGCGCTGGAGCGTATGGCAAATACGCTGGTGATGCTGGATCTGAAACAGCTGGGTTCCATGGCCCGGGCAGAAGCTGCCAAATTAAGAACCTGGGAAGAAGAGAAGCGGTTGCCGGCGGATGACGAGCTCTACAAGCTGGCTGACTCGGTGCTTGGCATAGAAGATGCCGTCATGCAGATTGTAACAAGAGGCATTACCTCGGAAACCGACGCACTGGCAGGCGGCCTGCGGAGCCGGGAAGAATCGCTGTATCTGAGGGAAGCCACGTTTGTGGTTGCCGATGAGGCCAGAAGTGCGCTGACCCTGGCAAAGCGGGCCATTACCGCCTTTATAGAGTCCGACTACGACAAGCTCCACCTGGCTAACCTGCCGGGCACCCTGCACAGCATCTGGGGTGGGTTGCACATGCTTGACGATCCGGGGGCTGCCTCCGTGCTTGAGCGGGTGGCGGGCTCCATCCAGGAGCGCCTGCTGGACGCGAGAGAGGCGCCGCCCGCCCAGGTGCTGGAGGCCCTGGCGGATGCGCTTACCTCCCTCGAATACTATATTGAAAGTATTGGCAAGCGCGAGGAGCGTAACGCCGACCCACTGCGGCTTGCCGAGTCGTCGCTGGATGACGTTGGTTTGTGACGCCAATAATTGCCATTGAAAAGTTGAAATAAAAAAACCCTGCACATCTTGGCAGGGTTTTTTTATGGGTTGCTCTCCGCGGGTATTAACCCATGTTGAACAGTTCACCCAGTTTTGTCGCCAGCATCATGTCGCCCTCGGCGCGCAGCTGACCGGCCATGAATGCCTGCATGCCATCGGTTTCGCCTGACACAATGCCCTTAAGGGTTTCGGAATTCATGATCAGCGTGACAGAAGGGTCGTCATGGGTGCCTTCGACGGACTTGCATGTGCCATCCTTGATGATCACATGATAGTTGGTGTCGTCTTCGATATCGAACTGGAAGACCAGGTCCAGGCCTTCAGCGGCGTCTGCGTTAAAATTCTGTTCGAGCTTGTCAAAGATAGGAGCTACAGACATTATTTTACCCTTATTGGTGTTTGTCTTGGCGTATTGACGGCGGGCAGCCGACGTAGCATTCGACTTTAGGGTGAGAGAATAGCGGTGTCAAGCTCGATCGAACGCTTGTTTTAATTTTCTTTATTGCGACGATGGGTTGTACCTCTGGGCACCTCGGTTACAATCGAGCGCTCAAGAATAATCCTGGAGAAGCAACTTGGAATTTCTGACAGAGTTCGGTTTGTTCATTGCGAAAACGGTTACCCTGGTGGTGGCGTTGATGGTCATTATTTCCGTGATTATGTCCGCTGCCCAGAAAGGGAAGGATGATCACGGCGGCGATGGTGAACTGAAGGTTCGCAAGCTCAACGAAAAGTACCGCAAGCTGAGGGAGTCTCTTCAGGCCAGGCTGCGTAGTGAATCGGAGCGAAAAGCCTTCGAAAAGGCCCGCAAGAAAGCAGAGAAGGCAAAGGAAAAAGCGGCCAAGGCAAAGCGCAAGTCCGGTGACGGCGCAGAGGAAGAAAAACCGAAAGTGTACGTGCTGGATTTTGATGGCGACATCAAGGCCAGCGATACCGACTCCCTGCGCCGGTCCATCACGGCGGTGCTCAGCGTTGCCGAGCCTGAAACCGATGAAGTGGTGATTCGTCTGGAGAGCGGAGGCGGCCTGGTGCACTCCTATGGTCTGGCTGCCGCTCAGCTTGACCGTATCCGCACCAGGGGCATCAAGCTGACGGTGTGCGTTGATAAGGTTGCGGCCAGTGGCGGCTATATGATGGCTTGCGTAGCGGATCGTATCGTGGCGTCCCCGTTTGCAATCCTGGGTTCCATTGGTGTTGTTGCCCAGTTACCCAACTTTCATCGTTTCCTGCAGAAAAATGACGTGGACTTTGAGGTTCTTACGGCCGGCGAGCACAAACGCACCCTGACCATTTTTGGTGAGAACACCGACAAGGGCAGGGCGAAGTTCCTTGAAGACCTTGAAGATACCCACGTCCTGTTCAAGGAGTATGTCGGCGAGCGCCGCCCGGGGCTGGATTTGAGCGCGGTGGCTAACGGTGATATCTGGTTCGGGCGCCGCGCTCTGGAGGTCAACCTGATCGATGAAATCAAGACGTCCGACGAATTTCTGATTGAAGCCTGTGACCGTGCGGACGTAATCTCGGTAAGTTACGAACGTAAACGTACACTACCGGAAAAGCTCGGCCTGGCCACCAGTGCGGCACTTGAGCACACCGTATGGCGGGTATTGGGTGCATTCCGTAACCAGAAGATCCAGTAAAGCCAACGACAACGGGGAAAGATCATGACGAACGACACCGAGTTCAAGGCGTGGCGTGTTCAGGAACAGGATGGACAGTACACTGGTTCCGAACAGACACTACGTGTATCGGACCTGCCCGAGAACGACGTTTTGATCCGGGTCAGCCATTCTTCCCTCAATTATAAGGACGCGCTTTCTGCCTCGGGCAACAAGGGCGTCACGCGAAACTATCCCCATACGCCGGGGATAGACGCTGCTGGTGAAGTGGTCGAAACCTCTACAGGGTCTTTCTCCGCTGGCGATAAAGTGCTGGTCACCGGGTATGACCTCGGCATGAATACAGACGGTGGCTTTGGCGAATACATTCGCGTGCCGGCTGACTGGTGCGTGGCCATGCCCCAGGGCTGGGACGCTCGCACGGCCATGGTCTACGGTACCGCCGGCCTGACAGCGGGCCTGTGCGTGCAAAAGCTACTGACCATGGGAGCCACTCCGGAGCAGGGCAAGGTCGCGGTAAGCGGCGCTAGCGGCGCAGTAGGCAGTGTGGCGGTGGAGCTGCTCACCAATCTTGGCTTCGAAGTCGTGGCCATCAGCGGCAAGCAGGACCAGGCAGGCTCACTCAAAAGCCTTGGCGCCACCGAAGTGTTGGGCCGTGATGCTCTGGCGAGCGAAAAGAAGCCATTACTGAAGCCGGCCTTCGCGAATGCCGTGGATACGGTCGGCGGCGGCCCGCTGGCAGAACTTCTGAAACAGATCCACCCGGGCGGCTCCGTTTCGTGCTGCGGTCTTGTGGCAGGGCCACAACTGGAAACTACGGTGCTGCCATTTATCCTTCGGGGTAATAACCTCCTGGGTGTGGACTCGGTAGAAATCCCGCTGGCCGAGAAGCAGGCCGTTTGGGATAAGTTCCCAGGTGACTGGGCGTGTGAGAAGACGGAAGCGTCGGCTCGTGATATTGGGCGTGGTGAGTTGGATGACGCATTGAAGGCGTTTCTGAAAGGAGAGTCTTCAGGAAAAATCGTCCTGGATCATTCCCTGTAAAGCCACAGGTCTTCAACGGGCGGGGGTAAATCCCCCGCTTTGTTCGCGTGGCGAGTCAAAAACTCAGGAAGCCCGGCGGCGGAACAGGGGGACGTCGGTATCCGTCGCAGCCTGGTAGCCCTGAGTGAAGAAGTTCAGGCAGCGTGCCGCCTTATTGATGTCCTTGTCCGCCCGAAGTATATAGGTGTCAAAACCACAGCGCTTCATGAACTGAAGCTGGTCAAGCAGGACATCGCCCACCGCACGTAGCTCATTGCGGTAGTTCAGCCGCTCCCGCAACAGTCTGGCGATGCTATACCCGCGGCCGTCGCTGAACTTCGGAAAGTTGACCGCAATAATCGGTAGCTCGTTGACCACGCCTGCCAGCATCTCCGGCTCCTCGTGGCTGTCAAGCCAGACGCCGATATCATCACGGTTCTCGAAGTGCTCCTTGCCGGCCAGCCACAGGTCTGCAGGAATCAGCGCAGGCTGATTCGGAATATCCAGAGAGTCCCCGTCAGCAGGCCGGGGAACGACCGCCCAGTTGTCCTGACGGATACTTCCGTTGCTGGTAATGAGATCAGGCATAAACCCGCTCCTTGAATGGTTCAATGCCGATACGGCGATAGGTGTCCAGGAAGGGTTCTTCCTCGGTGCGGTGATCGACGTACACATTAATAATTTTCTGGATTACCTCCGGCATGTCATCCCGGGCAAACGATGGCCCCAGAATCTTGCCGATGGCCGCATCGTGATGGGACGAACCGCCCAGACTGATCTGGTAGAACTCCTGGCCCTTCTTATCGACGCCAAGAACACCGATGTTGCCCACATGGTGGTGTCCACAGGCGTTCATGCAGCCGGAAATGTTCAGGTCGATGTTGCCAATGTCATAAAGAAAATCCAGGTCGTCAAACTGGCGCTGTATTGCCTCGGCAACCGGAATCGACTTGGCATTGGCCAAGGCGCAGTAATCGCCACCCGGGCAGCAGATCACATCCGTCAGGGTGTTGAGGTTGGCTGTGGCAAAACCCATGGGGGTAATAGCCTGCCAGAGCTCGAACAACTCATCTTTTCTGACATCGGCAAGAACCACGTTCTGTTGATGGGTAACCCGCACCTCACCAAAACTGTACTGGTCCGCGAGATCCGCAATCTGCTCAAGCTGACGATCACTCACATCGCCCGGCGGCGTACCGGTTTTCTTCATGGTCAGCGTTACAATGGCGTAGCCCGGCTTTTTATGGTCATCCACGTTATGGGAAATCCACTGGTCGAACTCGCGGTTCTCGAAACGCTGGGTGGCCAGGGTGGCGGTGACATCCGGAACCGTCTGGTACGCCGGCTCTGTGAAGTAGCCCTTGAACTGGCTGATGGCTTCTTCCGTCAGGCGGGTAGGGGAGTCCTTGATATGGGACCACTCTTGCTCCACCTTGGCCGCGAACCCTTCCGGAGTCAGCGCCTTGACCAGAATCTTGATGCGTGCCTTGAATTTGTTGTCCCGACGGCCATAGCGGTTATACACACGCAATACCGCCTCGAGATAAGTGAGAAGATCCAGTTCCGGCAAAAATTCACGGATTACCGGCCCGACCATTGGAGTGCGGCCAAGGCCACCACCCACGTGGACCCGGAAGCCCAGTTCGCCCTGATCATTGCGAACCATCTGCAGGCCGATATCATGGACCTGAATCGCGGCGCGATCCGTATGTTCGGATGCGTTCACCGCCACCTTGAATTTGCGGGGCAGGAAGGCAAACTCCGGATGGAACGTTGACCACTGGCGAATGATCTCGCAATAGGGGCGCGGATCGGTGATTTCATCTGCCTGGACGCCGGAAAACTGATCCGTTGTGGTATTACGGATACAGTTACCGCTGGTCTGGTTGGCGTGCATTTCCACTTCTGCCAGTTCCGCCAGGATGTCCGGCACATCTTCAATGGCCGGCCAGTTGAGCTGAACATTCTGGCGGGTTGTAAAGTGGGCATAACCTTTGTCATAGTCCCGCGTTATCCGGGCCAGTCGGCGAAGCTGCGCCGAGCGGAGCATTCCGTAGGGAACGGCGATACGCAACATCGGCGCAAGGCGCTGCACGTATAACCCGTTCTGCAGGCGTAGCGGAAGAAATTCGTCTTCACGCAGCTCGCCTGCCAGAGCCCTCTCGGTCTGATCACGGAATTGTGCAACGCGTTCGGCAGCCATCTGCCGATCGTGTTCGTCATAAACATACATAGTGGAACGTCCTGCTGAAACGCTGGAAATACGGCTTTGGTGCCTGTTCTTGCGGAGGAGAATATCACCGTGTCATTATTCTTAAAATGATTATTTCAAAATATGTTTATCGATTTGGGTGATATAGGAAGCGAGATATTGCTGGACGGATGTCAATTTTCCGCCTAGATTTAAAGAGGCGTGCTTGAAGAAACACATAACAAAATAAAGGGGAAAGACTATGAAGAAGACAATGCGATCAGATAGCCAGGCGGACGCCGTAGCGGCCGTTTTGCTGATAGTCCTTGCAGTTGCCTTCGCTGTGATCTGGGTATCCGGCCAATAAACCTATTGGCTGGATAGCACCACGTTTACCACCACAATCAGGGTGACGACAAAGCCCACGGTAAACAGGATACCGGCGATAATATAAGGCCAGGGACTGTGGCTTCCGAAATCTTCCTCCCGGCGCTTGTCCGATTGCACTCCGAGAGCGCCGGCGAGAATGCTTTGCATGACTTTGAATACCCCAGGGCCCTTTTTGCGGGCAGGTTGCTTCTCGTTATCCTGTTCTTCGGTCATACATCTTTCCATCAAACCAGGTTCAGACTTTCCGGCAGCGTTTATTCTGCCGGGTCGTATGCGAGACTGGGAGCCAGCCAGCGTTCAGCCTCCACTTTGGAGATTCCTTTGCGCTCAGCATAGTCCTCAACCTGATCTGCGCCAATCTTGCCCACTGCGAAGTACTTGGATTGGGGATGTGAGAAGTACCACCCTGACACTGCAGCGGTGGGAAACATGGCGAAGCTTTCGGTCAGTTCCAGGCCGGCATTCTCCGGGGCATTCAGCAATTCGAACAGAGTCGCTTTCTCCGTGTGGTCCGGGCAGGCAGGGTAACCGGGGGCCGGACGAATGCCCTGGTAACGCTCTCGGATAAGGTCGTCGTTCTTCAGGGATTCGTCGTCTGCGTATCCCCAGAACTCCTTCCTTACACGCTCGTGCATGTGTTCCGCGAAGGCTTCTGCCAGTCGGTCAGCAAGTGCCTTCACCATAATCGCGTTGTAGTCGTCGTTACGGTCCTTGAATTCCCGGGAGAATTCCTCGGCACCGATACCGGTGGTTACTGCGAAGCCGCCAACGTAATCGCAGGGACCGTCGCCTTCGGGAGCGACGAAATCCGACAGCGCCATCATTGGCTTGCCCGGAGCCTTTTCATCCTGCTGGCGCAGGTGGTGCAGGGTGGTCAGTTCGGTCTGACGACTCTCGTCGGTGTAGAGCACAATATCGTCGCCCCTCCGATTGGCTGGCCAGAACCCGATGACGGCTTTTGCAGATACGCGTTCTTCACCGATCATCTGCCGCAGTATTCCCTGGGCGTCTTCGAACAGCGTTTTCGCAGCCTCACCCCGCTTGGGGTCATCGAATATGGCCGGGTACTTTCCGGACATGTCCCAGGACACAAAGAACGGTGTCCAGTCGATGTAGTCGAGCAGTTTCTCAAGATCGTAGGTTTCGAACGCCCGGACGCCGGTGAAGGCGGGTTTCGGGGGCTCATAGTTTACGAAAGCGACATCAGGCGCGCGGTCGCGCGCTTCCTTCAGTGACACCAGCTTGGTGCGCTCGCCCCGGTTCTTGCGGCGTTCGCGGATGTCGTGATATTCGGTTCTTGCGGCGTCCACCAGGCCAGGTTTTGCGGTCTTGCTGAGCAACTGGGACGCCACGTTGACGCAGCGTGAGGCATCAGATACGTACAGGGCAATGTCGTTCTTGTACTGCTGCTCGATCTTGACAGCAGTATGAGCCTTGGAGGTGGTAGCGCCGCCAATCATCAGCGGGATGTGGAAGTCCAGCCGTTGCATCTCTTTTGCCACATGTACCATCTCATCCAGCGACGGGGTGATCAGGCCACTCAGGCCGATGATATCCACGTTCTCTTTCTTTGCGGTCTCGAGGATCTTGTCACAGGGCACCATCACGCCCATGTCGATGACCTCGTAGTTATTGCACTGCAACACCACGCCCACGATGTTTTTGCCAATATCGTGGACATCGCCCTTGACCGTCGCCATCAGGATCTTGCCCTTGGCTTTCTGTTCCTCAGTCTTCTCGGCTTCGATGTACGGAATCAGGTGTGCGACCGCCTGCTTCATTACCCGGGCGCTTTTGACCACCTGGGGCAGGAACATCTTGCCATCACCGAACAGATCGCCGACCACGTTCATGCCGTCCATCAGTGGGCCTTCGATCACCTCGATGGGGTGGGTTGCGCGCAGGCGGCAGGCTTCTGTGTCGTCGATGATGTAATTGGTAATGCCTTTGACCAGGGCGTGCTCAACCCGTTTCTCAACGGGCCATTCACGCCAGGCAAGGTCCTCTTCCTGGGTTTTTCCGCCCTTGCTGCGATAGCGTTCGGCGATCTCCAGCAGCCGGTCGGTGGAATCGTCACGGCGGTTGAGCACCACGTCCTCGACCAGCTCTTTGAGTTCGGGGTCGATTTCGTCGTAAATGACCAGTTGGCCCGGATTGACGATACCCATGTTCATGCCGGCTTTGATGGCGTGATACAGGAACACTGAGTGGATGGCCTCACGCACGGCATCGTTACCACGGAAGGAGAACGACACGTTGCTCACGCCGCCGGAAATGGCGGCGTGGGGCAGGTTGTCGCGGATCCAGCGGGTAGCGTTGATGAAGTCCACCGCGTAGTTGTTGTGCTCCTCAATGCCGGTCGCAATGGCGAAGATGTTGGGGTCGAAAATAATGTCCCCGGCGTTGAAGCCAATACCAACGAGCAGGTCGTATGAGCGTTTGCAGATCTCTGTCTTGCGCTCATAAGTATCCGCCTGGCCGTCTTCATCAAACGCCATGACGACCACGGCAGCGCCGTAGCGCATGCAGTCACGGGCGCGCTTGAGGAATTCGTCCTCGCCTTCCTTGAGGCTGATGGAATTCACCACGGCCTTGCCCTGAATGCAGCGCAGGCCGGCTTCGATGACTTCCCACTTGGATGAGTCGATCATCAGCGGAACCCGGGAGATGTCGGGCTCAGAGGCCACCAGTTTCAGGAAAGTCACCATGACTTCCTTCGAATCCAGCATGCCCTCGTCCATGTTGATGTCGATGATCTGGGCACCGTTTTCCACCTGGTCACGGGCAACGCTCAGGGCTTCTTCGTACTGCTCTTCCTTTATCAGGCGGAGGAAGCGCTTGGAGCCCGTAACGTTGGTGCGTTCGCCAACGTTAATAAACAGGGTGTTTTCGTCGCCGGTAAACGGCTCCAGGCCGGAAAGGCGAAGCGCCTTTTTGATTACCGGAACCTTGCGTGGTGGATACTTGGCAACCGCGTTGGCGATGGCTTCAATGTGATCCGGCCTGGAGCCGCAGCAACCCCCGATGATGTTGAGGAAGCCGTCGCGGGCAAAGCCTTCAATGATGTCGGCCATTTCTTCCGGCGTCTGGTCGTATTCCCCGAACTCGTTGGGAAGACCGGCGTTGGGGTGGGCGCTGACGTAGGTATCTGCCTTGTTGGACAGCTCCTCCACATAGGGACGCAGAGCATCGGCACCCAGGGCGCAGTTGAGGCCGACGGAGATCGGCTTGGCATGGGCCACGGAGTTCCAGAAGGCCTCGGTGGTCTGGCCCGACAAGGTGCGGCCGGAGGCATCGGTGATGGTGCCGGAAATCATGATTGGCAGTTCTACACCGCTGTCAATGAAATACTGCTGGGTGGCATAAATGGCGGCCTTGGCATTAAGGGTGTCAAAAATGGTTTCAATCAGGATCAGGTCACAGCCGCCCTCAACCAGGCCCTCAACCGCTTCGTAGTAGTTGTCGACCAGGGTCTGGAAATCAACGTTGCGATAGCCGGGGTTATTCACATCGGGCGAGATGGAGGCCGTGCGCGAGGTGGGCCCGACCGCACCTGCCACAAACCGTGGCTTGTCCGGATTGCGGGCGGTGAATTCGTCAGCCACCTGGCGAGCCAGTTTTGCCGCAGCCACATTCAGTTCTTTGGCGAGCGATTCCAGCCCGTAGTCTGCCTGGGAAAGCTGTGTTGAGTTGAAGGTGTTGGTTTCTATAATATCCGCACCGGCATCCAGGTAGTCCGCATGAATATTGCGGAGCAGGGCCTGCTGGGTGAGATTGAGCAGGTCATTGTTACCCTGGACTTCACGGTCATAGTCGGCAAATCGATCGCCGCGGAAGGCTTCCTCGTCCAGTTTCAGGTTCTGGATCATGGTGCCCATACCGCCATCAAGAATGACGATGCGTTCTTTAAGGGCGTTACCAAGCTGTTCCAGGCGGTCCAGACGAGAGTTGCGATTGGTCATAGAAATTACTTCCGGAAGTCGTATTTGTCTCAATGGCGCGGGATCATAGCAAAATTGGTGGATGTCGTCCCACGCCGTCATGATGTTCATCAATGGACGAAGTAAAGTCCGACTATTTTACTTGGTCTTTCATGTTGGCGCGAACTCACTTAAAATACGATTAAACTTACCAACGGGTTGCAATTATGGCATTGGTTACGGTGACAGATCCCGCACGGGATTACCTTGCACAACTTATCGAAAAACAGGATGTTGAGGGCATGGGCGTCCGCATTTTCGTGACGCAGCCCGGAACCAAGAACGCCGAGACCTGTCTGGCGTACTGCCCGCCCAATGAAATTGTGCCGACTGACGAACAGATTGATCTTGGTAAATTCACCCTGTTTCTTGATCACAATTCGGTTCCTTTTCTTGAAGAAGCCTATGTGGACTACTCCAAGGATCAGATGGGCGGTCAGCTGACCATCAAGGCGCCCAACGCCAAGGTGCCCAAGGTTGATGATGATGCGCCTTTGCCGGACAGGATCCAGTACGTACTGGCCTCGGAAATTAACCCGAACCTGGCCGCCCATGGTGGCGATGTGTCGCTGGTTGAGATTGTTGACGGCTCCGTGGCCGTGCTCCGGTTTGGTGGCGGCTGCCAGGGCTGCAGTGCCGTCAGCCTGACCCTCAAGCAGGGCGTTGAATCGACGCTGAAAGAGCGCGTGCCGGAAATCTCCGCGGTGCGGGATGTGACCGACCATACCGTTAAAGAAAATGCTTACTATCAGTAAGATAAAGCGCATTGTTCAACTGTGATCAGAAGCCGGCAATTGCCGGCTTCTTTTTTTGCGCGCACTGATATTTGTCAGCTCCGGGCCTGCCGCGCTACCGTCTTTACTCTGGCGGTACGGCCAATGTTGGTTTACTTCAATTACTTCATTATCAGGCACATAATCAGAATCAAACAGCGGGTAACATTCCCGCCTCATAATTAACGGCGCGCTCGCTGCACGGTGCCCGCCATTCATACACTGGGGTTTGTCTTGGTTGATGTAGCACTTCTGTCTGTGCCATTTGTGGCGGCTTTGGTTGGCTGGGCGACCAACTGGCTGGCCATCCAGATGTCGTTCTATCCCGTGCAGTTCATGGGGGCCGGCGTGTTCGGCTGGCAGGGGGTGATTCCCCGGAAGGCCGAGAAAATGGCTCATATCTGCATCGACCGCACTCTTCAGCAGTTCGGCGACCTGAACGCTGTCTATCAGAAGCTGGAACCCCAGAGAATCGTGGAGCAGGTGATTTCCCAGGTGGGCCCGCGAATGGATGAGTATATTGATGAGGTCATGTACGACATCCAGCCCGTACTATGGGACAACCTGCCGTTGTTCGTCCGCAACCGCATCTATCAATGGGGGCGAGAGCAGTTACCGGGACGGATCGAGTCACTGGTGGAGGATTTTGGCGACGACCTGAATGACCTGGTGGATCTCAAGGCGCTTCTCAGTCGGGAGCTTGAATCCCACCCGGATCTGATGAACCGGATATTCCAGCAGGCCGGTTCGGTGGAGCTCCGCTCCGTGATTAACCGGGGAGCGATCATCGGGGGCATCCTTGGCGCCATCCTGGCGCCGATCTGGGCGCGATACCCCGAGCCCTGGCTATTACCCGTGGGTGGTTTTGTCGTGGGGTTTCTGACCAACTGGATCGCTATTAACCTTATATTCCGCCCGTTGACACCCCGGCGTTTTCTGTTCTGGAAGGTACAGGGGCTGTTTCTCAGGCGCCAGCCCGAGATCAGTGAGGTGTGGGCGAGGTTGGTGTCTGAGGAGCTGATCACGGTTGAGAAGGTCGCTGATGCCATGATCAATGGCAGCCATGGCGACCGTACCCGGGCGATTATCCAGAAACACTTGAGGCCGCTCCTGGACAATTCGGTGGTGATGAAGCTGGCCGCCCAGGTAACTGTGGGGATGACGGGTTACACTGAGCTCAAGAAAGCCATGAACCAGAAAGCCGTGCTGGCGACACGGGACGTGTTCGGAGACCCGGGATTCAACCGGGAAAGAGCGCCGGTAGTCGCTGGTGTACTGGCCAGCCAGATGAAATCCCTGGGCCCGGCCGAGTTCCAGGACATTCTGAGGCCGGCGTTCCGTGAGGAAGAGCTCCAGCTCATGCTGGTTGGAGGTGCTCTGGGCGCCCTCGCGGGTGGGCTGCAGTTTCTTATGTTAAACACAGTATTCGCGTGACAGGCCCGACAGTGATGCCTGGCACGGTCGACTGACCCGGAGGGCAGTGTATGAACTTTGGATGGACACTCGTTATTCAGGCGCTGGTAACCGCTGCAGCGGTACTGGCTGCGCTTGCCTTTTTCTGGTTTGTGGTCATCAAACCGCACCTGGACCGCAAAGTGGCTGAAATCATTGAGGCTGCAAGGGAGGTGGAACCTGCTGTTAAAAGAGGGGTGCGTCAGGGAGTTGAGGAAACCCTGAGGGAGCTTCCCGAAAGTACGGTCAAGGAATCCACGCGGCAGTTTCTGCGTTTCGGGTCGGGTCTGTTCGAAAATGGTCTGAGCAGTTTTCTTGGCGAAGTACCGGGCCAGGGCAGGAAGCCACGCGGCGACCTATAGGCAATTGGTTGGCCGTGGCAGGCCGGCAATGCGGCACGCGGTCTTTGCCGGGGTGCCGGGGAAAAGCTGCATCAGGTAGATGCTGTTGCCCTTTTCCTCGCCGAGCGCCTCTTTTACCGCTTTTACGAACAGGCGGTTAGAGGGCGGCGACATCTCATGCTGCTTGTAAAAATCCCGAAGAAACCTGATGATTTCCCAGTGGTTTTCGCCAAGACTGATGCCATCGTCGCCAGCGATAACTTCGGCAACTTTCGGATTCCAGTCTCCAGCACACTCCAGAAAACCTTCATTGTTTCGTTCCGGCATCAGGATGTCAGTCATGGTTCACCAGCTAATGACGTTTTCTGCAGAGGCAACCAAGCCTACCATACCATCGAACGTCACAGCTTGTTCCCTGCTGATATGCGACGAAAGTCCCCGTGCGTCGAGATCCGGCGCCAGCGCAAAGCATCGCTCTCGGTTGATAGCCAATCGCTGGGTGACAGCCAGCACGCCGTTCTCGGTCAGAAGCAATCCATCCTCAGGCCCGATGGCGGCGAGACACAAGCTGAAGCGGCTGTGATCCGGCGGCTTATTGAGGATGTGCAGGGTTTTGAATGCGATCATCGGTTCAACTCCTAACCTGCAAACGCTACGTGATCATAACGGCCAGTCAGCTCCGGGCCGAAATCTGTGATGGTTGCATGTTCGAGCAGATCCGTTTCGGCCAGGCCATACCGACCACAGGCGTTACTGTCTGCCAGCAGCGCTTCCACGCCGAAGATTGGCGCCGCAGCCAGATTTCGCTCAATCGACTTCTGCTGAACCTTCATGGCGTCCTGGCCTTTGCGCAGCCAGTTCACCCCGGCACCGCAGAAAAGCAGTGACACAGGTTGGTCGAACGCCGCCAGGGAGAACGCCATGTCCAGCGCTTCCCGGCCGTCCCAGGAACCGTAAGGAGGGTGGTCTATAATGATCAGGGTGCTCATCGTCAGCCTCCCTTGTGGAAGTACAAAACCCGGGACTCAGAGGCAGCGCTGTCTACCCACTCGCCGAGGCCCCCTATCTCAAAAGGTGCACGCAGATTGGAAGCGCTCAGCTCGTAGCGTTGCATTTCTGATTCGTCGACAAGGCCTCGCCGGAGAGCCGAGGCAATGCAGGCGACCCCGGGAATTGCGTTCTCGGTAAGAAAGCGGGACCAGGCTTCAGACAGATTCAGTTCATCTGACGGTGGCGTGCTCAGGCTGGATGCCAGGTGAACGCCATCACCGTAGAGGAAGACCCGGTCGATACGCTTGCCGGCTGCGAGCACGGCATGTGCAAACTGCAGGGCTGTTTGCGGTGCCTGCGACGAGTAGGGTGCCCCGGTAATCACCAACGTAAAAACCCCGGCAGGTGCCGGGGTTTTTGTCTGCTCTGGCAGGCTGCTGCTCATTCGTTGGAGAATGCGCCAATGAGGTGAAGCAGGCTCAGGAACAGGTTGTAGATGTTCAGGAAGAGGCCTGTTGTCGCCATGATGTAGTTGGTCTCACCGCCGTTCACGATCCGGCTTGTGTCATACAGGATGAAACCAGACATCAGAAACACGATTGCCGCACTGATAGCGAGGCTGAAGGCGCCGATGTCAACGCCGAACATACCGGCAACCAGAGAACCCACCAGGGCCACAAGCACCACAACCAGACCGGCAACCAGCATGCCTCGCATGAAGCTGAAGTCTTTCTTGGTGGTCAGAACATAGCCTGACAGGGCAAAGAACACAACGGCGGTTCCGCCCAGGGCCTGCATGACTATCTGGCCGCCGTTGGACATGGCCAGATAGTAGTTCAGGGTGGGACCGATCGACAGACCGAGCAGGCCCGTGAACGCGAAGACCACGCCAATACCGGCGGAACTGTTGGCGGTTCTTGGCAGAACCAGCCACACGAGGGCAAGTGCGCCCAACATGCAGATGAGGCTTACGCCTTGTCCCAGGCCAATCGACATGGAAACGCCAGCCATCACGGCACTGAACAGCAGTGTCATGGCCAGCAGGCTATAGGTGTTGCGCAGAACTTTCGTCGCCTCAGGACTGATGGCGGCTGTGCCAGAGCCACGGTTTACCGTAATGCCCTGACTCTTCTGAACGTTATACTGTCTGTTTTCCATTCTGAGTCTTCTCCGGTTTTTAACAGCCGTTGATAAAACAGCTAGTGTGGCGCAGCAGCCCATCATGGCTCCGCATCCGAATTCTTACTCCATCATAATGCCGAATTCCCAACTTTCAATCGTTTCTGACTTAATCGGTGGGTAAAGATTCCCGTAAATATCATTAACTCCAGTTTATATTTCTCTGAATGGCTCAACCCAGCGAGGAATTTTGCAGGGCGTTGACAGGGCAGGAGATTCCGGTATCATGCTCCCCGCTGTCGCAATGACGGCTGTGGAGAAAACGGTGGGCTGGCAGAGTGGCTGAATGCAGCGGTCTTGAAAACCGCCGAAGGTTAGTAGCCTTCCCGGGGTTCGAATCCCTGGCCCACCGCCACTTTCTCTTGTCAATCTGTTGTTCCCCTCGATTCCCATTTTCTCCAGTTCCGCCTCGAACGAGCAACCTCCGTTGGATCCAGCGCGATTCGTCCCCATAATAGACTTGTCGCTTTGCAGGGGATTTGTTATGCCGAAATCAAAGACTGAACAGCAGGCTATGCAGGAGGTTCGACACGACCGCAAGTTTGCGGTGTCCGCCAATCGGGGTGGGGCAAGGCACAGACTTCGATATGTGGAAGCCGGAGGAGCTGCGGTGGATACTGATGAGTGTACGTTCTGTCAATCGGTACCTGACCTGTCTTCCGGAAGCGGTGCAGAGGGCAGCGATCCCGGAAGTTAAAAGATTTCAGATCACAGATCCCGGCCCGGGTACTGGGCCTGCTTCTGTTCTTCCGCAAGCCTGAGCCGTGTAGCCAGTTCCTCCGGCTGGTTGGTAGGTACCTTCCAGCCTTGCAGGTTGTCTTCAATCAGTTGGGTCAACGCAGTGATGTGACCCGGAGTCGCGTTGAGCGCCGGAATATAACTGAAACCTTCACCGCCTGCCTCCACGAAGTATTCCCGGTTTTCTTCATCGATTTCCTCAACGGTTTCAAGGCAGTCTGAAGAGAAGCCGGGGCAGAACACATCTATGGACTTCACACCTTTTCGGGGCAGGGACTTCAGGGTCTCGTCGGTGTACGGCTGGAGCCATTCCTCCCGGCCGAAGCGGGATTGGAAGGTGGTCATGTAATCCTCTTTCGACAGACCAAGGCGTTCGGCCAGCAGCCGCGATGTCTTGTGACATTCGCAATGGTACGGGTCGCCCTTCTTCAGATACTTCAAGGGAACACCGTGGTAGGAAAGAATCAGCTTGTCATTACGACCATGTTCGTTCCAGTGCGCCTGGATGTGTTTGGCCATGGCCTCGACGTAGGGGGGATAGTCCGGGTAGTGGGAAACAAACCGGAGGTCGGGTATCCAGCGTCGCCGGGTGAAGTCATGGGCGATGGCATCAAACGTGGACGCGGATGTTGATGCCGAGTACTGGGGGTATAACGGCAACACCAGTAACTGGCGGACACCCTGAGCCTGCATTTCATCCAGGACCTTGGAGATGCCCGGATTGCCGTAGCGCATGGCGAAACCGACCACTATATTGTTGCCATACCTTGCCTGTAACTCCCTGCGAATGCCCTCTGCCTGCCTGGCCGTATGGGTCAGAAGGGGCGACCCGTCCGGTTGCCAGACACTGGCGTAGGCCTTGGCGGAGCGGCTGGGCCGTATCCGCAGAATAATGCCGTGGAGGATCAGCCACCAGATCGGGCGCGGTACTTCAACCACGCGCGGGTCCCACAGGAACTCTCCCAGATAACGGCGCAAAGCAGATGAGGTCGGGGCATCCGGGGTCCCCAGGTTAGTAACCAGTACACCGGTCTTTTCCGGGTGGTCGTGGCGAAAGTTGGCGGTACCCTTGTACTGCATGGTGCTGGATCCTGGTAGCGTTTGTGTCCGGGCGAAAGGGGGGCTCAGGAGTTCTTCGTTGCCTGCTCAGCCATTCTTGGGCCCAGGCTGCCGATATCATAGCCAGCGTTGCGGGCTTTGCTGATGATGTCCTGCGCCGGTTTGGAGCGGGCGGAGCTCAACGCCCATAGAACGGTGCAACGTGTTCCCGAGCGACAGAAAGCCAATACGGGTTTTTCCGCCTCACGGATCATTGCATCGAAGCGGTCTACGTCGTTATCCAGGATGTTGCCGGATTCAACCGGAAGATAAACCCATTCCATACCCTTTTCACGAGCAGCGGCTTCGATGTCAGCCATGGCTGGTTGCCCAGGTTCCTCGCCGTCCGGTCGGTTTGCCACGAGAGTTTTGAAGCCCAGTTTTGCCGCCTCGGCTATGTCGTCCACCGACAGCTGCGGGGCCACGGAGATCGTCTCATCAATGCGCCTGATGTCCATTGGGAATCCTCTGATCAGTCATGAAAAGCCTGTGCATAATGCCATAGTGAGTCCCTCTGTGTCAGAGGGACGGGGAGCATTGGCATGATGGGTTATTTCATTTCGTGGCCCGGTGTTTCTCGATGACCTCGAACAGGCCCATACCAGCAACCATCGCCGCCACAAATACCAGGGCTCCGGATTTTCCGGCGCCCAGTGCAACCAGTCCTGGCCCCGGACAGAAGCCTGCCAGCCCCCAGCCGGCTCCGAACACCAAGCTGCCAACGACAAGCCGCTTGTCGAGGCGACCCGAAGCAGGCAAACGCATATCGAAGCCCAGGAACGAAATCGTGCGTTTTTTTGCGACGGTGAAGGCGAACAGGCCCACGAGAATGGCACCCCCCATAACCAAAGCCAGTGAAGGATCCCATTGCCCGGCAATATCGAGGAAACCAAGTACTTTTTCGGGGTTGGCCATGCCACTGACAAGCAGGCCAAAACCGAACAGGAGGCCAGCACCAAAGGAAGCAAGATTGAATTTCATGGATCAGGCTCCTGTCATCAGGTGGCGGATGATAAAAACCGTCACAAAGCCGGCAACCATGAAGGTCAGCGTTGCAACCAGAGATCTTGGGGATAGCCTGGACAGGCCACAAACGCCGTGGCCGCTGGTACAGCCGGAGCCGTAGCGTGTGCCGATACCCACCAACAGTCCTGCCACCATAAGGACCGGATAGCTTGCTTTGATCTCGATGGCTGGCAGTTCCGCTGTCATCATCCACAGCAGGGGAGCGGCAAGCATGCCCGCCAGGAACGCAATGCGCCAGAGCACATCACGTTTCTGCGGCACTAGCAAACCACCAAGAATTCCGCTGATACCGGCAATTCGACCGTTCAGCAATATGAACCCGGCAGCCGATAAACCAATAATGATTCCGCCGGCCAACGCCGACCACGGGGTAAAGTTCTCCCATGCAATTTCAATCATGCAGCGCATCCTCGTGAAACAATCAATCTATAGATATGCATTTATGTAATAACTATATATCTAAATTGAGGCATAAAAAAAGCCCGGCGCTAATGGCCGGGCAGAGGCGTGCGAGTAGTATCCATGAAAGACTTCCAGACAAACCGGCATCAGCAGGGATACCGGTACAGTGAAGTATTGACCATATTTTGAACACTTCAAGCCAGCGAACGATTCGTTTGATCACATTTTTTCATATTGAATGTGTGCTTATACTAAAGCCGCTCATTGAGCGGGTTTCAGAGCAAGCGATCAGAGGCCGTTACGGAAGATTTCGGGTTGCTGACTGAAATCCGGGGCCTGCTGTAATACAATCACTGGGTAAGAGAGTCCATGTCCTCCGAGGTTTTACATGTCTGATGAAAACGGGAACAAGCCGGATAACGACGAACAGCTGGCGGGTAAGATCAAGGGGTCCGCAAGGCAGATCTGGCTTGCCGGGCTGGGCGCCTACACCAAGGCAGAAGGAGACGCCGGCAAGTTCTTCGAGCGCCTGGTTCAGGAAGGTGAGCAACTGGAAAGCAAGACCCGCGGTGTTGTGGAGAAGCACGTTCGGTCGGTGGAAGACCGCGTAGGGGATGTGCGAGACAAGGCCACTGGTACCTGGGACAGGCTTGAGCACCTGTTTGACGAGCGGGTTTCCGGGGCATTGCGCCGTCTCGGCATTCACCGGCGTGAGGAAATTGAGGCCATGGAGCGTCGTATTCAGGCGCTCGAAGCGGAGCTCATCAGGTTACGGGAAGAATCAGAAGACCGTTCCGAGGAGGAATGACCGGTCACGACAACCTCTGGGGCTCAGAGATAGTCCTGGCTCATCAGATAGATCTGCTCTTTTTCCTCGGGCGCCAGATAGGGTAGCAGCAGGTACATCATCTGGTAGACACCACGGCCCGGGTCCATGGACTCCCGGTCTTCCAAATGTGACAGGCTGTCGAAACTGCTCCAGTAACAGGCGGTCAGGGTCAGTTGCTCGCACAGGGCGTTCAGCTCTCCATCGGTGATTTCCATAATACCCTGGCGTCGAAAACTCTCACAGATTGTGCTGAAACCACCGGTTTTCTTTTTGAGTATACGGCGGAAGCGGGTCTGCAACTGATCATAGCGTGACAGTACATTCACCAGGTCCTGGTACAGAAAACGATAGCGCGCGACGGTTTCAAACAGCAGATGCAGAAAAAAACTCTGCTGGTCCAGAGTGATATCAGCGTCTTCAGGCACGGCCAGGAGATCGAGCATTTCGTGCTCGTAACGGGTGAACAGCTCCCCGACAATGTCCCCCTTGCTCTTGAAATGGTAATAGAGGTTACCGGGGGAAATGTCCAGCTCGTCAGATATCAGCAGGGTAGTGACATTGGGCTCTCCGATGCTGTTGAACAGCATCAGGCTGGCTTCCAGAATGCGGTCGCGGGTTTTGATTTTTTTCATGACGCGGCCTGGAGGTGGATCAGATGTCGAAGCTGGCCCACACCGGACAATGGTCCGACGGCCGCTCCATGGCACGAATGTCGTAGTTCACTCCGGCTTCCTTTGCCTTTGGAAGAAGGTTGTCACTGGCCATGATCAGGTCGATCCTCAGACCCCGGCGCGGGTCCCTCTCAAACCCTTTGCTGCGATAATCAAACCAGCTGAAGGTGTCCGCCTCCTCCGGGTGCAGATGGCGGAACACATCGGTAAATCCGCGACTCTCTACCTGTCCCAGCCATTCCCTTTCCTCCGGAAGGAAGCTGCATTTGCCGGTGCGGAGCCAGCGTTTGGCATTGTCGGCGCCGATGCCAATATCCAGGTCGGTGGGGGAAATATTCATGTCCCCCATCACCACTATCTCGTTGCCAGACGACTTGAGTTCGTCCAGATACCGCATCAGGTCGGCATAGAACTTCTCTTTGGCGGGGAACTTCACAGGGTGGTCACGGCTTTCTCCCTGGGGAAAATAACCGTTAATCACCGTCAATTTGTGTCCGTTCACAGTGAAGTGGCCTGTCACCAGTCGGCGTTGGGAATCCTCTCCGTCCCACGGGTAACCTTTCTGAACGCTGTCCGGTTCCTGACGCGAAAGCAGGGCGACACCGTAATGGGTTTTCTGGCCGTGGAAGTGAACGTGGTAACCCAGCTCCCGGATAGCTTCCACCGGAAACTCTTCGTCTCTCACCTTGGTTTCCTGTAACCCGATGACATCGGGGTTGAGCTCTTTGATGACAGCCTCAAGCTGATGTAGCCGGGTACGGATACTGTTGACATTGAAGGAGACGAACATCATCGGCGGAAACTCTCTGTCGTAGGTATGTCGGAAAGCAGAAAGTCTATCATAACAGGCCGGGGTGTCCGCGTTGGCTGTGAGGACGGATTCAGCGGGTCAGTTCACAATCCGGAACGGTTTCGACGCTATAACGGATATGGGCGGTGTAGTTAGTGTCTCTATCCTTGCGGATATTGGTCAGCCCAACGTAGTCGGTCAGCAGCCCCTGTTCATTGTAGCCCAGCAGAATGGGGTCCACCAGGAAGCTCAGTATGGTGCCAGAGGGCTTTATCCGGATCGTATATGCGGCCTTGATACGATCATCCTGAGCGGGCTCAAGAACAAACCCGTAGGCCTTACCGCGAGTGGGGGCAAGGAAATCAAATTTCACCCGCTCTCCGGAAGTCACGGCTGGCCAGTGCTCCCGCACAAGGTGGTCAAAACCGGCGTCTGCCACCAGGGCCTCAGTAACCTCTACCGTGTAGTTTTCGGTGTCGCCGCTTGGGGTCTGCCACTCAATCCGCAGCTTGCTGTCATCCAGATTGGTGATGTTCATGGCTTCATTGAAATCCGGCTGGCGGAACTCCACGGTTGGACGTAATACCGAATCGTCGTAGGTCAGTTTCTTTTCGGCAAATTCACTGTTCCCGTTGCGAACGTAGCTGACGGTCTGCGTGCCGGGCCGGAAAAGCCCCGCGGCACACTCGCCTTCAACAAGGTGGTGTTCTGCGTAGATAACCCTGTCATCGTCTGGCGCGGTGGCTTCACCGGTAAATCGAACTTCCGCTGCCGTGGTCGAAAGTGCAACAACGGAGCAGGCAATAACGACGGCTGTTCGTCTCATCGGGTCAACTCCGGGTAAAGGGATCTGCGTAGATAGAGCAGGGCCGGAAACACCACCAGCCAGCCGAGTGCCAGTGCAGCCAGCGACAACGTCAGGTCAGGAAGTTCAACCGCGCCCAGTTTACTCGCCGACCAGTAGGCGAATGGGCCAGCAATGGGCGCACACACGAAAGGCAGCCAGGCCCTGCTGCTGATCCACGACAGGGAATGGGAGAGCGTGGTCATGAATATTGCCCAGATGCCGACCAACCACACCGGTGTGAGTTCAACGCTGCCAGTTCCATCGTCAAGAATACCGGTCCGGAACCAGATGCCGTCCAGCACGCCGCCAAGCACGGCACCGGCGCCAATGAACTGGAGTTCGGCAAACCGGTGCCTGCTGATGAACACCAGGTGAAAGGCCACCAGCAGTAACACCAAACCTGCGGCAGGAAGGCCCGGGAAAAGAACGCAGATGAACCATCCTGTCTGGAACAGGACGAAATTGACGGTGTTGCGAACCATCTCTGACTGAATCATACGCTGAGGATATTCGCGCGTTTGTTGCCGGGTTTGGCAAACACCAACTGGGACACGCCGATGGCCCGCTCGCTGAATCCGGCCTCACAGTAGGCAAAGTAGAAATGCCAGAGCCTGCGGAAGGCCTCATCGTAACCCTGGCTTTCAAGCTTCTCGCGGTTTGCCATGAACCGCTCGCACCAGTCGTGCAGCGTCCGGGCATAGTGGAAGCCAATATCTTCCGCGTGGGTCATCACCAGGTCCGATCCGATGCGCACAGAACCCAGGATGGCTCCGAATGAGGGGATGAAACTGCCCGGGAAGATGAACCGCTGGATAAAATCCACGTTCTTCAGCGCCCGCCGATAGCGTTGCTCCGGCATATTGATGGCCTGGATCAGTGCCAGCCCGTCCGGCTTCAGCAACCGGCTGATCTGGGAAAAATAGCTGTCCAGGAATTGCGGGCCAACGGCTTCAATCATCTCGATGGAGACCAGTTTGTCGAACTGACCTTCCAGATCCCTGTAGTCTTCAAACAACAGGGTGATCCTGTCTTCCAGGCCTTCCGCTTTGACTTTCGTTTTTGCCAGTTCAAGCTGCTCACGGGAAATTGTGGTGGTGGTTACATGGCAGCCGAAGTGCTTAGCGGCATGCACCGCAAAGCCGCCCCAACCGGTACCGATTTCCATGACATGGTCACCAGGCTGCAGGTCGAGCTTACGGCAGATGGTGTCCAGTTTGTGCACCGCCGCCTCTTCAAGCGTCGACTCAGGGCGCGAATAAATAGCGGACGAGTACATCATGGTGGGGTCGAGGAAAGTTTCGAATAGCTCGTTCCCCAGATCATAATGGGCACTGATGTTCTTGCGGGAACCCTCTTTGGTGTTTCGGTTCAGCCAGTGCAATCCTTTCAGTGCCGGTTTGGTAATCCAGCTGAACCGGTCCTCAAATTCGTTCATCCGGTCCACGTTACGAGTAAAGAAGCGCAGAAGGGCCACCAGGTCCGGCGTTGACCAGTCGCCCGCCACATAAGACTCCGCTGCACCAATACTGCCGCCAGTCAGCAGGTCCTTCCAGGTGCTGCTGTCATGGATGATCAGCTCTGCCGGGTCATAGCGACTATCGCCGTCACCGAAGCTCATGGTTGGCTGGCCCGCCTCACGGATCGTCAGGGAGCCGTCTTTCAGCAGCGACAATTGCTGGCACACCAGGTGCCGGGACGCCCGGTTGGTCAGCGGCACATGTGTGCCTGCGCCTGCTGATTCGAGTGAGGTGTTCAGGTTCTCCATGAGCTTACCTTTCCGGTTGTCTTTGTTCGGTCTGTGGCCTCGGTAATGTCCAGGCCTGAATCATCGCTCCCGAGTCTGTGAGCAGGGTCTCGCTCGGGAAGTTTGTCCGGGTGGGTGAAAAAGGGCACACCCTTGAGCTTCAGTTTCAGCGCGTGCCAGTAAATACCGCCCACCACTTTCAGCGCTTCGACGGGAAACCGCCTGAGGCTTCGATGAAGTTCTTTACGATCCAGGGGGGTGCGACGGACCACCAGGGTAGCGTCAAAATGTTTGCGGTCATCCTGAAATACGTTCATGTGAATGCGAACCTCAGACCCCCGAAAGCTGAAGGTCCACTGATAGTGCTGGTCCATCGGGTTGAAAGGAGAGACATGAAAGCGTTTACCGAATCCGAAGCGTTCCGTGCGCCAACCGGCACTGGTTGGCTCCACGCCGGTACTCTCAAGGCAATACACGTGGCGGTCTTTCCAGGGCGTGTTGGTAATCTGGGCCAGAATAACCCGGGGTACCGCGCCGTTGCCGGGCCTGTCACCGGCGTTGTAGCAGAAGTAGAAGCTGACCGGATTAAACACATACCCGAAGTAACGAGGGTGGGTTATCAGCTCCACCGGACCGTCCGGTTTCCAGCCGGTAGCGCTCTGGACCTGGTTGGTCACAGCCTGCAGCAGGTTGTCCTTCTCGGGCTGGAAGTAATCACTGCGCCGAAGTGAAAGCCAGTTAAATTTCTCCAGCGAAAACAGAGGGCTTATGTGGGTCACCGTCTGCCATTCACGCAGGTCGAGAGCCAACATGCCGGTGCTGTAGCTGAATTCATGGCGTACAGGTGTCATGCGCCGGTGGCGAATGCTACCTTCCAGCCACTGGCTGTTGAGGCAATTGCCCGTCAGCACGTCTTGCACGGCAGCGTTCATCGTTACAGCTCCACGCCCAGGGCACTGGTGACACGCAGCGCACTGAGTACGCCATCTTCGTGAAAACCGTTGAACCAGTAAGCACCGCAGAAATGGCTGCGGTTGTGGCCGCCGATTTCGCCGTAACGTTTCTGGGCGGCAACCGCTTCCAGTGAAAAGACCGGGTGGGCGTAGTCGAACCGTTTGATGATACGGTCCTCGTCAATGTCCGCGCTACGGTTGAGAGTCACGCAGAAAGTTTCCGGAGCATCGTGGAAGTTCTGCAGAATATTCATGTTGTAGGTGACGGAAACCGGCTCTGTGCTGTGCTGTGGAATGAAGTAGTTCCAGGCAGCCCATGCGCGCCTGTTAGAGGGCAGCACAGAACTGTCTGTGTGCAGAACCACATCATTGCGCTGGTAGGTGATTGCCCCGAGTATTTCCAGCTCAGTGGCTGTCGGATCCTTGATCATTTCCAGCGCCTGGTCGCTATGGCAGGCAAACACGACCTGATCGAATGCCTGCTGCTCGCCGTTGACGGTTACCAGCACCCTGTCCTGCTGTCGGACCACTGAGGTTACCGGGCTGTTGAGGTGGGTATGGTTCTCCAGACGGCCCATCATGGCGTCCACGTAGCGGGCCGAACCGCCGGAAATGACCCGCCAGGTGGGCCTGTCATCTACCGACAGCATGCCGTGATTGTTGAAGAACTGCAGGAAAAACCGGATGGGGAACTGCTCCAGCACGATCTCGGGCGCGGACCAGATAGCGGCACCCATGGGTACGATGTAGTACTTGCGGAAATACCTGGAATAACCGTTACGGTTGAGGTATTCCCCGAGACTCTCCTCATCGCCGATAGTACCTGCCGCCAGGTCTGCACGGCTCTCCTTGTTGAATCTCAGAATCTCCCGGATCATTCGCAGGAACGGCAGATTCAGCAAATTGCTGCGTTGTGCAAACAGCGTGTTCAGGCTGGTGCCATTGTATTGCAAGCCGGAGGAATGGCAGTCAACGCTGAAGCTCATGTCGCTGACTTCCGACTGGACCCCCAGCCGATCCATCAGCTTGATGAAATTGGGGTAGGTCCAGTCGTTGAAGACGATAAAGCCTGTGTTTACCGGCCATTGGCGCCCACCGGCCTTCACCGATTCGGTGTTGGTGTGCCCGCCGGCATAACTGCCGGCTTCAAACAGCTCAACGTCGTATTTTTCCGACAATAGCCAGGCGGTCGTCAGCCCCGATACACCTGCGCCAATGACTGCAATACGTTGACGGTTTTCACTCATTCACTGGATTCCTGTTCTTTTCTGCTTTGTCGGCTCATGCTGGCGGCCATACGGTCAATGATGACCTGGGGCAGGGCGCCGAGTAGCCTGAGCGTCCATGTGAAACGTTTTGGAAAAGCGATCTCCCTTTTACCATTACGAAGCCCGGAGACGATTCGCTGGGCGGCATCGTCTGCCGAAACCAGAAATGGCATTGGGAAATCATTGCGATCAGTCAGGGGCGTTTTGACGAAGCCCGGGGATACCACAACCACATCGATACCTTCTGCAGCCAGGTCCGCCCTGAGCGCGTGCGCAAAATAGGTCAGCGCCGCTTTGGAGGCACCGTAACCCTCGGCGCGACCGAACGGGAACCACCAGGCCGATGAGCTGACAATAACCAGAGTTGCCGGCCGCCCCTGCCGCGCCGTGCGGCGAAGCGCAGGCAGGGCAATGTCCAGGCAACGGGCCGTGCCAACCACGTTGGTGGTTACGTTATGGTCGATGATGCTGCTGTCGTATTCCGCAATTTCCAGGTACTCGCAGGTGCCAGCATTGAGGATTGCCATATCCAGGTTGCCAAAGGCTTCCAGCTCGGCACTGATGGCCTGAAGCGCCTCCCTGTCTGTGGTGTCCGCCGGGGCGGCCTTCATCCGGTCCGGGGCGTGGGTGCACAACTGGTCGAGCGCGTCCCGCCTGCGCCCGGTGATAACCAGGCGATGCCCTTGCTGCACCAGCTCCCGGGTCACAGCCTCGCCAATGCCGGAACTGGCGCCGGTAATCCAGATATTGGATGCTGAATCAAGTCGACGGTTCATCCTGCCTGATTCCTCAGCCAGCGAATAACGCCACCCATCACCGGGAGGTTCTCGTACAGCAGCTGGCCTACATCGAAGTAGTCCCGGTGGGAGATCACGCAGCCTTCGCGAATCACCAGCTGGCTGATACCGTCCACACTAACAGCCTTGCCTTTGCGAATGCGCTTGTGCTGGAGGTGCATTACCCAGGGAATGCATACGTCTTCACCGCTGATCACCGGGTCGCCGAAGTCGAAGCCGCAGGAAATGACATTCGCGTAGGCCCCTGTAAAGTACTCAGTGAGCTCATCAATCCCACGAACGGTGGCGAAGGGGTCGGTAAACCGAACGTTGTCACCGTAAACGCTGCCCAGTTCGGCCATGTTGCCTGCGCAGAGGTTGTTGAACAGCTGCCGGAAGCGCGCCAGTGTTTCGTGTACTGACGAGTTTCTGTTGCCCATATCTATGATTGAGGCGGTACTCATGATCTTCTCCTCCTCATTGCGTCCAGTTGGCGGGTTTCTTCCTGAATGTGCTCTGGAATCGGGTTCATGTCCCAGATGACTCCCAGGCGCTCGAGTATCCACAGTCCGTACCAGGTCATATCTACCTCATACCACCTGAATCCCTGACGCACGGATTGTGGCCAGCGATGGTGATTGTTATGCCAGCCTTCGCCCATGGTAATCAGGGCCAGCCAGACGTTGTTTCTGCTGTCGTCGTCGGTCGCGAATCGACGCTTGCCCCAGACATGGGAGAGCGAGTTTATGGAAACGGTGGCATGGAAAAGCACGACCGTGGAAATGACAAATCCCCATACCAGCAATTGGAGCCCGTTCGTGCCCAGTTCCGGTGCCCATACAGCCAGGCCTTCGCCGAGGGCATAGATGGCAATCGCGGCGGCAGCTGGCACCAGTGAGTCGAAACGGTTGAGGAACCGGAGTTCCGGGAATTTCATCCAGTCTTTTACCCGGCGTTCATTCATCGCAAAACCGGCATCACAGGTGAACCAGCCGATATGGGACCACCAGAAACCGCCCTGATGGGGAGAATGCAGGTCCATTTCGTCATCTGAGTGCTGGTGATGGTGCCTGTGGTGAGCAGCCCACCATAACGGACCCCGTTGAGCAGCACTGGCCCCGAGCATCCCGAAGAGAAACTGTGCCACACGGCTGGTTTTAAAGGTTTTATGAGCAAAATACCGGTGGTAGAAGCCCGTAATGGCAAACATACGCACGGCGAAGAACGCCGCCGCGAACACCACCGCAAAGGTACTTGTGCCGGTGAAGATGACCAGCAGGCACGCCAGGTGAAGTGCTATAAAGGGCACCACCCGTAGAAAATTGAACGTTCGCGAGCTAGTGTCGAGGTGATCTGAACCCGCAGTCGAGTCGAACCATCTCAGAATGTTTGTCAGCCAGTTTTGCACTCGGGTCATACCCTGATTGCCCTTTAGTTCGTGGTTTACTCTGTTACGTTTCTTCAACCGATCCTGGATGCACGATAAACGATGTTTAACCAAACCGATCAGATGCCTGTTATACGCCGGGTAGCGATAGTTGGTTCAGGGCTCGCCGGCCTTTCAGCCAGTCTTTTGCTCAGGGACGAAAACCTTGCCGTTACTGTGTTCGAAAAAAGCCGCGGGCCGGGTGGTCGCATGGCCGCAAAACGCGTGCCTGGTGGTTCCGCCGACATCGGCGCCCAGTATTTCACCGCCAGAAACCCGGCATTTTTCCGCTTCCTCGCCCGTCATGCGGGCGAGGCCTGTTTTGGCCCATGGGAGGGGCGGTTTGGCTATCAGAGTCCCGGTGGAGAGTGGGAGTCCTTTCCGGATGAAAAACGCTATGTCGGCATTCCCCGAATGACCGCCATTACCCGGGGTTTGTCCTCAACGTTGGATTTACGCGTCGAAACACGCATTGAACGCCTGGTTGGCGAGGGGCGGGAGTGGACCTTGCAGGACACTGACGGCAACTCATACGGGCCCTTTGATGCGGTTCTGGTCACAGCACCACCGGCACAGACGCAGGAACTTTTCCGTAACAGCGAGCTGCGGACGCTTGCTCAGGCGCTGGATGAGTCTGTCAGCCACATCCAGCCGTGCTGGGCGACTGCATTGCACTTTTCGCAGCCACTGAAGCAACCTTATGAAGGGATGCGCTGCCAGGACGCCGTGCTTTACTGGATCGCCAACAATTCCAGCAAACCCGGCCGGGACGACCATGGCGAATGGTGGATCCTGCATGCCAACCCGGAGTGGTCCCACCGTCACCAGGACACCGCGCCTGACAAGGTGGCCGAAGCAATGGTCGCAGCATTTCAGCGTGTTATCGGGAGCGATACCCGACCTGACGAGCTGGTTTCCCATCGCTGGCTCTACGCCAAATCGTCATCCGGCGACAATCCCGGTTTCCGCTGGTTTGCCGACCACCGCATAGGTCTGGCTGGCGACTGGCTGAGCGGTGGACGCGTAGAAGGAGCGTTCGAGAGTGCCAAGGGGCTGGCGGAAAAAATACTGGCCCGTTGAGAGAACTCTTTTTTCGGGCCCAGAGCCATTACAGCGACTCAGGTCTGGCCAAGAACATCCGGGCGCACATAGAAGTGGCTGATGGTTCCATCACTGAACTTGCTGAAGAACGCACTGACGTCGGTAATCTTTTTCAGGGAACGGGAACGGTTGATCGGGTCCCTGGTCAGCACTTTGATGCCGTTGAAATTGTCCTGAATATTGGAGAACCGCGCCCGCATGGAGCAGGTCACTACCTGTTCCGGGTTCAGGTTCAGTTCACGTGCCAGCCAGCCGCTGTGTTCGGTGATGCCCGTGGATGACAGGTCCTCGCGGGTGTCCAGGTGATTCAGCTTTATACGATCCACAATACACCGGGAATAGCTTGACGGTTTCTTGCGCGCCACCTTTCGAAACGCCTCCCAGAAAAAACTGTCGGTGAGTTCCGCGAAATACCGCATGTTACTGAGGCAGGTGTCCACCCAGTCGAAGATCTCAGGGTCTTCCAGTACCTCGTTAATGGCTTCTCTCAGCAGCCAGTCGAACCCGAGTGCCGTCTTGTGGGCATAGACCTTGCGGTACATCTGGTGGCGGCTGTAGACAAAGTCTTCCAGGGCACCCAGACCTTTCTGGGTAATAGCCAGGCCAAGCCACGGCTCGCGCACATCCCAGCCGAAGCGCAGGTTACTCAGCAGATGGTCCAGGTTGAACCCGCCAATGGTCACGGAGGAGTGGAATCCGTCCCGAAGCATATAGTCGGCCCGGTCCGCATCAATCTCGCCGGACACGATGGATGACAAAAGGTCCATGACAAGCCCGGGCGTATCGGCCTCGCTAAGCACTCCGGATTCGGCGTCCTCTCCGGCAATGAAGTTCCAGAAGGTGCGGGCGTGGCGACAGAAAGCCTCACTGGGCGCTACATCCGTGGTTTCCATGATTCCAATGACGTCTCTGGCGTCCAGTCCGGCGGAATCCAGGTCGATGGAACTGAGCACCTCATGGGCGACACGGACGGAATAATGTTCGTGCTCAAGCTCCACCGGCCGCTCCGAGTGGTACAGCGAGTAATCAACGCCTTCCCAGAGGTCATCGAAACGGTCAGCGCGAGACATAAGGTCGTGAATCCGGCGGGCCTGGGTGAACTGATGGGAAAAACTGGAGTGGCCACTGTCGTGCAACAGGCAACCCAGGCGTATGGTTTTCGCCAGGTAGTCGATGGCATCCAGCTGGCTCAGACTCAGGTCGGTCTGGTCGCTCAATTGCCGCTCCCGCAGATAGGCGTCGATCATCGACCGGAACATGCGGGTGCCCACATGCATGACACCAATGCTGTGCAGGAAACGGGAGTGTGTTGCACCCGGGAACACCAGGCTCAGGATGTCGTTCTGGCAGATATTGCGCAGACGCTGGAACAGGGGATGGTCGATAACCTTTATCTCATGCCGGTATAGCGGAATGCCGCCATGAACCGGGTCCATGATCAGCTTGTCATAGGCCCCGAGCAGATCATTTACGGCACTTCTCATAGATTACAACCTCCCAAAAACAGCAAACATGTCTTGTTATATCACAGGGGCATGCCAGAATAGATATCAGAAAACCAATTTCCCGTTTACCGATGGTAGTTTAGGGCAAGAACCATGACAGCGCGCACCGAGCGCATTCTTATAATTGATTCGGATGAGCACGCCCGTTCGGAGCTGGGCCGGTACCTTGAAGCCCGGGGTTTCTACGTGACCGGCTATCCGGACCTGAATTCGGCACGCGCCCTGTTCAATGACAATATTCCGGACATCATTTTCGCCGACATGCCACCCGAGGCCATTGGTGAACTTGCGTCCAGGCTGGAGGACGCCGAAACCTTCACACCGATTGTAGCCTGTTACTCCACCGAAGATGCTCCGGAGGTGGTGAACGCTCTGCGGGCCGGTGCAGCTGACATTGTACTCAAACCCTGTTCGGACGACCGGGGTGCGCTGGATGACGTCATCGGTAAGCTCTTTGACCGGGTGCGGGTTAACCGTCTCAATCAGCTTTATCGGCAGGAACTGGAAGAAGCCAACCGCGACCTGCGTGACGGGATTGCCGAGTTGCGGGCCGACCAGCGGGCAGGGCGCAAGGTTCAGCTGCGCATGCTACCAGACAACGAGCAGGTGCTGGCCGGGCTTTCAATCAACCACCTGATCAAACCTTCGTTGTTTCTCAGTGGTGACTTTCTCGATTACTTTCGTATTTCTGAAGATAAAGTGCTGGTCTACATTGCGGATGTATCCGGCCATGGGGCCAGTTCGGCGTTCGTAACCGTATTGCTGAAGAACCTGACGAACCGCCTTCAGCGCAACCTGCGACGGGGTTCCAGCGACGACATCCTTTACCCCGAGCGCTTCCTTGAGCGAATCAATTCGGAGTTGCTCGATACGGGCCTTGGCAAGCACGTCACGGTGTTTGTGGGGATTATCTCTACCAGTGACAGGCGCCTGCGCTACTCCGTGGGTGCGCACTTCCCCATGCCCATCCTGTCGTTCGAAGGTGGCCCAACGGCCTTTCTCGAAGGTAGCGGGTTGCCGGTAGGGCTGTTTGAGGCGCCTGAGTGGGAAGTGTACGAAGTACCACTGGAGCAACCATTTCGCCTTATATTGTTCTCAGACGGTATACTGGAGGTCATCAAGGCCAAAAGCCTTGATGAAAAGGAAAAGACATTACTTGAACTCGTCTCGGGAGGTAGTCACACTATTGCTTCGCTGAGCGACGCTCTGAATCTCGACGAGATCACAGAGTTACCTGACGATATTGCTATCGTATCAGTTACGGATATCGCTCCGGCGCCGGACGCCGATAGCCCAACGTCGAAATAGTGGCAATGGATTCAATGGCTGGTTACAAGATCCTGCAAGCTGTAAAACAGGGCATTTATGTCCTCAAGTTTATTGGCGAAATCCGGCTGAACCTGTGTTCGACGCTGGACAATCTCGTTGAGTCCATTACCCAGGACCCCGAGTTCAAAACGGTGGTTATTGATCTCACGGAAACCGAGATTATCGACAGCACCACCCTTGGGCTGCTCGCCAAGATAGCCATGGCCGCCCAGAAGCGCAGCAATTTCCTGCCAACGATGATTTCCACTAACCCGGATATAACCCGAATCATTACTTCCATGGGGTTCGACAAGATTTTCATTATTGTTCGTGAACCCGCCTCCCGCATCGAGGAGCTGGAAGAAATACCCGTGTTGCGTGCCAGCGAGCAGGACGTCCGGGACAAGGTTCTGGAAGCTCACCGGGTGTTGATGGGACTGAATAGCCGTAACCGGGAGGAATTCAGGAACCTGGTGCGCGCCCTGGAATGCGAAGAGTCCGGTTAAAACCGGAGACCGTCATCGTATTATCCATTCCTGCCGGCCGTACCGGGCCAACGATAAGCAAGCAACAACGGAACAACTATGCCTGATAATAAAGCCCCACGGCCAATGGAGACTGCTCCGACAGGCCACGATGTGGCAGTTCTCGGCGGCGGTAGTTTCGGCACCGCCATGGCCAAGGTTCTTGGAGAAAACGGCCATACCGTACATTTCTGGATGCGTGATTCAGCCCAGGCCGATGAGATCCGCGATACCGGCATTAACAGCCGCTACATGCCGGACGTGAGGCTGACTGGTGACATCCAGCCAACAACCAGTCTTTCGGATGCAATAGGCAAGGCCGAAATCGTATTGGTCGCCATTCCCAGCAAAGCATTCCGGGCCGTTATCCGCGACAACAGCGCCGAATTCCGTGAAGGCCAGATTGTTGTCAGCCTCACCAAAGGCATAGAGGAACACGGTTTCAAACTGATGAGCGAGATTCTGCAGGAAGAAATACCCCGCTGCCGGATCGGTGTTCTCAGCGGCCCAAACCTGGCTGGGGAAATTGTCAGTCAGGATCTGACAGCTACGGTTATCGCGGCCAAGGACCCGGATGTCCGCCGGACCGTTCAGGAGCTTCTGGGCTGCGAATACCTTCGGGTTTACGCGAACGTCGACGTTTATGGCGTCGAGCTGGCAGGCGCACTTAAAAACATCTATGCCATTGTGGCCGGGCTGGCCTCGGCGCGGGATCTTGGCGAAAACGCCAAGGCGATGCTGATCACCCGCGGTCTGGCGGAGATGAGCCGCTTCGCTGTCAGCCTGGGGGCCAACCCGATGACCTTTATGGGGCTGGCGGGCGTCGGAGACCTGATCGTCACCTGTACCTCCCCGAAAAGTCGCAATTACCGTGTGGGGTACGCTGTCGGCAAAGGGCAGGCGCTGGACGATGCCGTTGCCGAACTGGGGCAGGTGGCCGAGGGTATTTACACCCTCAAACTGGTCAAGGAAAAATCCGAGTCCATTGGCATCTACATGCCCCTGGTAAGGGCGCTGTATGAAATACTTTATGATGGTGCATCCATCAGCGCAGTGATTAACAGTCTGATGATGTCAGTGCAGAATTCCGACGTAGAATTCATTCTGCCTCGAACTCTTAGCCAATAGTGAGTCGGAGGTAAACAGTGCATCTGATTATCATGCGTCACGGTGAAGCCGGCTGGCACACCCTCGACAGGGAGCGGGAGCTGACCGAATTCGGCCGGCAGGGTGTAGCGGAGGTTGCCGCGCAGATTGCGGAGTCGCCCTGGCGACCGGAATACATCTGGTGCAGCCCACTGGTGCGTGCCCGCCAGACCGCAGCGATCGCTTCAGAGATTCTCAATTGTGCAGTTACCGAAAAAGACTACATCACCCCGGACGATGACCCGGGGCGCTGCCTCGATGAGCTGATCGAAACGGCGCCGTCACAGCTGTTGATAGTCTCTCATATGCCTTTTGTCGGCAGTCTTTCGACGTTGCTGGTTGATGGTCACCGCAAAGGTATTCCCTTCATGACCGCCCAGGCCGTCGTACTCGAAATGCCCGTTGCCGGGCCGGGTTGCGCAGACCTCAGGGCGCAGTTTCTGCCGTAACCGGACTTACTCAGGAATCTTGTTTATGACCCAGAAGCCAGAAACCATTGCCGAGCAGGTTGAGCAGGCCCAGGCCTCTGATAAAGGCTTGCCGCCTCTGGATAAGTGGAATCCGGAACTGTCGGGAACTATCGATATCGTCATCGCCCGAGACGGCCAGTGGCTCTATGAGGGCAAGCCCATCGGCCGCGAGGCAATTGTACGGTTATTTTCCACCATCCTGCGGCGTGAGGAGGATGGACACTACTACTTGGTCACGCCAGTAGAGAAGTGGCGGATTAGTGTTGAGGATGCGCCGCTTCTTGCTCATTCCCTCAATGCGACCGGCGAAGGCATGGAGCAGGTGCTCTCCGTGACAACCAATACCGGCGAAACCCTGGAAATAGGTGAGGCACACCCGCTACACGTTGGAACCTACGCAGGTACCGATGAGCCCCGGCCAGTGGTAGATGTGCGCTATGGCATTGAAGCGCGGCTTGTCACCGCCGCTTATTACGATCTGGCAGATCTTGTGACCGAGGAGGCCGGTGCAGGCGAAACTGCTATAGGTGTCTGGAGTAACGGAAATTTCTATAAAATTGCCGCCAACGGTTGAATTCAGGGGCGCCGGCCCAAATAACTGACGGTAGAAAACGCAGTACGACACTTGTTAAACTGTATTTTCGAACTTGTTACCGAGCCTGGCTCTCTAACGAGGCCCGGTGGTCGTAAGTCCCTCTGTGCAGTCTGGCTGTTCAAGATCACTTTCGATTACCCAAATTTAAATCAAACAGTCATTGCGACACGCAAGGAGATCACATGGCCCAACCTCGTGTTGTCACCATCCACTACACGCTCACCAACGACCAGGGAGAAGAACTGGATTCCTCCCGTGTAGAAGGTCGCGAGCCTCTGTCTTATCTGGAAGGTGCTCAGAACATCATCGGCGGACTGGAAAATGCGCTGAACGAAAAGAGCGCCGGCGATCAGGTGAAAGTATCTGTTGAGCCCGGTGAAGGTTACGGCGAAGTCAACGAAGAGCTGGTTCAGCCGGTTCCCCGTTCCGCGTTTGAAGGTGTGGACACCATCGAGCCGGGCATGCAATTCCAGGCACAGACTCCGGGTGGCCCCCAGGTAGTTCGTGTTGTGGAAGTAGGCGACGAAACTGTCACTATCGACGCAAACCACCCGCTGGCAGGCCAGACCCTGCATTTTGATGTGGAAGTGGTTGAAGCGCGCGAAGCAACCGATGAAGAGCAAGAGCACGGTCACGCTCACTGACCGCTTTTCCGGTTGTATGAAAAGCGGCCCCTTGTGGGCCGTTTTTTTGTTCAGGCATAAAAAAACGGCCCACAAGGGCCGTTTTTCCAATACGCCGAATTACATATTCGGGTAATTCGGGCCACCGCCGCCTTCCGGCGTCACCCAGGTAATATTCTGAGCGGGGTCCTTGATGTCGCAGGTTTTGCAGTGCACGCAGTTCTGCGCGTTGATCTGGAACTTCTTGCCACTGCCATCGTCAGCCTCAACCACTTCATACACGCCAGCCGGGCAGTAGCGCTGCGCAGGCTCGTTGTACTTCGGCAGGTTCTCCTTGATGGGAATCTCCGGGTCAGACAGCTTCAGGTGAACCGGCTGGTCTTCCTC
>NZ_JBDWCL010000071.1:0-98464 GCF_039977835.1 Marinobacter sp. | reverse complement strand
CCATTCAGTCTTTCGAGAAGAATGCAGAGGCGGGTGTCATCTACGAAACAGGGTCGAGCCCTCAGGTTGGATGCAACTTACCGCCTCTGCGTGTGATCATTGGTAGCTAACCAATGTCACTGGACAGATACAAGGTTGGGTCGCCGGGAGTGTGGTATTGCTGGTCTCAGGCTGGGTTTCGCCCAACCTCACCGGTACCGCATTCATTGTGGTCCAGGCAGTTGCGGTTGCCATACTGGCCTACCTGGAAATGAACGCACTGCGGGTGAGTAAGACGGTGAGTTGAGTGGCGAGGCCGGCTTTTGCTTGGGGGCAAAAGCCGGCTTATCTCAAGTCAGATGTGTGGATCGCCACCCTGAAAGCCGGGGCCGGACTCTGGTGTATTCATCCTGAGTATTTGCTAAGGTCAGGATGGTCAGGGCCGGAGGAAGGCGCGTTTGCAAAACGCCGGCGGCCGATCACAAAAACAAAAAGGCTGGCTTGATGAATTCGTCCGAAAAGAATGTCGCTCTCAACATCTTCCAGATGATCGAGCGAGTACTCCTTGTCATCGTTGTGCTGATGACTCTTGTCGGGGTCGTCTTCGAACTTCACTCCCTGTTCATCGCACAGACCGTCAATCTGGCAGACATTCTGCTGATGTTCCTCTATCTCGAGGTGATTGGCATGGTCGCGGTGTTCTACTCAGACCGCCGCTCTGCGTCGGTATTTCCGATCTTTATTGCCATGACAGCACTCGCGCGGCTGATCATATTGCAAGGCAAGGACATGGCCCCCGAAAACATCCTGTATGAAGCCGTCGCCATCCTGATTCTGGCAATAGCCGCGTTTGTCATGACGCTGCTTAACCACCATAGGAAAGACGAATTAAACCCCTGACCTGGATGCCCTTGTCGCTGGTAGGTGAGAATTTACCCTTCGTTACCACCGTTTGCGGACAATGGCCCTTAACTACGGATTACGCATCCTGATCCCGTGCATGCCGCACCAGCTTCGTTAACCAGGAGCCACCAGCGCACCAGTTTTCGTTGGTATCTTCAGCCGACACCACCGCCACAACATAGGGGCCATCGCTCCAGAAGGCGAACATCGGGCCTCCGGAGTTTCCGGGCGTCAGGTCCGCATGAGTTTCCATGGAGCGAGCGGGCCCAAGATCATACCAGGGCTCATTCAGCGTCTTGTCGCGCTGAAAGGTCGGTCGCAGGGCGCTGCCAATACTTGCGGGGTAGCCGATATTGAACCAGTAAGGTTCGTCATCCCAGGAACTGTTGTACGTACGCGTGCCCATCCATCCGAACAGATCGCCAATACGATCGGCCGTGACCAGAACCGCATAGTCCTCGTCGAGTTCAAACCAGCTAACGCTGCCGGTCACCTTTGTATAGAACCAGACCCTGGTAATGGCGGTGACGGCACGGACTGAACCGCCGGACCGATGAACCTCCACGGTGCCAGCGCCATTTGAACTCCAGTCAACCACATGACTTGCCGTCAGCACATGCCTGGGGCCAACAATGACACCCGATCCGGTGCCGGAAGAGGTCAGGACCTTGCAGATGGTTCCCCATGGATAACTGATGTCGTTGTAGATTCTGCGGTCCTCCGGATTAAAAACAGTCAGAGGCCGGAGATCTTTTCCATTCAGAAGAACGCGGGGCGGTTTAAGCGGCTTCTCCCTGCAGGGTACGGCGCTTGCCCCAAACCACTTGGGGATCATGGGTACGGTCGGTGTTACGTCAGCCTGCGAGCCCCGTTCGGCATCAAGCCCTTTATGCTTGTAGGGCTTGGGCTCCGGCAGCAGCATGGACTGTAACTCTTTTGGTATCTTGCCCTTCGGACTTTTGTCGAAACGTTCGGCAACCTGCGACGCAGAGAGAGGGGATTCATCGTTCGCTTTATCTTTGCTAGCCATTTTGAAGTTCCTTTTAAAATGCCAAACCACGGTTTCCAGCGCCAGACGATGCCAGCGCTGAACCTGTCCCGGTTTTGTATGCATTCAGAAAAATCGGCGATGACCAGCTTTATGGGCGGCGTTATCCAAGAGACAGCAGGCGAGCGCAGCAACATCGTCTTGTGAACCCCCGGGGGCAAGACTCTCCAGCGAAAATCAGAGTCATTAGTCAGTCTAGTTCTTCCCGTTGAATGGTCAAAGATTGAGCATTTCAGGGTAGGCCAGTAGGAGGCCGTAAAGCACACACCCTCCCTGGCGAATTCCATGCCGAAGCCAGACCTACTCGCCGCGCGCGGCCTCCGCCTCGCGGATCGCGGGGCAGTCGTCCATCGGGCGGAGTTCGATGCCCCAGCCCAACTCCTCACCCATGCGCGCTGCCGGGTGCAGCGAGGCGAGCCTCACCGCTGCGTCGAAGTCCGGCGCTTCGATGATCACCACGCCGCCTACAACCTCCTTGGTTTCCGCGAACGGCCCGTCGGTGACCGTCAGTTTGCCGTCCTTCAGGCGCATCGACTTCGAGCTCCAGCTTAGGCTCCCGCCCCATGTGACCTCGCCCGCCGCCTGCATCTCGGCGTCGAATCCCTTGCACTTTTCGCCAATCGCGGCGAGCTCGTCCTTGCTCATCTGGTTGAATTTTTCTTCGTTTCCGTAGGCCAACAGCATGTATTTCATGGCGTTTCTCCCGATCGTTGTTTCGTCAAGAAGCTTTGGTAAGCTCATCGAGTAGTCGACTCGGCGCCGGGGTTTTCGACAATTGTGCGATTTTTTTCGACCCGATGGTTTAGATACCGTATTGCTGGGCTGCCAGTTCCGACATTCGTTGGGCCATTTCGGTGTCGCCGTTGTCACCCTCTGTGCGATGGCTGCTGAAGATGACGGCGTAGTAGGGGGACTTAGAGGTGTTGGCGATGCCTGACATAGGGTGCTCCGGGTAGCATTCTGTAATAGCTTTCATGCCTTAGGAGGCTGATAGATCTGAATGAGGTTCCCGCAGGTATCGGAGAAAACTGCAATCCATACCGGTCCCGCCTGCATTGGCTCAGTCGTAAACTCGACGCCTTTGGCTCTCAGGCGTTGAAATTCCGCTTTGACATCGTCAACCTCGAAGGCCGTTAGCGGAATACCTTGCCCGAACAGGGCTTCCTGATATGCCTTCGCCGCCGGGTTGGCATTGGGCTCCAGAGTCAACTCGGTTTCCCCACCTTCAGGCGATCGTACTGTCAGCCAACGAAACTCACCAACTGGCACATCCTGGCTTACGACAAAACCGAGGACCTCTGTATAAAAAGTGAGTGCCTTCGATTGATCGTCGACGAGAACACTATTCAGCTTGATCCGCATCTTTTATCCCTCTAATCGTCAAAGCAACTAGCCTAGCTGATCTTCAATGGATGCACTTCTCGAAAATTGTGGTCTGGCCCACGCACCCACCATGAGTGACATGCATCCGGGGGTAACGTGCGATGGCACATGTTCGGGGAGTGCAATCGACGGATAAAACCGTCGGCGACAGTCCGAAGGAGATTCACCAAAATGTCGCGAAAATAGCCAACTGAAGCTGCCCAGGCTTGAAAATCCGACAGACATGCAAATGTCCGTGACTGAGCCCTCATGAAGGACAAGCAGTTCTTTCGCCCTCTTCAGCCTGATTCGAGTTCGGAACTGGTGCGGAGTCTCCCCAAAAACCGCAGTGAAACGCCGAATAAAGTGACCAAGTGAGAGGCTGGCGTCCTGCGCAATATGAGCGAGCGGGGGAGAGGGTTCTTCGATCGCAGCAAGACGCTGTCTCGCTCGGTGGAGTCGAATCAACATGCTTTGCGTAATCATCGTACTTTACCCTCTATTCCTCGTTTCTCGACCTCCTGGCCGATGTCGTGGCCGAAGCCAGGCCTATTCGCCGCGTGCGGCCTTCAGGTAGTCGATCGGGCATCGCGGTTTTCGACAATCATGCGATTTTTCGATGCGATAAGACGGCTTAAATGCCGTACTCCCGCTCTATCTTCGCAATCCGCACCCGAAAACTCGAATACCACTGCTGATGCCCAAGCCGCTGGGCTTCCTGATGCTCGGCGTTCTGCTTCCAGTTGCGGATGGCTTCAAGGCTTTCCCAGTAGGACACCGTAATGCCCAGACCCTCCCTGGCGGATTCCATGCCCAGATAGCCTGGTTGCTGGGCTGCTAATTCCGCCATTCGTTCGGCCATTTCGGCATAGCCGTTGTCGCCGTCTGTGCGGTGGCTGCTGAAGATAACGGCGTAGTAGGGAGCTTTGGGAGTATTGGCGATTTCTGACATGGATTACTCCGGGTCAACTTTGCTCATCTGGTTGAATTTTTATTCGTTACCGTAGGCCAACAGCATGTACTTCACGGCGTTTCTCCCGATCTTTGTTTCATCAAAAACCTTTGATAGATTCATCGGGTAGTCGATCGGGCACAGCGGTTTTCGACAATTGTGCGATTTTTTCGCTTTGAGAGGAAAATCAATCCGTCTGAGAACCCGGCGCGGCCTTGAACCCCTCATGAAACACCACCCTTCCTTGCGGCACTGATTCACCGAACGGTAAAACAAAGAAATACTCGGCTGGCACACCTTCGTGGGCCAGGGCGTCGGTATTCACAAACCCGAATTGGCGGTAATACTCGGGATGCCCCACCAGGCAGCAGCCTTTCGCGTTCATCCCCTTCAACCGTTCCAGGCCCTCGTTGATCAGGGCCTTGCCGATGCCCTGGCGCTGAAAGTCCGGAAGCACCGACACCGGCCCCAGGCCATACCAGCCTTCCGAGCCATCCGACATGGTGACCGGCGAAAACGCAATATGCCCCACAACACGCCCGTCCACCTCTGCCACCAGTGACACCGAGAGCGCGCCGGCGGCTCTCAGGGCGTCAATGATGAAGTGTTCCGTGTGATTGCTGATATCCAGCGGCTGGAAAGCGGCGAGGGTAATGGCCGAGATAGCCGGGATGTCCATCTCGCTCTCTTCCCTGATTATGATGTTCTGTGAGGTCATGGCCGTTACCTCGAAATCCCTCAGCTAAAAAAATCTTCTCCGATAATTATGGCACCGCCACCTTGTACGTGCATGAGTTTGCTATAGTGTCTTTTTTCCCGCTTCAAGGAAGAACGACCGGTGAAAACAGCAAGACCGCAAGATCAACGTTTTTCACGTAAGTCCTCCCGCCTACCTGAGCCCAAAGAGCCCGAGGAGGTTGTTGTTTATCTTTGGGGGCGCATCTTTGCTGCTCTTTTCGTATTAATTCTGGTGGTAGGAGGCATAATCTGGGGCGCTTTAGAGATCTTTGGCACCGGCGAGCAAAAGGAAGCGCTGGCAGAGAATCAGGAAGTGGAGGCGCCTTCTCTCCCGTCGGTATATGTCGACCAGCCCGAGTCCGCCGAGCCTGCATCTATCCAGTTACCGACGACCTCATCACGCGAAACATCGGAATCTGACGTAAACGCTGACATGCCGGACCAGACAAATTCAGTTCAAACTGAAGTGGCCGAGACGCCTGCGGCCGTGTCCGAAACTGCATCGGGAGCAGCATCAAGTGATTCCACTGCAGAAAGTGATGCCACTGCAGAACCCGACTCCCCTCAGTTGGCCAGTCAGGTGAGTGAACCGGTGCCATCGGTAGAGCCCGACTCCCTTCCGGCGCCGGCTGCAGGAGTATCCGAACCGTCCCCGGAAGATGCCGCCTCCATCAAGCTACTTTCTGATCACGTGATCCGGGCGCAACTGAGTACCGGCCTGGAGGAAAAAGAGCCAATTGACGAAATCCCGAACGTTTTGACGATGGGCAGTGACGGACTGATTCGAATTTACCTGTTTACCGAAATCCAGGGCATGGAAGGTCAGCTGCACTTCCACGACTGGTACCTGGACGATGAACGGGTTGCGCGGGTGGAAATTAGGCCGTCGGTTGACCCCATGCGCGCATCCTCAGCCAAGTATATCGACCGACACATGGTGGGAGACTGGCGAGTTGAGGTGGTCACAGAGGAAGGCGAGCTTATGGCAAAAGGGGAGTTTTCGGTTCTGCCTCTCTAACCGAAGTTGGAAGCAGTGCACGGTTACCTGAGTAGGTTGTTAGATGCCGTATTCACGCTCAACCTTCGCAATCCGCACCCGAAAGCTGGAATACCATTGCTGATGGCCAAGCCGCTGGGCTTCCTGGTGCTCGGCGCTCTGCTTCCAGTTGCGGATGGCCTCAAGGCTTTCCCAGTAGGACACTGTGATGCCCAGGTTCTCCCTGACGGATTCAATACCCAGGAAGCCGGGTTGCTGGGCTGCTAACTCAACCATTCGATCAGCCATTTCGGCGTAGCCGTTGTCGCCGTCTGTGCGGTGGTTGCTGAAGATGACGGCGTAGTAGGGGGGTTGGAGATTGCTGACATAGAGGGCTCCGGGTAGCAGGCTGGAAAAGCTTTCATGCTGTTGGCTGCTCATGGCGATTCCTCCTATGCTCTAATCATAGGTCAGGAGTTTCTAATGCACCCGGGTAAGTCCAGCATTTATCGCTGCCGATTAATCACGGGTTGACTATCAGGCATTGATCGAACCCCTTTCCAGCGGCAGCCCGCAAATTAGAACTGTAACGGAAGTCTGGAGGGCTTTTCTCTTAGCAGGTGATTTTTGAGGAAATTGTCGATGACCTGGATACCGAAACCCGAAACTGAGCAGACTTTCTCAACACCATCTTGCTCAAACTCCCCGATGAAAGTATTGGTGATTTCGTTCAAATTGAGAATGCCACCGTAAGGTAGTCGGGCATCAAAAGGAGGGATATAAATCAGTCTCGAGACCTCTTTACGTGCCAAAGCGCTAAGGAACGATTTGGTACAAGCCTCACCGTATTCCTCGAAATATTCGGATACCAAATCTTCGAGCTGGATAATTGGGCAGATTAGCGCACTTTTATTAAAGGCTCGGTTGTTTTCTTGGTCCAAGTCACACTCGTGAGTGAGAACGTAAACCAGACCTTCAGCGGTTAAGTAAATCCTTTCGTCAGAATCGAAGATAGGAAAACGGACTGGTACATAGAGAAGACCCGCTCCAAGAGGGAGGCCCTGATCAACACCATAGAAGCGCCCCCTATCATCGTACCTGAGGCTGGCTACAAGGTGTTGGTAAGCAGTATTGACGTCCATCCTTAGAGCACTGAGCAATTTAAACGACAAGACGTCCGGTATGGACAACCTTGGACGACCTCAAAAGAGCTCTACGGAAAACCTTTTGCTCTGACGCGTCTGGGAACCATTTTGCGGAGGCGGTCTGAGCACCAGCGTCAATCACCGGTCCTTGAACGTCAACCTGAACCAAATTAATCGCACCCAGCTCACTCGGCCACACCGCAGATTCATGAGTGCTAAACACGTCAGCGACATCATCGTTAAAAACAGATCCACAGGAAATACTCAGTGTCGTCACAGCACAGGTGCCCAGAACGAGTTCGTTTAGCATTTTATTGCTCCCGCAGAGAATCGATATGCTCTTCCATCAGGCACGCAAAAAACGCGTCTTTTTCGAAGTCATGAGCTTTTTCGATCCAATCCTTTATTTGGTTTCGTTCATTTGCCTCAAAAGAGGCCGGAGTAAATACATCGACATCGATCACTGTTGACACATGGCTTCCCATTTGACCTTTCACAAACTCTTTCGAAGCAATTCTGGTCATCACCGTGTGAACATCAGTGGCAACTTTTACAAAGTTCAAGTTCAAGGCAGAGCTCACATTTTCGCCTCCGACACAGACTGATAAATCTAAGTCTGCGACAGAATTCACCTGGTGTCGTTCAGAGTCCATACCGTTTATGTATCGAAGTCCCAACCTATTGACTGAGAGACCTTTTATACGATCGAAAACGGCATCAACTGCTTCGTCCAGTTCTCGCTTAAAAACATCCCAGCCAGGGTAATTTCCAATAATGTGGTATGAGAAGGAATATGGACCAATCTTAACCAAGCGATCCCCACTGGGTTTCCGTAACTCAACGGTAGGCTGATACCGCAGCCCTTCTTCGGCATGTCGGATCGGATACGGGATACTCGAATTCGGCAACCGATTTAGCTGCCAGTCTTTCCAAGACCCGCAATCAATCAACCAACCAATTAAAACCTCCTCCGGGATGTTTGAAGGAGCCTGCAACCGAACGTCACAGAGGGCCTCTAAAATCGCGTCTTCCTTGAGCTTTGTTGGATGAGCCATTTACAATTTCCCAGCTTGATGGATGGGCTCAAAATATGAAAAATCAAAGACTTACAAAAAGCCACACGTTCTAAGAATAGCAACAGCTAATCTTTATGGCAAGTTCGCCTGCCCTCAAACCTCGACGCCTACATAGTTAAATCAAGCCTCTTGATGCCGGCAATCTGTAAACATCCCTGTTTTAGTTGGTGGTACATAAGTCGAGGGCGTGCAGTAACTCAACGAGAGATGCGTAGCCTTTTTTATGTATTCTATATAGCGCAAATCTTCTGGCCCGGGATTGGACGGCCCCGCCACTACGAATCTGAGATTGTTCTCCCTTTGCGGCAACCGAGAAGCATAGTGCAATAGCTGCCCCAGAGCCTCTCGTATGCATGTCGTAGGTGAGGGCGAAGACTTCACCTCGATGAGAATCGTCTCGTCTTCCAACGAGACCATAACATCGATGAACTTATGCTCTTGAGCCACATTCGCAATACCATGGATCGCTTCAAGGGTCTTACGTAACGTATTCTGTAGCTCATTGTGAGTCCGAGACATTATGTAGCTGCCCCGCGACTTCACATGGGTTTCGTACGTAGACTTGTCCGACTGACCAGTTCCCCCAGCCCAATCAGTAGAACCCAGTTCAGCGGCGGGCCTGTAAGTTTGGAATATGTTGCCAATGTGCTTTTCGTTCGTCAGCCGATGGATAGTCTTTCCATAACCGTATGGAAATTCAATGGGCTCTTGCTCCGCCAAGAAGTCGACACTCACGGTGTGTCCCAAGCCTTCGATTCGGCGATAGGACGGTAGAGTATCGCCAGAAACAACTGCATAGCGCGCAATGACCAGCCGTGCCTGAGTCCCGGCGGGCGCACTATGTGCCTTAAGCGCAATGACGTCCCCTGGCTTAAGCTCGAGAAACTTGGCGAGCGCAGACTTCGCTTCGCGTTCCCCCGGCGGGACGCGCTTATCTAGCTCCGGCATGACTACTTTGCGGTCTAATCCTATTAGATCCGACAAATCAATGTTCGCGGCAAACCCGGTGCTTACGACCTGATGCTGGAGCATCATTGGCAGCACGTCCTCGGTCCGACCATACTTGGTGCCGATGATGTAGAAGTCGGGACGATATTTTCGCAAGCCGGAAAGCCTCCCTTATGGTGTGGAGTTGCTAGTTGTTTTTGCGCCGTGACCGCTGGCCTAACGCGCCGGTTTGGCGCCGCGAAGCGGCGGAAAAGCAGTCGCCGTGCAGCCGATTGTTAAGCATGCTACTCGTCAGAACATGACCACAAATGGGCTTCAACTGCCTGAAGGTATTCGGTCTCAATTTGCTCCCGATACTTATTCACTAGGTCAGCGTAGAAACCATATACATCAGAATCACATATAATCCAATTGACTTGCTCATTGTTGTCCAAGATTCGGGATAACTCGTTGACTTGACTATAAGAAAAATCTTCGTAGGACGAGAGTCTCGCAATAGCAGAGTGCGTTGCGGAAAAATTGGGACTCTCACGGAGTGACTTGATATCCAGCTCTTTCTCTAGCTCACTAGCCATTCGAATATCTGGATAATGATCCTTGAAGAACTGAGATAGCCTCCTGTAGAAAATAACGTCGGATTTGTTTGTAGCAGACCACTCATCGGTCAGAAAATCCTTCAATGAGTTTTCGTCTAATACTGAATAGTAATCCTTATCATCGGCTATTAAATACAGGTCTTCTCCCATAGGTACCTGAGAAAGAAGAACCTCCCAATTTATGGCATCGCCGAGAGATCCATTTTTTCCTGGGGGGTTCCCCACATCAACACGAAACCTTGCCTTGCTAATGACCTCTTCGCTTATGGGGAGCTTCCTCGAGTTTCGGAAAAGCTCGCCAATCACCTCATCAGCGTCAAGATTCCGTTCTTTAATGTCGGACTCCAGACTACTTACTAGGTCTTTCAGTTTTTTATTAAAACTATTTTGAAGCTCACGAATCTCATCGAATTCAGGATAGCTTTTACAAAATACAGGAAAATGTGCTTTTTTATTCTGGTCCTTCAAGCGCTTGATCGCATCTTGGACCTTATTTTCCCTATTTCTGAAAAACTCATCCTTTACTTGCTCAGGCAACCAAAGCCTGACCTCGTCTCTTTCCAAAAGTACACTCAGCTTTCGAATCTCTTCGAGGTCATCGTCAGAGAGGTGGTAAAAAGACAGGAAAATATTTGTATCGATAAATATATTGATACTCACCAGTAAGAATCCTCCCCTGCTTAATAGCAGTTAGACAGCGGCCAAATCGCGACAAAACTTTGACCGCTAAATTATCCCGCCTTAGTTCATAAACTAACCACTAAAATGGCTGTTAAATCATGACCCTGCAAATCTAGTGGTCAACAATTCTGTAATATCGCAGCGCAATAACGAAGCGCGCTTCATGATTTCACTTTCTCTAGGAGCGTATACGCAGAGTACATAAAGCACAAACCCCGACGTATAGCCGGGGTCTAAAGGTAGGGTCAATGAAGGGGAAGGGGCTTACTTCTTCAACCCCATCTCCTCAATAGAAATCTCCCGCATCTTGAACTTCTGGATCTTCCCGGTGACCGTCATCGGGAACTCATCCACGAACTTGAAGTTCCTGGGGATCTTGAAGTGGGCAATCTTGCCCTTGCAGAATTCCCGCAGTTCGTCGCCGGTGACCGGGTCCGCGTCCGGGGCCAGTTTTACCCAGGCGATGAGTTCTTCGCCGTACTTGTCGTCGGGGATACCGGTTACCTGCACTTCCTCGATGGAGGGGTGGGTGTAGAGGAATTCCTCGATTTCTTTCGGGTAGATGTTCTCACCACCGCGGATGACCATGTCTTTGATGCGGCCAACGATCTGGATGTAGCCGTCTTTGTCCATGGTAGCCAGGTTGCCTTCGAGGCTGCTTGAGGCTATGTGCACTTCTTTCGTGTTCATCTTGCTGTTGACCTTTTTCATAACTTCCACTCGGCGGAGTGGAACAGGTGTATTTTTGCTGGCCCGCGGCCCAAAATTAGACCTCGTCCAGGTTTGGGCGGAGGGGCGTAACGAATGAGCAAAATCTAGAAAACACGCAATTACCTAGCGAAGACACATGAGGCGGTCTACGCTGCTAATTAGTTTAGAGCGGATGACTGGTTGGATTTTCCGCATCTACGGAGTTATCCGATTGGCAGATTTTGATTTGGCGGAAGCCGGTAGTATTGCTTTTAGGCGCTCGGAGGATATTCCATGAATACGAAAAGCTCCGCGCCGATCTTTCGCACCGCGTCATTGGCAGGCTCTGGTCTATTCATCTGCGCTTATGTTTGAGTAGCAAAATGCAAAAATTTCCTGATGAGGTTAAACAACGGCGTTTTCGTGGCGATTCGCTTTCACTATAAAGTCGCGCATGCCGGCGGCATTGGGGTCCCGAGTTACCCACGAATAGCTGGTTGCGTGGTTCAGGGTCCAGAGGCATGGCAGATATGACCATCTGATATTAGTGATAACGACTTTAGCACAGCAAGGATCTAATGCTGTTTGTTGAATGCCGAACTCGAGACAACTGGCCGGTCAATGATAGGGACAAAAATGAAGAGGCGAGGCAACGAGAGCCTTGAAACCTGACAGCCCAAATGGAGAGTGACAATGGCTAGAATTATTTTGAGCCCAAACGAATCTTTCGAACACTACCACTCGCATGAGAGCAGAACCATCCACGTAAAGGGTGACATTCAAATTACCGTAGGTGGAATGTCTTATAGGATGAAAAATAAAGAATGCTTTGATGTCCCCGGTAACACTCCGCACACGATAATAAATGTAGGAAAAGAGGATGCTGAAGTTGGGTGTATAGGTGTTGGTAAAAGCATGCAGCACAAGGCTTGAATGTATGGCGGATAATTCTGAGAGCCTACATCCGGGGGCGCAAAAGAAACTAAAGCAAAAGACATGGATAAGGTCTCCCCTGGTCTATTTGATAGCATTTACGTCGTTACTTTCTTTGTTTTCAATGCTGCAAGCTAATATAGATTTTTCAGAAGACCGGATGTTTTGGAGTTTGGAATTGCTTGATGTCAAAACAGCTGTAACTTTATTGGTAGCAGTAATAAGTCTATCTTATACAAGAAACCAGTTTGAGCATGGCTATATGCCAATAATCGACTACCGGATTATGCAGCATTCTTACAGTAGCTTGGATTTCAGTGTTGATGCAAGACTGGATTCTGTCTCAGCGTGCTCATTAAGGAATCACAATTCTGTTGCTATTGTGACAGCTGTGAAATATTCAATATATGCTAGAGGTGATCATATTGAGTGTGACGATTATAGCGAGTTGATTAGAATATTAGAGAGTAAAGGCCTGATTAATAAAATACATTATTCATTGTTATTCATAAGTGAGGGTTGGTCACTAGGTGAGAATGATGAAAGGGTTATCTTTGAAATTTCTACAGACTTCAAAGATACTGGCACTGACGTTTCAGGTATAGACATTGAGGTTGAATTTCGGTCCCTTTTGGGGGATATGTATATTAAAAACATTTACTGTATTCCAAGGCTTGGAGTTGGCATTTGACGTTGGACAGTCTTTGTTTTATACATGTAAATACGTTGCATGGTGGAAAGCTGGGACAGATTTTTTGCACCATATTTTCCCGTTTATGGATGACGGTTCCGCCATTTATGAATGTGAGCAAAGCCAAAAAACGTATCGCAAAGCAGGTCCGGAAAGGCTCCAGTGGCTATCCTCTGCTTTCGCTGGTGTACTTTGGCAAGGCGCCGGACTCTGCAACGGAGGTAGTTATTTCGTTTTCTCTGTATGAGAACGCTGCGCAACAGAAGTAAAAGTTTGTGAGTGAAAGTGGTGCTCGAGAGAGCGAGGCGATCCAATCGACGCTGGTGAAAATTATTGAGCGAGCGGATGCCAAGACGGTAGCTGAAATCGAGGGTGTTACCATACTCGCACAGTAGTGGCCAGGGTGATTAGCCAGAACTATTTCCATGAAGCCCTTTCAAGAAAAAACCCCGACAAAAGCCGGGGTCTGAATGAAGGTAGGAACTGAGCAGAGGGTCAGGTTTACTTCTTCAACCCCATCTCCTCAATAGAAATCTCCCGCATCTTGAACTTCTGGATCTTCCCGGTGACGGTCATCGGGAATTCATCCACGAACTTGTAGTTCCTGGGGATCTTGAAGTGGGCGATTTTGCCTTTGCAGAATTCCCGCAGTTCGTCGCCGGTGACCGGGTCCGCGTCCGGGGCCAGTTTTACCCAGGCGATGAGTTCTTCACCGTACTTGTCGTCGGGAATGCCGGTTACCTGGACTTCCTCGATGGCGGGGTGGGTGTAGAGGAATTCCTCGATTTCTTTCGGGTAGATGTTCTCACCGCCGCGGATGACCATGTCTTTGATGCGGCCGACGATCTGGATGTAGCCTTCGTCGTCCATGGTGGCCAGGTCGCCGGTGTGCATCCAGCCGGCTTCGTCTATGGCTTCGGCGGTTTTCTCTTCGTTGTTCCAGTATCTCAGCATCACGCTGTAGCCGCGGGTGCAGAGTTCGCCGGTTTCGCCCCGGGGCAGGATGTTGCCGTTGGCGGGGTCGACGATCTTGGTTTCCAGGTGCGGCTGGGTGCGGCCCACGGTGGTTACCTGCTTCTCGAACGGGTCGAGGGAGCTGGTCTGGGTGGACACGGGGCTGGTTTCGGTCATGCCGTAAGCGATCTGAACTTCTTTCATGTTCATCTTGCCGTTGACCTTTTTCATCACTTCCGCCGGGCAGATGGAGCCGGCCATGATGCCGGTGCGCAGGCTGGAGAGGTCGTAGCTTTCAAACTCCGGCTCGGCCAGTTCGGCGATGAACATGGTGGGCACGCCGTAGAGGGCGGTGGCCTTTTCCTGGTGCACGGCCTGCAGCACGGATTTGGGCTCGAAGCCTTCACCCGGGTAGATCATGGTGGAGCCGTGGGTGATGCAGCCCAGGTTGCCCATCACCATGCCAAAGCAGTGGTACAGGGGCACGGGGATGACCAGGCGGTCTTTCTCGGTCAGGCGCTGGCTCTCGCCCACAAAGTATCCGTTGTTGAGGATGTTGTGGTGGGTGAGGGTGGCGCCTTTGGGGTTGCCCGTGGTGCCGGAGGTGAACTGGATGTTGATGGGGTCATCAAACTGCAGCACGCTCTGGCGCTCGTCCAGTTGTTGCTGGGTGACGTCGCTGGCCTTGCCGACGAAGTCGTTCCAGGTCCACATGCCTTCGTGGCTGCGCTTGTCCAGGTTGATCACGCCTTCGAGCTTTTCCAGGCGCCGGGACTTGAGCTTGCCGGGTTGGCTGGCGTTCAGTTCCGGGGCCAGTTCGTAAATCATCTTGCGGTAGTCGGAGGTCTTGAAGCTGTCTGCGGTGACCAGGAAGCGCATGCCGGACAGGTTGAGGGCGTATTCCAGTTCGTGCACACCGTAGGCCGGGTTGATGTTGACCAGGATGGCGCCCACTTTGGCGGTGGCGAACTGGGTGACGGTCCACTCGTAGCGGTTGGGGGACCAGATGCCCACCCTGTCGCCACGCTCAACGCCGATGGCCATAAAGGCGCGGGCGGCTTCGTTGACCTTTTCCAGGAATTCCCTGTAGGTCCAGCGGATGTCCTGGTGCAGGGAGACCAGGGCTTCGGTGTCCGGGTACTTCTCGGCGGTGCGGTCGAGCATTTCGCCGATGGTCATGCCCAGCAGCGGGCTTTCTGAGGTGCCACTGGTATAGCTTGGAAGAGTCATGCTCATTATCTCTGCCTCCATTGTTGTTGTAGTCGAGGGCGAGCAGTGTCGAACCTGCTAGCGACTCTGGCTGTGATATTCGGGGTTCGGTTGCATATCGCTGGCGATGGCCACGCGATTGGACATGTTGTAGAAGCCGATCAGGTTGCTCAGGTCCCAGATGCCGCGGTCACTGAGGCCGGCATCCCGCAGGGCCTGGATGTGTTCTTCGGTGACGGTGGCCGGGGAGCGGGTCAGGTGTGATGCAAAGTCCAGCATCGCCCGCTGGCGCTTGTCGAGTTTGGCGGTGCGGTAGTTCATCACCATGTGCTCGCCCAGCGTGGGGTCGCCACTCAGTACCCGTACCGCGGCGCCGTGGGCCACCAGGCAGTAGAAGCATTTGTTCTCGGAGGACACCACCACGGCGACCATTTCCCGCTCGAGTTTGCTGAGTTCGCCTTCGCCCATCATCAGTTCGTTGTACAGGCGGGTGAAGCCTTCGAGCTGTTTGAGGTTCTGGCTGTAGGCGGTGAGTACGTTCGGGACCATGCCGAGTTTTTCCTGGCAGATCTGGAAGTACTTCTGGGTGTCTTCTGGCATGTCTTTGATCTCCGGGATGGGGAGATCCAAAGCGACTACGTTTTTGTTGCTCATTAGTGCACCTGGCTTTCTGAGTTGAGTGCCTTGGGGAGCGGTCCTGTCTGTCCGGGACACGCCGTTAATACGTCCATGTAGGCTCGTAAAAAACATCCTTGTTTTTTACGGTCCCGGACAGACAGGCCCGCTCCCCACTCGATCATTTGCAGTTACCGCCTAATGCTTGGCCTACTTTGGAGCCGTTGTGGCGCTTGAGTTGTGCGCTGATCCATTCGCCGGTTGCCACTAACTTGTCCAGATCGACACCTGTTTTTATGCCCAGACCGTTAAGCAGGTATAGCACGTCTTCGGTGGCCACGTTGCCCGAGGCGCCTTTGGCGTAGGGGCAGCCGCCGAGGCCGGCTACGGAGGAATCGATTACCGCAATGCCTTCTTCCAGAACCGCGTACAGGTTGGCCAGGGCCTGGCCGTAGGTGTCGTGGAAGTGCGCGGCGAGTTTTTCGATGGGAACCTCTGCGGCGACGGCTTCAAGCATGCGCTTGGCTTTCAACGGAGTGCCCACGCCGATGGTGTCGCCCAGGGAGATTTCGTAACAGCCGAGTTCGGCCAGGGCCTTGGCGACTTTGGCCACCTGTTCGGGGGCGATGTCGCCTTCGTAGGGGCAGCCCAATACGGTGGAGACGTAGCCGCGTACCGGGATCTGGTGTTGTTTGGCGGCTTCCATTACCGGCAGGAAGCGTTCGAGGCTTTCGGCGATGGAGCAGTTGATGTTTTTCTGGCTGAACGACTCGGACGCGGCGCCGAAGACGGCGACTTCGTCCACCCCGGCCGCCAGGGCGTTTTCGAAGCCCTTGAGGTTGGGGGTGAGTACGGAGTAGCGCACGCCTTTTTTGCGTTTAATGCCAGCCATTACGTCGCTGGCGTCGCCCATTTGTGGCACCCATTTCGGCGATACGAAGCTGGCGGATTCGATGTGGTTGAGGCCACAGTCGGCCAGCCGGTCGATCAGTTCGGTTTTGATGTGGGTGGCGATGATCGGGCCGGGCTCGTTCTGGAGGCCGTCCCGGGGGCTCATTTCCACCAGTCTTACGTTGTCGGGAAAGGCCATTATCCTGCCTCCTTCTCCGCGTCTGCAGTGACTTCAATGGCGATCAGTTCGGCACCCTCAGACACCTGGTCGCCTTCGGCGAAGAAAATGTCGGTTACGACGCCGTCGGCGGGGGCCTTGATGGCGTGTTCCATTTTCATGGCTTCCATGATCACCAGGCTCTGGCCGGCGGTGACTTTGTCGCCGACTTTTGCCTGCACCGCTACAATGGCGCCGTTCATGGGGGCAGCCAGGCTGCCTTCGCCGGCCATTTCTTCGAAGCCGTAGGTTTCCCGGTACAGGATGCACTGGAAGGTGTCGCCTTCGTAGAAGAGTACCAGCTGATCGTTGTGCAGGTTGCCGTGGATGCTGATGCGGTGGCCGTTGATGACGGCCTGCAGGTAGTCGTCGTCCAGGCGGGCGGTGAGGTTGTACACGCTGCCGCCGACGAATACCTGGTAGCGGTCGTCCCGTTCCAGCACTTTGAGTTCGTGGATCTCTTCACCCACCTGCAGTTGCAGGGGCTGGGCGTATTCGGAGTTCATGCGCCAGCTGTTCTGGCGGCCGAATGGCGACCAGGGGTCGGTGCTGATCACTTCCCGCGACTTGCGCTGTTCCAGCACGAAGCCGGCGGCCAGTACCAGGGCCTTGTGGGTGTCGAGCCTGGATTTCGGGAACAGCAGTTCCCGGTGGTCGTCGATGAAGCCGGTAGTCAGCTCCGCTTCCCGGAACGGCTGGGAATCGGCCAGGGCGTGGAGGAAGCGGATGTTGGTTTTCACGCCGGCGATGCGGTAGTGCTCCAGGGCCTGGACCATGCGGTTGATGGCCTGGTCCCGGGTTTCGTCCCACACGATGAGTTTGGCGATCATCGGGTCGTAGTGGATGCTGATGTCGTCGCCTTCAGTGACGCCGGTGTCCACCCGCACGTGGGCACTTTCATCCGGCGTACTCAGGTAGCGCAGGTTGCCGGTGGCGGGCAGGAAGTCCTGGTCCGGGTCTTCGGCGTAAATGCGTGCTTCCAGGGCGTGGCCACGGGTTTTTACCTGGGACTGCTCCAGCGGCAGCGGGTCGCCCCAGGCCACTTTCAGCTGCCATTCCACCAGGTCTTGGCCGGTGACCATTTCGGTGACCGGGTGCTCTACCTGCAGGCGGGTGTTCATTTCCATGAAGAAGAAGGAGCCGTCCACGTCGTAGAGGAATTCCACGGTGCCGGCGCCCACGTAATTGATGGCCTGCGCGGCTTTGACGGCCGCTTCACCCATGGCCTTGCGGGTGTCGTCGCTCAGGCCGGGGGCCGGGGCTTCTTCCAGTACTTTCTGGTGGCGGCGCTGTACGGAACAGTCGCGCTCAGCCAGGTAGACACCTTTGCCGCTCTTGTCGCAGAACACTTGGATTTCCACGTGGCGTGGCTGGGTCAGGTAGCGTTCGATGAGCATGTCCGGGTTGCCGAAGGCGTTCTTCGATTCCCGTTTGGCAGCGGCCAGGGCGTCATCAAATTCTTCCATGCGCTCAACCACCCGCATGCCTTTACCGCCACCACCGGCAACGGCTTTGAGCAGCAGCGGGAAGCCGCACTTTTCGGCTTCCTTGCGCAGGGTGTCCGGGGCCTGGTCGTCACCGTGGTAACCCGGCACCAGGGGCACGCCAGCTTTTTCCATAATCGCCTTGGCGGCGGATTTGGAGCCCATCGCCGCGATGGCGGAGGAGGGCGGGCCTATGAACACGATGTTGTTGGCTTCGCAGGCTTCGGCGAACTGGGTGTTCTCGGAGAGAAAACCGTAGCCCGGGTGAACGGCCTGGGCGCCGCTTTCTTTTGCGACCTCGATGATTTTGTCGGCTTTCAGGTAGCTCTCGGAGCTGGGGGCCGGGCCGATGTTGAAGGCTTCGTCGGCCATGGCCACGTGGCGTGCGTCGGCGTCAGCGTCGGAATAGACGGCGACCACGCGAATGCCCATGCGATGGGCGGTTTGTATGATCCGGCAGGCGATTTCACCGCGGTTGGCTATGAGTATCTTGCTGAACATTATTCTTCCTCCGGAACCCAGTTGGCCTTGCGCTTGTTCAGGAAGGCATTGAGCCCTTCCTGTCCTTCGGCACCCACCCGGATGTCCGCGATGCGTTGTGCGGTGTCGTCGATGACGTCGTTGCCGATGACCTTGTGGCTGACAGCGAACACCAGGTCCTTGGCCGCCTGCATGGCTTCAGGGCCGTTGAGGGCAAGCTGCAGCAGCAGCTCATCACAGCGGCGCTCCATGGCGTCCACGTCTTCACACACTTCGTGTACCAGGCCGAAGTGTTCGGCTTGCTGGGCAGTGAAGATTTCGGCGGTAATGAAATAGCGGCGGGCCTGGCGTTCGCCAATGGCGCGTACCACGTAGGGGCTGATCACCGCCGGAATCAGGCCGAGTTTGACTTCACTCAGGCAGAAGCTGGCTTTTTCGGTGGCGAGCACGATGTCGCAGCAGGCCGCCAGGCCCACAGCACCGCCAAAGGCCGCGCCCTGCACTAGGCCGATCACCGGCTTGCCGAGGTGGTTCAGGGTGTTCATCAGCCGCGCCAGTTCCCGCGAGTCGTCCAGGTTTTCCTGGCGGGTGTTGTCCGCCATGCGGCGCATCCAGCCGAGGTCTGCACCGGCGGAGAAATGTTTGCCTTCGGAACGCAGGATCACGATGTTGGTGTTATCGTCGGCATTCACTGTTTCCAGCGCGTTGATCAGCTGCTGGATAATCACGTCGTCGAAGGCGTTGCGTTTGTCCGGCCGGTTGAGCACCACTTCGGTGACCCCGTCGGCGCGTTGTTTGAGCAGAACTGCGTTTTCCTGTTCGGTCATGGCGTTCTCCTCCGTTACATGCGGAACACGCCGAAGCGTGTTGGCTTGGCCGGGCGGTTAAGGGTGGCGGACAGGCTCAGGGCGACCACTTCCCGGGTCTGGGCCGGGTCGATCACGCCATCGTCCCACAGGCGGGCGCTGGCGTAGTAGGGGTGGCCCTGGTGTTCGTAGGAGTCGACGATGGGCTTTTTGAACTCGGCCTCTTCCTCGCTGCTCCAGTCCTGGCCCTTGCGCTCCATACCTTCGCGTTTAACAGTTGCCAGTACGCCGGCGGCCTGTTCGCCGCCCATGACGGAGATACGGGCGTTGGGCCACATCCACAGGAAGTCGGGGCTGTAGGCGCGGCCGCACATGCCGTAGTTGCCCGCGCCGAACGAGCCGCCGATCAGTACGGTGATCTTTGGCACTTCAGCACAGGCCACGGCCATGACCATCTTGGCGCCGTGCTTGGCGATGCCCTCAGCCTCGTGTTTCTGGCCCACCATGAAGCCGGTGATGTTCTGCAGGAACAATAGTGGGATGTTGCGCTGGCAGCAGAGTTCAATAAAGTGCGCGCCTTTCTGGGCGGACTCGCTGAACAGGATGCCGTTGTTGGCGATGATGCCCACCGGGTAGCCGTGGATATGGGCAAAGCCGGTGACCAGGGTCTGGCCGTAGTAGCGTTTGAACTCGTCAAACTCGGAGCCGTCGACGATGCGGGCGATGACGTCGCGCACGTCGAACTGTTTGCGCAAATCGGTGCCGACGATGCCGTAGATTTCTTCGGCGTTGAACAGCGGCGCCTTGGGTTTGCGGATCTCCACGTCTGCCGGCTTGCGGCGGTTGAGGTTGGAGATGCAGCGCCGGGCGATTTCCAGGGCGTGGGCGTCGTTTTCGGCGTAATGGTCGGCCACGCCAGAGACTTTGCAGTGTACGTCGGCGCCGCCCAGGTCTTCTGCGCTGACCACTTCCCCGGTGGCGGCTTTTACCAGGGGCGGGCCGGCCAGGAATATGGTGCCCTGGTTGCGCACAATGATGGACTCATCCGCCATGGCGGGCACGTAGGCGCCACCGGCGGTGCACAGGCCCATGACGACAGCGATCTGGGGGATGTCGTCGGCGGACATGCGCGCCTGGTTGTAGAAGATGCGGCCGAAGTGGTCGCGATCCGGGAAGACTTCGTCCTGTCTGGGCAGGTTGGCGCCGCCGGAGTCGACCAGGTAGATGCAGGGCAGGCGGTTCTGCAGGGCGATTTCCTGGGCACGGAGATGTTTTTTCACCGTCAGCGGGTAGTAGCTGCCGCCTTTTACGGTGGCATCATTGGCGATGATCATGCACTCGGTGCCGGACACGCGGCCTACACCGGCGACAACACCCGCAGCGGGGACTTCTTCGTCGTAGACGTTGTAGGCGGCGAACTGGCCTACCTCAAGAAAAGGAGATCCGTCGTCCAGGAGGCGGTTGATGCGCTCTCTGGGGAGCAGTTTGCCGCGGGCGATGTGGCGTTCCTGGTAGGAGGGGCCGCCGCCCTGTTGGATGGTGGCTACCTTGTCCCGCAGGTCGGCCACGGCTTTGGCCATGGATTCCTGGTTGGCCTGGAATTCTTCGGACCTTGGGTTAACTTTGCTTTGCAGTATGGTCATGGCTTGTTAGTCCGTTTTTTAGTCCGTGCGTCGGGTCTGGTGACATGGCGCTCCGGGACACGCCGTGAATACGTCCCTGTAGGCTCGTAAAAAACATCCCTGTTTTTTACGGTCCCGGATCGCCATGCCACCAGACCCTCGTCTGAATTTGGCTACCCAAGTTCGGGCGGTTGGCCGGGTAGGGCTTTCGGGAATGTCGTAGGCCAAGGATGGCCTACGTCAAGCGCACATGGATGTGCTCGTAGCGGTTCCCGAAAGCCCTACCCGGCCGAGCGCTTCCACCCGGGACAGAGAGCCTAGTTGTTGAGATATAACTCCCGACCGATCAGCATCCGGCGGATTTCGGACGTGCCGGCTCCGATTTCGTACAGTTTGGCGTCACGCAGCAGACGGCCTGTCGGGTATTCGTTGATGTAACCGTTACCGCCCAGCAGCTGGATTGCGTCGAGGGCCAGTTTGGTGGCCATTTCCGCTGAGTACAGGATCGCGCCGGCGGCGTCTTTACGGGTGGTGTTGCCGCGGTCGGCGGACATGGCGACCATGTAGACGTAGGATTTGGCGGTGTTCATCCAGGTGTACATGTCGGCGACTTTGCCCTGGACCAGTTCGAATTCACCGATGGCCTGGCCGAACTGTTTGCGCTCGCGGATGTAGGGTACGACCACGTCCATGGCGGCTTGCATGATGCCCAGCGGGCCGCCGGAGAGGACGAGGCGTTCGTAGTCGAGGCCGCTCATGAGGACTTTGGCACCGTTGCCGACGCCACCCATGACGTTTTCCTTGGGTACTTTGGCGTCTTCGAAGACCAGCTCACAGGTGTTGGAGCCGCGCATGCCGAGTTTGTCCAGCTTCTGGGCCTGGCTGAATCCCGGGGTGTCGCGTTCGACGATGAAGGCGGTGATGCCCCTTGGGCCGGCGGCCGGGTCGGTTTTGGCGTAGATGACGTAGACGTTGGCGTCGGGGCCGTTGGTGATCCACATTTTGCTGCCGTTGAGCACGTAGTGGTCGCCGGCGTCTTTGGCGCTGAGTTTCATGGAGACGACGTCGGAACCGGCGTTGGGTTCGGACATGGCCAGGGCGCCGATGTGTTCACCGCTGATGAGCTTGGGCAGGTACTTTTCTTTCTGCTCGTCGGTGCCGTTGCGGTTGATCTGGTTAACGCACAGGTTGGAATGCGCGCCGTAAGACAGACCAACAGAGGCCGAGGCGCGGCTGATTTCTTCCATGGCGATTACGTGTGCAAGGTAGCCCATGCCGGAGCCGCCGTAAGCTTCGTCGGCGGTGATACCCAGCAGGCCCATGTCGCCGAACTTCTTCCACAGGTCGTTCGGGAACAGGTTTTCGCGGTCAATATCTTCGGCGCGAGGGGCGATGTCCTTGGCGGCAAAGCCGTTGACCTGCTCGCGGAGCATGTCGATCGTTTCGCCGAGGCCGAAGTTGAACTCTGAGTATTGTGATTTCATTGTTGGCTACCTTTTGATCTTCGCAGAGAGTTGGCTGACAAGGTGAGCGGGCAGGGCTTCCGAAACCGTGCGGAGCCATGGATGGCGGAGCCCGAGCGTACAGGGACGTATTTACAGCGTGTTTCGGAAGCCCTGCCCGCTTGCCTTGTCATTCCCGTTATTTCTGTTCAACTGGTTCTTCCGTATTGGCTTTTTTCTGTTGACGCTTTTTCTTCTGAAGCTCGGCGAGTGCTTCCCGACACCGGGCTTCTGCCGTATCCATTTCCATTTCCGCCTGGGCAATGTCGTTTTTCTGTTGCTCAAGCTGCGCCCGTTTGCGGGCCAAAGTGTCCAGCATCAGCAGGAGCTGTTTCTCGTTGCCGCTGAGGGTTTCGTCCCACAGGTCAAACAGTTCCTTGGTTTCCGCCAGAGAGAAGCCCATACGCTTGCCGCGCAGGATCAGCTTCAGGCGCACCCGGTCTTTGGAGCTGAAGATGCGGGTCTGGCCGCGTCTGGTGGGGTGCAGCAGGCCCTGGTCTTCGTAAAAACGTACGCTTCGGGTAGTAACGTCGAACTCCTTGGCGAGCTCGCTGATGCTGTAAGTTTTCTTGATGTCCATGGCGGTTTCCTTTTTTAGACTTAGGTTAGATAAAGTTTACGTAAACGTAAAGTATTTTTCGGGCCCAATTTACATCAGGGGAGTTGACCAGAAGAGGGGGTGGATGGCGCTCAACTAATAGGGCGGCCATTGTAACAGGGGGAGCTTCAGGCTGGGATGAGATCACATGACGCTGAATGCACCACATAAGTGGCGCCTGTTTTCTGCGTACAGCTTGGTATAACGATGGCTTCAGCAATCGGGTTCCATGCGAAAAATAGCGCCTGATTCGATTTTTTAATAACAGATTTTCTTTTATTGCGATTACGAAATAGATAGTGCCCTCCCTGGCTCTCCAGGGGCAGTTTCGCCCCACATGAACAGCGACCCGTATCCCGCATCAAGCCATGTCAGACCGGGAGTTTAAGGTTATCTGTATCCTTCGGCTTCACGATTAAAAAATGGACATGTATCTGGTTTATGTATTACTAATTATCGTTTCGTAACCGGCATTTAACGTGGAGTTGCGATAGTTTCCTTGTGGTTGGAACACCACGGACTTTTCCGTGAACACCAATTGATTGACGATAACGCAAGGGCCAGAGCAATGAAGACGGCAGCAGTTGCACCGCACTTTGTCCACGAACCGGAAATGCGACAACAGTATGCGCGGATAAATATTCCGGCCTGCCTGCACGTAAACCTCGACGGCAGAACACAGGAATTTCCGGTGGCTGATTTATCGGCTGCCGGTTTCAGCGTGAATGCGGGGCTGGAAGCCTTTCGGCTGCGCCAGGTGTACAACGGCCGCCTGGTCTTCGAGGTCGAGGGGTGTGATATCACCATCGACGTGAACTTCGTCCCGCGCAGTTTCGATTCAATGAATAATCGCTGCGGATGTGAGTTCCAGAATCTGGGGCACCGGGAGTTTTCAGCCCTGCGATACCTTATTACCGCCTCCCTCAGTGGCGCAGTGGTTTCCGCCGGAGATGTACTCAACACCCTGTCCAGTAAAGACGTCACCAAGTCCAACGAAGGTAAGCGCAACAATGATCACGAGTTCATGGGCCTGCCTCGGGCCATGGTCCGCAGCCTGCTGGTGATGCTTGTGGTTCTGTCTGCCGTCAGTTTTGGCTCATCTGCGCTCTGGGACATCTATTTCGTGGCCAGGGCGGAGCCCGCGATGGAGAACTCCGACGGCGCGCCGATGTTGTCGTACGGGGAAGATCTGTTTGAAGAGGGGGGCTACAGGGTTGGTCAGATTGAGACCCTGCCGGGTCAGCCCACCGGGAGCGGTGGCTGGTCAGCCACGACCTGCTGCGGGACAGGAGCGACCGATACCGAAGAGGCCTACTGGGTGGAGCCGCTGAACCATTCCGGCGAGGGCGAAACGGCTTCGAAGACTCGCTGAAACCTCTGCTGTGCCCTATAGTCAGGTGTTGAATAACAACACCAGGAGACCGGTATGAACTCCATTTTTGACACGGGCCTGCAGCCGAACGACGCCAACCGGGCCACCCTGAGCCCACTGGATTTTCTGGAACGCACCGCCAGCGTTTACCCGGAATATCCGGCAGTGATTCATGGCCAGACACGCCGCAACTGGCAGCAAACCTACGAACGCTGCCGGCGCCTTGCTTCAGCTCTGTCTGCGAAGGGGGTTGGCAAGGGAAGTACCGTTGCGGCGATGCTGCCGAACATCCCCGAGATGCTGGAGTGCCATTTCGGTGTTCCCATGCTGGGGGCGGTGCTGAATGCGCTGAACACTCGCCTTGACGCGAAGACCATTGCCTTCATGCTGGAGCACGGCGAGGCTAAGGTATTGATCGCGGACCGGGAGTTCGGCGAGGTCATTAATGAAGCGGTCAGCCTGCTGGATAACCCGCCCCAGGTGATTGACGTTAACGATTCCGAATTTGCCGGCGGTGGCACCCGGGTGAGTGATCTGGACTATGAGGATTTCCTGGCCAGTGGCGACCCGGATTTCGACTGGCAGATGCCGGCCGATGAGTGGGATGCCATTTCGCTGTGTTATACCTCCGGTACCACCGGAAATCCGAAAGGCGTGGTGTATCACCATCGCGGCGCCTACGAGAACGCCATGGGCAACCAGGCGGTATGGTCCATGGGCATGCACCCGGTGTACCTGTGGACGCTGCCGATGTTCCACTGCAATGGCTGGTGCTTCCCCTGGACCATCACCGCCTTTGCCGGAACCCACGTGTGCCTGCGCAAGGTGGATCCCGAGAAGATTCTGCAGCTGATCAGCGAGCACAAGGTCAGCCACATGTGTGGTGCGCCGATCGTATTGAACACCCTTTTGGGCGCATCGGACGCCCTGAAATCCAGCTTCAGCCATACCGTGCAGGCAATGACTGCCGGCGCCGCGCCACCTGCCAAGGTGATCGAAGCGATCGAGGACATGGGCATCCAGGTGACTCATGTTTACGGTCTCACCGAGGTGTATGGCCCGGTGACCGTGTGTGCCTGGAAATCCGAGTGGGACGACCTGCCGGTGGAAGACCGCGCACGCATCAAGGCACGCCAGGGGGTCCGTTACCACACCCTGGCCGGCATGATGGTGGGGGACCCGGACAGCATGGAGGCCGTGCCGAAAGACGGCAAGACCATCGGCGAGATCTTCCTCCGTGGTAACACGGTGATGAAGGGTTATCTCAAAAATCCCAAGGCCACCGAGGAAGCCCTGAGGGGCGGCTGGTTCCATACCGGCGACCTGGCGGTGTGGCATCCGGATGGCTACGCGGAGATAAAAGACCGGCTGAAAGACATCATCATCTCCGGCGGCGAGAACATCTCCACCATTGAGGTGGAAGACGTGCTCTACCGCCACCCCGATATTCTCGAAGCCGCCGTGGTGGCCAGGCCGGACGAAAAGTGGGGCGAGACACCCTGTGCCTTCGTGACCCTCAAGCCGGAAGCCGGGGAAGTCAGTGAAGAAGACATCATCGCCTTCTGCCGCGAGCGGCTGGCGAAGTTCAAGGTCCCCAAGACCATTGTGTTCAGCGAACTGCCGAAAACCTCCACCGGCAAGATCCAGAAGTTCGTGTTGCGGGACGACGCTAAAAAGCTCTGACCGCGAGCTGTAAACGCCGGGGCCGACAGGGTGGTGGCCCCGGCGTGTCAATTTTTATCAAATTTCCTGCCCGGTTATGTCATGGCGCCCAGGAGGTGACTGAGACAGACTGACCCATATCCAAATTCGAACTGTTCGCTGGCGGGCCTGTGAGGCTGCGCCGGCGGCGCTGATACCAGGAGATAACCATGGAATTTCAGGGTGTACCCGCAATCGTAACCGGTGGCGCTTCAGGCCTCGGTGAAGGCGCTGCCCGGGCGCTGGCCGCGGCCGGCTGCAAAGTGGCGATTTTCGACCTGCAGAAAGAGCAGGGAGAAGCCGTCGCAAAAGATATCGGTGGTGTGTTTATCGAGTGTGACGTGTCCTCTGCCGAAAGCGCAGAAGCTGCCGTAAAAGCGGCCCGCGACGCCCACGGTTTGTGCGGCATCGCCGTCAACTGTGCCGGCATTGCCCCTGCCGCCAAAATCCTTGGCCGGGACGGCCCCATGCCACTGGAGAACTTCAACAAGGTTATCCAGGTCAACCTGATCGGCACCTTCAACATCATGCGCCTGGCCGCGGCCGATATGGCCCAGCGCGAGCCCAACGCCGATGGCGAGCGTGGCGTGGTGATTTCCACCGCCTCCGTAGCGGCCTTCGAAGGCCAGATCGGCCAGGCTGCCTACAGCGCCTCCAAGGGTGGCGTTGTCGCCATGACCCTGCAGTCCGCACGGGAACTGGCACGGGAAGGCATCCGCGTGAACACCATCGCCCCGGGCATTTTCATGACCCCGATGATGGCCGGCATGCCCCAGGAAGTGCAGGACAGCCTGGCCGCGACACTGCCGTTCCCCAAACGCCTGGGCAAGGCCGAGGAATTCGGCATGCTGGTGGACCAAATGGTGCGCAACCCGATCCTCAACGGCGAGGTTATCCGCCTCGACAACGCCCTGCGTATGGCGCCCCGGTAATCCGGGCGCCCAAGCAATTGAAGGAGACAGCGATGACCAGCGTTGTTGATAAAGAAGAACTCGACATGTTCCGGGAGTCCGTCATCAAGGCCCTGGAAACCGAGGTGACCCCCCATTACGAAGCCTGGGAAAAATCCGGCATCGTCCCCCGGGAACTCTGGAATACCCTGGGCAACGCCGGCATGCTGTGTGTCGACGTGCCCGAAGACTGGGGCGGCTGCGGTGCACCCTTCCAGTACTCCGTGGTGGTGGGCGAAGAAATGGCCCGCATGGGCTTCGGCGCGCTGTCGACGAACGTGATGGTGCACTCCGACATCGTCGCCCCATACCTCAGCCACATCGGCAACGAAGAACAGCGCCAGTACTGGCTGCCGAAAATGGTCTCCGGCGAAGCCGTCGGCGCCATCGCCATGACCGAACCCGGCGCCGGCAGCGACCTCCAGGCCATCCGCACCAGCGCGGTAAAAGACGGCGACGATTACATCCTCAACGGCTCGAAGACCTTCATTACCAACGGCCAGCACGCCGACATGGTCATCGTCGCCGCCAAAACCGACCCCAAAGCCGGTGCGAGAGGCATCAGCCTGTTCCTGGTAGACACCTCGCTGCCCGGCTACAGCAAAGGCCGCAACCTCGACAAAATCGGCCAACACTCCGGCGACACCTCGGAGCTCTTCTTCTCCGACATGCGAATCCCCGGCTCGGCGCTACTGGGTGAAGAAGGCCAGGGCTTCATGTACCTGATGCGCGAGTTACCCCGTGAACGCCTGGTCATCGGCGCACTCGGCGTTGCAGCTGCACGAGGCGCCCTGGACCTGACCATCGCCTATTCCCAGGAACGGGAACTGTTCGGCCAGAAACTGGCCCAACTGCAAAACACCCGCTTCGAAATCGCCCGCATGGAAACCGACTGCAGGGTCAACCGCGCCTTCGTCGACGAATGCATCGCATTGTACGAAAAAGGCGAACTCGACGCCCCGACGGCTTCCATGGCCAAGTACAGCGCCACGGAAATGCAGTGCCGGGTAGCCGACGGTTGCCTGCAGTTGTTTGGCGGTTACGGTTACACCAGTGAGTACCCGATTTCGAGAGCGTTTATCGACGCAAGGGTGCAAAGAATTTACGGCGGTACGTCTGAGGTAATGAAAGAAATCATCGCCAGGTCGGTTCTAGGCAAAGCGTAAACACAAGTCTGAATCAGGCCAGAAGATAACTCACAAGTTGGAGGCCGAGTGGCGAACCCCGGGACGGGACCGTAAAAAACATGGATGTTTTTTACGAGCCTACAGGGAGGTATTCACGGCGTGTCTCGGCCCGGGGTTCGCTACTCGGCCCGCCTCCGAATCAAGAGGACTAAAACCATGAGCAACACAGAAGTAGTAATAGCAGGCTCCGCCAGAACCCCCATGGGCGGAATGATGGGCGACCTAAGCTCCGTGCGTTCCCCGGACCTGGGCGCCACCTCCATCAAGGCAGCCATCGAAAGAAGCGGCCTGCAACCGGCAGACATCCAGGAAGTCATCATGGGCTGCGTACTGCCCGGCGGCCTCGGCCAGGCACCGGCAAGACAGGCCTCCCGCGCCTCCGGCATCCCGGATTCCAGCGGCTGCACCACCATCAACAAAATGTGCGGCTCCGGCATGCAGGCCGTCATCATGGCCCACGACCAGATCAAAGCCGGCACCAACGACATCATGATCGCCGGCGGCATGGAAAACATGAGCCAGGCCCCCTACCTGCTGCCAAAAGCCCGCGGCGGTTACCGCATGGGCCACGGCCAGGTGATGGACTCCATGTTCCTCGACGGCCTGGAAGACGCCTACGAAGGCGGCCTCATGGGCGTATTCGCCCAGCGCACCGCGGACAAATACGACATCAGCCGCGAAGCCATGGACAACTTTGCCATCGCCTCACTCGAGCGGTCGCTGGCGGCCATCAAGAACGGCGGCTTCGCCGACGAAATCACCCCCGTGACCGTCTCCGGTCGTGGTGGTGATACCGTGGTCGATACCGACGAACAACCGGGCAAAGCCAAGCCCGAGAAGATCCCCCAGCTGAAACCGGCGTTCGCCAAAGACGGCTCCGTGACCGCTGCCAACTCCAGCTCCATCAGCGACGGCGCCTCCGCCATGGTACTGGCCAGCCGCGAAGAAGCGGAAAAGCGTGGACTCACACCCCAGGCCCGCATTGTGGCCCACGCCACCCATGCCCGCCTGCCGGCCGAGTTCACCCTCGCGCCCATCGGTGCCATCGAAAAGGTACTGAAAAAAGCCGGCTGGAGCCGCGACGACGTGGACCTGTTCGAAATCAACGAAGCCTTTGCCGTGGTCACCCTGGCAGCGATCAACGAACTCGGGCTTGATGCCGACAAGGTCAACGTTCATGGCGGTGCCTGCGCACTGGGCCATCCCATCGGCTCGTCCGGTTCGCGCATCATGGTCACCCTGATCAACGCATTGAAACAGCGTGGCCTCAAGCGCGGCGTGGCTTCCCTGTGCATCGGAGGCGGGGAAGGTACAGCGGTCGCTATCGAACTGCTGTGATCGCAGAGTGAACTACTGGTCCTGCTTGCGGTAGGCCAGTGGGCTGAGCCCGGTCCAGTGCTTGAACGCACGGGAAAAAGCGCCGGGCTCGGCAAACCCCAGCTCTGAGGAAATCTCCGACACCGTCAGGTTCTGTCGCGTGAGCATGATCACCGCCTGGTCGCGCCGCAGGTTGTCCTTGATCTTCTGGTACGAACTGCCTTCCGTTTTCAGCTTCCGCGACAGGGTATAGGCCGTCATGTGCAGTTGTTCGGCCATCTGCTCCTGGGTGGGTAACCGTTCGTCGTCGACGCTCTCCAGAATCTGGCGCACCCGTGTGGTGAGGCTGTCGTCCTCATCCGTCCAGATCAGCAGGTTCCTGGGCGACTGTGCGATGAACTCATCCAGCTCCGCCGGCGTTCGCGTCACCGGCATCTCCAGATAATTGCGGCTGAAAAACAGGCTGTTGCGGTCGCGATTAAAAAAGCACTGGCAGGGAAATACAAAGCGATATTCATCGAAATGCCCCGGCAGGCCGTGCTGAAATGTGGCGTGGCTGAGCACGATCTTGCGCCCAACCAGCCAGCCCACCAACCGGTGCCATACCAGTAGCAGCCACTCCACCAGAAAATTGTCCGGGTCCAGCTCCGGGTGGCAATGGGTGATGCTCAGCTCCACTTCCGCGCCGCTGGGGTCCAGCTCGATCACGATATCGTCGGAGAACAGCCGGTAACAGCGAATACTCTGGCGGATCACCTCCTCCAGGTTGGCGCTGTGAACCGCAAGCGATCCCATCAGGTGAAAGTGGCCGACCCGGCAGGGCTGCCTGGTGCGGCCCATGAACTCGTCGTCCAGCTTGCCCCATACCAGCCGGAAGAGACGTATAAACTGCTCTGTAGGCACTCGCGCCCGTGGTGAGCTAATGAATTCCGGGTCGATGCCGTTATTACGCAATAGTTCATCGGAATAGCCGCCCGCCTTATCCAGGCCGTACAACACGGACCGGGCGTAGTGGGAGGAGAAGGTCAGGTGCTTCATCGGGCGTTCATCTCGGGTAGGGCGACCGGCTGCAATTTCTTACAATTTCGGACGTTCCAACATGTTATTGTCGGCGTCATATACTTTTCGCAAAGTTTGAGACAGGTTACAAGGTTATGGCCGAGGGCACCAAGCACCCCCAGAAACTGTTGCTGTTCTATCTGAGCAGTCACCGGCCTTTTGGCCTGGGCACCCTGAAAATCCGCGAGATCATGCCGTTTGTTCCGCTGACCAAACTGCCCCACAGCCATTCGGCGGTGGTGGGCACCATGAGTTTTCGTGGCTCGGCGGTGCCGGTGATCGACATGGCGGCGGCAGTCGGCTCGCTGCCGCTTACTCTGGAAGAGCGTAAGACCGCCTCCATCATCGTGACCGATATCCAGCGTAAGGAGATCGGCTTTCTGGTGCGAAGCGTGCGCAAAATCGTCGAGACGGACTGGAAAGATGTCATGTCACCGCCCCAAAGCCTGGGCGACCGGGCGTTCATCACCGGGTTGGTGAACATCGACGACGAGATTGTCCAGTTGCTGGATGTGGAGCTGCTGCTGGCGCGGGTCTATCCCGAGTCCGTGAACCCTCGGGAAGTGGTACTGACTGACGTGCAGCGGGAAACCCTGAAAGGCCTCAACATTCTGCTGGTGGACGACTCCCAGGTAGCGCGCAAGCAGCTCTCCGACGCACTGGACAGCAAGGACGTGACCTATTTCGTGACCACCAATGGCCAGGACGCGCTGGACCTGATGATCAACGCCAATAACGATGGCAAACCCATCGACATTCTGGTGAGTGATATCGAGATGCCGGGGCTGGACGGTTACGAGTTAACCTTCAATGTCAGGGACAGCAGTTCCCTCAGGCAGCCCTACATTATCCTGCATACCTCGCTGAACAGCGAAATGAGCGTGAGCTACGCCAAGCAGGTGGGGGCAGACGAAGCTCTCACCAAGTTTGATGCCGAAGAATTGCTGCACGCGATCCTGCGCGGGGCGGAGCGCGACTACTAGGTGCGGAGCGGGGCTACTAGATAGCCTGACTGCTCCGGCGCAGGGACCGCTGCATCCTTCGGTCATTTTCGTGCTGTTCGGATAACACATTCTGTGCGTACTGGATGTGCTGCCCGGCAAAATGCCGAGCGTCGTCCGCGCGGCCTTCGATAATTGCCTCGAACAGCAGCCGATGCTGTTCCATCAATTCGCTCCGGGTCTGCTTTTCCCGGGCGTACATGCTGCCGATGGTGCTGACCACGTTGGTTTTGAGCAGGCTGAACAACCCCCGGATGGTGTGGAGGAGAATGACGTTGTGGCTGGCTTCGGCGATGGCCAGGTGAAAGCGGGCGTCGGCAGTTCCCTCCTCGCTCAGGTCACTGCTGCTGTCCGAGGCGTAACAGGCCTGCAGGGTTTCGTACGCCGTTTTCAGGTGCGCCCTGTCCACCGCCGTTGCACGCAGGGCGGCGTAATAAGCGCAGTCCGCTTCCAGCGTGCGGCGGTATTCCAGCAAATCTCGCTGGGCGTCCGGGCGCCCTTCCAACAGGGCGATCAAAGGATCGGTAAAGCTCGATCCCAGTGATTCCGCCACATAGTGGCCGCCACCCTGGCGGCTGACCAGCAGGCCTTTGGCGGCCAGCCTTTGAACAGCTTCCCGCAATGACGGGCGCGACACCCCGAACCGTTCAGCAAGGGTGCGCTCAGCCGGAAGCCGCTCCCCGGGCTGCAGGGTGCCCTCCAGAATCATGTTTTCCAGCTCTTCAACAATGCTGTCTGCGAGACGTTTTGGTGCAATTTTCCCGATGCTCATTGCGTTCCCGATGTGGTCTTACCAATTTTCAATTATGACGAACAGCCCGGTGAATGGAATCCCTGATATCCGGGAACGAGACCATTGTCTAGATATTATTCTTTGAAGTTGTCGCAGAATTTCCCTATCGTATTACCCCAGACAGTATAAATTGGTATGACCAATTATCCAAACCTTCTGATGGGCAAGGCCCAGGGGTACCTGATGTCACCTGACGTCATCGCGGCAATAAAAGAGCTGGTTCCGGCTGCGCGGGTTTACGATGACCCTCTGTCGACCCTGGCCTACGGTACCGACGCCAGCTTTTACAGGCTGATTCCTCGCGTTGTGGTGAAAGTGGAAAGCGAAGAGGAAGTGGTCAGCCTGTTGGCCATCGCCCGGCGCTTCTCCGCCCCGGTGACGTTCCGGGCCGCGGGCACGAGCCTTTCTGGCCAGGCCATCAGCGACTCCATTCTGCTGGTGCTGGGCGATCAGTGGAAAGACCACGAGATTCGCAATGAAGGCCGGCAAATCCGCCTGCAGCCAGGCATTATCGGTGCTCAGGCCAACGCCTGGCTGGCGCCTTATGGCTACAAGATCGGCCCGGACCCCGCCTCCATCAATGCCTGCAAAATAGGCGGGATAGTTGCCAACAACGCCAGTGGCATGTGTTGTGGTACAGCCCAGAATACCTACCATACCCTGGCCAGCATGCGGCTTATTCTGGCAGACGGCGCGGTGGTGGATACCGAAGACTCAGCCAGCGTTAAAGCATTTCGCGGCAGCCACGCCCCGTTGTTGGCAGAGCTGGAGCAACTGGCGGCGGAGACCCGGGCCAATACCGAGCTGGCGGACCGTATCCGCCACAAGTACCGGCTGAAAAACACCACCGGTCTGTCCCTGAACGCCCTGGTGGACTACAGCGATCCGATCGATATCCTCACGCACCTTATGGTGGGCTCCGAGGGCATTCTCGGATTTGTCAGTTCAGTTACCTACGACACGGTACCGGATTACCCCAACAAGGCCACCGCGTTGCTGGTGTTTACCAACGCGGACAGCTGCTGCCGTGCGGCTGCGTTGTTGCGTTCGCAGCCGGTTGCTGCGGTGGAGCTGCTCGACCGGCGAAGCCTGCGTTCGGTACAGGACAAACCGGGCCTGCCGGAGTGGATACACGGCTTGTCGGAGGATGCCTGCGCCCTGTTGATTGAAACAAGGGCCCCGGATGCAACCCTGCTGCAGGAGCAACTGGTTCAGATCAGGGCGGCCCTGGCCGGGTTTCCGGTGGAAAAAAAGGTGGACTTCACCTCGGATCCAAAGGTGTCTGACCAGTTGTGGGCCATACGCAAGGGTACCTTTCCTGCAGTGGGCGCGGTACGGCCTACCGGCACCACGGTGATCATCGAAGATGTCACCTTTCCCCTCGATCAGCTGGCCGAAGGCGTCAAGAGACTGCAGGCGCTGTTTGTCAAACACGCCTACGACGACGCCATCATCTTTGGCCACGCCCTGGAAGGAAACCTCCACTTCGTGTTTCCCCAGGGCTTCGACAACCCGGATGAAGTGGCCCGCTACGACGCCTTCATGAAAGATGTCTCGCAACTGGTGGCGGTCGAGTTTGGTGGTTCCCTCAAGGCGGAGCACGGCACCGGCCGCAATATGGCGCCATTTGTGGAGCTGGAGTGGGGGCATGATGCCTGGGAACTGATGTGGAAGATCAAGGGCCTGCTGGACCCGGAGAACCTCCTCAATCCGGACGTGGTGCTGTCCCGGGACCCGGATATCCACCTGAAAAATCTCAAGCCGCTGCCTGCCGCCGATCCACTGATCGACAAGTGCATCGAGTGCGGTTTCTGCGAGCCGGTGTGCCCCTCCGAAGGGCTTACCCTGTCTCCACGCCAGCGCATTGTGATCTCGCGGGATATCCAGGCGAAAAAACGGGCCGGCAAGGATACCTCGGAACTGGAAGCGGCCTACCAGTATCAGGGTATAGATACCTGTGCGGCTACGGGGCTCTGCGCCCAGCGCTGCCCGGTGGATATCAACACCGGCGATCTGGTTCGCAAGCTGCGGGCCCAGAAAACCGGCCATCCCGGAGCGGCGGATTGGGTGGCCGAGCATTTTCAGACCGTGCTGCGTGGGACGCGTTTCGTGCTGACCATGGCCTCCGGTGTGGAAAAACTGCTGGGTGCGCCGAGGCTGGCAAAACTGAGCGCGGGGCTGAGCAGGGTGTCCGGGCAGCGACTGCCCCAGTGGGACCCGTCCATGCCTCAGCCCATCCGTTTTGTGCCACAGGCACCGGTGGCCGAAAGTGACGCACCACGGGTGGTGTACCTGCCCGCCTGCGTTTCCCGGGTGATGGGGCCTGCCAGTGGTGATGGAGAGCAAACGACGTTGTATGACAAAACCCGCCAGTTACTGGAAAAAGGCGGCTACCAGGTGGTGCAGCCCCAGGCGCTGGACACCCTGTGCTGTGGGCAGCCCTTTGCTTCGAAAGGTTATCCGGAGCAGGCGGAACGCAAGAAAACCGAGTTGCTGAAGGCGTTGCTGGCGGCAACCCGTAACGGCAGGGACCCGGTCTACTGCGATACCAGCCCCTGTACCCTGCAGATTCAGGAGGCCGCTCGGGAGCTGGGGATGGCTCTGTATGACCCGGTGAAATTCATCCGCGAGAAGCTGGTGGACCGCCTGGTGTTCAAACCGGAAGACACCAGGATTGCTGTTCACGTGACCTGCAGCACCCAGCATCTGGGCGAGTCACAGGGGCTGATCGATATCGCGCGGCGCTGCAGTACCAACGTGGTGGTTCCGGAGGATATCCACTGCTGCGCCTTCGCCGGCGACAAAGGGTTCAATGTGCCGGAGCTGAACAGCCATGCTCTGAGAACCCTGCCACGCCAGGTAGCCAGCTGTACGGAAGGCATCTCCACCAGCCGCACCTGCGAGATCGGCCTGAGCCGCCACGGCGGGATTGATTACCACGGGCTGGTTTACCTGGTGGATCGGGTGACGGAAGCTGCGCCTTACTGATCAGGCTTTTCAACCAGCCTCGCACGGACGCGGGGAAGGTGTTCGGGGAACCGGTTCTGGATGAAGGTGATCATGCCTTCCCGCACAGCGCAACGAAGATCCCATAGCCCGGAAGAGTCCTTGGCGCTCATCAACAGACGAACCTCGATATTGGTGTCTCCGGCATCGGTGACCTGCACCGTCGCGGTGTTTCCGTTCCACTGGGGTGCCTGCTGCAGCAGGCGGTTGAATTCGGTTCGCAGCGGTTCAATGGGCATGGAATAGTCCACATGGATAAACACCGGCCCCGTCAGTTCGGTGTCGTTTCTCGACCAGTTCTGGAACGGGTTCTCGATAAACCATTGCAGTGGCACCACCAGACGCCTCAGGTCCCAGACCCTCAGCACCACGTAGGTGGCCGTCACTTCCTCCACCCAGCACCATTCGCCCTGCACATGCAGTACGTCGTCGATGCGGAAAGGCTGGGTCAGGGCGATCTGCATGCCTGCCAGCAGGTTGCTGAGTACCGGTTTGGCGGCGAAGCCCAGTATGATGCCGCCAATGCCCGCCGAAGCCAGCAGACCGCTACCGAGGTGCCTGACCGGTTCAAAGGTGACCAGAGCAGCGCCGATACCGACGATAACGATAAGAATATTGAGCACCCTGACCAGAAACCGTGTTTGTGTTTCCACCTTGCGGGCGCGCTTCCATTGCCCCTCCAGCACCGGGTTCAGGGAGACAATAACCTCGCCGATGGCAGAGGTGCAGCGCACCAGTGCCCAGGTAATTGCAATAATCAGCAACAGCGTGGCGGCATGTTGGAAAAACGCCAGCAATGGTAAATCTGGCGAGGCGGCCTCCAGCACTCCGTTGAGCACCAGAAGAGCGAGGACAGCGCCCAGAGCGGGAGCAGAAGCATCCAGAAACAGCCGCGGAACGGTTTTTCGGCGCGTCAGCCGTTGAATAACGGCCAGCACACCCTTGAATGCCACATAGGTAATAACAACGGAAAGCAGAGCGGTGAGGCCGGGATAAAGCCAACCCTGAAGGCCGGCCTGTAGCGCATTCAATGTGATGGAATCCTTCATGAGCAATCGATCTTGAGTCAGCGAGTCGGCCAGTTTGCGGTTGTACTCAGTGTAAACTGCTTTCCTATGGCGTGATACTGTAGGCTATCCCGGGGTGGTTTCCTGGTTAAGGAATGTTTTATGAAAGTGATGTTACTGGGTGCCACCGGCCTGACCGGGGGCAAAGTGCTGGAGGGACTCCTGGGCCACGAAGATGTTGCACTGGTGGTTGCACCGGTGCGTGGGAAACTGCCCGTGAGCCATGCGAAACTCGAGCAGCACGAAATCGATTTTGAGCGCATGGATGAACACAGCGACCTGTTTGCCGTGGACGCAATAATCTGTTGCCTGGGCACAACCATCAAAAAAGCCGGTTCCCGGGAGCAGTTCCGCAAGGTGGATTTCGGCTATCCCCTGAAAGCGGCCGAGCTTGGCCGGGCAAACGGCGCAAAGGCATTTGCCCTGATGTCGGCCATCGCCGCTTCGTCATCTTCCACCGTGTTTTACAACCGCGTGAAAGGTGAGCTGGAAGATGCGGTGAAAGCCCTGGGTTATCCATGCCTGGCTATCTACCAGCCCAGCCTTCTGCTGGGCGACAGGAACGAGCACCGCACCGCCGAAGCCCTGGGCATGAAAGCCATGCCGCTGATCAACCGGGCACTGATTGGCCCGCTGGAAAAGTTTCGGGGTATTGAAGCGGCGACCGTGGCCACTGCGATGGTCAACGAGGTGTGCAATCTTTCCCGGGAGGCTTCCGCTGCGCCCGTGGTCCGGGTACACGAGTACCCGGACATCGTGGCACTGGCACGGGGCTGAACGTCAGCCCCGGATCTTTCATTTCTTTCGTCTCGCTTCGCGGCAGACTTCCAGTGCCTTCAGGGCGTCCACTTTCAGCGGCCGCCTGAGCGCCCACTGGATGTCGGCTCTTTCGTAACCGATATCGGACAGTGTCCTGTCATCCTCGTTCAGCAGAGGCACAAACAGGCGCCGAAAATGATACCGGCGGCGAAACATCTTTATCCAGAACTCCAGTGTTGCCATGAAAGCCAACGACGGTGTTGCCGGCATGTACAGATCCAGCTCGGGCGGCTTCACCGGGGTATCGGGGAGCAGCCGGGGGCGATTGAATTCCTGCTGTTTGCACATTCTGACGTCCTCCTTCTCGACGATGGGCGTGTTTCAAGCATGCAATGGGATTTTTGATCAGACAAACGAAAAGATTTAACATGTGTGTTAAGTAAAATTGAAAGGTCAGGAGCGCGACAGGGATCGCGATAGAGAGGGGCAGGAGATGGACAGTTCGAAGCCGGTCATCACGCGTGAGGCAATCCCGCTGCTGGATACCGACGTATTGAGAACCTTTGTCGCCATTGCCGAGAGTGGGAGTTTCACCCGGGCGGCAAAACAGGTCTTTCGCACCCCCTCGGCCCTGAGCATGCAGATAAAACGGCTTGAGGAGATCCTGGGGCATGTCCTGTTTGTACGCGAAGCCCGCCATGTTCGGTTGACCCCTGAAGGTGAGGTGTTGCTGGGCTATGGGCGACGGCTGTTGCGATTGAATGAGGAAGCCATACAGCAATTCCTTGCGCCCAGCCTGCAGGGCCGCGTCAGTTTCGGTACCTCGGATGATGTGGGTAGCCGAATCCTGCCCAGAGTGCTCGCGCAGTTTGCGCGGTCTTACCCGGCTGTGCAGGTGGACGTGGTGGTGGGGTCAAGCCAGCAGAATCTGGCGCGCCTCGATGCCGGCGACCTGGATATGGTATTGATCACCATCGGCAACGACGGCCAGCAATGGCGGGGGGATGTGGTACACACGGAACCTCTGGTATGGGCAGGGCGAGAAGGAGGCATTGCCGTTAATCGTTCACCCTTGCCAGTCTCGTTTGCCAGCCATGGTTGTGCCTGGCGCCGAATGGCGCTGAATGCGCTGGATGACGCCCATATGTCCTACCGCGTTGCCTATACCTGTGACAACTGTTCCGGCCAGGAAGCGGCCATGCTGGCGGATCTGGCCGTAGCACCTTTCCCGCTCAGCCTGGTGCAGCCACCCTTGCGAAGGCTGGACAGGGAAGGCCTGCCAGCACTGCCGGACTATCAGATCGCCCTGGTGCGCAGCGGCACCAATCCGGTAAATGATGCATTGGCCGGCCACGTGAGAGAGGCGTTTGCAGATCTGAGGTGACGGGGGTGCAGAAAGCTGCCGTGTCGGGATTGACTTCCTGGTGCCAGCGAATAAGGTTACGGAGATAACAACGGTCGGAAAAGGAGTTCAAAATGGATTACGTGGGATCCATCAGCAGCGCCGTTATGGCCCTTGTGTGGCTGGTCTATTTCCAGCTGTTCTTCTTCCAGTATCAACGCAATAACCGCCCCTACCTGGTTATTCACCATGCCCAGAACGAGAATCCCGATGCCCTCTGCCTGTTGGTGAACATGGGCAAGGAAACCGTGCATGTGCAGTGCGTGCAGGTAGTGATGCAAACAAGGAACGAGGAAGAGAAAACGCTGCCGGTCACGGAGTATCGCCGTGTCGGAGCGGACGACAGTAATGTTCATCAGGTATTGCGGCAGGGCCCTTTGCAGCCGGGTGGCTATCTCGTGCTCGGTTCGTTCCGCAATATTATCCTGGGGCGGCGAAGTGAGGATAGTGACAGCGACTATCTGTTCGAGGATGTCACCTCTGTTGAGATACGTGCTGCGGTGGTTCACGGCCCCAGCCGCCACCCGGTTGGTGTGCGCCGTCGTTTCTGGTTAAGGCATGAGGGAGAGTCCGAAATCTTCCCCCGCAATATTCACAGCCAACAACTCAATCGCCGGCGTGACCGGCACGAAGTTCGTCGCTGGCTGGAAGCAGAGTTGTGCCCCGAACGGGAAGGGGAGTCGGAGTCTGACAGGTCTGATCAGTCCAGGTAGCCTGTTTGTCCGGCAATGAAGCTCTCGTTCCCTTTAAGCGTATAAGCGTAAGCTAAGCGTCTGATCTAATCATCCGAAAACAATTCATCCCGGTAGCTGGGCTGACCGTAATAGTCACCGGTTGGCCGTTTTGTAACTTCTTCTTGAATAATTCGAGCGCTCGTTCTATTTTGTATGAAGGAGGTCGGATTATGAACAATTCCAAGAATACGGATCCCGGCAACACACCCTGGTCCCTACGCATTGATGGCAAGACTGCGCTTGTCACCGGCGCCGCCGGCGGACTGGGCCACAGCTTTACCCGGTGTCTGCTTGAGGCCGGCGCAAAGGTTATTGTCAGTGGCCGCCGCCGCGAGGCCCTGGAGTCCCTCAAGGGTGAATTTCCCGAGCATGCCGACCGGATCCATGTCGTTACCATGGATGTCACCAACGAGACCAGCGTCACTGAAGCGTTCGACACGATGGCGGATGGCATCGCGGTTCCGGATGTGGTGGTTTCCAATGCTGGCGTGGCAACCAGCAGGAAGGCAATGGACCTGACAGGTTCAGATTGGGACCGCGTGATCGATACCAATCTCAAGGGCTGCTGGCTGGTATGCAATGAGGCCGCCCGTCGCCTCTCCGCGATCAATCAGGGCGGTAGCATCATCATGATTTCTTCCATCCTTGGTCATCGTGTGGCCGGCAATGTGGCGCCGTACGCCGCCGCCAAGGCCGGCGTCGAACAGCTGACCCGTGCCCTTGCGCTGGAATGGGCCAGATATGGTATTCGCGTCAATGCGCTGGCACCGGGTTACATCGAAACCGATCTGAACCGTGATTTCTTCGCCAGTGAACCCGGCCAGAAAATGATTCGCCGCATTCCCCAGCGTCGTCTGGGGCAAGCTGGGGACCTGAGTGGTCCGTTGCTGCTTTTGGCGTCATGGCTTTCCGACTATATGACCGGCAGCACCCTCGTGGTGGATGGCGGCCATCTTCAATCGTCGCTGTAAGGAGTGGGCTGTGGACTTTAATCTGAACCCCAGGAACGAGTCTTACCGAAAACGCATTCGGGACTTTGTAGAACAGGAGCTGTTGCCGCTGGAGCAGAATCCGGAGGCTTACGATGAACATGAGAATATCGAGCTCGACCATCTTGAACAGATGCGTTCCAAAGCAAAACAGCAGGGCTTGTGGTGCCTTCAGATTCCAGAGCATCTGGGTGGCCAGGGGCTTGATATCTCAGGTATGGCAGCCTGTTATGAGGAAATGAACCGCTCCATCTTCGGGCCTGTGGTATTCAATTCCGCAGCGCCGGACGATGGCAACATGATGGTTCTGGCAAAGGTGGCGACCAAGGCCCAGCAGGAGCGCTGGCTCAAGCCCATTGTGGAGGGAAAAGTCAGCTCATCGTTCGTCATGACCGAACCACCTCCCGGCTGTGGCTCGGATCCCGGCATGATGCAGACCACTGCTACGCGCAAGGGCGACCGGTGGGTCATCCACGGCCACAAGCATTACATTACCGGTGCCGCCGACGCATCGCATTTTATTCTGATTGCACGGACTTCCGACGATACCCGAAAAGGCCTGAGCGCCTTCCTGTTCCACAAGGATGATCCCGGTTGGGAAATCCTCCGGCGGATTCCGATCATGGGGCCGGAAGAACACGGAGGCCATTGCGAGCTCCGGTTCGATGGCCTGGAAATCCCGGACGAGAACCGGCTGATGGAAGTCGGCGATGGCCTCAAGCTTACCCAGATCCGCCTTGGCACGGCCCGTCTTACCCACTGCATGCGCTGGCTGGGCCTGGCCCGTCGTTCCCTGGAAATTGCCACCGAGTATGTCAATAACCGGGAATCCTTCGGTCAGTCCCTGGCCCAGCGCGAAGGTGTGCAATGGCTACTCGGCGAGGCGGCCATGGAGATCCAGGTCGGCCGGCTGCTCACCATGCATGCCGCATGGAAGCTGGACCAGGGTGACTTCGCCCGCAAGGAAGTTTCCATGGCCAAGGTCGCTGTTGCCGACACCCTGCACAAGGCGGTGGATACGGCCATCCAGCTTTGCGGGGCGCGGGGCTATTCCAAGGATACTCCTCTGGAGTGGATCTACCGTTATGCCCGCCAGGCGAGACTGGTGGATGGTGCCTCGGAAATACACAAGATGGTGTTCTCGAAGACCTTGCTGGCGGAGCGTACCGATTTCTGGCATTGGGGAGTGAAGGCGTAATGTCCGCGCTTGCCGACACCTTCAGCGCGTACATTACCAGGCAATGCGGTGCCCGGGCTGCCCGGGTTACCGAATTCGACAAGCTCTCCGGCGGCGCCATCCAGGACAACTTCGGATTGACGCTGGAACTGGAGGGCGGCCGCCGGCCAGGTCGGCAGGAATTTGTGGTCCGGCAGGACGCCCCTTCGGGGGTCGCAGAAAGCCTGTCCAGGGCCGAGGAATTCCGGGTTCTTCAGGCGGCGTTCAGGGCCGGGGTAACCGCACCGGAGCCGCTCTGGCTGTGTGAGGACCCGGAGGTCAGCGGGCAGGTGTTCTACGTCATGACCCGGGCAGCGGGGAGCGCGTCTCCTCGCAAACTGGTCAAGGCGGATTTCTCCGAAGAGCAGCGTTGGAACATTGTGCGCCGGCTGGGTGCTGAGCTCGCCAGGTTGCACACAGTGCGGCCACCGCAGGCTTCGCTTGAGTTCCTGGTGATGCCCGATCCGGACAATCCGGCCCTGAGCCGGGTAGCGCTGTATCGCCGCTATCTGAAAGAAATCGATGAACCTCATCCGGTATTGGAGTGGGCGCTGAACTGGTTAGAGGATCATGCGCCGGAGCCGGGCCCGACGGTGCTTTGCCACTGTGATTTCCGGACCGGTAACTACATGATGGACGGTGATGAGTTGACCGCTGTCCTGGACTGGGAGTTTGCCGCCTGGAGCGATCCTTGTGAGGACCTGGGCTGGCTCTGTTGTCGCAGCTGGCGGTTCGGAGCTGATGACCGCGAAGTTGGCGGGATCGGAGACAGGCAGGATCTTCTTGACGGCTACCGGGAAGTAAGCGGCGTCGACCTTGATCCGGCGACGGTCAGCTACTGGGAAGTCATGGCGCTGGTGCGTTGGGCGATGATTGCGTTGCAGCAGGCGCGCAGACACATGTCTGGTGAACAGCGTTCGCTGGAACTGGCGCTGACTGGCCGCATGGTGGCGCAGATGGAGCTGGACCTGCTGAACCAGGTTCAGGAACTGGAGGATGGGCAATGATCAATCAACCAGAAACCCGGGATCTGCTTGCCGAGGCTCGCCAGGTGTTGCTGGAATCAGTGGCCCCGGAGGTTGCCGGGGAGCACAAATACCAGGCACTCATGATTGCCAATGCCATGGGCATGGCCATCCGGGAGCTTGAGCAGCGTGAGCAGGGCCAGCCAGAGCAAACCGACCGGGCCCTGCGGGCATACCTTTCAGAGCAATCCCTTGATGAAACGGCTGCTGAAGCAGAGCGCGACCTTGCCCGGGCTATTCGCGAGCGTCGCCTGGATGGAGCTGACCCGGCTCTGCGATCTGTGCTCCGTACCCTCACCGAGTCCCGGTTGCTAATCAATAACCCTGGCTATCTGAAACGGTGAACCATGGATAAGTACAACAGCCTCGACAAGACAGCCGCCAATCACTCTGCCCTGACGCCATTGAGCTTGCTGCGGCGCTCGGCACTGGTTTTTCCCGACAAGCGGGCGGTCATCGATGACGACCGAACGTTGTCTTACCGTCAGCTCGACCAGCGCTGTTGTCAGATGGGCGATGCGCTTCGTCGCCGCGGCATTAACTCCGGCGATACGGTGGCCATCCTTTGTCCCAACAGCCATGAAATGCTCGAATCTCATTACTCCGTGCCCATGTCCGGGGCGGTGCTCAATTCAATCAATATCCGCCTTGATGCGGCAACGTTGACCTTCATTCTGAGCCATGGTGAAGCCAGGGTTCTGTTCTACGACACCCAGTGGGAGAATCAGGTCAGGGCTGCCATAGCCGAGCTGGAGGCGCCGCCGCTGCTGGTGTCCATCGAACGCAAGGCAGGGGCGAGTGAAGGCCTGGCGGACCTGGACTACGAGAGCCTGTTGGCGGAGGGTGACCCTGAAGCTGACTGGCAAGCCCCCTCCGACGAATGGGCCGCCATTTCACTGAACTACACCTCCGGTACCACCGGCAATCCGAAAGGCGTGGTCTACCATCATCGCGGTGCCTACCTGGCGGCCATGACCAACGCGATGGTGTTCAATATGACCGCCGAGACGGTCTACCTGTGGACACTGCCGATGTTCCATTGCAACGGCTGGGCCTACACCTGGGCGATCACGGCCGCAGGCGGCACCCACGTCTGCCTCCGGGAGGTGGACGCCGTGGAAATCTACCGCCGGATCGAGGATTACGGAGTCACCCACATGTGCGGTGCGCCAGTGGTGATGAACATGCTGCTACAGGAGCTGGGGCGCGAGGGCCTGAAGCTTTCCCGCCCGGCCCATTTTGCCCTGGGCGGCGCAGCGCCCCCCAGCAGCGTGATTCGCAAGGCAGAGGAAATCGGTTTCCGGATTACCCATCTGTATGGCCTGACCGAAACCTTCGGTCCTTCAACTTTGTGCGTGCCCCAGCCGGAATGGCAGCAGCTGCCGCTGGAAGAACGGGCGGTGAAAATGTCCCGTCAGGGTGTCCCCACTCACGGCCTGGATGAGGTCGCGGTACTGGATATGGTCAGCGGAGAGCCGGTGCTTGCCGACGGTAACGTCATGGGCGAGATCTGTATCCGCGGCAACACCGTGATGAAGGGCTACCTGAAGAATGCAGAAGCCACCCGGAAGGCTTTCAGGGACGGCTGGTTTCACACCGGTGACCTGGCTGTCATGCATCCGGACCACTATGTCGAAATCCGGGACCGGGCCAAGGACGTGATCATCTCAGGCGGCGAGAACATCTCCAGCCTGGAGGTGGAAGAGGTTCTTTACCGGCACCCAAAAGTCTCCGAGGCAGCGGTGGTGGCAATGGCCGATGAAACGTGGGGCGAAGTGCCCTGCGCCTTTGTGAATCCGGTCGACGATGGTGAGGAACTCACGGCCGAGGAGATTATCACCTTTTGCCGGGACCACATGGCGCACTTCAAGGCGCCGAGAAAAGTGGTGCTTGGTGAGCTTCCCAAGACCGCCACCGGCAAGATCCGTAAAAACATTCTGCGGGACTCTCTGTCTTGATAACCGGGCTGTCCCGATGACTGGGCTGACCATGGTCAGCAGGAGGTTGCGATAACGCGAATAACGCACTCAGAAAATCGAAACCGGCCCTGATTCAACGGGCTTACAAGTTCCAGTGACAACAAAGACAAGAACACAGGAGCAATACCATGAAAAAAATGACCATCAGGAATCTTCTGGTTGCGATGACCGCAACCGCGACGCTTGGTACCGCCGGCACCAGCTTTGCCGAGGATCCGATCCGGATCGGTGGCCTCTACATTCTCTCTGGCAGCGCCGCCACCTACGGCGAGTTTGCCCAAAAAGGCATCAACCTGGCAGTGGATGAAATTAACGACTCCGGCGGCATCCTGGGTCGCCAGGTCGAAATGATCTATGAGGACACCCAGGGAAAGGCTTCGGTAGCCATCCAGGCCGCGCGCAAGCTGGTCTACTCGGAGAATGTGGACGCCCTTGTGGGGCTCGACAGCTCGGGCGTTGCCCAGGGAATGGTTCCGACCATGCCGGAGCTGCAGAAACCCCTGATCATAACCCACGCCGCCACGCCGGATGTCACCGGCAAGCTGTGTAATTCGTTTACCTACCGCATCAGTGTAAACGTGGCCCAGAACATGAAGGCTGCCGCTATGGTGGCTGCAGAAACCGATGCCACTAACTGGACCACCATCGGTCCGGACTATGCGTTCGGCCATCAGTCCTGGGAGTTCTTTGGTAACTATCTCAAAGAGATCAATCCGGATGTGAACCTGATGTCGGAGACCAACTTTCCGCGCTTCGGTGCCGAGGATTTCACCCCGTTCATTGATCGGGTCATGGACTCTGACGCCAAGGGCGTTCTGATCTCCGTCTGGGGTGGTGACCTGGTCAACTTTATCCGCCAGGCCAATACCCGTGGTTTCTTCGAAGAGGACCTGGAGGTGATGTTCACAGTGGGCGCCGCGACTGAAGTACTGACCGCTCTGGGCGAAGAAATGCCTGAGGGAGTGCATCTGTCTACCCGTTACTGGTACGAAGCCTACGACAACGACATTAATGACCGCTTTGTGAAAGCTTACCTTGATGCCTACGGCAATCCGCCGAGCTACAACGCTGAGGGTGCATATGCCGCCATCTACGCCTACAAACAGGCGATGGAAGCGGCCGGTACCACCGATGGTCCTGCCGTTGCCAAGGCGCTGAGCGGCATGAGCATGGAAGCACCGAACGGAACGGTTACTTTTCGTGAAGGCGATAACCAGGCCATGGTGAGCCCGAACTGGGGTGTTTCCGGCCCCATGCATCCGGAGCATGGCATCCGTACGCTGACCAACCTGCAGATCTTTGACGGCGAAAAAGTAGCCCGCACCATCGAAGAGACCGGCTGCAAGCTCTGAATTGACTGTTGTTCTTTTGCTTGCCGTGGCGTCCTCCGGGGCGCCACGAATCCGGCCCTAACGTAATGAGGTAATCCATGTCTGGCATCGGAGCGGCGTTGCTGAATAGTCTCGATATCGGGCTGCTGCTGTTCATTATCGCAGTGGGTCTGAATATCGTGTTCGGTGTGCTGAACATCATCAACTTTGCCCACGGGGCACTTTACATGCTGGGGGCCTATCTGGCCTTCACTCTGATCAACATCGCAGGCATGCCCTTCTGGGCGGCCCTGCTCCTGGCGCCGATTGGCGTCGCTATCCTGGCAGTTATCATCGACCGGGTCCTGTTGCGCTTTATCTATTCCCGGGACGTGGCAGACAGCCTGCTACTGACTTTCGCTATCCTGCTGATCATCAACGAGAGTGTGAGGATGATCTGGGGCAGTGGCATCCATGTGGTCCAGCCACCGGATTTGCTGTCAGGTTCGGTGCGTCTGTTGGGCAGTTCCGTTGCCACCTACAGCCTGTTTGTGATCGTTATCGGCCTGTTGCTGCTGGCCGGCCTCTGGTACCTGTTCAACCGCACTCGTGTCGGTCGCATCATGCGGGCAGCGGCACTGGATCGCGATATGGCTGAGGCGCTATGCATCAATACCCGGCTGGTGGTGACCGGCGTTTTTGCGTTTGGCGCATGGCTGGCCGCTGTCGGTGGTGTCATGGCCGCCCCCATGCGGGCACTTGATCCGGGTATGGGGGACAAGATCATCATCGAGTCGTTCATCGTGGTGGTAATTGGGGGACTGGGCAGCTTCCCGGGAGCCTTGCTCGGAGCCATCATCCTGGGGCTGATTCACGGCTTTGGTGGCCGCTACCTGCCGGAGGTGAACCTGTTATTGCCGTTCGTCGGCATGGCGCTGGTTCTGTTGTTCAAACCACACGGCATTATGGGTAAGGGAGCACACGCATGAAGACCAAGGTTCTGATGGCCGTTCTGGCTGCGGTGATCGCGGGGCTGATTGCGGTGCCCTGGATTGCTTCGTATTTCTATGTGTTTATCTTTACCGAAATCCTGATCCTGGGTCTGTTCGCGGCCAGCTTCAACCTGATTTTCGGTTATACCGGCATGCTAAGCTTCGGACATGCAGCCTTCTTCGGTATCGGCGCTTACGCCACGTCCCTGGTGCTCATCCACCTGGAGTGGCCGTTCCTGGCATGCCTGCTGGTCTCCATGGGGGCGTCCGCACTGCTGGCGCTGATGATCGGCTTCCTGAGTGTCCGGCTCAATGAGGTGTACTTTGCCATGCTCACCCTGGCTTTTGGCATGATGGTCTTTGCCATCGCCTATCAGTGGCGCTCGGTGACCAACGGCAGTGACGGCCTTGCCGGGTTTACCCTTGGCTCCTTCGGGCTTGGACTCGATCTGACCCTGGGTAATCCCTCGGTCTATTATCATGTGGTGCTGGGTATTGTGGCCGTTGCAGCGATCGTGCTTTACCTGATCTGTCGCAGTTCTTTCGGCATGATCCTCAAGGCCATCCGTCAGAATCCCGAACGGGTGTCGTTCGCCGGACTGAACGTGCGAACCTATCGTTTGGTGGCATTTGTCATAGCCGGAACCTTCGCAGGCCTCGCTGGTGGTCTGATCGCGCCGTTCCTGCGTGTCGCGAGCCCGGAACTTCTGCACTGGTCCATGTCCGCCGAACCGATCCTGATGGCCATCCTCGGTGGCACCGGGTTTTTCCTGGGCCCCTTCATTGGTTCGGCGGCGTTCGTCCTTTTGGAAACCTGGATCACCACTTATACAGAGTCCTGGATGCTGGTTCTGGGTATCATTCTGGCAATGATGGTGATCTTCTTCCGCAAGGGCCTGCTGGGCACCGCCATTGACTGGTGGATGGAGGTGAAGAAATGAGTAACCCGGTCCTTACCATCGCTAACCTGACCAAGCGTTTTGGCGGAGTCACAGCGGTCTCTGATATCAACCTTGAAGTCATGCCCAGGGAAACCATCGCTATTATCGGCCCCAACGGTGCCGGCAAGACTACTTTTTACAACATGGTTTCCGGCCGGATGCAGCCCACTGAGGGCAAGATCATGCTGGACGGCAGGGATATCACCGGCCTGCCACCCCACAAGATCAGCCGACTGGGAGTATCCCGGTCGTTCCAGATCAATAACATCTTCCCGGAGATGACGGTGCAGGAGAACGTGGAAGTGGTGCTGTCGGCCTATCATCGCCATAGCCGCAAGCTGTTCAATTTTGCTTCTCGCAACACCGTGATCCAGCAAGAGGCGGTTGAGTTTCTGAAACGTCTGGGCATCGACAGCCTGAAGGCGCAGCGTGCTGAAGTTATCAGCTACGGCGACAAACGATTGTTGGAAATCGCCATGGTGCTGGCAACACAACCCAAGCTGGTACTGTTGGACGAACCCACCGCGGGCATGACCCCGGATGAAACGCGACTCACCACACGGCTGATCAAGAAGCTTGCCGACAGCGGTGACTACACGTTCATGATCACCGAGCACGATATGGATGTGGTCTTCAATCTGGCGGACCGTATTCTGGTCATGCACCGTGGCGAGAAGCTGTTTGCCGGTACACCTGAAGAAGTGAAGAGCCATCCGGAGGTGCGTGTCGCGTATCTGGGGGAGGAAGATGACGAAGCGGTCGAGGAGGCCAGGCCATGATTCTTGATGTTCGCAATATCCAGACGTTTTACGGTGAGAGTCAGGCGCTTCAAGGTGTTACCCTCCGGCTTGAGGCCGGAGAGACAGTTTGCATCCTTGGCAGGAACGGCGCGGGGAAAAGCACCACTCTGAAAAGTATCATGGGGCTGACCCCTCCGAGGTCCGGAGAGGTTATTTATGAAGGCAAGCCGGTGCAGGGCTGGCCGGCACACCGGATTGCCCGCGCAGGCATTGGGTATGTGCCGGAAGATCGCCGGATCTTTCCCGGACTCACCGTGCGGGATAATCTGGATGTGGCCTCTTATCAACGCAAGGGCGGTGCCTCGCGCTGGACAGTGGATGGCATCCTCAAGAAGTACGAGATGTTGGGCGAACGGTCTGACCAGGACGGTGCCACCCTCTCCGGTGGCCAACAGCAGATGCTGGCGGTGGCGCGTTCGCTGATGATTCAGCCGAGACTGCTATTACTGGACGAGCCCAATGAGGGTCTGGCCCCGGTTATCGTGCAGCAGATTGGTGAGCTGATTGACGACCTGAGTCAGACCACAACCATCCTCTTCACCGACCAGAGCGTGCGTTTCGCTCTCAAGCATGCGCAGAGAGCCTACATCCTCGAAAAGGGCCAGGTGGTGCACGAGGCGAGCAGTGATGAACTCCGGGCTGATCAGGCCACCCAGGACCGGTTCCTGTCAGTGGCATGATCTGACGTATAATCCCCGCCGCAGGAGCAGACAGGCGTGGTATCAATGATTGAAAATTATGAGGCATTTCGTGACGAATTGAGCATGTCCAAGGAGGACGTGGTTCGTGAGGTGTATCGCCAGAACAAGGACAGAATCAGCATCAAGAAAGAGGCGACGGCGGTCAAGAACTTGATCCGGATCATCGAGTCGACGTTGAGACTGGCCAACTCCAAGGGCTTCCATGCCATGACCCTCAGAGATCTGTGTGCGGACTCGGGCATTAGCATGGGGGGGCTGTACGCCTACATTCGTAACAAGGATCACCTGATCCACCTGATCCAGAGCCATGGATTCACCATCACCCGCCGTACCTTGCTGCACTATACTGGCGAGGTAGATGACGTACGTGACAAGCTGTTTTCTGCGATCAAGGCACATCTTTACCTGAGCGAGCTGATGCGGTCCTGGTTCTATTTCTCCTATATGGAAGCGAAGAGCCTGCCGGCGCCGGAAAAGCGCGATGCGGTTGCCATTGAGCTGGAGATTGAGGATATCTTCCTGAGTGTCATTGAGGACGGCATCAAGGCTGGGGTTTACCGGCCAAGGAACGCCCGCCTCGTGGCTTCGATGATCAAGGCCCTGTTGCAGGACTGGTACCTGAAACGCAGGAAATATCGAGACCAGAGTGTTGCTGTTGACGATTATGCTGCGTTTGTCAGGGATGTAGTTGAAAGCTATCTGCTCTGAGGGTGCTGACTCTCTCCAGTGAGGACTGTAATGACTATCAGATTGACGAACCCGGAACTCTTGCGCGAAAGCGCCTACATCAATGGCGAGTGGGTCCAGGCGCGCTCGGGTAACCAGTTGACGGTAACCAATCCTGCCAATGGCGAGCAACTGGCAAATGTGCCCGACATGAGCGCGGAGGATACCCGAAGGGCCATCTCAGCGGCTGAGGCCGCGTGGCCGGAATGGCGTGCACTCCCGGCCAAGGAGCGAGCTGGCGTGCTGCGCCGTTGGTTCGAGCTGGTTATGCAGCATCAGGAAGACCTGGCCAGGTTGATGACAGCGGAGCAGGGCAAGCCGCTCTCGGAAGCACGCGGTGAGGTGGGTTACGGCGCAAGCTTCATCGAATGGTTCGCAGAGGAAGCAAAACGCGCCTACGGCGATGTGATTCCGGGCCATGGCCGGGATAAGCGAATTGTGGTGATCAAGCAGCCCATCGGAGTAGTCGCGGCGATCACGCCCTGGAACTTTCCGGTGGCAATGATCACCCGCAAGGTGGCTCCGGCTCTCGCTGCCGGCTGTCCGGCGGTGGTCAAGCCTGCAGAGGATACACCCCTGTGCGCCCTCGCACTGGCAGTGCTGGCGGAGGCGGCCGGTGTGCCCCCGGGGGTCCTTAACATTATCACATGCTCCAAGGCCCGGGCCCCGGAGGTGGGCGAGGAGTTGACGACCAATCCGGTTGTTCGCAAGGTGTCTTTCACCGGTTCCACGCCAGTGGGCAAACTGTTGATGCGCCAGGCCAGCGGCACCGTCAAGAAAGTGAGTCTGGAGCTGGGTGGTAATGCCCCCTTTATTGTGTTCGACGATGCCGACCTGGACGCCGCTGTGACCGGGCTGATGGCCTCCAAGTACCGCAATACCGGGCAGACTTGTGTCTGTGCCAATCGTGTCTATGTTCAGTCTGGTGTGTATGACCAATTTGTCGAAAAGCTCAAAGCAGCGGTCGGTAAACTGGTGGTGGGCGCTGGTCTGGAAGGTGAGACTCAACAGGGCCCGCTGATCAACCAGGCAGCCCTGGACAAGGTAAAGCGGCACATCGCTGATGCTACCGGCAAGGGCGCCAAGGTGGTCCTGGGGGGCAATGCCCACAGGCTGGGTGGCACCTTCTTCGAACCAACCATCCTTACGGACGTCACTCAGGACATGCTCGTGGCCAGTGAGGAGACGTTTGGGCCCGTGGCGCCGCTGTTCCGGTTTGACACCGAGGAACAGGCCATCGCCATGGCCAATGACTCGGAATTCGGTCTGGCCGCCTACTTCTACAGCAATGACATCAGGCGCATCTGGCATGTGGCTGAGGCCCTGGAAACCGGCATGATCGGAATCAACGACGGAATCATTTCCACCGAGACCGCGCCCTTCGGTGGCGTCAAGGAAAGCGGGCTTGGCCGGGAAGGCTCCCGGTATGGCCTGGATGAGTTTATGGAACTCAAATATCTGTGTCTGGGCGGCATGCGCTAAGCCCACGTTGGCAAGGAGAGTCGAATGGCAGGCCCCCTGTCCCATCTGCGCGTCCTCGATCTTTCCAGGGTTCTGGCTGGCCCCTGGGCCGGCCAGCTCCTCGGCGATCTGGGCGCGGAGGTCATCAAGATCGAGCGCCCGGGAACCGGTGATGACACCCGCTCCTGGGGGCCGCCCTATTTGCAGGGCGCTGATGGCAGCGCCGAACTCTCTGCCTATTTTCTGAGCGCCAATCGGAACAAGCAGTCCCTGGCGGTTGATATCGCCCACCCTGAAGGCCAGGCGCTGGTTCGCAAGCTGGTGGCCGAATCGGATGTGGTACTGGAAAATTTCAAGGTCGGCGGTCTCAAGCGCTATGGCCTGGATTACGACAGTCTGAAACGCCTCAACCCCGAACTTATTTACTGTTCTATCACCGGGTTTGGTCAGGATGGCCCTTACGCGAATCGCCCCGGCTATGATTTTCTGATCCAGGCCATGGGAGGGTTGATGAGCATTACCGGGCAGCCGGACAGCGAGCCTGGCGCGGGACCGGTGAAGGTGGGGGTGGCCCTGACTGACATCATGACCGGGCTATACGCCACCATCGGCGTACTCGCCGCTCTAAGCCATCGGGACCGAACGGGAGAAGGCCAATATGTGGAGGCCGCGCTGCTGGATGTGCAGGTGGCCTGCCTGGCCAACCAGGCAATGAATTACCTGACTACGGGTAAGGCCCCGACAAGAATGGGGAATGCCCATCCCAATATCGTGCCTTATCAGGACTTTCCCACGGCTGACGGCAATATGGTACTGACGATCGGCAACGATCAGCAGTTTGCCCGGCTGTGTGATGTGCTGGGGCATGCGGAGTGGGCGAGTGATGATCGCTTCGCGACCAACCGCGTCCGGGTGGCCAATCGCAGGGAACTGATTCCGAAGCTGCGGCAGGCCACGGTGATGCGGTCCACCCGGGAGTGGGTAGGCATCCTGGAGCGCGCGGGGGTGCCCTGTGGGCCAGTGAATACGCTGGATCAGGTATTTGAGGACCCTCAAATTCTGGCCCGGGGGATGAGACAGGCTGTCACCCACCCTGACCTGGGTGAGGTGCCGACGGTCGGCAATCCGATCAAACTGAAACTGACCCCGGTAACCTACCGCACGGCACCACCGTTATTGGGGGAGCAGTCGGATCGGGTCCTGCAGCAGGTTGCCGGTCTTTCTTCCGACGAGATCCAGACGCTCAGGGAACGGGGTGTCATCTCCTGAACCTCAACTGCACGGGACTAACAAGGGCGGGCGCCCACCCCTGTTTATCGGCCCTGGAACCGCGCAGCCCGCTTGGCCAGAAACGCCGCCACGCCCTCTGCGAAATCCTCCGTCCGGGTCATATCCAGAAAAGCCGCGCGCTCTGCTTCCAGGTGGTCGGCCAGTTGATCGCCGTTGGCCCTGTCGGTTAGTCGGCGGAACGCGCCGAAGGCCCGGGTGGGACCGCTGGCAATTTTCCGTGTGATGCTGGCCAACAGCTTTTCATAGCTGTCCTCCGGGGCATAATCGGTGATCATGCCCCAGCCTTTCGCTTCGGCGGCGCTGAGGGTTCTTCCCAGAAGCATCAATTCCGCTGCCCGGCCGGCACCGATCCTGTGTGCCAGGAACCAGCTGCCGCCACAGTCAGGAACGGCACCGATGCCATTGTAGGCGACCAGGAATTTTGTGTCCTCGCGGGCAACAATCACGTCCGACATCAGCGCAAGGCTCAGCCCCGCGCCGGCGGCCACGCCCCTGACTGCGGCGATCACCGGGGCGTCCATGCTGCGCAACAGCAGGATGGCAGGGTTGACCGCATCCAGAATTGCGCCAATGGCACGGCCGGCCTGCTCGGGAGAACCTGCCATGCTGGCGATATCGCCGCCTGCCATGAAGGCCCGCCCCTCGCCGGTAAGCACCACGCATCGTAACCCGTGGGCGTCCTCCAGCCCCTGGACAGCGGCCAGGAAAGCGTTTGCCAGGGGCACATTGATCGCGTTCAGGGCTTCCGGCCGGTTGAAGGTCAGTGTTGCCACACCGGTGTCGGGGTCAAAATGGGTGGTTACCAGTTTCTCGGCCATATCGTGCTTTTCTCACGCCGTAGCGCATCTGAAGGTCAGTTCCCTGCGTAACGTTATATCGTCCGTCAGGTAACAGCGTAGAAGGGTTTGCCTAATGTTGCCTGTATGGACTACTTTAAACTTGGGGCGGGGCGTGCCCCGAAGACAAGAAAAAACAAGAATTACAATCATCTTTGGGCGTAAACAGGGTAGCTGCCAGGCGTGTTCACATGCCTGTGTACCCGTCGCCAGGGGTGCCGGGAGGTGAAGTGAGCATCCTTGAAATCAGTAACCTGTCTCTGTCGTTTGGTGGTGTAAAGGCCCTGCAGGATGTCAGCTTCCGCGTGCCTGAAAGCACCATTACCACCATTATTGGCCCGAACGGCGCCGGCAAGACGTCACTTTTCAACTGCATTTCCGGTTTCTACAAACCCCAGCAGGGTACGATCAGTTACCAGGGTGAGGTGCTTTCCAGTGGCATCAAGCCTCCCAAACGGGCAGCGCTGGGCCTCGCCCGGACCTTTCAGAACATTGCCCTGTTCCGCGGCATGACCGTTCTCGACAACATCAAACTCGGTGCCCATGTTCACATGAAAAGTGGCCTGCTGAGTGCTCTGGCCTATTTCGGGCCGGCGCGGCGGGAGGAAATGGCCGTTCGCAGGGACGTTGAGCAACGAATCATCGATTTTCTGGAAATTGATCATATCCGGCGCCAGCCGGTGGCGAGTCTTTCCTATGGGTTACAAAAGCGGGTGGAGCTGGCACGGGCACTGGCCATGCGCCCGAAAGTGTTGATGCTGGATGAACCGGTGGCGGGCATGAACCGCGAGGAAAAAGAAGACATGGCCCGCTTTATTCTGGATATCCGGGAGGAGTGGGGCATTACGGTGCTTATGGTGGAGCACGACATGGGCATGGTCATGGATATCTCAGACCACATCGCAGTGCTCAATTTTGGTCAGGTCATTACCGAGGGGCTGCCCATGGATGTGCAGAAAAACCCTGAGGTGATCAAGGCCTACCTGGGCAACAGTGACATCGACAGCCTGCGCAGGAAGCTCAGCCCGGAAGGGGAGGCGGCCTGATGGACTGGTTGTTCTTCGGTGAAATCAGTCTGGCCGGGCTGGCCATGGGCGGGCTCTACTCGCTGATCGCGCTGGGTTTTGTGATCATCTACAAGGCCACCCGCGTCATTAATTTTGCCATCGGCGAAATCATGATGTTTGCCGCTTACCTGTTTCTGGCCTTTGCCGGTGGCATGGAACTCTCCCCATGGATTGCTCTCCCGATGGCGGTGCTTGGCGGCAGTATCCTGGGTGGGGTGATCGAAAAGGCCATGATCCGGCCGATGCTGGGTGAGTCTCCCATCTCGGTGGTGATGGTGACCATTGGTATTGCCAGCATCCTGGTAGGTCTGGTCGAGTTTGTCTGGACGGCCGATCCGCAATTGCTGCCCCGTTTCCTGCCCCGGGAACCGGTGTTTATCGGCCCGCTCTACCTGGCACCGAAGATTGCCTATGGTTTCCTGATCGGCGCATCACTGTTGGTTATCTACCTGCTTTACTTCCGCTTTTCACGGGGTGGCGTGGCGCTGAGGGCAACGGCCTCCGACCAGGCGGCGGCCTATTCCATGGGCATCAATGTGCGTCGGGTGTTCAACATGGCCTGGGTGTTCGGTTCCCTGGCCGCTTCGCTGGCCGGTGTACTGGTGGCCGCCACCGGCGGCCTGAGTCCCCAGTTCGGGATTATTGGCCTGAGTGTGCTGGTGGTGGTGATTGTGGGTGGTCTGGACAGCATCCTGGGGGCACTGATAGCGGGTGTGTTCATTGGCTGGCTGGAGACCGTAGCAGGGGCCTACCTGGGGGGAGAGTACCGGATGCCGGCGACTTTTCTGGTGCTGGCGGTAATTCTGGTGATCCGGCCCTACGGCCTTTTCGGCACCCACGAAATAGAGCGAGTATAAGATGCGCATCGGTGACGCAAAGCAGAGCTACGAGGCCGATGAGGCGATCTGGACCAGCCAGACCCAGAAGCTGTGGTTCGGGCTCTTCCTGCTGATTCTGTTGTTGTTCCCCTTCATGGCCGACTCCTACCTGCTGTATCTTGGCTGTCTTGTGGGTATTGCCGTGATAAGCACCACGGGCCTTAACATTCTGACCGGCTTTACCGGCCTGATATCCTTGGGCCAGGCCGGGTTCATGGGGGTGGGCGCCTACACCGTAGCCTGGCTCTCCCTCAACACCAGCCTGCCGTTTCCGGTCACTCTTCTGCTGGCCGGGTTGATGGCTGCCGGCGTGGGGATTCTGGTGGGGCTGCCTTCGCTGCGGGTAAAGGGGTTATACCTGGCGATTGCCACCCTGGCGGCCAGTGTTTTCCTGCATTTCATCTTTGCCGAATGGGAGTCGGTCACCGGTGGTATGGGCGGCCTGAGCATGGAACCGGCACATCTGTTCGGGCTGAGTTTCCAGAGCGACTTCATGATGTATTTCATCATCGTGCCGCTGGCGGTGCTGATGGTGCTTGCCGCTGCCAATGTGTTCCGGACCCGGATTGGCCGGGCGTTCATTGCCATCCGTGACCGGGATATCTCCGCCGAGATTCTCGGTATTGATCTGCTGCGCTACAAACTGATGTCCTTTGCGCTCAGCTCCTTCTATGCCGGCGTGGCTGGTGGGCTGTTTGCCTATTTCTACCGGGTGGTGACCCCGGAAAGTTTTCCGCTGTCCATGTCGATTTTCTATCTGGCGGCGGTGATCGTGGGCGGCATGGGGAATTTACTGGGAGGCATACTTGGTGCTGCCTTTATGACCCTGGTGCCGGAAGCGCTGAAGCTGCTGACGGCCGCGCTGACACCCTTCTACCCCAACGCCCCCGTATTTATGTCGCCAATGCTGGAGATTATTTTTGGTGCCCTGATCGTGGGCTTCCTGATTTTTGAACCCCATGGCCTGGCGGAAATATGGCATCGCATTCGTCGTTTTTTCCGCCTGTGGCCGTTCCGGAATTAATCGTGTTTCGACGGGCTGGTTGTAGAAGGCCCGAGCCACACCAACAACAAGAAGCCGCAAGGAGAAGGAACATGTTCAGAAACATTCTCGAAAAAGGTCGCCGGCTCGCCGGTCTTGGCAGTCTGGTTGCTGCGTTGACGGTAGCCGGGCCCGCAATGGCCCAGGACAAGGAGCCCATTGTATTCGGTGGCTCCATACCACTCTCAGGTGTGTTTGCCTTTGCCGGTATCCACATTCACGCCGGCCTGACGGATTACACCGACTGGATCAACAGTGAGGGCGGCATCAATGGTCATCCGGTGAAATATGTGATGGAAGACACCGCCTATGAGGTGGACCGCTCAGTGGCCGCCTTCAAGAAAATCTCCGGCAGTGACTCGCCGGCCACCTATTACGGTGACAGCACAGGATTCATGAAAGCCATTGCCTCGGAACTTAACAGCCAGGGCAACACGCTGATGAGCGGCGCCTCCTTCGCCACCGCGCTGACAGATAACGAGCAATACCCCTACCAGTTCATTCCCGGACCCAACTACAGCCAGATGTTCGGCATCATCCTGGAGTACATCGCAGATCAGGGTAAAGATGATGACATGCCGACGGTTGCCTTCGTCTACAGCGACACCGAATTTGGTAAGGACCCCATCGAGAATGGCAAGGCTCGCGCAGCCGAGCTGGGCATTGAAGTTGTTGAGGATATTGTTACCAAACCCGGTAGTGTGGATGTCTCTGCGGAAGTCCTTAAGCTGCGCCGGGTTCGTCCGGATTTCGTGGTGTTCCATGGCTATGTGCTCTCGCCGATCAACGAGTTCATGGTGCAGATGCGCCAGATGGGGCTGGATACCCAGTTCATGGGCACGTTCTGGTCGTCGGACAAGCTGATCATCGACAAGATGGGTGAGGATGCCGACGGCTACATGGGCGTGATGCCCTACAACTACTATGACAGCGAAGAAAGCGGACCGATGCTGGACGCACTGCGGGCCCAGGCCGAGAAGAGCGATCCCGAGGCAGGCTATCGCCCCACTGGCTACATGCAGGCCTGGTTCAATGCCATGGTGTGGACGGAAGTGGTCAAGCGCACCCTCGACGCCGGCAAGGAGCTGACCGGTGACAACATGGCCGAGGCGCTGGCTTCCATTGAGGACTGGGACACTGGCGGCATTATCGGCATTCCGGTGACCGTGCGGGATATGTCTTTCCCGGTGGGCCGTATCTGGCGGGTTAACGCGGACGAAGGTCGTTACGAGCCGGTATCGGACTGGATCCACCTCGACTGAGGGGCTGTATGGAAGCCTTACTGGAAATCGACAACATCGAGGTGGTCTACAACAAGTCGGTGCAGGTCCTCCGGGGCCTGTCACTGCGGGTACCGGAGGGTGCCATTGTGGCGCTCCTCGGCTCCAACGGTGCCGGCAAATCCACCACATTGAAAAGTGTTTCCGGCCTCCTGACGCTTGAAGACGGCGAAGTGACGGCCGGGGAAGTCCGTTTCCGGGGCAGGGATGTAAAGGGCAGGCCGCCAGAAAAACTGGTACGCAACGGGTTATTCCACGTGATGGAGGGTCGTCGGGTGTTCGAGGACCTGACTGTGGAGGAAAATCTCATTGCTGCTACGTACGCGCTCAGTGGTAACAGGCCGTCACTGAGCGACAGCTATGAGCTGGTCTACAACTACTTTCCACGCCTGAAAGAACGGCGCAAACAGCTGGCGGGGTACCTGTCGGGCGGTGAGCAGCAGATGCTGGCCCTCGGCCGGGCGCTGATTGCCCAGCCGCGGCTGATCATGCTGGACGAGCCTTCACTGGGGCTGGCACCGATGCTGGTGGAGGAGATTTTCACCATCGTGGCGCGAATCAACCGTGAGCAGGGTACGGCGATACTGCTGGTGGAACAGAATGCGGCCGTGTCTCTGGCGATAGCGTCTTACGGTTACATCATGGAGAACGGCAAGATCGTCATCGACGGCCCGGCCGACAAGCTCACCGCCAACGAGGATGTGCGGGAATTTTACCTGGGAGTGGGTGGCAAGGAAGGGGAAGCCCGCAGTTACCGTGATATCAAGCACTACAAACGCCGTAAACGGTGGCTTTCATGACAACACCATCCATACCTGATCTGACCCTGACCCAGATGTTGCGCGCCCATGCCAGAGAGCGGCCAGAGGCTCTGGCCCTGCGTCAGAAGGATTTCGGCATCTGGCAGGCCTATAGCTGGCAGGACTACTATCAGCGTGCCCGGCATTTCGGTCTGGGACTCCGTGCGCTGGGGCTCAAGGAGGGTGGCCATGTGGCCATTATCTCGGAAAACCGGGTGGAGTGGGTTATTGCCCAGATGGGTATTGGCATAGCACGGGGCATCTGTGTGGGAGTCTACCCGACCAGCCCCTGGAACGAGGTGGCTTACGTCCTTGAGCACAGCGATGCGGAAATAGTCGTGTGTGAGGATCAGGAACAGACCGATAAGGTGCTGGAAGCCTGGCCCGACCTGCCAAAGTTGAAGTACACCATTGCCGTCGATATGAAGGGGCTTGGCTATTATCCCGAGCCACCGACGGCGTTCGAGGAAATCGAGGCCAGGGGGAGGGAGTTCGAGAATGAGCACCCGGGGCTGGCGGATGAACTGCTGGATGGCCAGCAGATGGATGACACCGCGCTGATGGTTTACACCTCCGGCTCTACCGGCCGGCCGAAGGGCGCCATGATCAGCTGGGGTAACCTTCATGCCGCAGCACCGGGGCTTATTGAGCTGTTGCAGGCAGACGAACATGGGTCCTGCCTTTCCTACCTGCCGCTATGCCATGTAGCAGAGCAGGCGGTCACCAACATCGGGCCGGTTTACGCGGGCAGTTCCGTCAGTTTCGGTGAGAGCCTGCGGACAATACAGGAGGATTTGCGGGAAATTGCGCCGACCTTTTTCCTGGGGGTGCCCAGAATATGGGAGAAGCTGCATTCCTCCATCTACATCAAGATCCAGGAAACCGGACGGTTCCGAAAGGCACTGTTCAACTGGGCGATCCGGGTGTGTTCGCCCGCCGCTACCAAACCCCGGGCGCAGTGGAGCCTGAAAGAAAAATGCCTGTACAGCATCAGTTACCGGCTGGTTTTCCGGGCACTACAGAATTTCATTGGCCTGCGCCGATGCACCCTCGCAATGACCGGAGCCGCCCCCATCTCCACCGGCATTCTGGAATTCTTCCGGACCATGGGTATACCCCTGGTGGAAGTCTATGGACAGACGGAAAGCACGGGCGTTGCAACCGCCCAACCGGTGGATAACGTGCATCTCGGAACCGTGGGTGTTGCCATTGACGGTGTGGAAGTAAAGCTCGGCGAGCACAACGAGATCATCATGCGCGGCGGCAGCATGTTCAAGGGCTATTACAAGAACGAGGAAACAACCGCTGCAACCCTGAAAGACGGCTGGCTGCACACCGGTGATGTGGGCGAGTGGCGGGACGGCCAGCTCAGGATTGTTGACCGCCTGAAAGACATCATCATTACCGCCGGTGGCAAGAACCTGTCCCCGACCGAAATCGAAAACACCATCAAGGCCAGCCCCTATATCAAGGAGTGCATCGTGATTGGTGAGGCCCGGAAATATGTCTCTGCCCTGATCCAGATCGATTTTGACACGGTCGCCAAGTGGGCGGAGCAGGAGCGGATTGCCTACACCACCTTCCGCAGCCTGACGGAGCAGTCGCAGGTGAACGAACTGATTGAGGCCGAAGTGAACAAGGGCAATGAACAGCTGCCCCAGGTGGCGCAGATCAAACGCTTCCACCTGCTCACCAAGGAGCTCGACCACGACGATGATGAAGTGACAGCCACCATGAAGGTGCGCCGGAGCAAAATCTATGAGAAATACACTGACGTGATTGAGGCCCTTTACGCCTGAGGGGCGCAAAGGGTAAAGGTGGTTTTATCAGGCTGCGTTCCGCTTGCGCCAGGCCAGTTCATTGGTGATCGTGGCCTTGGGTTGCAGCATTCCGAAGTCGATTTCGGCAATTTCCTTGCCGTCTTTGAGGCGCTGCACGAAATCCGGATTGGCCAGAGCTTTTTTGCCCACTGCCAGCAAGACGCCGGGGAACTGGTTGGCCACTTCCTGGTAGTTGGTTTCTGTAATACCCCCATTTAGGATCAGATCGATACCCTGCACGTCGGCGGCAACGCTTGCCAGGCTCTGGTCACCATCGGTGAAATGCTTTCGGTTAACATCGCCGTCGGTGGTGTGGACAACGTCTGCGCCGGCATCACGAACGGCTTCGACGATTCTGCGGAAGCCAGCTGCGCCTTCGGGTAACTGGTAGTCAGGGTCGGTCACGGTACCTTGGGAAAGCCGGATACCGACCGGGTAGCCATCGCCAACGGCCTTACGAATAGCGTGAACCACTTCTACGACCAGGCGCAGGCGGTTCTCCAGGGAGCCGCCATAATTGTCATCGCGTCTGTTGAAATGCGTGCTCAGGAACTGGTTAAGCAGATAACCATTGGCGCCGTGAATTTCGATGCCATCGAAGCCAGCCGCTTTGGCATTCGCAGCGGACTGGGCAAAGCCGTCGATGGCTGTCTGGATATCGGCCTCAGTCATGGTGCTAGGTGTCTGCCAGGCCGTCTGGTCGCCGTAAAAGCTCAGGGGCGCCCCCTTGGGAACAACGTCACTGGGGCCGATTGGCTGGTCGGTGTAGTGGTTGGCCTGAAATTGAGCCCCGGCATGCATGAGCTGGACAAAGATCTTGCTGCCGGCTGCATGAACACGGTTAACAATCGTTGTCCATGCTTCAACCTGGGAGTCACTGACGATACCTGGCTGGTTTGCATACCCCTGGCTGGCTTTGTCGTCGGTGTAGGTGCCCTCAGTGATCACCAGGCCGAAACCGCCTTTGGCGTAGCCCTCGTAATGATCAGCCATAAGAGTATTGGGTGTGCCATCGACCTCTGCGCTGGTGCGCGTCATCGGGGCCAGAGCAAACCGGTTCGGCATTTCAATGGAATGGAAACTGACAGGCTGCATTGCGTCGCTCATTTGAACCCCTTTCGTTGTTGAAAAGCTATAAGGTTTGCATTGTCCGTGGGACCAGAGAATTCTTAAAGCGAAGATAATCGACCTAGCCCGTCAATATTTTTGAATGAGTGCTCAGGCGGCTGTTTTGCTGCAGCGTCGGAATTCCGGTATAGACTGAGCGTATGAAACAACCGATTACCGGCTACCACAAAGACGAAGAGAACCACTGGGTGGCCCAACTGGCGTGCGGCCATAACCAGCATGTGCGACATACGCCGCCGTGGGTGAACCGCCCGTGGGTTATCACCGAGGAGGGCAGGGAGTCGATGTTGGGGTTTAAGCTTGACTGCAGGAAGTGTGACGAGGGGGCGCCGAAAGATGAGAGAGGCGATCACCATTGATAATCTGTCATCTCACAGATGGAGGTCCACGGCGGCAGATAAAGTATAGTTAACGGACACGCCTTCAGGACTTCAAGTATTGTGAAGATCTTTGCGTAAGTACTCTGACAGTTCTCCTGGCAGTCTTTGCGTCTGGAGTGACAGGCAGGCTGGCGGAACGGCGTTCGAATCTTTAGGTGGGGGCTATGAAAGGTGTTGACCATCAGAATGTGTTACGCACACATGATGCGGAGTTCCGGACGCTGGTCGAAACCATGCCGCAAATTGTCTGGGTCACCCTCCCCGATGGGCGCCACATCGACTTCAATCAACATTGGCTGGATTTTACCGGGCTGACACTTGAAGAGAGCCTCGGACACGGCTGGAACCCGCCTTTCCACCCGGAGGACCGGGGGCTTGCTGCAGAACGCTGGCGACAAGCGATCAACAGTGGCGAACCCTATGAGATCGAGTACCGGCTACGTCGGTGGGACGGGGTTTATCACTGGATGCTCGGCAGGGCACTGCCCATGCGCGATGCTGAGGGCAATATCGTCAAGTGGTTTGGCACGTGCACGGACATTGATGATCTCAAGCGAACCCAGGATCGCCTGGATGAGGCCCAGCGCATCGGGAAGATCGGGGACTGGGAATACAATCTGGTCACCGAAGAAACAACCTGGTCACCGGAGGTCTACAGGATATTCGGAAGAGACATCCGGCTCGGCCCACCCCGAACCTTCCATGACAGCGCGGCTCTCTATGATGCTGAAAGTGCCGGTCTTCTGGAAGAAATGATCAGCCTGGGAATCGCCTCGGGCGAAGCTCAACAATTTGACCTTCGAACAAAGGGAGGCGACGGCAAACAGTCTCATGTCCAGATCGTTGCGGTCCCAAGGAAGGATGATCATGGTGAGGTGGCAGGTCTTTTTGGCACCGTTCAGGACATTTCCGAACGCAAACATGCAGAACTGGCCCTGTACGACAGGGCCCAGCAACAACTGCTCGTCGCAGCGCTTGGACGGTTTGCACTGTCCGCCGCGAGTCTTGACGATGTGTATGCCGAAGCTGCGTCAACCATCACAAAAGGGCTGAATGTGGAGTTCAGCAACGTCCTGCTGCTGAACGGGCCTCAAAACCCCCTGGTTCTGAAGGCCGGTATCGGATGGGGGCCAGGATGGATCGGTCGCCACGTGGACGACCCAATGGAGCAGACACAAACTCATCGGGTTCTTGCCTCCCGCGAACCGGTCATCATTCATGATTTCGGTAACGATTCGCGATTCACTCTCTCCGAACTCCTCTCCTCCCATGGTGTGGTCAGTGGTGTCGATGTGCTGGTTGGGGGAACTGAAAAGCCTGTTGGTGTTCTGGGCGCTTACGCCAGTACGCCCCGTAAATTCTCAACCGATGATGTCGGTTTTCTGCAAGGGGTTGCCAATATTCTTGGTGCTGCAGCCGAACGCCAACGAGCCAATGCCCAGCTTAGCCACATGGCTCTTCATGATCCGCTCACAGACTTGCCAAACCGTCTGCTCTTAATCGATCGGCTCAACGTCGCCCTGTCGCACGCCCAGCGGCATGATAAACAGGTCGCACTGCTTTTCCTGGACCTCGACCGGTTCAAACACGTGAATGACGTATTCGGGCATGCCCTGGGCGACCATGTTCTTCAAGAAGTGGCGAAGCGCCTGTCCCACTGCGTACGTTCAGAGGATACGGTTAGCCGACAAGGCGGCGACGAGTTTATTGTGGCCCTGACGGGCATTGACGAACAAAAGGATGCCGCCCTTATCGCTGAGAAGGTTCTCGCTGCCATAACCTCCCCCTTTGTTCTGGAAGGGACCGAAATTATCCTGGGCATCAGTATCGGGATTGCGTGTTTCCCCGGCGATGGCGAGGACGCAGAAACGTTGCTGCGTAATGCAGATGCGGCAATGTACGTTGCCAAGGACCTGGGGCGTAACGGTTACCAGTTTTACGCGCCTGAAATGAACATGCGAGGGCTCGATCGTTTAACCCTTGAAAGCGATCTGCATCGTGCCATCGAACGTAATGAGCTGTTTCTGATGTATCAGCCACAACTTGACCTCAACACCGGAGAGGTTGTCGGCCTGGAAGCGTTGGTTCGTTGGCAGCATCCCTCCCGGGGGCTCATATCTCCCGCCCAGTTTATCCCTATTGCGGAGAGCTGTGGGCTGATCACGCCGGTGGGGGACTGGGTGCTGGAGTCCGCCTGCAGCCAGCATGTTCGCTGGGTGTCTCAGGGTTTGATAAAAGGGACTATGGCGGTCAATATCTCGGCCCATCAATTCCGCCAGGCTGATTTCTGTGATCGGGTAAACGATGTGCTTTTACGTACAGGGCTGAAGCCTGCTCTACTGGAACTGGAGGTCACGGAAAGCGTGGTCATGCATGGCATTGACCAGGTTCTGCACAAGCTCAACATACTTCGTGAACTGGGCGTCACGCTTGCCATAGACGACTTCGGAACGGGCTACTCAAGTCTGAGTTACCTGAAGCAGTTCCCACTCCATCGATTAAAAGTGGATCAATCGTTCATCGGGGGGCTACCCGCTGACCTTGAGAGCAGCGCAATTGCCGAAGCGATCATCCAGATGGGACACAGTCTGGGGCTGGATGTACTGGCTGAGGGAATAGAGACCAGGGCGCAGGTAGCTAATCTTCAGTCCCTTGGCTGTGATGAAGGACAGGGCTTTCTGTACGCCAAGCCGCTGGCGGCCAACGAGTGCGGGGAGTATCTTCTTGAGGCCGAAAGCAACAGGAGGTGATCTTGCCCGTTGCCATTACCGACCAACTGAACCGCGGGTTGGGACTGCTGCGTTCTCTGTTTATCTATCGACGCCCTGGTCGCCAGAAGCCTTTACGCCGACTCTACAGTGAATTCATCCGCCCCGGGGATCTGGTATTCGACATCGGCGCCCATCTGGGGGATCGCGCCTCGGCGTTCGCTGCGTTGGGAGCGCGAGTGGTGGCGCTGGAACCGCAGCCTCAGTTGCTGCGCTTGCTGCGGTGGCTGACTTGGCATCAACCCGGGATAGTGTGCCTGCCAATGGCCGTGGGCCGGGCCCCGGGTAATGCAGAACTGGCACTGAGCTTTCGTACCCCTGCCGTAGCCTCATTCGATAGCCACTGGCGCGAACGAGTGCGGACAACGACGACCGGTTTTCGGCATGTTCGATGGGAAGGCTCGGTCACCGTTGCTGTCACCACCCTGGATGACCTTATACGGGAATATGGCAAGCCCAGCTTTTGCAAGATTGATGTGGAAGGCTTTGAAACAGAGGTGCTGGCGGGGCTGAGCCAGCCGCTGCCGGCCCTGTCCTTTGAGTTCGTGAATGGCACGCTGGATCAGGCATCGCGATGCCTTGAGGAACTGGAACGACTGGGTCAGTACGAGTTCAATGTCGTTGCTGGCGAGCAACGCTGTTTTATCTGGTCTTCCTGGCAGGAGCCGGAGCTGCTCCGGCATTGGCTTGATGCAGGCGCTGACGGGATCGCCTCAGGGGACATCTATGCGCGCCTTCTTACCTGAATACTGCTCTTGCGGAGTACCCGAATATATCCGATGCTGGATTCAGCACCGAAGCGATAAGGAATAACGTGGAGGGGAGAGTATGCCGCAGGTTCAGAAATACCCCGCTGGCTGGCGGGTACTGCATTGGATAATCGCGCTGCTGGTTCTGACGCTGATACCCGTGGGGCTCTGGATGGCTTCACGCGCGGAAGCAGACATCTGGGGGGCGCTGACGAATACCTTGTACAGTGCGCATAAAGCAATCGGCTTCAGCGTACTGTTGCTGATGATCCTGCGAATCGTGGTGAAAATCCGGTTAAAGGGCCCGCCATACCCGGATGAGATGCCACGTAAATTGCAGATTGCCGCCAAGAGCGTCCATCACCTGATGTATGTACTGCTGGTGGTCACACCCTTGTTTGGCTGGGCCGGTGTGACGGCGTTTCCGGCTCTGACCATAGTGGGCGATTACAAACTGCCTGGCATGCCGTTTGTACCCGAGGACGAAGAGCTGGCTTCAAGCCTGTTTTATATACACGGGTGGCTCGCCATAACCCTGGGTGTATTGATTGCTGGTCATATCGCGGCAGCCTTGCGCCATTTCTTGCGCAAAGACGGTATTTTTCAACGGATGGTTTAATGCGGTACCTACGCCAGGCGGATCCTGTAACGGAGAACGCCGGCGTCCTCTTCGCGGACCCATTCAATGCTGTGGCCGGTCAGCTCACACAGTACCTGTAGATCCCGTCGGCCACTGGGATCATCGGCCAGGAAGTCGACCTGTGTGCCGCTGGGTAAATGTTGAGTGCGTTTTTTGAAACGCAGAATGGGGAGGGGGCACACCAGGCCGACAGCGTCGACCAGGTGTACTTCCTGATGTGCTTCTGATTGATGATCAGTCAAGCCGCACGCTCTCACTGCTGTATTGCTCGGCTGAAGACCACCCGAACTGCTCCAGAACGACCGGGGCGAGTGCGGCGATCACCAGGGCTGCGACAAATCCCAAAATCATGACTTTCACGGTGATTCTCCCCTGCCTTGTTTGGCCTGACGCTCTTCCACCCACAGATCGTGGTGTTGGCGAGCCCACGCCAGGTCAACCTGACCATCACCCATGGCATCGTACGCGCCTTCCATGCCAACCGTACCGATGTAGATGTGTGCGATGATGGCCAGCATCATCAGGAACGCCACAATCGAGTGCCAGATGTTGGACAACTGCATCTCTTCATGAGGTGCCAGGGCTGTCGGGAAATCGGTTCCCAGGACGCTGTTCATGACCTCAAAGGTTGAGGCAAACATCGGCATTTCAAACGGAAACAGCAGCGACAGGCCCGAGAGGGACACTGAAAAGCCCAGTATCATTACAGTCCAGAAGATAATTTTCTGGCCGGCATTAAACTTCTTTGCCGAAGGGTGGGATTTGGTAAAGATACCTCCGCCCGCCTTAAGCCAATGCCAGTCCAGCTTGTTGGGGATGTTGTGTGCCACCCACATGACGAACGTCATCACCAGGCCCAGCATAAAGGCCCAGGCGATGTTGTTGTGCAGCCACTTGGAGCCGATAGCCAGGGGGGAGAAGGCTTCCTGCCCGATAACAGGAATCAGGAAACTGCGCCCCATGAGCGTGAGCAGTCCGGTCAGGGCCAGCGCTATGAACGAGCCGGCCAACAGCCAGTGGCCAAATCGTTCGATGGCCTTGAATCGTTCAATCTTGGTGCCCGAGGGACCACCGTCGATCCTGATCCTGCCGCGAACAAAGTAGAACACAACCAGCAGCAACAGGAAGCCCAGGATTGCACCGCCGCCATAGGTAATGACAGGTCCCCTCCGTAACTCATACCAGGGCATGCCTCCGTCCTGGATGAGGACGTCGACTGCGGGACCGCGAACCTGGGTGCTGGTGTCAATCTCATTGTAACGAACACCTCGCCAGATATCGGGCTGAGAACGTCCTCCAAGAGTGCCCAGTGGCTCATCGATCGGCGCCGCGCTGGCAGGGTCACCCAGGTTTTCTGACCGGAAGGACTCGTCTACTTTCAGTTGCTCCTGACGAGCCATGATGTCTTCCAGGGTTTGAGCACCCCCGGTACTTGTCCGATCAACCTCGGGGGCTTCTTGTGCCCAACCAGGGTTGAAAAGCAGTGTCGCCAGTGCGAAGACGGCGGCACCGAATAGTTTAGCGTTCATGAGAGCACTCCCGCGGAATGAACAAAAAGAATCCATTGCCTCAATGAATTCCGGGGCGCTAAGGCCCCGGAATCATCAGGTGGGCTCAAGCGCCCTTCTTCTCGTAGGCTGTGCCCCATCCCCAGGCGCCGGAACCAAACCCCCGGTTCACCACACGCTGGCGATAGATGTCTGCCACCTCGTTGCCATCACCGGCCAACAGCGCTTTGGTGGAGCACATTTCCGCACAGATCGGCAGCTTGCCCTCCGCAATACGGTTGCGACCGTATTTGTTGAACTCGGCCGTCGAATTGTCTTCTTCAGGCCCCCCTGCACAGAACGTGCATTTGTCCATCTTGCCCCGGCTGCCGAAGTTGCCCGCCTGGGGGAACTGGGGCGCGCCGAAGGGGCAAGCGTAGAAGCAATACCCACAACCAATACACAGGTCCTTGGAATGCAACACGATTCCATCTTCGGTCTGGTAGAAGCAGTCTGTCGGACAGACGGCCATACAAGGCGCGTCTGAACAATGCATGCAAGCTACCGAGATCGAACGCTCGCCAGGCTTCCCGTCTTCGATGGTTACCACACGTCGACGGTTGATGCCCCAGGGGACCTCATGTTCATTCTTACAGGCTGTAACGCAGGCATTACATTCAATGCAGCGTTCGGCATCGCAAAGAAACTTTGCTCGTGCTTGTCCTTCAAGTGCCATGTTGTACACCTCTTATTGTTATGCCGGCGAAATCGCACACAGGGTGCACTTGGTCTCTTGCATCTGCGTGACCGAGTCATACCCGTATGTCTGAACCGTGTTTGTGGATTCGCCCAGGACATATGGGTCGGCGCCCTTGGGATACTTGTCCCTCAGATCCTTACCTTCCAGGTGTCCACCGAAGTGGAAGGGCATAAAGACCACCCCTCTGCCGACGCGTTCAGTGATCATCGCCTTCACCTTGATGCGCGCACCTTCAGGGCCGGAAACCCAGACGTCATTGCCTTCACGGATGTCCAGGTTGTTCGCATCGTACGGATTCACCTCAATGAACATGTCCTGCTGCAGTTCCGCCAGCCAGGGGTTCGAGCGAGTCTCATCACCGCCACCCTCATATTCAACCAGGCGGCCGGAAGTGAGAATGAGGGGGAAGTCCTTGCTGAAGTCCTTCTTCTGAATGGACTCGTACAGGGTCGGGACACGCCAGAAGTGCTTGTCTTCATAGGTCGGGTAATCTTTGACCAGATCTCGACGGTTGGTGTAGAGCGGTTCGCGGTGAAGCGGCACGGGGTCAGGGAAATTCCAGACGATAGCGCGGGCTTTGGCGTTACCAAAGGGCGCACACTCGTGCTTGATGGCAACGCGCTGGATGCCGCCTGAAAGGTCGGTCTTCCAGTTGGTCTCGGGGCCGGCAACCGCCTCAATACTGGCACGCTCTTCGGCCGTCAGGTCGCCATCCCAGCCCAGGTCCATCAACATCTGCATGGTGAACTCGGGGTAGCCGTCCTTGATCTCGGAGTCTTTCGAGTAGACGCCTTCGGCCAGCAGGTTTTCACCGTCGCGTTCCACGCCGAAACGGGCACGGAAGGTCAGGCCACCCTTGGATACCGGCAACGACATATCGTAGAGGTTGGGTGTTCCGGGGTGGTTCATCTCTGCTGTACCCCAGCTCGGCCACGGCAGACCGTAGATATCACCGTCGCATGGACCGCCGACTGCACGCAGGGTGGTCTTGTCGAAGTGATGCTGGTTCGCCATGTGCTTTTTCAGGCGCTCGGGTGACTGCCCGGTGTAGCCGATGGTCCACATGCCGCGGTTGAATTCGCGGGTGATGTCTTCAATCACCGGCTCGTCGCCTTCAATGGCAATGTTGCGGAACATGCGATCGGTAAAACCGAACTTGTCCGCAAACAGCTTCATGATTTCGTGATCGACCTTCGAGTCAAACAGCGGCTCGATGACCTTTTCACGCCACTGCAGCGACCGGTTGGAGGCCGTTACTGAACCTGAGGTCTCGAACTGGGTTGTTGCAGGCAACAGGTAGGCACCGTCTTTACGATCATGCAGCACGGCGGAAACGGTGGGGAAGGGGTCCACGACCACCAGCAGGTCGAGTTTTTCCATCGCTTCCTTCATTTCCAGCATACGGGTCTGCGAGTTGGGTGCGTGACCCCACAGAACCATCGCCCGGGTATTGTCGGGCTGCCCCAGATTCTCCTTGGCCTCCAGAACACCATCAATCCAGCGGGATACGGGAATGCCTTTCTCGTTCATCATTGCGCGGGACGTGCCATCTTTGTCCCAGGTCGCAAAGCGACCCTTGAGCCATTCCAGGTCTTCGTCCCAGACGCGGGCCCAGTGAGCCCAGGAGCCAGCGGCCAGGCCGTAGTAGCCCGGCAGGGTATCGGCCAGCACGCCCAGGTCTGTGGCACCCTGAACGTTGTCGTGGCCACGGAAGATGTTGGTACCGCCGCCGGGGACGCCCATGTTGCCCAGGGCCAGTTGCAGTATGCAGTACGCACGGGTGTTGTTGTTGCCGTTGGTGTGCTGGGTACCACCCATACACCAGATCACAGTACCCGGTCGGTTATTGACCAGAGTACGCGCCACACGCTCGAGTTGTGCACCAGGTGCGCCGGTGACACGCTCCACTTCCTCTGGGTTCCAGCGTTTGACCTCTTCACGGATGTCGTCCATGCCGTACACTCGGGTACGGATAAACTCCTGGTCTTCCCAGCCGTTTTCAAAGATGTGCCACAACAGGCCCCAGATCAGCGCGACGTCTGAACCCGGCCGGAAACGCACATACTCATCAGCATGAGCCGCAGTCCGTGTGAAACGCGGATCACAGACAATAAGAGGCGCGTTGTTCTGTTCCTTGGCCTTGAGAATGTGCAGCAGTGACACCGGGTGGGCTTCTGCGGGGTTGCCGCCGATCAGGAAGATCGCTTTGGAATTGTGGATGTCGTTGTACGAGTTGGTCATCGCACCGTAGCCCCAGGTGTTGGCTACGCCTGCGACCGTGGTTGAGTGACAGATCCGCGCCTGGTGATCAACGTTGTTGGTGCCCCAGTAGGCCGCAAATTTGCGAAACAGATAGGCCTGCTCGTTGTTGAACTTTGCACTGCCCAGCCAATAGACCGAATCAGGGCCGCTTTCCTCGCGGATCTGCAACATCTTGTCGCCGATCTCGTTGATCGCCTGGTCCCAGGGAATCTTCTGCCATTGGCCGTTGACCATTTTCATGGGGTATTTCAGGCGGCGTTCACCGTGACCATGCTCTCGCACCGAGGCGCCCTTGGCGCAGTGGGCACCCATGTTGAAGGGGCTGTCCCAACCGGGTTCCTGTCCAGTCCATACGCCATTCTGAACCTCGGCCTCTACCGTGCAGCCGACCGAGCAATGCGTACACACGGATTTTTTTCGAACGACTTCTCCGCCTTCGGTTGACGGGGTTGCAGCTCTGACGCGCGTCGACGGCAGGGATAAAGCGGCCAGCCCACCCACTGCGACCCCTGAGGCCGTCAGGAATCCCCGGCGGTCCATGGTCGTTGCGGCGAGGGATGAAAGTAAAGATCCAGCACGGGAGCCTTTCGCTACCCCGTTGGTTTTCTTCCTCAACATGACTCGTACCTCTCTCTTTTATTATTCTCGTTTCCCCGGAAGAGCGGTCATTCAAGAGCCTTTCGCAACCTTGAGTGACTCACGCTTCCTTAAAAGCGAGCCGATTCCAGATACTTTCGTGTGTGCTCAGTGTCACGCAGACCGCTGCTTTTAGGGGCGTCTTGAGTGACGACCTCGGCTGCGGCGTTCGGTGCTACTGCCACGGCAACGGCAGCTGGAACTGCTGTTGCTGCCATTCGCAAGAAGCGGCGACGGCTGTTATCACGCTGTTGGTTGTCCATAGGAAACCTCTACCCGGGTTAAGGGATCAGGCAGATCCCGGTTACTGAAGTGCAAACGCCTCGGCCTCTACCGCCATGAAAGCCCGCCCCAGCGAGCCAACAGGCGCATAGAAGATCGCGGTTTGCGCTTTCTCCAAATCGGTAAAAAACAACGCCGCCCACTTTGCCAGGTGCGCGTCATAAAAGGTTTTTTGTGAAGCCAGACTGCTGTCGCTCTCGAACTCGCCGGTAATGATGCCCGCCATGATTTCACACAGCGTGCCGATGTGATCTTCCGGTTCTTTCACGTCGTCAGTGGATCTGATGCCCCTGGCCATCAGATCGCCACGCAAATCCGCCAGGGGTTTCTCGTTCAGGAAGCCGGTGAGGTAATAACTGGCGTAGGGGAGTAGTTCTCCACGGCCAACACCGATGAACAGATTGTTGTATTCCCGGTTGGCGTCTTCAGGGGAGGTGCGCTCGGCAAGGGCAGCCACCGTCCTGGATGCGGACCCCAGAGTAGTGTCGTCACCCCGAAGGGATGCCAGCCCCCGAAGTAGCTCGCTCGTGGGTGGGCCGCTCAGCAGGACACCGAGCAACTGATACATCTGGGCCCGGGCGCGCTCTTCGTCGGAGATGGAGCGAGGGCACTGTACTTCAGCGGTGTTGTTCAAATCTTTGTCCCTTACGTTATTTTTGTAGGCGTTTTACGACAATAATTTATGGACACTTGTTCATTATTTATACGCTCAATCAGAGGCCGGAGCAATTGCACTTCCAATCGCTGCTGATAGCCAAAACTAATGATCAAAACGCATCCGGGGACGATAACGCGGCGCCAGTGCCGATGCCGGTTCCGGTTGCGCCTCGGCCTGAGTAATACCGGGCTCCGCATGGTCAGCAATGGTCGGTTGCTCGGCGGCGATTTCGGGTTCGGGCTTCTCCGTCAGCTTCTGGTCATTGCGCTCTGTCTCGGCTATCCCCTGATCTGGGGCAGCAGCTTCCTGCCCCCCGGCCTGATCATCTGCTTTCTCAGCAACCGCTGGTGTTCTGTCAAACCCCTGCCCCACCTTGTAAAGGGTTTTGACGGCACTGCTCGAAACAGCGGCGTCCGTGAAATCTTCATCGTAATCATTGAGTCCATCCAGCACCGCCAGTACGGGATTTGATTTCCAGAGCGAGCGCAGGGCCCTGCGGCGCAGGAGTTCCGGAATCTCTTTTCGCATGAACCCGGTAACGTCGGTGCCGAGCTCGATGGCGTCCGGGTCAGGCAAGTTGTACTTTTCCAATACCTCCCGTTCCGGCAGGGATTGATTGATGGCAAGTTCCTGCTCTTCGGGGGATGGCTCGGGCTCGATAGCCGAGGGGCGGGGGAGCTCGGCCTCTTTGCTGGCGCCGGTTTTCCTGCGCGACCAACGCTGTAATCGTGATTCGGCCATCAGTGCACTCTCGGTTTTTTCATGGCTGAGGGGGCTCGGAAAACGTCGCTTTGCTGACGAATACGGGCATCGCCTTTGCCGTCTTCGCTACCGTCCACACGGACATCGTCGCGGCGACGTTTCTTGAAGGGCTCTTCTACATAGTGCATGTCGACAAATTCGTTGATCCAGGCAGCCATGGACTCGGGAATCGGCACGGCCTCGACGATGCTTTCACCACTGTCCAGAGCGTCCAGTGCTTCGTGGGCGCTGGCCGTTACGGTACTGACAACCCATCCTGACGGAGACTGGCTGGTCTGGTCCCTGTCCATGATCACCCATACGGAGGGAACGGCCATATTCAGGGATACAAGATACCCCTCTACATCGGCGCGAAATAATTCCATGGACACCGTGCCCGCGTGGTAATCGACGACGTCGCCCTCGCGCACCAGCTCTTTCCAGAATGCCTCTGGCGCGCCGGGGATGACGGCCACTGGTTTCCAGGTCTCCCGCGCCCACTGGGTCACGCCGGGAGACCGTCGAACAACAGCGCCAATCTTCAGCTCACGCTTCCAACTACCTGTGTTACGGCTCATGACAGCTTTACCTGATACTGCGCTTCATGCGGCTTATGACGGCTCCCTCTTCTAAGAAGCTAGCAGAAGGCCAACAATTAGCCAATTATTCAATTGTCGAAAGACAAACGGGTATGGCATGCTCGATAGACGGCATTGAATACGCATACGTATAAAAATAACTAGAAGAGCAGAATTCTGATGAGTGCACACAAAACCCTACTGATATGCACCTGCGACAAGACCCAGTCCCTCGATCCTGAGGCACTGCGAACGGCCGCGGCCGCTGAACAGGTGATCACGGTGGATCAACTGTGCGGCGCCGACATGACAACTGCGGCCGAGCACCTGGGCGGCAGTAACGAAGTAATCGTTGCCTGTGGCCAACAGGCGGCCCTGTTTGAGCGTCTGAGTGAGGACGTAGAAGCGGAAACCGGGCACTCCGCGCCGCTGAGCACCATCGATATCAGGGATCGCGCCGGCTGGAGTGCCGCGAGCGCAAAGCCCGGGCGCTTGCATGCCAAACAGTCGGCCCTGATGGCGGCGGCTCAGATAGCGGCGCCGGTGGCGCCCGTGAAAACGATTCAGTCCAGTGGGGTGTGTTGCATTGTCGGCCCCACCGAGCAGGCCATCAGGATGGCCGAACTGGTACAGGACGAACTGGGCGTTACCTGTATCGTCAATGATGCGGGGCCGATACAGCTGCCGTCCGCGAATTACGACATGGCCAGGGGGCGGTTGACCGGCGCCTATGGCGCACTGGGCAACTTCAAGCTGGAGTTTTCCCAGCTTCAGGCCCTGAACCCCTCCGGTCGCGGTGCCCTCGGGTATGGCGAGGTCAAAGCTACCGCCCGTAGTGAGTGCGATGTGTTCATCGACTTGCGTGGTGGTGCGCCCGCGTTTCCTCACCATGAAAAACGCAACGGCTACTTCTGGGCCGATCCGGCCAGAACCGGAGAGCTGGAGCGGATCGCCCTGACCGCCAGGGACCGGGTCGGCGAGTTTGAGAAAACCGTGTATTTCAACCTGGAACCTTCTCTGTGCGCACACTCCCGGGCGAATCAGACCGGCTGCACCCGCTGTCTGGACGTTTGCAGCACCGAGGCGATTTTCTCCTTCGGGGAGCATGTGCAGATCGATTCGGATATATGCGCTGGCTGCGGGACCTGTGCAGCGGTTTGCCCGACCTCAGCCATCACCATGAACGAAACCCCCTTCGAGGCCCTGACCCAGGCCATGGATGTCATGGCCCGGGTTTATCGTGAGCATACCAACGAATCCCCACGCCTGGTTTTTCATACCCTGGGCACTGGAGCTGATGCCATTGCCTACCTGGCACGGTACCACGATGGGCTGGCGGACGATCTGATCCCGCTGGGGCTCGAACAGGTCGACCGTATCGGCCACGCAGAGATTATGGCCGCGTTCGGCGCGGGTTATGCCGAAGTCCTGCTGCTGGCGGACAGTGAGATCGATCGCCGGGCCGTTGCCGCGGAAGTCGAACTGGCGCAGGCCATGCTGAAAGGGACCAGAAACTCTCCCAGCCGGGTGCGGGTAATCGCAGCCCAGGAACTTGGCGAGGCCGGGGAAAACGCCGGGCGCGTGAGCGAACCGGTGTTGCTGGTCGGCGGCCGGCGGGACATCACGCGGGTTACCGTGGGGGCGATGGCGGAGAGCATCGAGGCACCGATCCCCCTGCCGGCAGGCGCACCCTATGGTGCTATTGAGATCAACTCCGACAAGTGCACGCTCTGTCTGGCCTGCGTATCGCTGTGCCCTACCGGTGCCCTTGGTGATCATCCGGACCGGCCGGAGGTCCAGTTTACGGAAAACGCCTGCGTTCAGTGCGGCGTGTGCGAGAGCACCTGCCCGGAGACGGCGATTAATCTGGTACCTCAGCTGGATGTGTCGAAAGAGGCTCTGAGTGCCCGGCCCCTGCATGGTGAAGAACCGTTCGAGTGCATCAAGTGTGGCAGGCCCTTTGGCGTCGCCAGCACTATTAACCGGATCGTCGAAAAACTGGAGAATAAGCACTGGATGTACAGCAAGTCAGATAACGTCCAGCTCATCAAGATGTGTGATGACTGTCGCGTCAATGCCCAGTTCCATGGGGATACCGCGCCCATGGCGGGGGGCGAGCGTCCCCGGGTTCGTACCACTGACGACTACCTGGACAGCTAAAATCAAGCAGGACACAACATGGTTCAGTACACCGAAGTCGGAAAATCCAACCTGATCGGTACCGATGCCCCCCGGCCACAGGACAAAAACCCAAAGGGGATAGACCGTATCATTGCCATTGCCTCGGGCAAGGGCGGCGTTGGCAAGTCAACGGTGGCGTCCAACCTGGCGGTTGCGCTGGCCTCGAAAGGCCTCAAAGTGGGCCTGCTGGACGCCGATGTCTACGGCCCCAGCCAGCCGCGCATGCTGGGTGTGTCGGGCCGCCCGTCGAGCCCGGACGGACATACCATCCTGCCCCTGCGCAATCATGGTGTGACTCTGATGTCCCTGGGGCTTATGGCCCCGGATGGCGAGGCCATCGTCTGGCGCGGGCCCATGCTGATGGGAGCCCTGGAGCAGATGATGAACCAGGTGGACTGGGGCAGGCTGGACGTGCTGTTGGTGGATCTGCCCCCCGGCACCGGTGACGTGCAGATGACCCTTAGCCAGAAATTCTTCGTTGCGGGCGCCATTGTTGTCTCGACCCCTCAGGATATTGCCCTGATGGACGCGCGCAAGGGTATTGATATGTTCAACCGGATGGATGTACCGCTGTTTGGCATCATAGAGAACATGGCCTCCTTTATCTGTGACGGCTGCGGTAAAGAGCACCACCCCTTTGGTTCTGGTGGCGCCCGGGCTGAAGCAGAAAAGCTCGGGGCGCCCTTCCTGGGTGAAATTCCGCTCGATCTGGATATCCGGATTGGTTCGGACGGCGGCGTTCCCATTGTGGTGTCCAGGCCGGAGAGTCCTCAGTCCCGATCCTTCCAGCGCATTGCCGATGAAATTGTTGCCTCCGACGCCTACGCACAGGCCATTCGATGATCGAGTCACCTCAATTCCCGCCGCTATTGTCGGGCCAGGCCGTGCCCAGGCACACGGACCCTTTTGACAAGGCCGTCAGCCAGGCGATTGCCGGGGTGGATTCCGGCACGATTTTTTACTCTGAAGCGGGTGATATCCTGCGCGCGGCCCTGGTTCTGGCGCCGGAAACGCCTCTGGAAGAGGCCATTCAGGCAGTCTATGTTGCCCAGATAGGTCTGGCGGAGAGTCTGGGAGCACTGGCCCCGCCGGAAGTACCTGTGCATTTTCAATGGCCGGATCGGATCAAGGTCAATGGGGCCGTCTGCGGTGGCGTTCGCTATGCAGCGGATGTGGCAGATCCCAAGGCGCATCCCAGCTGGCTGGTGATTGGTATCGACGTACCCTTTATTCCAGTGAGCGACGAGCCAGGTAGGAACCCCGATCAGACCTGTCTGCTGGAAGAGGGTTGCAGCGAGGTCGCGCCCATGGCGCTACTGGAAAGCTGGGCCAAACACACACTTCTGTGGTTGACCTACTTCATGGACAGCGGGTTCGAGCGTGTTCACAATGAGTGGCGGCCACGCTGTGACTCCCTGGGCAAAAAAATAGAGCACCCCAGGCCTGGCATTTTTGTAGGGCTGGACGAGAAGGGCAGGATGCTGTTGCGCCAGGATGTCATGACTGAAACAGTGAGTTTGATTGAATTCGCGGAGCACACATGAAACTGGCCCGAACCCTGCGACTGGATATTTCCGATGAGAATGTGTACGAACAGCCCGCCCCCAGTGGGGAATGGGCCATTTCGGGCGGATTCGAGTTCTCCAACTGGACCGAAGCGCACCTGAAGGGCAAGGCGCGTCAGGCCTTCACCAACGGTTGGTACAGCATAGAATCGGGTGGCCGGGCCAGCTTCGTTGGTGTCTGTAACATTACCGAAGCCGAACTGGAGCAGTTGCAGCAGACCCTGGCGCAAACCTTTGTCGAGTTCTACGGTGCGCCGGATATCGACGCTGCTTATCCCGTGGCCTGCGAAGAAATCGACCAGATGCGCAACATGTGCGAGGACTTTGAGGAGAACACCCTGCTGATGGTCAGCCGTACGCTGACCGAGCTGGGTGTTGAGGAAACCTACCGCTCACGCGCCCCGCAGGATGCCTCGCTGGAGGCCTTTGCCGTACATGGCGGCTATGAATGATTACAGCCCGAAGCTGGCGTAGGGAATAAACCGCACCGGGGTGCCCGGCTCGATCTGCTGAGCGCTCTCATCCAGTTCCACCATGCCCTCGGACCAGGCCAGGCCGGTCACCCGGCCCGAGCCTTCGGAACCGAACACCTCAACCTGTCCGTCACGCACCCTGGCGCGCAGCATCTCGCTGCGTCCCGGTTTCTTGTTTTTGGAAAAGTTGGCGGGCATGACATAGCTCCGGGGTTCGAACCATTCCCCGCCCGCCAGCAATGCCATCGCCGGAGCGCCAAAACGCAGCGCACAGACCCAGGCCGCCACCGGGTTTCCAGGCAAACCCACCACGGGTGTCCCCTGGAACATAGCCAGGGCGAGAGGTCGGCCCGGCTTGATCGCGATGCGCCAGTTGCTGATCTCCCCGTGGGCTTTCAGCGTTTTCGACACATGATCCTCGTCCCCTGCGGAAACGCCGCCACTGGTCAGGATCAGGTCGCACTGCTCAGCACCGCGCTTCAATGCTTCCCTGACGTCCTCGGCCCGGTCGAGCACATGCCCCAGGTCCACCAACTCATAGCCAAGCTGCGTGACCATAGCGCTCAGCATCGGCCGGTTGGCGTCGTAAATCTGCCACTCGGTGACAGCGGAGCCAACTGGCTTCACTTCGTCACCGGTGGACAGGACACCGACGCGAAGCCGCTGCCAGACATCGACCGACTCGACTCCGACACTGGCCAGCACGGAAATCTGGGTGGGGGTCAGGCGGGTTGCTGCCGTGAGGATACGGTCATCTTTGTTGATGTCCTCACCGGCCTTACGGGCATTGGCGCCCGCTTTCAGTGTGCCGTTCAGATGGAGCAGCCCGTCTTTAACCTCACAGTCCTCTTCCAGGACCACCGTATCGGTGCCGGCCGGTATAACCGCGCCAGTCAGTATCCGGATCGCATGGCCTTCGGGGACCCGGGCAGTATACGGTCCGCCGGCGGCACTGCGTCCATCAACCAGGGGCAGGGCGCAGGGAACATCGGTAACTGGTCCTGCAAGCGCATAACCATCCACTGCGGAATTGTTGCTGGGGGGATGGGCGCGAGGCGCATAAACGTCACTCGCCAGTATCCGGCCGTTCAACTGCGACAACGGGACACCGCGCTCGACGCCCACCACCGGGTGCAAACGCGAGCGTAAACGCTCCAGGGCCTCGTCCACCGGTGTCCAGTTGACCCCGGGGGGCAGTGCAAAGCAGTCGTTACGAAGGGGTTTCATCACTTTGCCGTTGCTGGTTGTATCGATCATGGTTTTCAGGGCTCAGAATAAAGTCAGCGATTGCAGGGACATCGTTCACATCGAAGACAGGCCCCGAAAAATCGGCAGCATAGTCTGCCGCTACTGCAATAATGTCGTCGGCCTCCGGGTAAAGAGGGGTATGGGAACTCTGTTTTCGATGCACTTCTATCTTGGGGTGTGAATGGGTTTTGAAGCCCTCAACCACGACCCAGTCGCACGGCCCCAGGCGGGCAAGCAGTTCATCCAGGGTCGGCTCTTCCGCGCCTCGCAGCTCGTGCATGATGGCGAATCGCTGACCGCCCGCCAGGATGACTTCCCGGGCACCGGCTTCCCGGTGCTTGTAGCTGTCGGTTCCCGGTTGGTCCACATCCACCAGATGATGGGCATGCTTGATTGAGTTGACGGTTAGCCCTCTGCCGGATAACTCACGGATTAATGCGCTGGCCAGGGTGGTTTTGCCCGAATTTTTCCAGCCCACGATGCCTATAACGTTCACTTCAGGTGTTTCTCCGCCCAGGCCAGGTCTTCCGGTGTATTGATGTTGAAAAAGTCATCCTCGCCAAAAACCACCAGCGTCTCACCCTGAGACTGTGTCCATTGTCGAATCTTGCGCACGCCATCGTGCAGGGCGGCTCGCAGCTCATGCCGCAACGCAACCTGCCAGCGGCCAAAGGTGGGTTGGGGCAGTTTCCCACGTTCCGGGTCCGGCGTGGCTGCCAGCACTACCGGGGTATCGCATTCGGCCAATCGTTCCGCCAGGTCCAGAGGGAACGATGGGGTATCCGCGGCCACGCTGATCAGCCACTCATGGCCCTGCTCGGCTGCCCAGTCCATACCCGCGAGAACCCCTGCCAACGGGCCCGGAAAATCGCTGATTGAGTCGGCCACCACGGGCAAACCCAGGTCATCGAACCGGCTCAAATCCCCATTGGCATTCAGCACCACCGCGTCGACCTGCGGCGTGATCCGGTCGATGACACGCTGGATCAGCGACTGATCGCCCAGTATCAATCGTCCTTTGTCACCACCGCCCATGCGGTTTGCCTGGCCGCCAGCCAGAATCACGGCGCACTCAGTCATGCTCTGCCCCTTTACGACGCATTTTTTTCTCTTCGTCAGGGACCTGCGACAGGTCTTGATCGAACACCAGCCGGTGCTGGCCGCTGAGACAGGTGAATTTCTTGCCTCGCATCCGCCCGATCAGTGTCAGCCCGACCTGTCGGGCAATATCCACGCCCCAGGCGGTAAAGCCCGACCGGCTGATCAGGGTCGGGATGCCCATCAGGGAGGTTTTGATGACCATTTCGGAGGTCAGGCGGCCCGTGGTGTAGAGGACTTTGTCGGCTGCCGTGATGTTGTTCAGGTGCATCCAGCCGGCAATCTTGTCGACGGCGTTATGGCGCCCGACATCCTCCATATAGGCCAGAACCTGAAGCCCCTGGCACAGAGCGGTGCCATGGATGGCGCCGGTTTCCATATACAGGCTGGGGGTGTGGTTGATCTGATAGGAAAGGTCGTAGAAGGTACTGGTGTGCACTGGAGTGTCCGGCAACTTTAGCCCTTCAAGCCCCGCCATCATGTCACCAAACACCGTGCCCACGGCGCAGCCTGAGGTGCGGGTTTTTTTCTCCAGCTTGTCCTCCACATCAGTGACACCCGCGGTGCGGACCACTGCGACTTCCAGCTCTTCGTCGTAGTCAATCCCGGTGACCTGGTCGCTATCACGCAGCATTCCCTGATTCAGCAGGAAACCGAGCGCCAGATACTTCGGGTGATCGCCGATGGTCATGGCCGTGACAATCTCCTGGCTGTTCAGATAGATGGTCAGGGGGCGCTCTTCGATCACGCTGATCGATTTCGCCTGGCCGTGTTCATCAACGCCCTCGACTGCGCGGGAAAGGCGGGGATCTTTTGGGTCAGGCAGTAGGGGGTTTATCGTCATTTTTGTTATAGACCTTTCTGGGACGCCACGGAATGAATATCGATGTACGTCACCAGAGATTAGCCTATTTGGCATTCGGGAAAAACAGCTGTTGTCCGTCCACCTTAAAGTTTGCAATCGCTTGTTGGCCATCCCCGGAAATCAGCCATTCGTGCCACTGCCTGGCCAGGTCGTGCTTGAGGTGCGGGTGCTTCGCCCTGGAAAGCAGCAAACTACCATACTGGTTGAACAGCACTTCGTCGCCTTCAAAAAGCAGCGTCAGGTTCTGACGGTTTCCAAAGGCCACCCAGGTGGCGCGATCCGACATCACGTAGGCATCCATGGCGGCTGCGGTGTTGAGTGTTGGCCCCATGCCACTGCCCAGTTCGCGGTACCAGTCGCCGTCGGGGTCGACGCCGGCGTTTTCCCAGAGTCGAAGTTCAGCGCGATTGGTGCCGCTGTCATCACCCCGTGACGTGAAGGGCGCCTCGGCACTGGCGATAGCCGCAAATGCTTCGGCTGCACTTTGTGCGTCACTGACATTGGCGGGGTCATTGGCAGGGCCAATCAGCACAAAGTCGTTGTACATGACATCGGCGCGTTCGGTGGCGTGGCCGTTTGCGACGAATCGCTGTTCGCCGACGGTATCGTGCACCAAAAGGCTGTCGGCATCGCCACGGCGGGCGATCTCGAACGCCTGGCCGGTGCCCACGGCCACCACCCGCACTTCGATGCCGGTGGCGTCTTCAAACTTCGGTACAATGGCATCGAACAATCCCGAGTTTTCGGTGGAGGTTGTCGAGGCCAGGGTAATGTAGTCATCGGCATAAGTGTTGAGCGCCAGGCTCATGCTGGTTACACCTGCAAGCAGGAAGGGTAGTATTTTTTTCATCCTGTTGTTCTCCTTTTTGTTCAGAGCGGACTTACTCGACCAGTTCTCCGGCAATATAGGCCTGAGCCTCTCGCGAGACGGGCGCGTTAAAGAAGTCTTCAGCGACGGTGTGTTCGCGAACTTTTCCGCCCGAGACAAACAGAACATCTCCGGCGAGTCGCCTGGCCTGATGCAGATCGTGCGTAGTCATCACGATGCGGGTTCCCCGCTGATGAAACTCCCGCACTGCAGCCTCTACGGCTTTGATCGCTGCCGGATCGAGGGCGGACGTGGGCTCGTCCAGAAACAGCACCTGGGGTGAAAGCACCCAGGCGCGAGCCAGTGCCAGGCGCTGCTGCTCGCCACCGGAGAGTACCCGCGCCGGCGTGTTGCTACAGGCGGTGAGGCCAAAACGCTCAAGCGCATCGTGCGCGAGCTTCACGCGTGTCTTGCGTGGCACGTTATTTACTGCCAAAGCGTGAGTGAGATTTGCCACAGCCGAGCGGCGCAAAAGCACCGGATGCTGGAAGACCATAGCCTGGCGGGGGCGAATGTCACTGGACCAGGTTACCTGACCCTGGGTGGGCGCAAGCAGGCCATGAGCGAGTCTCAGCAGAAGGCTTTTGCCTGCACCGTTTGGCCCCATCACCAGGGTGGGGCCGGTGCCTTGCAGGGTGAAGGAGCAGGGCCCGAGCAGTACCTTGTCCTCGTGGCTGAAGCTGACCCCATCAAAGCCCAGCGCTGGGGGTGGCAAATGGACGGAGGAGGCAAGGAGGGAGAGGTTGAACGAGGTCATCCGGTCCTCCTTTTGGTCATTTCGCCCACCCAATAGGCGCCGGCATTAATCAGCATAACCAGTGCCAGCAGTACAATGCCCAGCCCCAGCGCCAGGGGGAGGTTGCCCTTCCCGGTTTCCAGCACAATCGAGGTGGTCATTACCCGCGTGACACCCTCAATGTTACCGCCCACCATCATTACCGCGCCCACCTCGGCGCTGGCGCGGCCAAAACCGGCAAGCAGAATGGTCAATAGCGCAAAGCGGGCATCCCACAACAGGGTGGGCATCATGCGCGTGCGTGACATGCCCAGTGATACAAACTGCTCGTGGTACTCACCCAGAAGCTCTTCGATTTTCTGGCGCGACAGGGCGGCCAGGATCGGTAGCACCAGAACCACTTGCGCCACCACCATGGCTCCCGGGGTAAACAGTAACCCCCATTCACCCAGCGGCCCGGCGCGGGAGAGCAGTAAATACACCATAAGTCCGGCCACCACCGGGGGCAGCCCCATCAGGGCATTGAGCACGACAATCATCGCGCCGCGACCGGGGAAGCGCCACAGTGCCACTGCCGCTCCCAGGGGAAACCCCAGCACCGTCGCGATCAGCACTGCCAGCAGCGACACCTGTAGTGATAGCGCCACGGTCTGAACCAACGAGGCGTCAAAACTTAACAGTAGCGATAGCGCCACATAGAACGCATTATTTTCCACAGCTGCGTCTCCTTGATATTGAGCATCGTGGCGTTTCCAACTACGCTTTGCACAGCCTGCTGAAATATATGCAGCCAAAAACAGCCTTGTGCTTGTCTTGATGGCAGGAGATACCAATGCCCCTTCCCGCTTACCTCACCACGGCCGAAGCCGCCGAGTATCTGCGCCTGAAGGAGCGCAAGGTCTACGATCTCGTCAGCCAGGGCGTTATCCCCTGCGTGCGGGTGACCGGGAAACTGTTGTTTCCGCGCCAGCGTATAGATTTGTGGCTGATGAACCATCTGGAAGGAGATGATGCCGTCGGTTCGCCGATTCCGCCGGTTTTGGCGGGCAGCCAGGACCCGCTGCTGGAGTGGGCTGTGAAGGAGAGCGGCGCGGAGCTGGCTTTGCTGTGCCAGGGCAGCGGCGATGGCGCCCAGAGGCTATTAGACGGACGTGCAATGCTCGCCGGCATGCATATCTGGCATGCCGAAAGCCGTCGATACAATGACCCTGCCACGTTGGGGCTGAGCGGGATGCGTGACCTGGTGCTTATCCGCTGGGCAAAGCGCCAGCAGGGTCTCCTTCTGGCCGCCGATAACCCTCATGGGCTTGCACGGCTGGAGGATATTGCCCACCCCGGCATTCGTCTGGCGCACCGCCAGCCAGACGCCGGTGTCAGCCATTTGCTGCAGAGCCTGCTTGCTCGCCATCGCATTGATTCCAGGCAGCTCACCTGGGCTTATCATCCGTCGCTCAGCGAGGATGATCTGGCACTGGCCATCCGCCAGGGTGAGGCGGATGTTGGCGTGGGCATCGAAGCGGCGGCGCGGCGTCAGGGGCTGGCTTTTATTCCTCTGCAGCAGGAAAATTTTGATCTGGCCATGCGTCGGCGTCATTATTTTGAGCCGGCGATGCAGCGGTTGCTGGCGTTTGCTGGTAGTGAGCGGTTTACCCAGCGCGCAGAGGCTCTGGGCGGTTACGATACTGGTGAGCTGGGAAACGTGGTGTATAACGCCTGAACGGCGCCAACAACAATAAATAGAAATCTATCAGGAGGCTGCATGCCTTCACTACAAAAAGCATTGGTCAGGGATGCCGGTGGTGCGTTGGGAGACATTGGTACCCTGATTCCACTGGGGCTGGGGGCTATCGGCCTGGCAGGCCTGGCTCCAATACCGGTGCTGCTGGGCTTTGCCGCGTTCTATATTGCAACGGGGCTGTATTATCGGCTGCCGATACCGGTACAGCCCATGAAGGCGGTTGCCGCGTTGCTGCTGACTACCCAGGTGAGTTCCCAGAGCCTGGTTGCCAGTGGCGTGCTGATCGGGCTGGTCCTGTTGTTACTGGGCTCAACCGGATGGATTAATGGGGCAGCCCGTCTCATACCCAGGTCGGTGTTAAGCGGCCTTCAGTTGGGGCTGGGCTTGCTGCTGGCCAGTATGAGTGTCGGTTTGATGGCCACCTCCCTGCCGGTGGGTGCAGTCACCCTGGCGGTGCTGGTCCTTACCCTGAAATTGTTTCCGCTCTGGCCAGCGGCGCTGGCAGGGCTTGTTGCAGCGATAACAATGGGCGTGGCTCTGGGCGCCCCGGGGCTTATGCTCCCCGAGGTAGATTCGTTCGCACTCTCAATGCCGGAGTTACCGGCCATGGATGACTGGCAGCAGGCAGTTTCCGCCCTGGTGTTGCCCCAGTTGGCCCTTACCTTAACCAATGCCATCGTGCTGACTGCACTGGTGGCCGGGGATTACTTCGGCGAGCAGGCGCATCGCGTTACGCCGGCCCGGCTGTCTGTCACGACCGGCCTGGCCAATCTCTTTATGGTGCCCTTTGGCGCCTTGCCCATGTGCCACGGAGCGGGCGGCGTGGCGGCGCACTACCGCTTCGGTGCCCGGACCGGCCTCGCTCCGGTTCTGCTTGGAACAGCGTTGCTGATGGTCGCTTTCATGCCCGGTGGCCTTTCCCTTGTTGCGGCTATTCCAACGGCTGGTCTTGGGGCCATGTTGCTGGTTGCGGCCGTCGAGCTTGCCTTGTCCAGGCGACTGTGGACAGCGAAACCATCCTGCTGGCCGGTTATCGCAATAACAGCGCTGGTTACTGTGTGGGCCGACCCGTTTTTCGGGTTGCTGGCGGGGGTGGCTACGGAAACCTTTCGGGCGGCCTGGTTGCGAGGAAGCGGGGCGGAGTCAGAAGATCCTGCAGATCTATAGTGTCCCAGGCGCGGCGGGGCGTTCCGGCTTAGTCGTCCTGAGTTCGAATGACCTTCAGCGAGGCTGGAAGTGCGCGGCGCTTGTCATCCGGTATGGAATCCGTAATGAAAAGATCAATGCCGGAGAAGGGGACTACTTTTACGGACGCCGTGCGCTCCCATTTACTGTGATCAGCCACCAGAATCCTCTGCCTTGAATTGGCCAGAATCGCCTGGCTTATTTCTGCCTCCCGCGGGTCGAAATCCATCAGCCCGTCGGCGGAATCCAGGCTTCCTGTTCCAATCACCCCGAAATCCGCCCGGAAATCGTTAAAAAACGCGACAGTCTGGTGGCCCACCAGATCCAGGTCGTAGTGCCGCAGGCTGCCCCGGGAAACGATAACCTCAATACCAGGGTTGCCGCTCAGGGCAGAGACAACGCCCAGATTGTTGGTAAGCACCTGCAGGCTGGTGTGGGCCGAAAGTTCCCGCGCCACGAATTCCATACTGCTGCCGACGCCGAGGAAAACCGACGAGTTTTCGGGAATGTGCCCTGCAAGTCTTGCCGCCATGGCCTGTTTGGCAAACTGGTTCAGCGCCCGGCGGGACATGACCGACACATTGGTCATGGAAGATGGCAGGCTTACACCCCCGTAGCGCCTTCTCAGAAGCCCCAGTTCACAGAGCCGGTTTATGTCCTTGCGGATGGTCTGTGTCGTTACCCGGAACTGGCGAGCGATGTTCTCTACCTCGACATGGTTGTCGCGTCGCACCTGTTCTAGAATCAGCGTCTGCCGTTTCGTGAGTTTCATTTTATGAAGCTCAGTCCCGGCTGACTGCTGTCGCAAGAGCAATGCTGTCGAGCCACTGGTCCGCAAGCTCGACAAACCCCGCTCCGCATCGGTTTCTGGTGACATGGGCGGGCCGGTACTTCATGTGATCGAGGTGCGGCTCAATGTTGGCAACCCCAACGCTCTGGGGAAAAAAGGCAAACATGCTTTCATCGTTGGGCGCGTCACCGATGAAAACCGATTGGGCCTTCAGCTGTTCGGTCGAGAGGTTAAAAAGCTCGGCGGCCATGCGCCGGGCCATGGCGCACTTGTCAAAAGTTCCCCGGGCGACATTGATGTGAATGGAGCTTTTTTTCACCCGGAAGCCTCGGTTGACCAGTTCCTTCATGACCTCGCGCACCTGGCCATCCGAAAGCCGGCAATCCTGATTGTAGTCGATGGCAACATCCACCAGCCGGAAGTGGTGATCCTTGGACAGGGCGAGGTCCAGTGCCGGATTCAGGGAGCCGATGGCCTCGATGATGGCGAGCCGGTCGGCCTGATGGCTTTCACGGTCCGCCCAGTATCGGCAGTCTACCGAGCCGTTTGCAGTGCGTGAAAAGTAAAAGCTGCCACCTTCGCCAATAACCGCCTGGACAGGCCAGGTCCTTATGATCTGGTCGCACCAGCCTGCACAGCCGCCGGTTACCGGGACTATGGTAATACCGGCATCCGCCAGTCGCCACATGGCACTGTAGGTTTCGGGGCGCAAGCGACCGTCGGTGGTCAGAGTGTCATCCACATCCGTGAAGAGATATCTGGCATTCTGAAAATCAAAATCATGCATGGGCTTTGCTCATCAACATCACGGTTTACAGTACCTTCTTGCGCAGCATGCTCGTCAGTGCTTCACCCAGGAGCACCAGGCCAATGATGGCCAGCAGTATGGTTGCTACCGTCTGCCAGGCGAAGGTATCAATGGACCCCTGGAGAAGAACGCCGATACCACCGGCTCCGACCAGCCCCAGCACGGTGGACTCGCGGATGTTGATGTCCCATCGCAGGATGACGATGGCAAAGAACGCCGGCATCACCTGGGGCACAATCCCGAACAGGACGACTTTCATCCGTGAGGCTCCGGTGGCTTCCATGGATTCCACGGGTCGTCGGTCGATTTCCTCAATGGCTTCACCCATGAGTTTGCCGATAAATCCCACGGACCGGAACATTACTGCCAGGATGCCCGCAAGCACGCCCGGGCCGAAGATGGCCACGAACAGTAATGCCCAGATAATGGTGTTCACGGAGCGGCTGGACACAAGAATAAACCGGCCGATCCAGAGGGTCAGCCGATTGGGTGTGGTGTTCTGGGCCGCTATGTAGGACACGGGGAGCGCGATGAAGATGGTGAGCATGGTGGATAGCGTGGCTATGTGCACGGTTTCCAGCATGGCATTGAGGATCGCCGACCAAGCCTCAAACTCAGGGGGCCACATGCGGCTTCCCAGGTTCTGGATCTGGGTAGGGGCATCCCACACCCAGGGCCAGAAAATATCAATGTCCCTGATGGCCCAGACCACTGCAAAGAGAGTGAAAAAATAGATCGTGAAGCGGAGCCAGCGCTCCTTTCTGCTGTACCGGGTCCATGGGCGACCGCTAAGTTCTGCTGTCTGCTCTACCATATTTTCTTCCTCACCCATCCGCTGATCCCTTCACTGACAAGAATCACACCGACGATGAGAATCAGGATTGCAAAGGCGAAGTCGTAATCGTAGCGCCCGAAGGCGTTCATCAGGGTGGAGCCAATGCCCCCTGCGCCGACAATACCGACAACGGCCGAGGCCCGCAGGTTGCTGTCCAGCTGGTACATGGAAAGACCGATCTGGCGTGGCAGGATCTGGGGAAAGACCGCATAAATCAGGGTCTTGAAAAAGCCAGCGCCCGCCGCCCGCATGGCTTCCATCTGCCCCCAGTCGATTTCCTCCACCTTTTCAGCAAGGAGTTTGGCAACGAAACCGATGGAGTAGAGCGTCAGCGTCAGAATGCCGGCAAGTGGCCCAAACCCGACCGCTGCCACGAACAGGATGGCGACGATCACCGGATGGAAGCTGCGGGAGAGAATGATGATGCCGCGCCCAAGAAGGTATATCGGTAGGGGCGCAAGGTTTTTTGCCGCCATCAGGGCTATGGGGATGGACAGAAAAACGCCAAGCAGGGTGGCCAGGAAGGCTATCTGGAAGCTCTCCTTGAAGCCGGTCCACATCAAGTCGCTCCGCTCAAAGCTGGGAGGAAAGGCCCCTCCGAATATACGGGCGGCCCTCGGCAGGCCCTCGGCGATCCGTTCCCAGTTGAATGGCAGCGTGTTGAACGTCCAGTAGAAATAAACCCCCACCGCGATCAGCAGGCCGTATCTGAGCCAGGGGCTGGCGATGAAAGGCGGCTTTCTCCATGTCTGCCCGGCAAGCGGGCCAGAGCCAGATCTTGCTTCACTCATGTTGTTCGCGCCTCAGCCGTCGGCTGCTCCTCGCCTCCGGTTTCATCGGGCGCCTCTATGCCTCCGTAGATGGCATCGAGCGCCTCCTGATTGAACTCGCCAGGAGTGCCGTCAAAAATCATCTGACCGTTGCGCAGCCCAACAATCCGGTCGGTGTAGGTTCTGGCCTGGGAGACGTTGTGAATGTTGATCAGAACCGGCAGGGAGAGCTCACTGGCGAGGCTCTGTAACAGCACCATGATCTGTTCGGATGTTTTGAGATCAAGGGAGGCGGTTGGTTCATCGGCGAGCAAGATCTCAGGTTCCTGCATCAGAGCCCGGATAACGCCTACGCGCTGGCGTTCGCCGCCGGAGAGTTCATCGGCCCTCTTGTCGGCGTAGTGGGCAATGCCAACACGGTCCATCAGATGGAACGCGCGATCTATGTCGGTCTGGGGAAATTTTCGGGTCAGGGCCTGGTAAAAAGATACATAGCCAAGACGGCCCGCCAGCACATTTTCCATTACTGTCAGCCGGTCGATCAGGTTAAACCCCTGGAACACCATGCCGATTTTCCGGCGGGCATGCCGCAGGTTGGCCCCCCGGAGGTTGACCAGTTCCCGGCCGTTCAGCTGGATGGAGCCGGAGGAGGGCTCTACCAGACGATTGATGCACCGCAGCATTGTACTCTTGCCGGCACCGGATGCCCCGACGACGGACACCACGGTATTGCCTTCTACGACCAGATCCAGCCCTTTCAATACCGGATCGTCGCTACCGTAACGTTTAACCAGGTTGGAAATCTCAAGCATGGGCGTTTTGCACCTGCGGAAATGAACGGAATGCCTGCCGGTGCAGCCATGGCTGCACCGGCAGAACGTCGACGTTACTGCAGATTGTCCGGGGTGTACTGCACGCCGTTGGCAGACTGGATAGCCCGGATAACTTTCCAATGCTGTTTGTAATCGATGGGAATAAACGTCTCTACGCCATCGAATTCCTCGCCGAGTTCTGTTCCTGCGAATTTGAAGGAATAAAAGGCTTCCTTGATTTTTTCGACCAGGTCAGGATGCAGGTTGTAGGCGTAATTGTAGGACGTGGTTGGGAAGCGATCGGACTCCCAGACAATTCTCACATCCTCTTCGTCGTATAGGCCCCGGTCTGCCATGCGTTCAACCACCTCAGAGGCCACGGGTGCGGCGTCGTAGTCGCCGGCGACAACCCCGAGCATGGACTGGTCATGGCTGCCGGAATAAATCACGTCGTAATCCTCCCCCGGCACCACACCCATTTCCGGGAAGAGCGCCCTGGGTGCCTGGTTGCCCGAGTTGGACGTCGGCGAGGTGTGAGCCACGCGCTTGCCTTTCAGGTCTGGTAATTCCTTGATGTCTGAATCCTGCTGGGTATAGACCTGCAGCGTGTAGCCGAACTGCCCTTCATCCGAGCCCATCAAGGCGAAGGGGACCGCTCCTGCGAGATTAACCGCAAACGGCGTGGGGCCGGTGGAAAAACCCGCAACGTGCAGGCGGCCGCTACGCATGGCTTCTACCTGGGCGGCGTTGGACTGAACAGCGAAAAAGCGAACGTCCCGGCCGGTGACGTCTTCAAGGTGGTCGATAAAGGGCTGCCAGATATCCGAATAGATCGCGGGGTCTTCTACCGGTGTGTAGGCAAAAATCAGGGTGTCCGGATTGACCCACTCCGACTTGTCGTCCGGAAGATCAGCAACGAGGTCGCCATTTTCATCACAATACATGGCGTCCAGAGCGCCCCTTTCACAGTCAGCCAGGGCGCTGCCCGTGCCCAGGGCCAGAACCGGGAGTAGCGATAGTGCTATCCACTGCCGCGCGGAATTTACAGGAAATTTTCTGACAGGTTTCATTGGCATCCTTCCTTTTTTGTACATTGTCAGGGTAGCGATTTTCCGTATTGAGCCCTTTCTTTATAGTTCAATTGAACTGTTATTACACTCTCAAATGAATTTTTCAGGGTCGCCGTGAAGGGGCTGGTAGCTTGCCAGATCCGCTACGGCTAAACCCCCGACATTCATTGTCCAAACCGGTCCCAGTATGGCGGTTCTCCAAAAAAACCGTCAATAAAGTCGATGAAGCCGCGAACCTTGCTGGCCAACAGCTGCCGGTGTGCATATACCGCATAGAGTCCCATGGGCTCTGGCTCATGTTCAGGCAGGAGGACCTGCAGTTTTCCTTCCCTGATCGCCGCGCCTGTAATGAATGTGGGCTGTAAGACTATGCCGGCTCCGGCAATTGCCGCTTCTATCAGAACGTCACCATTGTTGCTGATCATCTCCTTGGTGTTGTCGCGGCCACTCCCCTGCAGCCACTTATGGACCGCGGGACCGGCGTCCATATCCATGTAGCTGTAGCGCAGGTAGCGATGGTTAAGGAGATCTTCGGGGCGTTCCGGCGTGCCGTGTTGTTCAAGGTAGGCCGGCGATGCGCAAAGAACCAGTCTCACCGGGGCGAGCCGTTTGGCAATCAGGGAGGAGCTTTTAAGGTGACCGATCCGTAGTGCAATATCGAACCCCTCTTCCACGATATCCACTTTCCGGTCGTTCAGCTGCAGATCAATTCCCACGGCGGGGTGAGCTCGCTGGAATTCACTCAGCAAGGGCGCCATGTGTCGTATGGCAAAAGAGACAGGGGCGCTTATCCGTAGCAGACCCTGGGCCTGGGCTTGCAGATCGTCGAGCTGGCTCTCCATATCGTCAATATCGTTGAGCACCTGCTGGGCACGCTGATGATAGCGGGTGCCCGCTTCGGTCAGGTGGATTCTTCGGGTGGTGCGGTTGAGCAGGCGTACGGCCAGGTGTTGTTCCAGTTGCGAAACGTATTTGCTGACCAGTTGCGGCGACAGGCCGAGCCGGTCCGCGGCACGGGTAAAAGTACCTTCGTTCACCACTGTCACGAAAGCGCGCATGGCATCGATGCGGTCCATTGGGGCGTCCTGTAGTTCAGCACTTCTATCAATGATTTGTTGATAATAAAACAACAATAGCCATCTTAGTCTACCGATTTGGTGATAGTACAGTGGGTCCATCACCTGAGGCACAAGCTTCGGGACAAACCCAAACGAGGAAGATTCGAGGTGATTATCATGAACTCAAAAATTACACAGGCGCTGTTCCAATCCACCGGTGGTTTTGCCGCCCTGATTCTTCGGGTGCCGGTCGGGCTGATTCTGGCAGCTCACGGCGCACAGAAACTCTTCGGCTGGTTCGGCGGCTACGGCCTCGAAGGCACGGCGAACTGGCTGGCGAGCATTGGCCTGGAACCGGGCTACCTGATGGCACTGCTGGCCGGCGGTGCCGAGTTCTTTGGCGGTCTGGCACTGGTTCTTGGCCTGCTGACACGGCCTGCGGCCCTGGTTACAGCCTTTACCATGCTGGTGGCTATTTTCTCTGTTCATATAGGTAACGGGCTGTTCATGTCCAACAACGGTTACGAGTATGCCCTGACCTTGTTTGTGGTCTCGCTGGCGTTGGCGATTCAGGGCGCGGGCCGCTTGTCGCTGGATAAGATGCTGCACAAAGGAGTCTGAATCATGCTGGTAAACGGTATATGGAAAGAGAACTGGCAGCCGGTACAGGCGCAGGACGAGGAGGGGCGGTTTATCCGCCAGACCTCTCCGTTTCGCAACTGGATCACACCGGATGGTACGCCCGGGTCCACCGGGAGGGGGGGCTTCAAGGCGGAGAAGGGTCGGTATCACCTGTACGTGGCGTACATCTGCCCCTGGGCATCGCGGGCGCTGATGGCCCGGGAACTGAAAGGGCTCAATGATGTGATTGGTGTTACCGTCGTCAACCCCCGGCTCACAGGTCAGGGCTGGCAGTTTGGCGGCTACCCCGGCGCGGAGGAGGATACACTCAACGGTGCGCGCTATATGCACGAGCTTTATACCCGTGCCGATCCACAAATCTCCGGTCGCGCCACCGTGCCGGTGCTCTGGGACAACCACACGGGCACCATCGTGAATAACGAGTCCGCAGAGATCCTGCGGATGCTGAACAGTGCGTTCGCCGAGATTGTGAATGAAGGCCCGGACCTGTATCCGGAAGAGTTGGCAGGGGATATCGACAGGCTCAACGATTATCTGTACACGAACCTGAACAACGGCGTATATCAGGCCGGCTTTGCTTCCAGCCAGGAGGCCTATAATGAAGCCTACACCAAGGTGTTTGCCGCCCTGGATGAAATGGACTCACGCCTGGCAGATGGGCGCACGTACCTGTTCGGTGATCAACTGACGGAGACCGACATACGTCTGTTCGTGACCCTGGTGCGCTTTGACGCTGCCTACCACGGTCTGTTCAAGTGTAACCGCAATACCCTGCGAGCCATGCCCCGGCTGCACGCCTACATGCACAGGATTCTGGCGCTTGACGGCATTGCTAATACGGTCGACCTTGATCACATCAAGGCCGGGTATTACTCCATCAAGGCACTGAACCCGACCGGTATTGTGCCGGCAGGGCCGGGCGAACTCTGATCACAGGAGCAACCGCCATGAAAGCTGACATCAATGTGTTGTTCATTTCCCATGGCGGCGGCCCAATGCCGCTGTTGGGGGATCCAGGGCACCGGGAAATGGTAGACCGGCTAACAGAACTTGCCGGGAAGCTTCAGAAGCCGTCGGCGATACTGGTTATCAGTGCCCACTGGGAGGAGTCTGTACCTACGGTCACCTCGGGCGCCAATCCGCAGCTCATCTACGATTACTATGGCTTTCCGCCGGAGGCCTACACTATAGAGTATCCCTGCCCGGGTGAGCCGGGGTTGGCTGACCAGGTCTGTCAGGTACTGGATGAGCATGGCATCCCGGCGCGGCTTGATGATCAAAGGGGCTTTGATCATGGGCTGTTCGTGCCGCTCAAGCTGATGTATCCGGAGGCAGATATCCCGTGCGTGCAGCTATCCCTTGTGGACAGCCTGGATGCCGACACCCACCTGGCGATTGGTCGTGCTTTGCAGGCACTGGACTACGACAATCTGCTGGTGATCGGCTCGGGGTTCTCGTTCCATAACATGCGGGCGTTTTTCTGGGCACAGACGCCGGAGATTCAGGCGCGTAACCAGGCGTTTGAGGACTGGCTGGAAGCAACCTGTGCTGATGCCAGTCTGCAGGAAACAGAGCGGGCTGAGCGTCTGGCTCACTGGGAGCGCGCGCCCTATGCCCGTTTCTGCCATCCTAGGGAAGAGCATCTTCTGCCTTTGCATGTGTCCTATGGGCTTGCGAACAAGCCCTGTGACAGTTACATATCCGCAAACATCCTCGGGAAAACCTCAGGGATGATTTACTGGGAAGCGCCATAAGGAACAGTCGGCACAAGGGAATGAAAAATGGAACTGCTGAAACGCATCACGGATTATCTGGTCGACAATGAACTGAGACTTGCGACCGCCGAATCCTGCACCGCAGGTCTCATCTTCTCCGAATTGGCCCGGGTGCCAGGCAGCGGCCGGAGTATCGATTCTGGCCTCGGGGTCTATTCGCCTCAATCCAAGCATCGCTATCTTGGTGTTCGCTATGACACCATTGAACGTTACGGCCTGACCAGCGAGGCAGTATGTGGTGAGATGGCGTGCGGGGCGCTGGAGAACAACGGTGCCGACGTGGCCCTGGCTAACACTGGCATCGCCGGCCCCAACCCCGGCGATGATGATACACCCATCGGAACCGTCTGTTTCGCGTGGGCGTTTCGCCACGAAGGCGAATATCACCTTTACTGCGAGACTCGCCGCTTCGAGGGCAAACGCAATGAAGTACGACTGGCTGCCGCCCACTATGCGCTGGAACGCCTGCCCCACTATCATCGCCTGTGTCTTGAAGCCCGAGCGAAAGCAGATACGGGATACCGGCGACATGCAATTCAGCGCGCCATCGTGGCGCAGCTGCAAGTCCGGCCGGAAATCGATGTCCAGCACGAAATTGAGCGGCGCCGTGACTTCCTGTGCCGGGCCATGCAGGAAAGCGGTCAAAAAACGCTGGTGCTTGGCGTCAGCGGCGGTATCGACTCCACAGTGGCGGGACGCCTGGCACAACTGGCAGTGAACCAGCTGCGTGATCAGGGCGAACAGGCCCGCTTTGTGGCCATGCGTCTGCCCTATGGCGAGCAGAAGGACGCCGACGATGCCGACAGGGCGCTGCGGTTTATCCAGCCTGACGAAGTGCATGATGTGAACATCAAAAGTGGCAGTGATGCGTTATTGGACTCGCTGGAAAGCGGCGGGCTGTCGTTCGAGGACGCCAGCCAGCGCGACTTCGTGTTGGGGAACATCAAGGCACGCCAGCGGATGTTGGCCCAGTATGCCGTGGCCGGGACGCTCAGTGGTCTGGTGGTTGGCGCCGACCAGGCTGCCGAGGCGCTGATGGGCTTCTTCACCAAGTATGGAGACGGTGCCTGCGATGTTGCCCCACTCACCGGCTTGAACAAGAGCCAGGTGCGCTTACTGGGCCAGCAGCTTGGCGCACCGGAATGGCTGGTGAACAAGCTGCCCACCGCCGATCTCGAGTCGCTTGAACCGCAGAAGCCCGACCATGAGGTGCTTGGTGTCACGTACCAGGAGATTGACACCTTCCTGGCGAACCGGGAGGTCTCCGAGTGCGTTTTCGATACGATCGTGAATGGCTACCGACGTACCGGGCACAAGCGTCAGCTGCCCCTTGAGCCGGAGTGAGAATCAGGTGGGGCAGGGTTCTTATCTTCAACGCCAGGGATAGGCTCGGTAGGGCCTTCGAACCTGCCCTTAAGACTGTCCACGCCAGACTGAGGTTTCGCAAGCGGTATGAGGTCTTCCCGCCCTTTACGACGCTCTTCGGTATTAATGTTCATACGTTGATCACGTTCTTCGACGAGTTGCTCCTGTGCTTCCCCAAAACGATTGAACGACCAGGCCAGTCGCGGCTTGCCTAAAGGAATTGAATGTTTTGATCCGGTCGGCGCCGTATCCCATGTATGCCACGTCTTTCCATAGCTGTTCATCTTGCTCTTCATGAGCTCATGGTCTGCTTTTTCGGGGAGGCCAGGGGCTACGAGTTGGCCAGAGAGAATCTCTCCATTATGGGGATGCCAATACTGCTTCTCGTCTTCGGGCAGCTGTCCAAATAACTGCTCGGAAATTATGTACTCGATCCCATTCAGGTTAGCGTTCTTTGTGTTGCCGTCGAAAAGCACACACTGTGCGAAATCTTCATTAACCTGATTGCAGAAATGGTGGGCTTCCATCTGACGGGAGGGGTCGTCCTTCATCGGATGAAAGCCCACGAGATAAACCTCCATTGGCTCAAGCGGATCGTTTGCTTGTAGCAATGACGCTCCGGCTTCAAGCACGTCGGTCTTGGTGGATTCCTCCTGCCCTGCAGGTTCAATATCAGGCTCGGACGTCTCCGAGCCTGTGCATCCGCCCAAAAACATTATGAGAGGCAGAAGGGCAATGGCGTTAACACGACCGCGCGTCGTCTTCGACAGTTGTCGTTGTGGCATCACGGCGTCATAACCACTTTAATGCAGCCATCGGACTTGGTGTTGAACCGCTCGTATGCACCCGCTGCGTCTGCCAGCTTTTCTCGGTGGGTAATAATGAATGACGGGTCTATCAAGCCCTGTTCAATTGTCTGGAGCAGCGGTGGCATGTATTGCTGCATATGGGTTTGGCCGCTTTTAACCGACAGACTTTTATTCATTAGTGCGTTGAGCATGAACCCGTCCACGGGAGCGGTGTAGACGCCGGGGAGAGACAAATGCCCGCCCTTGCGGCAGCAACGGATCATTTCATTTATGGCAAGTGGATGATTGGCCTCGCCTGAATCCGGATCACGCCGTTCGGCCTCTGGGTCGCCGGCGCCGTGTGCTTCTGCACCCACTGCATCAATACAACGATCCGGCCCGTAACCCTTGGTCATCTCTAACAGTTTTTCATAGACATTCTCTTTTTCGAAGTTGATAACTTCGGCGCCGCCTTTTTCTTCCGCCAACTTCAGACGCTCGGGCACGCGGTCGATGGCGACTACCCGACCGGCGCCCAGCATCCAGGCGCTGCGAATAGCGAACTGCGCTACCGGCCCACAGCCCCAGACAGCCACGGTGTCGCCGGGGACGATGTCGGCGTTGATTGCGCTCATATAGCCAGTCGGGTAGATGTCCGACAAGAACAGTAGTTGTTCGTCGGAGTAGTCGGATTCGACCTTGAGCGGGCCGACGTCAGCGTAGGGCACACGCACGTACTCGGCCTGGCCGCCGGGGATCCCTCCGAGCATGTGCGAATAGCCGAATAAGGCGGAGGGGGAATGGCCCATCGTTTCGGCAGCCATATCCGCGTTGGGATTGGAGTTATCGCACAGCGAGTACAGGTTTTGGTGGCAGAAAAAACAGCTGCCGCATGCAATGGTGAAGGGCACGACCACGCGATCACCCTTGTTGAGATTAGGTACCTCGCCGCCGGTTTCCACGACCTCGCCCATGAATTCGTGGCCGAGCACATCCCCCTCTTGCATACCGCCCATCAAGCCGTTGTACAGATGGAGGTCTGAGCCGCAAATGGCGGTGGCTGTGATTTTGATGATGGCGTCGCGTGATTCCTGGATTTCAGGGTCAGCGACGTTTTCGACGCGTACGTCATGCGTGCCATGCCAGGTAAGTGCTTTCATAACAAGCTCCTTTCCTTGCTAACGAGTTTGTGGGCCAGTACTTTACGCCACCACTAAAATTACACCTGATCGTCGCGTCCCGGAACTGACTAACTTTTGTACAGTTTGCCGCGCATTCATGTTCCCGGATTTCTCTATGGGATCCGATTCATTTTTTCGGCTTACCCTCAGCGGCAACCTTAATGTCCGCTTTGCGACCAAAGTTAAGCTTATCAAGCGAATTTGTTTGCTCAACGATCGTAGAACGGCTGTGCCACAAAGATAATTAGCTGAAAGCCGTGCAAAGGTCACTGATCGAATCGGAGGTTTTCGGATTGCTCAGGTGCGAATGATCACAGGTGAGGGGGTTATCTTGATGGTAACTTTTTGGTTTGCCAAGTTAATGGCCCTCCCGTCAGGATTCGAACCTGAGACCTCCTCAGGAGGGTGCTGTACCAAGGTGTTTTAGGACGGGGTTAATCGAGCTAACCTGATGTGGTTCAGGCAGTTAGGGGTTGAAAGGACTCTTTAAAAATCCCTTTTTAAACCGTTAGTTGCACGATTTACGCCGACTCGGGATGCAAGACTGTCTGGTTACCGTTGTCCGAAACCTGCCAATGTGACTGCTACCCCATGCCCTACATTTCGCACTTTACGCAGTCACTAAGTTATAAACAACCTGCCAAATTCTGTCCGGTTTTGGTTGACCGGAAGCGGACAACCTGCGTGCTAACGAAGTCAGCGGGAAGGATCTCATTGGGTCTTGATTCCCGCCAGAAACGCATAGAGGCAGAGCCTTTGCTAGCCATGCACCACGGGGACCAGATCAATTAGTAGCCCGGGGCTGGCCCTATGTGTCAGCGTAGTTGTCGCCTGATCATTTCAGAGGACAACCATGCCCCATTACTCACCGGAACGTAAGGAAGCCATTCTCCAGAAGATGGCCCCACCTCACAGCCTGACGGTGGCCGAGTTAGCTGGCCAGGAAG
>NZ_JBDWCL010000070.1:0-83603 GCF_039977835.1 Marinobacter sp. | reverse complement strand
AATGTCCGGGGAGGTACTGGCCAGTTCCAGCTTGCAGTGACACAGCCTGGAGAGGTGTTCGGTCAGTTCGAAACGGGCGACCACGAACAGGTCTTTGGGGAGTTGGCCAAGGGTGGCCGTGAACTGCAGTCCGGTTGCCTGAGGCATGTCTTCGATCCCTGAAGAAGTTAATGTCTTTCGCTCGTCCTGAGCGGAGATGGAATTATATACGTAAATTGACCGCCTTTAACAGGCCGGCCAGCGTGTCAAAAAACTGTTAATAGCCGGAACTGGTGCTGTCCAGATCGAACACGAAATCCGTGGCCCTGCTGACTTCCGTAGTGAAATCTCCTGAAGGCAGCAACTCGAACCAACGATAACCGGGCGCCTTGTCCTCTACCGAAAACTCCACCGAACCGGCAGTAAACTGGATGCAAGTGGACGGTGTGGCCAGAAGGCGAATACCGTTGCGGGTCTGATCCAGTTCCTGGTGAATATGTCCCCAAAGTACGATTCTAACCTGTGGAAAACGGTCTATCACCTGCCAGAAGGCATCACGATTCCGCAGCCCGATCGGCGACATCCATTCGGTATCAATTTCTATGGGATGATGATGAAGAGCGACGAGCGTCGGAGTATCAGGGGTTTGGCTGAGAGCCTCCTCAAGGAAGACCAGTTCCGATTCCGCCAGCTCACCAAATACCTTGCCGGGAACCGAGGTGTCCAGTAATAAAAACTGCCACCCACCCTGAACAATACGGCGCTGGTTGGCCTGTCTTTCTGCGGCGATACGGCTCAGCAATGGCGAGTCATCATGATTGCCGGCCATCCAGGCCGATGGGCAACGAAACACCTTCAGCTTGTCACCAAAAAGCCGGTAGGCTTCTTCGGTCGCGTCCTGGGCGATGTCCCCGGTGGCAAGGATGAGATCCGGCTGACCATGGTCGTGCAGCGCCTGCGCGATCACAGCGTCCAGACTGTCTCTGGTATTGACACCCAGCAGCTCACCGCCCGGATCGGCCATCAGGTGCGGGTCGGTCAGTTGTAGCACCCGAAGGGCACGCTGGTTGTCATTCTCGGTCATGGCGCTCGTGTTTCTTGCGTTTTCGCAACACTCACTGGTGATGCAGGCATATTGGCAGACTATTCAGTTTCTACGACTGCATCCGGAATATTCATCACATTCTGTTCAGGCTTTTGGACCTAATTGCCTGTTTTGACAACTCTCGCACACTCTACAGCGCACTCTATGCCAATAACTTGGGGGCAAACATACAACCTTAGTCCACGCCTTCCCCGGCGGACCAGGCGGCGTGTTCCATGGGCAGGTGACCAAATCGCAGGCAGTAGTCCAGCCAGTCGGCCAGGAAGCTGTTGACCTGAACCTTCTCGTCCGGGTGGTGCATAAACCGGTTCGGGTAGTCGTTCACCGGGGCGATGTGCCGGTCGCGGTAACAGCTGATCACCTCTGCCATGTTGGCATCGTGATAAACCCGCACGGTCAGCTGGGGATTGTTAAGCCAGCGCCCGGAATTGTGCACCTGCTCCAGCAGCAGGGTTTCGGTATACTTTGTGGTTTGCAGCACTTCGATGCGCACCCTGCCCAGGTACTGGTCCTCACGGTGAAGCTCGAATTCGCAAATCGGCTGGCCTTTGGCCTCCAGCTTCCGCAATCGGTGAAGCCGCATGTAGTTACCATCACACAGCGCGCCGAAACGTCGTAAATCCGGTACATAGCGCCGGGGTTTCATCACCCATTCTGTCATATCAGCTCCAACCTTCCCGCAGTCGCGGGCGATTCAACTGCAACCACTGCAGCGCGATAATTGCTGCGGCGTTATTGATACGTCCATCATAAATCATTGCGATGGCTTCGTCGGCGCTGAATACGTGGGCACGGATATCTTCATGTTCATGCTCCATGCCAAACAGGCCGCCCGCGGATTCGGTGCTGATACGACCACAGAAAAGGTGGATCAGTTCCGTGCTTCCGCCAGGAGAAACCAGGTAGTCGCAGATTTTTTCGAGTGGTTCAAAGGTCAGTCCGGCTTCTTCCTGACCTTCCCGCTGGGCCACCTCTTCCGGCGACTCGCCGTCCTCGTTCATGCCTGCCACAAGCTCCAGCAACCAGGGGGACTGGTCACGGCCAAGGGCGCCGAGGCGGAATTGTTCCAGAAGGACGACCTCGTCCCGATCAGGATCGTAGGGTAATACGCAGGTGGCATCGCCGCGGATGAAGAGTTCGCGGGTGAAGGTGGGCATTTCATCGCCATCGAAGCGCGGGTGGGTCAGCCAGAGTTTGTCCATGCGGAAGAAGCCCTGAAAGACGGTTTCGCGCTTTTCAATTTTGACGTCGCTGGCTTTGAACTGGAAGGGTTCAGTCATTGCTGTGTTCGGATCCGTTTTTGAGAACGATTCTGAACGATAGCCGTTGTTTTGGTTTGGGTGCAAGCCTTGTGCTCGTGGCTCAGACGCCAAACCAAACAGTCTTACAAAAACTCAGACCTTGTCATAAAGCTTGGACCCGGCCTCCACAAACTCCCGGGACTTCTCCTTCATACCGGCATCCACCGCCGAAACTTCGTCAAGCCCATGCTCCTTGGCATAGTCCCTGACCTCCTGGGAAATCTGCATGGAACAGAACTTCGGGCCACACATGGAGCAGAAGTGAGCCACCTTCGCGGAGTCCTTGGGCAGGGTTTCGTCGTGGAAGGCGCGCGCGGTGTCCGGGTCCAGGCCGAGGTTGAACTGGTCTTCCCAGCGGAATTCGAAACGAGCCTTCGACAGGGCATTGTCGCGGATCTGGGCACCGGGGTGACCTTTCGCCAGGTCAGCGGCGTGGGCGGCGATCTTGTAGGTGATGATGCCGGTTTTCACGTCGTCCTTGTTGGGCAGGCCCAGGTGTTCTTTCGGGGTGACATAGCAGAGCATGGCGCAGCCGTACCAGCCGATCATTGCCGCGCCGATACCGGAAGTAATGTGATCATAGCCGGGGGCAATGTCCGTGGTCAGTGGCCCGAGGGTGTAGAACGGTGCCTCATCACAGCATTCAAGCTGCTTGTCCATGTTTTCCTTGATCAACTGCATGGGCACATGCCCAGGACCTTCGATCATCACCTGGACATCGTGCTTCCAGGCAATCTTGGTGAGCTCACCCAGGGTTTCCAACTCGCCAAACTGGGCTTCATCGTTGGCATCGGCGATGGAACCGGGACGCAGTCCGTCGCCAAGGCTGAAGGATACGTCGTAGGCCTTCATGATTTCGCAGATGTCTTCGAAGTGCTCGTACAGGAAGCTTTCCTTGTGGTGGGCCAGGCACCATTTGGCCATGATGGAGCCGCCACGAGACACAATACCAGTGGTACGCTTGGCCGTCATCGGCACATGGTGCAGACGCACGCCAGCGTGAATGGTGAAGTAATCCACGCCCTGCTCTGCCTGTTCGATCAGCGTGTCGCGGAAGATCTCCCAGCTCAGATCCTCGGCGGCGCCGCCGACTTTTTCCAACGCCTGGTAGATGGGCACGGTGCCGATGGGAACCGGCGAATTGCGGATGATCCACTCGCGGGTTTCATGGATGTTCTTGCCGGTGGACAAATCCATGATGGTGTCGGAACCCCAGCGAGTGCCCCAGGTGAGCTTCTCGACCTCTTCCTCGATGGAAGAACTGACCGCCGAGTTGCCGATGTTGCCGTTGATTTTTACCAGGAAGTTGCGACCGATGATCATCGGTTCGGTTTCCGGGTGATTGATATTGTTGGGAATAATCGCCCGGCCGCGGGCAACTTCGTCCCTGACAAATTCCGGCGTAATTTCTTGCGGCAGGGACGCGCCGAAGGACTGGCCCGGGTGCTGATCCTTCAGTAGACCCTGCTCTCGCGCTTCCTGCAGCTTCATGTTCTCGCGGATGGCCACAAATTCCATCTCAGGAGTGATGATCCCCTGGCGGGCATAATGCATCTGGCTGACGTTCTTGCCGGGCTTGGCCCTCAGAGGCTTGCGCTCGTCCATAAAACGGAGTGGGTCCAGCAGGGGGTCTTTCATCCGGCGACGCGTGAATTCAGAGGTGTAATCGGATAGCTGCTCTACATCTCCGCGCTCCTCAATCCAGGCCGAACGGATGGGCTTGAGCCCCTTACGCAGGTCAATGGTGGCTTCAGGGTCGCTGTACGGACCGGAGGTGTCATAAACGGCAACGGGCGCATTTTTCTCGCCACCCATGTCGGTCGGCGTATCGCCCACAGTAATTTCCCTCATGGGCACCCGAATATCAGGTCGGCTACCCTGAACGTAGATTTTTCGGGACTGGGGCAGCGGCTTGATGGCTGCAGAATCGACTTTTGCTGAATCGCTGAGATAGGAAGGTATTGTTGTCATAGTGCGTCCCCGGGGTTGATTAGGTATACGGGTCGCGTATGACGGGCAGTGATCACAGAACGGTTCTGTGTCGTTGCAGCATATTGTCTCAAATCTCTACGCCGGTATTATCCGGATCAGGTTGCGGGTTCTGCATGGCAATCTCAGCCGGCGGTCAGATGTTCTGACGCCAGCACCCCGTCAAGACGCGAAATCAATGTAATTGACACTTACAATCAGTGCCGACTGCAAGTGTAGAGCTCAGGCCGATTATTGTCCATAATGACGAGCCTGAAACGCTCAATGGCTATCTGAACATATGTGGCCAGGCATTCCAACACGCCGGGTGATTCACAAACAGGAGACATCATGAAGAAACGACTGCTTTCCGGGCTGATTGGACTGCTCGCAGCCCAGCCTGCACTATCCATGGATCTGGTTGAAACGTACGAGAAAGCACTCTCCTATGATTCCGGCATTGCATCGGCTCAGGCTCAGTTCCAGGCGCAGCAAGCTGCCGTTGACGTCAGTAAAAGCTCCCTGCTGCCGCAAATCACGGCAACAGGGTCAGTAAACCACACAGATTTTGAGCCCCATAACGCATTCAGCGGCTCAGGGAACGATGAGTTGGCGCGACAGTTTTTTTCGGGTGACAGCTACAAGGCTTATCGTTACGGCGTTGAGTTGAGCCAACCTATATTCCAGGCCAGCGACTGGTTTACATACGAAGCCAGCCAATTCCAAACAAAGGCTGCTGAAGCCCAATACAACCTGTCCCAACAACAACTGATTCTCGATGCAGCAACCGCCTATTTCAATGTTTTGCGGGCTCAGGATACAGTTACCACCGCGAGAGCAACTGAAGCTGCCATTCAGCGCCAATATGATCAGGCCCAGGAACGCTTTGAAGTGGGCCTTATCGCCATAACCGAAGTATACGAAGCGCGGGCCAGCTATGACGATGCCAGAAGCCAACGCATCGCTGCTGAAAATCAACTGAACATTGCAAAAGAACAACTGGCGCGACTAACCGGCGATTACCCTACCGCTCTGGAAAACCTTCGGCAGAACTTCCCTCTTAGGCGCCCTGAACCGGCAAACCCAGCATCCTGGGAGTCAAGAGCCCTCAAAAACAACTGGTCTCTTCAAACGACCCTTTTCCAGCTTAACGCAAGTCAGTCCGACCTGAAAGCGGCCAAGTCAGGCCATTTGCCAACGCTTGAGCTTACCGCCTCCTATCGTGAAACTCGTCTCGACAACGCCTTATCAACAACACAAGAAGGCACTGAGGGCGTCATTGGCCTGTCCCTCAATATTCCTCTATATACAGGAGGAGGAACGAAGGCTAGCGTGCGTCAACAGCGCTCGCTGGTGACGGCTGCCGAACATGACCTGAATACAGCGCGCCGCGATGTACGTGTAAACACGCGCAGCCTGTTCCTGACCATTGACAACAACATTGAGGCCGCCAATGCACTTGAACAGACCATCATTTCCCGCCGCAGTGCATTGGATGCCACCCGTGCCGGTTACGAAGTGGGTACACGGAACATCGTGGAAGTGCTGGATGCGGAACGGAACTATTACGTGGCACTGCGTGACTTCGCCAATGCCCGTTACGACTACGTGATTAACACCCTGAACCTGAAACAGGCAGCTGGCACCCTAAGCCCTCAGGATCTGGTTGACCTGAACAATTGGCTGAGCGCATCAGCGCCGGGGATTGAAGCCATGGCTAACGAACAGGAAACCATCGACAACCCCTCTCAGTAAACTGATGCAAACCAGGCCGGGGCACCATGCCCCGGCCAATAACAAAACGCCGGCATCACACCTTAGACCCGCTTAACAATCCCATCGACCACTTTTTCGAGCGCACCACGGTTGGCATTCACAACCGCCAGCGCGTTGTGCCCCGCCTTTTGAGCAGAAGATTTATCCGAAAAGAGATGAACGACGCACCGGGCAAGAGACTCCGCCGAATCCGTAATAAACAGCCCCTGCCCTGAATCAAGGCGGTCGTAAATGGTTTCGAAATTGAATATGTGCGGCCCGGAAACAACAGGTATTCCCCAAGCGGCTGGCTCCAGCGGGTTGTGGCCGCCGCGCTCAATCAGCGAACCGCCCACAAAGGCCACATCGGAGGCGCCGTACAGCATTAGCAATTCACCCATAGTGTCACCAAGATACACCTCGCTCCCCACCTTTCCGCCCCCGTCACTTCCTGACTGGGACCGACGGACAAGAGAGAGCCCCATGGCGTCAATGAGCCTGGCCACATCATCAAAACGCTCTGGATGCCGCGGCACAATCATCAGCAATGCGTTCGGGAAATGCTCGAGGATTTGTTGGTGAGCTTCCAATATCTGGCGATCCTCACCGTCGTGGGTACTGGCTGCGATCCAAACCGGACGGTCAGCGCCCAGCGCCGCCCTCAGCCCCGAAGATTCGGCGCGCACTTCGTCCGAGACCTCAACATCAAACTTGATACTGCCGGTCACCGACACCGACTCCGGCGTGGCCCCAATACGCAGGAACCGGCCAGCGTCTTCCTCTGCTTGCGCGGCTATCCAGCTAATACTGCGGAGCAGCGGGCGAACCAGTGACGCCACCCGCTCATATCCCCGCGCGGAACGGCTGGAAAGGCGCGCATTAATGAGAAAAATGGGCACCTCGCGTTGGCGGCTAAGAGCAATCATATTGGGCCAAAGCTCAGTTTCCATAATCACAAGCGCCCGGGGCCTTACGCGGCCAACAAAACGGCGCACCGCACCGGGTGTGTCATAAGGTGAGAAAGCATAGTGGACCCGGTCACCGAACAAAGCCCTGGCTCGGGCCGAGCCGGTCGGTGTCATCGCGGTCATCAATATGGGGATATCAGGATTACGCCTCAGCAAGGCTTTCACCAGGGGGGCTGCGGCAATGGTTTCACCCACCGATACGGCATGAACCCATATGACCGGCTCATCGAAGGCCTCCACGTACCCCAGGCGCTCCTGCCAGCGCACGAACGCTTCAGGATTGGTACGCCCGATCCACCACAACCGCAGCAACACAAACGGCAGCGCGATGCGGAAAAAAAGGGAGTAGAAAAAATGAAGCATGGTAACTCCGGCCGGGTCGATGCGGCGGTCATTCTACATAAAGCGGTGGCCGGCGTCTGCGACCTGGAATTCATGATTTTCCGCAACTTGCGGATATTGCGGCTTTAGCCGGAGATAATGGCCCTGCTAAACTCCGGTTCTTGCCGTTAAAAATCATCAGGGACTGACACGAGTGAAGACCGCTAAACAGAGAACTCGCGACACCCGCTATACCAGCTACCTTCATCCGCGCTGGTGGCCAACCTGGATCGGGGTCGCCGCCATGTGGCTGGGTGCCCAATTGCCACTGAAGTTACAATGGTGGCTGGGCAAACGGGTTGGTGACATAGCCTATCGCTTTGCCGGCCGTCGCAAGCAAATCACCGATGTGAATATTCGCCTGTGCTTTCCAGAGTTATCCGAAACGGAAAAGCAGGCACTGGTGAAGGCGTCTTTCCGCGCCAACGGCATCGGTGTCATGGAGATTGGGCTGGCCTGGTTCCGCAGTCCCACCAGCTTCATGCCCATTACAGAAGTCCACGGCCTTGAACATGTCGACGCTGCCCTTGCCAGAGGCAAGGGCATCCTGTTGCTGGGCGGTCACTACAGCACTCTTGACCTGGGGGGCGCCCTGGTCACCGAATACATCGAGGCCGACGTGATGCAGCGCGACCATAACAACCCATTGATGAACGCGGTGATGACCCGCGCCAGGGAGCGTCGTTATGGGGTGGCACTGGACAGCCGGAACCTGCGCGGCCTGCTCAAACAGCTCAAAAACAACCGTATCGTCTGGTACGCCACAGATCAGGACTACGGCCGCAAAGGCATCGTTTTTGCCCCATTTTTCGGAGTACCTGCGGGGTCCATCACCGCCACCTCGCGCATAGCCGACCGTAGCGGCTGTGCCGTGGTGCCCTTCAGCCATTTCCGACGGGAACACGCTCCAGGGTACGATATCTACTTCCATCCTCCACTGGAGAACTTTCCTTCCGGAGATGACATGGCGGACGCCACATTGGTGAACAAGACCATCGAAAACGAAATCCGAAAACACCCGGACCAGTACCTCTGGATGCATCGCCGCTTCAAGACCCGTCCTTCCAGGGAAGATCCGAACCTGTACAGCAAGGACGCAAACTGAATGCGCTCCCACACCGGCTCCCCCGCCCCGGTTGTCTGGCTACTGACCGATAATAAGCCTGGCCATCACAACCAGCTGAAAGGGTTGGGCAACCGCCTTCGGGTGCTGGCTGGCGCCAGCGTGAGTGAAATCGATGCGACCGAAGCGCCCCCGCCCTTGTGGCGGGCGCTGCTTGGCGTTGCGCCGGCCATGGATAAAGCCCTGGGAAGACCAAACCTGATTATCGCAGCCGGCAGCGGTACCCACCGCCTGTTGCTATCCCTGCGGCGGCTCCGAAAGGTAAAAACCGTGGTTTTAATGAAACCGGGCTTCCCTCTCAACTGGGTCGATGCGGCCATCATTCCAGAACACGATAAGGTCCCCCCAGCCAGACATGTCCTTGCCACCGAAGGTGTCATAAATGCAATCACGCCCCTGGCCAGAATTACCGACAAACCCGAAGGCCTTGTTCTCGTAGGCGGCCCCTCCCCCCATTTCGACTGGGATGACGACGTTATTCTCGGACAGTTATCCCAGCTAATGGGTCGCTACCCGGAATGGCGCTGGACGATCAGCGGCTCTCGCCGTACGCCCGAAAACCTGTTGATGCGACTGAACGACCTGGCAGGCCCGAAGGTCACGGTCGTGGATCCCAGGCGAACGCACGCCAGCTGGCTTCCCCATCAACTCGCCGCCTCCCGCGCGGTGTGGGTCACACCAGACAGCGCCTCCATGGCCTGCGAAGCTGCCACCTCCGGCGTGCCTACGGGTCTGTTTGAGCTCGCGCCCAAGAATAACAGCCGGGTCGCCCGGGGCATGGCCAGCCTGGTAGAGAAAGGGTACGTCGCGCACTGGAGTGACCATGCCTCGGTTATGGCTGGAAAATTGCGCGGATCGCAGGAGCTTTGGGAGGCTGATAGGGCCGCAAGGTGGCTGATTGAACACTTTTTAAGGGGAGGCAAACGTTGAGGATTCTGCAGGCGTTACCCGCGCTATACAGTGGCGGGGTGGAACGAGGCACCGTGGAGTTCGCCGCCGACCTGGTGAAACGTGGGCACGAGTCCTATGTGGTTTCGAAAGGCGGGCCCATGGCGGAGCAGCTTCGCGGGCAAGGCTCTGAACACATATTCATGCCAATACACCGGAAGAACCCGGCGTCGTTCGGGCAAATCCTGCCCATGCGCAAGCTGCTTCTGGAGCTGAAACCGGACATCATACATGTCCGCTCCCGCATGCCCGCCTGGATCATCTTCCTGGCCCTGAAGACCATTCCAGCCAACCAGCGCCCGGCCGTCGTCTCAACCTTTCACGGCATGTATTCCGTGACCCCCTACAGCGCCATCATGACCCGGGCTGATCACATCATCGCCGTGTCCGGTTGTGTTCGGGATTATGTGCTGAACAAATACCCGGTGCCGGAAGAAAAACTGACCGTCATCCAACGGGGCGTGGACGTGAGTGCTTTTCGACAACGGGAGCTCAGCCCACAATGGCTGGACCGCTGGTTCCGACAGTACCCACAATTGGCCCAGAAAAAGATCATCATGATGCCCGGGCGCATTTCCCGCTGGAAAGGCCAACTGGACTTTCTGGCCATGATGGCGCAGCTGGTGCAAAAACGACCGGATTGTCACGGCATCATCGTCGGCGGCGCCGAACCCGGCAAGGAGCAATTCCTGGAAGAACTGGAAAAGGAACGCACCCGTCTGAACCTTACCGACAAGGTGAGCTTTCTCGGCCAGCGCAATGACATGACCACCCTGTACCTGCTGGCGAATGTGGTGTGCCACATGTCCACCAAACCAGAGCCTTTCGGGCGTACCGTTACCGAGGCACTCGCTTCCGGCACCCCCGTTGCCGCCTTCGATCGTGGTGGCGCCGCCGAGACCCTGCGCGCCTGCTTCCCCGAGGGATTGGTAAAGCCAGATGACATCAAGGCATTTGCACAAACAGCCCTGTCCCTGATCGACAATACCAGACCTGAGATAGAAATCCCCTGGCGGTTCCGGCTGGAGGCACAGACCGAATCAACCCTTAAGGTCTATGAAACCCTGCTGGCCAGGAAACAGGCGCAACAATGAATAACCGGGGCCCGCTAACCATTGCATTGGTGATTGCCACACCCGGCACCGGATGGGGCGGGATGGAAAAACACACAGCAGACCTGGCGGAGGCACTTGCAGCACGGGGCCATGCCATTCACGTGTTGGCCCATTCCGCCTATAGCGAACGCTTTTCCAAGCCTGTCCTTTTCCACCCGCTGCCCTTCCAGCTCGGCCGACGCAATCTTTGGCTACGACACCGCCTGCAACGAACACTTCGCTCCATCCAGCCGGACATTGCCCACGCTCAGGGCAACAAGGCTGCCAGCCTGATCAGTGCCATGCCTCACAATGGCCGGGCAACTGTCGGCACAGTTCACGGAACGAAAAGCTCTCACAAAGCCTTCAACAAGCTGAATGGCCTGATCGGGGTCAGCCGCGAAATCATAGATTCTGCCAGACACCCCAACGCGCGGCTGATCTATAATGGCCTTGAGCCCTGGCAGGAAAAACGCTCTAACCCGGCACAAGCTACGGACATTCCCATTCCCGAAGAGAGGCCACTATTGTTGGCCGCGGGCCGGCTGGAACCGGTCAAGCAGTTTGATCGGCTGGTTCGAGCCTGGGCCCGCACGGGTTCTGCCGGCAAACTGGTTATCCTGGGTGACGGCAGCCAACGACCAAAGCTCGACGCGCTGGTGCGAGAGTTGGGTGCCGAAGACCAAATTCTGCTTCCAGGGCACGAATCCGGAATCTTACCCTGGTTGAAAGCGGCCACGGCCTGCGTCATAAGCTCAAACCGGGAAGGTTTTCCCTACATCATGGTGGAGGCGCTGATGGCAGGCTGCCCGGTGGTGTCTACCCCGGTCAGCGGCGTTTCGGACTTCCTGCCCCCAGGCTGCATTTCGGCCTCTGATGACGTTGACGATATTGCTGAGCTGATCCGGCGCACTCTTGCCGATACCAGTTCACTGGCAGACCTGCAGAGCGAAAGCTTCCGCCAGGCTCGGACGCAACTCACCCTTGCAACCATGGTGGCGAAGACAGAAGCTTTCTATCGGGACCTGATTGCAAGTGCGTCGACAAAGCATTCACCTTAGACAATACAACCGTTTAAAATGCGTGGTATCTCATCAATGATTAACCTTTCGGGCCTTGAACCCTTTGCATCTGGCGACAACCGCTATTGCTATCGGCACCCGGATCGTTCCGAATTGTGTCTCAAGGTTCTCCGCCCTGAAAACATTGAAGCCCGCTTCCAACGACAGGCCTGGCCCAAGAAAGTGCTCGGCAGAGCCAGAATCAACGACAACCATCAGGAGCTCATAGCCCATCAGCAGCCGGCCATTACACGACTGCTCGCGGCGGACCAGAGTTCATTGGTATGGGCTCACCTGCCCCGCTTCCACGGCACAGCAGACACGTCGCTCGGCATAGCGAACGTCAGCGAAATTATTACTGGAAGCGATGGCGAACCGGCCGAAACGCTCGAGGGCTACCTGAAGCGCAGAGGATTCGATCAACCCGTTCAAGAGGCCGCCGACCGATTCTGCAACTGGCTCGCTGAAACCGGCATCCTCACCCGCAACCTGCTGCCCCATAATCTGGTGATTGCCGACAGGAAGGGACAGCCGGAACTGTTTCTGGTGGACGGGCTTGGGGCGCCGTCCATCCCTGACAAGCTGGCAGCCTTCCCAGCCTGGCGCCGGCGATATATTTCCCGCAGGATCAGACGCTTTTACCTCCGTATCCAATGGGAAACCGGAGCACGCAACGAGAGCTGGGAGGCCTCCCAGAAACTGTGAACCTGACACCGGACCTTCATCAAACTTGCCGCACAAGCAGGATGGTGATAGCTTCCGCTCATCCTGTTTCCTGTTGATTGTCCTCCGGATTATGGCCCTTTCCAAAGCAACGCTACTGATCACCGCTCTCCGGCTTGCCGGAAAACTGCCCTTGCGTGGCGCCCAGCTCATTGGCCGCTTTCTGGGCATGACAAGCTGGGTGTTCAAAACCCAGTCAAGCAGAACCACTGGCATCAACCTGAAAATCTGCTTACCGGAACTGACCGAAGAACAGTATCATCGCATGATCCGCTCCAGCCTGCGTCACACCGGCCAGACCATGATGGAGATTCCGTTGATGTGGGAATGGCCGGTGGAACGCTGCCTGGGATTGATCCGGGAAATCGAGGGCGAGGAGCTACTGGCCGAAGCAAAAAAAGATGGCCGTGGTCTTTTGCTGCTGGCACCACACCTGGGGAACTGGGAGCTCACCGGCCTGTACTTTTCGTCCCGTTATCGCATGGCCGCCCTGTACAGCCCGCCGCATATCAGGGAATTTGAAGATTATATGATCAGGGTGCGTGGCCGCATGGGCTCTGAGCTGGTTCGGGGCGACCGCCGGGGGCTTGCACGACTGATTACCCTGCTCCGTGAGGGAGAGGTTGCCGGCATCCTGCCCGACCAGAGCCCGCGAGGCAAAGGCAACGCCTACGCACCGTTCTTCGGCATGGAGGTGCGCACCATGACGCTGGTCTCCAAACTGCTGCAGAAATCCGGTGCCAAACCCCTGGTTACCTACTCGGAGCGACTGAAAGACGGCCAGGGCTTCCGACTGGTGATTCGTGAGTGCGAGCACGGGATCGCCGACCCGGACCCGGTCGTCGCCACCACGGCGTTGAACAAGTCCATCGAGAACGTAGTGCGCGAGATTCCAGAGCAGTATCAATGGGAATACAAACGTTTCCGCCACCGGCCGACCGGCCTGCCACACCCCTACAGGCCAGGGCGCGTGTGTAAGTAACTTCCGCGTTTACAGCCGGTGCCTGTGCGGGCCTAAAACTGTATAATCCGCGTACCGAAACAGTCTCGACGACTATCTGTTTTCCCTGACAAAGGCCGGGCCGGATTCATGTCCCCAGAACGCATTGGTGTTGTAATCACCACCTACAATTCCCCGTTATGGCTGAGCAAGGTTCTTACAGGCTATGAGAATCAGAGCCAGAAGGACTTTCGTGTCATCATCGCCGACGACGGCTCCACCGATGAAACCCGCGCCCTGATTGACCGGTTCCGTGAGCAAGGCATTCTTCGAATTGACCACGTGTGGCATGAAGACGACGGCTTTCGCAAGTGCCAGATCCTCAACAAGGCCATCAGCGAAACCGACTGCGACTACCTGATCTTCACCGACGGCGACTGCATACCGGAACCGACCTTTATCGAAACCCATCAACGGCTGGCAGAGCCGGGGCTTTTTCTGTCTGGCGGATACATCAAACTTACCATGCCCGTGTCCGAAGCCATTTCGGACGATGATATCCGCAGTGGCGCTATCTTTGATCCGCAGTGGCTTGTCAGCAAGGGCCAGCCGAAAAACCACAAGCTCTGGAAATTGTCCCGTTCGTCTTTGAAAAAGAAATTGCTGAATGCCATCACGCCCGCGGCCTCAAGCTGGAATGGGATGAACAGCTCCACCTGGACAATGGATCTGATCGCAGTCAACGGTTTCAATGAAGACATGCAATATGGTGGCCTGGACCGAGAACTGGGTGAGCGCCTGTGGAATTACGGCCATAAGTCCAAACAGATTCGCTACAGCACTGTGTGCCTGCACCTGGACCATGCCCGTGGCTATTCAAAGCCGGAAATCTGGGCGAGGAACCGCGCTATCCGCAAGGCTGTGAAAGATAACCGTACCTTCTGGGCGGAAAATGGAATCAAGAAGAGCCCGGCTGCATGAGGACACTGGTCGTCATTCACAGCCTGAAAATGGGCGGCATGGAACGGGTTGCCGTCAACCTGGCTGATGCCTTCGCGGATGAAGGCCACGAGAGCCACCTGCTGTCCTGTCGGGATCGCCCCAACGATCTCAGCCCTGCCAATCCCTCGGTACACCTGCACCATTTCGACCAGTTCCAGGCGCTGATGAAATCCGTCATTGGCATTCCGGTGTTCCTGCTCTCCCGCCTGTTACTGGGCGTGCTGCTACCGAAATCTCATTTCATGTGGGTGGGTTGGCTCAGCGGCTGGTTGCTCAAGCGCCACATACACTCCCTGGAGCAGCGTTTCGGGCGCTTCGACCGCATCGTTTTCCGGGGACTGGGGACCTTCAAATATTTCTGGTCGTTCCGGGACGACCGCAACGTGTACGTTCTGGAAAACGTTATCCACTACGACCGTCCGCTATGGCAGAAAAAGCTGGAGTGGAAGCTGGTATTCCACAACCGCCATCTGGCCGGCGTCTCTTCCGGTGTCCTGGATTCCGCCCGAGAAGCATTTGCGAAAGGAGCTATCGAGCCGAAAAGCCTGCGGGTGATCACCAATCCCTGCCCGGTAGAGCAGATCAATGCCCTTGCCCAGGAAAAGGACCCTGACATACCCGAGGAGCCTTATATTCTCAATGTCGCCCGTCTGGTCCCCCAGAAAGGGCACCAATTGCTTCTGGAGGCTTACCGGGAATCCGGAGTCAGTCACAAGCTCGTGGTCGTGGGTGAGGGGCCATTGCGGAGCAAGCTTGAGGAAAAAGCCAAAGCCCTGGGCATAGCCGAACGCGTGCTTTTTGCGGGTAAACGCAAGAACCCCTACCCCTGGATGAAACAGGCGGACCTGTTTGTGCTCGCCTCCGAATACGAAGGACTTGGCATCGTGCTAACAGAGGCCCTGGCATGCGATACCCCCATCCTGGCCGCGGAAAGCCGTGGCGGTGTGCGCGACGTGTTCCGGGGAGAACTAGAAGCCTTCCTGACACCACGTACCGTGGAAGGGCTGGCAGAGGGGCTGTCTTCCGTGGTCAGCCGTTTGCCCATCACCGTCAAGCCGGAGTGGCTGGCGCCGTTCCGCAGTCAGGTGGTGGTGTCCGACTTTGTTGAACAACCGGAAAAAACCAGCCAACGATGACAGACCACCCCCAACCTCTCAACATTCTTGTCGCCGGCATCTACTGGTCGGGCTCGGGCGCCGTAGTGGATTACCTCAAGGGCCACCCGGACTGCTACGTTCCCCGGGGAGAATTTACCGATTTCAAGAGAAGCGGGCGGATTGGCAGCATTCTGGAAGCGAATTCAGCCTTCCGGGCAAAATGGCTGGCAAGGGCGATGTGGATTGAAACCGCGCTGGGCAAACTTCCCGCTGCCCGACTCAAACAGTCGAAGGGAAAGGATCAGGGCAAACTCCCCCTGAAAGAACAGGTAAAACACAACCGCCTGAAACTCCATTACCTCGGCCGCTACCGGAAACACCTGGGCAACGGGGGCGCACCGTCCGACAGCACCGTCTGGAACCAGTGGCTGCAGGCCGTGGACAGGGAATACGCGGATGGGAGGCATGCCATTGTATGGAATCAGCCGATCTGGGTCGGCAAGCATGAACGCACCTGGCCCGCTGTTTTCAAACCGTTCAAATTGATCGTGGTTCACCGGGACCCGGTCGACCAGTTTGCCGAAGTGGTCAGGCAAGGCAAGATCGGCAAGCGCAAGTCCGACCCGGCGTTTGATGACAGCGAGAAAGACGACATCGCCTACGTACTGAAAGGCATTGCGGCAAAAATGGAAAGCCTGATGGCACTGCAGGAACAACTGACCGAAAGCCATATGCTTGCGGTCAGTTTCGAGACCTTCGTCAAATCCCATAAGGCGGAAGCCCAGAGAATCTGTGATTTTCTCGGCTTCCCCGAGGCGCAGGTACCGTCAGCGCCGTTCAATCCTTCCTACTCCATCCGCAATATCGGCATCGGCGACACGGATGAAATCCAGGGCATGCTCAAAGGATACCAACCATTGGTTGACCGGCTCTACGAACTACGAGCTCAGTTCGATAACGCGCAGTAGGATGCCAGCTCGCCCTTTTCCGCCATCGCGGAATAGGCTTCCAGTTCATCCGCGGTATCCACTTCCAGCCAGCCGTTGTCCACCAGGCAGGCCTTCACCGGCCAGCCGGTGTCGATCAGGTGCTGGATAAAGCTGGTCATGTACATGTTGTCGAAGTCCTTGCCATCAAAGGTGGCGTTGCGGTCCAGGCCGTCAAACACATCCAGGAACGCCTGCACCCGGTCTCCACGGATTTTGATCAGGCCCATGTACTGGGCCTGGACCTGGCTGTAATCCCCGGGCTTCTTGCCCAACTCCCTCACATAACCGGCATCGTCCATGATGAAGGTTTCCGCGTCGTCCAAGGGTTCGTCCATTCTTAACTGCCACAACCGCTTCCACTCGCGATCCGCTGCCAGGCAAACCGGTGCGTCGCAATCGAGGACGGCCTTCAGAACCGAGGGCTCATAGACGATGTCACCATAACTAATCAGCAGATCCTCCCCGGGTTTCATTCTCTCCCGCGCACAAAAGAGCGTCCGCACCATATTGGTGGTGGCGTACTCGGGATTGAGGACGAGGTCAGCACCCAGGGTGTCCAGGTCACCGGACCGATAGCCGCCAATAATGGCAATGCCATCCGTGATACCGCAGGCCGCCATGGCCGCCATCTGGCGATGCAGCAGGGGCTTGCCTGCCAGAGCCACCATGCATTTGGGGCGGTCGTTGGTGTAGGGGCGGAGCCTGGTACCCTGCCCGGCGGCCAGTATCAATGTTTGCATGGTTTACCTCTGAAAATGCGATCAAAAAGTTGCTTGTCGTGTTCCGCGAAAGGCGTTTCCCGCTCGGGGTGCCACATAATGCCAGCCCAGGGCAACCAAGTGTGCTCGTAGGCTTCAATGTCACCCTGCGGACTCACGAGCTGGGGAACCAGGTCCGCGGCCAAGCCCTCCGGAGCAATGCCCCAGTTGTGGAAACTGTTTACCTCACGGTAGGGGTGAAAGCAGGTACTTGCCTGCGGAGCGGGAGTCACCGGGTGTCTTACCCCGGCATGCCCGGAAACCGGGGTGAGTTGCCCGCCAAGCCAGACATTCATCATCTGCAGCCCGCGACATACGCCCAGAACCGGCCACTCCCTTTGCTGTGCGAATGCGAGCAGGGCCTTTTCGGTTGCATCCCGCTCCGGTGACGCATTGCTGGCATCCGGCAGATGTGAAAGATCATTGCCACCCGACAGGATCAAACCTTCGATGCCCATGGATGCCAGCCAACCCTCCGGGTTGGAAAGCGAATTCGGCACAGGGACGGGCAGGAAACCAAGAGCCTCCAGCAACCGGAACCATTGCTGGTCCAGGCAATCCCTCTGCTCGCCGTAGGACGGGACCACTTCCACACGCTGGCTGATTCCAATGCGCATCTTAACGGATAACCTCGATTCGCTTGTTGACCGGGTCCAGCTCCAGCACGGAGGCCCTCGCCAGTGCCTCGTATTTACCCTCACCCACACCGATGGCCGCCGGCAGGCCAAACTCCGCAGCCCGTATGGCCATGTGGGAGTTGGCGCCGCCGTAGGTGGTAATCAACCCTGCGATACCATGGCCGAACAGCCAGTCGTAGCCGGGGTCCGCCTGGGGGATCATGGCAATCCTGCCGGCCAGGCTGCCGTTGTCATCCGCCGGCTGTTTTTGCAGATCGATACACTCCGCCAGCACCTTTCCAGAGCCTACAAAGTTCGCGTGGCTGTCGGTGTAAAGAAACGCATGGAAATCGCTTTCCGACAGCAGCAGTGGCGGCAACTCCACCATCGCAGCCGCCCGGCTGGCCTCATGCCCCTCCTCGGCCTGTCCAGCCAGCCAGGAAGCTTCGTCGGCAACCGCCACGGTTCCCGAGCGCAGTGCAGACAGTGGCTCCAGGGGAATGCTTGCCATTTGTTCCCGCGTCAGGCCATGGCTTTCGCCGTAGGCTGCCAGGCAATCCAGCGCCAGGGACAGGTGCCGGGTAAACACAAACTTGGCGTACTCACGGCCCTCGATGGCGTTGCGCATAAAGCGCTCAAGCTGCTCGATATCCCCCGGCAGTCCTGCCGCCGCAACGGCACGGGCAAATTCGTGTTTTTCGGATTCCCAGAGACCCATAGGCGCTTGATGGTCCGCCTTGCCCTGCCCGTCCAGGGCCGCGCGCTCAACGACCGGTGCCAGGAAATGCTCGGGGTTATCTCCGTAGCAGGACGACGTAATGTCGTAGGTGCCAGGCCGCAGGTGGCCGTAGTGCCGGGTGAAGGACTCCATGGAAAGTTCCTTGCGCGCCACCTTCGCGGCGTCATCGGTGAACCGATGGGAAACGGTGCGGATTGAATTCAGGAAGGCCTCCATGGCCCCCTGGGACAATACGCCCTTTTCAACGGCTGAGCGCAGCAAGGTTACCGCCACAAAGGCGCTACGTGCCAGGTGGGCAAAAACCAGGGTTCCATGCCGGCGGCACTCTTCGAGCAGAGATAGGGCCTGATCCAGGCTGGGGGCCGCAACACTCGGAAAGGCCGAAAAACGCTTCTCTACCAGATCAACCGCCCTAAGGTCCGCCTCGGTTCGGGTGATGGCGCACGCTGTGATGGTTTTCAAGCCGGCTTCCAGCCGGTCAATATCCTCTGCCCGGAAATCCCCCTCGCTGGTCAGTCTGAAGCGCCATCGTTCGAAATCAAGCGCATAACAGGTGGGCACTACGTCGAATTCCACCTTGTCGTGGAGATGCGGGCGGCGACGCAACCAGTCCATATAGAAGTCCACTAGCCGCCCCGCCAGCTCATTATCCAGCGACTGCGGAATGAACGAGTTAAAACTGGCCCGGATATCCACATAGGGATGACCGGCAAACATCCTCAGCAGAGGCTGAGGGCGAACATCCCGGTAACCATATTCCGCCCGCTGGGCCGCCCAGACATAGTCCATGATCAGGTAGCGATAGAGACTGGATGCCAGACGCCCGGGCCGCGTACCGATGATCTCCGCCGGGTTCCAGTCGGGCATCACGCCGAAGTAAGCATGCGTACCGACGACAAAGGGAGGCGGAGCCTGTAATTGCCGGAACCGGGCTGCAGCATTCGCCAGCATGCCTTCGGCCTCATCACTACTGGTCAGTTCGTGCTGAACGGCAATCGGTCGCACCTGGAGGATATGAATCAAACCACCCCGGGTGATCGCAAACTCCATATCCAGCGAATCAAAATCCAGCAAATCCTCGATTTCCCGCAGGGCCGGCATCAATCCTGCCAGGTTCTCCGGAATCCGTATCAACGGCTCTGGCGCGTCCCGGTGTACAAACAGGGTTTTGTGGTCACGGCTGACGCCGCTGGTAATGGATTCTGTGCTGCTGGTGGTGTCGTCATAATTCACCACGTAATAAGGCGCGCCAGATGACAGGGTTTTGGTGAACGCCACGCCGCTGGCAATCACCTGCTCCAGCATGGGCTGCACCAGAACCTGGTTGTCAGGGTGACCATCCGGATAGGAAGCGATCACTTTCCCGATCGCGGCCCTTAACTCGCCCTCACTCCTGCGGTCGACGTTCAGAACGCTGATGTAGGCACCGGCATTGGAGACCCCGAAGCCATCCTCGGAAAGTGCACTGCTGCGCACAACCAGTTTGTCGGTTCCTGCAAGACGCTCCCCAATCCGGACAAGCACCTCGGCATTCAAATCCTGCCACTCCGCAACGGTAAAGCTGACCTGATCCTCAATGCGGCTGTGGCTAACGACACCCTGCAGGCGATGTAGAGTCTGCGCCTTGGTACCCAGGATAAAGCGGCTGAGGTCATTGGGCTCATTCAACTCCGCCCATCCGCCAGCCACGTCCACCGCAGCAACGCTGAACCCACGAACCCGCAAAAGCTCAAGGAGCTGCGTTAGGCTTCCCTTGCGAACTGAATCCGGAAAATCCGACTGTCCCACCAGAAAGCCCGCAACGTCCGGCTGAAGACGGACCAGGCCGACAAACTCCGCATCGGCCAGTTCCGGCAGGATATCCTGCCCCAGACGGGTAACCCGGCCGTCGTGGATATTCACCTTTTCACAACGCTTCAGGTCTTCGGTGGAGCGCCCCTCAAAACGATGACGCCAACTGGTGTCAACCAGAACAGCGATATCCGCTTCGCTGGCGGCGAGCGCCTGGACCGCGGAATCCCGAAATAACACATCGGCATAGGAAACGTAATGAATGGTCTGGTCAGTAAGCGGGGCTTCCAGCAATGATGCGGCAGCCCCTGTGGATTGCCAGTTAGGATTCACCGAATAGTGCAGCTCCGGATAGCGCTCGGCAATTTCATCCAACTGGTAACCACCCACAAAGTGAATGGAAGGCTCCACTGTCCGCATGGCATGCAGCAACCAATCCAGCACACGCCGGCGCCCGGTGGTACCACGAAGCACACTGTGCTGCTCGCCGCTGAAGGGTTTTCCGGCGCCGAGGATGATGAGACGAGCTTGTTCACTTTTCAATGCTGAACCCACCTGATTCTTTCAAAAACCCGCGCATTGTATCTGTAATAGCGGAGAGGTTTACACAGGATCTTCAGTGATAAAAAGCCGCGGTGGCTTTGCCGCAGTGTGACCGGTCGTAAACACAATCATATACTCAGCAGTTCTGCTCCCGCGAACGCAAGGCCGACAAGGCATCCAAAGCAGAAACGTGGACAATACCAATCTGCGCAGGGAAGGGCTTATCCAGCATCAACGCCATAGCAAACCGGTGACAACCTGCACCAGAAAAAATTGGTTCTCCGCCCGGACCAATGTGCATCAGAACTCCCCCGATCTCACGGAAATTACCCGGAACAAGCTCCCCGCGTGACGGCAATGCCCCCCTGTTTCTGACATCCGCCCAAATGTTGTCCAGAGTTTCAAAACGTCCCTGCACATCACCAGGCGTACGGCACTGATCAGTAACACCGGTGGGCGACACGGCAATTCGTCCCAACATGAAATTGACGGCTCCAGCGTCCTCCCAGCTTTTGCGATCTCGCCAATGCGACCAGCAGTATGTCAGCTTCGGGTGATTGCTGAACGGCTGTTCCAGTGAGGTTGGCCAGTCAGAGACGACCTTTCCTGACAATTGCCGGACCCGGGACCCGAAATGGGCTCTAAGATCCGCGGCTTCAATATAACGTTGGCAGCGAACCGGATTAACCCAGATACGCTCAGCGTAGCGCGGAGCCCGAGAGCCAAACCTCAACCGGTTGAAAGAGTCGATTCTAAGCGCACGAAGCTTATACTTGATCGCCAAATAACATCCTTAATACTGGGAAAAATGCGTAAACATGTGCTCCCGCCTCGCTGTGCTCAGCGCAGCTCGGCTTCAAAAAACAGCTGGTTTGTCTCACGAATCATTCGCTGCAGGCTGAACTCTTCGCCAATCCACTGCTGAAGGTCGGCTGGAGCGAACACCGTGTTCCCGTTACTGATCGCACGAATTCCGTTGGCCATGGCTTCCACATCATCTACATCAACCAGCACGCCGTATCTCCCGTTGGCCAGTAACTCTTCGCTTCCCGGGACACGGGTGGACACTACCGGTTTGCCAAAACTCATTGCCTCATTCAACACATTTGCCATCCCTTCATTTCTGGAGCACAGAAGGAAAAGATCAATGCCCTTGAAGAACGCATGCATATCGCGCTGATAGCCAAGAAAATGAATTCTACGGGACTCCGGCCGTGCTTTGATTGCCGCTTTAATCTCCTCCTCGAACTCGCCCTCACCAGCGTGGACAATATGTATGTTGCCCGGCAGGTGTGAGAGGATGTCCGGCAGTAAATCGAAACCCTTTTGAGGACTGAAGCGGCCAGCACAGCCTACTATTACGGTGCCCGACGGAAGATCCAGCAAGGCCCTGAAATCCTGACCCTTGCCTTCAGAAGAAGGCAGGTTAAATCCGTTGTACACCCTGACCACATTGCGTTCATTAAAGAAGGTTGGGTACTTCAACATCTCGTTCTTCAGTGAGTCACTGTTCACCATTAAAATGGATCTCATTAACCGGAAAATGGCAAAGTACTTGATCGGACTCTTCACTCTCCGCGCAATTCCCAGATAAAGCACAATGCGGTTAACACCCGCGAGCCGTGAGGCCAGTGCCACAAGCCACCAATCCTTTTTGAGTGCTGAAAAGACAACATCTGGCCTTATTGATTTCAAGATTCTTATATAGTTGGCCACAACAAGCAGGTTTAAATCCCCGCCCCGCGATTTGACCTCTATCGTCTCGACGTCATCTATGTCGGCAAAGCGCTCGGCAAAATAACCCTTTAGTAAAATCACATAAACCCTAACACCCAAAGCACTCAAAAAACGGGCTCTTAGATGCACGTTTTTTTCGATTCCGCCCCATACTCGGGAAGGACAAAAAAGCACGGCCTTTTTCATATGGTCCATCATCCTGAAGTTAGATAGCGCCGTTAAACGTAGCTAACGCTCTCGACACTTCCCTTTTCTGCGCGCCCTTATTCGCCGCTTTAAATTTCTCATGCCGAAACTGATCTCCTCCAGGCGGGATGCCAACCATAGCCACGCAGATGAAGCCTCTTTTGGCGAAAGGAGGTATCGACTCTCAGGACAGCTCCGCAGAAAACGGTCTACCTCTCTAGCCTGTTGCAATTTCGGCAAAAATAGCGGCTTTTTCAATCGAAAATCGATAAAAACAACAGAATCTCCCCTCATCAGGAAGTTAGCCAGTTGCGCATCACTGCGAATATAACCTCTTTCATGAAGCGCTCGGAGCACGTTCAAAATCTTATCGGCATCACCCAACTCTGCCGGACGACCCTCGACAAACCTGTAGCACACAAAGGAGTCAACAACGACGCCTTTAGATCTAAGCTCGGCTGCCAACACTGGCTGGGGTGCGCAGAATCCCATGGACGCCATGCCGTTGAGTTGAATGAAGGTTCGAAACGCATCACTTCCCCTGAAGCGCGTGAGAAAGCGCTCCCAGTTACGTTTATTGCGGGCGCGCGGAACTTTGAGGAGTAACGAGCTACCCTCAAAATCCAGCTTGGCACTCAAAGTCCTCCAGTTATCACGAAATACCTGCTTCTGTATGGCTTCTCCATCCACAACCGCGTCGAGAAGGCGACGACTTGTATCTGCGTCAATATAAGTAAGCACACGGTAGCGACGATAATCAAAAGAATCAGGCATACCACACCTTATGTAACGGAGCGAAATCCGGCGCTACAACATCAATTCAGATTTCTTTGCTCTCAAAATATCTGACCAGGCCAACAAGAAAAATAAACGGAAGCCAAAAGAAGAGCCAATCAGGACTTGGCGGAGCAACGACCCGATGCCCATCGGTCATGTTCAGCAACAGGATCATTACAAAAAGCCCCAGAGCAAATGGCCTTACTCTGCGCCCATACCAACCCGACAAGCGAAGAATTCTTACCACCACCCAACTCAGAAGGGACAAAAACAGAGCCGCGCCAATTATACCGGAGTAGTAAAAGGCCCCCAGAATCAAGTTATGGGGATGCTTAATCTTTACGCCCGTTTGCTGGTACAGCAACTTGCCGGCTTCGGAGGTAGTAAAGTCTGAAGCCATTCCCGCCCCAACCCATATCATCTCAGGGGTATTTTGGAGCACCGCAAGCCATATTTGCGGTCTGTATGATAGACCTCTTGCCGTCATTCTGGCCAATAGATCGTCAAAGAATAAAGTGAAGATAACAACGAGAAACAGCACCCCACCGAGCAGCCACCAGAAGTAACGCCAGCGCTTTGCCTTTCCGCTCACAAGCTGCGCGGAAAGGGAGTACGCAAAAACAAAAACCAAAAATGCAACTAATGGTCCGCGACTTTGCGAAAGGATAACGACGACAAGCACCACAAGTAGCGATGTACCGATGATGGCACAGTCAAATCGACTCCTACTCTCATCCACCCGGTACATGACCATGCCAATGGCCCACAAACTCATCAGTGAAGCAGGCCCCAGTATGGGATGGCTAAGAAAACCAAATCCGCTGAACCGAGCCGGGTACTGATCCGTCCACAGGTAATTCGCAATGGCCAAAACGCCGCTGAAAACGGAAACACAGACCAGTATGCGGGCATAAAAAAGCGGCTGACGAAGCCACCGCTGTGATGCTGCAAGCACAGCCAACACAAAAACGCCCGTACTGAGCGCCCACCGAACGATCTGATACTGATCCTCTGCGACCAGTCCACCAGGAACGAATGTTCCCACGGCTATATACCCGATAACCCCTATCGCCAGCCAGCCCGAGCGATCACTGATACCAGTGTACGCATCCCGACGAACGCAAGCCCACACAATCAGCGGCAATACACCCACAAACAGAAAAGCTCTGTAAAAAGCGATCCATGGCACAAGCAAGGAAAACGTAAGGAACAACATCAGAAAAATGCTAATCCAATGTTGTATCCGGAAGGAGCGTTTCAATGAAGAATGAGAGGGTTGTTGTGGCACCATGTGGATCAATTGGGCGCCCTCGTTAAACGACCAACCGTTTTGTCCATCCAGGCTTTCCAGACACCCAAAAATTCGTCACTAACCTTGTCCAGACTTTGAGCACATAAAAATTTACAGTCTGGATCTCCTTCTACATCGATCAGCGACTCTCTGTCACAAGTCCCCGCCGAAACACTCAAATATAGAGACTTCGGTACTGACGAAATCTGCGCACTATGATGTTTCAACTCCAGGTGGTTGGCGAGCGCGATAGGCCAGAACTGCCGGACATCTCTTAGAGGAAAAGACGAGTTTCTGCCCAGCTGTTCGGGGTGGCGAGCAAAAAAATCACGAAAAGTACTGACCCGCATTGGATGCGGAATATGATCAACATCGAGATATTGATCATCCAATCCAGCCAGAGCTGCAGCTTCAGATTGCAATGTACGCCGAGTAGGACGCCCTATTCCAAACCATCGAGCCAACTTTCTCATTGGCCGCCGCCTGACCGGCGACCTGAATGTTCCCCGAAGCACCACCCCGTCATCGCTAAAAAAATTGCCTGGCTCAACGGCTTTGATAAGAAAACAATCGTCGTTAAAGTATATGAAATTATTGGCCAACCCTGGTATACGCCACAACATGGTCTCGATGGACAGGCTATTAAATGTTGGCAGATTATTGTGAAAATCCTGGAAGATGATTTTATGATCGACCACGCTCACACTCTGAGCCACATCAGAAGGTAAAGTCTCTAAAAAACCGGGGGTCTGCTCGTCTGTTACGATGTAAATCCGCCTGAGCCACGGAGCAAAACGGATCAGTGATGCGAGACAGTATTCCAACTCGCCCCTGTCCGCATAGCGAGTCTTCGCGGCCGCCTTCGGCCGTTTTTTAGCACGCCTCCCCAGATATGATTCGAGCTTCTTCTCGTGCACAGGATCTTCACCGTCGACCCACGTAACGACTGCGTCAATCGGCTCATCAGATTTTGTAAACGACATGTTATGGGTGTCAAACCTCATTCATTAAAGGCTGCAAGCATTCTCTTCAATTAAGCCCGGCTGCCAAGTTTTAAAAGTCATAATCAATCAAGTATTCCTGAACTGCTCAACACTCGTAATATCCTGCCATAAGAACCTGCCACAGCTCATCACGCCGCTGGGCAGAGAGGGACTGTATACGTTTGTTCACCGACCGATGCAATCGTCGAAGGTTGTCGCCCTTCCACCCAGCATCTTCTCTGGCTTCTGAATGGAGCCTGCAACGATCAAAATCGATCAGATAAACTTTCTCCCCAGCCACCAGAACGTTGTCACAGTTCATATCCACATGATCCAGCCCTTCACGGTGGAACAAGCCGATCGTCATTCCAACGCGCCGCCACAAAGCGTCGCTTTCGAGGAATGCATGCTCCGGCATTGGTACACCATCCGTGATCCGCTCAATGAGAAGCGCAGCTTCATAAGTCAAAGCGCCATGCCGACTGACAAGAGCGCCCACCGGCTTGGGCACAGGCAAGCCCCTGTCGAGCAATACGCTCAGCAAATCGAACTCCAGAAAGGAACGGGTTCTGCTGTATCCAGTGAACAGATATCGACGCCTGGAGAAACGTGCTGCGAAGCCTCCCCGCCTGTAGTGCCGCAGAACAAGCTGGCCGCCCGGAGAGCGTATAAACCACGCACTTCCCCGCCCGCCAGCGCCAACAGGCTCAGCACACTCCCCCCAGAACTCCGGAGAAAACCAGGACTCAGTAACACCTTCATACTCCGGTGATACCAGCAGCACTGACTTCCCCGAACCTGTATTGCCCGCTGTCACTGTCAAAAGATCGGTACCCTCGGACCGGCAAACCATGGATGGCCGGGTAAAGACGTTAAAAGCCCAGTAGGCTAGAATGGCGCACAGTTTACCAACGAGCCCCGCCCGGCTCCACATCCAGCAGTTAAAGATTGGAAACGGACCGTAAATTGATCAACTCCATCTGCATATTACGCCTGTCGGCCATTGGCGACGTTACTCATGTCATCCCTGTGGTCCTGAGTCTTCAGGAGCAGTTACCCGGTGTGAAAATCACCTGGGTGATCGGCAAGATTGAAGCCAAACTGATTGGCGACCTCCCCGGTGTCGAGTTTGTCATTTTTGACAAGAAGGCCGGTCGCAAGGGCTACGTGGACTTGCGCAACACCCTGAAAGCCAGGAAGTTTGATGCCCTTCTCCACATGCAGGTGGCGCTCCGGGCCAACCTGGCAGCAGCGATGATTCCTGCCAAAGTGAAAGTTGGTTACGACAAGGCCCGCAGCAAGGACCTGCACAGTCTCTTCATTAACCGGAGGATTGCCCCGGCACCGCAACAGCACGTGCGGGATTGCCTGGCAAGTTTTCTGGAGCCGCTGGGGCTGATACCGGCTGCACCAAAATGGGTCATTCCTCTGAACCAGGAAGACCATGAATTTGCCCATAACCAGCTGGCAACGGACCGCAGGAACCTTGTGATCAGCCCCTGCGCCAGCCATACCCTTCGCAACTGGCCCGCCGATCGCTACGCCCGTCTGGCGGATCATGCAATACGGGTTCATGGCATGAAGGTGATTCTGGTAGGTAGCCCGGCGCCTTTCGAGGCCGAATTCTGCGCGTCCATTGAAAATTCCATGGAGGAGCAGGCCCACAACATTTGTGGCAAGGATACACTGAAACAGCTGGCGGCCCTGCTGAGTCATGCAGATCTCGCAGTGGCACCGGATACCGGCCCGGCGCATATTGCCAGTGCGATGGGCACGGACGTGCTTGGTATTTATGCAGCGAGCAATCCGTACCGCTCGGGACCGTACAACTCGCTTGATTGGTGCGTAAATCGTTATCCGGAGGCGCTGGAGCGATTTACGGGCAAAACGGTTGATGAGGCTCGCTGGGGGGCCAAGGCGGAGTTTGAGGGGGCGATGGAGATGGTTTCCGTTGAGGATGTTACCGGGATGCTGGATCGGTGGGTTGAGCAGCATTGATGCTACCCCCTCTCCCTGGCCCTCTCCCGCTTAGGGGAGAGGGGATGTAGGCTTCGGCTTCGGCTTCGGAGAAAGTGCTTTACTTGCGGGCGGTGTAGTCCTGGTAGGACTTCTCTTCGACGAAGCGGGAGCCCAAAGCCAGGTTGACTTCTTTTTTGATGGCGGCGCGTTTGTCGTTAGTGACATACACGGCGCGGGCCAGCTCAATAAACCTGGCGCCGAAATCCTGGGCGGCTTCCTGATCGCGGATGTCGTCTTCGATTTCCCAGAGCTCTTCGTTAACCGACTTCAGTTGCTTGCGAAGATCGGCAATTGCGGCCTGGTCCTGTACCGCCTCATTCCACGTAGCGCTCAGCTCGTCCAACTCCAGTCGAACGTTCCGGACTTTCTCCGGATCTGCAATCCTTTCGGATTTAATTTCCAGAATGGTGATCTTGTCCAGTACTTCGCCGAAGGACACCGGCACTTTGATAACGTCTGCCATTTGCTCTTCCTGCAGGTGTTGTTAATGGAGTACGGGGTTAACCGTTAACCGGAGTCAGCCACTGCGAATGAGCCGCACTCTTGCCCTTCACCGCATCGAAGTACATGCCCTGCAGCTTCTCGGTCAGCGGGCCACGTTTGCCGGCACCAATCACACGGCCGTCCAGCTCACGAATCGGCAATACTTCCGCAGCGGTGCCAGTAAAGAAGGCTTCATCTGCAATGTAAACTTCGTCCCGCGTGATACGGCGCTCTTTCACCGGAATATTCAGCTCACTGGCGAAATCCAGGATGGTCTGGCGGGTAATACCTTCCAGGCAGGAGGTCAGCTCCGGCGTGTGGAGCACGCCATCACGCATGATGAAGATATTCTCCCCGGAACCTTCCGCCACATAACCCTCGTTGTCCAGCAACAGAGCTTCTTCGCAGCCGCTGGCAATGGCTTCGTTCAGGGCCAGCATGGAGTTGATGTAGTTGCCGTTGGCCTTCGCCTTACACATGGTGATGTTGACGTGGTGCCGGGTGTACGACGAGGTGCGAACCTTGATGCCCAGCTCTTTGGCTTCCGGCGACATGTAAGAAGGCCAGCTCCAGGCGGCGACCATGACATGCACCTTCAGGTTGTCGGCACGCAGGCCCATGCCTTCTGAGCCCAGGAACACCATCGGACGCAGATAGGCTTCGTCCAGATTATTTTCCCGAACGGCCGCACACTGGGCGGCATTCAGCTCATCCTTGCTGAACGGCATGGTCATATTGAGGATATGAGCCGAACGGAACAGACGGTCAGTGTGTTCTTTCAGGCGGAAAATCGCAGCGCCCTTCTCGGTGCTATAGGCGCGCACACCTTCGAAGCAGCCCAGGCCGTAATGCAGTGTGTGGGTCAGCACGTGGGTTTTGGCTTCCCGCCAGGGAACCATTTCACCATCCAGCCAGATGAAGCCATCGCGATCAGCCATCGACATTGTTTCTGCTCCTAAAGCGCTCTTTTCGGGAAACCGGCATTCTAGCAGGAAATCCCGGCCTTACGAAGAGGTGCAAATGCTCTTATATCACTCCGCTGTCACCCCAGCATCACCCGATTCCACATACTCTGGATGTAGTCACGCTCCTCGGGAAACGCATCCCCCGCCACCTGGCTGTTCAGGTTCTGCAGCGCCCGCCGGTGGATGGTGGAGCGCAGGGTAATATAGACCTCTCTCAGCTTTTCCGTATCCTCAACCGGCAGAATACCGGCCCGGCCCAGTTCTTCCATCTGGCGAATATTATCGGACCACTGGGTCAGCTCCGGGTGCTCGGAACACCAGGCCAGCATCAGGTACTGGACCATGAACTCAATATCGATGATGCCGCCAAAATCGTGCTTGGTGTGGAAAACCTCCGGGGTCTTGCCTTCGATCTGAGGCGTGCCCAGCGATGCACGCATTTTCTCGCGCATGCTCACCACCTCTTCCCTCAGATTGTCCCGCTCCCGCTGCTGGCACAGGATGTCGCTACGCAGCTTTTCAAAGGATTCGAGGGTATCCTTGCACCCGGCCACACCGCGAGCACGGGCCAGGGCCTGGTGTTCCCAGGTCCAGGCATCGTTGCGCTGGTATTTTTCAAAAGCGGTCAGGGTACTGACCAGCAGCCCCGAATTACCGGAGGGACGCAGCCGCATATCCACTTCATAAAGTTGCCCCGAAGGCGTCTGGGTATTGAGAATATGCACAATACGCTGCCCCAGCCGGGTATAGAAAACCGCATTGTCGATGGGTTTATCACCATCCGTTGATTGCTCGGGGTCGGCGTCATGGATGAATACCAGATCCAGGTCCGAGGTATAGCCCAGTTCAATACCACCCAGTTTGCCGTAACCGATGATGGCGAAATCCGTATCACAGGCGGAGCCATCCTTACGCCGGGGGCACCCATGGCGACTGACCAGATTGGCAAAGGCAACGTCCACCACATGGTCCAGCACCACCTCGGCAATCCAGGTCAGGTAGTCGCTGACCTTCATCAACGGCAGGGTTTCCCGGATCTCGGAGGCAGCCACTCGCAGGATGTGGGCCTTCTTGAAATGCCGCAGGGTTTCCATCTGCTCCTCAAGGTCCTCAAAAGGAATCCGCAGCATTTGCTGACGCAGATCGTCCTGGAGCTCTGTTTTCGCCGGCGGACTGTAAAGGTTTTCGGCGTTCAGGAGTTCATCCAGCAGCAATGGGGTTTCAGCCAACTGGCTGGCAATCCAGGGGCTCTCGCTGCACAAGCGGACCAGTTGGGTTCGGGCGCCCGGGTTCTCCATCAGCAGCACCATGTAGGCAGTTCTGCGCAGGATCGCCTCCACCAGCTGCAGCACCCTGGTCAGGGTCTGGGACGGACCATCCACGTGAGTGAGCGCTTCCAGCAACACCGGCATGAATTTGTTGAGCCTGTGCCTCCCCTGAGTTTGCAGCGTCTGCAGTGTTCGGGTTCCACGCAGGTCATTCAGGGCGGAATAGCTGCCTTCGGGGTCTTCGAAATCATGCTCGCGGAGCCACGCAGTAGCGGCCTCTGTATCCATTTCGCCCAGCCAGAGTTCCTGCCACCCTTCATCCAGCGCTGCGGTTTCGTGCTCCTCATCTTCAATGGCAATGATGTCCGCGAAGTGCGTCGCCACCCTTTGGCGGTGCTTTTCCAGTTCCGCAGCACAGGCCGCCCAGTCATCAAACCCCATGATCAACGCTACACGGGCCCGTGCCAGGTCGTTATCCGGCAACAGCTGGGTCTGCTTGTCTTCCATACCCTGGAGAGCATGCTCCAGATTGCGGAGAAAAATGTACGCGGCCTTGAGTTCTTTCACCACGGGTGATGGCAGCAGTTCCAGCTCTTCCAGTTCTTTGAGAATCACCAGCAGTTCGCGTTGCTGAAGCTCCCTGTCGCGGCCGCCTCTTATAAGCTGGAAGGCCTGGACCACAAACTCGATTTCACGAATACCACCGTTGCCGAGCTTGATGTTGTTTTCCAGGCCCTTGCGGCGCACTTCCCGACTGATCATGGATTTCATGCTGCGCAGGGACTCAAACGCGCTGAAATCAATATACTTGCGGTAAACAAAGGGTTTGAGGCTGTCCATCAGGATCTGCCCCGCCTTCTGGTCGCCGGCGACCACCCGGGCCTTGACCATCGCATAGCGCTCCCAGTCCCGGCCCTGGTCCTGGTAATAGGTTTCCAGTGCAGCAAAGCTCAGGGCCAGCGCCCCGCTTTGCCCGTAAGGCCGCAGGCGCATATCCACACGGAACACAAAACCGTCGGCAGTGATCTGGTCCAGCGCCTGGATCAGCCGTTGCCCCAGGCGGATAAAAAACTGCTGATTATCAATAGAACGACGTCCGCCCCGGGTTTCGCCTTTGCCAGGAAATGCAAAAATCAGATCGATATCAGAGGATACATTCAGTTCATGGCCACCCAGCTTGCCCATACCCAGGACAATCAATGGTTGCGGGCCTTCCGTGCCGGTCGCAGGGTTTACGCCCCATGGAGTTCCTGACTGCTCGCAGGTGTCGTCATACAGCCAGTCCAGCGCGCCCTGGATGCAGGTGTCGGCAAAATCACTGGTTGCGGCGATGGTTTCGGCCATATCGGACCAGCGCATCAGATCCCGCCAGATAATGCGGAACTGGATCTCCATGCGGAAGTGCCGCAGGGCCGTGTGGAGGCTGCCTTCATCCGTCACTTCAGACAGGAACTCCTGCCAGCGCCGGGCAAGATAATCTTTGTTGGTGGGCTCGGTCAGTGGCCGCGACTGGCACAGAGACTCCACCTGCTCAGGGTGGCGCTCCAGGGTTTGCCGCAGATACAGGCTGCGGGCGATGGCCTGGGCCACATCTTCTTCGGACACGGCACCAGAGCTGGACAGAAACTCCGGCACACCTTCCGGGAATACCGAAGGCCAGGCAGACGCCACATCATCCGCCAACACCTTCGGTAGTGAGCGCCAAGGCTCGGACATAATGCAAACCCCTGTGTCTCTGTTATATTTCCCGTACTGTATAACGAACTCTCCCCCGACTGAACCGCTGTAAGGACCCCAATGCTGAGAAATCGCCGGCCGCTGAACCCGGAACACCAGCTCTCCCACCTGCCCATGTCGGGGATTATCCGCTCTCGTATCCAGCGGCTGTTCACCATTCTTGCGGGGCTGCTGATCACCCAGATACTGATTCTATGGGCTGTGGAAGAGCTCACGCTGTTCGAATCCGCGTGGATGACCATGACCACGCTGGTGACAGTCGGTTACGGCGACTTTGCCCCGGAAACCTATATAGGCAGAATCAGCACCATACTGATGATGTTTGTCGGGGCGATAACCCTGTTAACACTGATCGTCAGTGATTACATTGAATACCGGTTCTACCGCCGGGAACGCATCTTAACCGGACGCTGGATATACGCCATGAAAGACCACATTGTTATCATCAACACACCACAGACCGGCGGTGAACAGTACTTCACGCGTTTTGCTTCGCAGATGCGCTCTGTGCCTGGTTATGAAACCGTTCCGATCATGATACTGACGCAACACTTTCCTAACGGGCTACCCCCGGAAATGGCGGACAACGGCCTGGTACATTTCCATGGCTCTGGCAGCGACCCTGCGGCGCTCAAGGCTGTGCATGCGGGCAGCGCCAGGGACATCATCATACTGGCGGCCGACGAGGCCGACCCTTCATCTGACAGCTTGACGTTTGATATTGCCCACAGGTTGAGCGAGTCCAACCTGGGGCAAAAGGTCACGGCGGAATGCGTTCGTGATGAGAACCGTGAACGATTTACCTCAATGGGTGTTCGCACTGTGATCAGGCCCGTCCGGACCTATCCGGAAATCATGGTCCGTTCGGTGGTGGCACCGGGGTCGGAGAAGGTTCTGGAGGATCTGTTCAACTATCAGAACGATCATCCTCATCGCTATGAGATTGACCTGGATGACCTGACCTGGGCGGACATTGTCAGCGCTCTTATTCGCCATGGTATTGGCACCACGCTGGCCTATATCGACGAAAACAACGACGTGATCTGCCATCCGACCACAGACCAGGAAATCGAAGGCAAGGGGCTGATCGTGCTGGTTAAATCCAGTGAAACACCCGATGTAGGCGTGGTGGAGGAAGCCCTGGCCCGCTACCGCGAATTCATCAAAAAATGGCATGAATTGCAGGACCAGGCGGCCGAGGAGGAAGCCATTGCCACAAAGGCGGCCGACCAATAGTCGGCTGGAGGGGTTGCTAGCCTGCGGCAATGGCCAGTTGAAGCTGGCCGAGCTCCTTGCCAGACACCAGATCGCTGACAGGCGCGCCATCAGCCAGAGAGCGAATCACTTGCTGATACAGCGCGCTTACTCCGCAAGCGCTTGCCAGGCGGCCAATTGTACCAAGCTCATCTTCGTGGACAGGCACGGGCTGACCGGTCAGCCAGGAGGCACTCAACAGAAACAGGAATTCGTTCACTGTCAGCTCTGAATTCGCCCCGCCCTCCAGGCTCGGCCGATAAAGCCCTGCCTGGTAATAGCCCTGCTCTGCCTTGCTCACAAGATTCAGCAATACCGGCACTTCGTCCGCCAGCCTACGCGCCCAGGTGAGCAAAGCTGACGCATCCCCTTCCTTGAGTTCAAATTCAATCTCATTAAGCGGGCGTGAGTGGCCCCCGGCCACAATCTTGCCGGAATCAATGGCCACTTCAATCAGGGTTTCGCCCTGCTCAATCATTACCACCCGGCGCTCAAAATTGGTCTCGAAAACTGGCTGCAGCGCGGCAAGGTTTACACTTTGCCCCACTGGTGTATCGGCAATCAGCCCCATTTTGAGCTTCGTACCGACCAGCGGCCACTCCCACTCCTGCCGGCGATGGGCGCCATCCACAAACTCGCCCCGGGTTTTCAGGGTCTGGATGTACTTGTCCCCCATTTTGCGGATCCGCAAGGCTATTTTCTGTCGGTTGAGGTCACCCTCGGGGGTGTCGTAATAGGTGTTGCCCAGTTGCAGAGTGCCTGACTCATAGGTATTCGGCTGGCTCAACAGCCAGGCCACAGCCTGATCGAGATCGGACTGCGCCACACTGAGCTTGATTTCCAGTTCCTGTGCCATTGCCCCTCCCGGTAGGCGGAATTTGGTATCAGCATACATAAAAAAACCGGCAGCCCGAAGGCTACCGGTTTTTCAACTACTGGGTGATTAGCTGGTCAGCTGATCAGAAGTAGTAAACAGCACCAACAGAGGCGATAGAGCGCTCGTCAGTGAATGCGGTATTACCGAGTTCATCTTCATACTCATACACGTCGTCGCCACCACCCAGGTAGCCTTCAAAGTAAACGTACATATGGTCGGAGATGTTGTGCAGCGCCTGCAGAGTGATGGTGTCAGAATCAACATCACCAAAGCTGGACTCATCATCGTACTATGTCAGCTCGTAAGACAGGGCGAACTGATTTGCACCAATGGTGTAGTAACCAATCACACCGAAGGTGTCGGACGCATCTTTACGAGTGTGGAATTCACCAGTCACACGAAGAGCATCAGCGTCGAAACTTGCACGCAGACCGTAGGTGTTTTCGTTGTTGCCATCACTGGTGTCGTTGGAGTCAACGGCAGCAGCCAGTTCCAGCGCATCCATCTCGTAGACAGCGGCCAGCTGGTAAGGATAGGACTTATCACTGCCTCCCTTGGTGTCATTGTCGCCATTAACTTGAACGGCGGCCCACAGGCTCAGACCACCAAAAGACGGTGACATGTACTGGATCAGGTCGCCTTCGCCAGTGGTGTAGTCAACGCCCTGGTTCAGGATGGCCAGTTCGTAATACTCGGAGATTTCCGTAACAGCACGCTCGTAGGTTGAGTCGTCAGAACCAACCCATACCTGACCAAAGCTATCGCCTTTGACACCAACGTAGGCTTCGTCCAGCTCATTCAGACCTGCATTGTCGTTTTCCGCGTCTTTGTCATCGGCGTTGACACCTTCAAGCTCCAGCTTGAAGAAACCAGTGATGCCCGGAGCAATTTCGTGCTCGTGCTTTACACCCAGAGTTGAGCCGTTGTCAGCGTGCTCTACGCTTGAAGGGCCGCCGTCAAAGTTGTCGTGATAGAGGACATACTGAATGTTACCGTAAACAGTCGGCATGGAATCCATGCGAGCTGCCAGCTCGGAAGCTGAAGCAGTAGTCTGTGCCAGCGCGCTGCCGGAGAAAGTTGCGGCTGCAATAGCAGATGCGATGAGCGTTTTTTTCATGTTACGTCTTCCTTTATTGAGTTAACTCAGGTTTTAGCGTCGGGTTCAATTCCCGCTCTTCAGACTTCACCAGTCGGGCTGGTTGAGCCCTATTCTGTTTATTGACCATGTCAGTTTTGTGACAAGACCATAACAATTTATTTTTCTTTTTTATTTCAAAGACCAAGCAGGGCCTTTTTATGTCAAACACTTACAGCTTTTTCTTAAAGCTATGAGTGATGAACCTGTTTTAATACAAACCATTCTTTTTTGCAAATTTTTAATTGGACCTTTCAGGCTCGACCGGGTTAGCCAGACCAAGTATTCAGGCTTTTTCAAATGGCAGGCACCGGACTCCGCTAACACGCATCAAATCCAGTGCCACCACGAACAAATTCATTAATTTTCAATGCCTTAAATTGAACAAAACGCACTTTGGCAATGTCGCGTATCGGTCCAGCGGAGCCCCACTGCACCAGCCAGGAACAGCGGCCAGCCAGTTGCGTCAAATCAGTGCAAGTACCTACCCTCACCGCGATTCCCCTCCGACCTCCAGCAGAAAAGTGACCGGGCCGTCATTCTCCAGCGACACTTTCATGTCAGCACCAAACTGGCCACGACCAACCGCCTCAGTTCCCAGATGCTGCTCGGACACAACGAGGAACTCCCGGAACAGTGCTTCAGCATGATCCGGGGGCGCAGCAACGGAAAAGCCCGGGCGTGTGCCCGAGCGGGTATCGGCGGCAAGGGTAAACTGGGGGACCACAAGGAGAGAGCCTCCGGCATCAAGGAGACTGCGATTCATCCGACCCTGATCATCCGGAAACACCCGGTAATTGATCACTTTTCGGCAGAGCTTTGCGGCGGTTTCCGGAGTGTCTGTCTTCTCAACACCAAGCAACAGCAGAAGGCCTGTGTTTATGGCGGAGACAGTCTGCCTGTTAACGGAAACGCTGGCGTGAGTGACTCGCTGTATCAGCCCTTTCATTGAGCTCCCTGCGGAAGGACTTAAAAGATCTGCGGGAGTTTATCCACGCCACAGAGGCGCCGCAACCCCTCTTAAGAGGTATTTGCAGGTAATGCGAACAGGTCCCTATTCGGCGCTTTTATCAAGCTTTGCCGCTACCTCATCAATACCCCGCATCAGCGCATCAACAATCGCCGGCTCAGAGGCCGAATGCCCGGCATCCCGAATGATTCTCATGTCTGCCTCGGGCCACGCCTCACTGAGAGCAAGGGCGTTATCCAGGGGGCACACCATGTCATACCGGCCGTGCACAATAATCCCGGGAATGTCTTTCAGAAAACCTGCGTCACGAACGATCTGGTTGTCCTCCAGAAACGCATTATTCATGAAATAATGACACTCGATCCGGGCCAGGGCGATCGCCACATGTGGGTGGCCGAAATGCTCTACTACCCGCGGATTCGGGTGCAGTGTGGCGCAACGCCCCTCCCAGATGGACCAGGACTTCGCCGCCTGTATCTGCTCAAGCTCGTTGGTGCTGGTCAGGCGGCGATAGTAGGCGGATACAAGGTCGCCCCGCTCATTCTCCGGGATGGGCGCGAGGAAATCCTGCCAGTAGTCAGGAAATACCCGGCTGGCGCCCTCCTGATAGAACCAGTGGATATCCCTGGGGCGGCAAAGGAATATCCCTCTCAGCACCAGGCCCAGCACCCTGTCCGGATGAGCCTGGGCGTACACCAGACTCAGGGTAGAGCCCCAGCTTCCCCCGAACAGAATCCATTGGCTAATACCAAGAAACGAACGGACCGTTTCCATATCTTCCACCAGCTTTTGCGTGGTGTTGCCGTCAAATTCCGCCAGCGGGGTGGAGCGGCCGGCGCCTCGCTGGTCCATCAGGATGATGCGGTATCGTTCGGCATCAAAAAACCGACGGTAGTAATCCTCACATCCTCCGCCGGGTCCGCCATGAACAACAAGCACAGGTATACCGTCCGGATTACCGCTCTCTTCCACATAAAGTTCATGAGGAGGGTCCACCGCAAGACGATGCCGTGCGTTGGGCTTGATGTCGGGATACAGGGTGAGCATGAAACGCTCCGGTATTAAGGATGTAACCGGAGTTTAGCTGAAGTGAACGAAAAAGGGGCAGATGTGATCTGCCCCTTTTATGGTTACTGCCCTGCGGTTACTTTTTGTGGGCGCGCTTACGCTCGTTTTCAGTAAGCAGCTTCTTCCGCAGACGAATCGACTTCGGTGTTACCTCCACCAGCTCGTCTTCGTCGATAAACTCCAGCGCCTGCTCAAGGGTGAACTTGATGGGCGGCACCAATGCAATGACCTCGTCTTTGCCTGAGGCACGCATGTTGTCCAGCTTTTTACCCTTGGTGGGGTTAATCACCAGGTCGTTATCACGGCTGTGAATGCCGCACAACTGGCCTTCATAGACTTCCTGCCCCGGATCCAGGAACAGTTTGCCGCGGCTCTGCAAGGTCTCCAGTGAGTAGGTCAGCGCTGCACCGGTAGCCATCGAAACAAGCACCCCGTTCTGGCGGCTGGTCATATCACCGCTCTTGATCGGGCCATAATGGCTGAAGGTTGAGGTCAGAATACCCGAGCCGGAGGTCATGGTCAGGAAGGAGTTACGGAAACCGATCAGACCGCGCGCCGGAATCGTATACTCAAGGCGCATACGTCCCTTGCCGTCCGGCACCATATTGGTCAGTTCGCCTTTGCGCAGACCCATCTGGTCCATCAGCGCGCCCTGGTGCTGCTCTTCAATATCGATAATGACGTTCTCGTAGGGCTCCTGCTTTACCCCGTCGATCTCCCGGATAACCACTTCCGGGCGGCCCACGGCAAGCTCGAAGTTTTCCCGGCGCATGTTCTCGATCAGCACCGACAGGTGCAGCTCGCCACGACCGGAGACCTTGAACTTGTCGGCGGATTCACCCTCTTCAACACGCAAGGCCACGTTGTGCAGCAGTTCTTTCTCCAGACGCTCCTTGATGTTACGACTGGTGACGAACTTGCCTTCCTTACCACAGAATGGCGAGTCGTTGACCTGGAATGTCATGGAAACCGTTGGCTCGTCGACCGTCAGCGGCGGCAGGGCCTCAACGGCGGACTGATCGCAAAGGGTATCGGAGATATACAGCTCATCCATGCCGCTGACACAGATAATGTCACCTGCCTGTGCCTCATCCACTTCCACGCGCTGCAGACCGGAGTGACCCATGATCTTGAGGATACGGCCCTGGCGCTTCTTGCCATTGGCGCCGATAGCGGTGACCGGAGAATTGGTTTTGATCTTGCCGCGCATGATGCGACCAATACCGATGACGCCCAGGAAGCTGTTGTAGTCCAGCTGGGAAATCTGCATCTGGAACGGACCATCACGGTCAACGTTCGGGGCAGGCACGTGGTCGACAATGGCCTGGAAGACCGCATCCATGTTGTCGTCCAGCTTCTCGTGATCCATCCCGGCGATGCCGTTCAGGGCACTGGCAAACACAATCGGGAAATCCAGTTGCTCGTCGCTGGCACCGAGGTTATCGAACAGGTCGAATACCTGATCAACAACCCAGTCCGGGCGGGCACCAGGGCGGTCGATCTTGTTCACCACCACGATCGGATGCAGGCCGGCATCAAAAGCTTTCTGGGTCACAAAGCGGGTCTGCGGCATCGGGCCGTCGATGGAATCAACCACCAGCAGCACGCAGTCCACCATGCTCATGACCCGCTCGACTTCACCGCCGAAGTCGGCGTGGCCCGGTGTGTCGACAATATTGATGTCGTAGTCGTGCCATTTCAGGGCAGTGTTCTTGGCCAGGATGGTAATGCCGCGTTCCTTTTCCTGATCATTGGAATCCATCACGCGCTCGCTCTCGAGCTCTTTGCGATCCAGCGTGCCAGACTGGCGCAACAACTGGTCCACCAGGGTGGTTTTGCCATGATCGACGTGGGCGATAATTGCTATATTTCTTAACTTATTGATATCATTAGACATATGATGTTTTTTTGCCTGCTGTATTAATGTGATATGTACACTAGTATGTACACACCGAAAAACATGCTTGCAGCCTAACCGCTGCTAAACGAGAATAAAAGGTGCGAAATTGTACATGATCTGACCTCTCAAATATACGAATTTCTCACAGCTTCTCATTCAGCGCGTTATAGACAATCAAGAGGCGGCCATGTGCCATCAATACACCTCTAAATAATTGCGTAGAAAGGGAATCGCGGCTGGCCATAGACTAGCATTTCGATGGAAGGTGTATATCAAATTGTAGGCATCTCGACTTTTTAAATCTGTTAGTGTAAACAAATACTATTAATTTAAATCGGGGTCGAAAATATGAAAGATTTCTATATCGACAGAGTTCAAGTCGAGGGAGGGTTCTTGGATGGATTTGATGTTCAGCTTAGAACCGGTCTGAATACCGTCATTGGAGCCAGGGGGACAGGAAAGTCTACGCTAGTCGAACTCATTAGGTTCTGTTTGGGCATTCAAGGGCAGACGTCAGATTCAACCTCAAAGTCGCTAAGTCATGCACGCGCTGTGTTGCGTGACGGCCAAATAACTATCACGCTTTCGAATGGCATAGATAGCTATACTGTTTCTCGATCTGTCGAAGAAGATTTGACGGGCTCAATACCTCCCGAAATCAAGCTTCCGTTGATATTTTCTCAAACCGAAGTAGAGACTATTGGCCTGCTTCCAGCCGGACGATTAAATATAATAGATAATTTTATAAAAGAATCGTCCAATTTAAAAGAAATCGAAGTTTCAGCAATTTCCCAAGTAGAATCGTATTCACAAGAATTAGTTCAGCTAACTTCAAAAGCAAACGACAATGAAGATAAGACGCTAGCGCTCCCACAGCTTATTAGTCAACTAAAAGAACTAGAGGCTGAAGAGAAAAAAGTTATGGAAGTGTCTGAAAAAGCGGCTGAAAAATCAAAGATACTTAATCAATTAACGAACGAGTATGTTGAGCGCTCTGGAATAATTGAAGCAATTAAAACTACTAAACAGTCGAATGAATTACTAACAACCTCAGTTCAAACTACAATTACTCAAAACATATACGAAATCCCTCAAACTCTAAACGATCTCCCCAAGCTTAAGGAGGCCGAGCCGATTAGATCTAAAGCTATAAAAATGATCAATGAAGGACTGAACAAGCTAAAAGAAATTAACATTATTCTTGAACATGAGTTGAGTGAAAAAGAAAAGGAGCAAGCAGAGCTAACAAAGAAGGGACAACTTATAAGAAAGGAGGTCGATCAATACAAAGAGGGCGCCGGCGAACTTTCAAGAAAAATGCAGAACATTAAGAAGGAAGTATCCAAAATTGAAGCGATAAAATCACAGACGAAGGACATGAGAGCCCGAATTTTAATGATTCGAGAAAGACGTGACAAAGCACTAAATGAACTAGAAACAGCGAGAAGCAAAACAACGCAACTACGGCAAGATGTCTGCGACAACCTTAACGAAGTTCTAAAACCTAAAATTAGAATAAAGCTAGAAGAGCTAAGCCAGCTCAATGACTATGAAGAAGTTTTAGTCAACGCTATGAAGGGAAGCGGAATAAGATATAATGATTTAGCGCCCATAATTAGTCATTCAGTACCTCCCCGAGTTCTTTTAAACATTGTAGAGAATAACGAAGTAGAAGAGTTCGTGTCGCTAACATCCATTAACAAGGACCGAGCATTTAAGGTTATTAGCGCACTAAAAACATCTATAGATAAAATAGCGACAGTAAGGCTAGAGGACGAAATTAATTTCGAGCTATTAGACGGTTCTGAGTACAAGGGCTTCGATGAGTTGTCCACTGGTCAGCGATGCACTGTCATTCTACCTATTATTCTGGAACATCAGGATACAGTGCTGATAGTTGACCAACCTGAAGACCATATTGATAACGCATTCATTGTAGATACTCTAATTTCATCAATAAGGCGTCGTGCCACTTCAACACAGATTATAGTAACAACGCACAATGCCAACATTCCTGTCTTGGGAGGAGCAAGTGAAGTAATTCACTTAAACTCTGATGGCACGAGAGGGTATATTGTAAATGAAGGTGAGCTAGGAAGCCCAAAAATAGTCGAGGCGATATCAAATGTAATGGAAGGTGGAAAAGAAGCTTTCAAAAGACGAGCCGAATTCTATGGCTGATTCAGTCGAAAATGCATTACGAAAGCTTGGCTCTGACAGCATTTCTGATAGGTTTCAGGCTGCCCGTTTCTTCGTTAAGAACAAGTTTCCTGAACATAAACAACTGTTACTTGAAATGCGAAAGACCGAGCGCGTACGCCATATAAAAATGGCGCTCGATCAAGCCATCAGTGGTATTGACGTGATCGAAAGCTCTGTAGTGAACGATTCATCGGAATATGATGAATCCACTGATAGAGAGCTGAAGCGTTATCTTAAAGCTCAAGCAATTCACGAATTTTCTGGGACGATCATTCATGAGCTATCGAAGAGAATAGGTCTATTAGAAGTCAATCTAAAAAGAGAATTTGCTCAGCTCGAAGGAAGCAAGACCGAGAATAGCTTCAACAATTTGAAAGCTGTTTTCAGGGGAATTGAAAATCTTCAAAGATCTGCTGAAACACCTAAGTCCTCAGAGTTTGACCTATCACAAATGGTCAAGGATATTTCACATAGTGAAGACAGTGATTCCGAAGTAGAGTTCAATTTCGAAGGAGCTCAACCTTGTATAATACGATGCGATGAGGCCATCCTTCGCTTGGCTCTATCCAATGGTATTCGAAATAGTATCGAAGCCGTCAAGCAGGTTCCAAATTACACACTTTTGAACAACATAGTAATTTGTTGGGGTATGAGCGATCACGATATATGGGTTTCGGTAATTGACAACGGTGTTGGACTCCATGGCGACCCTAATGAAGCCTTTAAAGTTGGTAGCACAAACAAAGATGGGCACATCGGCTTTGGTCTTGGAATCTTATCGCAATGCATGGAAACGCTGGGTGGATATGCCGAGTTATCGAGCGTCCCGAGTGGTGGCGCAAAGTTGATTCTGAGATGGAATAAAGAGTAATGAGTAGCAGAGATTTTCACGTCTTATGTATAGAAGATGAAGAAGAAATACGAGACTTCCTGTTCGGCGAGATAGAACGGATATCAAACAATCGGTGCTGCATTACCTTTGCGAGAAGTAGAGATGAAGCTCTTTCATTGCTGAAAAGTGGTCAATTCTTTGATTATGTAACTCTAGATCTCACCATACCTGTAACAAATGGTAGCTTTGAGAAGTCACCTGCCAATGGTTTAGCTGTATTAGGTGAGTCAAAGAATCTTTGCCCTGGTGCACCGACCTTAATCTTGACCGGCACTGGCACGCTACGCATGATTTCTCAATTTCTAGAAACTTCAAATAATGTTGACATATGGTCAGAGGGGAACACTAGGCCTACCGTATCATTCCTAGAGAAAGCTGACATAAATGACTTTTCGGAAAAAATTGCGCCCTGCATTTCCGCTGTTTCGTCTCTTTCCGATATAGAGTTAAACCTCTCTTTTGACGAAATACCTATATCTCATGACCGATTGATTCGCATATTTGCGAAAAAGAATGGTGCTGGTTTCGTAGAGATTGATATTATTGGCGGGGGCTACTCAGACGCGAAGGTTTATTCCCTTTCTTTAACTAACGAGCATGGTATTGAGCTCCACCGATGTATAGCAAAATGTGGAAAACGTTTAGATATTGATATAGATTCAAACAACTTTAACAGGCTAATCTCTCGGTTGAAGCCTGAGGCGACACCACGCCAGCTTGATCACCTCAGGTTTGGTGCAGGACAGGACTCAGCAGTTTTCTATGGATTAGCAACTGAGCATAACCACTCATTTTTTTCGGCGTGTAAAGAAAAATTAGTATCACATCAGGTTCTAAGGTCGCTTGAAGACATTCTTTCAAACTGGCATGACAGAGGCAAGACGCAACGAATTCCCGTTAGAGAAATTCGTCAAAAATTGATTTCTGATGAAGCAGCTCAAAGAATTATCAATGACTACAATATCTCACGCGCCAAAGATTTTGAGAAAGAGGTAGTGCAATGTCGAATTTCGTGTACACATGGTGATTTACACGGAGAGAATGTTTTAGTCGATACTGACAACGAAGTTACAACCCTAATAGATTACGGCGACGTGAAGGAACAATGCGCCATTGTAGATCCACTTACCTTGGAATGTAGCTTTCTTTTTCATACCAGCTCCCCATATCCAGAGTGGCCTTCTAATGAAGCTCTCAGGCATTGGACCGATCTCAACTCCTATCTTCAAGAATGCCCATATTCCGACGAGATTGGCTTTTGTAGAGAATGGATTCGTAGAATTGGTGTTGGAAATCGAGAATTAGCGGCTTGTTTGTATTCGTATGCACTTCGGCAACTAAAGTATGATGATACGGACGAATCCAGAGCCCTCAATCTCATAGACGTGGCATTCGATCTCTATGAAAGGTCATGATTATTAGCTTCGTCGCGGAAACTGATTATGACCGTTGATCGAGAGTATTAAATAATCTTCTTTGCGCCCAAAATGGGCAAGAACACACCGGCCTACCTGGTTCTTTCTACGAGAAAATAACGTGGAATCGTTTAATCAGGAGGTGTACATGAAAACCAAGGGCTTCTCATTTAAGTTGCTCATAGGGTTGGCCGCACTGCTAATTGGTGCTCAAGCCTATGCTCAACAAAGCGCAAGTGTGAGCGAGAAATCTGCTCGGGAAAATCGCTCTCAACTCGAAAAATCCATCAACGAAGAAAACTCTAAAGAGATCCAGCGCCAGAAAGGCCAAGAAGAGCGTACAGGTGAGGAATCTCGAACGACAGAAACAGATTCCCGGAGGGATGCCACGGAGCTGTCGAACCGCAAGCAGGCGCAAGATACTGACCGGTTGTCGGTAAAGACAGCGCCGCTCGCACTTATGAATGAGCTATTTGCCTATGTTGAGCAGGGCCGCTCAACGCATGGACCCACCGCGTCTGCCATTAAGAGTTGTTCTCTTGTCACAAAGCCCCGCGCGCCTCAGTTTCCCCGCAGGGAGCCGAAGCCGGTTTTAACCAGCGCTCAAGCCTGTATGGCCTGGAACAAAGAAAAAACGTTAGGCCAGTGTCAGCTTGAGGTTGAACAAGCTGCCTACAACTGGGCAACTACCGGCATGCCCTCGACGATGCGCATCCCAGCACAGTACCTCCTCGATGATGGGACTTGCTGGGCATTATATGGATTGGTTGCTGAGGCAACTATGGATGAGCTCGCATCGGGGCAGTCCCTTCCTGAAGGACAGAGCGTGAAATTTGGACTTGCGCAGGCCATGAGCCATCAACTAGGTCGCAAAGACCTCCCTGAAGCCGCTCGAAAGATAGCCAAAAGGCAGTTTGGAGAGAATTGTGTTGTCCCTACCAGCAGGGGCTATCGCTACGAGGGAAAGTATGACTGGAGCTGTGGAGCGTTCAGTGTGGACCCTAAGAGCTTAACCGCGTCGGTTGGCGAATTAACGGTTTACGGTCGGGGCAATTCTGTTTTCGGTCAAACCTGGGATCTAGAAACATCACGGTCACAAGATGTGCTTTATTCACGATCCCGCTCAATTACTGATAGCTCTGAGCAGTCCGCGTCCGACGCACAGTACGCAAGCCTAGATAACCGCCAGAGTCAGTCTAAGAACCTTTCTATGCGCATTTCTGAGCGCCTTCAGACTGAACGTGCGGCCAATGTAACGAACTCGGCTGAAACCGGATTCTCGGTTTCGCAACCAGGCATTAAAAATAACTAAGGGGACTACTATGAAATCTATACTCTATGGCATCGCTATTTCTATGCCACTTACAGCAATAATTGTGTATTTTGCTTTATCTGGACGGCAAGAGGTCGTGGTTCAACAGAAAGCCCACGAGGTGCAGCAGCAGATCCAGTCTGAAGAATTCAGACGCGATTTCGCGCAAGCGTGGCATGATTTCGACAATCCGCCAACCGCTGAAGAGCAAGCAGCGCAAGAGAAGACCTTTGCCGCTCGGCAAGCTGAACGAGAAGCTCGAATTTCGCGCTTGGAACAGCAGCGAGAAGCACTTTCTGGCGATATGGATTTGATGTTTGAGCAGCTCGATAGTGACATTGAGGACATGCGGGCCGCTTTGCGTGAGGCCGAAGTTAATTCTCCCAAATCCAACTAACCTCAAAAGCCCCGGATTACCGGGGCTCTGTGATACCAGCCTGACTGCTACAAGCTCAACCCTTTGTCCCGGTCACGTTCTTTCTGGTGGCCAATAGTCGCATCTTGGGCTTTTTCTGCGAGCTTTGCTCGCTCCTTCTCCCGACCCTTTGCCTGAGTTACTACCTGCCGATGCTCTGGGCTTGGTTCGTAGTGCATGAACTGCTTTCGGGCACTTTGAGTTAGCTTGTTATGGGTCTGAACAATTAGCTTGTCTGCCTTTTGCTCCTGCCCGCTTTTCCAAAGCTCACGAGCCTGAGATATTGTATGGGACATAACCTGATTCCGCTCCGCTGCCGCATCCCTGATATGACTATGAGCAAGCTGCTTCTCAGCGGCTTTGCTAATTTTCGTGAGCTCACCTTTGATTTCGGAGACTAGTTCGCTCTTCAGGTCAGTTTTTTGCTCCTTGTCAGGGCTTATAAAAGCTTTCTCGACTAGCTTCGCGGCCATCCAAACTAGACCTACAGCAGCCTCTGTGAAAATGTCATTCTGTAGGTATCCTCGTTGATGATTGTTCAGCATTTCGCTGACCCAATTTTCCTTTTCTGGTCGTTGAAATCCAGCCGATTCGAGCCGATGAACCAGTTCCGCAGTTTTCTCAATGGCCTCTAGTTGCTCTCTCGGTAGAGCGGACTCCTCCCTGAGCTTGCTAATATCAAGAGAAGATTGCTTCAGCGTTGGTTCGGGCTGACTATTCGCAAATTGCTTTATTTTGGCTTGATCTAGGGAAGATTCTGCCGCCTTGTTTATCTCAGACAAAAACTTATGCGGGTCCGACTGATCTGACCTAGATAATGAGTCCAAAATACTGACTACTCGTGCTTTATCTTTAGTATCCATAGTTTATTCCTTATCAATATCGGTGGGTTACCGTCAGGATGCCGTTCTCTAAGTTGGCGCTGACATAGTTATCCGGATGAAGGATATGTTCGAGATGCGCTAGCGTTTCCCGCATGCTTTTGTCATGCTGATTAATAGCTTCCCGAGCGGACGCTAGCTGTTTTTTTAGCATCCGGTCGGCGTTTTCCGCATCGGTGTTAATAGAGTGGCGATGAAGTAAATGTTTTAAGATTCCCATGGTGAAACTCCTTGCTTAGTTTCTTTTGTACACAATCATGCAAGAGACATTGTTTCGCGTTTTCTACTTGAAGCAGCGGTCGCTAATTGCCCGTTTGGGGCGCAAAGTTAAAAAAGGGGCCTATTGGCCCCCAGGTAGACTAAAAGGAAGTAACTTTATGTATTCTGCTCTCCATAGAAGAACGAGGGAATACTGAAGGGCATTTTGATACATCTGGTGCGTACGAGCTGGCAGTGAGGTCGCGGGAGCACGTAAAAGCATCAGCTCGGCCTGCGGCGCGCATCAACTCAGCCCTGTCGTCGAAGGCATTTGCTAGGTCTTCGAGGGTACTGCAAGCCGGATACAACCAGGTCATGAGGTTGGAGTTCTTCGCTGCATAAGTGTTACAGGTCTCGCGTTCGTGAACGGTTGACTGTGAACTCATGCCGCTTTCCCGCTTCAGATCCCGACGACGCGTATAGAATTTCTGATCTGTCTGATTCGGCCCAGGATAAGCCCAGCTCGGAACGGAGTACCCGTTTGAAATGGCCGAATACTCGATCATGTATTCCCTGAATAGCTTGGACTCATTCGCGACCAATTCAGCTACCAGCTCCCAGTTATAGTCGGACCACGTGAGGCAATGCCAGCCTCCGTCTGTTGGGCGAGGCTCATAGCCGAGGGCTACCGCGATTTCATCGACTGGCACAGGTTCATTGTTCCGAGACCTGGAGCCGAAAGGTGAGCACATGCCGCCCAAGTGCCATGGAAGGATTCCCTCAGAACGTCCAACAAAGGCTGGCAAAGGCGCAGTGGGAGTGCGCCACTCACCGCCATCTGATAGTTTCCAAAGTGCTTTGGTGACCTCATTCATCGAGCCAACCTGCTGTTGCATGGCTCTGGTGGTCATTTCCAGCGCTCTATGCGCACCTACACGATCAATAGCCGCTGCGAATAAGGAACCCTTTACATCAGCAAAATGTACGTTTAGAACATAGTGAGCATGGTTTGTTGGTGTCCCGATGGTGCATTTACTACCATACTCCCTAAGTGCTCTGTGACGATGCTGTTCGAGAACTTCGTCATTTTCTCGCGCAAGCTGCCACTCCACAAAGTCATCGAGATCCATCTTCTTACCCGCTTTCAGTTCGGCTCTCTGCCATTCGCTTTTCTGTAGATCTGGGGTACTGGCATAGGTAACTCGCCGCTTCACATCTTCATCAGCGTACTGGGAGTAGGTCAGGAGGTTTCCAGATTCCCCAAAGCATTCCGAGAAACCGATTTTTCCTTTGAGTTCGGACTGGCGCTCGAACAACTCTTCTGTCCATGCATTAAATGCCTGCCATTCCGCACCTAGGGCTGACAGCATGACTGCGGCAGAGCGCATCGATGCCGGTGAACCAAAATCACTTTCCACGAAGCCTGCTGATTGCAGGGTAGTTAGTGCCCCTCCAGTGTCTATTGCAATGGCTTGTGCTTCTGAGGGAGGGGCTTCACCGGTTAGGCTAGAGATAGGATTGGAAATAGACGCACAACCGCCTAGAAGGGTGACGCAAACAGCCGTCGTAAATGGTTTTATAAATTTCATGGGTTATCCTCCGTTAATGAAACGGAGGTATTGTCGCGCGTGTAACGTGGGACTCGCCCATGTGTTTCTGCCCATTTGGGTCGCGTAGGGGAATTGGCTGTGAAAAACTTTCACATGTGAAAGAAAAGGGGGCTTGCGTAACCGTAATTACGATAATTACGGTAATTAGGAAAACCGCCCTCCTTGGCGGCTCTCGTTATCAGCGAGACAACTCTACTCCTCCACGGTCGCGGCCTTGGTGCTTCTGAGAAGACTCCTGCTGCTTCTCGTTGCTGTGTCTGAGGCCCATCACATCCCAAACCTTGTCCATCAAATGATCCAGCGGGGCAAGATTCTGAAATCGGCTTTCTTTAGCAGCCTGCTTCTGGCCTGTGCGTTGCTCGACGGCCTTGATAAGGCCCTTTCGGGAGTCCGTATAGAGGTAAACTCCATTCTTTGCCCGTGAAATCTGGACATAGAGCTGCTCGGTATTCAGCAGTGCCTTTCTGTTGGTCTCAGCGTGTACAAATACGTTTTCCGCTGTTTTACCTTGGGCTGCGTTGACTGTCATTGCATAGCCGTGATCCCAAAGAGAGTTCCCCAATTGGGACATATCAAATTTTTCAACCTTTCCATTGGCTAGCGTGAATGTGACAACCGTACCTTCAATATTCTTAACAGTGGCAGTTTCACTGTTAAACCGACCTGTCGCATGATCGTTATCACGCCAAACTACTTTTTCGCCAACGGCTAACTCGCTCTCCGTCAGACCGAAGATCTGGACATTGTTGGCTGAATAGCGTTCAGGAGTGAAGCGAATTAAGGTTGCCTGCTCATCCGAACCGTGTAGTTTCAATAGGACACTCTGGTCCTCACGACCAACGACCTCGTAGTACGCTCCTTGCCTGATGCCCTCTCGCTTATAGTTGCGGGCAAACCTGACGATCTGACCATCCTGGTAAGTCTCTACAAGTCGCCGTTCGGCTTCAGTTGAATCGACAGGCGACAACCGATGAACCCGAATTTCGTCGCCAAGGGTGCCTTCTTCCTTCAACGCACTACGAACCAGTTCATTGGTACGCCCCCTTCCTTCGCGGCTAGGCTCTAGGATGATGCTTTTGTCCCTCTCTTCTGGTGCGAGAGCCATGTAATCCTTCACAATCTCTTTTCTACGCAGGTCACCGCTTTTTTCAAGATCGATTTTGCCATTTGCTTTATGGGCAACCATTTCCTTGATTACACTGCCGCTCTCTTGGATTCGGTCGAGTGCCTGCTTGGCTTTTTTCATCAAAGAGAGGTAAACCGCATCCCGAGTACCTCGGTTCGCCTGCCGAACGATTTCTTCTAGATGGTAGGTTTCCATCCCCTGATTTTGAAGTTGCCGGAAGGCGGCTCCAGCCTCGACCGAAGCTAGCTGACGAACATCACCGGCCAGCACGACACGAGCCCCCGATTGGCCCGCACGTTGCAGGAGGTCTCGCATTAGCTTGGTGCCGACCATGCTGGACTCATCCACAACCCAAAGTTGAGGCGTTTTCTCCAACATTTTTCCAAGCTCTTTACGTTCTGCCTGTAGTTCAGCTTTTTCATATCGGAATTCATCGAGCCGTTTCTGGTAGAGGGGGGAGTTATCAGGAATCCGAACCCCCGTTTTTTCGTCCGTGCCAGGATTGGCGAGAGCTTTTTCGAGTTGGTCCAGTCGATTGTCGATTTTGTCGATCTGGGAACGGGTTTTTCGCTCTTGAACCCACTCGTTCCGACTCTGTGCTAGAAAGGATTGAATGGTTCCAGACTGAATTCCAGCGCCATCAGTCAGGCTCTGCCCAGCAGAGTTCGTGGGAGTAAGCCCCCTCACCTCATATCCCATCTCCCTTGCTGTCTCAGCTACCGTTCGTAGGACCGAGGTGGTTTTAGCAGTACCGGCGAAGCCCTGAACACCAATAATCTGGTTTTTTGAGGTGAGAATTCCCTCGGTAGCACGCTTTTGGTCAGAGTTCCACTCGTAACCGGCGGCATTGGCCTTCTCCTCTGCCTTGGCGATGGCCTCTGTCGCTCTCTCCTTACTGCAAAGAGACCCGGCGCGATTTCTGCCGATGTACTCCTCCTTCAGCATTTCGTCTTCGATTACGATGGCCGCTTTTGAGGTGTAACCTCGGACATCTATCTCCTGCTGACTCACCTTGTCGTACATGCGGACGGACTTTTCTTGAAGCAATCCATCACTTGCCGCTGCGTCGATGGCGTTCTGGACATCAGTAAGAACAACCCGAGAACCAGCGTAACGGCTGGCTTCTTTGAGAAGCTCCTGACGAGACCAAGAGGTGTCGCGTTCGCCAAGGTGTTCGGCAGCCCACATCACAGCCTCGTTAGCGATCTGAACTCGTTCTAACAGTGCCTCTGTTGTCTTTTCGAGTGATGGGCGGTTTGCTTTTGATTGGGTAACGGTCTTATTTAGTTCGGCCAGCTTTTCTTGGCCTATTTCGGAGTGCCACAGTTCAAGAAGTTCTCCGCGCTCTGCATGAACCTTTCGATCTCGTGTGTCGAGGGTTGCAGTCTCTTTCTCGGCGGCTGTTGCTGTGTCGCGGTTTTTCCCCCGCGCCTCTAAAGCATCACCGACAGCCTCTGAACGCTTTGAAAACTCACGGATGACTCCTTTATCAAGAGCGGCAATTTCCCAAGTTCCATCTTTTCCATGGTCGAGCCGGTATCCCAATGACTGCACTTCTTCGGCCAAATATTGCCTATAAACAAGGCCCAAGTGCTTCTGATCAATAAAAAGGGACTTGTTCTCGGTAGAACGCCACTGTCCATCTGCTCTCTGAGTCAGGTTCATGATCACTGAGTGCGTATGGAGCTGGGGGTCAAGAGCGCGGCTAGTTGTGTGCTTGAAAGTTGCCGCCACCATCGAGCCTGTTTTCTCGTACTCAACAGTATTCTCGGTCCGGTTACGGTTCCTGGTAACAATATACTCCTGCTCTATATAGCGCAGAGCAGCCTGCACGGCCTTGTCGTGGGCGTTTAGTAGTCGCTGGTCACCCGCGACCTCGGCCAGAACAGAAACGCTCTTGGGAGCAGAAAAGGTTATATCAGTACCCGGCTGATGCTTCCACTCGCCGTCTCTTACGGTTCCAACTCGCTGACCATCCGGCAGTTCACCTTCAAGAAGAGACTTGAAGGTTTCTCGATCCACGTCTCCTGACAGACCTAGCGCTGTCGCACCCGAGCCGACCCAATCGGAAGGCGAGAGGCCATCCACATAATAATCGTCATGCTCAAAATAGTGGCCTGCTGCCCCGGCACTTTTTATAGCTGATACTGACATCATGACTTTTTATCTCCCAACATACTCAAATAAAGGGAATCGTTATCCATCCCTACGGAGTCAAGAATCTTCTGAACTTCTTGTTGGGCATTGCCAGAAGGTTCTTCCTGCGATTCTTTACGAGCCCCTAAACCTTCGGTTTCGATGGTTTGTTCGTTAGGTGCAGACTCAGTTGGCACCGTGCCCTTCGAGGCGCGAGCCGCATTCAGGAGGCGCATACCTACTGTTTCGTTCTCATCACCCTGGATAAAACCTTCAGAAATCGGTGGTAAAGGCAGGAACGGAACGTCGATACGAGCTTTACCCTCTACCCCCCAAATCTTTGCGTAGCAGGACAGATCCGGAAGGTCCATGATCTCGCTGGGCAGCACGATCTTTCTGCTTTGGCGTTTGGACGAGACTCTCACGCCATCGCGGATGTCGTCAGCGGAGTAATTGAGATCTTCGTCTATCTCCTCTCGCTCAGCCTCGCCAAGCACCTTGGAAACCCATTCAGCAGTATCTGCGTTGTTTAGACGGAAGTGGAGCTGGGTAGAGCACAGACCAAGAATGGTTCTGGACGTATTCTTCCCAAACTCCTCTTCGAGCTGATTAATTTCCTGAATACCTAAGACAACTGCTGCCCCAAATCCACGCCCCTCAGCCATAAGCATGGAGAGAGCTGGAATTCTCTTCAACGAAGGCAATTCATCCACAATGAGCCAGAGAGTTCGGTCGTTATTAACTCCACGAGCCATCAGTCCCTTAGCCACTGACTGGATCCACGTTGAAATCAGAGGCTTCTGAATCTCAATGTCAGATTCTCGTACCGGCAGGAACAACCATGAATCGTCAGCACCTTGTTCGTCGCCTTGAGCAATCCAATCTCGGATTGAGAAAAATCCACGGGAGTCCGACTCTTTCAGTAATCGGAGTGGCAAGACACCATTTACGAGAGTTGACCGAATACTCGCCAATGTCTTTTCATTGCCTTCAGAAAAGTGGGTTTCAGCCGGTGTCCCCGCGACTAATTCGGTTAACAGTTCCAAGTCACTCCAAGCAGTAGCCTGCAAGAGTGTGGATAGAGAACGGAATCCGTCCAGATAGAGTTTCTGTAATGCAGCGGAAAACACATGACGAGGGGAATCTCTGAAGAACGGGTCTCCGCCGTTGGACTTGTTCTCTGGGATAAGAGTTTCTGCGATCCAGTCAGCATCAAATGGAGAAGCCATTTCCTCCCATGGCGTCCATTGGTGGGACCGGCTGTCTGATGGATTGAGGATGTGATCAACTCCGTCCCGGTAGAACTTTTCAACAAACTCTCCTTTTTTGTCATAAACCACAGCTCTATCACCACGCGCACGAATCGCTTTCAGCAAGTGGGTTAAAGCTGTCGATTTACCCGCGCCGGTAGTACCGCTGATCAGCGTGTGCTTCTTGGCAAAACCAACAGGTAGCGGAAAATCACCAATGGTAAGATCAGAGAGGCCATGCTTATCGGCAACCTCTTTCTTTAACTCTTCAACTGATACCAGCTTGGCCCCACGGATAAATTTATCCTCCTTAATTTCCTTGCCTCGTTTCGCTGCCTTGATAGCAAGAAAAGCACCTAGCGGGGTATATAGAATAAAGCTCGCAAGAAACGCCCATCCAAATTGACCAGAAACTTGGCTCGCGGCTCCCTTAAAAAACTGTTCTTCCATTACCAGTTTCAGTGGTATCGAGCTGTTGCTTCCCAATGGAACACACTCACCTATAGCTATTGATGAATATGGATGTATTAGTCCTTTCAATTGTGCCCAGTAATACGTAGCACTATTACTCAAGGTACACTTATCCAAAGATAACCAGATGTATATAAGAGATAATGCAGTAGCCAGGAGAAGTCCTAATAGAACTAACCAGGCGAAACTAAAGAAAAACATCTGCTGTCCATGGAGCCAAGTATCGGCTCCACGAATAAAGTTACCGATCTTTCCTTTTCTAATTTCCGGCATTTTCATTTCCTCCCGAAAAGTGCTCACGAATCGCCTTGGCTCCATTCGAAATAGCCTGTCGTGCTTCCACCATTTCTTCCGGTTTGTATGACTTTTTCAGCATGTATTCGACCGTGGCGGCATTGATTGAAATGAGTTCAACTAACCGTTGATATATGTCCACCTGTTCTTGTTTGACGAGTCTGACTTCACTCAAAACGGAGTCGCTGTTGAGGGCCTGCTCAATTAAAGAAACTGCCGTTTTGCTGATGGTCTGGCCCGACTCTTGGGCCAGCTCCTTCAGTAAAAGGTGAACAGCTCGGCTCGGATAGATCTGGATTCGATACGCCTTAGAAACTCCCATTAGTGTCCCTCCTGCACCCTGTTTCTGCGTTCCTGACTCCCTTGTAACTCCGAATGTTCGGGGGTGCAGGGAGTCCCCTCAGACGGCGCGAGAGCGCCGGATGAGACAGCCCACTCGCGGTGAGTGGGGTGTGGAGAAAAATCAGGACGAAGGCCTGATTTTACGACCCCATGTTGGGGTCCCCGAGCCGCCAGGCTTGGGGTGATGTTTGGAGGGAAATCCGCAAGTCTTTGGAACTGCTCCGCGAGCTTTTTGATGGCATACTCGCGACGCTTTTCGCCCAAGATAGAGAGACGAAATACAATGGTTTGGATTGCCTCCTCAGCGGTCAAAGTATCTGCTGCCTCCTCCAGAATTCGCAGATATGTACTACCGCAGCAATGGAAGCAAGTATGGGGGCTACTGAGAGTGAAAATATTATTCTTTTTCATTAGAGACCCTCCCGTCATCCACGTTTGCTGTGAATTTTATGAAGGTGCACTCGTCTAGCTGACGACTGTAATGTCGGCGTAACTGCTTCCCGGTTCTCTCTTTGTTATCGGAATTGAACTTGGCTGGGTCATATCTTAGGTGGCAAAGCGACTCACCATTTTTGCTCTCTACATGTACTTGAACCCCATCTACCTTGTTTGGGTTGTATGCGCACCCCGAGAGTCCAATTAGAAGCACGGTAACCGCGGCACAAAACGTTTTATTCAGCGTCATTTGAAATCTCCTCTTTGTTGATGACGGAGATAGGCTCGCACGGGACTCCCAAAAGCGACCCACGTCGAATTGCCCGTTTTGGGTGCATAGCAAAAAAAGATAAATTTCTTATCAGAAAGACTTGAAAATAGGCACTTAATACCTATAATGAAGATGAGGGCCGGGTATTCTGCCAAGGCCAAAACCAGAGGAATCTGATGATGAATACAGCAACTAACCTAAACGCTGATAACTTTGTTTTCGCGATGATCTGCGACGTTCTTGCCGACCTGAAGGTAGCTGACCCGCTATCTACCGCTATCAGTTGGGAGGAGTATCAGACCAGAGAGGGAGACACCTACCTTGCCCCCGAGGGGTTTGCTCCTGTCATGGTTTACCGCACTTCGGAGCAACACTGGGAGATTGCACGGGGCGACCAACTCGGTCTTGAAGTGACCACGGAGGCTGTTCGCCGAGCGATTTATAGTTTCGGGCTAAGTGAACTAGAACCGCTACTGGAACGGCTCCAGCAGGCGTAACAAATTCATTCGCCCCGGCCTACCGGAGCCTTCCCATTTGAGGTGAAATTGCTCCAGAAGGACTCTCAGGAGACCTCGCAGTAATACCCGCCTCTACCTGGAAAGTCTGGAGCCCCAAAGGGGCTCTAAAAAGTCCCCACCAATTAAGGAGAGCAAATGTCACAAAAAGACAAAGTAAACGTACGTCCTGAGACGCTGCGTCCATTTCCTGAATGGGAGCCACCTTCGCCAGATGAGATACGACAAGTTTTCGTCCTGGCAGGTGAGCGACGAGGTTTAAAGAAACTAACTGGAGCACAGGTAGCGGATCTGGTTGGCGCTTCATCTACCGGTGCTGGGGTCGGCAAAGGCTCTCGTACAGTGAGGAAGTGGGTCGGCGGAGAATCGAGAATTCCGTATGGAGCGTGGTCGATTTTGTGCTACGAAGCAGGGTTTGGGCTGATTTGGCGCTCAGAGGGTCTCGAAAAAGCCCTGACCGATCCTGATGCTGACAACCCAGAGGCATAGAGTCTCATAAAGGTCCTTTGTAAGACCTGGACTTCTGATTTTTATTATCTCTGACCCTCCCCAAGTGGGTTTGAGTCCCGAAAAAGTCCTTTGCGAGACCTTCAAATAGACGGCTGACTGCTTAGTAGAAAAGTTTCGGTGGTGCGGGTCTCGCAAGAGACCTTTGAGAAGCCCTGTTCGGCGTGAAACGATTATTTTTACTCTGCACCCAAAATGGGCAATTAGCGACCCGTGCTTAGGAAGAGAAATACGGCAAAATGGGTTCAATAATATTGATAAATAGGTATTAAGTGCCTATAATGAAAGTAAGAGCAACAGGAGGGTTAGATATGACCGAGCAATTTGAAATGAAGATCATCGGTGTATTTGCAGGACTGGCGATTCTGGAGGCGGTCGGTATCGATCTGCTGGGATTTACACACAAAATACTTGGTGCGCTGATTGTTTCAGGTTTCGCTGGCTAACATAGTCAGGCACAACGAATAAGTGGGTAGCTGGCCCCTGAAAAGAAGCAGCAAGTAAAAGCAACCTCGGGTTCACTAACTTGCAAGGTGACTGGGCCGGGGGCATCTCCTTGGGGAGAATTTTTGGAAAGCGGAGCATTGTCCACCGCGAGTCTGCACATCTCATCAAGTGCAGGCGGCCTTTCGGGTCTTTATCTGGCCTGTCTGGTTAATGCGTCTCGCCATTAACCCTCGCTTTCTGGCACGAGCGGGGCCGAGTGCTGTCACCAGCCGCGAGCGCAGTGCCTCAACAATGTCAAAAGTTGAGGTTTTTCATGAAAATACAAAGCACCCCCCATTCTCTTCGTGTCCGGCAGTTTGTGTCGTCGGAACTTTTCTCTCTCATGCTAGATGTTACAGCGGCACACGATAGCCCAGGTTACCGGTCGTACTGTGTCCTCGTACTAGCTCGCCATGCTCGACTCTCCACATGTCAGGCGCTACTCATTGTAGATCGCGAAATCCAACGCCGTAAGTCAGCGTCTGCTCGCTCATGGACAGTTTCCTTAGCGTCTGTAGGTGGTGCGGCATGATCGACATTCGTTCAGCTTTTGAATGTGAACCTGCACCTATCGACTATGTATTGCCTGGTATGGTGGCAGGAAGCGTGGGAGCTATCGTTAGCCCAGGTGGAGCTGGAAAATCGATGGCCGCTCTACAAATAGGTGCAACGTTGGCCGGTGGTCCCGATTTGCTTAACTTGAGCGACATGCGTTCGGGGCGAGTGGTATACCTGCCAGCGGAAGATCCGATTTGTACTATTGAGCACAGGCTGCACTACTTGGGCAAACATCTTGCTCCCAATGAACGGGAGTTGGTTGCTCAGAATCTTCTAATCGAGCCGCTTGTTGGCCGCGAACCGAATGTGATGGATGGCCGTTGGTCAGATGCGCTGGTCCGAGCTGCTGACGGCACGAGACTGTTAATCCTGGATACACTTCGCCGATTTCACTCATACGACGAAAATGATTCTGGCGCAATGGCGGCAGTGGTCGGTCGTTTAGAAAGTATTGCCCAAGCGACCGGATGCAGCATCCTGTTTCTTCACCACACCAACAAATCAGCTGCATTTCTTGGGGCTGGCGACATGCAACAGGCTAGTCGCGGATCCTCAGTTCTGACAGATAACATCCGGTGGCAGGCATACCTATCATCTATGACTCCCAACGAGGCTGAAAAATGGGGCGTAGATGAGGCAATGCGGAGCCATTTTGTGCGACTGGGTGTATCAAAGGTCAATTATGGACCTCCTCTCCCTGAAAGATGGCTACGACGCCATGAAGGAGGAGTTCTCAGTCCCGCAGTCTTAGAAAAACAGGAACCAAAGCGCAAACAGTATGTAAAGCAAGCAACTAAAGCGGAAGCAGCAATAGGGGGTGACGATGAAAACTGGTAATAAAGTCACTCCTACCAGCACAGCTTTACAAGCTAGAGTTGTATTGTATCAGCCGACTCAGCGGCCCCGCGAGAGACAAGGCGACTGGGTGGAAACCAAATTCGGTCGTTGCCGTGTAGCAGGCAGGCTAGGGCAGCGACACGCAGACGTTGTTGAGGCTCTCATGTATGTTTCCGAACGCAAGCGCGAAGTATCGGATGGAGGTATTGAGCTGTTGGTTGATCCCGCTAAGGTGCGGCGGACACTATCTGATCACAATTACAGCCTGAGCCGCATTCAGGCCCTACTTCGGGATCTGAGAAGCGCAACCGTTGAAATAATTACGCCGGAGCTGGAGGGTTCTGGCGACCGGATTATTGGAGGGTTGATTGATCATGTGATCCCGTCTCCTAAGACCCGGCATAACCCGCTCACAGGGGGCCAACGTAACCTATGGCGGGTGAGGCTAGGAATAGCTCTGGTAATGTTGCTGGAACGCGATCTCAACCTTTACTACTCACCAGAACCGATTGCCCGGCTTCAGCATGGCGTGAGCCAGGCAGTGGCCCGGCATGTACTTACCCATCAGCACGATCCTAGTGGTGGTTGGCATACCGACACCCTGCTTCGTGCCGTGTATGGTCAGGACATTACCAGCATGGCGCTTCGCAATGGGCGACGGAGACTGAAGGAGGATGCCGAAGGTCTAATGAAGGTAGGAATTGAGCTATGCGAAACGGCAAAGCGAGTAATACGTGCCACAGCGGCCTGATTGGATTTGTAGTGCCGGGAAAAACGTGCCACAACGGCCCGACGGTGTGCCACAGCGGCCCGGATGTGTGCCACAGCGGCTCGGATTTAGCAAGTTATTCAGTATATTCAGGATGTTCAGGGCGGCACAGCCGCCCGCCTTTAGAGCGTGCGGCTAACCGCCAAATTCTCCGGCCCTTCGGGCCTGCGCGGGCTTCGCCCTTACCATACTGGCCAGTGAAAGGAGGCCGCTAGGCCGACTTCTTCCGCGTAGCGGAATTCCTTCGAAAGGATATAAAACTTTCACATGTGAAAGATTTCAGCTCCGGCTTTATTTAGCATGCAATTGCATGCTATTATGCTTGAAAAATCACAAAAGAGCTTCTAGCAATGGCGTGGAATCGAAGTATTAGCAAGAATGAGCAGCTTATGATCTCGGTCTTAGAGACTGCTGGTCAGTCATTAAACATGTCAGAAATAGTAAAAGCTATAGCTAAAAAAGATAAATCGGCTTTATCTGGCAAGACGCCGGAGAAATCTCTCTATTCTATTATTTATCGAAGAGAGAAACGAAGAAAGGAACAGGGGCAGCCCCCTCTATTTTTGGTAATAAAGCGCGGTGGAACACAATATTATCAATTGAACAAAGAGGCTAAATAGATGGGAGCGCCACATGTAATTCCATATCAGGGGAGCAAACGAAAAATCGCAGATGATATTCTGAAGTATATCGACTTCGATGTCCCCGGCAAGCTGTATGAACCATTTGCAGGTTCTGCGGCTATCACATTATCAGCAGCGGCTAAAGGCAAAGCTAACGGGTATGTTATTGGAGATAAGTATGAGCCATTGGTTGAGCTATGGAAAATAATAATCGAATCCCCAGAAGATGTGGCTAACCGATATGAACACCTTTGGATGTCTCAACTGTCTAATCCAAGAGAATTCTTCACCCAAATACGTGACCAATATAACGCTGACTCAGATCCGGTAAAGTTTCTTTATTTGGTTGCCAGGTGCGTGAAAAATGCAATCAGATTCAATTCAAAGGGTGAATTTAACCAATCTCCTGATAACCGCCGTCTAGGGACAAAGCCAGAAAGAGTCCGTCGAGAAGCAAAGAGAGCTTCGCAACTCCTCAAAGGCCGTGTAGAACTTAGATCTGGGGATTTTTTAGATATCCTGGAGTGCGCGACTTCTGATGACATCGTTTATATGGATCCGCCATGGCAAGGCACAAGCAACAAGAAAGACCCAAGATATGCTTATCTCCTAGAACTTGATAGGTTAATATACGGCTTGGAACAGTTAAATAAAAGAAATGTGCCGTTTATGCTATCGTTTGATGGTACATGTGGGGATAGAACATACGGTAATGAGCTCCCGACTGAATTAGGCCTGACTAAAATCGGAGTTCACGCGGGCCGCTCAAGTCAAGCAACTCTGCTGGGTCGAGAAGACATTACCATTGAATCTCTCTATTTATCTCCGTCATTAGTCGAACGCTGTAACAGTGATAAACCTCTTATTTCGAGTGAGCTTCAGCTTCAGTTCTTCTGATTTCCTTTATATCGATCATTAACTATTATCTTTATCAGCTCTTGAGGAGAGCGGCCTGTTTGATCGCTCTCTTCAGTCAACATATCGAAGTTTTTCACTTCACTACCTTCCCAGGTTACATTCAAGCTTCTCTGAGTGCGCATTGCAACATGAGTATAATTTTCGGGATACGCCCAGTAGCAGGTCCGACATATGTTCAAATCAAAATGAAGCTTTAAATTTTCACAGTGTTCGCAATCCCAAGATTTAGACCTTTGTAGCGATTTAGATAAAAGCATGAAATCGGAGGGATCTCGATCTCCAGCGATGTCTCCAGAAATGTAATAAGGAACCCTATGATCTATTTGGAGCTCTTTTTCTGGAAGCTGTTGTTTTGAAATTGCGCAGTATAGTCCATCACGCTCTATTAATTTTCCTTTCAACGAAGCGGGAAAATTAATACGTCCGCCAAATTTATGCTTACGTATTTCAGACGCAGGGCCAAATGTATACTCAGCAATCGTCCTATTGTCAGAACTTTTAATGTTGTTTGTGACCAAAGGAATACCGTTGTCCCTCACATCTCCGACCGCTCGGGCGCCGTGTACGAAACCAGCATTCCGGATCTGCTCGGAGTTGATTGAGCCGTGCTCAATTATATGATGGATAACGAACGCCGCCCGTGAACTACAGACTTCCAGTACGTCTTTGATATAGACTTCTAGCTCTTTTTCCACGCCCAATCCTCAGCATCAAAAAATGAGCCTATAATAAACATACATTATGACTAGACGCAATCTACAGCCCCGCGCTAACTAAAGGCAGCGCCTGCGGTTTCAGTGTTTTAGGGACGAATATGGGGCGACTTGCCCCGGATCTGATTTCAATCTTCTAGTTATTGAGAATAACTCTCAACCAGTCAAACTCACGACAGCATACAGTTTCGAGCTGCTTAGCTACGTATTCGTCGCTGTTGCGTTCTCCCCGCTTATGGTTGGCAATGCAGAGGTAGTAGTTTTCCCCGTTGTGCTCTGCGTAAATTAACCATTCACCTGTGAGACTTGCTCGTTCACTTCTGCTTTGGATCGGCGCTTCTACAACTTGATTAACGAAGTCGTTGAGCATTTCTGGTGTTACCTTCTCACCCTTGCTGGGATGAACTGCAGCTTCCGCAGCGCGTTTAGTGCCATGTTTTCCTAACTCGTTCAGGATGTTGTGAGCCATGCTTGATGGTGTAACCATCAGGAAATGCTTATGCCACAGCCCTTTGAGCGGTTTTCGCGTAAACTGCGTGGGAGGTTTCATATAACTCTGGCTGCCTGTCTCCAGCGATTTAATCTCTTGAACAACCTGCTCTGGAGATAAACCTATATTTTTCTCTGATAGATATAGGTCAAGAAGCAAGAGGTCGCTGTATCGCCCAGGTATTAGCTGAGGTATGCCATATAGTTCAGCATACAGCTCAAGTTGTTGCGACGTGACAACTTCATCGCTTCCGTTGTCATTGTGTACAGTAAATTCACAAAAAGGAAGTTTTCCGGCCATTACGAAACCTTTTTATTTTCTTTCACATGTGAAAGTTTTTTGGCTTGCGCCCAAAACGGACAGGAACAGATGCGTGCCCTAACTACAGCCTGACCGATAATTTCTCCTACTTAACATGTAATAACAGGAGATTATCATGGCATCAATTTATGATTCATATCCCTTGGACCAAAAAATCCCAGGATTTTTTAACGGCTACGATTCTCGCCGCGAAATGGAAGAAGCGAACCGTGAAGCAACAGAGCGGTTCATGGAAGAAATGTTCCGGCAGGACATAGTAAAAAAGCAGCGTGTGAAGGCCGGGGTCCCTGCTCTCCAGCGATTGCTTGAAGTCGCACCAGGCCACCACGGGCAAGCTCAGCACATTCGGCGGTTTCTTTTATCACTCTACAATGGATTTGAGTGGCCTATGGACATGCGTCGCCTGCGGTGTCTCGACACGGATTTACAACAAGCCGTTCTTGCGGTCATTGAGCTTGACTGGTGCGGGAGGGAAGTTCATACATATATCAAAGACGGTGATGATGTATTCCAGCGATTCTGGGAAATGGAGTCACCTGTTATTGAGGATGATTAACTAATCGTCAATTATAAAGTTTCAGCTATACAGGGGGCATCGCCCCCTTTTTTATTGCTTTGAATTTAGAGCTGGAACCTACATTACTGTAATTACGATAATTATCGTAATAATAGGTTTTACTCTCCATCCGTCTTTCACATGTGAAAGTTTTCACAGTCAATTCCCCTACGCGCCCCAAATGGGCAGAAACGCATGGGTGCCCCTGATGTAATCTCAGTAATAATTTCTCCTGCGTTCAGCAATTTAATTAACAGGAGAAATAATATGAAGATCAAAACTATCCCTTTCGCTGTTGCATCTGCCATCGCTTTGACGAGCCTCTCGGGTGCAGCTATGGCCGGAACTGGTACTGCCACTGCGGAGGTGACGGCAATGCCTCCAGCTTTGAGTGTGCAAGAAATTCAGGCTTATCAAATGCAAATTGAGCGCGCCCCAGGTGCGACCATGCCAACCGGCTCTATCAACCTCAAACAATGGGCATCGAATGGCATTCTTAAAGATCCGGCAGAGAGCGTCGTCCCTGGCTGTCTGAAAGTTGCTGGTGATGTTGACAAGGCAGTCTCAATCACAATGACTGGTTTCAGCACATTGGTTGCACCAGGCGGGGCGGAAATTACCTTCATGGGAGGTGCAGGCGAGCCGAAATTTGAGGTCGCAACATCGACAGTTGACTGCTCTGATGCTGTGGCGGGTTCGTTTACTCCGACAACTCTCGCTGGAACGCCTATCGCTAGTTCAACGAGTGCAACTGGTGAATTGTATTTAGCGTGGCGCTATCAGGAACCGACGAATGCTACAGCTGGCTATATGAGCATGAGCGCGTGGGAGGAAGGCGCATTCACTGGAACCGTCGATATCACTGTCGATTATCAGTGATTCCGGCAAATAAGGGCTGGCTTCGGCCAGCTCTATTTGTTGTTTGGAGGTTCCTTATGAAAATTTTCATATCATTTTTTGTTGCCCTGACGCTGGCAGCTTCCGCCCACGCCGTTCAGCTGCGGCAGCACGAGATTGTGATTTCGTCCGCTTCTGCGGTCGAGATTCCGGTTACCAACAACCATGAAAATCCAATGCTGGTCCGTGTCACACCGCCGGAGGGGGTGCAGGCTTTCCCTCGGCGTGTCCGGCTACTTCCTGGTCAACGCCAGATTATCAAAGCTCGCCTTGTGGGAGAGTTGATTGAGGGAAGTAGGATGGCGTTCAGTTACGCCGTCGAGCGACCTGAAGAGCTGGGGGCTCATGCTCGGATTACGCTGAGGATTCCGATTAGGGAGGTGCGATAGTGATTCACCTCCGACGACTTTCACATGTGAAAGTTTTAGCCCTGGTAGGGGCAGTTTCATTCACCGCAACGCCAGTACAAGCGGAAGATTACCTGATGGATTTTGTCGTAAACGGACAAAGCAAGGGCGAGTTCCTAGTTTCACGTGGTAAGTCAGAAGCTACGGCTGAAGCTGGGCTCTGGAGAGCAGCCGGAGTGAATGCCGCCAAGCCGCTCCCGCTGGAAAGGCTTCATGGGCTTGGTACAGCCAAAATTGTTTGGTCGGAACAAACTATCTATTTCTATCCACGGCAGGCGGAAACTAGCCGGAAAAACCTCAAACCTGAAGCCCGAATTGAGCCAACCGTTGCCCGTTACGATCTCAAGTCTGCCGATTATTATCTGACTCACCACAGCGAATCTGATGAATCGGTCGTGGGTAGTATCACTGCTACGGGGCGCATGGCTAGTTTCGATCTCGATGTGCGAGCAGGAATCGGCAACCACGAAAACTATTTTTCAGGCCAGTGGCACGATGAAGACAACAAATACGTGAAAGACCTGGAGCTGGGTCGCGTTCAACGTTACGGGCTGGACGGTATCAGCCTAACGAACGAAAGCTATCTCGCCACGGGCCGGTTTTCCACTGACCAGATCGAACTTTACTGGCCTGTGGGAACTCGCGTCGATGTATACCGTGATGGGGCGTATATCGAGTCGTTGGTTCTGGAGAGTGATCCCTATTCCTACGAAATCGAACTGGACTATGCCAATAATAGGTACGAGTTCCAAGCTGTGTTGCCTGATGGTCGTACCGATACCCGAACGGTAGAGAGAGCTATTTCCGGCCGTCTGGCTCCCGTGGGGCAGTTCAACTATCGGTTAGCTGCTGGTCAGTCGCCGGAGTCCGGGCAATCTCTGGCTACAGGCTATTTGTCATATGGTCTAACAAGCGAACTATCGCTATTCGCTGGTCGGGATCATCAAGAGCGCGGCTACGTCTCAGCTTTGTTTGCTCGGGACAGTTTTTCAGTTGAACCGAGCTGGTATGGAAACAGGGGCTACGCCGTTAACGGGTCGTGGCAGAACGATGATTTTTCTGTGTTTGGTCGAGTTAGTGACCTGGATGACTACAACCAACAATCTGTGAGTCTGTCATACCGTGCTCTGTTCCGACCCTCACTTCAGTATTCCTCTCGCTCGCGCTATGGTTATGAGGTACAGGAGACAACGCTGCGCACCTACCACAGTGCCTACATACGACCGCTTCGTTCATCGGTGTCGGTCTCGCCCTATCTCTCGATGCGCGAGCGCAATGGCCTCGATACCAAGGTTATCGGGGGCAGGTTACTAGCAAACCTGCCGCATGGATGGCAGGCCGTGGCGTCCTATGAGCGAGAGAGCTACGATTCCACGCTGGATAATATGCAGCGGTTCCGAGGGGAAATTTCCAAGCGGTTCCGTCTGGGGAGGTTAACCTACCGTCACACCGCCATGGACCATGGACGAGGCTGGGCCACGCAACAACAGAGTGTCCGAGCGGATCTATGGAACTGGGAGTTCGCCACGTTATCTGCTGCTGTAAATCGTTCGTCCACTGGTGAGAAGAGTTTTTCGTTGTCGATCAGTGGCTCTTTTGGACGCTCTGGATTTACTCGGATTCCCCAGCGGAATCAGGCCACACTAGAGCTGACTACGTGCCGTGATGAGAACGCTGATGGCATTTGCCAAGCCGATGAACCAGAGGTTACCGGTATCGCCGCTCGGGTAGGCGAGCGTAGAGTAATAACACCGGCAATTGTGGATTCACTAACACCCTACCGTCGATACAATGTTGAGGTTGCCGGCGATTTTGGGTTGTCTCCTCGGTATAGGGCTGTTGAGTCTAGCCGTTTGGTTCGGGGTGGGGTCAATCGACTACGGCTGCCCCTGTCCGAAATCCAGGAAGTCGAAGGTCAGTTGGAGCAGGATGGCATCCGAGTCGCCTTGGTCGATAAGGCGACAGGAAATGTTCTGAGCGAACAAACTACCAACTTTGGTGGCTGGTATCTGTTTTACGCGCCTGCACACAATGAGGTTGAGGTTGTGCGGGCTGATGATATAAATCTTTCACATGTGAAAGAAAATGAATCTGGAGAAAAGTCATGATAGCTGCACTTACTGGATACAGCCTGTTCATTATATGTGTGCTGGCAATTTGTGGTGCCGCGTATTTTTGGTCAGAGCCTCTTGAGAAGTGGTTCCGCAAAACGTTTAAGTAGTTGAGATGAATTATGAACGAAGAAAAATCGCCAGTATGCCCTAACTGCAAGTCTGAAAACCTTTCATTCGAAACGAAGCATGTCCAATACAAGGGGATAGAAATTCATTGCGTGAAAGGGTGGCACTGCCTCTGCGGAAACGTAGTGCTGGATGCCGATGAAGCAGCCCGAGTGAAAAATGAGTACCAGGATTGCCAAGCATTCTGGAACGCTGTTGATCAGATTTCTACAGGAGTATGAATATGTTGGTTACAGTGCCCAATCCCGACGACTTGCTCGATCTACAGCTCTTTTCTCTGGAAAGTCTCCGTGCGGAGCACGGCAAAAAGGCTGTGCCGCACCTCCGAAGGCTGGCGATACGTAAGATCTTCAAAGGACTCAGGCCAGAGGAGGTGGGCTTTCGGTCGGTTCAAGGCCCCATGGTCAAGCCTGGTGCTAAGGTTGAACTTCCCGCTAACGGAATCATTGTTGGACTCGACTATCTCCGTGCCAACTATGATCCGCGAGCTGCTCCAGAGATGAAAGTTCCGTCATTCCAAGTTGAGCTTACTGCTTGGACTATCGTGAGGGGACTACTGCTTCCCGCCTACAAATCCGCAAGTATTGAGCAGATGAGGGGGTGGCTTCAGGCATCTTCCTGATCCTCATCATGTTTGTCGGCGCACTCTATCTCTTTGAGAATCCTTTCAGCTTTGACCTTCGCAGCCTCAGCGATTTCGGGCTTTTCAGTTTCCAGAATTTCTTCTAATGTCCTCGCCATTTCATTACCCCCAATATATCTGCCAATGCTACACAAAATTATTTTAGCATCTGGCTCTTTGCACCCCAAATGGGCAAATAGGGAGTCGTGCCCAAAAAGAGGAATGCGGCATCATAGACACATACCTGATTTAACGCACCTCTTGGGAAGAAAGTTATGGTTCAAGGTTATTGGTCAACAAAAGATCTCTGCGAGCGATTTCGCTGTTGCTCTCGAACGTTACACCGCTGGCAAAAGCGCGACATCAACCCTTTTCCACGCCCTCGTTTCGCGCACTGTGGTTCTAGCAACCTATGGGCTGTCGATGATGTTATCGCTTGGGAAGAAAAAGTAGCCGGTCAGGCAGACGCTGCCTGACCCATTACAAAGGCTTCTTGCCCATTATTTTATAGAGCTTTTCCCACCATTTATCGTACACTGCGCTGGATTCTTCCAAATACCGATGGAAGTCGTATTTCTCACGTTCACCAGGGGCCGCATGACCTATCATCTTATCAGCAAGTGTGTCGGTCGCCGCCGCTGAAAAGTACGTCCTGGCTGTTTTCCTCAAGTCGTGAGTTGACCAGTGCTCCATTTCATACCCCGTATTCTTTCTTACCCACTGTCGAATGTTATATGGAATGGAAATTTGTGCACTGTCAGACATTGGCGTATCTTCACCGCGATTGACCAACAGGTACTTCGACTTGCTTAAAAGCATTAGCTCTTTAATGTAGGGCTCAATACCCGCAGTTATCGGGCGATACAGCGGTTGCTTGGTATATTTGTACCTCTTGTGATTTGTCGTTGCCCAGTACCCTTCTTCAAAGTTAAATTCTGATTTCTCTGCTTTCCTAAGCTCACCGTTCCTACAGCCGTAGAAAAGGCAAAGAACCATAAATAACTTGTTCTTTCGCTCAATCCGGCTCCCTCGAATCGCGTCAAAAAAGTACAGAAGGTCCTCGTCTGACAAAGCTCTCCCGCGAGTCCCCGACTCAATGCCAAGATCTTCATACGCCGTAATGTCTGCCAATACATTGCGGTCAATTTTCTCCCGTTTGACCGCCCACTTGAGCATTCGCTTCAGGTTTCCTAGCAGCCTTTTGGTAATAGCTGGCCTAGCATCTGACAGGTCCTCTAGGAGCTCCATCCAGGCAGAAAGGGTGATAGTTTCTGGAGGGTAGCTGCCGAAAGTAGGCAGGACATGAATCTCAAAGGAGCGACGAATTTGCTCTGCGGATGTCACCTTACCCGCACGTTCCCGTGCGAACCATTCTTCGAATATCTCGCTCAGCGATTGGCGGTCTTGATTCCGGAGCTTTTCTTCTTTCTTCGCGATGCGCGGGTCTATTCCCTGCTCCAGCTGCCTTTTTACGTCGTGTAGTTCTTCCCTCGCCTGTTTTAAGGACATCCCAGGATACGCGCCCAAGTCGATTCTGGCTGCCTTACCGCGAAACCGAAATCGTACCTGGAAGACAATTTTTCCCTTTGGACTTACCCTCACGGAGAGCCCATCTCTGTCGGCCCTTTCCTCTGGCTTTTCTCTAGTCTTTTTGTGGTTCGACCGTAACCACGTGTCTGTTAGTGCCACCCGCTATCCTCAATCATTGCAATGTGTACAAGAAAATTCGTTCAATATGGAGGGAACGAAGTTTTGTGCACACTTATGTACACAATATTATTATCTTGGATCGTCTGAGGTAGTACAAGGTTGTCTTGGGTGGTTTTTATAATTACTTGATTTATATAGCTTTTATTGTAATTTATGACTTAGGTTGTCTTGGGGTGTCTCAGAGGCAATTATCAACGTGGGCGATAATGGCGATATTACGGAGTTTATCAATCACAACTATAATCCTGCAGCATGCACTGAAATGACCTGAGAGGTGTTCAGCGGGACGAAAATGAAGTGGCGCGCAGTATATAGTAAAGTCTTCGCCGTTTATATGAAGAAAAACGCCTACTGCGGCCCTCGTCTCAACGCACCAATTTGATGCAGCTTTCAGGGTCTCGCACCAATTTAATGCACCAACACAGGGCGGTAACGGCCGCCTCTCATCATGACTCGCTCCAAAACAGTCCGGAAACCGTGCGATTGCGCAGTTGTGGAGCATGCATATAAAACTGGCAAGGCTATTGCTTCAGTCTTGTCAGCCGAATTTGCAGGTAAGTCGGAACAGCTTTTGATAAGCTGCCCAACCTGAAAGAAAGATCGGGAGTCAGCACCGCTGAACGATCCGGCAACAACGTACACAGAAATCGCCCGCCCTGCGGGATAACTGACGGAGCTTGCACAATGTCCAAGACGATTGATCTGATCAAAGAACACGAAGTCAAATGGGTCGACATGCGATTCACTGACAGCCGCGGTAAAGAGCAGCACGTAACGCTGCCCGCAACCGAGGTCGACGAGGATTTCTTTGCCGACGGCAAAATGTTTGACGGCTCCTCTATCTCCGGCTGGAAGGGCATCAACGAATCCGACATGATCCTGATGCCTGTCGACGAAACCTCTGTTCTGGATCCGTTCACGGAAGAGACCACCGTCAACATTACTTGTGACATCGTGGAGCCCTCCACCATGCAGGGTTACGAGCGGGATCCGCGCTCGGTCGCCAAGCGTGCGGAAGAATACCTGAAGTCTACCGGCATTGCGGATGGTGCGCTGTTTGGCCCTGAGCCGGAATTCTTTGTATTCGACTCTGCCAAGTGGAAAATCGACATGCAGGGCGCGATGTACGAGCTGTATTCCGAAGAAGCGGCCTGGGTATCCGGTGAAGACTTTGATCGTAACAACATCGGCCACCGTCCGGGCGTGAAGGGCGGCTACTTCCCGGTACCGCCGGTAGACAGCCTGCACGACCTGCGTGGCGCCATGTGTGCTGCCATGGAGTCCATGGGCCTGGAAATTGAAGTACACCACCACGAAGTGGGCACCGCTGGCCAGTGTGAAATCGGCGTTGGCGCCAACACCCTGACCCGCAAGGCTGATGAAGTTCAGATCCTGAAGTACTGCGTCCACAACGTGGCACACGCCTACGGCAAGACAGCCACGTTCATGCCCAAGCCGGTCGTTGGTGACAACGGTTCCGGTATGCACGTACACATGTCCCTGAACAAAGACGGCAAGAACCTGTTTGCTGGCGACGGCTATGCTGGCCTGAGCGAAATGGCCATCTATTACATTGGCGGTGTTATCAAGCATGCCAAGGCCATCAACGCCTTCACAAACGCCTCTACCAACAGCTACAAGCGCCTGGTTCCGGGCTTTGAAGCACCGGTTATGCTGGCCTACTCTGCCCGTAACCGTTCCGCTTCTATCCGGATCCCGTACGTGAACAGCCCGAAAGGCCGTCGTATCGAAGTTCGCTTCCCCGACGCTTCCGCCAACCCGTACCTGGCGTTCGCAGCGCTGATGATGGCAGGCCTCGACGGCATCCAGAACAAGATCCACCCGGGCGATGCCATGGACAAGGACCTGTACGATCTGCCGAAGGAAGAAGCCCTGAACATTCCGACCGTTGCCGAGACTTTCCAGGAAGCTCTGGACTCCCTCGAAGCGGATCACGAGTTCCTGACCCGGGGCGGCGTATTCACCGAAGACATGATCGGTGGTTACATCGACCTTAAGCGTGGCGAAGTTGAGCGACTCAACATGACCACTCACCCGGTCGAGTTCGAGCTTTACTATTCCTGCTAAGACGTCCTGCCAAGGCACTCCAGGGTGCCGGCAGTCACAAGAGCCCCGCCCCGCGCGGGGCTTTTTTGTGCCTGAAATCACAACGCCGCACCACTCTTAACGTAATGTAACCAAGCACGATAGGAATAGCGTTGAAATACATGGAGCTGGCGCTGATAATCGGATAAACAACAGAAAGGCTGTATCTATGAAACCACGGCTCGCATATGTCGCAGGCATTCTTGCCTTTTTCGCCTTCCCGCTTTCCGCAGAGGTGTATCGCCAGGTTGATGCCCAGGGCAACGTCACATACACCGATGAACCTGCAGAGGGCACGGAAGCTGAGGAGATCAAGGTCAAGCCGGTAACCACTGTTACTCTACCCAAGCTGGAGGCTGTCCGGGAACCGGAGAAGCTCAGGGCGAAGGTCGAACAGGAAGGCGCGGCGTATGACAGCGTGACATTTGTCGCACCTGGCGATGATGAGGCCTTTCACAGCGGCAGTGGCAACGTTGAATTTCAGGTCACCAGCTCGCCTTCGCTGCGGAAGAATCACAAATACGAAGTGACCCTGGACGGCCAGCCGGTAGGCCAGAGCGAGTCCGGAACCGTTATGGTGCGGAACGTCTACCGGGGCACCCACGACGCCGGAGTCAACATCATAGACAGCGACGGTGTCACTGTGAAAAGCGGCGAGACCATAACGTTTACCATCCACCGGCCCAGCGTTAACAACTGACGAGTCTTTCCACCTCTCTCCCGGATAGCGCGCGAATACCTGGACTGCTTCGCCTCCGCTTGTCACCTGACCTCATGCAGCGCACTATTTTAGTGCGCGCGCACCACAAAGCAGCCATACTCTGATCATTCGCAGGGCGTCCAGCCAGCGTTCTGAGTGGCGCCATGATACTTATGCACTACACAACGGCGCATTAACGGGCCGTCAAACCGCAATGCCCGTAAAATGCGCACTTTCAATGCTGCGATCCTCCAATGTGGTTCGCTTTTTGCAAAACTGCGTGAGTACTCAGCATTGCCCACCAAAAGGGATGGAAGCATGGCAATACCGGCCGGATATAAAAGCATACTGGACAGCCTTACCACAGCGGTGATCGTGCTGAGAGAAGGCTTGCAGATCCAGTACCTGAATCCCGCCGCCGAAAGCCTGTTCGAAACCAGTATCACCCGCAGCCAGGGCGCGCCGATCAAGGACATTCTCATCGATTCGGAAGATGCCCTCAAAACCCTGTACGCCGCAGCGGAAAACGGTCAGTCCTACACTCGCCGTGAAGCCGAGTTCGTGCTTACAAGCGGCCTGCGGCTGACCGTTGACTACTCGGTTTCTCCCATCAGCCTGGACCCCGCTGAACTGCTGATCGAAATACAGCCACGGGACCGGCTGCTGCGCATCAGCCGGGAAGAGGACATCATCTCCCAGCAGGAAACCACCCGAATCCTGGTGCGGGGCATGGCCCACGAAATCAAGAACCCACTTGGCGGAATTCGGGGAGCCGCGCAGTTACTGGACCGGGAACTGAACGATGAAGGGCAGAAGGAATATACCCAGGTGATCATTGCAGAAGCTGATCGCCTCAGGTCCCTGGTAGACAGAATGCTAGGCCCCAACAAAGCACCGAAACTGGCCCTCACCAACATTCACGAAGTGCTTGAACGGGTCAAGACTCTCCTGGAAGCCGAGAGCCGCGGCCGGATCAATTTCCGCCGCGACTATGATCCCAGCCTTCCGGAGTTTCAGGGTGACAAGGAACAGCTTATCCAGGCTTTTCTCAACATTGCCCGGAACGCCATGGAAGCCGCTTTCGAAAACCAGGCAGAGATGACCGGCGACGAACAACCAACCATCACCTTCCGCACCCGCGCGCTTCGACAGTTCACCATCGGCCACAAGCGCCACCGCCTTGTTTGCCGTGTGGATGTCATCGACAACGGGCCGGGCATACCACCGGACCTGCTGCAAAACGTTTTCTACCCGATGATCAGTGGACGGGCGAGCGGCACCGGCCTTGGCCTGTCCATCACCCAAAGCATCATCGGGCAACATCACGGGCTGGTTGAATGTGAGAGCGAGCCCGGCGAAACCGACTTCATCATCTTCCTTCCCCTGGAGGACAATCAATGAGCCAACCGGCAAACGTCTGGATAATTGACGACGACCGCAGTATACGCTGGGTGCTGGAGCGCGCCCTGAATCAGGCCGGCATGCAACCCCGGGTTTTTGAAAGCGGCGAAAGCATCATGATGCGGCTGGAACACGAACAGCCAGACGCCATCATAAGCGATATCCGCATGCCCGGCGTGGACGGCATCACCCTGCTCTCCCAGATTGTCGAGGCCCACCCGGATCTGCCGGTGATCATCATGACGGCCCATTCCGACCTGGAAAGCGCGGTAACCAGCTACCAGACCGGTGCCTTCGAATACCTTCCCAAGCCCTTCGACGTGGATGACGCCGTTGCGCTTGTGAAGCGGGCGGTGGCCCACAGTCACGAACGCAAAGCCACAGCGGAACCCCAGGCAGAGAGCTCCCAGCGCAACACCGAGATCATTGGTGAAGCGCCCGCCATGCAGGAAGTGTTCAGGGCCATTGGACGACTGTCACACTCCAACATCACCGTACTGATCAACGGTGAAAGCGGCACCGGTAAGGAACTGGTGGCTCAGGCGCTGCACAACCATAGCCCACGTGCCAGCCGCCCGTTTATCGCTCTGAACATGGCCGCCATCCCCAAAGACCTGATTGAGTCCGAACTGTTCGGCCACGAGAAAGGCGCATTTACCGGCGCTGCAGCTGCGCGACAGGGGCGATTCGAGCAGTCCAACGGCGGCACCCTGTTTCTCGACGAAATTGGTGACATGCCTGCCGATACTCAAACCCGCCTGTTGCGCGTACTGGCGGATGGCGAGTTCTACCGGGTTGGCGGCACCACGCCTATCAAGGTGGACGTACGCATCATTGCGGCAACACACCAGGACCTGGAAAAACTGGTACAGGCCGGCACCTTCCGGGAAGACCTGTTCCACCGACTGAACGTGATCCGGGTACACCTGCCAAAACTGGCAGAACGCCGGGAAGACATCCCCCGCCTGATGGAGCACTTCCTCAAACGCGCCGCCAAGGAACTGGCGGTCGAAACCAAACTGCTACGTCCGGAAGCGGAAGAATACCTCACCACCCTGCCCTGGCCCGGCAACGTCCGACAGCTGGAGAACACCTGCCGCTGGCTGACCGTAATGGCCAGTGGCCGCGAAGTACACATTGATGACCTGCCGCCGGAGCTCATGCAGCAGGCGGAAGCACCCGCGACAGGCCAGACCTGGCAGGAAGGCCTGCGCAACTGGGCCGAGCAGGAATTAAAACGGGGGCGCAAGGCGATTCTCGATACGGCAATTCCGGAGTTTGAACGCATTATGATCGAGACGGCCCTGAAGCATACCGGCGGGCGGCGGCGGGATGCTTCAATTCTGCTGGGCTGGGGGCGGAATACGCTGACACGGAAGATTAATGAGTTGGGGATGGATCATCCGGAGGGGGAGGACGACTGATGAACTAGCAGTCTTCGTTGAGTTTTTGGGGTCAGATGCGAATTTTCATCTCACCCGTTCTTTTCAATGGTGTCAATTCAAGACTTCTTGCCAGTAAATGATTCTGTCGTTGCCACGGTAGACGCCGAAAGTGGCAAGAGCCGACGGGTCTTCCAGCGCCCCATCCTCACTAAAATCTCCGCGCAACCAGAGCGGGACGGAGAACGTCGCCCGGACATTACCCCGGTTTCCTTCTCCAGGGGCAGACAGAATTAACTCATTACCTGGTACAGGAATTCCTGCCTCCAAACTGCCCGAGGCTGCTACCACAGATGTACTGCCACCACTCAGCCCGGACTGATCCAGAGTGACTGTTGTTGCTGTGTTATAGAGCCAGCAACTATCCGCCGTATTGAGCGTGAACCCGTTGGCTGTGAAGTACTCCGCCCGGAAGGGAATTTGCAAGTTAGACGTTTCCGGCCCGTAGGCATTCTCCATCTGCAACCGGCCATACATCATCTCGAACGCAAAATTCGGATCAATGGCAACGGGCAACTGAGGGGAAGAAACGCCATCAGCATCCATCAACCCGATTAAACTGATTCGATAGTTCGGCGTAAATGGCGGCACCCGGCTTTGAGTGGTTTTCGTATAGTTGATCTGGTCGCTCGATGAAAACTGGTACTGCAGCCGACCACGCTCAATCACTGCTAACCCGGGCGGGTCAAGATTTGCGGAAACGGGGAAGGAATTTCCGAGTGTATCCACTGCAGCGAGGTCCGAGCTGCTCGGTGAGCGGGAGAGACTACCGGTGGTTAACCGCTGGAAATCACCCAGGGTGTAATTTCGGGTCAGAGTACCGTTGGCATTCAGGGCTTCCAGTGTCAGCCTTGGCTCCAGGCCTGCCTGCCAGTTAAGGTCTTGGCCAGCATAGGCAAATGCTGTGGATACCGTGCAAAACGGCTCCACTTCTCCGCGTTCGGCCACGATCACGTTGAACCGATCGGGAATAAAACGACCAACGTGACTTATGGGATCACCTGCGACATCGGCCGTACCCAGGTAGTTTTCACTAACCAGTGAAGGAGTAATGCGGATAATCCCGACTTCGGGCCACTGAAACTGGCCACATGCCGTTCCGCCCGTTATCGCATCGCCGCTGCAGTCCTCACCGAAAGCACCGAACGCGCCGGACAATGGCGGTGAATCCCCGCCGCCTGGCGCAACCAGTGAAGACTCGAGGGCTACCGCCTCCGCCGGAGTTTCCCGTCCAAAGTTCGGAGTGACATTGCCGCTGGCATTGATTGACGACACCCGGATTTCGAAATCGGTACCGGCGGATACAAAGTCATTGCCGTCCTGTACGGTCGTTGCCGCAGGATTGCCGGGTATATCCAGCTCAAAATGATCAGGGCGAACCACAAACGCGCCATCCCCCACCATGACCAACCCCGCATCTTCACCCGAACCTTCATAGCGCGCATTCAGTCGCATACGCCCAACATCCGGGTAGCGAACTCCGACCGTCGCCACGCCGTTGCCATCAAACTGCAACGGCGTCGTCGCACCCGGTGAATCCTCAAGCGCGTTGCCTTCAACAAACAGACTCCTGGTGCCTGAGGAGGGGTTAACATAATTCGACCAGAGTGCAACTAACTTTGTTTCGCTCGAAAACTCAGGCACACATTGCTCGGCAATGTCATCTTTGCGAACTGCTGCGATGCTCGCCGAAACCGTGGTATCGGAAATGTGATCCGGAATCGAAATATCGAATCCGGAGTCGAAGAACGTCATGTCGCAATTGGTCGGGGCAAGACCACTGGTTCCGTTGTCACACAGTGTCTGGGAGAAAGCCACGCTGCCTGGCACGGAGCTTGCCACACCCAGCGTCACAGTTTGCGGGGTAGTCACCCGCAAAGAGGGTGTTGCCTCGCCGGTGAAGGTGAAGGTGTCGCCCCCTACCCACCCCGTAGGTGCCAGGGTCACTTCTACCGGATCAGGGAACAACTGGCTGCAGTCTACATTGTCGCAGGCTCGGATCGTCACTTCCTGTGGACTGCAGGTCAGTCCCGTACCACCATGCTCAATCTCAAAGTGATCCACAAGGTTCTGGACAGACCCTACTTTGTCAGCGCAGATCTCCAAATTATCGAGTTCGTGAATGTTTGTTGAGCCGCCGGTAGACCCAGTTAGTGAAAGAAACAGGTTTTCCGGAATCACCGGCTGTCCGGTAAGAGTTTCCTGAATCAGCAGTTCATAGCTATTGCCAGTCCCCCTACCGTTACGCTCAACGGTAAGGACCGGAGTCTTGCCGTTCAGAGAGTCAATGGTAATGCGATATCGATAAGGGTTATTGTCGTTGTTGGCATCAATGCCTGGTTGAAGCTCCCCCGTGTCCGCAATAAACGCGTAATCTGGAGCGGCACCACGTACAGCCACGGAATCCAGCGTGCGTCCATTGTTACCTCCCTCCCGGCCTTCGCTATCGTTGGAAAAATTGCCGTACTCATCAAGCCCGATGCCCAGCCAGCCGCCGGCAAAGCCTCCGCTACCATCTGGCGCCTGCGCATAACCAAGTGAGCCGCCATAACCGCCTGCCTGTGGTGTCACCGAGGCGTCAGAAAAAACCACCGCGATGCCATCAGCTCCAGTGCTGTCGTCATATGCGTAGTAATCAAATTCGACCCGAATCAGGTTATCGGCTCCGGGGAAGACCCTTTGGTAGGTTGCTGCCGTTGCCTGGTTGCCAACATCCTCGGTTAGACGAAGTCGGCCATTAACAATCTGTGGGGTAAACTGCCCTCCAGACACGGACGTTACCCAGTCTTCGGAGAGAGCCGCGCCGGAAAAAGCATCGCTGGCACAAGTCAAGGGTTCTGGGGATAAACACGGCCTTGTGTTGAGTGCCAAATCCTGGGCCTCGTTCGTTGAAAGCTCCGTATCATGGATGTACAACTCGTCCAGTGTACCGTTCAGAAAACTGGTTGGATTGCCAGAGCCGTACCGGGTCCCGCCGATGATAAGGGGCGTATTGAACGGCTTGTTTGTGTAGTCGCTATCGAAAGAAGTCCAGTCGGTATCACCGTTACTGGCAACAACATTTCCGCTGTCATCTAAAAGCGCCACCTGAAAATCCACTGGATACAAAACGTTGAAAAAGCTAGAGCGGCTTGCCTGGACCCAGAAAAAATACCACTGGCCTTCGCTAACCCGGCTGTTCAGACGGAGGGAGGTTGCGCTCCCGTATCTATTCCACAGTGTGAGCGTGAGACGGCCATTCTCAAACGAAACGTTGTATTCCTGGGATTGGCCACCGCCCCCCTTGTGCACAACCGTCTGGGTGCCACTGCGATCGTCCAGACGGACCCAACCTGATATGGACATTTCGGCTGTGGTCGCCAGAGGGGACAGTTCGTTGCTGTCCGGAATCTCGACATAGTGCTGGGCATCGTTATAAACACCACCTTCAACATAGCCCTGCCCACGGAACCATCCGCCCCGACAGACTTTCGCATCAATGGTGTCCGGGAATGAATTACTGCTGCCTGCTGTTCGCGCCGTCCCGTTGTTGCCGTTACCCGAACTGTCTATGACCTCTCCTGCGTCGCCGCTCCACTGGCCTTCATCCATCTGCCAGAACGCTACCGGGTCCTGTGCCCACGCCTTTGGTGAGAAGACTCCCAGCATTAGCACAAGCAATGCCAGTACCGACACCAGGGACCCCGTTTGACGCTCCATCACAGACTTAGCAAACGTGAACAGCCTCACCTCAACCTTACCTCCACCGTCCGGGATGCTCTTTCCTGACCACTGCCACAACGGCCTTCACTGGTCACCTCAAAAAGGCCACTTCCCCCCGTATCCGAACAACGGAGTACCGCGCTGCAACCGCCCAGTCCTGGACTGGAAAAGTTGATGGTATCGTTGGCAAAACATTGAAGACTATCCGGGTCAGCCAGAACCCTGCTAACACCGACCTGACCGCCGCTCTCTGCTGCAAAAAAAGCGCGCTGGGACTGGATCTGCAGGCTGATGGACCGACCGGAGCTTTCCTGCAACTGTGCCATCCCCACCACCAGTAGCGCCAGGACAGTTATTAAGAACAGGGCGATAGGCAGACCGGCGCCTGCCTGTTTCGAAAGCTTTCGTTCAGGGCACATTGCGAATCTGCACCTCCTGACTAACTTCAGTGGTTTCATCACCGTCCGGATCAGACAATTCGAATGAGAAGTGCACTAAAGCGCCCCGGTTCAGGGAGGGTGGCTCTACCCTCAGGTCCAGACTGCCAGGAACCAGGCCAGCACTCATGACTTCACGGGTGCGTCCGGATTTCCCCGCCAGCTCGCTGGTCGTTGGCTGATCGGCACCATGGCTATAGCCGCTGTAGCGATAAAGCCAGCGACCATTGGTTCCCTGTCCCTGACAGATACTGATCCGGTCTCCAACCGCGTAAATTCTCTTTAGAGGAGAGCGCTCCCGAAAACGATGCTCCTGATCGCTTCCCCGGAAAGTCACAGTGGTATCCGTGAGCTCCACCCTATTAACCGGTGGCGAGACGGGGCCAGGATCATTACTTCCATAAAGGTCGCTACGGGCTGAGCCGTAACCGTAAACAACAAGGCGAGCGCCCTCGGGGATAATGGTGCCAAATGGCAGGATCTGTACTTGATCGAAATCTGGCCCAGTCGGCAGCTTTTCATAGCCTGTGGCACGAAGAATCGGCCGCCATTCCAGGCACTCTCCGTTCTCCCTCACCGACAGAGGAAAGGCTTCACGGATTTCACGAGTCACCTGTTCACTGAGCACTACGCCCTGCAACGCCCGTTGCTGGCGATCGCCTACATCAATGGCTCCACGGGTGGACAGCGCGACAAACTGCACAGAGATCGTGGCAACAACGCTGAGTAGCACGATCACCATGATCAGCTCTACCAACGTGAAGCCCTGTTGCCGTGGCATCAGAAGTTCCCTCGGTAGGCGCTAAACAGATAGCTATTGTCGGAGGGATCGACAATCGTGATATCGATACGTTTCGCCTGATAGTTCTCGGCGAAGCCAAGTTCGCTTCCGGCGCATCGAACGGAGACCGAAACCAGAAAGGCGGTGTAGCCGCTTAGTGGATCACTTTCACTGTTTTCAGGAGATACGTTATTCAGCTCATTGTAATCATCGACATCATTATAGGTAGCGCGCGATTCACTGCCATCAGCGCCTAAGTTCCCACAGTTTGCAGCTGAACTACTATAAACCTTACCGCCGCCTACCGGTGAGCTCTCGGCAAATTTTTTGGCGAGTATTTCGTCCATATATAACTGGGACAGAGATACCGCCCTGCTTTGATTCAGCGGGTCCGCACTTCTGCCCACAATCAGGGAAAAAGCACCGACCACCCCCGCAATCGCAATGCTGATGATCACGATGGTCATCACCAACTCCACCAGCGTGGCGCCGTATTGGTGTTGCCGGGACAGACATCTAGGAGGCATCGCACTCCCCCTGATAGACCGCACCCAGTGAACTCAAGCAAATTGTGAAACTGGTTTCGCCAGAGATATCAATGGATCTATTATTGCGATCATCCAGCGCTCCGAGCTTATCGAAACCAATCGTCACTGGTAGCACCATGCCATCCAAAGTTACCGATACATCGCCCCCGGGCATGGTAAATTCCTGAATAACGATGGGCGGGTTTGCCCCGTCGCCATCAGGGTCGAATTGAGCCTTAAAGAGCGGCCCACCACCAGCCGGGTGTTCAATTCGCAGGGAGGCATTAGGCTGGCCCGCCAGCGCTGCCTGTTGAGCAAGCAACGTGGCGGAGGCAAGCTGCTGGGTAACCAGCAACGGAGAGAAGGCAGAACGGCCGGCAAACAGGCCAACACCCAGAGCGGAGAGAACCCCGATCAGGATGATGACCATAACCAGCTCAACAAGGGTGAACCCCGACGACCTCGGGGCGTTCTTTATTGTCATGCCCCTCTCCCGGATTCCCGGCCGCCACCCAACGCAAAACCTAGGTCGGATTAGCGAAAGCGTAACCCGACTTTGGGTGGAACCGGTGATCAGATTTGTCGGATTACGCTTTCGCTAATCCGACCTATGATGCTAGCAACCATTTACAGTAGCTTCCGAAACCGCACCGGTCTGTTCGTTATATGTGAATGAACAGTTTTCAATTGCAGCATCGTCACCATCCAGCAAAGAAATGGTTGTCTCCCCATCCGTTGCAGCCGATACATCAAACTCCGCGCTTAGCTGAGCCGCTTCACGAATGCCGCCTTCATCAGTAGCACCTTGGATCGCGGGATAGCCATCGCTAGACATCGTAATATCCGCGCCATCAAGATCTACTGGCGTCGATTCGCCGTTGGCCAAATATGCTGACCGAGCAATACTTACCGAAGACGTCACCGCTCCGCGCGCACCTTGGATGGTCGCCGTTCTGGCATCACCCCCCAAATCCGCAAACCGCGGCAACGCAAACGCCGCCAGAATACCCAGAATCACAATCACCATGACCAGTTCGATCAGGGTGAAACCTTTCTCTTTTCTTGATGCCATTGAAGTCATTACATTCATAGTCTTCTCCATTTGCTTTGTTGATGGTTGTTCAGTTGACCAGTTGATCAGTTAATCGTTGTAGTGATTTCACCGGTGTCTGTGTCATACACGATGGTGCTGCCTTGTTCATCAAGCAGGTATTCATACTCACAGTTGTCCCCGGACAGGCTGACCAGGTATTCCGTGTCAGCAGCTTCACTTGTCGCGGCCACAGGCGCATTGGACTGCAACAACCCCTGCCACACCTGCAGGCAGCGGGTGGCATTCGGCGCACCGGTGTTGCCATTTGTGGAAGTTGCCCAGCCCTCGGCGTTAGCGGCAACGTTGTTGTTTCCAAAGCCCTCAACAGCCGCAACTGCTCCGGTATTACCATTGCCCACCCACTGTGCTTTAACGAGTGCCACACCTGCACTCAGTGCACCAGCTGTCGCCCGGATGCTGGACTGATGCGCCTGCTCCGAAAGCTGCGCAAACCTAGGCAACGCAAACGCCGCCAAAATCGCCAGGATGGCAATCACGACCACCAGCTCAATCAACGTAAAACCCCGCTGTTTCCGTTTTTCGTTTATCTCTTTCATAGTCTGCCCCATACCCGGTTTCTGATTTTTGATTACTGGTTTCATTTCGTCAGCGTGCCGCACTTTGCGTACCCACTGAGTCTTCTTGTAACGACACTGGCATCAGTCTGAGGCCAGTTGATCGTTCGTCTTGCTCCCGCTCTCCGTTCTGGTTGCGGTCTGCAAATTCTGTGGTCACTCTCCAGGCCAGGGGCTCACCTGTGTTTGCTTGCCGCTTCTGTATGGTTATCGGCTGCCGTGGGTTATAAATTAACCACCCACTACCCTGTTTTACTGTTTCTTTTTGTGTTCTGTTCCTGAAGCACCAGGCGCCTGGCTCAGGCACGCGCCCCTTACATTGGCCGGCGTAGCTTCCCCACTGATGGTCTATCAACTCGAAGGGGTTGATGCCTTCCTGTTCTTCCAGGCTGCCATGCCGGTCAAGCATGACTTCCGCCCCCTTGATCACCAGCGCAGATCGCAACTGGCTGATCACCATGTTGGCGGCCTGTTCCTCTGCTCGTCGGACCTCTCGCTCAAGTACGCCCAACAAAAACCACCAGAGAAAAAACAGTATTGCCAGTGCAACCAGGTTTCGGAGCCAGCGCTCACTCTTCATACTGCTGGCATCCGATAGCGGCTGCCGGGCCATACCTTAACCGCGCCCCATGGCAGCAGCCCCCAGGTCCCATATGGGCAGAAACACACCCAGCGCCAGAATCAGAACCAGTATGCCCATGGCCACAATCAGTATCGGTTCGATGGATTCCGCCAGGCGTTTGAGGCCGTAGTCCACGTCTTCATCGTAAAAATCCGCCACGTTCACCAGCATGTCATCCACAGAGCCTGTCTCCTCGCCCACAGCAATCATCTGCAGGATCAGTGGCGTGAACATCTCGCTCTGCCGGGCCGTGCGCAGCAGGCTTTCGCCACGCTCGATGCCAGTCCGCATCTCCTTGATGTGGCTTGATATCCAGGCGTTATCCGTAGCATCTGCCACAACGGTGAGTGCATGGGTCACGGGCATGCCCGCCGACAGCATGCTGGCAAAGTTGCGGGCGAAGCGGCTCAGGGTAATCAGTTCCATCAGCGGCCCGATAATGGGCACCTTCAGCTTGTAGCGATCCCAGGTCAGCCGCCCCTGCTCGGTCTGCTTCCACTGACGTACCAGCAGCCCGGCGGCAGCGATACCAAACAGCACGATGTACCAGTAACCCAGCAGGAAGTTGGATGTGCCCACCAGCACCTGTGTCAGGAACGGCAGGTCGGCACCCAGTTTGTTGAAGACGGACGCAAACTTCGGGATCACCAGGAAATTCACCACCATCAAAGCGGCAAACAGGGCAATCACCACGAACATGGGGTAACGCATGGCCTGTTTGAGGCGGCGCTTGGTATCCCGTTCCAGTTCCAGAATGTCCGACAGACGCTTGAACGCCTCATCCAGTTGCCCGGTATTCTCCCCCACGTGGATCATGGCGATAAACAATTCGGAAAAGACCTTCGGGTGGGCCTGCATGGCAGCCGCCATGGTCGAGCCACCCTCCAGTCGGTCGGTGACATCGTCCAGTACTTCGCTGAGCACCTGGGAGCGGGTAGTATCCGCCAGCCCCCGCATGGTACGAATCAAGGGGATGCCGGCCTTGGTCAGCGCATACATCTGGCGGCAGAACACTATCAGTTCATCAAGGCTGATTTTCTTGCGGAAAATCGGCATTTTGTTCAGTCGCTCGCCCAGGGATTCGCTCTGGTCCTGCTCGCGAATGGACAGAGGCGTAATACCCCGTCGCATAAGCTCGGACGCTGCCGCTTCCGGACTCGGTGCGGCCAGCGCACCCTGCTGGACAGCTCCCCGGCTGTCTTTACCCCGATAACTGAACTGCATCAGGCACCGCCCTCACTGGCCGCAGGGTGCTGCGCACCATTGCCACGGGTTTGCGAGAGCACCGGCACTTCCTCCAGAGAAATGTCCCCTTCCGAGGTGGCGGCCACCCGCGCCACTTCTTCCAGCGTGGTAATCCCCTGGAGGGCAAAATCCATGGCGCACAGCCCCAGTGGGCGATACAGGTGACTTCGGCGGGCTTCCCGGGTAAAGGCGGAAAGGTCCTGGCGGCGCAGCGCATCCAACATGCCTTCGTTCATTTCCAGCATTTCGTAGACACCCAGTCGGCCACGGTATCCGCTATTGCTGCATTGGTAGCAGCCCCTGCCATGAACAAAGCCGGCTTCGAGATCCAGTGGGTCGAGATCAAACTGGTCAAGCCAGACTTTTTCCTGGCTGGTGGGTTCGTAGGTTTCGCGACAGTTATCGCATACCTTACGTACCAGCCGCTGGGCCACCACACCAAGCAGGGAGCTGGCTACCAGGAAAGGCTCCACACCCATATCGATAAGACGCATGGCGCTGCTGATGGAATCGTTGGTGTGCAGGGTGGAGAGCACCAGGTGACCGGTCATGGCTGCGCGCAGGCCGATTTCTGCGGTTTCGTGATCGCGCATCTCCCCCACCAGGATAACGTCAGGGTCCTGGCGCAGGGCGGCGCGCAAAACGCTGGCGAATTCCAGACCGATTTTCGGGTTTACCTGAACCTGGGTAATCCTTGGCAGCCGGTACTCCACCGGATCTTCTGCGGTAATGATCTTCACTTCCGGACGGTTCAGTTCCGTCAGTGCCCCATACAGGGTGGTCGTTTTACCGCTACCTGTGGGGCCGGTGACCAGGATCATACCGTGGGGTTTCTTGATCATGCGCCGGAAATTCTCCAGCAGCACGGGCGGCATGCCGGCCCCCTCTGTCAGCCTAGTTGTCCAGTAGGCGGTTTCGCCTGAATTTAATAATCCAGGGGCGGCATGGGAGCATTCATGCCACGCTATTCCGAAGAACGAAAAGCCGCAGTGTTGAAGAAGCTATTACCTCCGCAGAATCG
>NZ_JBDWCL010000069.1:0-5146 GCF_039977835.1 Marinobacter sp. | reverse complement strand
AGCAGCCAAATCCTGGTCTCTGGTCGACTTCAGGCTGCGCGTTTCAGGCACTCGCAACCTATTTTTCGACAATTGATGGCTCCCGTTAGCGCCGATGGCGATTTGCGGGGTATATTCGCCTGCAAAGTCACTGATTCAGGTAATAGTTTAACTTTCCCTCTCATTTGGACATTCAGGATTTCTCCGTTGCCCATCGTCTTATGAATTACCCGAACGCCAGGGACGAACCCTGCCGCTGGGTCTTCGGCCTCATCGACGACAACATCACGCCAGTTGCCGTCAAACATGAAAGAAGAGACCTGTGATGCGGGGCTCTGGATCGGGTGCACTCTAATATTTTCTGGATCCGAGACGAATTCAACTACGTAGAGCCAGTATCGATCGCCATAATCTTGAGCATTACTAAATTGCAGGCGAGATAACCCCACACCGATTCGATTCCATTCTCCATTAATGCCTTTTACTTCTATTAGCCTGTCTTCACCCGTCTCTGGATCAACGCTCTCGATGTCATAACCTGGGTGGGTTTGCGCCATCTCTTCCGGTATTCGACCTCTTTTCTTCTCAAACTCACAAACTGCTGCGCGAGAAACAATTTCAATTGCCAGATTACGCTCTCTTACCTGACCTGCATCATCTTCAGAGGATTGCTCAGCAGCGTCGTGTTTTTGGACGTAAGAAATAAGACGCCGATCCCATTGCTCCTTATGTTCCGACCGTGATTTTCTTGGAGACTTCTTTGGTCCGCTCACACGAGACGCGGACATTTTTCCTCCACTTGAAAACTTTGGTTGTGCGGGTTCACTTGAGTCTTTTGCGCCCAATGCGGGCCTAGGCTCTGCGCCTGGAAGGTTTTGAGATGCCTCAGAGTTAGTTCCAGAAGCTTCGTCATTGGCTCTTTCAGAGCCAGAGTCAGGCGCCGAATCACTTTCAGCTTGCCGATGAGTTTCATCGTTCTCTTCAATGCCATTAATTGGCCCCCCGCTACCCATAGCATCTAACTCTTCCGTCGAGAGATCGAATTGCTCGGAATCTCCATCTTCCGAAAGTTCGGGTATGCCAAAACTTGTAAGATGTCGATGCGCGTTGTCAGGGCTCATTTCGATCGATGAGTGGAAAATCAATGTTAATTTCGAGATGTCGTTTCCAGACTCGTCTGGCATAAGGTGGTGAAAGAGAGCAGTAAGAACAGGGGCCCAGTTGCTGTCGCTCACTGGCCTAATAATCAAAAGCAGATCTTTACCGTGGTCAAAAAAAGCATTGGCAGGACACACAGGGGCTAAAACCTCTTTCTCATCAATCTCTGCCGAGGCCTGCACTTTAATGGCATCACAACTTGAAACTCGCACATCTGCAAGGGCAGAGGTAATCCGCATTCTGATGTCTGCAGGTTTATCATGCAGCAAGCGCTGAACGATGGGTGCGCGCTGACTGAGTTTTTTTGCAATCTCGGCTTCCGGCGATTGATCGCCCTCAACATAATCCAAGTTAAGACTGCACGCTTTGCTTAGGCGGATAACTCCGAGTGCTTCAGCAAGATCCCAGAGTTCGGGCGCTAGCTTGCAAAGCGCTTGACTGAGAGTTTCCCCAAAAAATTGAGCAAGCCACTCACTGTCATGAAGCAATATTTCGTCCGGATGGATCGGATAATCTGCAATATTAAGAACGACCGGTGCCTGCCTTAGACGAACAAGGTCATCTTCTGAAAGCAGATTGCTATCAAACGCAGACGCAATTCCGTCTAGACAAGACTGATATACAGCTCGGTCCTGCCCCACCAAGGGTTTTGACTGCTCAAAATATTCACCAATTATTTCAATCAGAATTTCGGTCAAGTCGCTACTATCAGGGCTATCCTTTACCCCTATCGCATCAAAGAAACCCACCAGGTGCTCTAGATTATTTGGGACTGTAAATGCGAAACGACCCAGCTGCTGCTGGGACCAGTAGATCTTGGCAGACGAAACAAAGCCGCCGAGTTTTTCAACATAGATGCATCGAGCTCCCTTCAAACTGGAAACCTCTGAATCGTTCTTGGCGCGCTCGCTTAGAATGCGATAGGTAGTCTCATGCGGGGGAAGATTTGCATCGATACAATGTTGCAAGTGTTTTATAACAAGGGCCGTCGACGGAATAGTGTTAACACCCAGAAACTCCAATAGATCGGTTCTTAACCGAGCGGCATTTCGGAAATCGAGAATTTCTGCCTGGCTTTCAAATCCCTCTGACCGAAAAGGACTGTATAACTCGGCTGGCAAGTACCAACGCTCTTGGTCGCCCTTTGCAGGCAAGCATCGCGAACCCTTGAGATCAGATAGGGCCATTGATAACGAATTGTTATCTTTACCAGAACCGAATAAATCGCAAAGAACATAGAAAGCTTCTGAGCTTGCACGCCGCGCATCGTCATCGGGAGAGTATTCGCCTGAAAGCTGAACCATTCTCTCTACCAAATGCCGAGGCAATGGCTGATGACGGACGCCCAAAGTGTGGATAAAAGATCGAACCGATCTGGCGTCGGGAAGACGGGAATAATCCAACCATAGGTTCTTGCCATCACCCAGCACCTGTTCAAGTTTTTCATTATGAACGTAAATAGTGTCGGGAAGAGCCCAAGCGCCATCCTGTGTTGGTAAGATTGGAAGATTTTTTAATGTTTTAAGTGTGTTATCGCCATTCAGAAGACTTGGATGGTTGGCCAACTCTTCAATCAGTAGGGGGTATTTAGATTCATCGAGAGGGCCTTCTTCATCAAAGAATGTCGGAAGTACCGTCTCGACAAATGATTCAATGGATTGAGTTCTGACACCTAGCTTACTAGAGACAAATTGGTGGGCGGATGAGGTCAGTATAGAGTTGTCGAGCAAAGCACCCTGCCCCGTAGGATCCGTAAAGTTCCCGGGCAATAATGCTTCGGAAGCTTTTATCAGCCCCCGGCTTGAAAACCAGATTGGCAGGTTTCGGAGTGTCAAATATGTGCTTCTCGCTGTAGGTCCAAGGTCGTCAAGCTCAGCGAAAAGATCATATAGATCGCCCAATGCTTCTTTCTCAGGACAAACGACAGTTTCGATCGCGCCGGAAGAAAGCTTTTGATCGATGTGATTAACTGCGACGTCTAACGTTAGTTTCTCAACTAAATTCTTAAGCTTTTCAAACCGGGTTAACTCTTGGGACGCGATGCAGAGCCGTGGAAGAAGCTTGGTCGGGCCTGCAGCGTTAACAGAATCTGGACATCGATAGCATTGGGCCGGCGTAACAATGAACAAATCTTCTGTGACAAGACATTTGAGATTTAGCAGTTGCGCAACCGGATTTCTTCCACCGAATCTGCGAGCAGAACCGCCTGTGTCTGAAAGCAAATTTTCAATAATGCTCCATAGCGGCACCCAAAAGTCTTTAAGCTTCTCAACATCCGTTTTGCCCTGGTCGCCCAACTTGGCTGGAGGAGAGGTCTGCATCTGGGTGACCAAACGATCCAGAGTAAGGAACGGTGTACCCACTTGGTTTAGCGCAGTGCGATAGGAGCCAAGCACTTCGGAAACGAGGGTTGCCTGAATCTGTTTTAAAGCCGTTGATTGGGCTTCTGTAAACGAGCCGCTTTTAGGGAGAAACAGATTTCTTGGAAGTGAGAGGTTGCCCTCTTCATCCATCGCTACGCGGCTCTCGGCCACGCTATTTTTGAGGTGTCTCCAAAATTGTTGAAAACAATCTGGGTAATCTTTGCTCTTGTGGCTGATCTCGTAAGCCGGATTAATAATGCGCCAAAGATTATCGATACCAACAATTGCTCCAAGAGCCTCTGGGTTCCTGGCGAGTTCTTTTGCTGCAGCCCCAATGAGCATGTCATTCCAATGCCTAGAGTGCTGGTTACCTCCAAAAATTATGCTTTTGCGATCAGGCTCGGGATAAAAGTCAGCATTGATGTGTAAAGGTAACCCGGTGCTTTGCTCGGTCGGCAAGAACGCGTATAGAAGCCCGTTTTCAAGAGGACCTGGTTCAAGCTTTAACGCTATTGCGAACCGGGAGCTTCGGTCATCGCTCTTCAGGCGCTCATATTCTTCCGATAACAAACGCGCTTCTTCCTCAGCTTCTCCGCGAATGATATGCCAGCGCTCAGTGATATTTTCGGGGGAAAAGTGCAATGCCAGTTCTGAACTTTGATCCCGATCCAATGTGCAGCGAACCAATAGCTCACCATTCCTCCGGACCTCTGCCGCATGAATGTGATGGAGAAAGAGTAGGCTTTTACGAATAACTGCAAGAAAATCTTCAGTCAGCTGCTCGATATCGCGAGGTCGAACGTGTGTTGCGCCAAGAGCTTTTCTAGCCACGGAGTTTGCATCAGTGGCCCATGGTAGAAAAAACTTTGTTCCGGACATCTCAGGCACTGGCCAACTATCCCAGGCTCCCCTCTCAGGCTGCAGCCGAAGCTTGATCCGGGAAGATTCGATCTCGGGCTGGTCTGTAATTTGATACGTCGATACAAACCCAATTCCAAACCGGCCGATATTTTCGCTTTTAGATAGCTTGCCGCCGCTACCAACGTTGGCTATACGATGAAAATCACAACTGTAACCGTCCGCCTGCATCAACCATTCGCATGGCTGTTTACTCATATCGCCGCAGTAGCTGAACGCGCCGCTGTTGAGAACGATTAGGCCATCATCCGTGATATCGAAAATCACACTCCCAGCCTTTGCATCATCAGCGTTTTGGATGAGCTCCAGCGCCATAATGTCATAGCCTTGGAGGCCAGCAAGATGGCTGCGAATATTCCCAAGCAGGTCAGCAGTATACGCGCCACTCGTGACCGATACGGCTGTGTTGGAAGTAGTGCTTTGGCTATTGTTTTCGTTGTTTTGCATGGTCATCCCTTTACCTTTACTACGCGCTGCTTCCACACACCCGAGGAATCATCGATTTAGGTCAGCGAATAAAACGGTGTGCCTGAAAAGCGGCTCCAATGGCCGCACTTTATTTATAAATTTTATTGAGTTGATCCTAAACTAGCCCGGATTTCTCATGATGGGATAAAAGAAAGCGGCTGAAAGTGCTATAGTTTCAGGACCTTACACCGTTCACCAAGCACCAACAGCCGCTATCCAAAATGGTACCTGAAAAACTGACCTTCTCGCCACTGTCTCGC
>NZ_JBDWCL010000068.1:0-39108 GCF_039977835.1 Marinobacter sp. | reverse complement strand
TAAGAAAAGCCAAGGCACAAAACACGGAATCGGTTGACCCATCGTGACCGCTCAGAGTACAAAACTGACTCCAGCGTGATGGCCGTGTGCAAACCGGTCACGATCCCCGGAATGACCGGTCACGTTCGCCGGAATACGCATGGCCCACCTATAAGGCATCAAGCTTTTGAAACTCCCTGTCTCGCCGGGCTATTTTCTTGCGGCTCGCGCGGCCGCGACTGAGCAGGCTTCGGTGTGACGAAAACAGTAAATTGAGCATGACCCTCCTGCCACTGCCGAAGTGACGACGATGGAAAGCTTCCGTGTTCTCGAAAAATACGGTCCCGGCAGGGCCCGTAATATTTTTTATTGCACCACCAAAACGGGTGTCTGCCTCAGCCAGGCTTATTGAGCCTTTCAGGACATCTGCGATCTTAATATCGCGATGACTCCCTTTCGCAACGATATGATAGGAAGATTCTTCATCAACATCCGTCAGATAAACAAAGAGATTCAGGGAGGCCCAGCCCGCATAGTCAAAATGAAAAGAATTCTGCTTATGCTCTCTCGGGCTCTGTCCCGAGCGGGATACAAATAAGGAGGCTTCCAGCAGAACAGGTTCGGATTTCAGATAGGCCCTCAGAACCTTTTTTATTCCCGGGTCCTGGGTTAAATGGCGCACGTCGTCATTGACCTGATGCACCAGCTGATACTCTTCAGGGGGCAACTGATCGGTTATTTTCCGTAAGCGACTGACGAAATCAGCAGGCAACTGGCCAAGAATCGCCACACTGTCCTGACGAATTTCTTCAGCAATAAGCTCTGCGTCAATATCACCAAGAACCGACTCTCTACTCTTATCGAGTGAGTCAAGTGGCGGCCTGAGCTTCTGAATGGCATAAATAGGGGCGGACCGCCAGGGAGCAAAATGAAATAACTGCCTGATTTTATGTAGTGTGGCCGATAGCTTGAGGCTATTTGTCACGCGCCTGAAAAGGTTCAACGACGAAGCCAGGCTACCCCCGTTGCCAACACTGAATCGATAGCTCATAAGCTCCCTTCGCAAAAACATCCATCGATGCTTCCGTAGCATTTAACTACAAATACTAGACGATCCCATGATTATTACGAAGGTAAATTTGCCTCGGGTTTTCCGTGTCCGCCCTCCTTCAAGACTAAAGCCTGACGATCCGTTTACCCTGCTCGTGCAACCAACGACTCCAGTCCAGGCTCAACATGCTTACCCCACCAATGTAATTATCATCGACCAGGTAATATGCCAGAGTGCGGTCGCCCCGGTTAAAGTTATGCATTAGCCGCACCACAAAGTTACGGCGGGTCGGTTTGGAGAGCAGGAAATAGACGAACTGGCCGGACTGCGCCCGCAAGCTTCCGTGCCCCGACATTTCTGAATGTCGCCATTTATCACTGGATAGCTTCAGAAGCTGATCAATGCCCGTTAAACGGCCCTGTTCACGGGCTTGAGCGACATACCACCGATTTTCCTGGTGGCGTTCGAAATATAAACCCGACTCATCACGCTCCAGCATTTCCATCTGCTCGGCAAGCCCCTCGTTTAACCAGGCAGGCGCATAGGGCACGATGGTATCGACCACGGCGTGGCTCACCTCGTGCTTGATCGTTTTAAAGGTGAGGCTTCGGTTTTCCCGCACATAGACGGCTATCTGATGTTCCGAGGGTATATACAGGCCGTAGGACGCAACCGCCATGCCTCTGTTATTGCGAATCAGGTAGTTTTGGTATTGAGCCCTGTCCCTGAAAATCAGGATATTGACGGGCACCGTCCTGTACATATCAAAGGACATCACACGATCAAAAAACTCGTAGACATTGTTCACGCCGTCAACAATCTGCTGATTTTCCTCCTCACTCAGTTCTACATCGACAGCTTTAACATCGATATCAAAACGCGACCATTTCGACGCGCCTGGCTTCACGTTGACCACTTCCTGCTCAACGCTGTGGTCTTTTCGGTCGCTGAAATGAATTTTCCCGTTTTCGTCCACCCATTTATAAATCTCTGCAGAACCGGGGTTCGCAATGATCATGAAGAGCGAAAATACAAAGACTGGAGGTACGGCTTTCCTTAACGTTTTGAACACTGCGCTTTACCTGACAGAATGATAAAAAATGATTACGACAACCAAATAAGTACCGCGAAAGATCGGGCGAGGACGCACCTTGCTGTGGGTGTCTGCGATAACGCCTATCTGCATGCTTACGCCTCATTCGCCTTACGGTAATTGCCGTGATAATCAAAAATCCGTTCCTGCACCTGCCAATAGTGCTTCTGCTTGCGGGCAATCACAAAATCCGGCGCCGGCAACAAGCCCTGCATCTCAAGTACCTCCTCCGCCTTGCTGAACACTTTCGGAGCCTGGCTATTGGCAAAACGACGCCCAAACAGCCTGTTGAAAACGGTGCGCTGGCCCGGCTTGCTGAAATCAAACGACTCACTGAGCTCCTCCCCATCTTCACCGTGATAGGAGATTCTCAGCCTGCTTTCACCAACACTGAGGGTGATCCCGGCGCATCGGATCACCATGGCATCCTTGAGTTTCAACGCATTTCGTAGCTGATCATCCGGGTCGATAATCGCTTTGCGGCACCGCCCACAGTGCCGGGCCGCAATATCATTCTCGCCACCGCAGTGCGGGCACTCCTTGAAACGGAAACGGTAATCGCATTGTAGTGGTCGCCCGCTATGCCCCGCAGGCTCACCCCCTTCCACAGGCGCCAGAAGCCCCTGACACCGACGGCCGTAGTGCTCGATAACACGGCCATCACTATCGGTTTTACCCCAGAAGATGTTGGCAAACCCACAGCCCGGACAAAACACCTGCACCGGCTCACTGTCGGTGTTCGGTTTCGGCTCCCCCACCTCCGGGTGATGCAGATTCATAGTATTGCCCGCGTAATCAATCACCAGGCAATCCTGCTTGCCCTCATCCAGACGAAGGCCGCGGCCCACCATCTGCTGGTACAGGCTGACCGACTGGGTAGGCCGAAGAATAGCGATAAGGTCCACATGGGGTGCATCAAAGCCTGTGGTAAGCACGGACACATTCACCAGATATTTTAACTGCCGCTGCTTGAAGCGCTGGATGAGCGAGTCCCGATACTTCAGATCGGTTGCGCCGATTACCAATGCCGTTTCGTGTTCAGGAAGATAGCCGGTGATCTCCCGGGCGTGTTCCACCGTGGCCGCAAAGATCATTACCCCCTTGCGCCCGGCAGACAGTTCCATCACCTGCTCAATGATGGCACGGGTCACCCGCTTGTGTTTGCCCAGCAGCTGGTTGACGTCCTTCTCGGCGTATTCGCCAAAGCGGTCCCTTGTCAGGGCGGAGAAATCGTATTGCGTCACCGCTGCATTAACCAACTCAGGCCGGGTGAGATAGCCGCGATTGATCATATAGCTCAACGGCAGTTCGTAAATGCAGTGCTGAAAGGGCTTATCCTCTTCACTCCGGACAAAGCCCCGGTAGTGATAGCGATAGATCCAGCCCACGGCCAGACGGTAGGGGGTGGCGGTTAGTCCGAGCACTTTGAGGGCGCCATTCTGTTGCCGCAGCAGCTCGATGATCCGTTGATACTGGCTGGTTTCCTCGCCGCTGACCCGGTGGCACTCATCGATGACGACCAGCGAGTATTCATCCCTGAACTGATCCAGGTTCGCCGCTACGGACTGCACACTGGCAAAGGTCACCTGATGGCGGTTTTCCTTGCGCTTCAGCCCGGCGGAGAAGACGCCGCCCGTTAGCCCATAACTCTGGTATTTGGCGTGATTCTGCTCCACAAGTTCTTTTACGTGGGTCAGCACCAGAATCTTGCGCCGGGCAAGACGGGCCAGTTCAGCAATGACCAGGCTTTTACCCGCACCGGTTGGCAGCACGATAACGGCCGTCTCATCCGATTGGCGAAAATGCCTCAACGTGGCATCAACCGCTTCCTGCTGGTAAGGCCGCAACGAGAAAGGCAAATTCATTTTGCAGGGCTTAATCGTTCAATGATGTCCGCCCGGGCCATGGGCATGGCCGTGTGCTATCTCTTCCGGATCGGCGGCACGTACTTCAATGATCTCGATATCAAAGATCAGGGTTTTACCGGCCATCGGATGGTTGGTGTCGACATCGGCAAACTTGTGGCCGACCTTGGCAACCACCACATGGCGCGGGCCCTGCTCGGTTTTCACCTGGGCGATCATGCCCGGCTTCCAGCGCTTGGCACCCATCAAATGCTTGATCGGTACGCGCTGCACGGCATCATCCCTGCGCGGACCATAGGCCTTTTCCGGCGCGACGGTGACGCTGAACGTATCACCGGCCTCGCGACCTTCCAGGGCTTCCTCCAGGCCCGGGATAATGCCGCCGTGGCCGTGCAGATAGGCATTCGGCTCGCCGCCACGGGAGTTTTCTACAACATTGCCTTGGTCATCACTGACACTGTAGTGAAACAAGACCACCTGATTCTTTTCGATTGGCATAGGGCTCTCTGCGACGGTTCAAAGTCCGCCATTATAACCACCGGCGGCGCCAGAAACGATGGTCAAAGGCCTTAGGTTTCATTCGCCTTACGATAGCCCGCCGGGTAGTCATCGATGTGTTCCCGGCCTTTCCCCGCGAGCGATGTCGTGGGGGCTGGGGACCACTATCTCTCTCGGCCACCATTCGGGATGGTTGTCGCGGATGAATCCCAGCAACTTCTCACGGACATTCATTTCTGCCGCCCAGCCGGCAAAGGGCTCGGAGGTCATGAGGTAAAAAGAGACCGTCTGGGCCGCCTCGGTCTGCGCGGTGACAAAGCACGATAGCTTGTGGTGCTCGATGACGCTGTTTTCTGCCTCGGCGAACTCCTTGAATTTCTCCCTCAGACACTCGATGTCGGCATTCAGATGAAGCACCAGCTCTATCATTCTGTACATTTTGGCCCCCTTGACTGACAGATTCTCGAAGGGCTTCGAAGTGAAGTACTGGACCGGTACAACCAAACGGCGTTCATCCCAGGTTCTCAAGCGAATGAACGTATAGAAAATGCCTTCCACATAGCACCATTGGCCCTCGAAAACGATCAGGTCACCAATCCGTATGGGCTTGGCGAGCGACACCTGAAATGAAGAGAGAATGTTGCCCAGCACGGCCTGGCCGGCAATACCCAGCAGAACCGTGAGAATACTGGCCGAGGCAAGAAGGGTCATGCCCATCGTCTCGAAAAACGTGATCTGCGCCAGTATGTATATGGTGACCGCGGCAACCGTCAACAGGATGATGCCCCGACGCAACGCATAGAGCGATGTCAGTAACTTGCGTTCATCCCGGTGTTTGGTGTCGTCGATTTCTCCCACCAGATGTCGCTTTATCTTCAGCAGGAGGACGTCCACGAACCGCAGCGCGATCATACCGATGCCCCAGGCCAGGATGGTGATCAGTACTATGCGGAAAGACGTCGTCGCCACGGCCGAGAAAGATACTACGTAATTGAGAAGGGCCCTGGCCACGAGCGACATGACGACCAACGCCATAGGCAGCCTGATCTCGCCAGCGAAGATGCTGGGTGAGCCGGAAGGTAGCCATCGCGCCGACAGGCCGACCAAACGATGAACAAGCCATCCCACCAGGCCCACGCCCAGCAGGAAAACCGGAATAGTGATCCACTCCCAGATCTGGAGCATGCCGAACGTTGACTTGAAACGCTGCGGCACATGCGCTTCCAGCCAGGCGGGGCCATATTCCTCATAAAGCAGAGGGACGGAGGACAGACTGTCCGGCGTGATCAACCAGACAGGATTCTCTTCGCCCACCCGGTATCGGGCAAGGCGAATATCATAGGACTGATCGTCCGCACGGAGTGATGCGAGCTGGAGATTGCGTCGTGGTTCCCCTGCCCGGGGATTGTTTCCCGACGGATCTATAATGACGGCATCCTGCCGGCCAGACAAATTGGAGGTATCGATCCACTCGCCACGCCTGAGAACGGCGGCAAGTTGCCTGGCCAATTCGCTCCCCTTCTCACGCTGTTCCTCAGCACTCAACTCGGAAAGATTGAGCAGGTGCGCCGCCGCCTCGAAGTCCTGCTGGCTGGTGAGCTGGAGAAAGCTGCGAACCGACTCCCGCGGCGTCTGCCGCTTCACCGCCTCCGGGGGCTCACCGAGCCCGGCATTCAACGAGTCGATGGTAAACCATCGCATCTCTCTGTCTTCCGTCTGCGCCACGCACAGGCTGGAAAACACGAGAGCAACGACCAGCCACCCTATCGCATATTTTTTCATTCGCGTCCTACCGGCGTTGAAGTGAGTCCATTGTCTCTACCACTATAGAAGAAACAAAAAGCCAAGGAGAAACCGGAAAGGAGCATTCATCTGCGAAGCGAACCGATATCCAGATGAAAATAAACCCGCCCCAGTTGATAACCACACCTCCCTGAGCTTAGATTACAGCATCATCCGGAATTCCGTAGTTCGTGGCGATACAGCCTCCTTATCCACACCACGCCATTGAGAGAAGCAGCGATGACGCGCTCAGACAGGACGTTTGGTCTGTCTGAAACATCGTATTTGAAGGAGAAATCTATGAAAAAGCTGCATTCACTCGCCTTTTATGCCCTGATCACACCGGCCATAGCCCTGGGCTCAGCTGCTTTGCTCGCCGAAGAGAGCGGCAATAAGGACGTGGGAGAACAGGATATGGACCAACATGGTGGACAGAATCAGAACTCTGAGGAACACGAGGGGTCCACCAAGTCCAAATACAATGCAGATGACAGCACGGACACAACTGACGCGAAAGCGGATGACCAGTCTGGCAAGCCGAAAAAGGAGGACCGGAAATCTTCTTCGGATGAGGACATGACCGAGTGAGCTGAGCGGAACCCAGCTCAGCCCTCTCGGAATGAAAACGTGGGTGTATCGAACTGATCAAACCAGCAGTTTGATGATGTCACCTGCTACAACGCAGCGTCCAGCTCATCGATCGCTTTTTTCAGCGCAATCACAGCCTCGGAATGTTTACCCTGCTCATGCAGCGATTCACCACGAGCCCGGAGTTCTTTGACCTTGGCCTCAGCTTCAATGTCCAGTTGCGCCGACTGCAGTTGATGATCGATCTGTTTCATCAGCGTCGGGCATTGACTGCCAAGGGCATTGCCCGTTAAAAAAACCGTGAATAACACAACCGCAAGATACCGCATGACTGTTCCTCCTTTTCAGCACGACCCTATGGAGTATAGACAATCGGAGCCATTGTATGTCTTATCAGTTTTCAGACCTCAAAAAAGCCTGCCCGACCGAATGGCGGGACTACATCGAACACAGCTTCGTCATGCAATTGGGCAATGCCACACTGGCGCCGGAAGCATTTCAGCATTACCTCAAACAGGACTACCTGTTCCTGATACAGTTTGCCCGCGCCTTTGCCCTGGCCGCCTACAAAAGCACTACCCTGGACGACCTGAGGCAGGCCAAAGAGGGTATGCAGGCCATCCTCGATACTGAACTGGGCCTGCACATCGACTTCTGTAAAGACTGGGGCATCTCGGAGAACGAACTGGCCAGGCTTCCGGAAGCCCGTGCCACCCTGGCGTACACGAGATACGTACTCGACACCGGCAACCGCGGCGACCTGCTGGACCTGCACGTGGCCCTGTCCCCCTGCATGGTCGGCTACGGCGAAATCGCCAACTGGTTGAACAGCCGCAGCGAAACCATTCGCGGCGAAGCCAACCCCTATGATGCCTGGATCGCCATGTACGAAAGCGACGAATTTCAGGAGGCCATGCAGGCAGAAGTTCGCTGGCTGGATGACCGACTGGCTGACGTATCCCCGTCCCGGTTCGAGCAACTGACCAGAATCTTCCGGGACGCCACGCGGCTGGAAATCGACTTCTGGGAAATGGGGCTGAATTTGAGCGACTAGGTGCAGAGCTGCCTATTAACCCAAATAATAGAACTGTCCCGGTTTAACGATCACTCTTGAGAGGTGTGCTATATGATCGAATGAGGTATCCGCGATTCCGGTGGTAAGCTACTCGTGGCGGAGCGGGGGTTGCTCAGTTAAATCCTGATAAGCATGACCGGTTTAATCTCCAGCGCCTGCCGGGCAAACTCTGCATCCGGCCACATCAGCAACCAGCCGAGCACCGCAAGATTGAGGATCACATAAAACCAGAACGTCACCTGAAACGATGTCTTGCGGGTTTTGTGACGAAAGAACTGCTGCCCCACCAACGCCCCCGGCCAGCCACACAGAAGTTCAAAAAGATGCAACCGCCCCTCAGGTACCCGCCGGTTACCGTTCTCGGCGGCCCCTTTGTCGATCGCGTACATCAAGAAAGTAATCAGGCTCATTACCCCATAGACAACCGGTAAAAGCAGCGGCACATACCCCTGAAGATACAACACAGAAACCGTACCCCCAACTGCGGCTGCAACAAACAGAGCAACCCAGACACCGGTCGCTACCGCTGCGCGGTGTCGTGCCACGCCAGCGTACTGGAAACTGGCCGCCCTCAACCGGCCCTTCTCGTCTTTTGTCTGCGCATAAACTACCTTGCGACTGGCCGAAGGCCTGCCCTGCCCCTGATAGGCGCTGATATGGGCAAACAGACGCTCACCCCCGTTATCCGGAGTGATAAAACCGAAACCCTTGGCATCGTTCCATGAGGTGAGTAAGCCTTTCTGATTCACTTGCCGTTCCCTTAGATTGGCTATTGTTCTGGCGCATGGCGGAAAGAGTGGAAAGTATATCTACCCCAGTTTTCCCCGAATGTTACACAGTTCTGCGCACAGACTTTACCTTTCCATGCATATGTCGTATTAATATGCAGGTATTCAGGGATAGATAGCAAGCAACATTGGATGTTGTAAACACACCTCCGTTTTACCTCCAGTGCTCCCTTGAAATCCCCCTGACTGCAGACACGTGCGCCTGGAATAAACTCCGAACGCTGGTCTCCAGGCGTAAAGCATTTGAGGAAATCTGAGAGGGAAGCATGAATAAACAGAAATTGATCGGGCGTTGCATTGTAGTCTCCGGCTTGGCCCTATTGGCCGCTTGCGGTGGCGGTGGTGGCGGAGGGAGCAGCGAAAATGCAGAGCCAACTCTCTCGCTTGACTCAGGCAACTATGCGAGCAAAAAAATTGAAATTTCCTCTTCCACGAACGTCGACAATATCAACCAGCTTTCGATTGATTTGAACGATGCTTATGGTTTACTTGGTGATCTTCATGATTCACTTTGGCGTCAATCCGGCGGGGTATCGGGAACCACCAATTGTGACGGGGGAGGCACGGCCAAAGTTACCTACGCGGGCAAAGACCGGAATGATGATGAAAGCTGGGAGTTCAGTGACTGCGTCGTTTCCACCTATAGCCACGGCGACGTTCTGCTCAATGGCACTTTCCGCTACGTGGATACCCTCACCGGCGAAACGGCGACCAGCGAAAGCTGGAAGGGGTATGAAAGCTATAATATCACCGGTGAGCTCAAGAACAGTGGCGAACCGTTGAACGTGAAAGGTCGCAGCGACTGGGATCAACTTTTCAGTTGGGATAATGACACAGCAAGCGGCCGTTTTGTTGACACCACCGAAGCTTTCGAGCTGAAAGTCGGCAATCGTTACGTGGCCCTCAGAAATATGGAAACGCGCCTGGAAGGGACGGAATTTGAGGCGGAATACACGATGGATGGCACACTGATCGGGTCTGCGATCGAGGGATATGTTCAGATAGCGACACCCACTCCTGTAAGCGCCTCAGCCAATGAAACATGCCCAACCGAGGGAATCATCCGTATCTCCAGTGATGGTTCTGCAGAAATAAGATATGGCAGCAGTGCGGCTGGTACAGCAGGCGCCGTAGCTGTGTGGATAGATGGCCAGATTGCTGAAAGCTATGCCGACTGCACCGGCGTTGGCTTTGCACTGGTCTACTAACCTATCGACTAATGGCGGCGAGGAATGTTGTTCCTCGCCATGCCGACTCCTGCCTTGAGAGAAGTCCTTCCACTGAGCAAACGCATCACAACCCCGGCTTTCTTCACATGGTTTATCCGTGTGATGGCAGTGCTGCTTTTTTATGTGGCGGCATCGATTGCTTATGAGTTTGTTTACCTGCCGCTAGGTGGTTCCAACTCGTAAATTCGCCTGGTGGACACCGGCGAACCGATTGCTATACTGCCGGCCAATTGCCTACCCCCGCCTGCCCAGTGAGTCGTCATGCAACCGTCCAACAAGCTCTACACCGACCTCTCCGGTTATTACGACCTGATGTGTGCCGACATCGACTACCGGGAACAAAGCAGCGCTGTACGCAGGCTTAACCAGTTGTTCGGGAACGGCGGCCACAGGCATCTGGACCTGGCCTGTGGTACCGGCCCTCACATTCGGTATTTCCTCGGCTGCGGCTACCAGAGCCAGGGCCTGGACATCAATCAGCCTATGCTGGATAAAGCGAAAGCGCGCTGCCCTGAAGCCAGTTTCACCCTGGGAGACATTGGCCATTTTGCCTTTGACCAGCCTTTCGATCTGATCACCTGCTTCCTGTATTCCATTCACTACAACAGTGACAGAAACCGCCTGAAATCCTGCATCACCAGCGTCCACGATGCCCTGCAGGCCAATGGTGTTTTCTGCTTCAACGCGGTGGATAAAAACAAAATCGACAACAACCTGTTTGTAACCCATACCGCAGAGCGCCAGGACGGTGCCTTCACTTTCAGCTCGAGCTGGCACTACCGCGGCCATGGCGAACAGCAGTCTCTCAAGCTGCGCATCCAGAAAACCACCCACAATGTCAGCGAAACCTGGAAAGACGAGCACCCCATGGTGGCATTGGGCTTCGAGGAGCTTACAAAGCTGCTGGAGCCTTATTTCGAGGTGCATATATTCGAGCACGACTACGGCAGGATAGAACCCTGGGACGGGCAGTCCGGCAATGCCCTGTTTGTCTGTGTAAAGACTTAGCGCAAAGCAGACTTGGCCTGGTTTTCAGGTTGGCTCGATAGCCTTCTCACGAACGAATACCTTTCGATTGCAGCCACTGATTGATCTGCGCCTGGTTCATGGCACCGCTTTGGCGGGCAACTTCCTGGCCATTCTGGAACAGAATCATGGTGGGAATGCTGCGAATCGCAAACTGACCGGCCGGCCCCGGGGCTTGTTCGGTGTTCAGCTTGGCAAAGCGCATTTTCCCTCGCCAGGCTTTCGCAGCCTGCTCGAACTGGGGCGCCATCGCTTTACAAGGGCCGCACCAACTGGCCCAGAAATCCACCAGCACGGGCACGTCACTGCGTCCTGTGTGGGCGGCAAAGCTCTGGTCCGTCAACTCCAGAACCTGTTCCGGCCACAAAGGTTGTTTGCAGGCGCCGCAATTGCCGCCGGATGACAACTTGTCGGCAGGTACACGGTTCACTTTGTGGCAATGGGGACACACCAGGTGTCGAACGTCAGTCATGATGGATCTGCCTCTGATTGGCTGGTTGTAGGAATAATCAGGGCATACGGATAAAAATCAAGCGACGCGACTTGCTGCAGTGCCGTTTTCCAAACCGATCAAACCGGCAGTTCGATAATCTCCCCAACCACACCCTCTTCACTCACTTCCAGCCGCCCCACCGTGATCGGCATGAAGAATCAGATCCGAGCCTTTCAAAACCTCCAGGGCTTCGGGGCGCATTTTGCTGTAGGTGTCTGCGATTACGCCAATGTGCATGCTTACCCCCTCCTGATCCCTCAACGACTCCAGTGGATTGTCCTCACTTAGTCTGACAGCGCATAGTCGATCGCCGCACACACCGCGGCAACCTGTGCGGAGTTGCATTGCTCGGGGGTCACGCGGTCGCTGTCCGGGTAGACCTCGGTGGTGGTCCTATAGTGGGCGTTGGTCATGCTGGTGCAAAGGCCAAGCTCCGCCAGCGGATACTGAATAACGCCCCGGGCGGCCGGCGGCGAGCCGAGAATCTCGCCGTTGTCATCCGCCGGCGCGATATGGGTGATCTTTTCCACCGCCTTGATTACCGCCTGCTGGAATTCCGGGTGCGGGCTCTCGGTGTCATCCACCAGATAGAAGCCGTCCGGGATGTTCCCCGGCTCAAACGGTTTGCCATCACGGGCCGCAAGCGCCGGGCGGAACTCGGTTTCGTCGGTATCGGTGGTTTCATGCAGGTCGATGTGCAGCAGTATTGGCTCATCTATCAACGCGACCAGTTGCATGAGCGCCGCTGACTCCTCCGCCTGGCCGTCGCCACTAAACGAGCGGTTGGGATCAACAGCGTTTGCGTTCCAGCGATGGATGCGTTCGTAAGCCCAGGGGCTGACGCAAGGCGCGACCAGCAGGTTTACTCGATCGGCATAATCTGCTGCCTGCTGCTCAACGAACTGCAGCGCACCGTGGACACCGCTTGTTTCATAGCCGTGCACTCCGCCGGTAATCAACACCACCGGCCGTTCGGCACGCCAGTCGCGGCTGCGGAGTACCATCAGCGGATAAACGTCCGGACCATATTCCAGACGGCCATACTCTTCCACGTGGAAGCGCGAACTCAGCCGCTCCACTACGCTCAATACGTCGGAGTCGTAACTGCGTTGACGGCTCTGCCGTGACAGCCACTGGGCACGTTCCGCGTCGCCCCAGGGCGTGCCGGGCGTACCGATTGGATAGGCCGCTGAAGCGGTGCTCATATTGATTATCTCCTTCGGTCAGTCACTTGCGCGCATCTCACAACTGCGCATAGGCATGGTACCCGGGAAACCTGGGACAATCACCCTGGCCAAACCGGACTTTGGAAGGCTTCAGAAAAATATTACCGGAGCCCCCCCAACGGGAATCTCGACCTCCAAGCCGCGACAGATCAAGGAAATCGTCATCGCGCTCACAAATAACCGGACGCGGGCACTGCCAATAGTTACACTAATGCTTGATGGCGCAGTAGGAAGGAGCGTGGCAGAAAATTCCGACGGCAATCAGGTAACATTACGAATGAGTGAGTCCATCAAGGATAAAAGAGCATCAGCGCAGACGCCCGCAAAGAGGGGCTTCAGTGGTTTACAGGTCTTTGGCATCGTCCTGCTCACCCTCATTGCCACCATCGGCGTTGGTTACTGGTGGTTAAGCCACTACGTGTTTCCTGAGAACTTCGAACCCGTGACGCTCAATGCCAGTGAACAGGATTCACTCAACACTAAACTGAATACTCTGGGTATCGATACCCAAGGCGCCGAATCCGGCCGCCCGCTGCAGCCGCAGCCCTACAGTGAGGAAGGCGCCAGCCGCGAGGTACGCTTCAGTGAGCGCGAACTCAACGGTATGCTGGCCAATAACACTGACCTGGCTCAGAGGCTCGCCGTCGACCTTTCGGACGATCTTCTAAGCGCCGTGCTTCTAGTGCCCCTTGAAGAGGGCTTCCCCATACTCGGTGGCAGAACCCTACGAGTAAATGCCGGAGTAGAACTCTCCTTCGCCAAAGGTCGCCCCCTGGTTAAGCTAAAAGGTGTCAGCCTGATGGGCGTCCCCATCCCCAATGCCTGGCTGGGCAACCTCAAGAATGTGGACCTGGTCAACGAATTCGGTGCTAACCCCGGATTCTGGCAATCCTTTGCGGCCGGTGTGGATTATATCCAGGTCGAGGATGGGCGGTTGCTCGTCCGGCTCAAGGAATAGCGCCCTACTTGCTCCACTTGCCAGCAATCAGCCTCTGTACAGCATCGGATTCAAAGATTAAATCTGTCCCCTTTTCGCTGGAAACATTGCTCATTATTTGACCAACACCTATAACTTATATGGTTATAACCTGTAATCAATCAGCGCAGGTCACACCTTCAAACAATAAGGCAGGCAAGGAGACGGAACATGCAAGCGGAAGCAGCACTTCAGCGAGGCCGGAATGACCCCGGCCTCGAAAACCCTACCCGTAGAAGCCTTCTGCTTGGCAGCGCCGGCGCCATGGCCGCAGTAGGCCTGCTGGGTTTTATACCTCTCGCGAAAGGCGAGGAGCCCAAATCATTGCCCGATTACGCCGCCTGGAAAGAGCGCAATGCCCTGATTGTGCATAGCGCCAACACCATGGAGACCGAAAGAGGTGCAATCGGCAACGGTGTCATCACACCCAGTGATCGCCTCTTTGTTCGCAACAACCTGCCTGCGCCTCCGGAGTCGGTAACCGAAAATCCGGATGTCTGGGAGGTGCAAATCGAAGGGGTCAAAAATCCCCGAACCCTCACCGTGGGGGAACTGAAAAAGATGGGCGTCACCACCACTGCCTCCGTGCTCCAGTGCTCCGGAAACGGCCGAGCCTTTTTTCCTCATGGCGCGAGTGGTACCCAATGGTCGGTTGGTGCTGCCGGTTGCGTTATGTGGACGGGCGTTCCCCTGAAAGATGTTGTGGAAGCCCTGGGCGGAGCCGTAGAGGGTGCGAAGTACATTACCAGCACGGGTGGCGAATCCCTGCCGGACGGGCTTGACCCCAAAACGGTCGTGGTCGAGCGCTCGGTACCCACCAGAGCACTGGAAACGGCCATACTGGCGTGGGAAATGAACGACGAGCCTCTCAGCAATACCCATGGCGGCCCCCTGCGCATGGTGGTACCGGGCTACTACGGCGTCAACAACGTCAAGTATGTGAAGAACATCGCCTTCACCGAGAATCAGACCGACGCCAAGATTCAGGCCTCGGGGTACCGCATCCGGGATGTGGGTGAGAAAGGCGCCCCGGACCAACCCTCGATGTGGGAGATGAACGTCAAATCCTGGGTGACCGCGCCTCTGGAAACCGGCAGCAGTGGCCGGAACATGATCTACGGCGTCGCCTTTGGCGGCACAGTGGCGCTCGAAAAAGTGGACGTTTCGATTGATGGCGGTAACACCTGGAAGCAGGCCCGGTTCCTGGGGCCGGACCTTGGCCCCCACGCCTGGCGACCTTTTGTCCTGGCAGCGGACTTGCAGGCCGGCGAACATCGTATTGTCAGCCGGGCGACGGACGTTGAAGGCAACAGCCAGCCGGAAGGCCGGACCGACAACGAGCGTGGCTATGGCCACAATGGCTGGAAAGACCACGGCGTGACCGTAGCGATCAGCTGATATACAGCGGGGTCGCCCGACGACAGGGCTGGCCCGCCCAGCATTCTCAGAGAGACGTGATATGAGGCTGATTGCAGCAGTGGTTGTTGTACCCCTGTTTGGCTTGTCGCTTATGGCTCAGGCCAGCGACACCGAAAAGGGAAAAAAGGTATTCACCCAGGACGCACAGCCTGCCTGTAGTGTGTGCCATACCCTTGCAGATGCTGGCTCTACCGGCGACATCGGCCCGAACCTGGATGAACTGAAACCATCAAGGGAAGTCGTGGTTAACGCTGTTACCGGCGGCGTTGGCATTATGCCGGCGTTTGAAGAATCCCTGTCTGCAGAGCAGATCCAGGCTGTGGCGGCTTACGTTGCCACGGTGACAGGCGGGGATAAGTAAGTCTCCACAAAATAGATCTATCCCGATTTTGTTGCTCGGGTGTCCAGACCTTCAGGATGCAGATGGAGCGGGTGAAGGGAATCGAACCCTCGTCGTAAGCTTGGGAAGCTTCTGCTCTGCCATTGAGCTACACCCGCATCCTGCGACCCAATATAGGTCTGCAATCGCACGCTGACAAGCAGTCTGGCCCGGCGCTGATATCGCTTTTCTCCTTCGGTTAGTCACTCGCTCGCATCTCAAGGCTGCGCATACGCTAAAATTAATGTCTCCCGGTTCTCGAAAGGTAGCCCTGAAGCGCCAAACATTTTCAATGGGCGATGTCATTGCGGTGCTCGTTTCGGCGGGCTCAACTGCAAGAAGAACACTTTTTAACCATCAGAGTCACCTCCTCCCCTAGACAGGAAATTCACGGATTGGCATGTTATGCCAATGCGATTCGGACAGGACCACTCTAATGACAACGAGAAACATCGTACTCACTGACCATCAATCCCAGGTAGTCGATCATCTGGTTACCTCGGGCCGTTATCAAAATGCGAGCGAGGTACTTCGAGCCGGCCTGAGAATGGTCGAGGAAGCCGAGGCCCGCTATGTCACGAAAATAAATGACCTAAGAGCCGCCATCGATGCGGGCCAGAAAGACATGGAGGCTGGCAGAACCAGGACATTCACTGGTGACGAGTTCGCTACTTACCTTTCTGAGCATGCGGAGCAAGCCATCAGGAAGAAACGGGGTACCTGATTACGATGAAACCATGGAAGGTTATTCTCACAGACGCTGCTCTATCCGATCTCTACGATATTCTCGAAAACACAGGTCAGACATCCGGTCCGGGATTGCTACCTATCCGCTTGCAAGGCAAGGAAAAGCCTCACCCCATCAGTTTTATCTTCGGATGGAAAAGGATACGCACAATCAGTCCATGATAATTCTTCGGGTCTTGCACCAAAGGACGGACCCTGAAGCGCATATCTGACCGCCACACTATCTGACTACTGGTTGTCAGGAGATTGAATAGGTCTGTTTCGGTTTTCCGGTGCAGAGACCCTGAAAAAGCTAATTCCAATATTCAAAATATGCCGAATAACAATATGCGGGCCTGTCTTTGAATCGAAGAAAACATACCAGCGCCAGGTTTTCGCGAGGTAGCTCTAGAAAGCTCTGAAACGTCAAAGATGGTAAAAAGAACAATCATGCATCTAACCCCCTCAAGAGCCCGACAGATCATAAAAATTTTTAAAAACAATTAGTTATAACGATAACCCCTCCCGTTTTTCCCTACTTGTATACAAAACATACAGCACAGGACAGCTTGGCCAAAAAGCGCATTCATGTTGCATAGGGTACTATCGGTTAGGTCATGACAGAAGTTTAACCGCCATGACCAAATTAAATTTGTTAAGGAGAAAGCATGTTTTTACATAAGAATAAGCTCGCGATGGCGATTACCTCTAGCGCTGCGATAGCCCTCGTGGGTTGCGGCGGAGGTAGCGGTGGTAGTGATGATGGCAGCCTAAATCATGATGCTGACGGATCGTATTCGGTAACGGCGATCGATGGTTACCTGGAAAATGCCGAAATCTACGTTGATGTAATTTCTAATGGCAAGCTGGACCAGTCCGAACTGGATAACGGCCCAGTTGGTCGAACGAATGCCCAGGGTGTAGCTGAGCTTGAAACCGCGTTGGCTGGCGAAGATCTTTTGGTTCGCGCAATTGGCGGTGAGACGCGTGATTCGGACAGCGGTATCGTAGACGCTACCTTTGTGCTCAGTGCTGACAGAGGATCTGAATTCTTCACGCCGTTTACTCACCTTTCAAAAGTCACCGGCGTATCCCTGGGTGAAATTGCCGAGCGGATCGGCGTCGATGCCTCGATCATTTCCGGTGACTTTGTAAAGGCCAAAAAAGAGGCAGTCAACAAAGCGGATGCTGACGTAGCTCACGCGCTTGCGCGTTTCGTGGTGACAGAGCTGAAGCAGGCGAACGTTTCGGAAGAAAACATTAGTGTGGCGCTTGGTGATGCGAAAACCGCAATCGAAACAGCGATTGCCAATGGTCAAGACCCCGATCTAGTTGAAGTCGAACTGGATGATAGTGGGAATGGATCGATTGTTGAAGCTCAGCCGACCCGACTCGCGTTTAGCGCAAACCTTCTGACAGGGGAGGAGACCTGGACTGCCTACCGCTTCGACGACAGCGGCGACCAAGAGCAGTTCTACTTCCGGTTTGGCAACGCCAACGATGATTCGGCGTTTTGTCTGACCTCCGAGCCTATGTCGTTCCTCACTGAAGAAACCATTACGCCGCTGGGCAATGATTGTGTGGCTGACGCAACGTTCGCTGTGAACGGAAGCGGGCAGTTGGAGCTCTCCTACTCGGACGCCGATGTATTTGAAATGCTCTATCGCTTTAGCGAAGAGCGCGAAGCTGAGCAAGGCGGAACCTTCACCTACAAGATGTTCCTGATGGTGAAGTCCAACGGTGAATTGTTGTGGGTAGACAACAATGAATTCGTCCGGGATGCTGGCGACTACCGTGATGCGCCGGCACAAACCGTGTTCAGCATGATGGATGACGATGATGGCAGTGGCGTTATTGAGCAAATGCTTGTTCGTGGCGACTTTGAAACGACTGACACGTATGAGTACGAAACTTACGGTGAGATCAGTAAAGGTACTGTGGCGTACTTCGATGTAAACAACGAATCGGATGCGATCAAGACCCGTTGGTTTATCTCGCCGCTTTGTGAGTTCACCGGTTACAACTGCCAGCAGGACGAGCCGATGGCTCGGGAAGAAGAGGAGAACGAGAATATGCATTCTCACGTGTACCTACCATATCGCACGGCTGGCCAACTGCAATTGGTTTGGGATTGGAAGCCATACGACAATCTCCGTGAGATGCTATTTATCCAGTCTACGTCTGGTCAGTTGATTGGTAACATCTTCTCGGAGTTCCAGTCACGTGACGATGGCACTCAAGGCACAAATTAATCCTGCTTAGTCAGCATATGTTGTGGTCGGCATTGCGTTGGCCACAGCATTCAACACATCGGACTCGTACCTGCGTTGACGGCTCTGCCGTGACAGCCACTCAGCGCGCCTCCCGCGCCTCAGTAACGCTACCCATGTTGTTCACATTGGTGTAGCCCGCACTCTCCAGTGCAGATTTGGCTTTACTGGCTCTGTTTCCACTTCGGCAATATAGATTTATCTCCGTATCTTTGTCCGGAAACCGTTCGGTTACCCGCGCGACTATGTTCCCGTGCGGAATGAGAGGGTCTCCATCAATGTGATTCTGTCGATGCTCGGCTTCCGTACGAACATCAATCCAAACCGACTTCGCTTGGGTGAGCATCGGCGTGACCGCCAGCGATAAAAAAATCAGGACAGCCCTCACTGAATCAAACTTACGCATAAAAAGCTCCTGACATTGCGGGTTAAGACATATTTTACGATAAAACGCCGCGGATAAGTTCACCACAAGGGAACCAGAAAATACGACTACGAAGACCGCGCCTTCAGGCTTTCCGGACGGAACAGAGCCGTACCCAACACCAGAACAAACGCTGCCAGCACAAACACCTTATTCACAAACCAGTTCGTGCGCCAGATGGACCACTCCGGTTCCGCCAGGAACCAGATGAACAGAGTGCTAATGATCAGGATCTCAACCACGGACATGCCAATGGCCAGAAGGCGCGTATACTTTGGTCTAGCCGATAACGCCCAGGCCAGCCATAGGTGTGCAACCGGCCACAAGTCCCAGTAGATATAGGTCGCCCACGCCTCATTGGTGGCCAGCGCAAAGCCGATCGGGAACAGGTATTTGATGAAGAGGGTCCAGGCCACGAGGATCACGAACAGATGGGCTAGAAAGCTGATCCAGGGGCTCTGAACGTTTTCACTGGGGGATGTCATTACGGCACTCCTGTCTTGAGAAGTCCTTTCACTGAGCAATATTGTCCAAGATAACCGCCACGCCGAGAGGTAAAGTAGGGATAAATCGGGTCACAACCTTCTCTGCGGGAGACTGTCGTGGAACAGGACAGCCAATTTCGATTCTTCAAAAGCGAGCACCTGCCGGACCTGACCGTACTGCAGGCTGCGATGGACGGTTTTACCTACGACCGGCATGCGCACGAAGAACATTGCTTTGGCGTTACCCTCGCCGGGCGCCAGGATTTCTTCAGCGGCGGTGCCAACCATCGCAGCATGCCCGGCAATATCATTCAGTTTAACCCGGGTGAGGTGCACGACGGCTGTTCTGGCGGTGACGCCCCACTGAACTACGTCATGGTCTATGTTCCAGCCAGCGAGCTTGAACCCCTGGTTGCCAACGCCGCTGGCCGCGAACAAGCCACCGATTTCAGGGTAAACGAAACCCTGATGCAGGACCCGACTCTGCGCCAGGCGATTCTGGAACTGGCCCGGCTGATCAGTAACAAAGTCGGCAGCCGCATAGAGCAGGAACATGCGCTCTACCAGATCGCCTCCCGCGTGACCCAGCGTGCTGGCCGGTTCGAGGCTGATGACATTACCCGAAGGGCCGATGTCCTTCTGGAACGTGCGCGGGAATTTATCCAGGCCCACGTAACCGAGGATCTGGCACTGGAAGACATCAGCGAAGCCGCGAACCTGTCCAAATACCACTTCCTGCGGCTGTTCCGGAAGCAGTTTGGCATCACCCCGCATCAGTATGTGGTGAACTGTCGCATCAATGCGGCACGCCATGCGCTGGATACCGGCGACTCACTCAACGATGTGGTCTACCGCTACGGTTTCGCGGACCTGAGCCACTTCAACCGGCGCTTTAAGCGCATCTATGGGATGACGCCCCGGCAATACCAGGCAAGCATCGCGTCATAAAGCCGGCGCCCGCACTGTCAGGAAAACCCCATGATTGAGATCTTCGCTTATGCCATAGGCGTAATGTACACGCCTGGGCCCGTGAACCTGCTCGGCCTGAACGCCGGGCTGAACGGCCAAGCCCGAGCCTCCATTGGGTACTGCTTCGGAGTAGGCTCGGCCATGCTCCTGCTGTTCCTGTTATTCGGATGGCTGGGCTCAACCCTCATCGGCGGTGATGTCCTGATCATACTCAGCGTGCTGGGCTGCGCGTACATCACCACACTCGCCGTCAAGATATTCAAAGCCAGTGTCACGCTTGGCGAAGACAGTACAACTGAACGCCCTCTACGTTACCGCCAAGGGCTGATCCTGCAGCTGCTGAACCCAAAGGGCATCGTCGCCACACTACCCATCGCCACCATCCAGTTTCCGGGCGCGGGCATAGAGGGCATCGGCATTCCTTTATGGTCCCTGGCTCTCACGGTCCTGGCCATTGGCGCACCCGGAAGCTATGCCTTGCTTGGCCATCTTCTGGGCGAACGCATCACGGCCCCGGTTTTCTTCACATGGTTTAACCGTGTGATGGCAGTGCTGCTTTTTTATGTGGCGGCATCGATTGCTTATGAGTTTGTTTACCTGCCGCTAGCTGATTAGTTCAGCTTCAACCCCACTGCTGGTGGCCGATCTATCAACCATCACCCCCGGGTCCGCCCCCAAGCGTAGCAATGCGCGGAGGTAGTCACTCTGGAAAACGCGAATGTGAGCATCACCAGCAGGGAGACCAAGCCCAAACCAATAGCGCCAGCGCCTACGAACGCGGCAACAGCCTGAAGCATACTAGTTACTATCCTTCACCTCGTACACACTGAATTCTGCCATACGCATTAGCCCTAGTTCGAAAAAGCTCCGAGATACCAACCCGAGAAGAAAAACAGAAACATAAGAATCGCATACACGGTGAACGGTACTATCACCCACAATTTCAACGAGAGAGGTAAAGGTTCGTTCTCGTCACCCATTCTGGATTCGATACGGGGCCCTATTCGCGGAAGGTTCCGAAATACAAAGAACGCGTATACATATGCCACCCGCATCCATCGCCCGATCGGGCCATTCCCCCAGACTATACGCATTCCATCCAGGTATTTGCCTGGCGTTGCAATTCGCCGCTCAACTTCCGCAGTTTTTCGAAAGAATAGTGTAACCATCAGAAACATCAGAATGATGCCGACGCCCAGAGAAGCGGCGCCCGCAATCGCCGCTAATGTTTCCAATTGCTCATCATTCATGGATAACCTCCCTGAGCTTCTCGCCCAAGTTCTTACCACCCACTCCGCCAGCATGTCCACCGCCTGCTGCGCCAAGGCCTCCAGCGATGACTGCACAGGCCACACCACCTATGCCTGCGCTAGTGACCGCGAAGACCGTGCAGGTTGAAGCTAAAGCTACCGCACCAATACCACCGCCAGCCAGCGAACCAGTGAACTTACCTCCCTCCTGATACGCGACGACCTGACATTCTCTCTCGCTTCCAGAGGTACATGCTTCATGGATTTTTAACGTAGACATGGACGCATCCAGCGTTATCCCAAGATAGCCCACGTTTCGAGCATACCTGGCCGCCGTTGCCAGCCTCTCGTAGTGCGTGGGGTACCCTGGCATGCCACCGACCCCAGCGGTCTTCCAGCTATGAACAATACTCTTCGAAGACAACCCCAATGCCCGCTTCAACTTCGCATCATCATCCAGAGACATCCCCTTGCGCGCCACACTTCCCAGAGAAAAATCCAACTCCTTAAAAAGCGCCCGCCTCTTCTCGAAAAACTCCGGATGGTTGAGATGCCCATACTTCCGGTAGCTTTCTTGATGAAGCCGCTCGATGTTCTTTAACGTCTTCTCAATGCTGCCAATCTGCTTTGAGACCATTACTGCGCCAGCACCCAATCCCGCCGAACTCGTTGAAGTAACGGCTTCCAATAGAGCATGGTACCTGACGATAAACTGCGCCTCATCCTGATCCAGCGCCCGTACCTGGGCATTTACCTGTGCCGCCACTTCCATCAAATCAGCTTCTTCCCGAGTGCACTCCATGCCCTCCGGATCACCCAACACAATCATCTCACCGGGTAACACCTGACCACCAAGGCCCGGATTCAAGCGGTCAAAGCTGTCAGGCTTCGCAGAAGCGTCACCATAGAGCGCAGCCAAAATAGTGGTCTTGCTCATTGGGCTCTGAACCACGTGAAAGCCCGGTTCCACAGTAGTCTCCTGCGTTTGATCCTCTGAATCCTGATCAGACATACCAGCCACAACAGGGCTGCCAGCCACCGCACCGCTATCGCCACGGGCTAACCCGTATGGGTTTGCGGACTGTGTGGACGATAAGGGGCCTGTAGCTCCACCATCAGCACTACGAGCGTTAGATATCTCCGCCTGCGAAGCTGGCTTTGATGGGGCCGATGAAATACCGGAAAACCGTGCGGGAGCGTAGGTATCACCAATAACCACGCTACCGCTACCAATGGTGACGCCACCGCAGGAAATCGCACCACCAGTCACGGCAGCAGGAATACCATTGATCAAAACGGTTCCAGAACCGGCGGCTACAGCGCGGGGATGAGGTGGGTGCTTCGGTTTGGAATGTGGTGCGAGGGGATCCCCAACGCGGGCAACAGGTTTGCCATCAATCAACACATTGGGTGAGCCGGCAGTCACCGGCGTTGGTGGAAACCCGGAGTGATCAGTACCCAGGTCACCTACTAAAACAACCTTCTTGCTCATTCCTTTGCTCCTTCTATCCTTGAGGGAGATCTATCCATGTTTTCGCAGGATAGCCTTCACTGGCTCCTGACGCTGCAATGCCGATCAGAGTTTCCGGAATAACCAGACAGGAATCAAGCTGCGTGAGGAGATCGGTTATCCTCACCAGCGTGCAAAGCCCGGGTCATACCCAAAGCGCGCCCCGCTTTAACAAGCGTTGTAATAGTTACACCGGTATGTCCCATAACCTGCTGAATCTGCCGGACAAAAACCGCGACAGATCTATTTTTCAGATGCCGGCCTACCCAAAAGGAGCCCCACCACATGACACAACAATCCCCGGTCATACTCATAACTGGCGGCGCCCAAGGCATCGGCAAGGGTATTGCCGCCCATTTCCTGGACAAGTGCTGGCGAGTGGTGGTCCTGGACCAGAATGCAGAAGCAATCAGCGCATGCAGGCAAGATTTCGGTGCTCCGGACAGCCTGCTACTGATCACCACGGATGTATCCCGCGAGCCCGACGTAGTCTCGGCCATAGAGGAGGCCGCGCGATGGGGCCAGGGGCTGGACGCTCTGGTCAACAATGCAGGGATCGCAGATCCAGACACCGGCCCCATAGAAATGCTTGAACTGGATCAGTGGCAACGGCGAATCGACGTCAACCTGACCGGCGCCTTTCTAATGGCAAAGCACACGGTTCCGCACCTGCGCCAACGCCAGGGTAGCATTGTCAACATAGCTTCTACCCGGGCCTTGCAGTCTGAGCCAAATAGCGAGGCATATGCGGCAAGCAAGGGAGGCCTGCTCGCCCTGACCCACGCCCTGGCTATAAGCCTGGGGCCCGATGTGCGAGCCAACAGCATCAGCCCGGGCTGGATAGATGTCAGAGCCTTGCAGGCTCATGCACCCTCTGAACCGCAGCCTCTGTCGGCTGCTGATCATGAGCAACACCCCAGTGGGCGTGTCGGCAAACCCGAGGACGTGGCGGCTATGGTTGCCTACCTGGTCTCGCCGGACGCCCGCTTTGTGACCGGCCAGAACTTCGTAATCGACGGCGGCATGACCCGCAAAATGATTTACGAGGACTAGTGTCCCGCCCAACACATACTTCGCCACTATTTCCGCTACTATCAAGGTAAGTCGGTGTTGGAGACCCAGCCGCTATGGGACTGTCGATAAAACAATCGGAATTTACGACGGAAGACTTTGACCGTTTTGCGGCCAAGGTGCGAACGGATCTTACCGCACTCACCCGCCTTCTTGACCGGCCCGGCTTTGGTGAGGGAGAGTCTTCCATCGGTGCCGAGGTCGAGTTCTACATCGTAAACCCGGACCTGCGCGTTCAGCCAATCAACACAGAAATAGCCGCCAGCATTCAGGATCCACAACTGACGGTTGAGCTCAACCGCTTCAATCTTGAATACAACCTCAGCCCCCAGGCCTTCAAGGGAACCCCCTTTGCCAGAACCGAGCAGGAACTGCTCGAGGCCATGCAGCGAATCAACCAGCACGCCGCGCCATTGAATGGCGAACTGGTCCCCATCGGCATTCTGCCCACTTTGCGCCAGTCCGATATGGGCGCGAAGGTGATGACAGACGAACCCCGCTACCATGCGCTATCCGAGGCATTGATCCAGCAACGGGGCGAGCCATTCAGCATCCATATCGGTGGCAATGACGTCATCAACCTGGAAGCGGACGACGTCACCATGGAAGGGGCGACCACCTCCTTCCAACTGCACTGGCGCGTTCCTGCCCACCGCTTTGCCGACTATTTCAACGCCGTGCAGCTGGTGACGCCCATTGCGCTGGCCCTGGCCAGTAATTCGCCCAGCCTGTTCGGCCACCACCTCTGGGACGAAACCCGTATCGCCCTGTTCAAACAATCCGTCGACAGCCGCTCGCCCAACCACAGAACCTGGAAACACCCGCCACGGGTCTATTACGGCAACGGCTGGGCACGCAGCGCCTGGGAGCTGTTTGCAGCTTCGGCCTCCTTGTATCCCCCGATCCTTCCATTGATGTCGGAAGAAGATCCGATGGCTGTGATTGATCGGGGAGACGTACCGGAACTGGCCGAACTGCGGCTGCACCACGGGACTACGTGGCCCTGGAACCGGGCCATTTTTGATCACAACGACGGCGGCCATCTGCGCATCGAGATTCGTTCCATGCCGGCCGGACCAACAGCCGTGGACATGTGCGCGAACGGGCTGTTCGTGATCGGGGCGGCGTTGGCGGTACTCGAGGATATCCGACACCTGACGTCGATACTTCCCTTTCATTACACCGAACACAATTTCTATCGTGCCGCCAAATACGGCATCGGTGCAGACATTATCTGGCCGCACAAAGACCAGGTACAGTTACAGGATACACCCCTGTTAAACGTTGCCCGTGACCTGCTGCCGCGCGCCCGGGAAGCCTTGCAACGAACTGCGGTGGACGAGGCGGAGATCCACCGCCTGCTGGGCATCATCGAAGGCCGCATTCAAACCCGGATGACGGGCGCCCGTTGGCAGCGCCAGATGACCGAGTCTTTTTTCAGGACCCAGACTACCGACGAGGCGTTCAAGAGTATGCTGTCTCTTTATATGGGCAATCAGAAGACAAACACACCACTGCACGAATGGACCTTGTCACCATGAGCCGCTCGAACACCCTTGATTATCTCAACAACCCGTCACCCCAGACCCTGGGCCGCTCGCCCCTGGAGTGGCTGAACCGGCTGCAAGGGCCCACGGTGGTTCGCGTTGCTGGCCGCGACCCTTCCAGGACCCGGGCCATGGCAACGCTGCTTCACGGCAACGAACCTTCAGGGCTGTTCGCGATTCACCGATGGCTACTGGAGCAGCACACCCCGGAGGTCAACCTGCTGTTCCTTCTGGGAGGCGTCCAGCCCGCGAAAATCCCGCCGGCATTGACGCTGCGCCAACTGCCAAGCGGACGTGATCTGAACCGGTGCTTCAAAGAACCGTTTGAAGGAGAGGAAGGCGCCATTGCCGAGGCCATGCTGGCCGAGCTTCAGACAGCCAACCCCGAGTGCCTGCTGGACGTGCACAACACCTCAGGCACCGGCCCTGCCTTCGCTGTGACCATCACCAACGACGCCGCCCACCAAGCGCTGGCGTCGCTCTTTACCGACCGGCTGATCATGACGGATCTTCGCCTGGGTGCACTGATGGAATATTCCGAGCAGGAGGTTCCCACGGTGACCATCGAGTGTGGCGGCTCTCAGGATGATCACGCACATGAGCTGGCGTACGAAGGGCTTGTTCGGTATGCCTCACAGCCAGACGTGCTATCGCTGGAAAAAACGGAATGGAACGTTGCTGTGCTGCGCAATCCGATTCGGGTGGAGTTGGCCCCCGATGCGACGATAGAGTACCGATTAACGCCCAGTGGACAGGCGGACCTCACGTTTCCGCCCGACATCGAACACCGCAATTTCGGGATTGTGTCGCCGGATGAGCCCCTCGGATGGGTTGGGCAAAAAGGATTGGACGTTCTCACGGCGATCAGCCACAACCGAACCGAGAACATGGAACAGGTGCTTCAAATCAGGGATGGGCGAATCTACCCTGCCCAGGCCCTCAAGGCTTTCATGATCACCACCAATCCGGTGATTGCGAAGAGCGACTGCCTCTTCTATGCCGTCAAAGCAACGGGCGATCCCATTTTTTAAACCATAAGTCAAGGGATTGTCAGTATCGACGCCGCCTTGGTACATGACTTGTAGGAAAGGTTTCTTCTACCATCCCCGGACCACTCCATTCCGCCCTTCACCCGCGTATTAACGACGCTGGAGCGATCACAGCAGAAATGTGAACGGGCTGGCGAATCTCTATCTCAAGTCGGCCATTGCCCGGAAGGGCGCGCTACCAGGCGTCTCGAGAGGTGTGTGCGGCGACCGACTGGCGCCCAAAATTCGGAGAACTCGTTCGCAATGACAACAACGTAAAAAATATCGACGTTTTGGGAGATCTACGTCGCCTGCCTTATTGCGTGGGAAAGAGATATTTCTAGATATTTCTACCAAATGCTTCACACGCCGCTCGCTGTGCGGATTGGCGTCCAAGGCTCCAATTTGAATGTCCTTTTTAAGTATATGTCCACCCTGCCACTTTGTAATTTTGAAAAGAATATTCAATATCACTATTTATGCGTGCCTTTGCTTCATGTATCTAAAAAAGTCGCAGCTGGACATCCCTTTATATGGGGCGTTTAAACATATACCCCAATAAAAAATACATATATTCGCGCTTCAAATAGATTGAGTAATTTTAACAAATAGATGTGTTCCTTCCATTGTCGGCTGGCTTTACGGAGTGATCATAAAAATTTTAAGTAAAATTTTTAAGTTATTGTATTTAAGAGATAAATAAAACTGGCATGATGAGTGCAAACCTAGGGCAAACGGGTCGCGAGCTTCAGCTCCAACAATCCCGTTTTGTCCTCTGGATAGATAATTCATCCTCGAACAATCAGGTGGTTTACATATGATTCGATTTCCGAAGAAAGCAGCACTTATTACAACAGCCGTTCTTCCCTTTGCTCTGGGTGCAACTGCTGCCAGCGCCGCCCAAATCACATCTTGGGACTACGAAGTAGACAATTCATTTTCCGATGTCACTTTTAGCGAAGGCACAGGGACCGGAAGCGTCGCTGCCGACGGTCAATCAGTTTCCTGGGGTTCAGGCGATGCCAGCAGCTCCGTCTCCATTACCGACGCCAGCAATCCACCTCCGCTGGTAACCAACGGTGACATGGTGCCCGGTGGCGTATTCAGCCATGATAATGCGGTTATCCCCGCCGGAAGCGAATCTCTGGCCAGCTTTAACCTGAACAGTACACTAATGCTGACCGCGGCGACCCCAGACGAAATGGCCGGTATTTCGCCAGACCCCGTCACCATTACCTTCCAGAGCTTCTTTACCGAAACCTTCAACGGCGGTGAATGCTTCGAAGGTTCTGCTTCTACCTGTGACGATGTGTTTTCCCTGGCGAACCCCGAGTTGGGCAGCTTGAACGAAGCTGGTATTTTTGAGTTCTCTGGACCCAACTTCACCATTGATGACACCAACTATTCCGTGTTCCTGGAAATCGTTGGCCTGAACCAGCTGAGCGATGAGCAATGTGGAGTAGCGGGCGCACCCGCGAACTGCATTGGCCTCCTGACCCAGGAAGGCACCAACAACATCTTTGAAAGCAACTTCCGTATCGAAACCGCTGCGGCTTCAGTTCCGGAGCCGGGTTCCCTGGCACTGCTGGGTCTTGGCCTGGCTGGCCTTGGCGTAGCCAAGCGTCGCAAGAAGTAATTCGCCCCAGGCGAACGGCGATTAAAAAGGTTTATCGCACTTTACCGGGCAACGCTGCTTTTATCTTCAGGAAGAAGTAGTCGTTGTCCCGGTAGCCATAGGCCATCTTTTAATCGTAGATGGCCCGCTCTCTCGCATCTCGTTTTCGATCAGGGTCTTCCTGGCATCTCGTGGCTGAAATGGCATCGAGGTAGTCAGCGGGAACGCCTGTTTCTTTCGCACCAACGATAACGTGATTCAAATACCAGGAGTGAGGCAGCAAAGATGGATCCGTTGACGTTGCACAGTAGGTAAAAGCATCAAGGGAATTCCCGAGAGCATCCGTAACCGTGACCTGTTTTTCATCGTAACCGAAGCCCAAACCCTCAGCCTTATCCAGCGGGCGTTTCTCGTCGCGCGGTATCTCAAACAGTGCGCCAATGACAAAGTCCTCCGGGTTTCCGGTAAACAGTGCGTCACATTTTGCGGATTTGTCTTTCCTACTCCACTTATGAAACCGAAGGGTATGCTCAACGAGCGTGAACATACCGATTCGCTCCGCGTTCGGAACCCTCGCTCTTAATCTGAGGAGTGACATATTCGATCCGTAAGCAAAATACTTCATGCTGCCTCTGTGTCTGCACTGTTCACTCAGGAACCTGGAGTCATGATCTTAGCAAAGCCGGGACAGGTCTATTTTTCAGAAAAATAAATCTGTCCCGGTTTTCAACCGACCATCAACCGCCGACCAGCTTAATTACCCGCTCCAGCATCGGGTCTTTGCCTTCCTCGCGCCCTTTACGGCCAAGATACTTGAGACGGATGTGTGGCGGGATGCCGACATCTTCGTAAATCTCACCGTCGTAGGCCCGGTAGATTTCATTGGACAAGGTCAGGTGCCAGCCATTTGGCAGATGGCGCTCGAGCGTGTCGGAAAGGATGCCCTGGGTAGGCTCGCCAATAAGAGTGAGACGGGGATGCTGCAGCAATGAGAGCACGAAGATTTCTGCGGCACTGGCCGTTAGCTCGCTGGTCAGCACAAACAGGTTGCCCTGGTAAGTCTCATCGACAGGCGTGACATAGACAGACTGCTTTCCGGTGAATCCATTGCCATGACGGGCTGACTTGGTGAAAGCCAGCCGTTTGCGATCCATCAGGTACGCTGCAAAGCGCAGTGCGACACCATCGTACCCCCCACCATTATTGCGAAGATCGACCACCAGATTGGGGAGCTCGCCAACATCTGCCAGCACCCTCTTCATCACACTATCGACCGCACTGAGATCCGCAGCCGGTTTGCCTGACTTGCCGCTTTGCCCGGCCATGGCCCGGATGTTCAGGTAACCGATGAGGTCATTAAGGCGCCCCCACTCCACCAGCCGGTTGCCGCCATGGCTAACGGCGCTTGCGAGATAATCCTCATGGATCACGTGACGCGCTGACTCTTTGAGATCGCCCAGGTAGCTGGTGAGCTCCCGGTCATCATTGGCGTCTTCAAGTTCCGGTGTCAGCCGCCTGAAGAGCGCCGGCTGGGCACCTGCCCTGTAATGACCCCAGGGTGAATGCAGACGAATATGGCCATCCTTCAGGGGCCGTAGCATCGCAACCATGATGGCAAAGAGCGTTTCCTGTGATGTGTTCGCGTTAATCTGGGGAAGATAGTCATGATGCGCCCGGTCCCAGGCCACACCCTTGAGTTCAAACAGGGCGTATTGCTCGTGAAAGGTTCGCCAGAAAACGTCAAAGTTGTATTGCGGATCCTCTGCCCTGTGCCTGTGACTTTCAGTGACACTGGCGGGCAATACTTTCAGGCGACGGAATCTGATGCGTGCTACTCCAGTTACCCGATGGGCATTGAACGCCTGGCCACCAGGGGATACCGCCAAATCGTCGTAATAGTGGCCAAGTTCTTCAATGCTGCCCGCATCAATCTTCAGGCAGCTGATGCTGGTTTCTTCAAAAAGGGTGTACCAATCTTCCTCGATCAGCAACACATTGCCGTAACCCTGGGAACGCCAGACACCCTGCAGGCGTGCAAAATCAGGGCTGGAAAGAGAACTGCCGCGGCGTTGGGCGGTTTTCATAGAGGACTCCAGGTCCATTTCTATTGTTTTCAGACGTCAGGCTGCAGTCCCGGTGACCTGCTCCCACTCTGACAGTTGAGAAGATAACTGTTGTCTGGAAGTGTAGCGCACAGGAAAAGACCCGATCCGAAAGCCAGGTCTATTCAACTCAATACCGCTGGTTTAGCAACCTGGTTTCAAAAGCCGACAACGTTAGGGAAAAACGGGGCTGAAAATAGATCTGCTTCCATTCCGGAAGGTTTGCAGGCTCTTGCAATCAGAATTGAAAGCCACAACACGCCTATTGCGCCTTCAACTTACGATAAACCTCGCACGCCTTGTCCCTGTCTCTCAAAAGGCGCGTATCCTGATTGCCAATAGCGGCAGCGATCAGGGAATTACATTCCTGCCTTGCTAAAAACAAGTTGGAGGGGGGTTGGTGAACACGCTGATCCTCAGTGCGTGGGGAAGCCTCGGGCTGAACGGTTCGCGGCTCAGATCTTAGTTCGCTTTCAGATCGACTAGGAATGGGCTGCGGCGCCGCGACCCGCTGTTCTGGCATCTTTTTCATGCCTACTGTCATCGCCTGTGAAGCAAAATTCGAATACGCACTCACTCCGATCGCACCGACTCCCAACATCAACAGAGGAAATACCAGGAGTTTGAGAAGCCCCCTACTCGGTCGATGGGGCGCATCACCGTTACGCTCGGCAACCAGACCTCTCACATGACGAGCATGGGCCCGGTCGGTGGCGAATGATGCCTTGAGGCGACCGGTTGCCACCTTTTCCCGAACCTCCGCCACCTGCTCTGGGCTAAGCAGCGGATCTGTCTTCGACTTGATATAACGCACATACCCCAGCCCCTGTGTGACATTTTCAGGCATGGGCGTTTTGAAGGTGCTGTCCCCCACAAACACCACCACCGAATGCACCTGATGATCACTCAGCCCAAGCAACGCCTGAAGGGTTTTTACATGTTTGTAGTTCTGGTGCAGCGGGTTCTGGAATTTGTGATTGGAGCGGTAAATCTTCTGGGTCCAGAAGCGCTGATGAGGACCACCGAAGATCCAGCCCTTCATGTTTTTGGTCTCAACAACGAAGACGCCAAACTCCGAAACCAGAACATGATCGATCTGCGTGGTGCCATCCTCCGTGGGGAGGGTCACATTCTTGATTAAATGGTAGCGGGATTTGTCGAGGAAACACCGGGCGGAGAGGTTGACCAGAATTTCGCCAAACTTGCCTTTGAACCAAGGCGACCGGACCAAGCCAGCAATGACGGCAAGAGGTAGCAGATACCAGAGTGCAGTAATCAATGCCTGGTAGATCGGGCTAAAATCCATCGTGCGGACGTCCTTGTGTTACTTCCGTCAGTCAAAGGTGAAACATAAATCACTCTTTCATTTCGCACCTTAGGATTTTTGTAACATCTGCAATCGATAAACAGCCAGAAGTCTGTTTTGTTGATGCTGACTGTCACGGGGTCATCCGACCTATTTTCAAGGTACAGAACCGCCGTAACCTCTTCCCATGGTTGTTTGGCTTCGTGCACGGCAAGCTCCGTTTAAACGCTTTGGCTAGCAAAAATGTGTAACGACTGATTGAGTGATAGCATGCAACGTCCCCATCCGAAACGAGGAAACCTCAAGGAAGATGAACAACAATTACAAAATCGCACTGCTGATCGACTGCGACAACGTCAGTCACCAGTCGGCTGAAGGTGTTCTACAGGAACTGGCCAAGTATGGTGCTGTGAACGTACGCCATGCTCATGGAAACTGGAATGGCCCACAACTGAGTGGCTGGATTGAAAAGCTCCACGCCAACGCCATCAGGCCTGTTCAGCAGTTTGCCTATACGACCGGCAAGAACGCTACCGATGCCTCAATGATCATTGACGCCATGGACCTGCTCTACAGCGGAAACGTCGATGCCTTCGCCCTAATGACAAGTGATTCCGACTTTACGCCCCTCGTCATGCGAATTCTTGAGGCCGGGTTACCAGTTTTTGGCTTCGGCGAGCGAAAAACTCCGATGCCATTCGTCAACGCCTGTTCGCAATTCATCTACACAGAGAACCTGCGCGAAGACCCAGAGGAAACAGACAATACCAGCAACGGCGGCGCCCCAAAGTCGACGGTAGAAACTAAATGGGGACGCAACAAGCTTCGAGGCGATACGGTCTTGGTACGGACTCTTCGAACTGCGGTGGAACAAACGGCTGATGACGATGGTTGGGCCCATCTCGGAGAAGTTGGCAAATACATTTCAAATAACAGCTCCTTCTCCCCCGTGAATTACGGATACAAGAAGCTAAGCGAACTCGTCAGAGCCAGTGAACTCTTTGACATGAGCGTGCGGGATAAGAACGTTTTCTATATCAAAAGCCCCGAAAAGTAGCTCTGCCCCGGTTTTCCGATCAGGCCTGAGGTGTTCCAATTTGACAACTAGGCCGGATCGTCACGCTGTCGGAATCAAAAGGGCTTCAGGCATCAGAGCCAAAAGCCCAGCTGTGAGCGATAGATTCTTACTCCCTTGATATTCCGAAGCCTCCCTTTATATAAGCAGTCCAACTATCAAAAGAACGACAAAGCACCCGTACAGTAGCAATGGTGGCAGCAACGCCCATAAGGTCAATCGAACAGGCAATCGAGTTGATATATCCCCAATCTGCGCAGCTGAGCGATTCAGCCGGTTTGAGGGCACAGACCGAAGCACAAGAAACGTAAACACGTAGCTGCTTCTCATCAATCTGCCCAAAGGATCATTGCCCCAGACCTTACTGTGTTCCTGTGCGGAGGTACCAGGGCGCGAGATTTTCTCCTCAATTGCGGCCACTCTGGAAAACGCAAACGTAAGCATCACCAGCAGTGAGACCAAGCCCAAACCAATAGCGCCAGCGCCTACGAACGCAGCAACTGCCTGAAGCATGCTGATTACTATCCTTCACCTCATAAACATTGAAGGCTGCCACAGCGCATTAACTCTAGTTCGAAAAAGCACCGAGATACCAGCCAGAGAAGAAAAACAGAAACATTAGAATCGCATACACGGTGAAAGGCACTATCACCCAAAGCTTCAATGAGCGTGGCAAAGGTTCGCTCTCGTCACCCATTCTGGATTCGATCCGGGGCCCTATTCGCGGAATGTGTCGGAAAACCACGAAAGCGTATACGTGCATCACCCTCATCCAGCGACCGATTGGCCCGTTTCCCCAAATACTGCGAATTTCATCCAGTTGCTTGCCTGGAGTTGCAATTCGCCGTTCCACTTCCACAGTTTTTCCAAAAAATAACGTAACCATAAGCAAGAGCAAAATAAAGCCAACAATTAGAGAGACCGCGCCTGTAATTACTACCAATTCTGTCAATTGCTCCTCATTCATGAATCACCTCCCTGACCTTCTCGCCCATGGCCTCACCACGCGTCCCGCCATAGCTACCCCCAACAGCCGCTCCAATGCCGCCAACAATAACAACGCAGGCTACACCTCCAATGCCTGCTGAAGTAACACCAAAGGCTAAACAACCATACGAAAGACCCGCGCCAATTGCCCCCCCACTTAATGAGCCAACCAACTTACCGCCTTGCTGATATGAAACGACCTCGCAAGCCTTTTCGTCACCTGCCGTACAGGCTTCATGAATCTTCATAGCGGACAACCCCACATCCAGGGTGATCCCAAGATAGCCCACATTTCGAGCATACCTGGCCCCCGTTGCCAGCCTCTCGTAGTGCGTAGCGTACCCTGGTATGCCACCCACCCCGGCGGTCTTCCAACTATGCACAATACTCTTAGACGACAACCCCAGTGCACGCTTCAACTTCGCATCATCATCCAGAGACATACCTTGGCGTGCCACACTTCCCAGAGAAAAATCCAGCTCTTTGAAAAGCGCCCGCCGCTTCTCGAAAAACTCCGGATGGTTGAGATGCCCATGCTTCCGGTAGCTGTCCTGATGAAGCCGCTCGATGTTCTTTAGAGTCTTCTCAATGCTGCCAATCTGCTTTGAGACCATTACTGCGCCAGCACCCAGTCCCGCCGAACTCGTTGAAGTAACGGCTTCCAACAGAGCATGATACTTGACGAGAAACTGCGCTTCGTCCTGATCCAGCGCCCTTACCTGGGCATTTACCTGTGCCGCCACCTCCATCAGATCAGCTTCTTCCCGAGTGCACTCCATGCCCTCCGGGTCACCCAGCACAATCATCTCACCGGGCAACACTTGGCCTCCAAGGCCCGGATTCAAACGGTCAAAGCTGTCAGGCTTTGCAGAAGCGTCACCATAGAGCGCAGCCAACAGCGTGGTCTTGCTCATTGGGCTCTGAACCACGTGAAAACCCGGCTCCACAGTAGTCTCCTGCGTTTGATCCATTGAACCCTGATCAGACACACCAGACACAACCGGGCCACCTTCAACCGCACTGCTATTGCCATGGGCTAACCCGTTTGAGTTCGCGGACTGTGGGGACGATAAGGAGTCTGTAGCTCCACCATCAGCACTACGAGCATAAGATGCTTCCGCCTTCGAAGCGGGCTTCACTGGGGCGGGTGAAATACCGGAAAACTTGGCGGGCGTAAACGTATCACCAATAACAACGCTGCCACTACCGATGGTGACGCCACCGCAGGAAATCGCACCACCAGTCACGGCAGCAGGAATACCGTTGATCAAAACGGTTCCAGAACCGGCGGCTATAGCCCGGGGATGAGGTGGATGCTTCGGTTTGGAATGTGGTGCGAGGGGGTCCCCAACGCGGGCAACAGGTTTGCCATCAATCAACACATTGGGAGAGCCGGCAGTCACCGGCGTTGGTGGAAACCCGGAGTGATCAGTACCCAGGTCACCTACTAAAACAACCTTCTTGCTCATTCCTTTGCTCCTTCTGTCCTTGAGGGAGATCTATCCATATTTCCGCAGGGTCGCCTTCACTGGCTCCTGCCGCTGTCATGCTAACCAGAATTCCGGCAAGAACCAAGTCGCCACTATCACAACCCGAGCAGGCCCATTATCGTCGTTGTGTTACAGGGTCCATATCATCCCAATGCGCGCGCCTGGCTACCTGCAATTGCTGAAATCGACTTATTGGCATAATATGCCAATAGAGTTACAACAGGACGATACTCCCATGGCAACGAGAAACATCGTACTAACCGACCACCAATCACAAGTGGTAGACCGTCTGGTAGCTTCTGGCCGTTACCAGAATGCGAGCGAGGTACTGCGAACTGGGCTCAGGATGGTAGAAGAAGCTGAGTCCGCCTACACCACGAAAATGAATGAACTCAGAGCCGCCATCGCCGAAGGCGAGGAAGATGTGAAAAACGGGAAAACCAGACATTTCACAGCGGACGGGTTCGCGACTTACCTCTCCGAACGCGCTAAAGGAATCACCGGAACGAAACGGAACACCTGAATCAGATGAAACCATGGAAGGTTATTTTCACCGACAGCGCATTGGCTGACCTGGACAACATCCTGGAAACTACTCTGGAGGAATTCGGTACCATTCAGTTGGAGCGCTACACAGGCCTAATCCAAAGCGCGATCAGAGAGCTCGAAGAGGCAGGCAGTAGTGCACCACTTCTGAAAAGCAGATCCGATATTCGGCCAGGTATCGCTACTTACCCGATTGCGCGGGAAAGTAAGGCCTCACCACATCAGCTTTATATTCGGATTGAGAGCACTGCAAAAGAGCCGACTATCGTTATTCTTCGAGTTCTGCATCAGAGAATGGATCCTGTTGCACACCTTTGATACCACAATCACTTGTTGTGGGCCCCTTATCGCCATGCCTCCCGAAACGCTTGATAACGGCCTTCAAGTCCGATTTTGTCGGGCCTGAAATCAGCCCGCCGCGGAATGACGATCTTTTGCCCATGCATCTGCTGTAGCCCGAACCGAAGCATTGGGCCGTCTATTTCCTCAAGTATGTCCTTTCGAATTTCGACAACATAGTCCGGCCGAATTCCGAGAATATTCTGGTCAAACGCGGCATGGTGGAGCTTGCATAGAGAGACTCCGTTTTTTACAACAGGCTCGCCATCGGGCGATGAGTCTGGCGTGATATGCGCAGCCTCCAACAGTGAAGTATGCCGAAGCCGACATAGTGCACATTGGTCTCTGTACGCCGCCAGCACTCGTTCGCGAAACAACCTCTGGTGCAACCGCACCTTCACCGCTGCGGTAACGTACCGGCGACGGGAATCAGCACCATCATCGTAAGCCCCGAGAACCACCTGCTCCGACAACGCGGCACGATCATCAACCGCAATGGATACCGCCAACCCGTTGGGGTCGTCACCAACAACAAATGCGGGCCAAGTTGCAACGTATCGCCCCGGAACAATTCCGTGGAAATACACCAAGGGTTTTCGATGCATCATTAACTCTCTGAGGCCAACATTATCCGGATGATATGGATCTGTCCCTCGATACCGGTACCGAACCAGATTGTCCTCTGTAAACGAGTCGTCGTATGGGCTATTAGGTGCCGTAGTTATCGAAATCGGAAGATCAAGAATTTTCGGTTTGAAGATTCCTTTGGGCCCGAGCAGGGGCACCCGATGGCCATGAAAGTTAATGCCCTGTCTCAAGGGTTCAATTGGGAGGACGTCACCATAGCGGTCCGCGAGCTCACCCAGGAAACTGAAAACCTGTGTTCGGACAAGGTGATCGTAATCGGACGAGTTCAAAGTATCAGTCTCCCGTTAATGCCAAGCAGGTGGCCAATGAGGTTGAGCGGCGCCACCGGAGCACTTTTTCATAGCCACCCTCGCAATCAACACTCTTATCGTCCAGGTTAGGACAGGTACTCTTGAGGTGCATGTTTGATCGATAGAAATGAGCAGAAAGCGCTATCGCTAAAAACAAGCGGGCGGTCAGATTTTTCAAGTTTTTACAAAGCAACGAGGGGATACCCGGCACCCCTCAGAATTGCTGCTAGTATTCAGTAGGAAACTAAATCTAATAAAAACAAGGAGCGTCCTGCCATGCCCCGTCCCGACTTCCTCACTGGCGGAGAGCCAGCACGCCTTATACCGATAACCGCAGACAGCGCCCGGGAACAGAAATCCGTCTCTGTGATACTCGCCGGCCTGCGCTCCGTGCTTGAGTTAAGGCAGTCCCTGCTGAAACCCCTGGGCGTACGTGTAGGAACCAGCGCCACCCTCGAGGCATGGATAGAACCAGTATTCCTGAACGAGGACAAGAAAGCCGTCAAAAACAAAGACCGCCCGGACGGCCTCCTGATTCTGCGCACCGGCAGACGTGAATGGCGGGCACTGATAGAAGCAAAGGTCGGCAACGAAACCATCGGTGAGGACCAGGTATCCTGCTACCTCCAGCAGGCAAAGAACCACAAACTGGATGCCGTGATAACCATCACCAACCAGTTTGCAGCACTCCCGACTCACCACCCCGTAAAACTCCCGAAGAACGCCACCAAGTCCGTCGCCCTCTTTCACTGGTCATGGGCCTTCATCCGAACCCAGTGCCAGCTCCTGCTCAAGAACGATGGTGTTGAAGACGAGGACCAGGTATTCATCCTCAGCGAAATACTGCGATACCTTGAAAGCGATCGCTCCGGCATCAGCCATTTCGACCAGATGAATGCGGAGTGGAAAGACGTCGTCAACAAGGTGAAGAGCAACGCCCCACTCGCCAAAACCAGCGATGAGGTACAGAACACCATCGCCGCATGGCACCAGGAGCAACGGGACCTGTGCCTGATTATGTCCCGCCTTACCGGTAGCGACGTATCACTGAAACTGAAAAACGACCACCGCCTGGACCCTGCCAAACGCCTGAAGGACGATGCCGATGCGTTTTGCAAAGCACCGACGCTGAATTGCGCACTCCACATAATCAACGCGGCGGCGGATCTGGAAGTAACCGCCGACCTTCAGCGGCGAATGATCTACTGCTCAATGCGCCTTACGGCACCGAAAGACAAGCAAAGCACCAAAGCCAGGGTTAACTGGCTTCTGCGCCAATTGAAGAAGACGGCACCCGGCGGGTTCTTCATTCGCGGCACCAGGCCCGGCAAATCAGAAACCACCTACCAGGCGCTGAAAGACCTGCGGGATTCGCCGGAGTTACTGGAATCGGATACGTCCAATACTGCTGCGACAACGCTGGAGGTTGTTTACGAGGTTGATCTGGCCGGGAAGTTCGGTGGGCGGAAGGTGTTTGTCGAGGAACTGGAAAAAGCGGTGCCACATTTTTATCAAGAGGCGGGGCAGATGCTAAAGGCCTGGACACCGCCACCTCCTAAAATCTCAAAATCAGAAAGCGAGCAGAATCCCCAAGCAGAGGAAGTTGCATTTGAGAGATAGGTCTGATCCCGATTTTCCTATTATAGGTATGGAATAACGGTTATGAAAATAAAGTACCTGAAAATAGAAAACTACAAAGCGATCAAATCTCTTGAAATCTCAGATTTAAAAGAGACAGTAGTCATAGCTGGACCAAATGGATGCGGAAAATCGTGCATTTTTGAAGCAATTAAACTTTTTAAAACTACCTATGGCTCGTACACCCTATGTGTCAGCGTAGTTGTCGCCTGATCATTTCAGAGGACAACCATGCCCCATTACTCACCGGAACGTAAGGAAGCCATTCTCCAGAAGATGGCCCCACCTCACAGCCTGACGGTGGCCGAGTTAGCTGGCCAGGAAG
>NZ_JBDWCL010000067.1:0-40745 GCF_039977835.1 Marinobacter sp. | reverse complement strand
AGCTTTCCAGCTCCAGTTGATCGTTTACCGTAAGATTAAAGGGTGCTGGTTTGCGGGCCAAAACAGAGTCTCCAAGCTCGTGAATAACAGCTCGAATTATAGCATATATACACTTAGGAAATACCCGGACGGAACACTAGCTAATTTTTCTGATCATGGGCAGCACCAAAGTCGGAGCTGCGACACTATAAAACAGACGATTTTCTTAGGTAATTAAATGTATCTTAGATCAGCAGCTTTGCTCTAATTAAGCCAAGGGAGAAAACCATTGTGAAGGTAAGGGTTTTAATCTTGATTCTGTTGGCTTGCCTTTCATCCGGATGTGCTACAACTGCAAACTATGAAGATATACTCAGGAGTTGGGTTGGCACAGATGTTAATCGACTTGTTGATTCTTGGGGGTACCCAGAAAACTCGTTTAAAGCCCCCAACGGTAACACTGTTTACGCTTATAGCACCTCAGGCAGCTATACGATGCCAGCTCAGACCAACAGCACTTACAATGTCGTTGGCAATACCGTTTATGGAAATTCAACGACCACTGGCGGTCAAACACTAAACTTTTGGTGCAGAACGTACTTTGAAGTCAACGAGTCCGATCGAATCGTTACTTGGCGCTGGGAAGGTAACAACTGCAAAGCGAAGTAATGGATGGCAATCGTGCAAGCAACGCCTCGATTAGGCCATTTTGTAAATATTCGCGCACTATGACTTTACGGCACAAATAAGTTTGAGTCCGATGATAAGCTAGCTCCGAAGTTTCAGGCTTAGCCTCATCCGTAGAAATAAATACCCTAATATCAATGTTATCTTGCTCATTTTGTGTATAAAAAAGCCGGTGACTTTAAAGTCACCGGCTTTTTTATACACAAATAAGATCTTACTTGATGCTCTTAATGGTGCCCTTGTAACCTTCAACAGTTACGTTGATAGTACCGAAAACGAGGAAGTCGTCGGTCTTAACCGTGTAACGAGGAGCTACGATGATATCCGCACCAGACTCGGTAATAGCTTTATAAGCTGCGGCAGACTTTGCCTTGGAAACCGGATTCTCGAATGGAAGCGCGCCGCCTCCTGAACCACCAGCTCCGTATGCTACACCATCAGCAAACTCTTTATCGTTTGCAATGGTGAAGAACAATATCTTGGTAACAGACGCCTTACCAGTGATCTTCTCGCCAACTTCGACATCAGCCTTCAGGTTTGTTTCCAAAGGAGCAGTGATGGGCATAGCATTTGAGCTGACATTCATTGAGCTACAGCCAGACAGCGCGCCAGCGAGAACCAGTGAGGATGCAATTAGAACTTTTTTCAAAATCGTGTCTCCATGTGTTAGTTGAGGGCCTTCTTGGCCGCCCGCACTATACCCAAATCAATACTATATAACAATACAGTCACAATTGATCACTTTTTAGCCAGTTAAGGAATATAAAACAAACTCTCGTTTTGATTATCAGGCCAAGTCAATCACTCCTTCGCCTTTGTAATTTGCCTTCCACGTATATGAACTATACTCAAAGTCAACGGTCGACTTGACTCTATGGGAAATCAGTCAGGGCCGTTAGCGCGCCGACCCCGGGACACTCTGAGGCGCTGTGGCGCGTGTGCGACGACAGCTAAATTAAACAAGGAGTGGATAATGAAAAAACTGATCGCAGGTGCACTGCTCCTGAGTGCCTCTACCCTAACTTTCGCACAGCCTGGTTGCGGTGTAGGCGCAATGATATGGAAAGGACAATCGGGTCTTGTTCCCCATGTGCTTGGAGCAACAACGAATGGAATGGCATCACAAACAGTTAGCATGACACTTGGTCTCACGGGATGTAATACAAACGAAAGCGTTCAATCGATGGCTATGCTCATGGATTCTCGGGGACCGCAGATTGCTGCCGATATATCGCGCGGATACGGCGAAAATTTGGAAGCAATGGCAATTGCACTAGGTGTTCAGGAAGAACACAGAGACGACTTCTACTCACTTCTTAACCAGAATTTTTCTACTATTTATCCAGATCAAGACACCACATCCGGTGAAGCAGTGGATGCCATCGTAGCCCTGCTGGAACAGAACGAATCGCTGAGTAAGTACGTAGCAGCCTGATTCTCCGGCCAGGAAAAGGAAACAGTGCGCCAAGGACGGCGCAACCATTAACGAATTATCTACGCTTTCTCTAACCCGGAACTGGCTGACCATCCATGCGCACTTGGCTTCGGTTCGTGCTGGCCCTGCTTTGGCTGGCAACAGGTTTTCACGCAAACGCCAACTCGCTTCCGGACACTGGAGACCTTCACCAACACCCTGCATGGCTGACTCTTGTACATTACCAGCCCGACCGCTTCGGTGATGGCTATACCAGCCAGGCGGACGATGACAGTTTTTTTCTCAGCGATCAGGGTAAAACTTCGCCGGGAGCAGAGCTCGACGCCACACTGGAAGCCATCACCCAGCCCGGAAACGGCGACGACCACGCCCGCTGCCGTTTTCCCGCCAGGGACCGCTGGCTGAGACAGCAACTGGACCTGTCACAAGAACCGGCAGACTGCCCTGCCTACGACGAATGGGCCGAAGAGCTTAATACCGAAACCGTAACACTGGTGTTTGCCGCCTCGTACCTGAACAGCCCGTCATCGATGTTCGGACACACCTTCCTTCGCCTCGACTCGCCTCAGGATCAAAAAAATGCCAATCTTCTACTTGCCAACACCATTTCCTATGCAGCCAATGCGGCGCCAGGCGACAACGAAATCCTGTTTGCCTACAAAGGCATATTCGGCGGGTACCCCGGCATCACCTCCATCCAGCCCTACTACGAAAAAATCCGGCTTTATTCGGATATTGAGCATCGGGACCTGTGGGAGTACCAACTCAACCTGTCCCAGCCGGAAGTGGACATGATGCTGGCCCATACGTGGGAGATCCGGGAGCAGAATTTCGACTATTACTTCTTCGACGAGAACTGCGCCTATCGGTTGCTGGCCCTGATCGACGTGGCCCGCCCCGGCACCGACCTGCTGGATGAGGTCAGCACCCATGCGATTCCTTCAGACACCGTGCGCTGGGTGGTGGACCGGGGGCTGGTCGAAGAGGTCTATTACCGCCCCTCAGCGGCAACCAGTGTCAGCCATCGCATCGATTCGCTGCCTGACGACCATCAGACACTGGCTGCTGCCATCGCCAACGGCTACGTCAAGGCGGATGCACCGGAGGTCAAGGCACTGAATGATGAACAACAAGCCCGGGTGCTGGACGCGACCTACGATTATGTCCGTTACCAGAGTGAAGCCGAAGGCTGGCCCCGGGAGCACGCAGCCCCTCTCTCCCACGATCTGCTGCGGGAGCGCAGCCAGATTCGCGGCGTTGCCGCCCAGGAAGGCCCGCCCGAGCCTGCCATTCGTGACGATCAAGGCCACGGTACCTTCCGCGCCAGCCTCAGCGGCGGACGCTTAAACGACCGCAACTTCAGTGAACTGACCCTGCGCCCCGCGTACCACGACGTCCTGGACCCTCCAGCCGGCTACCGTGGCGGCGCCCAACTCCAGTTCCTGCGCCTGGACGCCCGCCTGTATACCGACAACAACGAATTGCAGATTGAGCAACTGACCGGCGTGGAGATCCGCTCCCTGTCGCCCCGAAACCAGTTCTTTTCGCCCCTGTCCTGGCAGGTGGGCTTTGGCGGCCGTCGCACTGACACGGAAACCGACCGTGTATTCACCCCTTACCTGGAAGGCGGCGCAGGCGGAAGCTGGCAACTGGCGCCCGGCACCCAGGCCTTCGCCATGGCCACTGCCGATCTGGAAATCGACGACGACCTGCGCCGCGGCTACGACGCCGCTCCAGGCGCCGACCTTGGGCTACTCCACCAGAATAACCAGTTCAGCCTTCTCGCTGGCGTTAAAACCAGGGCCTGGATCGTCAGCAGCCAGCACCGCCAGGACCAGGCCTACCTTGAGGGCAACTGGCACTTCGGGCGGGAGCTCAGCCTGTTCGGAAAATTCAGCCGTGAAGACCACTACGACAGGTACCGCAGCACATGGCAACTCGGACTCCACGCCTACTTCTAAGAACACTGGCGGGCACAGTCGCCGCGCTCGCACTGCTGTTGCAGACAGGCTGCAGCAGTGTGTTCTTCTATCCCGACCAGGTCACCTACGTCACACCCGACCGCCTGAACCTGGAATACGACGATGTGTACCTGGACACCCCGGATGGAGAAACCCTCCACGGCTGGTGGCTGCCTGCCAAATCTGACCCTAAAGGCACGGTCTATTACCTGCACGGCAACGCCCAGAACATGAGCAGCCACATCATGAACATCGCCTGGCTGCCTGAGAGGCGCTATAACGTTTTCATAATCGACTACCGGGGATACGGCCGCTCAACCGGTGCACCGGACATAGAGGGCACCCTGCACGACGCAGAAGCCGGCCTTCGATGGCTAATTGACCAGTCCGACGTACAGGACCGGCCACTGTTCCTGCTGGGCCAGAGCCTCGGTGGCGCACTTGGCACCGCTCTGGCCAGCGAATGGGTCAAACGGGACGAACAGCCGCCACTGGATGGCGTGATCCTTGACGGAACCTTCTCCGGTTTCCGCGCTATTGCCCGCGAGAAACTGGGCGACTTCTGGCTGACCTGGCCGTTCCAGATTCCCCTGAGCTGGACCATCACCGATGAGTACGAGGCTTATGAACGCATCGGCGACATCAGCCCAGTGGCGGTGATGGTGATTCACAGTGAGCGGGATGGGATTATCCCCTTCCATCATGGTGAGCAGTTATTTGAAGCGGCGGAAGAACCCAAGCGGTTCTTAAGGACGGATACGGGGCATGGGGCCACGTTTGTGATTCCGGGGTATCAGGCGGCAGTTTTGGGGTTCATGGATGCAAATGGGGATGAGGATGGTCGCTAAATCCGGGCGTCTATCGCCATCAGGCTTGCAAAACCGTGGAGCGCCAGGGATGGCGCGACCGAGCCCTACAGGGACGTATTTACGTGGCGTGTTTTGAAAGCCTGATGGCGATAGACGCTGCACCGAACTAGCAGGCCTGAGGACAAAAAACCCGCCAAGCTCAGAAGCATGGCGGGTTCTTTGTAGAATTCAAGCTTACAGCGCAGACAAATCCGTCGGCTGTTCGCCTTCCTTCACTTCCTTCATGGACAGCTTTACGCGTCCACGGTTGTCTACGTCCAGAACCTTCACCAGCACTTCCTGGCCTTCGCTGAGCTCGTCGGTGACGTTCTCGATGCGACGTTCGGAGATCTGGGAGATGTGTACCAGACCATCCTTGCCGGGCAGGATGTTAACGAAGGCACCGAAGTCCACGATGCGCTCAACGCGGCCGCTGTAGATAGCACCCACCTCGATTTCAGCAGTGATTTCCATCACCCGCTTCATCGCAGCATTGGCTGCATCCTGGTTGTCGGCGTAGATCTTCACGTTGCCGTCGTCGTCCAGATCGATGGAGGCTCCGGTTTCGTCACAGATAGAGCGGATCACGGAACCGCCCTTGCCAATAACGTCGCGGATCTTCTCCGGATTGATCTTGATGGTGGTAATGCTCGGCGCACGGCTTGAAAGCTCTTTACGCGGCGAGGAAATCACCTTCGCCATTTCACCCAGGATGTGCAGGCGTGCTGCGTTGGCCTGGTCCAGGGCAATTTCCATGATCTCGTCGGTAATGCCCTGGATCTTGATATCCATCTGCAGGGCAGTGATGCCTTCGGCGGTACCCGCGACCTTGAAGTCCATGTCGCCGAGGTGATCCTCGTCACCCAGGATGTCAGTCAGAACCGCGAACTTGTCGCCTTCCTTGACCAGACCCATGGCAATACCGGCAACCGGCGCCTTGATGGGCACACCCGCGTCCATCAGTGCCAGACTGGAACCACAGACAGATGCCATGGAGCTGGAACCGTTGGACTCAGTGATCTCGGACACCGCACGAATGGTGTACGGGAACTCTTCCATGGTAGGCATAACCGCAGCCACACCACGCTTGGCAAGACGGCCGTGGCCGACTTCACGACGACCCGGTGTACCAACACGGCCGGCTTCGCCGACGGAGTACGGAGGGAAGTTGTAGTGGAAAAGGAACGGATCCTTGCGCTCACCTTCCAGAGCATCGATGATCTGCATGTCACGGGCAGTACCCAGTGTGGTCGTCACGATAGCCTGGGTTTCACCACGGGTGAACAGGGCGGAACCGTGGGTGCTGGGCAGAACGCCGACTTCGACTTCGATCGGACGGACGGTCTTGTTGTCGCGGCCATCGATACGTGGCTTGCCATCGATAACCTGCTTGCGAACGATGGTCTTCTCAACCTTGCCAAAGTACTTCTTGACGTCATCTGCAGAAGGCTGACCTTCTTCCTCACCAGCCAGCTTCTCAACCAGTGCGGTCTTGATCTCGCCCAGGCGCGCGTAACGCTCCATCTTGTCGCGAATGCTGTAGGCTTCTTCGATCGCACCGGCCGCTTCGGCGTTCACAGCATTCAGGAGCTCGGTGTTTTCCGGCTCTGGTTGCCATTCCCAGCGAGGCTTGCCCACTTCAGCAGCCAGTTCCTTGATGGCGGTAATGGCTGTCTGCATTTCCTGGTGACCGAAGAGCACGGCACCCAGCATCTGGTCTTCAATCAGGCCCTTCGCTTCCGACTCAACCATCAGCACCGCATCCTCGGTACCGGCCACAACCATGTCCAGCAGGGAGGTTTCCAGCTCTTCAAAGGTCGGGTTCAGGAAATAACCACGCTCATTGGTGTAGCCTACGCGTGAAGCACCGATAGGACCGTCAAACGGGATACCGGAGATAGCCAGTGCGGCGGAGGCAGCCAGCATGGCAGCAATATCCGGGTCCTGGTTCTTGCTGGATGACATCACCGTGGTGATCACCTGGGTTTCGTTCATGAACCCCTTGGGGAACAGTGGACGAATCGGACGGTCGATCAGTCGCGAGGTCAGTGTTTCTTTTTCGGACGGGCGGCCTTCACGCTTGAAGAATCCACCGGGGATTTTACCCACAGCGTAAGTCTTCTCGAAGTAGTTGACAGTCAGCGGAAAGAACGGCTGACCGGGTTTGGCTTCTTTGGCCGCGACTACGGTGCCCAATACCGAAATGTCATCAATGGTCACCAGCACGGAGCCGGTAGCCTGACGCGCGATACGGCCAGTCTCAATCGTGACGGTCTTGCCGCCAAGTTCAAACGATTTTTTTACGGGTGTGAGATTCACTGTAACTCCTGAATTCATCTTTTCAATTTGACTCAGACCATCCGCCCCTGCGGACAATCCGTTATAACTGCAAGGCCTGAACCGATGAACTGAAGAGTAACCCGTCTGAAAGCTAACAGGCTGTTGGAAACACCGGGCCCGAGGGCGCTTCGTAAGGCCGGGGTTTTCAACAACCTGCTATCAATTTCAACTTTCCAATACGACAGGGAGTTTCTTCAGGTTTCACTGACAGACACAATGCAGGGGAAAAGCACAACCGGCGAGGCAATCGCCCCGCCGGCCGTTAAATACAACCGGGCTACTAGCGACGCAGGTTCAGACGCTGGATCAGTTCCAGGTAGCGGTCTGCGTTCTTGCGCTTCAGGTAGTCCAGCAGCTTACGACGCTGGTTAACCATCCGGATAAGACCGCGGCGGGAATGGTGATCCTGCTTGTTGGTCTTGAAGTGATCCTGCAGCTTGTTGATGTTGTGGCTCAACAGTGCAACCTGCACTTCTGGAGAACCGGTATCGCCATCACCCTGCTGAAAATCCTTAACGATCTGTGCTTTCTCGTTGGCAGAAAGTGCCATAACTCACCTCTATTGTCGCGATGCTATCGAATTCGGCCGAACCACGCATCTCTACAGCCCGGCTAATCAGCGACAACCATTATAAAACGGTTGTCAGCCACTCTTCACCAGACGGCGAGGCACCAGTTTGGTGGCCTCCCCGTCCGGGAATCCTTCCGCCAGCCCCACAAAACGCCCGTTGCCATAGAGGCGAACGTACCCTTCGGCTGGCTGACCAGTCATTCTAACTGGTTGTCCGTTCAATATCGATACCAGTGCACTGCCCTCCAGTTCCTGCTCCGGGAACATGGATAGCGCGGCATCCGGGGCCACCAACAGACCATCCAGGCTTTCGCCCTGTTCACGCATGGACTCCAGGGTGGTGACCTCAACGGCGTCCGCCAGAGTAAAGCCTGAAGCCATCGTGCGACGCAAGGCCGTTACATGAGCGCCGCAGCCCAGAGCCTCGCCGATATCTTCCACCAGGGAACGGATATAGGTGCCCTTGGTGCAACTGACCGCGATGTCGATCTCCGCCTCACGCACTTCCAGCAGTTTCAGCTCGTAGATGGTAACCGGGCGGGATGGGCGCTCCACTTCGATGCCTTCCCGTGCGTATTCGTACAGGGGGCGGCCCTTGTGCTTGAGCGCGGAATACATGGAGGGGACCTGCTGGATTTCACCTCGGAACTGGTCGAGGACCGGCTCCAGGGTTTCCGCATCCAGCCCGGCCGGCACCGGCTTTTCAGACACCACCGCACCTTCACTGTCACCGGTCTCGGTGCGGACACCCAGACGCGCCGTCGCGATGTAAGCCTTATCGCTGTCCAGCATCATCTGGGAGAACTTCGTCGCTTCGCCAAAACACAGCGGCAGAACGCCGGTAGCCAGCGGGTCCAGCGCGCCGGTATGACCGGCCTTGGCCGCACCAAACAGGCGCTTCACCTGCTGAAGGATGCCATTGGAGGTAATATCCATCGGCTTGTCGATAACCAGGATGCCGTTTACGTCACGGCCTTTACGGCGACGACTCAAACGTCCCGCTCCTGATCGTCGGATGAACGGTCATTATCCGCTTCACCATCCCGATCAACCGCCGGCTTGTCGCCAACCGCTTCGCGAATCAGGTTATCCATGTGGCGGCTGTGCCCAAGCAGCGAGTCGAAGTGGAACCGCAGCTGGGGCGTGACCCGCAGCTTCATGGCGCGACCAATCTGTCCGCGCAGAAAGCCGGAAGCCTTGTTCAGTACCGCCAGGGAGTCCCGCACTTCGGGGGACTCCTCGGTCAGCTCTTCGGTGGTGAGCAGGGATACGTAGATATCGGCGTAGCCCAGGTCACGGCTTACCTTGACGGCATTGACCGTGACCATACCCACCCGCGGGTCTTTGACCTCCCGCTGGATGAGCTGGGCCAGCTCACGCTGCATCTGATCGCCGATGCGATCAATCCGGCTGAACTCTCTTGGCATCAGGCCCCCGTAGACTCAAGCTTACGCTCGACGCGGATGCGGTCAAACACCTCAATCTGGTCGCCGACCTTCACATCGTATCCTTTAACACCGATACCACACTCCATGCCGTTCCGGACTTCGGGTACGTCATCCTTGAAGCGACGCAGGGATTCCAGCTCGCCTTCAAAGATAACCACGTTGTCACGCAGAACGCGGATCGGCTTATTACGGTATACCGTGCCCTCAGTGACCATGCAGCCGGCCACCTGGCCAAATTTCGGTGAGCGGAACACGTCACGCACATCGGCGATACCGACAATATCCTCGCGGAATTCTGGTGCCAGCATGCCGGTCAGGGCTGCTTTCACATCATCGATCAGGTTGTAGATGATGCTGTAATACCGCAGATCCAGGCCTTCCTGCTCCACCAGACGCTTGGAAGCCGTATCGGCACGCACATTGAAGCCGAAGATAACCGCATTGGTTGCCATGGCCAGACTGACGTCTGTTTCGGCTATACCACCAACGCCGGAGGACACAATCTTGACCTGCACTTCGTCGTTGCCCAGATCCTGGAGCGATTTGGTGATGGCTTCCAGGGAACCACGAACGTCGGTCTTGAGGACCACGTTGAGGGTCTTGACCTCGTCCTTGCCCATGTTCTCGAACAGGTTCTCCAGCTTGGCCGCCTGCTGCCTGTGCAGACGCTGCTCCCGCTCGCGGGCCTGGCGGAATTCCGCCAGTTCCTTGGCCTTCTTCTCGTCGGCCACGGCGAAGAACTCGTCGCCGGCATTCGGCGTGCCGTTCAGGCCGAGGATTTCCACGGGAATGGAGGGACCCGCTTCCTTGACCTGTTTGCCGGCCTCGTCAGTCATGGCGCGAACCTTACCGAAGAAGGAACCAGCCACAACCATTTCGCCCTGGCGCAGGGTGCCATTCTGGACCAGCACAGTGGCCACGGAGCCACGGCCACGCTCGAGACTGGACTCGACAACCACGCCCTTGGCCGACGCGTCCGGGGACGCCTCAAGCTCGAGGATTTCGGCCTGAAGCAGCAGGGCTTCAAGCAGGTCGTCGATGCCGTCGCCTGTGTGGGCGGATACCGGGATAAACTGGACGTCACCGCCCCAGTCTTCCGGAATCACTTCCATACCGGCCAGTTCGGTCTTGATGCGGTCCGGGTCGGCCTCTTCCTTGTCCATCTTGTTAATGGCAACAACAATGGGCACGCCGGCGGAGCGGGCATGCTGCACCGCTTCCTTGGTCTGGGGCATCACACCGTCATCGGCCGCCACCACCAGGATAACGATATCGGTACACTGGGCGCCCCGTGCACGCATGGCCGTGAAAGCCGCGTGGCCCGGGGTATCCAGGAAAGACACCATGCCGTGGTCGGTTTGCACGTGGTAAGCACCGATGTGCTGCGTAATACCACCGGACTCGCCTGAAGCCACCTTGGTGCGACGGATATAGTCCAGAAGCGAGGTCTTGCCGTGGTCGACGTGACCCATCACGCTGACCACCGGCGCACGCTTGGTCTTTTCCCTGCCCTCAAAGGCAAATTCGCTCAGCACTTCTTCCTCGAATGCGTCCTCGCTGACCGTATTCGCCTTGTGGCCAAGCTCTTCGGTTACCAGTACTGCCGTTTCCTGATCCAGGGCCTGGTTGATGGTCGCCATTACCCCCATGCCCATCAGTTTCTTGATGACGTCGGCTGACTTGACGGCCATTCGCTGGGCAAGGTCACCCACGGTGATCGTCTCGGGAATATCGACTTCTCTTACCATTGGCTTGGTAGGCCTCTCGAAAGCGTGACGCTTCTCTTTGGGTTTCTTTTTCGCGCGAAGTGGCTTGCGCAGCGTGGTATCTTCCTCTTCTTCATTAATAACAAGAGGTTCCTCAACCGGACGATTACGCGGGCCGCGATGGCCAGCAGATTTCTTCTTCGGCTTGCCCTCGTCCGGCTCGTCGCCGCGCTCACGCGCTTTTTCTTTCTTTTTCTTCGGCTTGCGATCCTTGCCTTCGCCCTCTTCAGGAGGCGGGATCGGCATATCTTCCGGTGCGGGAACCGGTGACGGCTCCGGCTCGGCAGCTTCTTTCGATGGTTCTTTACCGGCCGGCTTCTCTTCAGCTGCCGGTTTCTCTTCGCCCGACGGCTCTTCCGCAGGCGTCTCTGAAACCGGCGCTTCCGGCTTCGGCACCTCTGCCGGCTGTGCCTGCTGAGCCGCTACCGCAGGCGTTTCTTCCGGCGCCGCGGCAGCCTGCTCGGCGGCCTCTTCCTGCCTGGCCGCTTCCGGCTCCAGCTCGGCGCGTTTGATATACGTACGGCGCTTGCGAACCTCAACGTTGACCGTTTTTGCACGGCCCGCTTTCAGCGTGGTTGTTGTCTTGCGCTTGAGAGTGATTTTCTTCGGTTCCGCTTCACTCTCACCGTGATTCTTTCTCAGATAGGTCAGCAACTGTTGCTTCTCATCGCTGGTGACAGAGTCCTCTTCGGAGCGGGCTTTCAGGCCAGCCTCCACGATCTGTCGCAGCAAACGATCCACGGGAGCGCCTACATCTGCGGCCAGTTGTTTTACCGTTACATCAGCCATACTGGTCCTCCTCCCGATTAAGCCTGGTCTTCAAACCAGGGGGCGCGTGCAGCCATAATCAACTGGCCGGCACGCTCTTCTTCCATACCTTCAATGTCGATCAGGTCATCAACCGACTGCTCTGCAAGATCTTCCATGGTACGGATACCCATACCTGCCAGCTTGAACGCCAGGCCCCGGTCCATGCCGTCCATTGCCAGAAGATCCTCTGCGGGTTCCGCGCCTTCAAGTGCCTCTTCGCTGGCCAGAGCCTGGTTCAGCAGGGCATCCTTGGCACGGCGACGCAATTCCGTGACGGTTTCTTCGTCGAACCCTTCAATAGCGAGCATCTCCTCCATGGGGATGTACGCCACTTCCTCAATAGAGGTAAAGCCTTCCTCGATGAGAACACCGGCAAATTCCTCGTCCACATCCAGGTTGCCGGTAAAGTGCTCCAGCAAGGTGTTGTATTCCTGTTCCTGACGCTGCCCGGCTTCTTCTTCGGTCATCACGTTCAGTGTCCAGCCCGTCAGCTCTGTGGCCAGACGCACGTTCTGTCCGTTACGGCCGATGGCCTGCGCCAGGTTATCCTCAGCGACAGCCACTTCCATTGTGTGACGGTCCTCGTCCATAACAATGGACGCTACTTCTGCAGGCGCCATGGCGTTGATAACCAGCTGTGCCGGGTTGTCGTCCCAAAGCACAATGTCAACACGCTCACCACCCAACTCGTTGGAAACGGCCTGTACGCGGGAACCACGCATACCAACGCAGGCACCTACCGGGTCAATCCGGCGGTCATTGGTTTTCACCGCAATCTTGGCCCGGGAACCGGGGTCCCGTGCAGCACCACGGATTTCGATCAGCTCTTCGGCAATTTCCGGGACCTCGATACGGAACAGCTCGATCAGCATCTGCGGATCCGTGCGGCTCAGGATCAACTGCGGGCCTCGGTGATCGGTGCGAATTTCCTGCAGCAGCGAACGAACCCGGTCACCCATGCGGAAAGTCTCGCGCGCAATCAGGTGCTCGCGGGGCAGCAGGGCTTCAGCGTTGGCCCCCAGATCCACGATGACGTTATCCCGTGTCACCTTCTTTACGGTACCGGAGACAAGCTCACCTACCCGGTCACGATAGCTGTCGACAATCTTGCTGCGCTCAGCTTCCCGCACTTTCTGGAAGATAATCTGCTTGGCTGCCTGGGCGCCAATACGTCCGAAAGCAACAGACTCCACTTTTTCTTCATGGATGTCGCCCGGCCGGAGGTTCCCGTCGATCTCCTCGGCTTCCTGCATGGTCAGCTCGGTGCCAAGAGCAGGAACGGCGTCGTTATCAACCACCAGCCAGCGGCGGAACGTCTCGTATTCGCCGGTACGGCGATCAATGGAAACCCGGATATCGGCTTCCTCGTCGTCGTAACGTTTTTTGGCAGCGGTGGCGAGCGCCAGCTCAATTGCTTCAAAGATCACGTCCTTCTCGACACCTTTTTCGTTCGAGACGGATTCAACCACCAGCAAGATCTCTTTACTCATTGGATTGCCCTGCCCTTAAAATAAACTTTGCGTCCACTGACTTATTCAAATGCCGGAACGATGTTGGCTTTCTCGATGCTATCGAATGGCAACAGGTACTCGTGATCATCAACAACCACGACAACGTCCTCGCCCTCAACGCCTTTAATCAGGCCCTGGAACTTGCGACGCCCCTCGAATGCCATCCGTAATTTGATCTGGACCTGATGGCCGGCGAATGCCTCATACTGCTCCAGTCGGAACAACGGCCGATCCATGCCCGGAGAGGAAACCTCCAGGGTATATTCTGTCTGAATGGGGTCTTCCACATCCATCACGCCGCTCGCCTGGCGGCTGACTTTTTCACAGTCTTCAATGCCGATGCCGTTCTCGGCGTCGTCAATAAATATTCTCAACAGGGAATGGTGTCCCTGGGAGCGGAATTCAATGCCCCAGAATTCGTAGCCCAGACCTTCGACGATCGGCCTGAGTATTTCTTCCAGCTGCTTCAACTTGGCTGACAAGGCTATTCGGTCTCCATTACTCGTTTTTTCGACCCCAAAAACAAAAAAAGGGCTGTTGATCAGCCCTTTTTATGCACCAGGGCCTGATGCGCCAGGCCCCTTAATCAAAAAGCCCCTGAAAATGTGGGGCCCTTTGTTGCAAGAACTCGCAGAGGATAACCAAAACCAAAACTCCCCTGCTGACAGACACCTGGCCTGCCTGAAACCGACTGGGCACCCTGTGCCCGGAGCCCGCTCCAATATCCGCCGGAGTATAGAGACGCCGGCCTTACTGGTCAAGGACTGACCAAAAAAAACGGCCTGGTCATTCCAAGCCGCTTTTCTTCTAATATGGTGCCCGGGGCCGGACTCGAACCGGCACGGCTTTCGCCACTACCCCCTCAAGATAGCGTGTCTACCAGTTTCACCACCCGGGCAACACTCTTACTCGAGCTCGGGGAGTTCATTTTCATCCCCGCGCCCGGTTTCGCCTTCATCTGCCGATTCACCCTCAGCCTGCCCGGCATCGGAACGGGATTCCTGAACCACAGGAATTCCAGCTTCCCCTGCCACTTCGGCACGCTGCTTGGCGAATACAGCCAGCGAAAAACTTGTTACAAAAAATACAATGGCGAGCAAGGTCGTGGCGCGAACCAGAAAGCTGCTACTGCCCTCACTACCAAATACGGTCTGGGAGGCACCGCCACCAAACGCAGCGCCCGCGTTGGCACCCTTACCCTGCTGAATCAGCACAAGACCCACCAGCGCCACCGCGATGACCACGTGGATAACGACAACCAGTGTTTCGACCCAATCCATAATGTCTCTCTAATAACCAGATGATTCGCGCCAATGGCGTTCGCGAATCTTTATCTTTCAGGATTTGCCCGGCAGCGCCCGGCAAATACTCACAAAATCGTTGGCATTTAACGATGCACCGCCAATCAGGCCACCGTCAATGTCCGGCTGAGCAAAAAGTGCGGCCGCATTATCCGCTTTTACACTGCCGCCGTAAAGCAGGGATATCTTTTCCGCCGGCGCCCCCAGGGAAGCCAGCTCGGCCCGGATAGCGGAATGCATGGCCTGGGCATCTTCAGCAGTGGCCGTTTTTCCGGTTCCTATGGCCCATACCGGTTCATAGGCGATCACAACCTGTCGCCACTGCCCGGACTCGACATCCGCAACAGCCCGACGAACCTGACCCGAAACCACACTTACGGCCGTGCCAGCTTCGCGCTCCTCCAGGGTTTCGCCAACGCATATCACTGCATCCAACCCTGACGCCAATGCCCTGACGACCTTGACTGCTACCTGCTCGTCGGTTTCGCCGAACAGCTGCCTGCGCTCCGAATGCCCCACAAGGGCATAATCGCATCCGGCATCTCTGGCCATCACCGCAGATATTTCCCCGGTGTAGGCACCCGAATCCCAACAGGCAATATTCTGGACACCAACGGCAACCTTTCCGCCGGACTGCCTGATAACATCGCCAACAAACAGGGCGGGAGGAATAATAACAGCCTCCACACCATTATCAAGCGATGCCAACTCTGACCTGACATGGCCAACCAGGCTATTCACAAGGTCTTTCGACCCGTTCATCTTCCAGTTTCCGGCGACGATCTTACGGCGCATAAAAAGCCCCTGATTCGGCCCTGACTCGAGGGAGGGCGAACTATACAGCAGTCTTTTGTGGCAGACAACTGCACCCGGGTACAAAGTCAGCCCCGGGAATTCTCCACAACAACAGCAAGTTCCTCGGCAATCTTCACAATTTCCGACTCATCCTGCCCTTCCGTCATTACGCGGATCAGAGGCTCAGTGCCGGAGGCGCGCAGCAGTACCCGGCCACCGCCGCCCAGCCGCTCTTCGGCCGACGCCACAGCGCTCACAATATCCTCGCGCCCCAATGGATCAAAACGCTTGTCCACCCGTACATTGATCATTTTCTGGGGCAGTTTGCTCATACCCTGGCGAATATCCGCCAGCGAAGTGCCGGCACGGCTGATCGCCAGCAACACCTGCAACGCCGAGACAATGCCATCGCCTGTGGTGGTGCAGTCACGGATCACCATATGTCCGGAACCTTCGCCGCCCAGCAGCCAGCCCCGCTCGATCAGCCTTTCCATCACATAGCGGTCGCCCACTTTGGCGCGCTCGAAATCGATACCCTGTTCCCGCAGTGCCAGCTCAACACCCAGATTGGTCATCAACGTGCCCACAACGCCCCCTTTCAGCGTGCCGGCAGCATGACGCTGGGTGGCAATAACGTACAGCAACTCATCGCCATCAACTTCCGAGCCGTCAGAGTCCACCATCAACACCCGGTCCCCGTCGCCATCAAAGGCGATACCCAAGTCGGCCTGCTTTTCCAGCACTGTCTTACTCAGGGTCTCCAGGTGCGTCGAGCCGACATCGAGGTTGATGTTCAGCCCATCGGGGTCGCCGCCAACCACCGAAATCCTCGCACCCAGTTCACGGAACACCTTGGGCGCCACGTGATAGGTTGCCCCATGAGCACAATCCAGAACAATATGCAGACCTTCAAGGGAAAATTCGTTGGGCACCGTGCTCTTACAGAATTCGACATAGCGACCCGGGGCATCATCCACGCGGAAGGCCTTGCCCAACTCTTTGGCGTCGCATACCTCGATGGGCCGGTCGAGCCAACGCTCGATCTCGGCCTCAAGGGCGTCATCCAGCTTGGTACCTTCAGGAGAAAAGAACTTGATGCCATTGTCGTGGTGCGGGTTGTGGGAAGCGCTGATGACAATACCCGCAGAAGCGCGGAATGTGCGTGTCAGGTAGGCGATAGCGGGCGTCGGCATAGGGCCCAGCAATTTTACATCCACGCCGGCCGCTGACAGACCTGATTCCAGGGCAGACTCGAACATATAACCCGACAGACGCGTGTCCTTGCCGATCAGCACGCTGTTGCGCTGGCCGTCACGCTTGAAAGCCTGCCCGGCAGCCCACCCCAGGTGCAGCATGAATTCCGGTGTGATCGGGTACTCGCCAACCCGACCCCGTATACCGTCCGTGCCAAAATATTTCCTGTCACTCATCGTCCAGCTTCCTCCATTGCCATTACCACTTTAACGGCATCAACTGTTTCCCTGACATCATGGACACGGATAATTGACGCGCCCTTCATCGCAGATATTGTCGCGGCCGCGAGACTCGCCGGCAAGCGTTCGTTGACTTCACGACCGGTGATATGCCCCAGCACGCTCTTGCGGGACAACCCCACCAGCACCGGGTGCCCGAGCAGTTGCAGCTGCTCCAGTGATGCCAGAAGCTGCAGATTATGTACGGGCGATTTGCCGAAACCGAAACCGGGATCCAGGATAATATTATCTGGCCGCACCCCTGCCTTCTCGATAACCCGCATTCGCTCGGTCAGGAACGAACTGACATCGCGCCGTACATTGCGATAACGTGGATCGTCCTGCATGGTATCCGGCTCTCCCTGGATATGCATCACACATACCGGGATCCCTGCCCGGGCCGCCACATCGGGCGCCCCTTCCCGCTGCAAGGCTCTGACATCATTGATCATGCCTGCGCCGAGCTTTGCAATCTCGGCCATCACCCGGGGTGAGCTGGTATCCACGGATACAATCACATCGAGCTCACGGGTGATGGCCTCTACCACCGGGCAAACCCGCTCCAGCTCCTCGTCCAAAGACACCGGCGTAGCCCCGGGGCGCGTGGATTCACCACCCACATCTATGAACACCGCACCATCTGCCGCCATCTCACGGGCCCTGGCCAGGGCGGCATCCACCTGGTTAAAGCGACCACCGTCCGAAAAAGAGTCTGGCGTTACGTTGAGTATGCCCATAACGTGGCAGCCAGACATATCCAGCATTCGGCCCGCGAAGTTCATTTGCATAAGCAACCCTTAGTACACCTGCAAAAACAAACGCCGCCCCGGCCGGGGCGGCGTAAATGGGTTAGTGATCGTTGCCGTGGCACTACACCGGGTCAGTGCTCACCGGCGGGACGGCCGACGCCGGGTTGACGGCCGTCGTCAGAACCTTTGGGAGCAGGTTCCTGCTCTGGCTCATCAGCCGGCACGCCACCCGAGGGCCCGCTATCACCCCAGCCTTTCGGCGGACGGGGCTCACGTCCTTCCATGATGTCGTCAATCTGGTGACGATCAATGGTTTCGTACTTCATCAGGGCCTCGGCCATCATGTCGAGCTTTTCGCGGTTATCAATCAGCAGCTGACGCGCTTTCTCGTAACAGCTGTCGATGATGTTGCGAACTTCCTCGTCAATCCGCTGTGCCGTTTCCGGAGAGTAGACGGTCTGCGCCTGGCCAGCGGAACGGCCCAGGAACGGTTCTTCGCTGTCAGTATCGTACTGCAGCGGTCCGAGCTTTTCAGACAGCCCCCACCGGGTAACCATATTGCGAGCCAGGCTGGTGGCCCGCTCGATGTCGTTGGAGGCACCGGTGGTGACACCATCAAAGCCCAGGGTAAGCTCTTCAGCGATACGACCACCGAACAGACTGCAGATAGAGCTGATGAGGAAACGCTTGCTATGGCTGTACTTGTCTTCCTCCGGCAGAAACATGGTGACACCCAGTGCCCTGCCGCGGGGAATGATACTGACCTTGTAGACCGGATCATGCTCAGGCACCAGACGCCCTACAATGGCGTGGCCGGACTCATGATAGGCCGTGTTCCGTTTCTCTTTCTCGCTCATGACCATGGATTTGCGCTCAGCACCCATCATGATCTTGTCTTTGGCGAGCTCGAACTCTTCCATGGAAACCAGGCGCTGATTGCGGCGAGCCGCGAACAGGGCTGCCTCGTTGACCAGGTTGGCGAGATCGGCGCCCGAGAATCCGGGCGTACCACGGGCGATCAGCTTTGGCTCGACGCCATCGGCCAGCGGCACTTTCTTCATATGAACTTTCAGAATCTGCTCACGGCCGATGATGTCCGGCAGACCAACCACCACCTGGCGGTCAAAACGACCCGGGCGCAGCAGCGCCGGGTCCAGAACGTCCGGACGGTTGGTGGCGGCAATCACGATAACGCCTTCATTGCCCTCAAAGCCGTCCATTTCCACCAGCAACTGGTTCAGAGTCTGTTCACGTTCATCGTGACCACCACCCATGCCGGCACCACGATGGCGACCGACCGCATCGATCTCGTCGATGAAGATAATACAGGGACTCTGCTTCTTGGCCTGTTCAAACATGTCACGGACACGGGACGCACCCACCCCCACGAACATTTCCACAAAATCCGAACCGGAAATCGAGAAGAACGGAACCTTGGCCTCGCCGGCAATCGCCTTGGCCAGCAGGGTCTTACCGGTACCTGGCTGCCCCACCATCAGAACACCCTTGGGAATACTGCCACCAAGACGCTGAAACTTGCTGGGGTCCCGCAGGAAATCCACCAGTTCCTTGACGTCTTCCTTGGCCTCATCCACGCCGGCCACATCACCGAAGGTGGTCTTGATCTGATCCTCGCTCATCAGGCGAGCCTTGCTCTTGCCAAAGGACATGGGCCCTTTGCCGCCGCCACCCCCCTGCATCTGTCGCATGAAGAACACGAACAGCGCGATAATAATGAGGATCGGGAATGCAGCCACCAGCAACTGCGTCCAGAGGCTTTGGCGCTCTGGCTCCTTGCCAATGACTTCCACTTGGTTGGCCAGCAGATCGTCCATCAGCTTTTCATCGGCCAGTTGGGGCCTGATGGTCTGGAACTGGGACCCGTCACCACGGACACCCTGAACCTGCAAGCCGTCGATGGTTACCTGACGGACCTGCCCGTCCTGCACCATTTCCACGAACTGCGAATAATTGACCTGTTGGCCGCTGGTGGTGGGAGTAAAATTCTGAAACACCATCAGCAGTACGGCGGCTATGATAAGCCAGAGAACCAGATTTTTTGCCATATCGTTCAAGGATCGTCACCTGTGAATTGAAGGATCGCCCCGTCAGGAGAAAGCCTTTTCTGACACCTTACACCAATTGTACGCCCGTCCACCAGAAACGGCTTATCCGTATCGACCACTGCCTGGGCATCAATCCCACGGCCATTTCCGTCGTGCGGGCGGGTCAGCCCTTAAATCCTTTGCACACCTGATAAATCTCCCTCGATCGTGCCCGGGAGGAGTCAGGCTTCCTGCTGACAACGGTGCCAAAACTTTTGCGCATGTCCGCCAGCAGGGTATCAAATCCTTCTCCCTGAAAGACCTTGGCGACAAACACACCACCCGGCTTCAACACTCTCTGCGCCATATCCAGCGCCAGTTCCACCAGGCCCATGGCGTTAGGGATATCCACTGCCGCCATACCACTCATATTGGGTGCCATATCTGAAATTACAACGTCAGCCCGCCGGTCACCCATCAATTCCAGTAATTCATCCAGCACTGACTGCTCGGTAAAATCCCCCTGGACAAACTCCACACCGGCCAGCGGGCTCATCTCCAGAATATCGCTGGCAATAACCACGCCCTTGTCGCCGACCCGCTCAACCGCCACCTGGGACCAGCCCCCGGGGGCCGCACCCAGATCCACAATAACCTGGCCGGGCCGGAACAGCCGGTCTTTTTCATCAAGTTCAATCAGCTTATAGCTGGCTCGGGAGCGATAACCGTCTTCCCGGGACTTTTTGACCCAGACGTCGTCGAAATGTTCCTTCAGCCAGCGATCACTGGTTTTCGAACGGGCCAAAATCTACCTCCGATAAACATTCTGCCTCTGCGCCTGGATACGTGGTAACTGCCATTTCACCGGCCGGGCGATCTGTTACAATCCAGCAATTATACGGAATCGTCCGCTATTTCGCCGCTGACGATTTGTTAATTGCATCCATAAAGAGATTACATAATGAGTCTTTCGCCAGAACAGCGCCGGGAGTACCGGGGCATCGCCCACAACCTGAAGCCAGTCATTATTGTTGGCGACAAGGGCCTGACAGAAGGGCTTCAGGAAGAGCTTGAGCGCGCCCTGAACGATCACGAGCTGATCAAGATCAAGGTAGCCAGCCAGGACAGGGAAGCGCGCCAGGAAGCGGTAGCCGCCCTGTGCGAAGCCTCGGGCGCTGAACTGGTACAGACCATCGGCAAGATTGCCGTCATCATGCGCCGGGCGAAGAAGCCCAATCCGAAGCTCTCCAACCTGCTGCGCCAGAAGCACTGAGCCTCTGGCTAAACGGGCAGAGAAAGCAAAAAGCCGGCAGGGTCAGCCCCGCCGGCTTTTTTGGTGCCCGAAGGCATAGCTGACCTCAGATGTGCTCTACCTGCTCGATTTCATATTCAACGGTTCCCGAGGGCACGCGAATCGCCACCACATCGCCCTCGCTCTTGCCCACCAGTGCCCGGGCAATGGGCGAGGAAATCGACAGTTTGCCAGCTTTGATGTCTGCCTCATCTTCACCGACAATCTGATAGGTCACCTGCTCGTCGGTATCCACGTTGAGCAGCCGCACCGTGGTGCCGAAAATCACCTTACCGGTGTTCTCGATGGTGTTAACGTCAATCACCTGAGCCGCGGACAGCTTGCCCTCGATTTCCTGGATGCGGCCTTCGATAAAACTCTGCTGCTCGCGGGCGGCATGGTATTCCGCATTCTCTTTCAGGTCACCGTGTTCACGGGCATCGGAAATAGCAGCGATCACCCGGGGACGGTCTTCGGACTTCAGTTTCTTGAGCTCGTCGCGGAGGCGGATTTCACCCGCCTTTGTCATGGGTACTCTGTCAGCCATAGTCTTACTTTCCTGCGTGTAGATCCTGAAGACGGCGTACAGTACGCTCAGGGCCAAACATAATTGCCCTGCAGAACGCTTCACCGCCCGCCAGGGTCGTTGTATAGGTTACCTTCGACTGCAAGGCAGACTGGCGAATCTGTGCCGAGTCTGAAATGGCCTTGCGACCTTCGGTGGTGTTGATAATCAGCTGAACCTGACCATTCTTGATGGCATCCACAATGTGCGGACGCCCTTCCCGCACCTTGTTCACCCGGTCAACGGTAATTCCGGCTTCTTTCAGAGCCTTGGCAGTACCGGTGGTGGCAATCACTTTGAAGCCGGCGTCGACCAGATCCTGCGCCACTTTGGCAGCACCGGGCTTGTCAACGTCACGAACCGACATAAAGGCCGTTCCTTTCACCGGCAGGCGCTCACCAGAGGCCAGGGCCGCCTTGGCAAATGCTTCGTCAAAGCTGTCGCCAATGCCCATTACTTCACCGGTAGATTTCATCTCCGGCCCCAGAATGGGATCCACAGCCGGGAACTTGTTGAACGGGAACACCGACTCCTTGACGGAATAATAAGCCGGGACGATTTCCTGCGTGAAGTCCTGCTCGGCCAGCGATTTGCCGGCCATGACCCGCGCGGCCACCTTGGCCAGGGACACACCGATGGCCTTGGATACGAACGGCACGGTGCGGGAGGCCCTGGGGTTGACCTCGATGACGTAGATCCGGCCATCCTGCCAGGCCAGCTGGACGTTCATCAGGCCGATGACCTCCAGTTCGATCGCCATCTTGCGCACGGCTTCGCGCATTTCATCCTGCACGTCCTTCGGCAACGTGTAGGGCGGCAGAGAACACGCAGAATCACCGGAGTGCACGCCTGCCTGCTCGATATGCTGCATGATACCGCCGATGACCACATCCTTGCCGTCACTGATGGCATCAATATCCACCTCAATGGCCGCATTCAGGAAGTGATCCAGCAATACCGGGCTGTCGTTGGAAACCAGCACGGCATTGCGCATGTAACGAACCAGTTCGTCTTCGTCGTAAACGATCTCCATGGCACGACCACCCAACACGTAGGACGGGCGGACCACCAGCGGATAACCAATCTCACGGGCGGCCACGATGCCTTCTTCGTGGCTGCGCACAGTCGCGTTTTCCGGCTGAAGGAGACCAAGGCGGCCAATCATCTGCTGGAACCGCTCCCGGTCTTCTGCGCGGTCGATGGCATCCGGGCTGGTACCGATAATGGGCACACCGGCCGCCTCCAGGCCACGGGCCAGTTTCAGCGGGGTCTGGCCGCCGTACTGGACGATTACGCCCTTTGGTTTTTCGACGTTGATGATTTCCAGCACGTCTTCCAGGGTGATCGGTTCGAAGTAGAGACGATCCGAGGTATCGTAATCGGTAGATACCGTTTCCGGGTTGCAGTTAATCATGATGGTTTCGTAACCATCGTCGCGCATGGCAAGGGCGGCGTGAACACAACAGTAGTCAAATTCAATGCCCTGCCCGATTCGGTTGGGGCCGCCACCGATCACCACGATTTTCTCGCGGTCGGATGCAGCCGCCTCGCACTCCTCCTCATAGGATGAGTACATGTAGGCGGTAGAGGAGGCAAACTCCGCTGCACAGGTGTCCACCCGCTTGTAAACCGGGCGAATGTTCATGTCATGGCGCAGCTTACGCAGGCTGACCTCGGAAAGCCCAAGCAACCTGGCCAACCGGGCATCGGAGAAGCCCTTGCGCTTGAGACGGAACAGGGTATCGCGATCGATATCGGCCTTGCCTGCGGACTTGAGAGCATTCTCTTCCTTGATCAGATCCTCGATCTGAGCCAGGTACCACGGGTCCACGTGGGTGTTACGGAACACATCGTCCACGGACATACCAGCACGGAAGGCATCACCGATGTACCACAGGCGCTCGGCACCAGGAACGTTAAGCTCCTGAGTAAGCGTTTCGCGACCGTCGGTGGTACTCAGGTCCACCTTCTCTTCGAAGCCGTCAGAGCCCACTTCCAGGCCACGCATGGCTTTCTGCAGGGATTCCTGGAAGGTACGGCCAATAGCCATCACCTCACCCACGGACTTCATCTGGGTGGTCAGACGGGCATCCGCCTGGGGGAATTTTTCGAAGGTGAACCGCGGAATCTTGGTCACGACGTAGTCGATACTGGGCTCGAAGGAGGCCGGGGTCACACCACCGGTAATCTCGTTTCGCAACTCGTCCAGCGTGTAGCCTACTGCCAGCTTCGCCGCTACTTTGGCGATGGGGAAGCCAGTGGCTTTGGAGGCCAGCGCGGAGGACCGCGATACCCGGGGATTCATTTCGATGACCACCACGCGGCCGTTATCCGGGTTGACACCAAACTGTACATTGGAGCCACCGGTTTCCACACCGATTTCACGCAGCACCGCCAGCGAGGCGTTGCGCATGATCTGATATTCCTTATCGGTGAGGGTCTGGGCCGGCGCCACGGTGATGGAGTCACCGGTGTGCACGCCCATGGCGTCAAAGTTCTCGATGGCACAGACGATGATGCAGTTGTCGTTTTTGTCCCGGACAACTTCCATCTCGTATTCTTTCCAGCCGATCAGGGACTCGTCGATCAGCAGTTCATTGGTCGGCGACAGATCCAGACCACGGGTACAGATTTCCTCAAACTCATCACGGTTGTATGCGATACCGCCGCCGGAGCCACCCATGGTAAACGAGGGGCGGATGATGCAGGGAAAACCGATATCGTCGGCCACTTCCCAGGCTTCCGCCATGGAGTGGGCAATGGTAGCCCGGGGGCATTCCAGGCCGATCTTTTTCATCGCCTTGTCGAAACGGTCGCGGTCCTCGGCCTTGTCGATGGTATCGGCATTGGCACCGATCATCTCCACGCCGTGCTTATCCAGCACGCCATGCTTTTCCAGGTCCAGGGCGCAGTTGAGAGCGGTCTGGCCACCCATGGTGGGCAGCAGCGCATCCGGCTTCTCTTTCTCGATAATCTTTTCGACGGTTTTCCAGGTAATCGGTTCGATGTAGGTGGCATCGGCCATGACCGGGTCGGTCATGATGGTTGCCGGGTTGGAGTTAACCAGGATAACCCGGTAACCCTCTTCCCGCAGAGCCTTGCAGGCCTGGGCTCCGGAGTAGTCAAACTCGCAGGCCTGCCCGATCACAATGGGGCCGGCACCGAGAATCAGAATGCTTTTAATGTCGGTACGCTTGGGCATCAACGTGCCTCCATCAGGCGAATAAATTCATCAAACAGCGGCGCCACGTCGTGAGGGCCGGGGCTGGCCTCCGGGTGACCCTGGAAGCTGAAAGCCGGCTTGTCGGTGCGGCGAATACCCTGCAGGGAGTCGTCAAACAGGGATTTATGGGTGGCCTCCAGGTTATCCGGCAAAGTGGCTTCATCTACCGCGAAGCCGTGGTTCTGGCTGGTGATCATTACCGTGCCATCCTTCAGATTCTGGACCGGGTGGTTGGCACCGTGGTGACCATGGCCCATCTTGATGGACTTCGCACCACTGGCCAGAGCCAGCAACTGATGACCAAGGCAGATGCCGAATACCGGAATCTCGGTTTCCAGCACTTCGCGGATGGCAGTAATGGCGTAGTCACAAGGCTCCGGGTCGCCGGGGCCGTTGGACAGGAATACGCCGTCCGGATTCATCGCCAGCACTTCGGATGCCGGGGTCTGGGCCGGTACCACAGTGATATCACAGCCGCGACCGGCCAGCATGCGCAAGATATTGAGCTTTACTCCGTAGTCCCAGGCGACGACCTTGAACTTCGATTCGGTACGCTCACCGTAGCCACTTTCGATGCTCCACTCGCTCTGGCTCCAGGTCCAGGTCTTTTCCGAGGTCACTTCTTTCGCCAGGTCCATACCCTTCAGCCCAGGGAAGGCGTTGGCCAGTTCCAGTGCCCGCTCTGCTGTGGCGTTCGCACCCGCAACGACGGCCCCGTTCTGGGAACCTTTGTCGCGCAGGATGCGGGTCAGCCGGCGGGTGTCGATATCGGCAATACCGACAATGTTGTTGGCCTTCAGGTAATCCTGTAGCGAACCGGTGCTGCGCCAGTTGCTGACCAGCAGCGGCAGGTCGCGGATAATCAGGCCGGCTGCCTGGACACGATCGGATTCGATGTCTTCTTCATTCACACCGGTATTGCCGATGTGGGGGTATGTGAGGGTTACAATCTGGCGGGAGTAGGACGGGTCGGTCAGGATTTCCTGGTAACCGGTCATGGCGGTGTTGAACACCACTTCGCCGCTGGTTTCCCCTTCAGCGCCAATGGCGGTGCCGTAAAACAGGCTTCCGTCTGCGAGTGCAAGGATGGCTGGTGTACTCAAGGCTTGTATCCTCATCGAGTGGCGTACAGGTTCGTCACGAACAGGAACGCAAGCGCAAATTCAGGTCGCAAAAAAGCGAGAGGGAGTTGAACTCCGTCCCGCTTTTTCTATAGAGCGTTGTCAAAGCTACGCTTGGTGCAGTTAAACCGCCCTATTGTAAGAAACCTGGGGCTTTGTGTCCATGCGAAATCTCGTTTAACGCTACACCGGCTGATGGCTGGGCGCCCCCTCCGGGAAACGCTACGAGCACATCCATGTGCGCTTGACTTCGGCCGTCCATGGCCGAAGACATTCCCGGAGGGGTCACCCAGCCACCAGCCTCAGAGTTATCCTGCAATCTTACTTCAACCCCAACACATCCTGCATGTCATACAATCCGGCAGGCTTACCTTCCAACCACAATGCCGCCCGCATCGCCCCCTTGGCAAAGGTCATCCGACTGCTGGCCTTATGGGTAATCTCGATGCGCTCACCCTCGGTGGCGAACATCACGGTGTGATCACCCACTACATCCCCTGCACGGATGGTTTCAAACCCGATTTCCTTGCGTGTGCGCTCACCTGTGAAGCCTTCGCGGCCATAAACGGCGCATTCTTTCAAGTCACGACCAAGCGCATCGGCGACGACCTCGCCCATGCGCAGGGCGGTGCCGGAAGGGGCGTCTTTCTTGTGGCGATGGTGGGCTTCGATGATTTCCACGTCGTAGTCGTCACCCAGAGCTGCAGCCGCAGTGCGCAGCAGGTTGAGGGTGACGTTGACGCCGACGCTCATGTTCGGGGCGAAGACCACCGGGGTCTGTTCGGCGGCCAGGGCGAGCTGTTCTTTTTCGGCGTCGGTGAGACCGGTGGTGCCGATAACGATCATCTTGCCGTTGGCTTTGCAGAATTCGGCGTTTTCCAGGGTCAGGTCCGGGAAGGTGAAGTCGACGAGTACGTCAAAATCATCTTTCACCTCCGCCAGACTGCCGGCCATTTTGATGCCGGTTTTGCCGATGCCGGTCATTTCTCCGGCGTCGGCGCCGATCAGACTGCTACCCGGCTCGACAATGGCTGCGCCGAGCCGGAGGCCTTCAGTGCCGTCAACAGCTTCGATCAGCACCTTGCCCATACGTCCGGCGGCGCCGATGATGGCTACCCTTATGTCGCCCATATCACTCGTCCTCAGAATTTCATTTCGTCGAAGAAGCTTTTCACGCCCTCGAACCAGGACGTTTTCCTGGGGCCATGCTTGTTGCCATCACCGCCATTAAGTGTTTCCTGAAACTCTTCCAGCAACTCTTTCTGACGCTTGGTGAGGTTAACCGGTGTTTCCACCTGAACCCTGCATAGCAGGTCCCCGGATGGCCCACCGCGAACGGGGCTGACACCCTTGTTGCGCAGGCGGAACAGTTTTCCTGTCTGGGTTTCTGGGGGAATCTTCAGCTTCACACGACCATCAAGCGTGGGCACTTCCAGTTCGCCCCCGAGGGCGGCATCCACAATGCTGATGGGCACCTCACAATAGAGGTTGCGTCCGTCACGGGTGAAGATCGAATGCTCCCGAACGGCGATCTGTACGTACAGGTCCCCCGGCGGGCCGCCATCAACGCCCATCTCTCCTTCGCCGGAGAGGCGAATGCGGTCTCCGGTATCCACACCCGGTGGCACCTTGACCGAAAGTGTTTTCTCTTCCTGAACGCGGCCTGCGCCATGGCAGGTTTTACACGGATTCTTGATAACCTTGCCGGAACCGCGGCAGGTGGGACATGCCTGCTGGACCGTAAAGAAGCCCTGCTGCATACGAACCTGACCCATGCCGTTGCAGGTGCCACAGGCTTCCGGCCGCGAGCCTTTTTCCGCGCCGCTGCCATCACACGTCGTGCACTCGGCGTGGCCGGGAATACGGATCTGAACGGTTTTGCCTTTTACCGCTTCCTCAAGATCCAGCTCCAGGGTGTAGCGCAAGTCTGCACCTCGGGTGGTGCGCCCCCGGCCTCCGCCGCCAAAGATATCACCAAAAACATCGCCAAAGATGTCAGAGAAGCTGGCACCACCGCCGCCTCCGAAGCCGCCACCGGCCGAGCCATCAACACCTGCGTGGCCAAACTGGTCGTAAGCCGCACGCTTGGAGGAATCCGACAGTATCTCGTAAGCCTCGCTGGCTTCCTTGAACTTGTGATCGGCGTCCTCATCATCCGGATTCCGGTCAGGATGATACTTCATCGCGAGCTTGCGGTAGGCTCGCTTGATCTCTTTTTCATCCGCTTCCCGGGACAACCCGAGAATCTCGTAATAATCGCGCTTGGCCATGCTCTAAAACCCTGTTGGTAAAACGAGGAAAACGCGGGAGAGCTCCCGCGTTTTCCAACTGCCTGATGATCTTAAGTTTTATCGCTTGTCGTCATCTTTGACTTCTTCAAACTCGGCATCCACGGCGTCGTCGCTGGAGCCGGACTGGGCACCTTCTTCGCCCCCGGCCTGCTGCGCCTGCTCTGCCTGCTCCGCGTACATCTTCTGGGCCATTTCAGAAGATGCTTCTGTCAGTTTCTGGGTCTTGGCTTCAATATCGTCCTTGTCGGAGCCAGCCAGTGCTTCTTCCAGCTCCTTGATGGCCGCCTCGATCGACTCCTTCTCGCTGTCGGACACCTTGTCACCGGCGTCGGCCAGGGTCTTGCGAACGGTGTGAACCATCGCGTCACCCTGGTTACGGGCCTGGACCAGTTCTTCGAACTTACGGTCTTCGTCGGCGTTGGCTTCGGCATCGCGGACCATCTTCTCGATCTCGTCATCATTCAGGCCGGAAGACGCCTTGATCACGATGGACTGCTCCTTGCCGGTCGCCTTGTCTTTGGCCGAAACGTTCAGGATACCGTTGGCATCGATATCGAAGGTAACCTCAATCTGCGGCGTACCACGAGGCGCCGGCGGAATGTCTGCAAGGTCGAAACGACCCAGAGACTTGTTCTGCGCTGCCTGTTTACGCTCACCCTGAACCACGTGAATGGTTACAGCCGTCTGGTTGTCATCCGCCGTGGAGAAGGTCTGAGACTTCTTGGTCGGAATCGTGGTGTTCTTGTCGATCAGCGGCGTGGCCACACCACCCATGGTTTCAATGCCCAGGGTCAGCGGGGTTACGTCCAGAAGCAGAACGTCTTTCACATCACCGGAGAGCACGGCGGCCTGGATGGCAGCACCCATGGCTACGGCTTCGTCCGGGTTCACATCCTTGCGCGCTTCCTTACCGAAGAAGTTCTTCACTTTCTCCTGGACCAGTGGCATACGGGTTTGACCACCAACAAGGATAACCTCATCGATTTCGCCGATCTTGGCACCGGAATCCTCCAGTGCAGTGCGACATGGCGCAAGGCTGCGCTCGATCAGGTCTTCCACCAGTGATTCCAGCTTGGCACGGGTCACTTTCACGTTCATGTGCTTGGGACCGCTGGCATCCGCCGTTACGTACGGCAGGTTCACATCGGTCTGCTGGCTGCTGGACAGCTCGATCTTGGCCTTCTCGGCCGCTTCCTTAAGGCGCTGCATGGCCAGTGAGTCACCACGCAGATCAATACCACTATCCTTCTTGAACTGATCGGCAAGGTATTCGATCAGCTTCATGTCGAAGTCTTCACCACCCAGGAAGGTGTCGCCATTGGTGGCCAGCACTTCAAACTGATGCTCACCGTCAACATCGGCAATCTCGATGATGGAGATGTCGAACGTACCACCGCCCAGGTCATAAACGGCTACTGTACGGTCGCCGCTCTTCTTGTCGAGACCATAAGCCAGCGCAGCAGCGGTCGGCTCGTTGATGATGCGCTTCACGTCAAGACCGGCGATCTTGCCGGCGTCTTTGGTGGCCTGACGCTGGCTGTCGTTAAAGTAGGCCGGTACGGTGATAACCGCTTCGGTTACTTTCTCGCCCAGGTAGTCCTCGGCGGTCTTCTTCATTTTCTTGATGATTTCCGCGGACACCTGCGGAGGCGCCATCTTCTCGCCCTTCACTTCCACCCAGGCATCGCCATTGTCTGCCTTGGCGATCTTGTAGGGCACCATCTTGATATCCTTCTGAACCACATCGTCTTCAAAACGACGACCGATCAGGCGCTTGATGGCGTACAGGGTGTTACTCGGGTTGGTAACCGCCTGGCGCTTGGCGGACTGACCTACCAGCGTTTCCCCGTCTTCGGTATAAGCGACGATGGACGGGGTGGTGCGATCACCCTCGGCGTTCTCGATAACCTTGACCTTGTCGCCATCCATGATGGCAACACAGGAGTTTGTGGTTCCCAGGTCGATACCAATAATCTTGCTCATGTAAACACTCCAATTCGATTGTTCAATTCAGTTCCGGCTGCCTTCAGACCAGTACCGGCAAAGCTTTCCGGGAAACCCGTTACGCTGCCTGTTTACTGGCTATATTGGCGCGTTAATCTGCTTTTCAAGCCTGTTCGTCGATTTTTGGTGCATCCTCGGCCTTGGCAACCACCACCATCGCGGGGCGGACCAGCCGCTCATTCAGCATGTAGCCTTTCTGGACCACGGCCACCACGCTGTTGGGTTCGGCGTTGGGCGCCGGCACCATGGACATCGCCTCGTGCTGCTGGGGATCAAACGGCTCACCAAGCGGGTTGAGCTGCTCAACGTTGAACTTACCGAGGCTGTTCATGAACAGATTCAGGGTCATTTCGACCCCCTCACGAATAGACGCCACCAGCTCTCCGGCATCTTCATGCCCTTCGGTGCTTTCGACAGCTTTCTCGAGACTGTCAGCGACTGGCAGAAGCTCTTTTACGAACTTCTCCAGCGCAAATTTGTGGGCTTTCTCAACGTCTATCTCGGCGCGCCGGCGGACGTTCTGCATTTCAGCCTGAGAGCGCAGCATCTGCTCCTGGAATTCTTGCGCCTGGGCCTTCAGCGCTTCAACCTCGCTCTCGGGAACGCTCTCCTCGATTTCGTCCACGCCACCTTTATCCTGGGGGGCTGCTTCAGCGGCCCCTTTGTTCTGGTCGGCCGCTTCAGCGGCATACCTGAGCTCTTCTTCAGCCCGATCGTTACGCTTATCGTCCGCGCTCATGGCAACTCCTGCTTGGTCGTATACGGCCATACCACCGGCCGGTTCTCTATCGCCCCCCCGGCCCTAAACAGCCGGGAAAAACGTGTTTGCGAACCGATATGGGGCCCTTAACAAATGTTTCAACCGTTGAGCACGTCATTCCTTCACAAATTCTCCAGCCGATGTTTGCAAACAGCAAAAACCCTGTATATATTCACAGTCACTGTATGTAATCACAGTATTCAGGAATCGAGCGGAGGATATCTGCATGCTCACACAGCTCACCGTCTCCAATTACGCCATTGCCGAGCGGGTTGAACTTCAGTTTGGAAAAGGCATGACGGCCCTTACAGGGGAAACCGGCGCGGGCAAGTCCATCGTACTGGACGCCCTGGGCCTGGCCATGGGGGGCCGCGCGGATGCCGGTGCCGTGCGACATGGAGCCAAGCGCGCAGATATCACCGCAACCTTCGATGTATCCGCCATTGCAGAAGCCAGGCAATGGCTGGAAGAACACGAACTGGATGACGACAACGAGTGCATCCTGCGCCGGGTAATCAGCAGGGATGGCCGCTCCCGCGCCTACATTAACGGCCAGCCCTGCCCCCTGGCCCACCTGAAAGATCTGGGCAGCGCGCTGATGGACATCCACAGCCAGCATCAACACCAGTCGCTGCTGCGCAAGGAAACCCACCGCAAACTGCTGGACGAATTTGCCGCTGCGGAAACCCTTGCGAACGAGACTAAAGAGGCCTGGAAAATCTGGCACAGAACTCACCAGCGGCTGACCGAACGCCGGCAGAATGCGGACGAAGCTGAAGCTCGCCTGCAACTACTACGGTACCAGGTGGAAGAACTTGACCGGCTGGGCCTGGAAGAAGGAGAGCAGGAGAAACTGGAGAAGGAGCAGGAACAGCTCAGTCACGCTGACGCCGTTCTGCATGGCAGCCACCAGGCCACCCTGCTATGCACGGAAGAAGATAATAGTGCCGCGAATCTGGTGCGACAGGCGCTGCAGCAACTGGAACAACTGCCGGTGGAAGTACCGGCATTGGCTGAAACCATCCAGATGCTGAATGAAGCCCAGATCCAGATTACCGAAGCCGGCGATAACCTGCGCCACTTCGTAGAAGATTACGACGCAGATCCGGCCCGGCTGGCTGAAGTGGAAGAACGCCTGAGTGCTATCTATCAGATGGCCCGCAAACACCGCATCGCCCCGGAAACCCTGCCCGAATTCCACCAGACCCTCAGCGCCGAACTGGCCTCCCTGGATGATGGTGAAGGCAGCGTAGAAAAGCTGGAAGCGGAACTGGAAGCACAGCTTGGCCAGTTCAACGACGTGGCCAGACAACTGTCAGAGGCACGCCAGCAGGCTGCGGCGAACCTGGACCAGCGGATTGCCGAAGAGCTGGCCCAGTTAAGCATGCCAGCCGTGCAGTTTGTCACCCACCTGAATCGTAACAAGGGCGACGAGCCGGCACCCCATGGCCTGGAAGATATCGAGTTCCTGGTCAGCGCCAACCCCGGACAGCCAGCGCGACCATTGGCCAAGGTAGCCTCTGGTGGCGAACTGTCCCGCATCAGCCTGGCCATCCAGGTTGTGGTTGCTCAAACCTCAACCACGCCGACCCTGGTATTCGATGAGGTCGATGTGGGCATTGGCGGGGGAACGGCTGAAGTGGTTGGTCGCCTCCTGCGAAGCCTGGGTGATAACGGGCAGGTTCTCTGCGTAACGCACCTTGCGCAGGTAGCCGCTCAATGCCACCAGCACCTGTTCGTCAGTAAGTTTACGGAAGCCGATGCCACCTACTCCAAAATTGAATCGCTGGATGACAATGGCAGGGTAAGTGAAGTGGCGCGGATGCTGGGCGGGGTTGATATGACCGAACACACCATTGCCCACGCCCATGAAATGTTCACCAAGGGACAGGCGACGCATCACTGAAGACGCGCGGAAATCGAAAGCATTCCCCTCTCGATCCTGAGAGTTGTTGGGGCGGGCTAGAAACCCGCCCCTTTTTTTAATCCTAGCTCAGCCCTGGCGCTCAGGACTTGATGGGTTTGACGTACAGAATCAGGCTATGATCGACAATCTCATAGCCACGCTCCCTGGCGATCTTCTGTTGGCGCTCTTCGATGACTTCGTCGACGAACTCGATAACTTCACCAGTCTGAGTGCAGACCATATGGTCGTGGTGGTCGTCACCGGCCATTTCGAATACCGCGTGACCACCTTCGAAGTTGTGGCGCAGAACCAGGCCCGCAGCTTCAAACTGGGTCAGCACCCGGTACACAGTCGCCAGGCCCACGTCGTCACCCTGTTCCAGCAGCTTTTTGTAGACATCCTCGGCACTGAGGTGATGTTCCTCGGAGTTTTCCAGGATATTGAATATTTTCACTCTCGGAAGAGTGACTTTCAGACCGACTTTTCGCAATTCGGTGTTTTCGGATGACATGTTACGATTCACTCTTTGGTGTGCCTCACGGCTTCCGGTATGATGGAGCCGCATGTTAACGGTCAGACCGTGTCACACCTGCCCCTGGCAGGCGATTTCAAGATAGAGGATTTCCCCCGGCGATGCAAAAGATCACAGCTCTGATTCTCACTCTCATCATGACTGGCTGTGCCTTCCCAGGTGTGTACAAGATCAATGTACAGCAGGGAAACATACTCACTGACGAAGAGCTGACCTCATTGGCCGAGGGAATGTCCCGCAGCCAGGTCCACTCCCTGCTGGGAACGCCCCTGATGACCAACCCGGCCGATCCTTCCCGGGAATACTACGTGTACACCTTCCAGCGTCGCGGTGGCGACATCAAGGAGCAACGGGTCATTGTCTACTACGACAACGAGCAGTACTCCCATTACGAAGCACAACTGCTGGAAGAAACGCCGGCGTACTGAGCCGGTATCAGGTTTTCTTCTTCGCCCGGTTGAGCCGGGCCTGCTTGGGGTCAATTTTCAGCGGCCGGTACACCTCAACCCGGTCACCATCCCGTAGCTCATGATCAGAAGGATTCTTGATCACCTTACCAAAGATACCCATATCGTTCTTTTCCGGATCAATCTCCGGAAACACGGCGGTAATCCCCGAACGCTTTACCGCCTCTACCGCAGAGGTGCCCTGCTCGACCTGTAAGCCTATAATTTCCTGCCGATCTGGCCGAGCGAATGCAACTTCCACATTGATCACGCCCCGCCCCTCCTGTAAAGCTCGTCTGCACGTCGACAAAAAGCATCCACCATTGTAGTGGCAGCCTGATTGAACACCGGCCCGAACGTCATTCGCGACAGCGAGCCGGAAAACTCGAACTCCAGGGTCAGCATTACCTTGCAGGCATTATCATCAAGAGATTTGAAGTGCCAGCGCCCACTCAGATTTCGAAACGGCCCGTCCACCAGGCTCATTTCAATAGTGTCGGGCATCAACAGCTGGTTACGAGTAGTCAGACGGTGGCGAATCCCGCCCTTGGCGATGTCCATGGAGGCCACAATCTGATCCCCCGTCTCTTCATGTATTTCGGTGTCGGCACACCAGGGGAGAAATTCCGGGTAACGGGCTACGTCGTTAACCAGATGAAACATGCGGTCTGCCGGGTGCATAACCAGTGCGGTTTTATCAATCTGATGGGGCATTGGTGGCGAAGGTCCTGCTTTTACATGCTTGAATAGATGACACTGCGAGAGTCTTACCAGCGAAGTCAGCCTTAATCAGACACTATGATAAAGGATCTCGCCGTCGTTGGGACCACCTTCACTGCCATTTGCGCCATCCTCTTTATTGTCGCTTTCCTTTTCCGGTGGCTCGGCGCCGTCGTCCTCGCCAGTGTCATTCTCGTGACCGTCTGTGGTCTCTGCACTTTCTGTTTCCTGAGGGTCGTCCTCGGGGCCTTGCCGGCCTTCGGGTTCTCTTGCCATGGCTTCTGCAGGACCACACCAGAGAACCGCCCCACCGTTATTGCACATTGCCGCCAGGGATACACTCGTGTACTGAATACCGATATACGCAACGACCAGGGGCAACACCAGCCGCATAACCCAGAACCATATCCACCGAAACAAGCCGGGCGTCCTGCCCAGTATGGTAAAGGTCAGATTTCGGGTCAGGCACCAGCCGGCAAAAACAGCCACCAGGATACTCACCAACGGAATCAACAGACCACCGGTAGCCAGCTCCAGCCACCGGAAGACGGTTCCGCCGGCAAAACGCTGTTCTAACCAGACATTGAAGGAGAGCAAGGATCCGAGCCCGACCAGCCAGACCAGCACGCCCATCAGAAAGACCGACCAGCCCCGCGGAGCTGCTGTCCATTCACGAAACCACCCCACTACCGGCTCCAACAACGCCAGTGAGGTTGTCCACACGATCATCACCACCACCAGAAACACGGTGGCAATCAGGAACTGACTGCCGGGGAGGTCCGATAGGGCCACCGGCAAGGAGAGGAAAAGCAGTCCAAAACCGCGCTCTCCTTCCATGGCATGCCCGCCGGGCACCAAGGAATAGATCGCAAGGCCGGCAACAATGGCGATCAGGGTATCCATCAGCACCACGGCAACCACTGAACGTTTCAGATGCGTGCCAGCCGGAGTGTAGGCACCGAACAACGTCCACACCCCCATACCCAGCCCCAGGGTAAAAAAAGCATGAAACAGGGCAGCATGCAGGCTATCCGTGGTTACGTCCTCGTGGTGGAAACTGAGCATGAAGTCAGACGCGCTGCGGAACTCACCCGTCCACATTGCCAGACCGCAAAGCACCACCAGCATCAGCAGCATTAACGGAGCCACCACCCGCACAGCACGCTCAATACCATCAACCACGCCCTGCATGGAAACCCAGATGACCAGCAGCAGAAAGAACCCGTGCCACGCCATGAATATACGGTAGTCCTTCGGATCAGAAACCAGCGCGGAGAGCATCCCGGCCGCCTCAGCCTCACCGGCACCAATAAAACGCCCCATCGCGCCGTAAAAAACATAGGCCAGGGCAATGGCGCCAAAAACGGCGGTAAAGGAAAGCACCAGAAACGAGGCCAGAATACCGAAGCGGCCTGCCCAGACCCACCAACGGGAACGCCCGGCCATGCGCATATATCCGTCCATGGCCAGGACCAGTCCGTGGCGCGAATGACGACCCATGGCCGACTCGGTGGCCATAAGGGGCAGGGTTATCAGCACCAGGCACAGCAGATAGAGCAGAATGAACAGGCCACCGCCATGATTGCCGGCGAGATAGGGAAACTGCCATACATTAGCCAGGCCAAAGGTTGCCCCGGTTGCAGCCCAGAAAAAGGTAGTTGGCCGGGTCCAGGACCCGATTGGCGTTTCGTATGGAGTAGGCATTCCATTCCCTGACGACATCTGAGGGCACATTGTAGCGGAGGAATTACGCCCCATACGACTATCAATGCAGCCAATCACGCCGATTTCGTGACCGGTCTGGCACTACTGAGCTACAATGCGCGCTTTTCCGGTATGAATACGCCCGGTAAATTCCTTGTCCGACTCCGGATCATTGATTCATGAGCAAGAAGAAACCCGGCGCACCGAGCGCCACCATTGCCCTGAACAAAAAGGCAAAGCACGAGTACCACATTGAGGAACGCTTCGAAGCCGGACTGGCGCTGCTGGGCTGGGAAGTGAAGTCCCTGCGTGCCGGCAAAGCCCAGCTGACCGACGCCTACGTATTGCTGAAGGATGGCGAAGCCTGGCTGCTCGGCTCCCACTTCACCCCGCTGATTGCCGCGTCTACCCATGTCATTGCGGACCCGACCCGTACCCGCAAACTGTTGTTGCATGCCAAGGAAATCGGCAAAATCGTTGGCAAGGTAAACCAGGCGGGTTACACCTGTATTCCGCTGGCACTCTACTGGAAAAACAACAAGGTGAAGTGCGAAATCGCCCTTGTGAAAGGCAAAAAGCTGTTCGACAAACGCGCCACCGAGAAAGAACGGGACTGGAACCGCCAGAAGCAGCGTATCCTGCGCGATACCAACCTCTGATCACGAGACCGCACAACCCCCCAAATAACTGACACCGGTCATGGGCAGCACCGGCCGGTGTGTCGCATACTCACTCTCTTTGTTCAGCATTCCAACAGGCCTATACTCGGGAGTTCCGGTGCATGGCAAAGGAGAGCTTATGTCACCCAAAATGACGCCCATGTCTGCTGTTGACCACGCCTGGCTGAGAATGGACACGCCCCAGAATCACATGGTGATCTGCGGCGTGTGGATGCTAGACCGCCCCGTTTCCATTAGCCGCCTCAGACACACGATTGAGGAGCGCTTCCTCTGTTTCGACCGCTTCCGGCAGCGTGTCGTGGAGGTTGGGGAACGGGCCTACTGGCAGGATGACCCCCTGTTTGACCTGGATAATCACCTCCATCAGATTGCCCTGCCGGGCAAGGCTGACAAAGCCGAGCTCCAGAATCTGGCCAGCGACTTGAACAGTACGTCTCTGGATTTCCGGCAGCCGCTCTGGCAAATGCATTATATCGACAATTATGAGGGTGGCAGTGCACTGTTGATTCGTGTCCACCACTGTATTGCCGATGGCATCTCGCTGGTGCGGGTTATGCTGTCACTTACTGATAAAACGCCAGAACCAAAACTCAGCAAAGTGGTGTCGAAACGACATTCGAAACCACGCAAGCGATCCGCAATCCAGCAATTGCTCCACCGCACAGTGGACAACCTCCAGACCGCCACTAGCCAAGGCAAGCTGTTCATTCAGTCCGTCCGGGAGGAACCCAACTACCCCTTTAAGCTGGCATCCACAGCCAGCGCCGTGGCCCTGGATCTTGTCAAACTCGGCCTGGCCCCCATTGAACCCAAAACCGGGTTGAAGGAGCCACTTTGCGGGCGCAAACAGGTGGCCTGGGCAGACCCTCTGGAGCTGGCCGACGTAAAAGCCTGTGCCAAGGCCCTGGGTGGCACTATAAATGATGCCCTGCTGTGCACCGTCACCGGTGCTCTACAACGCCTCTTTGCAGCGCACCAGGAAGCCATCCCGGAATGCGGAATTCGCGTTGCCGTCCCTTTTAACCTTCGGCCTCTTGATCAACCCATCGAAACCCTCGGAAACAAGTTTGGACTAGTGCTGGTTACCCTGCCGGTGGAAGTGCAGGACCCAATCATGTGCTTCCGACAGGTCCAGGAGAATATGAACCGGCTTAAGCGGTCTTACCAGGCACAGGTTACCTACAGCCTTCTGGATTTATTCGGCCGCGGCCCCGATGTTATTGAGCGGCGGGCACTGGACCTGCTCAGCAATAAAGCCTCCGCGGTACTGACCAACGTGCCAGGGCCAAAAGATGCCCTGTACCTGGCGGGAAGCAAGCTGACACAGCCCATGTTCTGGGTGCCCCAGAGCGGCAATATCGGTATTGGCATGAGCATACTTAGCTACGATGGCACGGTGCAGTTCGGCATTACTGTCGACAAAGCCATCCACGCCGAGCCAGATGCGGTGATGGCCTATTTTCGACAAAGCTTTGAGGCCCTGAGCCACGCAGCCCTTGCGGGACGGCCCGATGCCCTTGCGCGCAAGGCCGGATAGGTACAACTACCCGCTCCAACGCACAAAACTGCAACAAACAAACCTTGAAGTCCGGCAAACGGGCCACATATACTGTGAGTAAGGGGACGACATGGCTTCGACGCCGGTGGCGAACCCTTGGGTGCATGTCGAGATGGCAGCCAATCTCGTTAATCCAAAGCTGCAACGCAATAGTCGCAAACGACGAAAACTACGCACTAGCAGCGTAAGCTGCTAGTCGTCCTGACCGGGTCGCCCGTAGCCCGGAAGCAACATCTCAGGACGTCATCGCTTACGGGATGCTCCGTTATCCAGAGTTCACTGGCTAACGGCTAAGATTCAAAGAACTCGGTTCTTGCACCCTGGCTCTCGGGTCGCTTGAACTTAAATCAATAGAGAGACGCTAAACATGTAGACCTCAAGGCTGAGTACTGGCGGACGCGGGTTCAATTCCCGCCGTCTCCACCAAACAAAGATCCAAAGCCGCCCAAGGGCGGCTTTTTTAATGCTTAAAATCAGCAAATTAGGCACTTACCTCGTCCAAGAAGCTCCAAGTTGATCCGTTGACATCCGGGGGCACCTGGGGGCAGCATTAGGGGCACATCCCCCACAACTAAGACTAGTTGCCCCCATGCCTCTTACAGATACTGCAATCCGGAACGCGAGACCTACCGACAAGACACAGAAGCTTTTCGATGGCGGTGGGCTTTATCTCGAGGTTACGCCCAAAGGTGGCAAGTATTGGCGCCTCAAGTACCGATTCATCGGAAAGGAAAAGAGGCTTTCTCTTGGGGTATATCCGGAGATTACTCTTAAGGATGCTCGCTTACGCCGGGATGACGCTAGGAAACTCCTAGCTAACCAGATCGACCCCAGCGAGAACCGCAAGGCCCAGAAAGCGGCACAGCAGGAACGCTCAGCCAATAGCTTTGAAACAATTGCCAGGGAGTGGTTTGCGAAAAAATCCCGATCCTGGGTGCCATCTCACAGCGATCGCATTATGCGGAGGCTTGAGAACGACGTATTTCCATGGCTTGGCGGAAAGCCCGTCGCAGAAATCAAAGCCCCAGAACTTTTATCAGTCATCCGGCGAATCGAAGAACGCGGAGCCAATGAAACTGCACACCGAGCACTAAGTGAGTGCGGCCAGATCTTTAGATATGCGGTCGCCACTGGAAGGGCTGAAAGAGATCCCTCGGGGGATCTGCGCGGAGCGCTGACACCAGTAAAAAAGAAACATTTCGCCTCCGTTACAGAGCCAGAAAAGGTGGCCGAGGTATTACGAATGCTGGATGGCTATCATGGCACTCTCGCGGTCCGGTGCGCTCTCCGTTTAGCCCCACTGGTTTTTGTAAGACCTGGCGAGCTTAGACATGCCAAGTGGGACGATATGGATCTTGGGCAAGCAGAATGGCGCTACACCGTGACAAAGACAGACACGCAGCACATTGTCCCACTATCTACTCAGGCTGTTGAGATCTTGAAGGAGCTCCAACCGCTTACCGGCGCGGGAATCTACGTCTTTCCGAGTGCACGCTCTCCAAAAGGAGACCGTCCAATGAGCGACAATGCCATTTTGTCCGCGATGCGAAGAATGGACATTGCTAAAGAGGAAATGAGCGGACACGGTTTCCGAGCGATGGCTCGCACAATTCTTGATGAAGTTTTAGGCTTCCGTCCGGACTACATTGAGCACCAATTGGCTCATGCGGTCCGAGACCCAAATGGCCGAGCCTATAACAGGACCGCACACCTGCCTGAGCGTAAAAAAATGATGCAGGGTTGGGCGGACTATCTTGATCAAATCAAATCAGCGGAAACGTAACCCCGTCGCTCAGACATTATCCATACGGGCCGATTGTAACCATCCCATCTAATTCTGCTTGAAGTGATTCTGAATGTACTCAACGAGTTGAGGACCTTCAAGTTTGTCAGTGGCGGGATTCGTGCGAACAAAAAACTTTTCTCCATCCAAATAGCATGGCTTTCTAGAGGGTTGGCATTCTACAGACAGAATCGAAATACCATCGATTCGAAGCAAGCGTTGGTCAATGCAGGGGTAAAAACTAGGGCCCACTCGACGCTCCAGAAGGTTCTTGAAGTGAAGCATGAACTTGTCGTTCGATTTGTGCGTATTCCGGCGAACGTGACCGGTCATTCCGGGGATCGTGACCGGTTTGCACACGGCCATCACGCTGGAGTCAGTTTTGTACTCTGAGCGGTCACGATGGGTCAACCGATTCCGTGTTTTGTGCCTTGGCTTTTCTT
>NZ_JBDWCL010000066.1:0-2593 GCF_039977835.1 Marinobacter sp. | reverse complement strand
CAGCCAAATCCTGGTCTCTGGTCGACTTCAGGCTGCGCGTTTCAGGCACTCGCAACCTATTTTTCGACAATTGATGGCTCCCGTTAGCGCCGATGGCGATTTGCGGGGTATATTCGCCTGCAAAGTCACTGATTCAGGATACTGTCAGTCATGTTGTTGCTGTGTTTAATGGCGCCAAATCTATTAGTGAGAAAATTGAAGATGTTTTAGCGGCCGCGCCGCCAATTGAATTTTATGAGCTAATCGTTGTTACTGACGGTTGCACCGATGATACAGCCATGGTTGTGGCTGCTGATACGCGAGTGAGACTGATAGAGTTGCCCCATCGTGTAGGAAAAGAGGCAGCACTTATCATAGGGATTAAAGAAGCTGCTGGCGAGATCATTATATTTTCTGACCTTGGCACAAAAATAAAACCAGGGTCAGTTTCCAAACTCCTGACTAACTTCTCGCAAGCAGAGGTTGGTGTTGTGGGTTCAGTTGATTGTGTTGAGGGAGACAGGTATTCCTTGGGCGCATTTTTCATCCGATTCGAAATGATGTTGCGAAGATACGAGAGTAAGCTTTCTTCGTGCGTAGGAGTCAGTGGCTCTTATTTCGCGGCTAGAAAACACTTATGCAAGAAATTGAAAGGGCGCGGCTGTTCTGACCTTGAGATTGCGATGATTGCAGTCAGAAATGGGTATCGAGTATTGACCGATGACAGTGTTAAAGGGCATTACTCTTTGGGAAGGACGTTCGTTGATGAATTTGAACGGAAGCAACGAACCATTGTGCATGGTATGTCTACCATATCTTCAAGCCTGGACCTGCTCGTTATGTCCAGGCATGGCTGGTTTTCGTGGCAGTTATTTAGCCATAAACTCCTTCGCTGGTTCACTGCACTTTGTGTGGTTTGGCTCACGATATACGTTGGCGTTGAAGTAGTTATTACTGCTTCTTATTCTGTGGCTACCGCTGCGTTGGCGTTAGGTTTATTCGTACTGACGAGGAAGACAACCAAGTTGGGTAGTATAGGATTTTTTACTGCTTCTCTGACAGCCGTCCTTGGCGCCGTTTTCGCTTTTTGTAAAGGTAAACAGTATCGGATTTGGAAGCCCTCAAACAAATGAACTCAACACGATTGAATTCAGAAGAGTTTCTCAGCCAGGAATACACACAGTTGGCTTGCTTTGGTTTTGTTCACCTCAAAAACGTGTTGAGCATGGCTGCTTTAAGTGAGGTTCGGTACGCTCTAGATTGTGCATTTTCTGACGCTAGTTCTGGCCGAACCAATTCGCTTCTCGAGCATGGAGGAGCCAGTGATCACCCCGGTGCGATACAGGAAATGAACCACCTACTTAAGATCCTACCGACGTTGAAGCGGTCGCCATTACTTGCCGAGTGTAATGATCTCGTAGACCGGATTCTTAGTCGGCCCACAATGCCATCTTTCGATCATGCAATCTACAAGCAGCCTAGGAGTGGATCTGTACATTGGCATCAGGATCAGGCGTACAAAGATAAAGTAAAAAAGATGCAAAGCGTGCATGTTTGGATCCCGCTTCAGGATACTGTCCCTTCAATGGGATGTATGCAATACGTCCCTAGTTCCCATCGACTTGGTAATTTAAGGCATCAGCGGTCAGCTAACGGACATACTCTTTATGCAAAATTAGACGGCCGAGCCTGTGAGGGTGCTGTGCAGGTCACAGCTAATCTGGGCGATGTAATCCTCCACCTTCCACAGACCCTTCATAGTAGCTTGCCCAACAACTCTGATGAGATAAGAAAAGCGTGGATAGTCCACTTCAGTCCATATGGTTATTGGGAACCGTTACTACCTCAGAACCTCTTTTGGTGCGTGCAAAAGAAGATAAGGTTGCTTTCTCTAGCTCTAGCACGGCGACTTGTTGATCGAGAATCCGATAATTAGGAGTCGTCCGATTTCTTTGTTGGGCACGATCCGGTCAATACAGACTCGACCTATTATCTATCGGGCTGTGGTTTTGTCGAGTTGAAGATCGACTAGGCAGAATTGCCGGATTGGTTGGGGTGGGCGCGCTTTTTTCGGTGGTTAACGGTAGTGGTTGAGGCCTCGTTGGTACTTAAGCTGATATCAGCGATTTAGTGGTAGTTAAACCATAAATTGTCCGCTTTTTTTAACCATAAATTGTCCGCGGGTACGGCAGATTTTCAAGCTATTGATTATTTGAGCTTTTGAAGTGTCCTTTGCTGGGAGGAAGCACAGACCTCAATGCCGATTTCAGCTCCAACAGGTACTTGTATGCATAAAGCATCCAGCCATTTCTGGCGAGAGTATTTACCGGTCCAGATAACTTGGGGTGTGTCCGTTAACTCTCCTGGTAGGCCTTATCGACCAATAAACGTGCTTTTTCCCAGTCTTCAAAGGTTCGAACATTTACCTCCAGGTTGCCAGTACCCCAATGGCCGATATTCGTGACATCACGGCTGTGCGTATTCCGGCGAACGTGACCGGTCATTCCGGGGATCGTGACCGGTTTGCACACGGCCATCACGCTGGAGTCAGTTTTGTACTCTGAGCGGTCACGATGGGTCAACCGATTCCGTGTTTTGTGCCTTGGCTTTTCTT
>NZ_JBDWCL010000065.1:0-3456 GCF_039977835.1 Marinobacter sp. | reverse complement strand
ATCAAACGATAACCTAGATATCGTCTAGTTGCTCAGGGGTTCTACCGCGTTACTGCGGACATTCCTAAAAAGAAGCTGAATTTCTTCAAGGGAAAGTGTAGGTCTATCCGCCTGAATGTCCGCTTTGCGACCTCAGCGTGCTTTGTTTCCGAATAGCGGGTTGGGTGGAGACGAGTCAAACATGGCGTAAATCGACTGCCAAATTATGGTGAGCCGACCATTATGGCGCGGCGAATATTGGACTGGCGAAAGACTGATCGAGGTATACTTTCCTATGTCCGAGCCCAACTAGGCGCTTAGCTATGACAACAGGAGAAATTGAAAACTGGAAAGACTGGCTGGCTGGGTCGCTTGTCGACGCGGAGCCCGAAGCTGTTGCCAGGCTTCTAAAGATCTGCGCTTCAGCTGAAGGCCTCTTCCATGGCGATCGTCAGGCTGCACGACGATGGCTTCAAAATCCTGCCTACGTTTTTAAAGAAGAGAGCCCGCTTGAGCGAGCGATGACAGAAGAGGGGGCGCGTGATGTCGAAACGCTGATCGGCCGACTTAGACACGGTATTCCGACGTAATGCCTCAAGCTCTCGAAATCACGAATAGTCGCCGTACTTCAGCTTCTCGATATAGCTTTCCAGAACCTCACATCCGGTGGGCGTCCCCATCAATGTTTTTGGTGACGCGCCTGCTAAAGCTGGTACCGGTGTTTCCACCCAGCGGCTGATAAGTTGCTCATCACCATCGAAAAGCTCTTTTAAAACGTCTTCGAGAGAGGGCCCAATTAGGCCGTGTAGGGTTCAACCTCCCAGGCCACTTTATCTGCATTGCTGATCTGAGCCTGACGGAGCGCATACTCCGTTTGCAGGTTCAACCATAACCGCTCGCTGGTGCCAAAGTAGCGAGCCCGCCGCATCGCCGTGTCGGCCGTAATGCCTCGGTTTTCTCTGACAATTTCATACATCCGATTTTTTGGGACGTGGAGGGCTTTAGAGAGTGCGTTCACGCTCATTCCCAGCGGTTTCAGATAATCTTCACGGAGAATCTCGCCAGGGTGTGTGGGGCCCATGCCGTTGCGAGTCATATCACGCTTTCCTTAATGGCAGTCAACACGGTCAAATTTGACCACCTTTTTGGTTTGAGTGGTAGGGAATGCGGAGTCGGTCAGCTTTTCAGGGTTGGTATACACTGGTAGGAAATACGGAGCACACCACCATGACAACCAAGCGCCCAACCGAAAAAGAACTTTTGGACGGCCTCGATGCCCACACGGCCCATGCCGATGAGCTGGCTGAGCCCTTGCCCCAGGAGCTTACACCTCTGGAACGCCTCAAAGGCTCGGTCAAACGCTATGACCGGCCGACCGATCCGGTTTGGGACGAGTATTTCGACTCTGAAGGTGCCAGTGACGACTTTATGGAGGATCGAGAGCAGCCCAAGAATGGACGAACATAATGGCCCTCGATGACGAAAAAGCCAAAGGGCATTTGGCTCTCAAAGGATTCTTTGGTATCTGCCGTGAGTGGGGCTGCACCCAGGAAGAAATGATCCAGATGCTCGGCGGTGTGTCCCAGAGCACGCTGACCAAGTATCAGAAGTTGCCACACGTAAAGCTCTCCCGGGATACCCTGGAGCGCATCAGCTACATCCTGGGCATCTACAAATCCTTGAGAGCCATGTATCCAACGGACGAACGCGCCAATCGCCGGGTTCGACTGGAAACCAGTGAGCCTCCTTTTCTTGGAGCGTCAACCTTGGACTTTATGGCGCGAGGCTCCTTGAAGCACCTCGCGGAAACTCGACGCTACTTTGATGCAAAGCGGACGGGGTAACCAGCGCCGTAGACTAAGATTTTGGGCGGTCAATTTGGCCACCTTTTTTGTTTGAGTGGTATGAAATACGGAGCCAGCTCAAGAGGCCTTCCATGCCAAGAATCACTCGGATCGATCCGGAACCCTTTTTCACCTTGCCGCATCGAACCAGCGGCCCTGCCGGTGTGCCTCTGCATAATCGCCTGCCGTTTTATCGGGCCTATGCCACCGGCTTGCCAGGTCATGTGAAGGGGATTGTGCTGACTTCCGATCTCCAGGGGCGAGAAGCCGGCGGTCAGAATCGACTGCTCGGGGCTCCTGTGGCCGAAGCCCTTGTCGCGCTGTCTCGGGATGGTGTCATTCCGGCTCCCGACGCGGTTTTTCTATGTGGCGACCTGTACGACTACCCCGACTGCCACAAACGGGGCGGCACTGGGCCTGTGGATGAGGTGTTCCTGGCGTTTTCCGCGATGGCGCCGGAGGTGGTTGGCGTTCTGGGGAATCATGATCAGGTGGCGTATCCTGGGGCGCTTCCAGACAACACCAACCTTCTGGATGGCGGGGTGGTTACGGTGCTAGGCAACCTGAAAGTCGGGGGCGTCAGCGGTATCGTGGGCAATCCGAATCGTAACCAACGGCGAACCGAGGACGATTTTCTGGCCGTACTGGAATCGGTGACCGATCAAACCCAGGATATCCTGCTGCTCCATCAAGGCCCAACCGACCCGGAACGCGCGGATCGTCGGGGTGATCCCGGAGTGGCACTGTCGCTCGAAACGGGATTTCAGGGGCTCACCGTGTTCGGCCATACTCGATGGGACTGGCCCTGGCTGATTCCGCTGGGTGATGGTCAGGCTTTGAATGTCGATGGGCGAGTCGTGGTGGTTCTGCCGGAGGTTGACGGTGAGTGAGCCATTAAGCGGGGGAGATACAGTTCGATGAGCATTCGACTGACTCCGCATCGTTTTTTTGCTGCCAATCCGGTCGGAGTGGATTGGGTTTGTGGTGACCTGCATGGCGAGTTCGAAGCCCTGCAAGCCGCGTTATCGGATGCTGGGTTCAACAAAGCGGCTGATCGCCTGTTTCTATTGGGAGACACCATTGATCGCGGCCCAGAATCCAAGGCCCTTCTGGAGTGGGTTCTGGCTACAGACTGGGTATACAGCGTGATTGGCAACCACGAGTTGATGTTTATCGCGGGTGCTGAAGATAACCTCAACCGATACAAGCACCGGGGGATAGGCGGTGACTGGGCCGCAAGCCTGGATGAGACATCCTATAAGAGGGTTGGCAGACAAACGTGAAAAATAGCCGAAAAACACTCCCAACCTATTGAACTACCGGTTTTTGGTCACCCAACCTCGAGTTCATGCCATTCTGGCCGATAAAAGGAACTTGGCCTTGTTGTCGGCCCCGCAGACTCTACTCGACTGGGGCCTGACCTTAGCGGATGCGGATTGCCTGGAAGACGCCGTGCCGAAGCCCCGGTGGGTGTCGAGTGAAGATGCTACGGTGTTAACGGCGGCCTAAAACCGCGCTTATTTGGCGGAACATAACTGAGTCAACGCGCGACAACCCCATGGCTAAAATTATCCGCATGCCCGTAGGAGCCTCCAGGAGCTTCCCTCGCGCGCTCGGGACTCCTCCTGGACCC
>NZ_JBDWCL010000064.1:0-331930 GCF_039977835.1 Marinobacter sp. | reverse complement strand
CTAGGAGTCTGCGCGGCAGGAGCCACCTTCTGGCATAATACGTAAAAATTCTTCAGCACCGGAGAATCCGATGGGAACCACCTTCCGCCCCTATTCACCTGATCAGGAACTGCTTCTTCCCCCGAGCCTGAACGAGTGGCTGCCCGAAGGGCATCTGGCCTATTTCATCAGTGACGTGGTCGAGGAACTGGATCTGAGTGCCTTCTACGCCCGGTATGAAGGGAGCGGTCGGCGCAACTCGCCTTTCGATCCGCGGATGATGTTGAAGGTGTTGATCTATGCGTACGCGACCGGCGTGTTTTCATCACGAAAGATCGCCCGGAAGTTGGAAGAAGATGTCGCCCTTCGGGTCCTGGCGGCTGGCAATTTCCCCAGACACCGCACTATCTGCGATTTTCGCAAGCAACACCTGGCTGCGTTCAAGGCCGTATTTATTCAGGTGGTCCGGATCGCCCAGGAAGCGGAATTGGTTACTCTCGGTACGCTGGCGATTGATGGCACCAAGGTCCGGGCCAACGCCAGTAAGCACAAGGCCATGAGCTATGACCGCATGCGGGAGGAAGAAGCCCGTCTGTCAAAAGAGGTTGATGAGCTTTGTGGCCAGGCTCGCCGTGTGGATGAATCGGAAGACCAACAGTTTGGCCCGGATCAGCGGGGCGACGAGTTACCCGAAGAGCTTCAGCACCGTCAGGGGCGGCTGGACAAGATCCGGGCAGCGAAGGAGAAACTGGAAGCGGATCAAAAAACGCAAGATGAGGCCAAAGGCCGGCATCCAGACGATGATCGCCGCTCACCCAAGGGTGGCCGGAACTTCAAGAGAGATTATGGAGTTCCGGAGGACAAGGCTCAGAGTAACTTTACCGACCCCCAAAGCCGGATCATGAAAACGAATGATGGGTTCCAGCAATGCTATAACGGCCAACTGGCCGTGGATGGCGAGTTCCAGATCATCGTGGGCAACCGCCAGGGTAACAACCCCAGTGATAACGGCTGTCTGGTGCCGCTGCTGGGCGAGGTAAAAGAAACTCTGGGAAGTTACCCAGGCCAATGTCTGGCTGATGCGGGTTATCGCAAAGAGGAAGACTTGCAGGCATTGGAGACAAAAGGCATAGATGGCTACGTCTCGCTGCGCCGGGAAGGCAAAAAAACCGGAGATATAAACGCGAGCCGGTACCCGGCGACGGCCCGCATGGAGGAGAAGCTTACCACGGCGGAGGGGCGAGCAGTCTACGCTCAGCGCAAGCACATGGTTGAGGCGGTGAATGGCTGGATCAAGAATGTCCTGGGCTTCCGGCAGTTCGGCTTGCGGGGCCTTCAGGCGGTGCAGGGTGAATGGGATCTTGTCTGTCTGTCGCTCAATCTCAGGCGCATGAGTTCACTGATGAGGCTGGCATAAGTCGCTGAGGCAGCCTTTGGCTCACGGTAGGTACAGCTGGGGCCCTGCGATGCCCCTTTTAACCGGTTAACTGGCTGGATCGAAAGCGATGATGGAGCCGATCCGATATCGCGAACACTCCTTCCGGCCAGACAATGATCCGGTCTGGCGGAAACGAGGGCTCAAAACGTTTCTGCCGCGCAGACTCCTAGCGCGAGACTTAAAGTTGTCCACAACGGACCAAATACTCCAGTGCAACTTGCTCCTGACAGCCCACCTTCATTGACGCAAGTGGCTTTACCGGATCCAATTGGTGATTATCCCCCGTTCACACCACATCTGCTTTTAGTAGCTGCCCACAATGATTTGAGAACTTCACCAGATACACTGCACAGATCCGGAATCACAACGGCTGAATACCTAGCTAAGATACTGGAGCTCTATTATCAACAGACTGGGGAAAGCTCACCGGGACTAACCCTGAGCACAAGATATCTCAAGCTGTCCGCGTACATGACTTATGAACTAAATGACTTGCTGAAAGGCCAGCCTCAAATTTTGTCGCGAGTACGCCTCCATTTGGCAGAGAAAGTACAACCGATGAGTCTACACTTGGGAATAGTGAGAATAGGCCTCGACGATGCTACGCCGTTAGCAGACATTCTCTATGACACCACGGATAGTGACCTAAATCATCCTGCGTTCGCACATGTCTTTTACTCTGCCCCTATCGGCGCCTTCATGAACAATCTTCATTCAAAGGGCATTTTAGACTTGGGCGTTGGCATTTCTGCATGCTAAATCCAGTGCATGACGAGAGTATTTAGGGGGCAACTTTGGGGGCACATAAAAAAATAAAAATTTAAAAATCTTTTTTTTCAATTACATAAATCATCATTTAAGTTGTCGCCGTCCCAACCAAAGAGAAGAAAGCCTCTGATTTCAGGGGCTTTTTTTATGCCTCGCGTACAGCAATGCTGCGGTTGTATACCCCGGCATGCCTACTTCATCTGCTGTTTAAAGAACGGCTGGCCTGGCCAGCCCCTCATGCCCTTTCAGCATTTCATGCCAGTAACGCTTGAAAAGCCCGGCCTTTTATCAGAGGTGACATTTGTCGATTACAGCCCGCCGGTGCCTATATAATCCAATGCAACCCTGATGGATTTGCGGTGGGCAGCATGCATAGAAACGACAACGACGCCACGAACATGGAACAGCTTCTGAACCAGATCCGCGAGTCGGCAGAGGGAACTGAGCAGGTGACGGTGCGCGATATCCTCAATGGTGTGGGCGAACGGTCTTTCGGCCCGGTGGTGTTGTTGGCCGGTCTGGTCACCATTGCACCACTGATCGGGGATATTCCCGGTGTTCCGACGATTCTTGGGATGATCGTGGTACTCACACTTGGCCAACTTTTATTCCAGCGCCGTTCCATATGGTTACCCTCATGGATTTCCCAACGCTCTGTTCCACGGGACAAGCTGCTGAAGGGGCTGGACTGGCTGCAAAAGCCGGCGAGGTTTCTGGACCGGTGGACGGGCCCGCGGCTGGTTATACTGGTAGACGGCCCGGGGCTTTACGTTATGGCGGTTATCTGCATTCTGGTTGCCTTGGCAATGCCGGCAATGGAAGTGGTGCCCTTTACCGCCAATGGTGCTGGTGGTGCATTGATGGCGTTCGGGCTGGGTATTGTGGCTCGGGACGGGCTACTGGCCATTGTGGCAACATCGCTTACACTGCTGACCGGATGGTTTGTGATTACCGGCCTGATGGGCTAGGCCCACAGGTTATTGCGCACTGCGTTCAAGATCTTCGAAAAAGGTTCGGGTTCGTGCTCGGATTTTCTCCAGCTTGGCCTCCCACGTCTGCTGGTAGCTTGCGAAGGCCTCATCGCTCAACTGCGAAAACCGGGCGCCCGCTTCAGCAAGTGCTCGGGAGCTGTCAGCAAAGGCGTCAAAATCCGGCTCATCAAGCCTGTCGCTGCTCTGGTTGAGGTCGGCAGCGGTCTGCTGCAAGGCACTGCGATCACGGGCGGGAGCCTGCTGATTCTCTTCCAGAGCTTCTTCGACGGACTTCTCGAGCTCTTCCATAAACGCCTGCAGGGCACGGCCATAACTTTCAATGGCCTGCTCGGCCTTGCGGCTTGCCTGCTCCGAGTACGCGCGGAACTCGCGGGCCATTGCGTCCATCTGGAGGGTCAGGTCGTCGGAGGACTGGCTGAAGGTCGCCGAAAGACGCTCGCCCAGCCTGTTGATCTCACCCATCAGGCCATCCAGCGGTGACGGGTTCATGATGGCCTTGCCAGTGCGATCATAATCAACCAGCCATTCACCATTCTGTTGCACAAGATAGGTCATCACTTCCAGGCGCTCACCGGAAGCACCGTCTTCGGAGGGTAAGCGGGTGACAATGGTGGCTTCGTGTTCTTCAATAACAATCCGCCCAAAGTCTGGAACGGTTTCAAACCAGTCCCGGGCATAACCGTCGAAGGCAGAGGGATCGGCAAGCGTCGACAGGTCGGCGACGGCATCCGCGTCGTCTTCCGCCATGGCCTGCCAGAACTCCGCGGCGACTTCCTGGGGTGTTTCCGGTTTACTGCACCCGGCCGCAACAGCCATCACCAACGACAGCACCGCCACCTTCAACCACGCGTAACGCATCCACTCGCCCTCAAACTGATGTCAATTCAGAGCGGATAATACTACACCGGCTACAGATTGCAGGTCAGTTTTACCAATTCTTCATCAAACACGCGACGGTTTTCACTGTAATCCACAGGCACATTGACCAGGTGCACGCCGCCTGCAGTGAGTGCCTTTTTCAAGGTGGGCAGAAGGTCTTCTGTGCGTGTGATGGTGTGGCCAGCGGCGCCATAGGCCTCCGCGTATTTCACGAAATCCGGGTTGTTGTAATCCAGCCCGAAATTAGTGAAGCCTTCCTGGGACTGCTTCCACTTGATCATGCCGTAGGCATTGTCGTTGATGATCAGTATCACCAGATTGAGCTTCAGCCGCACCGCGGTTTCCAGTTCCTGGCTGTTCATCATGAACCCCCCGTCGCCGCATACCGCCATGACTTTCAGGTGCGGATACAGCATGGCCGCCATCATGGCACTGGGCAGGCCAGCGCCCATTGATGCCAGGGCGTTATCCAGCAGCACGGTGTTGTTGTCGTACGCCGGATAATTACGGGCGAACCAGAGTTTGTACATACCGTTATCAAGCGCGATGATGCCATCCTCAGGCATTACCTGGCGCACGTCGTGAACAATACGCTGAGGGATGATGGGGAAGCGGCTGTCATCAATCTTTTCGGCCAGATGGCTGTCCACGGAGGCTTTCACTTCCATAAACCGGCTGAAATCATGGCCCGAACACTGGCCACAACGCTCCGCCAGGTATTCCACGCTGTTGGCGATGTCTCCCACTACTTCGTGCTGCGGGAAATAAACAGGGTCTACATCCGCGCCGCTGAAGTTCACGTGGATAACCTGCTTGCCGCCCGGCTTCATGAAGAAGGGAGGCTTCTCGACAACATCGTGCCCCACGTTGATCACCAGGTCGGCATGGTCAATGGCACAGTGCACGAAGTCGCCGGCCGAGAGCGCGGCGTTGCCCAGATAACGGGGATGACGCTCGTCCACCACGCCCTTGCCCATCTGTGTGGTGAAAAACGGAATACCGGTGACATTCACCAGATGGATCAGTGCCTGAGAGACCCGTTTCCGGTTAGCGCCGGCACCGATCATGATCAGGGGGTGCCTGGCTTTTCTGATCATATCGCAGGCGGCATCCAGGCTCTTGGTACTGGCCGAAGGCCGGCGGGCGTCACTGGGCTCGAAGATATGGGTGTCGGAATCCGCCATTTCCGAGGCGATGTCTTCCGGTAACTCCAGATGAACTGCACCCGGACGTTCTTCAGAGGCCAGCCGAAAGGCTTCCCGTACTTTCGCGGGAATGGTGTTGGCGTTGCTGATCTGACGGGTGTACTTGGTAAGCGGACGCATCAGGTCCACCACATCCAGAATCTGGAACAACCCCTGTTTGGATGACTTGATGGGCTTCTGCCCGGAGACCATCATCATTGGCATACCACCAAGCTGGGCATAGGCTGCCGCCGTAACCAGGTTGGTGGCCCCGGGGCCGAGGGTCGACAGGCAAACACCCACCCGACCGGTCAGCCGCCCATAGGTGGCGGCCATAAAGCCGGCCGCCTGTTCGTGGCGGTTGAGTATCAGTTCAATGCTGGATTCACGCAGGGCCTCCAAAAGGTCCAGGTTTTCCTCACCCGGTACCGCGAAGATATAGCGAACACCTTCGTTTTCCAGGGCATGAACAAACAATTCGGCACCATTCCGGCGGTTATCGGCCTGTGCGGTCATCCTCTCTCCCGTGCTGGATGGATTGTCTGGAGTCACCCTCCCTGTGGCGGTTCTGCCTGGAACGCGTCAGCGGGAAGCCTGTCACGGCCCCAGCTGCGGTGAACGCGGCCGATCACCCGTTCCAGCTCATCCTCGCCAACCTCCGCAGGCTCACCGCGCTCAAGAGGGTCGAAGTGAAAAATGTACAGCCGTGAGGCGAACTGTTCAAAGGGCAGGGATGCCTCGCCAAACCGTTCGCCTTTGCCTGCCGTGCTGACCACCACCTCGTCACCCCAGTTCTGGCCACTGTCATTGTTCGGGTTGAAGAAATACACCCGCATGATGTCGTCCGGGTCCAGGGTGACACGAAGTATGGTAATGGCGTGCCAGCCAATAAACCTGGCAGCGCTGTCAGTAACTGCTACGCCAGCAGGCTGAGGGTGGATCAACGGCTGGTTGCCGTTGTAGTACGGATGGTAACTGGCGTAGAAATACCGCAGGAAGGTTTCCAGGTCCTCCAGTTGCCCCGTTGCCACGTCCACATTGATGCGAAAGCCCCGCCCGGCCGACCAGCCATGGAATTCAGGGTTTACCCACTGGTGTGGATCGCCCTGCCGGCCGATGCACATGCGGCCCATTTCGGCATAGATCCTGTCCAGGTGTGGCACTACAACCAGCGAGACCGGGTCCAGATCCAGTGTCACTTCCGAGGCAACGCCACCCTGGCTGGCTGCCGAGGACACTGGCTGCCCCTCGAAGTGCATCATGATCTCGTTGTCACGCGCGGCCCAGGCGACCATTTGCAGCAGGTAGTCCGGATCGTTATAGGCCCACATGGACAGGGCACGCGCAGACTGACACGTCGGGTTGTTGCCCTGGCCCACGCCAAGAGGTTGGCCCAGCATGTTCAGTACACCCTGTATCAGCCAGGCTTTGGGCTGGGGCTGGTAGCCGTAGGCCAACTGTATACGGTCACGCGCCTCCGGACATATGGACAACCGGGCCTGGCGCCAGAGCGCGGGGGCCAGTGGCGGCTGATAGAGAATGCCCCGTTCCAGCATCAGCGCCAGGCCATAAAGACCCTGCGCCGTCTCCGGATACACGCCTTCGCTGACAAGTTCGTTCACCAGGTCCTTGTAGCACAACAGACAGTCGCGGCCGGTACTGGACAGGCCCAGTGCTTCGGTCAGCATGGAGTCCTGCTTTTCCAGGATGTAGCGCACAAAGGCAGCGTGATAGGGCGATACCAGGCCAGTGTCGTGCATGGAGCGGGCAAATCCGGTCGCTTCACTCTGCAGGGCGCCCGAATCCATGGATTGCAGGCGTTCCTCGTACACCGGAATGCCCGGGTCTTCCCGGCACGCCTGTGTTGGCCCGTAAAGACTCGATATCAGGCGCTCGGCGCCCTGGCCCGCGCCACCCAGATCGACATTGGGGTCTACCCTGCACAGAGCGATCTGGGTAATCATCTGCCGCACACTGGTTACCTGGATTGGTCGTTGTTGCAGTATTCGCCAGATTTCTTCGATAAGCCGGTCGATCACATGCTCATAGCCGATCTGTGCGGCGACGTGCTGCACGACCGCGCGGCTGATCAGTGCGAGTTTACCCTGCTCCCGTTCGGCCTCGCCGGACTCACCAAACAGCATATTCAGATTGATTGCCAGCACCTGGGTCAGGTAGTGATGCGCCTGCTCTGCCGATACCGACTCGTGCAGATAATCGCCATGAGCCACCGCCAGCAACCTCAGTTCGCTGAGTGCTTCGATGATAACCGTGTCGGCTTGGGGGCTCTGCAGGGAGTGGGTTGTCAGCGAAGGCAAAAGAATGGAGGGGTCTGCCCAGTCGGTTCCCCAGAAAACGCCAACTTTTTCAAATCGCTCGGCGCGTTCCTGGACCGCAAGGCACCCCCCCGGCTGAAGCAGGACCCGGCGAACGATATCGAACAGCCGGGGCAGCTTGCCGGCCTTGGCGAAACTACGGCTCTCATCGAGAGCCGTGATTGCATCATCCAGCCGCTGCACCAGCTTATCGAAATTGACGACAGGTGCCGGATTTCCAGCGTCGGAGTTGCTCAAACTGTCTTCCTCAGGGTCTGGACCAGACCCGTTGTTGTTAATTCCTTGTGGAATTATACATAGAAATCCAGTTCTTCCTGATGTTTCAGCAAATCTCTCATCACGTAGGGGTCTTCACCGAAGAAGTAGATCAGGCCCCAGTGTGTACCGAACGCGGTACGCTTGGTGACGGTTTCTTCCATTGGCGGCGTCAGTTCGTGAGACTCGAAATACTCGTGGTTTTCGGTCTCCTCTGGCATTTCCAGCTTGCTGACAACGCGACGACGCGGATAAACACCGAAACAGCCAGCATAGCCCGTGGCATCCACCACCTCTTTCGGGAAGAAGGCTTTGACTTCCTCATCAGTGGTTTTCGGGTCAAACGTCATGATCAATGCCTGGTAGGCGTTGAAGCCATAGGCACGTTCAAGCAGCTCGAACACCTTGAAGCCCGGCGGCCGATACGCCACCTCACCAAAGTACATGGTACTGTCGCTGGTCACGAAGTATTCCGGGTGAATAAACCCGAATTCGATGTCGAACGTCTTGATCAGTTTTTCGATCTCACGGGTAATCTGTTCTCGATACTTCTCCAGGTCCGGAGTAGCGGGAACGAATACGGAGTAACCCAGGGTGACATACTCGGAGATGTTCAGAAATGCGATCTTGCCGTTGTGAATCCAGGCCTCAACCGCGAACTCCCAGCCGTCCAGGTGCGATTCCATCAACACCGGAAACTCTTCATCGGGGATGGTATCCACTTCATCCGGTGTACGGATAACCCGGTGGCCCAGGCAACCGGCCTTGTCGAAGGCCTTCAGGTGAATCGGGTCGTTGGGGTCACCGTCGAGTTTCAGCAGCGTCTGGTTTACACGCTTCAGGAAGCGGATAACGTCTTCCCGATCATGGGCTTCCTCGAAGATACCCACCCGGATTCCGCCCAACTGGGCGCGGCGCTTCATCAGCGCTTTGTCCCGCAGCAACAGGGACTGGCCAAACAGTTTGGGCTGGTCCATCAGTACCGAGTTGATGGCACCGGCCCACTCCACGGTTTCCTCGAATAGCGGAATCGCCACATTCACGCCCATCTCTTTGAGGGTCTGGGCGATTTCCACAGAACGGTCGTTCAGGCGTTCGAAATTCCAGGGAACATAGGGAATATCGTGTTCTTTGCAGTAGGCCTCGGCCCAGTCAGGGGCGACGACTACATAACGGCGGTCAAACTTGTCCGCGGCTTCTATCGCGTTCAGGCTCCAGCCCAGGAGTGCAACATAACCTTTATTCGAATCGAACTTGTGCTCGCTCATATGCCTTCTCCTTTGGGTGTGTATTTATAACGTAACGGTTTAGTTACAAATCGCAACCGGATCGGGCATCTGATACGCAAAAAGCGCTGACCCCACGGGCGATTAAGCCAGTGCTGTCAGCGCTTCTGTCGTTTTTAGATCGTTTGGGAATATTACCCCAATTTCAGGGTGGAGAGGGTCCGCTCCCTCACTTTATTGAGCAATTGCTCATCATCTACCAGCGACTGACCATAGGAAGGTACCAGTACCTTCATGCGCTCCTGCCACTCGGCCGTTTTCATCCGTTCCGGGAAACAGCGTTCGATCACATCGATCATGGCATGGGCGGCCGTTGACGCCCCGGGCGAAGCACCCAGAAGGGCCGCGAGGCTGCCGTCTTTCGCCGCGACAATTTCGGTGCCAAATTCCAGCTTTCCGCCGCCATCCGGTGATTTCTTGATGATCTGCACCCTCTGGCCGGCGTCCTGCAAGCGCCAGTCTTCTTCCTGTGCATCCGGAAAGTAGTTGCGCAGTGATGCCACGCGGTCACTGTGGGACTGGAAGACTTCGCCAATGAGGTAGCGGGTCAGGTCCATGTTGGTCCGGCTGACAGACAGCATGGGAAACAGGTTGGTGGAGCTAACCGACCCGAACAGGTCAAACACTGAGCCCTGCTTCAGAAAGCGCGTGGTGAATCCCGCAAAGGGACCGAAAAGCAACGCCGGCTCACCATTGATGATGCGGGTATCCAGATGCGGCACGGACATGGGCGGAGCGCCGATCGGGGCCTTTCCGTAAACCTTGGAGTGATGTTGCTCAACGATTTCCGGCTTCTGGCAGACCAGCCACTGACCACTGACCGGAAAACCACCATAGCCTTTCGATTCGTCAATGTTGGACTTCTGCAGCATCGGCAGGGCGCCACCGCCAGCGCCCAGAAAGACAAAGCCGGCCTCCAGCTTGGTCAGTTCACCGGTTTTCTGGTTCTTTACCCGCACCTTCCAGCGGCCGTTGTCCCGCTTGGCAAGGAAATGTACAGGGCTGCTAAGCATCAGCTCGAAATTCGGCGTGGTCTGCAGGTACTCCACCATACTACGGGTCAGGGAGCCGAAGTCCACGTCGGAACCATGCTTGATTCTTGTGGCGGCCACCTTCTGCATCGGGTCACGGTTGTTCACCACCAACGGCATCCACTCTTCCAGATCCCGCGGGGAGTCGGTGTATTCCATTTCCCGGAACAGATGGTGAGCACTGAGCTTTTCGTACCGACGCCTGAGGAATTTCACCCCGTCTTCGCCCCAGACAAAACTCTGGTGCGGTGTACGGTTGATGAAGGTTTTGGGCTCCGGCAATATGCCCTGCTCGACCATGTATGACCAGAACTGCAGCGAGACCTCAAACGAGGCATTGATTTTCAGGGCCCGGTCGATAGTAACGTCACCATCTTCGGTTTCCGGCGTATAATTGAGTTCGCAGTAGCCGGCGTGCCCGGTACCTGCGTTGTTCCATCCGTCGGTGCTTTCATGGGCCACGTGATCAAGACGCTCCACCATGACGATGTCCAGGGAAGGATCAAGCTGCCTGAGCATCATGCCGAGGGTAGCGCTCATGACGCCACCGCCGACCAGCACTACATCTGCCTGTCTAACGGCCATTGGTTATCATCCTAGCTAGTATAAAAGCCTGTAACCCGTCCACGATCAGCAGAAGGGTTGTCTGAATGTGTGGCGCGATTATCCCGTTTTTTCAACGGATAATAAATTGCGATTATCAATCGCCGGCCAAACGTATAAAATGCGCGCGCCCGGCGCTCTTTCATTCTTGCGCCTGAGGTTGACGATATCACCGCCACTTTAGTCTCATACCGGGCGGCTTTCATTATCAGGGCTACTTTATGTTACTGGCATTTACAGCAATCATCGCTGGTCTGATTCTTCTCGTGTGGAGCGCCGACCGGTTTATTGAGGGGGCGGCAGCAACCGCCAAGCATCTTGGCATGCCGTCCTTGCTGATCGGCATGGTGATCATTGGCTTCGGCACCTCAGCGCCAGAACTGGCCGTGTCTGCCATGGCGGCCCTGGACGGCAACCCGGGGCTGGCTTTGGGTAATGCCTACGGCTCCAATATCACCAACATTGCCGTGATTGTCGGACTTACTGCTGTCATCGCTCCCATCGCCGTGCATTCACAGGTCGTACGCAAGGAACTGCCACTGCTGCTGACTCTCACCGCCATCGCCGGTTACCAGCTGATCGACGGCGAACTGACCCGGCTTGATGGCTGGGTGCTTCTGGCAGTGTTTGCCATGGTAATGGGCTGGTCCATATACCAGGGAATCCAGGGCAAAGGGGACTCGTTGACAGGCGAGACCGACGCCGAGCTTGTGGCCCATCCGATGCCATTGAAAATTGCGCTGATCTGGCTGGTGGTTGGTCTGGTCCTGCTGCTGGTGAGCTCGCGCATGCTGGTCTGGGGCGCGGTATATATTGCCCAGAGCCTCGGCGTCAGCGACCTGGTCATTGGACTGACGATTGTCGCCATCGGCACCTCGCTCCCTGAACTCGCATCTGCCCTGGCGGCGGTCAAGAAAAACGAGCATGACCTGATACTCGGCAACATTGTGGGCTCGGGTATTTTTAATACTCTGGCGGTTGTCGGACTGGCTGCAAGCATTGAGCCGCTGGCCGTGGATATGGAAGTGCTGTACCGCGACTGGAGCCTGATGACAGCCCTCACCATAGGCCTTCTGGTGATGAGCTTTGGCTTTGCCGGCAAGCCCCGGATCATCACCCGGCCCGAAGGCCTGTTACTTCTGCTGGTGTATATTGGCTACGCCAGCTATCTGGTGTCTACCGTTATTCGCTGAACAACGGCAAACCAGAACCGATCTGGTTTGCCTGGTGATACATCAGTCCTGATTCTCCCGGAACACCATGGCCACCGAATTCAGGCAGTAGCGCTGCCCTGTGGGTGGCGGACCATCGGGAAATACGTGCCCCAGATGGCTATCGCAGCGCGGACAGCGGATCTCTGTGCGGGTCATACCCATGCTGCTGTCTTCAAGGTAGCGGATATGATCCGTGTCGAAAGGCTGAAAAAAGCTGGGCCAGCCGGTGCCTGAATCAAACTTGGAATCCGAGCTGAACAGCGGCAACTCACACAGCCGGCAGTAATACACGCCCGGATTCTTGTTATCCAGCAGCGTGCCGCAAAAGGGCCGCTCGGTGCCATGATCCAGCAACACCCTGCGCTCTTCTTCCGAGAGGCCGGCGGCCTTCTCATTGATCTGTTCTGATGTCAGCGGTGTCAGGTCGTAACCTGCAGCAGAAACGCTCATAGCAGCCTCCTCAGGCAATATCATTGCCGGTATAACCGGGTTTGAGCCGGTCACCGAATGTGTCCACAAGCTTTTCCATCTTTGGCGCCGCAACTGCCATGATGTACGGCTGGTAAGGGTTGCGGGCCGCAAAGTTCTGGTGGTACGCCTCCGCAGGATAAAATGCCTCCAGCGGCTCCAGACTGGTCACCACAGGGTCATCGTAGACGCCAGCTGAATCAAGCTGACGAAGATACGCTTCTGCTACCCGCTTCTGGTCTTCGGTTTCATAAAAAATCGCGGAACGGTACTGAGTGCCACGGTCGTTACCCTGCCGATTCAGTTGAGTGGGATCGTGAGCCACTGACATAAAAACCTTGAGGATTTCCCCGAAGCTGACTGTTTGCGGATCGTATCGGACATCGACCACTTCCGCATGACCGGTCTGCCCACTGCATACCGCTTCATAGTTCGCCGTATCGGGACGACCGCCCGCATAGCCGGACTCGACACTGGAAACACCATTCACTGCCAGAAAAACCGCCTCTACACACCAGAAACAGCCACCGCCAAGCACTATGTGTTGCTCGCGGGAATTCCCCGGGGGCAAGTCGTGTTCAGGGTCGGGGAAACGGCTTTTCGGAACGTTCAGGCCCGGAATATTACAGGATGTCGACATATCAGCGTCTGCCTCTGAGTCATTACCGATTGTGCAATTACATTTACGTTCAAGTGTGGCCTTACTGACCCGGTTTATCCACCTTTGCTCTTCTGATCAGAAGAGCAGCAACCCTGCCAGCGCACTTCCGGGCGCCAGAATCCAGACGGGCACCCGCCATACAGCGAGGCTGACCCAGGCCAGAAACACAAACGCCATTGTGCCCGAACTATGTACGGCAGACGTCCAGACCGGATCATAAAGTGCTGCCAGCAACAACCCGACAACACCTGCATTCACCCCCGCAAGCGCTGCGCGCACACCTCCATGTTCGCGAATATAGGACCACAGGGGAAGACCGGCAAACACCAGCAAGGTTCCAGGCAGAAAGACCGCAACAACCGCCACGACAGCACCGGCCCAACCGTTTTCGATGCCGCCAAGAAATGCGGAGAAGGAAAACAGTGGCCCAGGCATGGCCTGGGCCACCCCGTAACCGGCCAGAAAGGTGTCTGCCGGCATATTTCCAGTGGCAACAAAGCCTTCCTGCAGCCAGGGCAATACGACGTGGCCACCGCCGAAGACCAGGGCGCCGGCACGATACAACTCCGCCCAAACCCAGCCCAGTGACCCCTGGGCCATGGGGAGAAACGCCAGCACTAAAAGCACAACAAATACCACAAAGAAAACCAGGGGGTGGCGTGTCTGCACGGGTATGGTCAGCGCCTCCGCGGACTGCTGCTGGGGCAGTTTCAGTACCGCACCAGCGGCCCCGGCGATAATCAGGGCGAGAATCTGCATCCAGGTTGCGCCGACCGACAGCAAAAGGACCGCCACCAGCATGGCAATGGATAGCCGGGGGCCTTCCGGGCACAGGTTGCGGCCCATCTGCCACACAGCCTGGGCCACAACCGCCACCACAAACAGCTTAAGACCGGTGACCCAGCCACCGGTCCCGGCCCCAGGCCATAGGCCGAGACCAAGGGCAAACAGAGTCATCACCAGGGCTGAGGGCAAGGTGAAACCAAGCCAGGCCGCTGCTGCGCCACTGTAGCCTCGCTGAAGAAACCCGATAGTGAGGCCTACCTGGCTGGATGCGGGGCCGGGCAGCAACTGACACAGCGCCACCACTTCGCCATAGGCGGAATCCGACAACCAGCGACGGCGCTTTACAAACTCTTCATGGAAGAACCCGAGGTGAGCAGCCGGGCCACCGAACGAGGTCAGACCAAGCCGCAAAAACAGCAAAAATATATGCCAGGCAGGTAACGCCCCGGCACAGTCATTCTTGGAGCAGACACCCCTGGACATGGAACTCTCTGTGTTTAACAGCGTGAATTAAGATGTATGAACATTATGACGTTCCGGTTGCATCACTCCCATACCCAACCATAATGAAGGAGCGGGTTGACCGGATCGTGACAGAACCGTTTTCTACAACCAACAGGATCGACAATGACCGCTCGGGCCCATACACCAGAAAATCAGGATGAGCTGCTGGAGTATCGGCTGAGCCTCCGGCTTGGCCCGGTCCATGCGCGACAACGCCTGGGAATCGAACAGGAAGCAGAGTCAAAGGTTTTCGGACCTGACCGGCACTCGTTCCACCTCGAGAATATCACTTCCGCGCCCCGGTTTATCAGTACCTGCCTGAAACTGGCAGGGCTGTTCCGGCGTGGGCAGGCCAACAGCCGCCGCCTGGATACAGTCCATAACCGCTTCCACATCAACGACCTTCCCGCCGCGTTCGAAGGTTACCGCATCCTGCAACTGACCGACCTCCATGTGGATATGGACGAGGCCAACCTGCAGGCGGTGATTAACCGGATTGCGCCACTGGAGTACGACCTGTGCGTGCTGACAGGTGACTACCGACGCCAGACCTGGGGGCCGATTGAGGATGCCATGGAGGGCATGACACGGTTACGGGCCGCCATTCGAGGCAAGGCCTATGCAGTGTTGGGAAATCACGACAGTGTGCGCATGGTACCCGGCCTCGAAGATATGGGATATCACCTGCTGATGAACGAGCATGCCGTGCTGCAACGAGGGGACGACAAACTCTACCTCGCAGGCGTGGACGATGCGCACTTCTACAAGGTTCACAACCTGCACAAGGCCGGCGACGACATTCCCGCAGGCGCCATCAGCCTGTTACTCAGCCACACCCCCGAGATCTGGCGGGAAGCGGCCCACGCCGGCTACGACGTTTTCCTCTGTGGCCATACCCACGGCGGGCAGATCTGCCTGCCCGGGGGCATCCCCGTCACCCTGGATTCCGATTGCCCACGGGAACTGGGCCGCGGTTACTGGCGCCGAAACGGCATGCAGGGGTATACCTCTCCCGGAACGGGCACGTCAGTAGTCAACGTTCGCCTGAACTGCCCACCCGAAGTTACGTTGCATACCCTCACCGGCGGGCCAGACTAGCAGAACCTGCTCAGTGGGGCTGGTGGCGAATGCCCAGCCGGTACAGCAGCGGCGACAACAGTATATTGGAGATGGTAAAAAGCACTACCACACTGACCACGACAAACCCACTCAGTTCCAGCCAGTACCATGCCAGAATCATAGGCAACAACGCCTCGGGAATCTGGTCCAGCCCGAGGGCCCGGGCACTGGAGCTCAACCCGGCACGGCGCTTGATAAAGCTGCTCATCATATCTCCGATCAGCCCCAGCAACCCGAACAGCACGCCAAACAGCAGCCCTGCCCCGATAAACAGTGCGAACAGACCGCAGGCGAGCGTCCCGGAAACAATCCCTCGCCAGGTTTTGCTGTCCCCGAGCAGCGGACGTCCATCCCGCCAAAGCCGGCCACCGTCAACAGGGCGCGACCAGCGGCGGCCGAGTATCCGGGCGGCAACCACCGGTGCCCCGTTTGCCAGCACCAGCATCACGAAGAGCTCGAGAGAAATCAGCAAACAGCTCTGCCTCTGTCAGATGTCATCCGGGGAACGTCGCCTTTTCAGGACACGCCGCCTTTGGTGAGTTTCAGCGGATCCATCAACTCTTCCAGCCTGTTACGGTCAAGACCACTGCGCTCTTCAGCAACGTCGATAACCGGCCGGCCGCTCTGATAGGCTTCTTTGGCAATATCAGAGGCGAGGCTGTAACCGATCTCCGGATTCAGCGCCGTCACCAGAACCGGGTTCTTGCCTACCGCTGCGTTCAGGTGATCAGAATTCACTGTGAAATCGCGAATAGCCTTTTCACCGAGAATGGTGGACGCGTTGGTCAGCAGCTCAATCATGTCCAGCAGGTTGGCGCCTACCAGTGGCAACATCACATTCAGCTGGAAATTGCCGGACTGACCGGCAATAGCAATGCTGCTGTCCATACCCATGACCTGGGCACCCACCATGGCCACCGACTCGGGTATCACCGGGTTAACCTTACCAGGCATGATGCTGCTGCCTGGCTGCAATGCGGGCAGACTGATTTCCGCCAGCCCATGAATGGGGCCGCTGTTCATCCAGCGCAGATCATTGGCAATTTTTGTGAGCACAATCGCCAGGCCCCTGAGCTGGGACGACAGCGCAACGGGGGCATCAACCGCACTCTGCCCGACAAACTTGTGCTCCAGCGAGTGGAAATGGAACTTGGTGTTGGATTTCAGAAATTTGACGAACTGCTCCGGAAACTCGTGCAACGCGTTCACACCCGTGCCTACCGCGGTTCCCCCCTGGGGAACCAGGAGCAGATCGTCCGCTGCCGCGGCCAGCCGCTTTTCTGTGGCCAGCAACTGTTCCCGCCAGGTTCGCAATTCCTGGCCCAAAGTGACCGGCATGGCGTCCATCAGATGGGTACGGCCGGTTTTGACCTGCTCGGAGAACGTTGCCTCCCGCTCATAAATAATTCCGCACAGATGGGTTAATGCCGGTATCAGCCGTTCGTGAACACCGGTGAGCGCACTGATATGGATCGCCGTTGGAATAACGTCATTGGAGCTCTGGCTCATGTTGACGTGATCATTGGGGTGGATTTCGACCCCTTCCTGTGCCGCCAGTGCCGCGATCACCTCGTTCACATTCATATTGGTGCTGGTGCCAGACCCGGTCTGGTAACGGTCAATCGGAAACTGGTCGGTACATTCGCCATTCAGTATGCGATTGCCTGCCGCGACAATCGCGTCACGTACCTTGTTGTCCAGCAGCCCAAGGCTTGCATTGGCATCGGCAGCTGCCTGCTTTACCCGGACAACTGCAGCGATGAACGCATGAGGCATTGCCAAGCCACTGACCGGGAAGTTTTCCACGGCTCTCTGGGTCTGGGCTCCCCACAGGGCCTCTTCGGGAACACGGACTTCGCCCAGGCTGTCTTTTTCCGTCCTGAATATGGTCATGACACTCTCCTTATCAGCCAGAGTCGACTATTCGTTGATCGGCGACTTCAATCTCACATGGTCGCAAATGCCGGTAACCTGATCAAAATTCAGAATCAGGGTATGAACCGTATTGGTGTAGGTGTCGTGCAGATGAAACTTGAACCGGCGCTGTTTTTCACCTTGCAGGTAACCGTCATACTCCCGCACCAGCTCTCGTACGTCGCCGCCCTCGTCCCTGGACCAGGTGGCATTGAACGGTCCCAGTATCGCGCCACCAGAGAGGCACACCGTCACTTCGTGATTGGTAAGGGAATTCTCGGAAACGGACATAACTCTCTCTCCTGACAAAACCATCGTTGACAGAATAGAGTGTAGACCGTCATTTCCGCTCGGGGTTCAGGGATGTGGCCAGGCTGGTAATCAGCGCTCTAAGACGGTTGGGTTTTACCGGTTTGTTGAGGATGGGCAGGTACTGGGATGTGATCAGGCGCCGGGTATCATCGCTGCGGTCGGCGGTGATGACCGCAGCGGGAATATCCCGATCGAAGTGACGACGCACCGTATGGACCGCCTCGCACCCGGTCAGATTGTCATCCAGGTGGAAATCCGCAAGAATGATGTCCGCGTCGTGGCCCTGGTTAATGGCTGCCGCCGCGCTTCCCGCGGTCACTACCCGGCAACCCCAACGTTCCAGCAATGCCCGCATGCTTTCCTGCACCGGTTCTTCGTTATCAATGACCAGAACGCATAGCCCCCCAAAAGACGCGACTGAAGAGACCGGCAACTCCGATTTCCGGTGACCGGAAGAGGCCTTTGTAATAGTCGTCAGGGGCAGGAGGACGCTGAAGCAGGAGCCCTTGCCGTAGGTAGAATCCACCCGAATTTCACAACCCAGCACCCTTGCCATGCGGTCGACAATAGCCAGGCCCAGGCCAACCCCCTGACGGCTGCCCCCTTTGGGCAATATCTGGTGGAACTCCCGGAAAATGTCCTCAAGCTTTTCCTGTTCGATTCCGACACCGGTATCCCACACCCCGATTTCCAGGTTCGGGCCACGCTTGCGCGCTGCGAACAGAATCCCGCCTTCGGTGGTGTAACGAAAAGCATTACTCAACAGGTTCCTGAGAATCCGTGTCAACATTCTTGAATCGGTGCAGACGCTGCCGGCGCCTGCCCGCAGTCGAAAATTCAGGTCTGCGTTCTCGGCCAGGGGCTCGAATTCCTGGGCCAGACCACGCATCAACTCCCCGATGTCGGTGAGGACATAATCCGGCTGCATGGCTTTCTGATCCAGCTTTGAGATATCCAGCAGATCCGCGAGCAGGTCTTCTGCGCTTTCCAGGGAGCGCTGAACCCGATGCACCAGCCGGTTTTCGTCCGTCGGCAGGTTGCTGTCCATCAGGGCGGAGACCAGCAGGCGGGCGGCATTCAGGGGCTGGAGCAGGTCGTGGCTGGCCGCCGCCAGATACTTGTCCTTGCTTTCATTGGCCTGCCGCGCGGCGTCTACCGCCACAACAAGCTCCTGCTCCACTTTCTCCCGCTGCTCGATCTGGTAGCGCAACACTACATTGGCGTTCTGCAGTTCGTCGGTACGCTCCTCTACGCGGCGTTCCAGATTGACATTGAGCTGGCGCAGCTTTTCCCTGGCCTGATGGCGTTCGGTGATGTCTGCAACAAAGGCTTCCACCACTTCCGGACCAAGGTCGGGGCGCCTCAGCAGTGTAATGGCAACATGCACGGGCGTGTTGTCCGCGCGCCTCAGCCGGGCTTCCCGGGCGCTGAGACTACCGTGATCCAGCAGTTCCTGGCGGATAACATCAAATTCCCCGGAACTGCAGAACAGCTGCTCACGCAGGCGAATAACCCGGGTTATCAGGTCTTCGACACTGTCATAGCCGCACATACGGGCCATCGCAGGGTTGGCGGCCACAAAACCGCCCCTGAGGTTGGCCTGGAAGATACCGTGAAGGGCGTTTTCAAACAGCCATTTATAGCGGTTGCGCTCTTTCTCCAGCTCGTCTATCCGAGCCTGCAATGCCGGGTAATAGTTCTTGCGTACCGACTGGCTGCCAAGACCGAGCAGGTCGCCGATGTCGTAGTCGGCATCGCTGGAATCAGAGGGCTTCTTCATACACGACTTCGACATCACGGCGAGATGACTTGCGCGGGTTGGTCAGGATGCAGGGGTCCTGCAACGCGAACCCCGACAGATAGGGAATGTCGGACGGAGTCACGCCCAGCTTGGCCAGCTTGGCCTCCAGCCCAACCGCCCGCTTCAGGGTGATGATCCGCTCCATCAGGCGTTGCTTGATCACCGGTTTAGACATGCCCCGAGTGTCAATATCCATGGCCTCGGCCACCTTCTTGAAGCGGTCCTCAGCGGAGGTGTAGTTATAGGCCACCACATGCTCCAGCAGCAAGGCATTGCAAAGCCCGTGGGGAAGATCCAGGAAGCCGCCCAGGCTGTGGGACATGGCGTGCACTGCCCCCAGAATCGCATTGGAAAAGGCCAGCCCCGCCTGCATGGAAGCCAACATGATCTGCTCCCGCAGCTGAACATCGGTGGTGTTCTGCACCAGCGGTTCCAGGTTGCGGTTAATCAGCCGGATAGCTTCCAGCGCGTTAGTGTCCGTCAGCGGCCCGCTGCCGGTGGAAACGAAGGCCTCGATAGCGTGCACCAGGGCATCGACACCGGTGCAGGCGGTCAGGTAGGCATCCATGGTTTCCGTTACTTCCGGATCAATCAGCGATACATCCGGCACCACTGCCTTGCTGATAATAGAGAACTTGAAGCGACGGTTGGGGTCGGAAATGATCGCAAACTGGGAGACATCGGCGGACGTGCCAGCCGTCGTTGGGATCAGGATCATCGGAGGTGATGGCGAGGTAATGGTATCCACGCCCTCGAATTCGAGAATGTTCCGGCCATGGGCGCTAACAATACCAATACCCTTGGCACAGTCCATGGGGCTGCCACCGCCAATGGCAACGATCACGTCACACTCGTTGGACCGGTAAAGCTCGGCGCCCGCCATCACTTCATCCACTTTGGGGTTGGGGGACACCCCGGTGAACACGGTTACGCGAATGCCCGCCGCCACCAGAATATCCACGATTTCCGCAACCCAGCCGGCTTTCTCCACACCCGGGTCTGACACCAGGAACACATGGCGGGCCCCGAAGTTGCTGGCAAAGTTGGCCACGGCCTTGCGTGAGCCGGCACCAAAAACGATCTCGGGGGAAACAAACTTGCGCAGAGCGGAAATGTCGTAGCTCATGAGCCTTCTCTTCAGCGATGCTGTCTGTTGTTGTTATATCCAGCTCAAGTTTACCTGAACTGTTTACCGCCATCATCGCACTTTTGGCCGTGCCTCTGATAGAACGCCAGCAGTTTCTCCAGCAATGTAATCTGGTTGTGTTGCTGACGGAAGCCGTGGCCTTCCTCCTCGAACCACCAGAGCTCAACGGGCTGTCGGTTTTGCTCAAGCACACGCACCATCGTCCTAGTCTGTTCCGGCACCACCACCCGGTCCTGCCCGCCCTGGAAGAAGATCATCGGCCCGCGTATGTGATGGGCCTGCAAAACGGGTGTGCGCTCACGCCAGCGCCCGGGAAACGCCTCATGCGATCCCAGCAGCCAATCCAGGTAACCTGACTCGAAGCGGTGTGTCACCTCCCGCAAGCGCGAAGGGTCACTGACTCCAAACAGGCTGGCACCGGCCCGGAAACGCCGGCTGTGAATCATCGCCCTCAGGGCAGTGTATCCGCCAGAGCTGCGGCCCTGGACAAACAGGCAACTGGCATCAGCGCGGCCACCAGCCACCAGGTAATCGGCCGCCCGTTCCATATCCTCCACCTCAGCCTGGCCCCAATTACCCGCCAGGGCCAGGCGGAAATCCCGGCCAAATCCCGCACTGCCACGGTAATTCACTTCCGCCACCGCGAACCCGTGATGGCACCAGAACTGCACCTGCGGATTGAAAACCGGCCACGCGGTGGAGGTGGGCCCGCCGTGGGCAATCAGGATTAATGGTGGAGGCGCACTCTTCCGCCCGCCCTGGACCGGCGGATACAGGAATCCACTGACCTCTTGGTGCACCCCCTCCGAAGGTGGAATCCTGAAGGTTTCAGCCGTGACCACTGGCCTATCAGGGAACGGGCATTCACCCCCGGCAAGCGTGTGGACATGGCCAGTCTCAGGATTCACAGCTAACACCGCATCGAGCCGGGAGGCCGAGCGGGCAATGCAATAAAGTTTGCCGTCGAAGACCGTCAGGTGACGAAAGTCAGTATAGGCCCGGCCGACCCTCACAGATGGGGCGTCAGCATACACCTTCAGCCATAGCTCCCCGACCCCTGAAACATAACGCACCCGCGCCCATCCACCCTGTCCCAGAGCACAGTAGTGACACTCCCCCAGTTGCCAGGGCGCACTGGCATGATCCGCAGCCATGGCATCGAGGCAGGTCCAGTTAGCCCGCCCTTCCGCAAAGGAAACATGCCACGGCTGCCACCAGCCTTCGTGGTCCGACAGCACGTGCAGCTCTTCACCATCAAATACAGGCTGCTGCACGCAGCCGTCTGTAGGCGTCGGCCAGCACCGCGCTTGGATCAGCTTGCCGTCTGCAGCAACATGCGCTGTCCAGAGAAGCGAGGCCACCCAGGGCATGTCCGGCAGGGACCAGCTCACCCAGGCAATACGTGCGCCACTGTCAGACATTGCCGGCGCGCTATAAAAGTCCTCACTGTCGTGAAGAGGCCGGAGCCGGTTATCGGCCTGGACCGCCACCAACTGCTGGCGCCCCATGCTTTCGCGAACGGCCAGCACACGGTGCAAATGATGGTCCCAGACCAGCCCGCCGAAGCTGGCGTCCGGGTCCTGCGTTAGCGCTTTGGTAGTGCCGGTGCCCGGGTCGATACGGTGAATCTGCTGGCCAGTCGCTTCTACCGCAAACAGGTCGTCTGGCCCTGCGCATAACGCTCCACCACCATACCCGTTGACCTGGCTGCGAACGGCAAAATGTGGAGGAGTTACCCATTGAGAGCCATGGGGAACAGCCTTTCTGAGCCGGATGCCACCACTGGCCGGGTCAAACTCCAGCCAGAATATGCCCGCCCGGGATGCCGTCAGCGCTCCTCGCTGGGTAAACGCTGCGCAGGCCTGCTCTGCGGAAAGCGGCAGGGATGACGACCGATCTGGCGTATCAGCCCCGGAAGAACAACCGGGAGTTGTCGGCGTTACGATAGGTCAGCTCCTCCAGCCCGGCAGTGGCGTGGTCCGCCGCCTTGCGGGCGGCGAGGATGCGGTCGTGGTGGGGCGACTTGCTGCACACCGGGTCGGCGTTGTCGGCATTGCCGGTTAACAGGTAGGCCTGGCACCGGCAACCGCCGAAATCCTTGTCTTTTTCGTCACAGGAACGGCAGGGTTCCGGCATCCAGCTATCGCCCCGGTAGTGATTGAAACCCGGGCTGTCATACCAGATGGAGTGTAGCGAGGATTCGCGGATATTGGGAAATTCGACAGGCAGCAGTCTTGCGCTGTGGCAGGGCAAGGCGGTGCCATCCGGCGCCACGGTGAGGAACAGGCTGCCCCAGCCGTTCATGCAGGCCTTCGGCCGCTCCTCGTAGTAATCCGGCGTAACAAAGATCAGTTTCATGGCCGAACCGCTGGCGCCCAGGCGCTTGCGGGAGGAATTCACTTCCGCTTCGGCTTTCTCCAGTTGCGCCCTGGACGGCATCAGCCCTTCCCTGTTCTCGAAAGCCCAGCCGTAATACTGACAGGTGGCGAGCTCTACATAGTCTGCACCCAACCGTTCGCAGAGGCTGATGATGTCTTCCATCTGGTGAATGTTGTGTCGATGGATCACGAAGTTGAGCACCATGGGGTAACCCGCTTCTTTCACCGCACGGGCCATGGCCAGTTTCTGGTCGAAGGCCTTGCGGGAACCGGCTACGGCATTGTTCAGCTCCGGGTCCGAGGCCTGGAAGCTCACCTGGATGTGATCCAGACCGGCGTCCTGAAAAGCATTTACCTTGGCTTCCGTCAGCCCCAGCCCCGACGTGATCAGGTTGGTGTAATACCCCAGCTCTCGCGCCTCGGCAATCAGCTCCGGGAGGTCCTGGCGCACCAGCGGTTCGCCGCCGGAGAAGCCCAGTTGCGCCGCGCCCATTTCACGGCCCTGGCGCAGCACCTGCACCCACTCCTCGGTGGTGAGTTCCTGCTCGGCCTGGGCAAAATCCAGCGGATTGGAGCAGTAGGGGCACTGCAGCGGGCAGCGGTATGTCAGCTCCGCCAGCAACCAGAGCGGCGGGCCAATACCGGGGCGGTCACCTGCAGGCATGGCGTGATGGCTATTCATGAGAACAGAATCCAGTGTTGCTGCTGGGCATCGTTCAGGAAATCGCTGACATCGCCCGCCAGGGATCCCGCATCCGGAAACTGTTGCTCCAGGACTGCCACAATGTCAGCCACGCTTCGCTGGCCGTCCACTTCCTTCAATACGGCACCCGCACTGTCGTTCAACCGCACCATGCCTTCCGGGTACAACAATACGTGGGCATTCTGGGCCGGCTCCCACTGAAAGCGGAACCCCGGGCGCAGTTTCGGTATCTGCTTCATACCCACCGCCATCACAGCCCCCGGTGCCACACTGGCTGGTCGGTGACGGTATGATACGGTGGCGTCTGGTGCTGATAAGCCATAGTCAGGGCATCCAACATCGACCATAAGATATCCAGTTTGAATTGCAGAATTTCCAGCGCACGGGCCTGCTGTGCCGCTGTCGTGAAATGATCCAGCGTAATGCTGAGGCCGTGCTCCACATCCCGACGTGCCTCTGCCAGCCGCTTGCGGAAATAGACATAGCCCTCAGTCCTGATCCAGGGATAGTGCTGGGGCCAGCTGTCGAGCCGGGACTGGTGAATCTCCGGCGCGAACAGTTCAGTCAGTGAGGAACAGGCCGCTTCCTGCCAGGTCGCGCGTCGGGCAAAGTTCAGATAGGCATCCACGGCAAAACGGACACCGGGCAGCACATGGCGCTGATCGTTCACTTCCTCACGGGTCAGCCCCACCGCTTCCGCCAGGCTGAGCCAGGCTTCGATACCGCCTTCGTCATCAGTGTGGCCATCGTGATCCAGCACCCGCTGCAGCCATAACCGACGCACGGAGGCATCCGGACAGTTGGCCATGATGGCGGCATCCTTGCGGGGAATATTGATCTGGTAGTAGTAACGATTGGCCACCCAGCCACGAATCTGCTCCGGCGTGCAGGCACCGCCGTACATAGCTTTATGATAGGGATGGTGGATGTGGTAATACCGGCCTTTGGCCCGCAGGGCCTGTTCGAAATCCTCGCGGTTCATAACCGGGGTCGCGATGGCATTCATGAGGGCACCGCCATGTCCAGGTGCATTCCGTCAAAGGAGACTTCGATACCGTGCTTTGCCAGCACAGCCCGCTCCGGCGAGTCCTCATTCAGAATGGGGTTGGTGTTGTTGATGTGGATAAGGATCTTCCGCTTCGCCGGCATGGTGTCGAGCACCTCGATCATGCCGCCCGGGCCACTCTGGGCCAGGTGACCCATTTCCTGGCCGGTGCGGGTGCCCACTTCGCAACGCAGCATTTCATCGTCGTGCCATACAGTGCCATCCACCAGCAGGGTGTCGGCCTTGCGCATCCATTCCAGGATCTGTTCATCCGGCTGGCCCAGGCCCGGCGCGTACATTACTGTTTCACCACTGCGGGTGTCTTCGATAAACAGCCCGATGTTGTCACCGGGATGCGGATTGTTCCTGCGTGGCGAATACGGTGGCGCGTTACTGAGCAGCGGAATAGCCGTCAGACGCAGAGAGGGTGCGCAGGGTATGGTAAAGGACTGCCGATCGGTGCACGGCACTTCACGCCATTGTGGGCCACCGTTCCAGTGCTGAAGCATGCGGAATAGTGGAAACCCGCTGTTGAGATCTTCATGCACCTGCCCGGTACACCACACATCCAGTGGCAGGCCCTCCCGCAGCATCAGCAAGCCGGTGGTGTGATCCACCTGGCTGTCTATCAACAGCACCGCACCGATACCGGTGTCCCGCAGGGCCCGGGCCGGCTGCATGGCGTCAAACGAAGCCAGCTGTGCACGAATATCCGGGGAGGCGTTACAGAGAATCCAGCTGACACCATCCTCACTGATTGCTATGGAGGACTGGGTACGGGCGGTGGCGCTCAGGGTACCTTTACGGAAACCGTCACAATTGGCGCAGTTGCAGTTCCACTGGGGAAAGCCACCTCCAGCCGCGGAGCCAAGGATACGAATCTGCATGATGGGAACTCCTGAAACAGAATGGCCAGCGCAACTGGGCTGGCCATCTTTTCTCAGCGGTTGGCGAAGTACATGGTGACTTCGAACCCGATCCGCAGGTCTTCATAGGCTGGTTTGGTCCACATGATGCTTTCCTCTTGTGATGATTGTTGTGGCATTCAGGATCCGTTAGCCGGCTTTCCGGTAACTCACTCTCAATCCTACCCAGTCCAAGGAGGAGCAAATATGGTACTTTGGCACTGATTTTCGACTGGCGTGGGTGCAGGAATTCATCCTTTCGGACCATCTTCAAAAGTGCAGCAGCTAAAACAAAAAAAGGCCCTGGGAAGGGCCAAAGCAATGGCAGGAAAACCCACGTACCCCCAGCCAGTCACCGGGGAAGAAAATGCACATCCTTATGCGGACTCGCTACCGGGCCTGTGTGGATAGGCCCGGGCACAACAGTCATTGGTTTGCCAGACTCAGAAGAAGCCCAGCGGGTTGATGTCGTAGCTGACCAGCAGGTTCTTGGTCTGCTGGTAATGATCCAGCGCCATCTTGTGGTTCTCACGGCCAACACCGGATTTCTTGTAACCGCCAAAAGCTGCGTGAGCAGGATACTGGTGGTAGCAGTTGGTCCATACACGGCCCGCCTGGATGGCACGGCCCATGCGATAGGCACGGTTGATGTCACGGGTCCACAGGCCGGCACCCAGGCCGAACTCGGTATCATTGGCAATTGCCAGGGCCTCTTCCTCGTCCTTGAAGGTGGTCACACCCACCACCGGGCCGAAGATTTCTTCCTGGAACACTCGCATGTCGTTCTTGCCTTTCAGCAGTGTAGGCTGAACATAGAAGCCGTTGTTGTACTCGCCTTCCATCTCTTCGCGGCCACCACCGGTCAGCACTTCCGCACCTTCCTGTTTGCCGATTTCCAGATAGGACATGATCTTGTCGAACTGTTCTTTACTGGCTTGGGCACCCACCTGCACATCGGTATCCAGCGGATTACCACGCTTGATCGCCTTGGTGCGTTCAATAACCTTGGCCATGAATTCGTCGTACATGTCTTCCTGGATCAGGGCGCGAGATGGGCATGTGCACACCTCACCCTGGTTGAAGAACGCCAGTACCAGGCCTTCCACGCACTTGTCGATGAATTCCGGCTCGGCCTGCATGACATCGGAGAAGTAGATGTTGGGGGACTTGCCGCCCAGCTCCACTGTGGAGGGAATGATGTTCTCGGCGGCGCACTTGAGGATATGGGCACCCACAGGGGTTGAGCCGGTAAACGCAATCTTGGCGATGCGCTTGCTGGTAGCCAGGGCCTGGCCGGCCTCAATGCCGTAACCATTCACGATGTTGACCACACCCGGTGGCAACAGGTCGCCAATAAGGTCCATCAGGATCAGGATACTGGCTGGCGTCTGCTCGGCAGGCTTCATCACGGTGCAGTTACCCGCCGCCAGACAGGGCGCCAGTTTCCAGACCGCCATCAACAGCGGGAAGTTCCAGGGGATGATCTGGCCCACAACGCCCAGGGGCTCATTGTAATGATACGCCACGGTGTTGTTGTCGATGGCACTGGAGGTGTCTTCCTGGGCACGGATACACCCGGCGAAATAGCGGAAGTGATCCACTGCCAGCGGCAGGTCGGCGTTAACAGTTTCACGCACTGCCTTACCGTTGTCCCAGGTTTCAGCAACCGCGAGCATCTCGATGTTCTGCTCAATGCGGTCTGCAATTTTCAGCAGAATGTTGGAACGCTCGGTGGTAGACGTTTTGCCCCAGGCCGGCGCGGCCTTATGGGCGGCGTCCAGCGCCAGCTCGATATCTTCGGCAGTGGAACGCGGAATTTCACAGATCACGTCACCGGTAACCGGGGTGATGTTTTCAAAATACTGGCCCTTGGCGGGAGCGACCCACTCACCACCAATAAAGTTTTCGTAACGGGGTTTGAAGGAGACGACGGAGCCTTCCTTTCCTGGTTGTGCGTAGATCATGGTCTCGACCTCTTGTTGTGTTTGTCGAAGGGCAACGCGGCCTTTCGCGTTTACCCACTCAATGTAGACCCCCTCGCCGGATAGGTGAATGATTCGATGGAGGTGAAAAACTCCTCCCTTGGTAGTAGATGGCATAAGGGCCGCCTTACTGCCGCCTTCCCGGTCAGTTCACACCAATAGAATACTGCACCGCAAACGTCCCGCCTTACGCACAAAAACGGTGCGCGCGCCCTGCCAGAAAGCAGCCACTGTCGGCTTCAAAAATAAAATCCCCGTGGAAACAGCCGTTTATTAATTGGCACGGACTCTGCAACGCTCAGAGTACGCAGCGAGAAGTCGGTTACTGAAACCACAATCAAAGCGCGACAATCTGACAAATGGTCAACTAGGGTTCCGGCCTGTTCCTCGTAGCGATGCAAATGCGAGGCAAGACAGGTGGCTGGTCCGAGAGTTGACGGCCTTTTCCAAGGCTACACGGCGGGACAAAAGCCCGGGAGGATCGTTCAGTTACTGACGCCTCTCGTTTTTTTGAAACTCCCAGCCAGGAGGAAAAGGCCATGTTGCAAACAGCAGCCCCCCTCTACGACGATCTGATTCCCGGCGGATCCCACTGGTCCTTCATCATGCGCCGCGGCCACGTGCTGCGCCTGATTGACGAAACCGGCGGTGCCAATGTCGGCATGTTGATGTACAACCCCGAGAACCCTCTCGAGAGGTACAACATGCCGGATACCCTGAAAAACCAACATACCTTCAAGCTTACCCGGGGCCATGTACTGCTTTCGGATATGGGCCGTGTTTTTGCCTCCATCATTCGCGACGACATGGGCTGGCACGATACCGTCAGCGGCACCTGCAATGCCGAGCTGGTTGAAAAGCGGTGGGGCAAAAAGACCTATCAGCAAGCCCACAACCACTACCACCGGAACGGATTCAGCAGCTTTCTGAATGAGCTGGCCAAGTATGGCCTGGGCAAGAAGGATCTGACCGCCAATCTGAACTGGTTCAGCAAGGTCAAGACCGATGACGAGGGCAACATGACTCTTGTCAGCGATGCGTCCCACGCTGGCGCCACCGTCGACCTGCGCTTCGAAATGGACACCATCGTGGTGCTGCACACCTGCCCGCACCCGATGAATCCGGCCAGCGAGTACCCCAGCCACCCCCTGCGTTACCAGCTGTTCAAGGCGAGCCCCGTGAGCGATGCAGACCTTTGCAAGCTCTCGTCGCCTGAGGCCACCCGGGCCTTCGCCAACACTGCCCTTTACCACCTGTTTCAGTAACGGAGGCCGGACATGATCAAGCAAAGCGCATTGAAACCCGAAAACGCCGTCTTCCGCGAAACCGTACCGGCAGGCGAGTATTTCCTGAAAGTGGTGAAAGCCGGTGAGACCGTTCGCATTCTGGACCTGGAAGGCAACCAGGCCGCCGACACCCTGTTCTATAACGCCCACAACCCCACCGAGCGTTACAGCGCCGTGGACACCATCCGCGAGCAGGGCAACGTTTACCTGACCGCCGGCTCGAAACTGATGTCCTCGGAAAACAACGTAATGCTGGAAATCACTGCCGACACCTGCGGCCGCCACGACACCCTCGGTGGTGCCTGCGCAGCGGAGAGCAATACCACCCGCTACGCCCTTGAGAAAAAGTGCATGCACGCCTGCCGTGACAGCTGGCTGGTAGCGGTGACCGAGCATGAAGAGCTGGGCATGACCAAGCGCGACATCACCCACAACATCAACTTCTTCATGAACGTGCCAGTCACTGCCGATGGCGGCCTGACCTTCGCCGACGGCATTTCCGACGCCGGCAAGTACGTAGAGCTGGAAGCAAAGATGGACGTGCTGGTGATGATTTCCAACTGCCCACAGCTGAACAACCCCTGCAACGGCTGGAACCCGACACCGATCGAGGTGTTGATATGGAACTGAGCGGCACCTGCAACACGTTCGACAAAGTCCTGATCGCCAACCGCGGGGCCATCGCCTGCCGGATCATCCGCACCCTGCGGGAGATGGGTATCACGTCCGTGGTGGTCTACGCCGAAGCAGACGCGGATTCCCTGCACGTGCGCCAGGCAGACGAGGCGTATTCACTGGGCGAGGGCCCGGCCGCGGCCACCTACCTGGACCAGGACAAGCTGTTCGAGGTGGTCCGCAAGAGCGGTGCTGGCGCCATTCATCCGGGTTACGGCTTCCTGAGCGAGAATGCCGATTTTGCCCGCCGCTGTGACGCCGAGGGTGTGGTCTTTCTTGGCCCGACGCCGGAGCAGATGGAGCAGTTTGGCCTCAAGCATACCGCCCGTGCCCTAGCGGAAGATGCCGGCGTGCCGTTGCTGCCCGGCACCGGTCTGCTGACGGATCTGGATCAGGCCCTGAAAGCCGCGGACGAGATCGGCTACCCGGTGATGCTGAAGAGCACCGCCGGCGGGGGCGGCATTGGCATGTCCCGCTGTTACGGCCCGGACGATCTAAACAAAAGCTTTGAGTCTGTCCAGCGCCTGAGCCAGAACAACTTCAGCAACAGCGGTGTATTCCTGGAAAAATTCGTGGAACACGCCCGCCATATCGAAGTGCAACTTTTCGGCGACGGTAAGGGTCAGGTGCTGGCCCTGGGGGAAAGGGACTGCTCCGCCCAGCGCCGCAACCAGAAGGTGATCGAGGAAGCGCCAGCGCCAGGCCTGACCGACGACGTCCGTACCCGCATGCACGTCACCGCCCGCCAGCTTGGCGAAAGCATTGCCTACCGCAGCGCCGGAACGGTGGAGTTTATCTACGACCCGGATACCGCCGAGTTCTACTTCCTGGAAGTGAATACCCGCCTACAGGTAGAGCACGGCGTGACCGAACAGGTATATGGCATGGACCTGGTACGCTGGATGGTGGAACTCGGGGCCGGCACCCTGCCCGATCTGGACAACCTGAGCGGTAACCTCACCGCTTCCGGCCACGCCATCCAGGCGCGCATCTATGCTGAAGATCCCAACAAGGATTTCCAGCCCGGGGCCGGCCTGCTCACCAATGTTGTCTGGCCCGAGGACAACGGCCTGCGTATCGATACCTGGATACAGCCGGGCACGGAAGTGTCGCCCCTGTACGATCCCATGCTCGCCAAGGTGATCGTGCATGAGCAGGACCGGGAATCGGCCCGGCAGCGACTGATGCAGGCCCTCGACGAGAGCCTGCTCTACGGCATTGAGACCAACCTCAAGTACGTGCGCCAGGTGCTGGACGACTCACGATTTGTGGAAGGCCGCCTGTTCACCCGCACTCTCAATGAATTCGACTATCAGCCAGCGACCGTGGATGTGCTCAGTGGCGGCACAATGACAACGATTCAGGATTACCCGGGGCGGATCGGCTACTGGGAAATTGGTGTGCCACCCTCGGGGCCCTTCGACAGTTACTCGTTCCGGCTTGGTAACCGGCTACTGGGTAACCCGGAAAAGGCGCCGGGCCTGGAAATCACCCTCAAAGGGCCGGTGCTCAGCTTTAACCGGGCCACCCAGATTGTGCTCACCGGCGCGCCGCTGGACGCCACCCTGAACGATGAGCCGGTCGGTTTCTGGACAGTGATTGACGTACCCGCCGGTGCCACCCTGAAACTCGGCGCCACCACCGGCGATGGTGCCCGGGCCTATGTGCTGTTCCGTGGCGGCCTGGACTGCCCGCAATATCTCACCTCCTGCAGTACCTTTACCCTGGGGCAGTTCGGCGGCCACTGTGGCCGCGCCCTGCTGGCGGGAGATGTACTGGGGTTAAGCAACACCAGTCCGGTTAATGCCACCACCCTGCCCAACGAGCTGAAACCGACCATCGGCAAAACCTGGAAGCTCCACGTGACCTATGGCCCCCACGGAGCGCCGGACTATTTCACGGGCCAGGACATCGACACCTTTTTCAGCAGTGAATGGGAAATCCACTACAACTCCAGCCGCACCGGCGTTCGCCTGATCGGCCCGAAACCGGAATGGGCCCGCAGCGACGGCGGCGAAGCGGGCATGCACCCCTCCAACATTCACGACAACGCCTATGCAGTCGGCACCGTGGATTTCACCGGCGACATGCCGGTAATCCTCGGCCCCGATGGCCCCAGCCTGGGCGGCTTCGTCTGCCCGGTCACGGTTATCAGCGCCGATCTCTGGAAACTGGGCCAGCTCAAGGCCGGGGACAAGGTGCGGTTTGTGCCGGTCAGTCAGGATCAGGCGGTTGCCCTGCGGGAAGCCCTGGATGAATCCGTGGCCACCCTGACTGCAGCCACCGCCTATATCACGCCCATCAAACCGGAAACCCCGATTCTGGATTCGCTCAGCAACACCGAGCACGAAACCGGTGTGGTCTACCGGGCCGCCGGCGACAACTACGTGCTGGTGGAATACGGCCCCATGGAACTGGATATCCGCCTGCGCTTCCGCGCCCACGCCCTGATGTTGTGGCTGCGGGAACAGAACCACGACGCCATTCTGGAACTGACCCCGGGCATCCGCTCCCTGCAGGTGCATTACGACAGCCAGAAACTGAACCAGCGCACCTTGCTGGACGTGCTGATCAGCGCGGAAAAGGAACTGGAAAAGCAGCCGGAATGGGATGTGCCGGCGCGCATCGTGCACCTGCCCCTGTCCTGGGATGACAAAGCCTGCCAGACCGCCATCGCCAAATACATGCAGTCGGTGCGCAAGGACGCCCCCTGGTGCCCGAGCAACCTGGAATTCATCCGCCGCATCAACGGGCTGGACAGCATCGACGAGGTCAAGAAGACCGTCTTCGATGCCAGCTACCTGGTAATGGGCCTGGGCGACGTGTATCTGGGCGCTCCGGTGGCCACACCGCTGGACCCTCGTCATCGACTGGTGACCACCAAATACAACCCGGCACGCACGTGGACCGCGGAGAACTCCGTGGGCATCGGCGGCGCCTACCTGTGCATCTACGGCATGGAAGGGCCCGGTGGCTACCAGTTTGTCGGCCGTACCCTGCAGATGTGGAATCGCTACCGCACCACGGACTTCTTCGAGGAAGGCAAGCCCTGGCTGCTCAGGTTTTTCGATCAGGTGCGTTTCTACGAAGTCAGCGCTGAAGAGCTCCAACAGATCCGCCGGGACTTCCCCAACGGCGACTACCCGATCCGCGTCGAGGAAACCCGCTTCAACCTGAAGGACTACGAACGGTTCCTGGCGGACAACAACGACGAGATCCAGACCTTCACCGACAAGCGCAAGCAGGCCTTCGACGAGGAGCTGCAACGCTGGATCGAATCGGGCCAGATCAACTTCAGTTCCGAGGCACCGATCGAGGATACCGGCGAAGACGACTTCGCCAACCTCCCCGCCGGCCAGCATGCGGTGGAAAGCCACGTGGCAGGCAACCTCTGGGAATGCCTGGTCAAGCCCGGCGATACCATCGAGGCACAGCGCCCGGTGGCGGTGGTGGAATCCATGAAGATGGAAATCGAACTACTGAGCCCGGTCGCCGGCCGCGTGGTGGATGTGCGACGGGAAGCGGGCCAGGCGGTCTCACCGGGAACGCCGGTGGTGATCGTCGAGGAGATTACCGAGTAATGCCAGCAACGTTGAAATAAAAGACCCGATCTACCAACACGGGCATCGCCCGAGGAGAGACACCATGAAAACATCTGACCTGAGCAAACGCCTGGCGGCCGGCCTGCTGACCGCGTCCCTATCCATGGCTGCTCTTGCCGAGGAAAAGGATTCCTTCAGCATCGCCTGGACCATCTACGCCGGCTGGGTGCCCTGGCAGTATGCCGAAGACTACGGGATCATGAAGAAGTGGGCCGACAAGTACGACATCGAGGTGGACATCGTACAGGTCAACGACTACATCGAGTCCATCAACCAGTACACCGCCGGCCAGTTTGACGGCGTGGTGGCCACCAGCATGGACGGCCTGTCGATTCCGGCCGCCTCGGGCCTGGATACCACCGCTCTGATTGTTGGCGACTATTCCAATGCCAATGACGGCCTGGTCTCCAAGGACGCAACCTCCATTGAAGAGCTGGAGGGCGAGACGGTTCACCTGGTGGAACTGTCGGTGTCCCATTACCTGCTGGTACGGGCATTGGATACCGTTGGCCTGGAGGAGCGGGATATCAGCGTGGTGAACATATCCGACGCGGACCTGGTTTCTGCTTTCCAGACCGACGATGTTCGCCACGTGACTACCTGGAACCCGCTGCTGACAGAAGTTTCCAACTACCCTGGCGTGACACCGCTGTTTGATTCCAGCCAGATTCCGGGCCACATCAAGGATCTGACCCTGGTAAATTCCGAGACTCTGGAAGACAACCCCAAGCTGGGCAAAGCCCTTGTGGGCGCCTGGTATGAAACCATGAGCATCCTGGCCTCGGACTCTGAGGAGGGCGAGGAGGCCCGGGCGTTTCTCGGAGAGATTTCAGGCACCGACCAGGCTGGTTACGAGGCGCAGCTGGCGGGCATGAAGATGTTCTGGAAGCCGGAGAATTCGGTGGAGTTTATCCGCAGCGAGGAAGCCCGGGAGGCGATGGACAGCGTTCGTCAGTTCTCGTATGAAAAGGGGCTGCTGGGCCAGGGTGCCATGAGCCCGGACTTCGTTGGCATCGAGTTTCCGGACGGTTCCATCATGGGCGACTCGAGCAATGTGAAGCTGCGGTTTAACGATAGCTTCATGCAGATGGCTGCTGACAACGAGATCTAGATCTGGTCATTGCTTGCCTTGATTGGCAGCTAAGGGCACGATTACTCGTGCCCTTTTTTGTGGGCCTGGGAGTAGGTTGGTGTGGGGAGGTATTTCCAAAACACGCTCCTTCGGCCCATCCCTGGGGCGCTTGGACTCCGCCATCCATGGCTCCGTACAGTTTTGGAAAGACCTCCCCACACCAACCCCGTGCAGCACAGTTGACTGGAGAATGAAAAGTTCATGCGTCGTACCAAGGAAGATGCTGAGAAAACGCGCCAGACGGTTCTGGAAGCTGCATTGAGACTGTTTAGCCGGGACGGCTATTCACTCACCACCTTGAGCCGTATTGCCAAAGAAGCCGGTTGTAGCCGTGGGCCGATTTACTGGCATTTTCAGAACAAGGATGACCTGTACGAAGCGGTGCTTGCCTATTCCCAGGAACCGTTGGAAGCGTTGGTGGCGGAATGCGCAGGTATGTGGGAGACGCCAATAGAGGCGATGGACCGGTTTATCGAACAATGGCTGGGGCTGCTGGCGAATAACAGACAATACCGACAGTCGTTCGAGATTCTGCTGAACAAGACCGAACTGACCGACGCCATGAGCCGGACACTGAAACGGGAGCGGGCGCTGACGAAGTCGATTATCGGGTTGTTCCGGGATTTGGTGGGGCAGGCGGTTGAGCAAGGTTTGATCACAACGGAAGAAGACCCCAAAGACCTGGGCTTGCTAAGTTACACCTATTTGATGGGCATTACCCAGACGTGGCTGTTTGCGCCAAAACTGTTTTCACTTAAACGGGAAACGCCGTTTTTTCAGCGGCAGTTCTGGGCATTGCTCGGGAAGAAGTAGCGAAAGACAGCGCCATTCGTGGTTGCAGGCAACTGCATGGTAGCGCTGACGGGTGGGAGCCCTTTCAGGGGATGTCGAAAACAGGGATGTTTTCGTCAAGCGTACAGGGACGTATTTACAGCGTGCCCCTGAAAGGGCTCCCACCCGCCAGCGCGGTCAGAGTAAAACCGCCAAAAACCGATCAGAACATCTTCAGATAGCGATCAACTTCCCATTCAGACACATGGTTGTGATAGCTCTCCCACTCTCCTTTCTTGTACTCCACAAAGCTTTTGAACATTGCCTCGCCGAACACCTCTTTGGCCAGCGGATCTGCCTCGAAAGCCTCCACCGCCTCACCCAGGTTGCGGGGCAGATACTCAATGCCACGCTCGGCGATTTCCGCGTCGCTGTAGTTGTACATGTTCTCGTGGTGGGGTGCGCCGGCCTCCAGGCCTTCGCGAATGCCTTCCAGGCCGGCGGCCAGAATCAGGGCGCTGCCGAGATAGGGATTACAAGCAATGTCTGCCGCGCGGCATTCAATACGCCCTCCCATACCCGGGATGCGGATCATGTTGGTGCGGTTGTTGGAGCCGTAACACATGAATACCGGCGCCCAGGTGGAGCCGGACATACTGCCCTGGCGGACTAGGCGCTTGTAGCTGTTTACCGTGGGGGCGATAACGGCACTGATGGCGGCACCGTGCTTCAGTACACCAGCAGTGAAGTGATAAGCGATCTTGCTGATGCCACAGTTATGCAGGTCGTCGCCGTCGGGCTCGAACAGGTTCTTACCGGTTTTGGTGTCTGCCAGGGACATATTGTAATGGGCGCCGCTGCCGGTGCGGTCGGCGAAGGGCTTGGGCATGAAGCTGGCGAAGGCGCCGTGCTTGCGGGCGATTTCGTTGGCCATCATGCGGAAGAACACCAGGCGGTCGGCCATGGTCAGGCCGTCGGCGTATTTGAAATCGGTTTCGAACTGACCGTTGGCGTCTTCGTGATCGAAGGAATACACATCCCAGCCCAGTTCACTCATGGCGTCCACCAACTCATCCACAATGGGCAGGCTATCCATCAGAGTGCGTGGGTCGTAGCAGGGCTTGCCCAGGTTGTCGCGGTCACTCAACGGTGCAAAGCCGCCATCTTCGGTATCCCGGAACAGGAAGAACTCCGTTTCAATACCCAGATTGAAGCGGTAACCCATACCGGCAGCCGCCTCCAGCTGTCGACGAAAAATATTGCGGGAACAGGCTTCGAAAGGCTTTCCGTTGAGGTAGAGGTTACCCGGGAACCAGGCGAGCTTTCGGTTCCAGGGGCAGATGGCAAGGCCATCAGCATCTGGCATCGCCGCCACTTCGTCATCGGAGATGTCCTGGGGCACACCGTCCAGGGCAGCCCCCGTATATAGCTCGGAACCTTCCATCATCTGGCCAAGGTGGGCAACGGGCACAAACTTGCCCTTGCTGATGCCATGGATATCCACATAGCTGGCAATGGCGTATTTGACGCCGGCATCCGCCAGCTTCTGTTTCAGGGCCTGGGTATTGGTCAGGTCAGTCATCCTGTTTCCTCTCTGTTCCCCGACAGTGCGGGTGATCAATGTGTTTTCTGGCACGTTTCTTTCAACGCTTCTGTCATTCAACATACATGCCAGCGTGTATATATATTTTCAAAGCAGGGGTTCGAGAGCCTGGAACCCGCATGATCAGAGAGGCTATAAATGACTGACAAGCAACGGCTTGAAGAGGATTTTGAGGCCGGAGACCTGCCCCTTTCCAGCGGTGAAACCCTGCACTCTGCCCGCTTGCACTACCACCAGATCGGGGAGCTGAACGCACCAAAAGACAACCTCATCCTGCTGCCCACGTACTATGGTGGTGCAGCCCCAGGCAATCATCCCTGGGTTGGCAGTGACAGTCCGCTGGATCCGGACAGGTACTGCATCGTCATCCCCAGCATGCTCGGTGCCGGAGAATCTTCATCGCCGTCGAATACCCGGGGGCAGCAGGCTGGCCCCGACTTTCCCGCAGTCAGCCTTTACGACAATGTGATGCTGCAGAAACGCCTGGTGGACGATGTGTTCGGTGGCGCAAGCCTTGCTCTGGTGATGGGTTGGTCCATGGGCGGTATGCAGGCGCTACAGTGGGGCTGCCTGTTTCCGGACAAGGTTCGTGGGGTGCTGGCCACCTGCTGCACCGCACGCTGCACCCCCCACAACCGGGTATTTCTGGAAGGGGTTAAAGCAGCTCTCACCTGTGACCAGACCTTTCAGGAGGGCCGTTACCAGCGACCGCCACGGCGCGGGCTCAAGGCATTTGGCCGGGTATACGCAGGCTGGGCCTATTCCCAGGCGTTCTTCCGCCACGAGCTCTGGCGAGACCTGGGATTCGATTCCATCGAGGCTCTGTTGCGCTTCTGGGAGGATGACCATCTGGGCCAGGATGCCAATAACCTGCTGTCTGTGCTGGGCACCTGGCAGCGTGGCGACATCAGTGACAACCCGGTGTTTCAAGGTGACTACAAGGCCGCACTCGCTTCGCTCACCATGCCGACCCGGGTGATGCCTGGCAGTACCGACCTCTACTTCACGGTCGAGGATGCACTGCAGGATGCCCGGCAAATGCCGGGAGCCACCTTTGCCCCCCTGATTTCTGACTGGGGGCATATTGCCGGCGGTGCTGGCAGGGAAACCCGGAGTCACCAGAAGATTCTTGCCGCTGCGCAATCGCTGCTCGACACGAAGGGCCCTTGACTGTGCACTCACACCTGACATGCACATCAATGGTGCATTAATTCGCTCCCGATCAGCCCGGATCGCCCCGATTGTGCCCGTTTTACCAAGCTGGCACGCCATCTGCACTGGTATGGACAAACGGTTTAAGAAACCCCGACCCGTTCACGACAACACCGCGAAGCGTGCGGCGAACACAATGAATACAATGGGTGACTAGGGTTCCGGTCCGGGCAGATTTCCACCATCAGCCCGGATGGCTGGTCCGAGAGTTACCGACCTCTGGGAGGTTACACGGCGGGACAAAAGCCCGGGAGACTGAATCGCAAGGGATGCCGTTGCCCGCGATGGACTTGCCGTGTTGTGTGACCAGAGGAGACAACCTATGCGAATGATCAACCGCCACCCAGGACGGGTTTCCGCCACTTTGCTCGGCCTGCTGCCCTTCCTGGTGATCATGCTGATCTACAGTCTTGCGTCCCAGGAGCGCCTGGCAGACAACCCCAATGACAAATTGCTTCCCGGACTGGAGCAGATGACTGCTGCCGTGGATCGCATGGCCTTTCAGGAGGATCGCCGCAGTGGGGACTACCTGATGTGGCAGGACACCACCGCCAGCCTTCAGCGCCTGGGAATCGGGGTGACTATCGCGGCCTCTCTGGCATTGGTGATCGGTGTCCTGAATGGCGCCCTGCCCCTGATCAGGGCCAACCTTGCACCACTGGTGTCCGCGCTTTCCATGGTTCCGCCCCTGGCGGTATTACCTATTCTGTTTATCGTCTTCGGCCTGGGGGAGCTCTCCAAGGTCATGTTGATCGTCATCGGCACGGCACCCATCATGATGCGGGATGTGGCCCAGCGGGTGCGGGAGCTTCCAGGCGAGCAACTGATCAAGATCCAGACTCTCGGCGCCAACTCCTGGCAAGTGATTACCCGTATGGTACTGCCCCAGGTATTGCCACGCCTGATCGACTCGGTGCGCCTCAGTCTTGGCCCGGCATGGCTGTTCCTGATCGCAGCAGAAGCGATCGCCTCCACTGAAGGGCTGGGCTATCGCATCTTCCTGGTGCGGCGCTACCTCGCCATGGACGTGATCCTGCCCTATGTCATCTGGATCACCATTCTGGCCATTGTTATCGACCAGTGCCTGCGCCTTGCCAACCGCAGGTTATTTCCTTGGTACAATGCAGGAGGCCACTGATGAGCTTTATAACGGTTGATAATCTCTGGAAAGAATATGGTGATCTGGTGGTGCTGGAAAACCTGAACCTGAGCGTGAAACAGGGTGAATTCTGTACTCTCGTTGGCGCTTCAGGCTGCGGCAAGTCCACCTTTCTGAAAATGCTCCTGGGGCAGGAATCCCCGAGCCGCGGTCAGTTACTGCTTGAGGGCGAGGCCTTTCCCGGGGAACCTGACCGGAACCGCGGCATCGTGTTCCAGCGCTACTCGGTCTTCCCACACCTGACGGTACGCCAGAATGTGCTGATGAGCCTGGAGCTGGAGCAGAAGCCCTGGCTCGGAAAACTGTTTGGCAGTGCTCGGCGTACCGCCCTGGAAAAGGTGGATGCCATGCTGGCTTCGGTTGGCCTGGAGGCCTCTGCCAACAAATGGCCCCATGAACTTTCAGGTGGCATGCAACAGCGACTGGCCATTGCCCAGTCGCTGATCATGCGACCGCGCGTGCTGTTGCTTGATGAGCCCTTTGGAGCGCTGGACCCGGGTATCCGTAAGGACATGCACGATCTGCTGCTGAAACTGTGGCGGGAGACGGGCACCACGATCTTCATGGTTACCCATGACCTGAAGGAAGGCTTCTATCTGGGTACCCGCCTGCTGGTATTTGACAAGGTTCGTCGTGATCCCCATGACCCTGAAGCCTTTGGCGCGACAATCACTTACGACTTGCCCATTGGCCAGGCCGACAGCCAACTGTTCGACGACATCAACGAGGCGGTTGCCGAGACTGCCCGCCATCAGGCTGCCTGAGCAGACCGACAGAAACGTCCATAAAAAAGGGGCTGCGCGAAGGCAGCCCCGGAAACCCCCGATAAAAGGGTAATTACAGTTGCTCAGTTACCGGCGACACGGTCGCTCGGCAGCTTGAAGGTCCATACGGTGCCACCCTGATTGAAGTCCTTGACCACCTTGGCCACTTCGCCACCCCAGAGCGGTACCGCACCGCCCCAGCCAGTGGAGATGGACACGTACTGCTCACCGTCCATTTCCCAGGTCACGGGCGTACCGACAATACCGGTGCCGGTATTGAACTTGTAGAGCTCTTCACCGGTCCTGGCATCGAACGCTTTCAGGTAGCCCTCAGGCGTACCGGTAAAGACCAGGTTACCGGCTGTGGCCAGTACACCACCCCACAGCGGAGCCGTGTTGTTGTAGCGCCAGACTTCTTCACCGGTTTTCGGATCAATTGCCCGCAGTACCCCGATAAAGTCATCGTTTGCAGGCTTGATGGTAAAGCCCGCCCCCAGGTAGGCCGCACCCTTCTTGTAGGAAACCGGCTCGTTCCAGATGTCCATGGACCATTCATTGGAAGGCACGTAGAAAAGGCCGGTGTCCTGGCTGTAGGCCATGGGCATCCAGTTCTTGCCACCCAGGAACGCCGGGAAGGCAACGACCGTTTCACCCTTTTCACCGTCGACATCGGCGGGGTTACCCGGGCGACCATTCTCGGTGTTGTAGATCGGGCTACCGTCCTCATTCAGGCCTGTAGCCCAGGTGATCTTGTCCACGAAGGGGAAGCCACGAATGAAGTCGCCGTTTTCACGGTTCAGCACATAGAAGAAGCCGTTACGGTCGGCAGTGGCCGCTGCCTTGACGGTCTTGCCGTTTTCTTGGTAATCAAAAGAGATCAGCTCGTTGACACCGTCGTAATCCCAGCCATCGTTGGGCGTGGTCTGGAAGTGCCACTTGATGCTGCCATCATCCGGATCAATGGCGACGCGTGAGGATGAAAACAGGTTGTCACCCGGACGCAGGTGAGAGTTCCACGGGGCCGGGTTACCGGTGCCGAAGAACAGCGAGTCGGTATCCGGGTCATAGGTGCCACCCAGCCAGGTTGCGGCGCCACCGGTTTTCCACATGTCGCCAGGCCATGTCTTGCCGGCTTCGCCACCGGAGATACCGTTTTCAATCTCCTTGCCATCTTTGTAAACATAGCCCATGTGGCCCTCCACCGTAGGGCGCATCCAGAGCAAGTCGCCCGTCTTCGGATCCCGGGCTTCGACTTTACCGACAATACCGAATTCGCCTCCGGACACACCGGTAATCAGCTTGCCCTTGATGATGAGCGGAGCAGCCGTCATGGAATAACCGGCCTGGTAATCCGCCACTTTCTTTATCCACACTACCTTGCCGGTCTCCTTGTTCAGGGCAACCAGCTTGGCGTCGAGGGTGCCGAAAATAAACAGGTCGTCGTACAGGGCACCGCCCCGGTTGACCACGTCGCAACAGGGCATGATGCCATCCGGAAGTCGGGCATCGTACTGCCAGATTTCTTCGCCGGTACGCGCATCAATTGCATAGGCACGGGAATAGGAGGCAGTTACATACATAACGCCGTCTTTGATCAGTGGCTGGGATTCCTGCCCCCGCTGTTTCTCGCCACCAAAAGAGAACGCCCATGCCGGCTGAAGGAACTTCACGTTGTCTGTGTTCAGGGCGTCCATCGGGCTGAAACGCTGGCCCTGCACGCCCATACCGTAACTTACGATGTCGTCAACGGTGTTATGGTCATTCAGGATATCTTCATCGGTGACCGCATGGGCCCCCAGGGATACAGCCAGCGCCAGGGCACTGGCGGTAAACTGTTTACCGAACGGATTAGATCTCATGGTTGCGCTCTCCAAAGTCTCTTGTTGTCAGTATGTCCAGTGAACCGGGAAGTCTTCCCGCCTCTAAACCCCATTCTTGGCCTCACCCGCAATCCCAACAATTAACCGCCAGGACAGGTTTTCTCATCACTTGGTAGTAAGACCTGCGTAAAAAAGCCCGCACGTGGCGGGCTCGAAGGGCAGTAACGGTTTATTCCCCATTTTCATCGGGGCCAAGAATTTCGTCGTAGTACCCGGGTCGACTATAGGACAGTCCGTGGTCGGCATAGAGCTCGACCAATTCTCCGGATCTGACCATGCCGTCCACAATCGCCCCGATGGCATAGCCAAGAGCGCGGTGGGTATGGCGCACTGCCAGGCCCAGGTCCCAGACCTGTTTGGTCATGCCTGGGAAGCCATTCCCTGCCTTGGCAAAGCCCTTGTCTTCATGGGCCGCCAATTGGTGTTCAATTTCCGCGCGCATACCCATCACGCCGGCAACCTCACCCTGATCCATGGCATGGAACGCTTCACCGACGTTGGCATAATGATGAACCTGGTTCCTCAGCCGTCCGCCAAATGCAGAGGTCAAATAGGTAGCCGGGAGAGTGTCGATCTCCACCCCGATCGGGTGGTACTGAAACACCGCAACGGTCTCAACGCCGTCCAGGCGGTTGGTATCAAAGGCAATCTGCCAGCGCTCCTGCTGGTAGGGCCCGAAAAACACCACCTGCTCGTTGATCATCTCGCCGGTGGAATCCCGCATGTACTTGAAGGTACTGTCGTAGGGCACCCGCATCATGATGTCCGCTATGCGGGTTTTCGCCAGGTAATGCCCCTTCCAGATATGGTTACGCAGATCGTCACCCAGGTTTTCATCCGGGATAATCCAGTAGGGCCGAAACTCCACACCCAGCCCTTCTGCGATCCGGCGACCCAGGTCTGCATCTACTCCTCTGGCCTCACCATCGACCTCATAGGAATAGGGTGGAAAGTCTTTGTACATGCCAACATTCAGATAGCCTGAGTCCTGCACGATATCCAGGGTTCGGTCCGGAATCAGACTGCGGGACTGTTGAGCCTGCACCTGACTGGCGCCCACCAGCAGCAGTACCAGCATCAGTGCGTGCAAAGCTGACTTCATAAACTCACCTCCCGGAAATTCCAGCCTTGAAGAATGCGCTTTACCCTTTATTCAGGCTGGGGGACCGACTCAATGTAGGTCTTTATGGCCCAGATGGCGGTCTGATCCAGGTTGTCCTTGAACGACGGCATGCCTCGCCCGGTGCCGTTCATGACACGACCGATAAAATACTCGTCATCCCATTCCGTCAATTCCCTCAGGTCAGGAGTCAGTCCACCGGACATGGCTTCAATACCGTGACAAACCGCGCAGTTTCCTGCGTAACCGCTCTTGCCCACCTTGACGGCCTCGGCATGCTTGTCGCCGTGCTCATTTCCCTCTCTGAATGGATTTTCTGTCAGCGCTTCCTTGCCAAGATTGGGTAAGTCACCGGTGTCCACTTCCTGGGGGGTAACATCCCCATGCGACATGGCAAAACCAGCCGTCGCCAGCAGGCCGGCGGCAACCAGGGCCTTTAATGAAAAAGAAACTGACATGTTGTTATACCTCTGTTTTGAATCTCCGTGCGCTGGCCATTAGTTGTAAGTGCATTGCCAGCTACCTGATTCAAGTCTAGGAACACGCCATTCCGATCAGAATGCCACTTTGGCGCCTTCGTTCTAGTTCCTTGGTAGTAGGCGAGCAGAAGCGGCGCCAAAGCACGAGGCTACGAAGCGATCGTGAGAAATTGGCCACGTTTCAACCACACGCAAGCCTGACGGGAACTTTTCCCGGTTTTTATCGACTTTTTCCCGATATTTTCATGATTTTTTCCGTCGCCTTCGTGTTCGCTGCGGGCTAATACTCTGACCGTCAACGCGACTCAGACGCGTGAATGACAACAAAAACCAAGGGGAAAAATGAACATGAAACCAAGACACCACAAGTCGGCCATTGCCAGAGCGGTTAGCCTGGCAGTGATAGTGGGCACTGCCGGAAGCTTTTCCTTGCAGGCCAACGCAAAAGACGTCACCTGGGAGGACATCAAGAACGACGCCGAAACCACCGGAGATGTTCTCGGCTACGGCATAGGGCCCAAGGCACAGCGGTACAGCCCGATGACAACGGTTAATACCGATAACGTTGAACGCCTGGTGCCCGCCTACTCCTTCTCATTCGGCGACGAGAAACAAAGGGGCCAGGAGTCCCAGGCACTGGTTCACGACGGCATGATTTACGTCACCGGCTCCTATTCCCGCCTTTTTGCCCTGGATGCCCGAACAGGCAAGAAGGTGTGGGATTACAGCCACCGACTTCCCGAAGGTATACGGCCCTGTTGCGATGTGGTAAACCGCGGCGCTGCCATTTTCGGTGACAAGGTTTTCTTCGGCACCCTGGATGCCGGCATCGTTGCCCTGAACAAGGACACCGGTGAAGTCGCCTGGCGGGAAAAGTTCGCGGACCACCAGGCAGGCTACACCATGACCGGCGCACCGACGCTGATCAAGGACCAGAAGACTGGCAAGGTACTGCTGATTCACGGGTCTTCGGGCGATGAGTTCGGTGTTGTAGGCAAGCTCTTTGCCCGGGACCCGGACACCGGCGAGGAAGTCTGGATGCGCCCCTTCGTGGAAGGACACTATGGCCGCCTCAACGGCGAGAAAAGTACTCCGACCGGCAATCCCGACGCCCCAAGCTGGCCTGACGATCCCGACACCGAAACCGGCAAGGTGGAAGCCTGGAGTCACGGTGGCGGCGCGCCCTGGCAGAGTGCCAGCTTTGACATTGAAACCAACACCATCATTATCGGGGCAGGCAATCCCGCTCCCTGGAACACCTGGAAACGCACCTCGCCGGGCGGCGACCCCCAGGATTACGACAACCTTTATACCTCCGGCCAGGTGGGCGTTGACCCTTCCACAGGGGAGGTGAAGTGGTTCTATCAACACACACCCAACGACGCCTGGGATTTCTCCGGCAATAACGAGTTGGTGCTTTTCGAATACGAGGATGACGGAGAAACCGTGAAGGCCACGGCCCATGCCGACCGCAACGGCTTCTTCTACCTGGTGAACCGGGAAAACGGGGAATATATCAACGCCTTTCCGTTCGTAGACAACATCACCTGGGCGGAACGCATTGGCGAAGACGGACGCCCGGTAGAAGCAGAAGGCCAGCGCCCACCGCCCCTTGAACCGGGCGAGACCCAGGGCGAAGCCATTGAGGTTTCACCCCCCTTCCTGGGCGGCAAAAACTGGAACCCCATGGCCTATAGCCAGGACACTGGTCTGTTCTACATTCCGGGCAACCACTGGAAAGAGGACTACTGGACGGAAGAGGTTACCTATAAAAAAGGTGCGGCCTATCTCGGACAGGGATTCCGGATCAAACGCATGTACGACGATCACGTTGGCATCCTCAGGGCCATGGACCCGCTTACCGGAGAAGTGGAATGGGAACACAAGGAAAAGCTGCCACTCTGGGCAGGCGTGCTGACCACCAAGGGCGGCCTGGTCTTCACCGGCACCGGAGATGGTTATTTCAAGGCGTTTGACGCAAAGACCGGCGAGGAACTCTGGTCCTTCCAGACAGGGTCGGGGATTATTTCATCACCGATCACCTGGGAAATGGATGGTGAACAGTACATTGGCGTGGTCTCCGGCTACGGTGGCGCAGTCCCGCTCTGGGGCGGCGACATGGCGGAGCTGACCAAGCCAATTTCCCAGGGTGGGTCCTTCTGGGCCTTCAAACTGCCCTCCTGGTCACAAGCCTCCCGCTAAAGCCTACCCGGCATTGACCCGGCGCCTTGCGCCGGGCTTTTTTCAACATCCCGCAAATGGGTATTTGGAGGGACTCGATGATGAAACCACACGTGCTTATCAGCCTGATGGCTGCAAGCCTGCCACTGGCAGCCGCCGACTATCTTGCAGATATCGAAGATGTGCCAGTTATCAACGGCTGCAGGCTGCAGCCCGAAACGACCTGTCCGGGCGCTGACCTGCGCGGTGCAGACCTGTCAAACATGGATTTACACTCCGCTAACTTCAAAGACGCCAATCTTGAAGGGGCCACACTCAATCACAGCAACCTGCGAGGCGCACGACTCGATGGAGCCAACCTCGAGAGGGTAACCGGCCTGAGAGTGAACCTCTACCGTGCTTCCATGCGCGGCGCCAATGTCACCGGGGCAGACCTGCGTGGAGCACAGGCAGAATACCTGTTCGCTCAGGGTTCGGATTTTTCGGGGGCGGATCTCAGTGGCGGCAACTTCGACTTCTCGCGCTTTTCCGGTGCCGTCATGAAAGGGGCTGTTCTGGACTATTCTACTTTCGAGATCGCCTGGATGCCCAAGGCCAATCTCGAGGGAGCAAGCCTTGTCGGTGCCAACCTCCAGGAGGCCAAATTAGGTAATGCCAGCCTGGCGGATGCCGATATGCGAGGCACCCGCATTCACTATGCAACCTTTGTAAACACCTTTATGGAAGGCTGCACAGCCTGCCCCTTTGACTGGTGAGCTCAGGCCCGAGGGCGCTCCGGTAACTGGCCGTAGCGGACAAGCCCGGCATCAACCGCCAGGTGGATAAGCTCAATGGACGAGCTCACCTGCAGTTTGCCCTTCAGCATCGCCAGGTGATTGGAAACGGTTTTGCTGCTGACGCAAAGGCGATTGGCAATGCCCTGAATATCCTCGCCCCGGGCATACATCAGCAGCACCTCCATTTCTCGCTGGGTCATATCCCTTAGCCGGTGATCCACGGGACGTTCCTGGTTCATTGCCAGGCGAGTGGCAATCGGATGTTCAATGTAGGGTTCACCAGCGGCCACCCGCTTTACCGCTTCGGCAAGCTCCTCCGGCGCGCAGTTCTTGGACACAAACCCCATGCCACCAACCTCCAGCGCCTGCTTCACCATCGGCAGCTCATCATGCATGGTAAAAAACAGAATGCCGGCACCACGCCAGCGCTGACGAATCCGCCGCGCCACTTCCAGCCCGGAGATATCCGGCAGCCCCATATCCAGCAGCATCAGGTCCGGGCGGTGTTCCGCCCAGGCGGCGATGGCAGCCTGGCCGGTTTCAACCTCGACTATCTCCAGGCCAGGCATCATGCTTCGCAGCAGGCTGGAGATTCCCTGCCTTACCACGCGGTGGTCGTCAACAATGATCAGCTTCATCGGCGCTTCTCCGGGCTTCGGATTGTCAGCTCAGGGGAATGGTGAGACACACCCTGGTGCCCTGACCTGAACGGCTGAAGAACTCGGCTTTACCGCCCAGGCTGCGTGCCCTTTCGCACATGGACCGGAGCCCGAGACCAGCTCTGGCCGAGAGGTTGTTAGCTCCAATTCCGTTGTCGCGAATCTCGACCTGCAGCACACGGGGCTTCGCAGTCACACCCAATATGGCTTTGGTTGCGGCCGCATGTCTTGAGACATTATTCAGTGCTTCCTGCACAAACCGGTACAGATGGGTCTGTTTCTCACCGGTAAGTTCGGGCAGGCGTTCATCCACCATGAGTTCACAGGTAAGGCCACTGAGTTGCTGCCATTGGTCCACCAGATGATGAATGGCGGACCCCAGTCCGAGCTGTTCCATGACCAGAGGATGCAGATCCTGCAACAGGTGACGAAAATGCTGTTGCACGGTCTCGCAGTGTTCGGCCAATTCCTTCGCCTGATCCTTCTGGCGCTCATTCAGTTCCGGGTCATAGAGCCAGCCGCGAGCCTGGGCGCGAATGCCGGTAATATACTGGCCAAGATCATCATGAAGCACCCGTGCGATGTGTGCCCGCTCACGATCCTGAAGCTCAAGAAGTTCGTTCAGTAATCTGGCAACGGTTTTCTGTTCGGTCTCCAGCGCTTCTGCCATGGTGTTGAACCGTTGCACCAGTTGATCCAGTTCTGTTATTGACTGCCGTGGCAGGCGTGGAGAACCCTCCCCCTCACCAATGTCGTCCATGGCCTTGCCGATGCGCCGCAGCGGCTCTGTCAGCCGGCGCATTGCCAGGAATAACGCTGAAAAGCACAGCAGCATACCGATGCCGAAAGCCAGCGACACCAGAACAAAGTTTTCCCAGATTTCCTCTACTTCGTCGTATGGGTCCACCTGCCAGCCTCCGATGACCGGAAGTCCACTCGACTCGCCGGCCCCCAGGGCGCGAATAAACCAGAAAGGGACGTCGCCACCGCCACCGGCAACGCTCTCATCCGACAACGGGCGCAAGTGTCGGAGGCCTGCAATCAGTTCCGGGCCAACCTCTTCCGGCGCTCCAATCATGCCCGCCAGCGTCGATATCCCATCCAGTTCACGGGCAACATCCAGTCTCGCCTGTTTCAGGTAGAAAAAGGCCCCGACACCATAAACCAGGGCAAATACTGCCAGCATCAATAACGCCACCCGGCTGTATGCCCTCATGATTGGAGTCCCGTTCTGCCTGAAGAAAATTGCCTCGACTTCATGCTAACGGTGTAAAAATTCCCGGGAATAGTTCTTTAGTACCGGCAGTTTCCTACTTTCTGAATATTTCAGCGCGTTTCCACGTTCTCTAAGCTGAACCCAAGAACAACAAATATTCAGAGAGGGGACCGCACTATGGATCTTAAAGGCAGGCTACTGATTGCTTCGGTCTTCTGCGGCTGGCTACTGGCACCGGTTTCAGCGGCAGCTCTCGACGTAAAGATCGGCTACATTCACTGGGTACCTGACCAAGGCCCCGTGCTTTCCAATGTCACCCCGGAACCGGAAGATGCTGGTCTGCGGGGCGCTGAACTGGGAATTTCGGATAACAACGCCACCGGCAAGTTCCTCGACCAGAGCTATGCCCTGGAACCCGTCATGGCCAGCAATGAAGAAGGCGCCATGGCCGCTCTGGACGGCATGCTGGAGAAGGGCATTGATCTGCTGGTGACCCGCGTTCCCGCGGATACACTGCAGGCCATGGCAAAGCGGGCCGGTGATAAGGCACTGCTGTTCAACGCCGGCGCCTCTGACGATGACCTGCGAATCAGCGAGTGCCAGCCCAACGTTCTGCACACCATTCCCTCCTACGCCATGCTGACCGATGCCCTTGCCCAGTGGCTGAGTATGCGACGCTGGAAAGAAGTGTTCCTGATTACCGGGCCCACGGACCAGGACAAGGCCTGGGCCGACGCCTTCCGCCGCGCCAGCAAACGGTTTGGCCTGGACATCATCGCCGACAAGCCCTGGACCTTCGATTCGGACCTGCGCCGCACGGCTTCCAAAGAACTGCCCGCATTCACCCAGGCGAGTGATTATGACGCCGTGGTAGTTGCCGACGTGCGTGGCGATTTCGGGGAGTACGTGCCGTTCAATACCTGGCTGCCGCGCCCGGTAGTAGGCACCCAGGGCATGGGCCCGGAAGCCTGGCACCGGGTGGTCGAAGCCTGGGGCGCGGCGCAGTTACAGAACCGTTTCCGGGAACTGGCGGGTCGCGAAATGAACAGTGAGGATTATGCCGCCTGGGCCGCTGTCCGCTCCATCGGCACCACTGTGACCGGGCTCAGTGAAGCGGGCCATTCAAATATTCGCGAATACCTGTTTTCCGATGACTTCCAACTCGCCGCCTTCAAGGGCCGCAAGCTGACATACCGGCCCTGGAACGGGCAGCTCCGCCAGCCAGTTCCCCTGGTTCATCCCCAGGGCCTGGTTGCGACGCCACCGCTGGAAGGCTTCCTGCATCCCGATTCCGAACTGGACACCCTGGGCTACGACAGGCCCGAGAGTGACTGCCAGATCAACTGACCCCCACTGAACAACAAGAAGGAACACTGACCATGAAAAATGCATTCAAGATTGCGGCCCTGGCAGCGGCCATCGGCCTGTCCGGCCCTGCGCTGGCAAGCCTGGCCTACGTATCCAACGAGAAGGATGACACCCTCTCGGTGATCGATACCGAGACCAATGAAGTGGTGGACACCATCGAGGTAGGGGCACGGCCAAGGGGCATCCTGCTATCAAAGGACCACACGAAACTCTATATCTGCGCCAGCGACGACGACACCGTCCAGGTACTGGACCTGGCTACCCGCAAAATTGTCGACACCCTGCCCTCCGGCGAAGATCCCGAGCAGTTTGCCCTGCATCCCAACAACCGCCATCTCTACATCGCCAATGAGGACGACGCCATCGTCACCGTGGTGGATGTGGAAACCAAGGACGTTCTGGCCCAGATTGATGTGGGCGTGGAACCGGAAGGCATGGCGGTCAGCCCCAACGGCAAATGGGCGGTGAATACCAGCGAAACCTCCAGCATGCTGCACTGGATCAATACCGAAACCTTCGAAATCGAGAAGAACACCGTGGTAGGCCAGCGCCCGCGCCACGTGGAGTTCACCAAAGACAGCAAGATTGCCTGGGCGTCGGCAGAGATCGGCGGAACCGTACATATTTTCGACGTGGACACCATAGAAGAAATCAAACAGATCGACTTCAAGATCAAGGGCGTGCCCCAGGATCGGGTACAACCGGTGGGCATCGAGCTCACCTCGGATGGCAAGTACGCCTTCGTGGCCCTCGGCCCCTCCAACCACGTCGCGGTGGTGGATGCTAAGACCTATGAAGTCCTGGATTACCTTCTGGTCGGCGCCCGGGTCTGGCAGCTGGACCTGGACAAGGACGAGAAGTACCTCTACACCACCAACGGCGTGTCCAGCGATGTATCGGTCATCGACGTGGAAGAGCTGAAGGTGATCAAGTCCATCAAGGTGGGCCGCTTCCCCTGGGGTGTGGTCATCGATCCCACTTCATGACCATTGAAGCCCGCAACCTCAGCTTTCGCTACGGCGACAAGCCGGTGCTCAGGGAGGTCAGCTTCGCGCTGACCTCCGGCGGTTTTCATGCCCTGCTGGGGCCCAATGGCGCCGGCAAATCCACGCTGTTCGGTCTGCTGACCCGTCTGCTCGCGCTGCAACAGGGTGACATCCTCATGGCCGGCCAATCCCTGAAGAAACAACCCGCCGAGGCCATGCGTAAAATCGGCGTGGTGTTCCAGCAGAATGCCCTGGACCTGGACCTGACCGTGCGTCAGAACCTGCTCTATCACGCTGCGCTTCATGGCCTGTCACGCAAAGAGGCCCGGGTGCGGGGCGACCGCGAGCTGACCCGTTTCCAACTGCTTGAACGGGCGAACGAGCCGGTGCGAAAACTCAACGGCGGCCACCGCCGACGGATCGAAATCGCTCGCGCCCTGCTCCATGAACCTTCCCTGCTATTGCTGGATGAACCCACGGTGGGGCTGGATGTGGCCAGCCGCCGGGGGCTGAACGATCACGTACGCATGCTCTGTGACTCCGATGGTCTGACCGTACTCTGGGCCACCCACCTCATCGAAGAGGTTCGCCCCGAAGACCGGGTGCTGATCCTCCACGAAGGAAAACTGCTGGCCGACGGCGCGGGGCATGACATCTGCCAAGCCGAAGGCACCCGTGACCTGGCGGAAACTTTCCACACCCTGACAGGAGCCGGTTGAGATGAAAGCTGCGCATTACTGGCACTGTTTCGTGGGCATCCAGACCCGGGAGTGGTTACGCTTCTGGCAGCAACGCACCCGCTTTGCCAGCGCCCTCGTGCGTCCACTGCTGTGGCTCGTGGTGTTTGCCGCCGGCTTCCGGGCAGTGCTGGGTATTTCCATCATTCCGCCCTACCAGACCTACATCACCTACGAAACCTACATTGCCCCCGGGCTGTGCGGCATGATCATCCTGTTCAATAGCATGCAGGGGGCACTGTCCATGGTGTACGACCGGGAGTTGGGCAGTATGCGGGTGCTACTGATGAGCCCGTTGCCGCGGCCTTTCCTGCTGGTGACCAAGCTGCTCGCCATGGGTGTGGTGTCAGTGGGGCAGGTGTATGTATTCCTGCTGCTGGCCTTGGTGGTGGATGTGGAGCCGCCGCTGTGGGGCTATCTTGCAGTGTTGCCCGCTTTGATATTAACCAGCCTGATGCTCGGCGCTCTGGGCCTGCTGATCGCAACCTGGATCAAACAACTGGAGAATTTTGCAGGGGTAATGAACTTTGTCATTTTCCCCATGTTCTTCATGTCATCCGCCCTGTATCCGCTGTGGCGGATGAACGAGGCCAGCCCCTGGCTGTACTGGATCTGCCAGTTCAACCCATTCACCCACGCGGTGGAGGCGATCCGGTTTTCCCTGTACCTGGAGTGGAATCCGGTGGCGTATGGCATTACCGCCACCGTGACAGTCGTTCTGGCATTGCTGGCCACGGCCGGGTTCCGGCCCCAGCGGACGAAGATACTGGGGACCAACCCCGCCTGACCGGGGTGTCCTCAGCAGGCGGGTAGCCGCACTCTCTTGTGATGAGTGGTTTTGGCAAACTACCAACCATCCGTTGGTATGCCGTGTTCTTCGAGGTAGTCGCCGTGCCGTTTTAGGTAACCTTTCGTGCGCTCAGTGAAATCGGAGGGATCCCCTGGCCCCTCAGAGGCCTGCATCCGCATCACCTCTATCTCGTTGCCGATCTGATTCATGATCCAGACAACCACAGTGCCTCCGGGTGCCAGGCCGACGGCCATGGTGTGGCGAGGTCCCGACCGCACATCCACCTGCGTTTTGTAGGTCGCCGGCTCCCGCATGCGATCCTGCAGATCCGGCGGCACCTTGATCACCTTGACGTAATACTTCTGCTCCGCGAAGGAGAACCAGTGAATGAGGATCAATTCAGGAAAGGGGTCAAGACCGTGGTGCGAGCCACTGGGGCCCCGCGGACCCTTCCAACAGCAACCAACGTAGCCGACTGGAGCACGCCAACTCCTTTCCCCGGTCTTCTCAAGGAACATATTCACGCCCCAGATATCGTAATGTTTGGGAGCTACGATTTTTATACTCCAGGGGATTTTCTCTTCCGGCGAGGTAGCACAACCGCTGGCCACTAGCACTATAACGGCAATGCTGAGAGCCAATGCCTTACGGATCATCATTCTCCCTCCTTCTGAGGATATACCAGGCGCTCGCCGGAAGACGCGGGGGCATGAGGGAACAACACCCCGAGCTTCGCGGGCGCTCCCGCAACCTGAGTCTCAATGCTGTTGTAGTTTGCCGAGTGATGGATATAGCACTGTAGTAATAAATCCATTTGTTCAGGATCAAGCGATGGATGGTTTTCGCCCTGAGCCACCTGCTCCACAAATTGTTCGAGGACGGGTGCCAGTTCGCTGGGCACTGAAACGGTGTCATCCGTGGGATCGATTTCACCCAGCGGCACACCCTTCTCAACCGCCAAACCATACATCAGCCGCATAGTCACTCGTGAATATTCACCACGCACCTCTCGTAGCATCCGCAACGCCAGATCAACCCGGCCATCCGGTGCTGGATGATCATAGCGCTGAGTGATAATTTCCAGGCGCGCGGGCCCTTCAGAGCCCAGGTCTTTCGGCCACGCCTGCGCCTGATCCGACTGCCGTACCGGCAGGTTATAGGGACCAATCCAGCCTTCCACTGTCAGTTGTTGCTTCTGGGCCTCCAGGTTGTCCCACTCTGCGGTTTTCTCCGGCCACCTCAGTCGATTTTTGGGCACCGGCAACATCGGACTTAATAACACCTCTTCCCTTTGGCGGTCGCCATAGCCCCCACCAATATCGGAATGGGCGCCCGGTAGCGTAATTTCCCTGAAGTTGGTCGGAAGGCTTCCATCCCGGTTCCTGATACTGTTGAGGGCAAAGTTCTTTCGGTGCTCGTGCGCGGCGGTCAGGTGCACCACATGACCTACTTTGCCAGGATCCAGATACAGCTTCACCGGATGGTTTCGGTCGTTGTGAGCAAACAGGTCACCGGAGAATGGGTTAACAATGGCTGCTACGGAATCAAACAATCCCACGAAACGTACTTCCACCCTTTCTGGCCAGAGAATACCGTACTCCGCAAACCTTTGGGCCAGCAGCCCGCTCTTTCCCTGGTTGACCTCATGGGCTGCGTGGCGAGCCGCCGCTGCTCCGCGGCTGAAACCGAAAAGATCGACCGTCAAACTGTCGATGGCCTGGCCTTGCAGGTCCTCCTTCACCCGCAATACCAGTCGTGAAAAGGCGTAGTTGACTTGCTGAATGACTCCCGCTTCGCCCATACCAGTAGCCGCGCCATACCATTTGTCACTATCTCCCGTCTTGGTACCTGCGCCAGGGGCGTAGACGTACCGCTGATAAGTTATGCTCCCGTCAGACTCCTGCTCACCTTCCATGTACATATCTCGCAGCTTCGCCACATTCGTAGCAGCGTTGGCGTAACTGTCGCCCATCAACAAGCCCATCCGCCACTCACATTCATCCCGACTAATCTCATCGTTTTCATAAGGAATCAGACACTCCTGCTCCAGCTGCTCTGCAAAAGACTGCGCGTTGGCGGCGTTGTTCATGGTGCCGTCGGTGAATATGCCAACTTCCAAATGCACTTTCCGAGGGGTTTTTTGGGGCGGATCAGTCCGGGCAAATTCGGTTACAGGGGCAGCCTCCAGCGGAGCCACCGAAGCTGCTGCACCCAGGGGCAAGCTCAGGCGGTGATCCGCCGGTCCACTTTGCGACGCCTGCTCGGACCGCTCCCACTGGCGGTAGTTTGCCGAAAACAGGCCCACCCCCAACCCACCAATGCCATGGGGATGATACTGCCGCAGTTTTTCCGGGGTAATGTCGCAAGCATTCAGTTCTTCAACGGCCTTACTGATTCCGTAGGGGGAACTGATTCCGCTACCGTTTATCCGCCAGCGACCGCCAACAGGGAGGCTCTCGTCCGCCTGCCAGGCAACTATGGGCGACAAGGGTCGATCCGAACCGGTATGAACAAGCATCAACCGACAGTCGGCGACTGCCTGGTAGACGATATCAGCCAGGTCGTTGCTGGCACTGGAACCAGCACGAATCGTCGATGCCACGTTTGAGGGGACGATACTGCCATCGGCTTGCACAAGACGCCTGGCCATACTGGCGCCAATAAAGGGGGATTCAATACGGGGAAGGTGGTAGGCCTTCAAGTCCCAGACCGGGACCAGGTCCAAAAAGCCCATCGTCAGCACTCCTTGTTGACGGTAAGAGACAAGCCGGCCATGTTAGCCGATGTTTTGCATACGCAACAATTCGAGTGTCACGATTCTGCAATCAAACCAGACCAAACCCCTCTGGATCTCGCAACTTGCCAAGGAGGGCGTTGAGCAGCCGAGGCTCTCCAACCACATCATCCCACTGCAATTGGGCCGGCCTGCCATCCAGATACCACAACCGATTGGCCAGAATTTCCGCATCCCCACCGTCGTGCGTCACGCAGATCATCGCCATGCCCGGATTGGAGTCGAGAAGCCCGGCTATCAATACTTTCAATTCGCCAGCCATTACCGGATCAAGCGAGGCAAAAGGCTCGTCCAGCAGTAACAAGTCGGGTTTTACAGCGAGGCAACGCGCAAGCGCAGCTCTCCGCGCCATCCCCAGGGAAAGCTGGTCCGGCAGGTAATGGCCATATCCCTCCAGCCCTACACTGGCAAGATGGACTTCCGCTTCCCGGGGCGTGGCACCGGCCAACTGGAGGTTGGAGCTCAGTGTGCGCCAGGGCAGCAGTCGATGCTCCTGGAACAGGTAACCCACCTTCAGTTTTTCTCGACCAATAATGGCTTCCGCAGGAATGGTTTTATCAAGCCCCGCAATCGCATTCAGCAGAGTCGTTTTACCAATACCGGACGGCCCCAGCAGACAGATTCGATCCCCCCGCTCAATGGTCGCAAACACCTCCCCCAGCACCGGTTGACCATAGCTGCGCCCTGCGATTCGCAGTTCAAGCATGGGTAGCCTCCGGCTGGCGCCAGCGGCTGGAACGATGTTCAAGGGGTTGAAGGATGATCAGCTCGATGAGCTGGACCACTGCAATAAATGCCAGGCTGTAGGCGAGAATGGCGGCTACGTCGAATATCTGGAAAGCCAGGTGCAGCTGGAAGCCAATGCCATCCGAGCGGCCCAGCAACTCCACCACCAGCACGATTTTCCAGATCAGGGCAAGCCCACCGCGGGTGGCGGCCATCAAATAGGGAAAGAGTTGCGGCACCCAGACGTCACGAAACCGCTGCCAGCGGGTGAAGTCGTAAACTGTTGCCATTTCTTCCAGCCGATAATCGAGGCTTCGCGCGCCCTCACGGACGGTCACCGCTACATTGGGCACCTTGTTGATCACCACGGCCATCACCGCAGCCACTTCCACCAGGCCGAACCAGACGTACATCAGGATGATGGTCACCAGCGCCGGCAGGTTGAGCAGCAGCACCAGCATGGGGTCAAACAGTGCATTGGTGGTTTTTGAGCGGCCCATGACAACGCCGGTCGCAGTACCAAGAAGCATGGACAGGATAAACGCCACGATAACGCGACCGAGGGTGGCACTCAGATGATGCCAGAGTTCGCCAGAGGCAGATTCCCGGATAAGAGTATCGAGAACGTGGAGAGGTGTGGGTAACAAAGGGGTTTTGAGGAACCAGGCAACCAGCCCCCAGAGCAGGACAAACGACGGCAGGACCACCCAGTAGCTCCAGGCCGGCGGGCGACCGAAGAGGTTGCTCACAGCGGCCTCCGGTGGAACAGGTCCGCCGTCATCACCTTGTCCGCATCGGCACCGGTTAGTTCGAGCAGCCGATGCAGATCGGCAATCCGCTGATCAGTCTGGGGCGCAGGGGTACCGGCAATAAAACCTTCACGCAGGGCTTCAAACACTCCGTCTTCCGGGTTGCCCATTAGTGGCCGCAACCGCTGCCAATGTATTTCGTCGTGCGCCAGTTCCGCCTTCGCCTGATGCAGTGAAGCGGCAAAGCGATCAATCAGAGGGCTATGCTCTTGGGCCCAATCCGCCGGGAACACATACCCCAACACGGGCAGGGCCCGGTCCAGATCCAGGGCGGTCAGCAAGTCTGCCATGCCAAAGGCGGAGCGCCAGCCTCCCTCCCCTCTCAGGCGGGCTGCAAAATGCCAGTAGGTAACAATCACGTCCACCTGCTTCCGTTTCAGGGCCTGGCTCAGTAGTGGCGGGGCCGCGAACTGGACGTCGGCGGATTGATTCAGGCTGATGCCCTGTTGGTCAGCCACATTCTGAAGCAGTATCCAGCCCTTGCTGTCCGGACCGCCCGCAACGCCAATGCGCTTGCCGGCAAGATCGGACACGGAGTGAATGTCAGAGCCCACTGGTACCACGATGTCGCCAATCCGGGAGGAGAAGGGCACATACCGGTAGGGCGTTCCCGCCTGGAAACGCGCCTGCGCCCACAGCAGGTCGGCGACAGCGCCGTTTACCGATCCGCTGGTCACGGCCAGGCGGGAAGCAGGAAGATTGGCCACCAGCTTCAGTTCGAGGCGATAGCCGTTTTTCTGGTCCAGCCCCTGGTGCAGTACGTGGTCCAGTTCCCAGTGTGCGGTGCCGAATTGCAACACGCTGACGGACAGCACTGGCAGTGGCGCCCGGGCTCTGTCACTGGCGTGGGCGAAGTCTGTCAGCAGAAAGACGAACAACAGGGCCGACATTGCCAGCAGGACGGAGCGCGCGCTGGCAGCGACTAGCTCGGGAACAGACGTTGTTATTGGTTGTAGGTTCATCCTTCCACGATACGAAGCCCGCCGCCGTGCAAGAATAGTACTTTGGTGCCTGTTTTTTGGTGCGATGGTCGCATTCAACCTGAGGCGCAGATAGCGTGTAATGAAACCATCACAATAATAACCAGAGGGTCGATTCCGATTCCGGAGATTCTCTGAACAGGAGGCCGCTATGCTTAATGAGCTCGATGCCGCACTCTCTTCCGAAAAGCGCTATCATGCATCGGAAACAACCCCACATAACGACAATAAACCGGTGGAGCCATCGATGGAACCCGCCTACAAGATCCTGATCGCCGACGATCACCCGCTTTTCCGTGAAGCCATCAGCAGCGTGATCTCATCAGGCTTCAGCGGCAGTGAAATCATCGAAACGGCGGACCTGGACAGTGCCCTGGAGATTACCCGCGAGAATGACGACCTCGATCTTATCCTGCTGGATCTGAACATGCCCGGCATGCATGGCCTGAACGGTCTGATATCCCTGCGTAACGAGGCCCCCACCATTCCGGTGGTGATTGTGTCTGCGGAGGAAGACAAACAGGTTGTGCTCCAGGCCATCACCTACGGCGCCTGCGGATTCATTACCAAATCGTCGCCCCGCGCCCAGATGACTGAAGCCATCCAGCAGATCCTCAACGGCAACGTCTACCTGCCTTCGGATATCATCCGTACCGGTAAGGAAAGCACCAGCAATCGCCGTAGCCGCCACGAGGACAACCCGATTTCACCGGAACTGCTGAACTCCCTCACCCGCCGCCAGTTGCTGGTGCTGGAACGCATGTCCAAGGGCGAGTCCAACAAGCAGATTGCCTACAACCTGAACATTGCCGAGACCACGGTGAAGGCCCATGTGTCGGCGATATTGCGCAAGCTCGGGGTTCATAACCGGGTGCAGGCGATTCTATCCGCCAGTGATGTGGATTTCAGTCAGTATCTGAAGCGGTAGGAGGTCACCCCCTCAGCAGGTGATTCAACGCACTCCGCAACTTCAACGGCTTGACCGGCTTGTTCATCAGCACATACCCCAACTCACGAATATACTGTTTCAGCTCATTGGTGTAGTTGGCCGTAATCATTACCACGGGTACCGGGCAGTGCCGGCGACCGTTGATATTGGCTACAACATCCACGCCGTTCTCGTCGTTGTCCAGGTGGTAGTCCGCCAGAATCAGGTCCACCTGGCTCGAGGCCGGGTCCAGCTGGCGCTCCAGATCTTCCAGCGAAACGGCAGAAATCACCTGGCAATCCCAGCCTTCCAGTAGAGTCTGCATTCCCTGACAGATGGCGTGATCGTTATCAATGACCCAGATTCTGGCGCCACCGAGGCCGTTGTGGGTTGAAACAGCCCGCTCACTATCCGGCGTCGGTCGTTTGGGCAGTAACTTCCCTGTCGGCACCTTTACACTGAAGACCGAGCCTTTGCCCTCCACCGAGGACACCGTCACTTCGTGGCCCAGCATTCGGGAAATTTTGTCCACAATCGCCAGGCCCAGGCCGAGCCCCTTGTCCGGTTGCGCTCCGGCAGGGCGGATGCGTTTGAACTCCTGGAATATCTCGGTGAGTTTGTCCGCCGGAATACCCGGCCCGGTGTCCCACACTTGCAGCAGTATATGACCAGCACGCCGGCGACAGCCCAACAGGATTCGCCCTTCACCGGTGTAACGGATGGCATTGGTCAGGAAGTTACGGAGAATTCGCGCCAGCAATTGCGAATCGGACTCCACGATCGCTGATGAAGCCACAAAGTCCAGGGTTAGCCCTTCCGCCATCGCCATCTGACGAAATTCCCTCGCAATATTATTGAGCAGATCCCGCAGGTCAAACGCCATGATATCTGGCTTGATCACGCCGGCGTCCAGCTTGGAAATGTCCACCAGGGTGCCCAGCAGGTTTTCCACATCGTCCAGGGACGTACTGACCGAGCGAACAAGCCCCTCAGCCTTGGGGCCGAAGGAGTGTTCCAGCAAGGCACTGGTGAACAGTCGGGCAGCGTTCAGAGGCTGCAACAGGTCGTGACTCACTGCAGCCAGGAACTTCGTTTTGGAAAGATTCGCACGCTCGGCATCCATCTTGGCATCCCGCAGCCTGGCCTCTACCGCCGCCCGTTCGTCTATTTCCTGCCGCAGCTGGTTGTTCAGCCCGGTCAGTGCCGCAGTGCGCTCCTTTACCCGCCGCTCCAGGTCGTCGTAGGCCTGCTCCAGCGCCAGGGCGGTTTTGCGGCGGTCTGTGATATCCCGGATCAGCACAAAGAAACCGGTCACCTGTCCTTCCGTGTCCACATTGGGCACGTACGCACGGAGCATGTAGCGGGACTCCCCGGTGTCGTTGGTTTCCTCGAACTCAAAATTGACGCTGCTGCCCTTCAGCACTTTCTCGACATGGGGCAGAAGCCGCTGATAAAGCTCAGGCTGGTGGACTTCCTGCAGGTGCTTGCCCAGCGGAGATTCGCCATGGCGGCCGTACCAGGCTTCGTAGACCTTATTACAGAACTGCACGGTCATGTCGGCGCCGACATAGGCAATCAGCGCAGGTACATGATCGGTGACCACCCGTATCCAGCGCTCACTTTCCTCGAGCGCCTTGATGCGGCGTGCCATTTCGCTGTTCTTGACGTCGGTGATATCCGAATAAAGTACCACCAGGCCCCCTTCCCGGGTCGGCCGTTCGGTCATCTGGACCCACCGATCATTGGCCAGAAGGAAAACCACACCCTCTGACGAGGCGTTGACATGCTCTTCCACAACCAGCCCGGACCTGACTGCCTGTTCCTTCACTTCAGCGATGGAGGCACCAGTGGGCGGCACTTCCACACCGGAGTGCTGCCAGTAGCTGCGGAACCGGCTATTACACTGAACCAGGCGGTGCTGATGATCAAAGAGGACAAAGCCGTCGGCGATGCTTTCGATGGCATCCACCAGGCGCTGGCGGGTTGTTTCAGCCTCTTCACGGGCACGACTCAGGGCCTTGTTGCTGCCCTTGAGCTCGTCCATGGTCTGGTTGAGAGCTTCAGTACGTTCGCGCACCTGTTCCGCCAGCACCACCGAATGCTCGAACACCGCATAGGGCTCCGGCTTGTGAGCTGAGCCGGATTCCACCCGCACAATCAGGGCATCCCGGATTTTCCGCAGGCGTTCGTTCTCCGCCTCCAGTTCAGCAATACGCTGCTCCCTGCTGCTTTCAGCGTCAGCCTCAGTTATGACCGTATCCGACATCAGGCTGGCCAATCACCACCCCCGTGAACGTTTGATTTATATGCATACCATCGAACTGCTCACCATAGGTATTGAAACCGATGACCTTGTGGTGCCGGAGAAACCCGGACACCTCATCCGCCACACCGGTCAGTTCCGCCTCCAGGCGCCGCAGGAAACAGTCACAACCGATGGTGACCAGGGGTGGCCCCACCACTCGCTCTGAGGCTTCAATCTGGGTGCGCACACTGTCCAGCAATGACCCGGGCTCCATGGCCGTCATGACAATGCCGGTTTCGACGGCACAGTAGAACGTCAGGCTCTTGTCGGCATTCACACGCTGCACCGAGCGGACAAAGTAATGGCCACCAATCCGTACCCCCATGGGCCGCAGCGCAAAAACCTTACGGTCCAGTTCTTCTACGCTCACACCCACTGCCCGGGCATAGGCTTCCGCTGCTGGCTCCGCATTCAACTCGTAAACCGTGCGGCTCTTGGCATCAGCATCGGTGACCACCAGCTTCTCGTTTCGGGCCTCCATGTGGTGAGTGGAAAACACCCGGAAATCCAGCGGCGTATTCACCAGCATCACAGTGGCAGCACCGGTGTGGAACCGGCCATCGAAGAAAACATGGGTATTGGCCAGCCGTTCATCGTCACCGGCCGAGCCGCCAAACTGGGGAATGGTGCCCAGGGCGGCATTGAGGGTAGCCAGCACCAGTTCTTCGCGGCTCGACAGACCATCCAGCAGGGTGATGGCAAAGGTGTTGCCCTTGATGGGCGCCAGGCGGGCATCCCGGCAGGTAGTCAGAAGGCCGTCTATCACACTCTGGGCGTCCTGCAGGGTAAAGCTGTTCAGTTCACTGATCAGCGCATAGTCGATGGAAAAATAACGACAATCAAATCCTATGGCAGTAATGCAGCCCCGGCCATAACCTTCCGGGGTGATTTCACCAGCAGACGTACAACCGCTGACCCGGATCCCCGAAAACACCTGCTCCAGCGCCATACCCAGGCGTTCAAGATCGTATTCAGCAGAGCAGAAAAACAAGACACAACCAAGATTATCGTGGCTGAGTTGGCTGGCAAGGTAAGTGGCCGCCAACATGGGGTCACGTGCGTCGGAACTGGCTACCCTGACTGCAGGCAACGTGGTGGCTGGCTTCATGAAGGCGCGCTCCGCAACCGTATGGCTTTGTACCGATTCTACGGCTTCTGCAAACGGAGCCAATGCGACTTCAGTGCTTTTAATGGGCGCGCCAAAATGATCGTAAGCCATTGATTTAATAACCTCCCTGATCAATGCCTGTCAGCGCTGCCGGTTTGCAGGGAAGCAAACCGGCACTTTAGTCTTAGGAGTGGCCTCCGCACGCCAGGAATCCGTCCCAGCATTTGAGAGACTCCCCCCATCAAATAACGCTTAGAACGTGATGACAGCACCCAGCGCCAGGGTATCGAATTCTGCGGCATCACCACCGGTGGACTTTACGGTCTGCTCAAACATGTTGTATTCGCCAACCAGCTTGAAGTTGCTGTTCACGTCATGAAATACCGCAAAGGAGGTGTTTTCAGTCTCGAAATCGCCCTGATCAGAGTCTGTTTCGCCATAGGAGACCACGAAACGATTGGCGCCCAGAGTATAGGAACCCTGCACCAGGTACCCGTCGGCATCCTCTTCCGATGCAAGGGCCGCATCTGTAATCAATACCGGAACATCACCCTCGGAGGTAAAGCCCGATGCGGTTAGCGAAAGACCTGCCACCGAGGCTTTGAGACCGTAGCCCACGCCCTGGCTGTCTATTTCCGTGGTCGCATTCTCTGAACTCTGATGACGACCGTTTAGCCAACCGGTCAACGCCACGCCACCAAGATCGGCAGCATAGGTCAGCTCCGCTTCAAAACGGGGTGCCGACTGCTCGGATTGCGCCCCCGGCGTGGTATCGGCAGGTTCAAAAATACCGGCAGCGACCTTCAGGCCACCCATATCCGGAGTCCGGTAGGTGATCTGCGCAGACGGATTCGGATAGGGGTAACCGGTACGGATATTGCCGAAAGAAACACCGGTTGCCGCGCCCGGAGAACCGAAGCCCATGAGGATTTCGTCCAGGAAGATATTGGACCGGGCATACAAACCAAAATCCTTACCAATCAGAACCTGGCCGAAAGACCCGTCCACGGTGGCGTAAAGCTGGCGCACGTCGATAGCGGTGTCGGTGGGTGACTGCAGGCTGTCGTTGATAGTGGACCAGAAAGAAGACCGGCCACCCAGGGTAAGATCACCCATCTCTTTGCTGAAATTGAAACCGATGGTGTTGGGCAGGAAACCCATCTTGACGTCCGAGTTGCGTACGTCATTCAGCTTGTCGTCACGGTTCACATAGAACGCGTTGAAATAGCCGTCCACCGAGAAGCTGGTACCGTCTTCGCTGTAAACTTCGATCGCCGCATTGGCGCCTGCGCTAGCCCCCATGGCGGCAACCATTGCTAAAGCGAGCCCTGACTTTCTGAAATTGTTGTTGTTCATAATTCCCCCGGTTTTTGTTGAATCTGGGTGTTGAGCAACGGGTGATAACCCGTGTCTCAGGCGCACTCTCTCGCCTGAATTCAATGGTCGATGAAGCAGCGGGAGTGGGAAATGCGCCAAGGGGGCAGGTTTTCTGATCTTTTAGGAGGCCGCGAAAACTGAACTTTGGGATTACGACCTGTCAGGAAGGGAAGAGATCGAGCTCTTGCAGGCAGTCTTCCAGGAACCTTTCGGGGTGGGCCATAACGGCCTCGTCAGCCACCACACCGAACTGGACCTGGCCGGCGTAGCTGACAATGCTGACTCCAAGCCCGATATCGCCGGCCTGGGGTACCCAGAACATCTGTTCCAGGATGCGGCAACCGGCCAGGTAGCGTTCATCCCGTGTACCGGGCACGTTCGACACCACCGCAGTGGCCTTGCGGTAGAACAGGTCAGCGACGGGCTGGCGCCAGGCTTCGGGTATGAGCGAGGCACTGCCGGTCAGGGCCCAGGACAGGCCAGGTTGCCAGCTTTTCTTGAGTTTGCGGGTTTCATGTTTGATACGGAAAAGCCGTTCCAGCGAACTCTCACCATCAACTGGCAGAGGCACGAAAACGGTGCCGAAGTAATTACCCAATGTGCCGGGTTCCGGCTTGATGTCCTCCGGCAGGCGGCTGCGGATATCCACCGGCACTGCGGCGTGTAGCACCGCCTCATCCATGTCGGTGTCATCGGCCACAAGCCGCTTGCGGACGGCTGAAGCCACACAACTGAGCAGCACATCGTTGATGGTAACGCCGGTAACTCGTGCGATATGGCGGAAACGTTCAAGTGACACCGGAGGCGACCAGCGGCACTGGCGCCGCCCCAGCAATGATGGCTTCAGGGACGACGCCGTGTCCTTCGGTTCCACCAGGAAGTGGCTGAGTTCGTTCACCAGTTTCAGACTTTTCCAGGTGGCCCGCTCCAGGGCGTTGCGGCCGGGTGTGCCACCGTTGCCGGGAATGCCGCCTTCCTGAGCCGAGCCGGGTGCTGGGGGCGCATCGGCGATCAGCTCACGCAACCAGGCATTGGCCGCGCGGCTCCAACGGCCTGTGTCGGCCTGTTCCGGTGCGCCATAGAGCACAGGCGCCTGCTGTGGAGAGGAAGGGCAAAGGCGCTCGAAAACACCCAGTAGCGAGAGCCCGTCGGCGTAACAATGGTGCATTCGCAGCAACAGGGCAGCGCCGCCTTCGGCATCCGGTAACAGCCAGAACTTCCAGAGCGGCCGGTAATCCGGCAGGGGCTCGTTCAGGCGGGCGGATACCCACTCCTGTAACGCCCGATGGTCAAACTCACCAGGGACCACTTCAAGATGATGGTGCAACGAGAACACCGGGTCCTCTTCCCACCACCAGCCCGGGGCGCGGCACACCGGCATAAAACGGAAACGCGCCCAGGCCAGCCAGTATATTTTCAGGAATTCCCGAAACCGGGCTTCCGTCAGCCCCTCCACCCGCAGCATGACGGTAATGGTCATGGGGTTTTCCGGACGTTCCAGGGCCAGCCATGCTGAATCCACGGGCAGCAGCAGATGCGATTCCTTTTGACTCAAACCTGACTGTCCCCGGCAAATGCAGCAAGAAATGGATGAACGACCCAGCATTGTGCCAGACAAGCACGGGCGGCTCCATATAAGGTCCCGGTGATGGGATTACAAAATGTTACACGCCTACAACCCATCACCTCTATACTGGGAATAAGCATTAGTGAAATGGTTATGAGGCACCCGAGGTGTCTTTACGCCCTTTAGCCAAAAGTCTATTGGCCGCAGCTGGGCGTAAAAATGGTAACCAGTGCCAATATATGTGGCGACATAAAGCGGTACAACTGAATTACCAGCACCCTTCAAGACCAACCGAACGCAAACAACGGGTGCTGGAGGAGAGCGGTTATGAAAGCGAGCCATGTACGCAAACTGATAAAACCTATTGAGAGCGCCTACTCCGAGATGTTCTCCGGCCGTGTCTATCGCGTGGGCACCGGGGCGGTTTCGGTTCGCAATCACAGCGGCAAGGCAGAGCAGACCGTGATCGGTGTTCATGGCTTCCTGGAAAATCACTGCTACTTCACCCAGGCCTATGAAGCACCCACAACCGAGCTGATACTGCTCACCTGCAGCAACTACCATATTCCCGTCAATGGCGTGACGCCCGAATCCCCGGACTGGGAAGTACCCATCAAGTACCTGGATGGAACCATCGAATACGACGCCTGCATTCTCAACCAGGCGCTGGCCAACCTTCCAGCTACCGATAATGTCCGCGTGCACGGCCATTCCCGCGGCGGCGCAGTCATTCTTGAGGCCATCCGGCAATGGCCGGAACTGTACGAAAATGTCGAAGTGGTGCTGGAAGCGCCGGTGCTGCCGGATGGCCGGCTTTCCGCTCTGGTAACAGCAATACTGGAACCGGTGAGTCACGGCATGTGGCCCTGGCTGATCCGCCTGATCAACAGCGCACCCTCGTCTGCTTACGGCCAGACCTTTTTCGGCCGCATGAATCCCCGGAAAAAACAGTTGCTGGCCAAGCTGTTCTCCGCCACCAAGGACCACCTGACCATCGTCCGCAACATAGAAGACCTGATGGCGTGGATGGAGCGAACCGATGCCAGTGTCTACAGCAACATCCGCAATGGCACCTTCCTGATCCCCGCAGTAGACCGCATCCTCGATCGCCAGGCCATGCTGGCCAGTGCGCGCCAGAGCCCGACAACCATGCGTATCGTTGAAACCGAGGCCCCCAGCCACTTCATCACTCTCGACAGCAAGGAATGGGTACCCGGGTTCGAAACCCTGTCCAAGGCAGCACAGGGCTGAGGTTGCTGCACAAAGGGCTCTGCTCCGCTAAACTGGCGCGTTTCCAATCCAGGTTCAGTGGAGCGTCACCCTCATGTATCGTGAGCGTCTTGTCAGCACCAGCGTCCATTCAGACAGCGCCCGCCGCTTGCAGCAAACACTGCTGGACTACCATGACTTCCGCCAGCACAAGGCCGCTCACCCCCTGCTGGATCATACGTTCCTGATCGCCGACTGGCAGGCAGAGCGACTGAAATCCACCCATAAAGATCTGTACCGGCATCCCGGCTATCACACTGGCCTGGAATTTCTGCTTACCGATCTTTACGCACCTGCCGGCATGACCCGGCGTGACGACAACATCGACCGGGTTTTCCCGAAAATGGTGAAGTGGTTGCCGGACCACCTGCTGGACACTTTTGCCGGACTGGTGGAGCTGAACCTGATCACCCAGCAACTGGACCTGGAACTGGTGGAGCTCTGCCACAAACACGGGCTTGCCCCCGCGTCCCTGAGCGCAGACGACTACTGTCGGCTATTTCGCCGTAGCCAGCGCCTGGAGCATCGCGAACGCCAGATTACCCTGGTTGCGGATGTTGGCCGGCAACTGGACCGATATGTACGCAACCGCACCCTGGGCTGGTTGCTGACCATAAGCCGGACACCTGCGGAAATGGCAGATCTGAGCGACCTGCACAGCTTCCTGCGACGGGGCTATTCCGCCTTCCGCAAGATGGAGGATGTGGAACGGCTCATCGACCGTCTGGTCGCGCGCGAGGAAAAGGTTCTGGACAACATTCTGAAGGGTCACCCGGAGCCTTTCGAGCTGCCAGGCGACCTTTAATCGCACCAGGCCGGTTCAGGCGCTCAGTATCTGATCCAGCTGGGAATGGATTTCCTGCTCAATGCGGACCTTGAACGGCCGCAACAACATGCCCAGTTCCAGGTGGATGTGGAGATCGGTATCGGTAATGTTGAGATGACCCTTCACTCCACTGCGTTTGAACCTGAGGTGATCCCCTTCCCATTGATAGTTCACATCGAACTGCTTCGACAGATCCTCGGCCAGGGTTTCCGCCGCCTGGCGGGCATGATCTTTATCAAGGGAATGGGCGCGGTGGACATCGATAACAGACATGGATCGGGTTTCTCCGGAAATTAAGGTACGTTTTACAGTGTAAGGCGGCATTAAACTTGTAGCCACCCCCGCAGTCGTTAGAATACGGGGTTCAGATTCTGACAGGACCCAGCCATGAGCGAACATCAGGAAAACGGCATGAGCGAGCAACAACCGACTGCCACGCGGCCAAAGCAGGAGGCCACGAAGGACGACGTCACCCATTTTGGCTTTCGCAATGTCCCTAAAAGTCAGAAAGCCGGCCAGGTCGCGGAAGTGTTCCACTCAGTGGCGGGCAAGTACGACCTGATGAACGACCTTATGTCCATGGGAATCCACCGCCTCTGGAAGCGCTTCACTATCGAACTGTCCGGCGTGCGCAAGGGCCACCAGGTGCTGGACATTGCCGGGGGCACCGGCGACCTGACCATGAAATTCTCTGACCTGGTGGGCCCCACCGGCAAGGTCGTGCTCGCCGACATCAACGCCTCCATGCTGCAGGTGGGTCGCGGCCGACTGATGGACCGGGGCTACGCCGGCAATATTGAATATGTACAGGCGGATGCCGAACACCTGCCGTTTCCGGACAACAGCTTCAACGCCGTCAGTATTGCCTTTGGGCTGCGCAACGTCACTGACAAGGACCAGGCTCTGCGGGACATGACCCGCGTGCTGAAACCCGGAGGCAAGGTAATGGTGCTGGAGTTCTCCAAACCAACCAACCCGTTACTCAGCAAGGCTTATGACGTGTACTCTTTCAACGCCCTGCCGCTGATGGGCCAGCTGATTGCAGGCGATTCCAACAGCTATCAGTACCTGGCCGAGTCCATCCGCATGCACCCGGACCAGGACACCCTGAAAGCCATGATGGAAGAAGCCGGCCTGGTAAACTGCAAGTACTACAACATGACCGGCGGCGTGGTCGCCCTGCACGTGGGAATCAAGCCCTGATGTTTCCCGGCCCTACCCTGATGTCTGCCATTACCGCCATCATCGAGAATGCCCTCAACCGCGCTCTCGAACTGGACCCGGCGGGAAAGCAGGCGCTGATGGCCGCGCTGACAGGGCCGGTACAGTTTTCGCTGGACGGGCCCGGGCTTACACTGGTGCTGCAGCAACAGGTGACGGGAAGGGTCCAGGTGGCCAGCCGACCTGCGGAATCTCCGGCGCTGGTACTGTCCGGACGGCCCATGGCCTTCGTGGCCCTGGCAACCGGTGATGACCGGGTATTCAGTGAAGGGCGTGTTCAGGTGAGCGGCGACACCGCACTGGCGCACCAGTTCCAGCGTGCCATCGACCAGCTCGACCCCGACTGGGAAGCAGCCATGGCCGCCCATATCGGCGATGTGCCCGCGCATTTTATCGGTCAGCGCATGCGTGGTGCCGTGCGCTGGAGCAGGCAGGCCTTTGGCTCCCTGAATGCCAATATTGAAGAGTACATCCACGAGGAAAGCCGCAGCCTGCCGGGGCGTCGGGAGCTGGAAGCCACCTTCAGCGATATCGACCACCTGAACCTGCAGGCCGAACGTCTGGAAGCCAGGGTCGAACGGCTGGAAAAATCCCATAAAAAAGACCAACCGGAGACGCCGTGACGCGCCTGCAACGCCTGTTTCGCATTGCCTGGGTCTTCTGCCGTTACCGGCTGGATACCTTTCTGCCGCTGGCGGAGCTGCCCCTGCCGCTGAAGCTGTTCTTCCTGCTGGCACCCTGGCACCTTTTCCCGAAACCAAAGCTCGACAGGGGGGACCGCCTGCGCCTGGCTTTTGAGGAACTGGGGCCGGTCTTCGTGAAGTTTGGCCAGATTCTCTCCACCCGACGGGACCTGTTGCCCGACGATATGGCGCTTTCCCTCAAGAACCTGCAGGACCGTGTTCCCCCTTTTCCCGGTGAAGTGGCCCAGGGCATTATAGAAAAATCACTGGGTGCGCCGGTGGCAGAGCTGTTTGCAGAGTTTTCCCGTGAGCCAATGGCCTCCGCGTCGGTGGCTCAGGTGCATGCCGCTACCCTGCGGGATGGGCGGGAAGTCGTCGTCAAGGTCATACGCCCTGGCATTGAACGGGTTATCCGCCAGGACCTGGCACTGCTGTATATGATGGCCGGCCTGCTCGAACGCTACTGGTCCGAAGGGCGGCGGCTGCATCCGGTAGAAGTGGTGGCGGACTACGACTCCACCATCCACGACGAACTGGACCAGCAGCGGGAAGCTGCCAATGCCAGCCAGTTGCGCCGCAACTTCGAGAATTCGTCGCTTATCTACATTCCCTCCATCGACTGGGATTACACCCGCAAGTCGGTGCTGGTGATGGAGCGTATTCATGGCATCCCCATCGCGGACATTCCGGCACTCAGAGAGGCCGGCGTGGATCTGAAGGTACTGGCGGAAAAGGGCGTCGAAATCTTCTTCACCCAGGTTTTCCGCGACAGTTTCTTCCACGCGGACATGCACCCGGGCAATATTTTCGTCGATGTCAGTAACCCGGCAGACCCGAAATACATTGCGATTGATTTCGGCATCGTCGGCACCCTCGCCCCGGACGATCAGAGCTATCTGGCCCGCAACCTGTTGGCGTTTTTCCGCCGTGATTACCGCCAGGTCGCGGAGTTGCACATCCAGTCCGGCTGGGTGCCCCCTGAGACCCGGGTCAATGAATTCGAGGCTGCCATACGCACCGTCTGCGAGCCGATTTTTGAAAAACCCCTGAAGGATATTTCCTTTGGCCACTTCCTGCTGCGGCTTTTCCAGACCGCCCGCCGCTTCAACATGGAGGTACAGCCACAACTGGTCCTGCTGCAGAAAACACTGCTGAACGTGGAAGGCCTGGGCCGCCAGCTCTATCCGGACCTGGACCTGTGGAGCACGGCACAACCTTTCCTGGAAACCTGGATGCGTAAGCGCATCGGCCCTTCAGGCCTGATCAAGTCCCTGCAGTCACATCTCCCGGCCTGGCTTGAACAGTCGCCCGAGATGCCCCAACTGGTCCACGACGCTCTGGTACAGCTGCGCAAATCGGGCTCCAACGACCAGGCCAGCCGCGCTACACTGGAACAAATCCGCGAAAACCGTGCCCGTGCCGACCGCCGCTGGCGCAGAGGGCTGGCGGCAGCCGCACTGGCAGGGGTCGCCTGGCTGAGCATCGATCACGACCTGGTCACCATTGCGCAGGCCATGCCCGCCCACGGCTGGGCACTGTTGGCCGCGGCTACCTGGCTGATTGCCGGCGGCAGACGAAAAAACTGATGGAAGTCATATAAATGCAAGATTCAGAAGCTACAGTCGAAACGCCTGACTGGTTAAACGAAATCCGCTGGAATGCGGATGGGCTGGTGCCGGCCATTGCCCAGGACGCCGCCACTGGCGATATCCTGATGATGGCCTGGATGAACGCCGAGTCCCTCAGGCTGACCGCCGAGGAGGGCCAGGCGGTGTATTGGTCCCGGTCACGGGGAAAGCTGTGGCGCAAAGGGGAAACCTCCGGCCACCAGCAGGTGGTGGCAGAAATCCGCCTGGACTGCGATGAAGACGTCATTCTTCTCAAGGTTGAACAGAAAGGCGGCATCGCCTGTCACACAGGACGTCGCAGCTGCTTCTACCGCCGGCTGGAAAACGGCGAGTGGGCAAGTGTGGACCCGGTTCTCCGTGATCCCGGCGCAATATACGGCAACAAGCAGGGAGATAGCCGCAATGAATGATGTTCTGGAAAAACTGGCCCAGGTGCTGGAAGCCCGAAAGGACGCCGACCCGGAGACCTCCTACGTTGCCAGCCTGCATCAGAAGGGGCTCAACAAGATTCTGGAAAAGGTCGGGGAAGAATGCACCGAGACACTGCTTGCCGCCAAGGATGCCGAGCACTCCGGCGAAACCCGGGAGGTGGTCTATGAAACCGCAGACCTTTGGTTTCACAGCATGGTTATGCTGTCGCGGCTTGGCCTGGGGCCGAAAGAGGTCCTGGACGAGCTGGCCAGCCGTTTCGACCTCTCAGGCCTGGAAGAAAAAGCGTCCCGGGGGCAATAACCTGAATAGCACGGGTGATACCTCTGAAGAGGGTTTCCGGATCTCCCCCGATGTGGCGTACAATCAACCGTAACAGAAACATTGAAACGAGGGTCCCGGCATGGGCATCAGTATCTGGCAACTCCTAATCGTACTCGGCATTGTTATTCTTTTGTTCGGAACCAAGAAACTCCGCAACATCGGTAGCGATCTGGGCGGTGCCATTCGTGGTTTCAAAAAGTCCATGAATGATGAAGACAAGAAGGACGCTGACCCGGACGCTATCGAAGAAGAGAAGGCCGACGCCAGGCCATATGAGGCCAGCGCCGAAGAAAAGCCACGGGACAAGTCCCACAGCTGAGACTGGCTGAATGTTTGATATCGGCTTCGTCGAGCTGCTGATCTGCGGCATTATCGCGTTACTGGTTCTCGGCCCCGAGCGCCTGCCGACCGCAGCACGGGCGGCCGGGCGCTGGATTGGTGGCGCCCGGCGCATGGTCAGTCAGTTTTCCTCGGAGCTTGACCGTCAGCTGAAAGCGGAAGAGTTACGGGAAGAGTTGCGCAAAGCTGGCGATGTAGGCCTGGGCGATGTCCAGAAATCCGTCCGCGGCGCTCTGGATGAGGCCAAAAAGTACGAGCACCTGGTGCTCTCCGACGACGAGAAACCCACGCACCGGCCCGCACCCGCCTCCCGGCGCGTCAACGAACCTGCAAAACCCGACATTGAGCCAGGTGAAGATCCGTCGTCGGCCAATGGCTCCGGACAGGCTTCCACAGACGAAGACATCCCGACACAACAGGGCAGCACGCCGGAACATCGTTCATGACTACCCAGCCTGACGGCAAGAACACACAAGGCGCCGACGAAGCCCAACCGGAAATGCCGCTGATAGAGCATTTGCTGGAACTTCGTAATCGTCTGCTGAAGATGGTGCTGGCGGTGATCATCTGTTTTGCCGCCATCTACCCGTTCGCCAATGAACTCTACCTGCTGATCTCACAGCCCCTGCGGGACCTGCTGCCGGTCGGCCAGACCATGATCGCCACGGACATTACTGCTCCGTTTTTTGCGCCCCTGAAACTCGCACTGGTACTGGCGGTTTTTGTGGCTATTCCGGTGATCCTCTACCAGCTGTGGAGCTTTATTGCGCCAGGGTTATATGCCCATGAGAAAAAACTCGCATTTCCGCTACTGTTCACTTCAGTCATCCTGTTTTACCTGGGGGCTGCCTTTGCCTATTACGTGGTTTTCCCGCTGGTATTCGGCTTTTTTACCGCCATTGGGCCAGAAGGCATTGTTGAGCTGCCGGATATCACCAGTTATCTGAATTTCGTGCTGAAAATGTTCTTCGCCTTCGGCATTGCCTTCGAGATACCCATTGCCACCATCCTGTTGATCCTTACCGGCGCCACCACCCCGGAAGACCTTGCAGCGAAGCGTCCTTATATTGTGGTGGGCTGCTTCGTGATCGGCATGTTGCTGACTCCGCCGGACATCATCTCCCAGACGCTGCTGGCCGTACCCATGTGGCTACTGTTCGAACTGGGCATTCTGTTCGGCCGCCTGGCCAGGCGCGAAGTGGCGGACCCGGACATCTCGGAAACCTCCGGCGAATGAACCTGGCGTTACTGTTCTCGGAAGACTTTGCCGCTGATGGCCAGGCGGTGTTGACCGGGCGCCGTCTGGCCCACCTGCATTCTGTACTGAAGGCCGCCGAGGGGGACTTGGTACCGGTGGGCCTGGTAAACGGCGATATCGGCACCGGCCGCGTGTTGCAGCTCACCGACACCCGGGCAACGCTTCAGGTGGAACTGATCGAACCACCACCCTCACCGCTCCCCCTTACCCTGGTTCTGGCCATGCCAAGGCCGAAAATGTTCCGCCGGGTGCTGCAAACCTGTGCCACGCTCGGCGCCAAGGACATCTGGCTGATCAACAGCTACAAGGTGGAAAAAAGCTTCTGGCAGACGCCCTGGCTGTCAGACGAAAACCTGCGGGAAAACATGGTGCTAGGCCTGGAACAGGCAAGGGATACCGTCTTGCCCCGGGTCCACATCCGCAAGCTTTTCAAGCCATTCGTGGAAGATGAATTACCGGCGTTGCTGAAAAACACCCGCGCTTTGGTCGCCCACCCGGCAACCAATACCCCCTGCCCTGTTCACATCAACCAGCCCACCACCCTGTGCATCGGCCCGGAAGGCGGGTTCATTCCCTACGAAGTGGACAAGCTGGTTGAGGCCGGCTGCGAAGCGGTACACCTGGGCAGGCGCATTCTGAGAGTGGAAACGGCGGTGCCGGTACTGGTCAGCCGCCTGTTCGACGCCTGTGGATAAATCAGGCTGAACGCCCTTTCCAAAGCTTCATAACGGGTGTGATCACCGCCACCAGAAGCGCACCCACCGCAACTCCGAACAGGCCGTCAGCAACCACCGGAACAATGCCCCCGGCGATTCCGCCAACACCTTCCGCAAAGTGATGAATGGCGTCATACACGGGAGGCAGCCCGTGGGTAAGAATGCCGCCACCCACCAGGAACATGGCAATAGTGCCCAGTAAAGACAGGGTTTTCATCATCCATGGCGCCAGCCAGAGAATCCCGTTTCCAAGCCGTTGAGCCAACGCGCTGTCTTTGCGGCTCAGGTAAAGGCCGCCATCATCCAGTTTTACGATGCCAGCCACCAGGCCATAGACACCGACGGTTATCATTACAGCCACCACGGTCAGCACCAGAAACTGCATACCAATGGTCTGGCTGCTGACGGTCCCCAGGGTGATCGCAATGATTTCAGCGGAAAGGATAAAGTCTGTGCGAATGGCGCCCTTGATCTTGTCTTTTTCAACAGATTTCAGGTCTGCAGCGGGGTCCTTAAGGGCTTCGTGTAACTCAGCGTTGTGGTCCTCGACTTCCTGCCGGTGCAGGAACCGGTGGGCAAGTTTCTCAAAGCCCTCGAAGCACAGGAAGGCCCCACCCAGCATCAGTAGGGGAATGACCAGCCAGGGCACAAAAAAGCTGATGGCAAGCGCCCCGGGGACCAGAATGGCCTTGTTGATCATGGACCCCTTGGCCACTGCCCAAACGACCGGTAACTCCCGCGCAGGTTTCACTCCGGTCACCTGCTGGGCATTGAGCGCAAGATCATCCCCCAGTACGCCGGCGGTTTTCTTGGTGGCGGCCTTGGTCATCAGCGCAACGTCATCCAGGACCGTTGCAATGTCATCAATCAATACCAGAAGACTGCTGCCAGCCATAGTCCATTCCTTTGTGATCCGACTGCGAGGGGGTTAACCAGGAAATCCTTTATCAAACGTCCAGTCCCATGGCCTCCGCGGCAATGCGGTTCTTGACAGGGCCAAGCTGATTCAGCCAGCGCATTCCGGTATTGCGCAGCCAACGCACAGCGAGCTCATCACGGCCAAACAGCTGCTTGAAGCCTTCCATGGCCGCCATCATGGCCAGGTTATCGCCCTTTCGGCGACGCTGGTAGCGAGCCAGCACCAGAGCATTATCTGGATCAATACCCGCTTGTCTGGCCCGCAAAAGCTCATCGAGCAAAGCATGGACATCGCCGTAACCCAGATTGGCGCCCTGCCCTGCAAGGGGATGGATAGTATGGGCCGCGTCACCCACCAGCGCGAATCCGCTGGCAATGTAATCCTTGGCGTGGCGCTGACGCAGCGGGAAGGTGTATCGGCGCGACACTACCTCAACCGACCCCAGTTCGCGCTCAATGGCGCTTTCAAGTTCCGCCCTGAAGGCCTCGTCCTCCAGCGCCATCAGGCGGCGGGCTTCTTCGGTGTCCTGAGACCACACAATCGAGCAGAAATGCTCGTCACCGGATTCCGTCAGTAACGGCAGGAACGCCAGCGGCCCGGTAGGGGAAAACCGTTGCCATGCGGTAAAACGGTGGCTCTGGGTGGTTCTTACGGTGCATACGATCGCTTGCTGGCCGTAATCCCACTCCCGGGTTGGTAGCCCCACCCATTGCCGCATGCGGGAATGGGCACCGTCAGCGGCCACTACCAGACTCGCTGCCAGAGTGCAGCCATCTTCAAGGCGAATGCCGCGCTCGTTCCCGTCTTGCCACCAGCCGGTGACCCTGGCGCCGTCAATCAACCTGACACTGCTGTCAGCCAGGGCCGTGAACAAGGCCCGCACGATGCGACGATTCTCAATGATGGTGCCCAGTGCCGCAGCCCTGAGCTCGGCCGCTTCAAACTGAATACGGCCAGTGCCGTCGCCATCCCAGACCGTCATGGTCTGGTAGGGGCAGTGGCGCCCGGCGGCGATATCCGGCCACACACCCAGCTGTTCGAGTAAACGCTGACTGGCGACCGAAATCGCGCTGACACGCGGATCAAACCCGTCCACATCCTCGACCGGCGCGGAGCCTTTCAGCAGTGTCTTGCGGTCGCTGCCTTCTACCAGCCCTACACTCCAGCCTTGCCGCGAGAGCCCTAACGCCAGGGCCGATCCGATCATACCCCCGCCAACCACCAGGATATCGAAGTGCGGCTGATCATTCATGATGGTTACGCTCCGTGGAGTGGTTCCCGGGCGCGCGGATTTCGGCGCGGCGACCGCCCAGTCCCATGGCCTGCCGGGCAAACCAGCGCTTGGCGCCGGGCAAAAGATCCAGCCCCATCAGGCCGGCATCACGGGCGGTGGCCACCAGAGGCACGTGAGTGCCGAACAGCTGGATCAGGGAGTCGGAAAACCGTACCGTCTGCTGCCAGTCCTGGCGGTGGCGGTTCTGATAGCCTTTCAGCACCGGCAGGCTGCCCAGGGCCTGTTCCCTCTCTGTGGCCAACCGGAACTGCTCCACCAGGGCCATAAGCCCACGCAGGGCCAGGTTAAAGCCCTGACCCGCCACCGGGTGCAGGGTATGGGCGGCATTGCCCACCAGCGCAACGCCGGGGCGGATGGACTCGTCCACTGTTTTCAGGGTCAGCGGGTAATGGCTGCACTCGCCGATGCGGATGAACCGTCCCAGCCGCCAGCCAAACCGTTGTTGCAGGCGATGGCACTTGTCGTCATTACTGAGGCTCAGCAGGTCATCAAGGGCTTCGCTGTCCAGTGTCCATACCAGGGCCGCGGTTTGTCCGGCGCGTGTGGGTGAACCATGGGGCAGCAGTGCCATCGGACCGGCGTCGGTGAAGCGTTCGTAGGCGGTGTAGTCGTGGCTGTTGGCCGTGGTGACATTGGCGATCAGGGCATGCTGGTCGTAGGCTTGCTCATCAACCCGGAAACCGAGCTTTTCCCGCAACCCGGAACGGCCGCCGTCTGCCACCACCAGACACTGGGCGGTCAGTTCCCGTCCACCCTCTTGTGAGTCCAGTGTGACCCGGACACCCTCTGGCAACGGCTGCATACCTGTCACTTCCGCCGGAGCTTCCCACGCTACGTCGGTCCGAAGCAGCTCCCGCATCAAACACAAACCCATCCAGCGATTGTCCGCCACATAACCCAGGGCTTCCTGCCGGTGATCAGTCGCATTCAGGCGTGTTGCACCAAAATGCCCGCGATCTGAGACATGGATGCGACGAATGGGCGTGGCGTGTTCGGAGAGTCGCTGCCACAACCCCAGTTCCTCAAATATCAGCCGCGACCCCCACGCAAGCGCCGTGGACCGGGCGTCATAGCTGGGTTGATAGCTCTCCGGCAAGGCCTCTGCGGACAATGGAAAGGCCTCCACCACCGTTACCCGCAGCTGCGGCAGCGTTCTCGCCAACGCCAGCGCCAGTGTGGCTCCCGCCAGCCCTCCGCCGGCAATGATGATATCGGTATCGAGCTGGTTCACGGTCAGTCAGCCATCAGTGCTTCAATCTCGGGGATGGTTTTGGGCACGGCATCGGTCAGTACCCGGCAGCCTTCTTTCGTAACCACTACATCATCTTCAATGCGGATACCAATGCCACGCCATTTCTCATCCACATCCGTGTTGTCCGGGGCCACGTACAGCCCCGGCTCAACGGTCAGCGCCATGCCTGGCTCAAGCTGGCGCCAGGCGTCGCCCACCTTGTAGTCGCCGACATCATGTACGTCCATGCCCAGCCAGTGGCCAGTGCGGTGCATAAAGAAAGGCTTGAATGCCTGATCCTCGATGGCCTGCTCCACCGTGGTGTTCTTAAGCAGGCCGAGATCAATCAACCCCTGGGTGAGCACTTTCAGCGCGGCCTGATGGGGGTGGTCCCAGTGATTGCCGGGACGCACTTCATCAATAGCGGCGTACTGGGCTGCCAGCACCACCTCGTAAAGCGCCCGTTGCTCATCACTGAACTTGCCGCTGACCGGAAAGGTGCGGGTAATATCGGAGGCGTAGCACTCCAGCTCGCACCCGGCGTCGATCAGAACCAGGTCACCCTCCTTCAATGGCGCACTGTTCTCGATATAGTGCAGGATGCAGGCATTCTGGCCGCCGCCAACAATGGATGGATACGCGGTGGAACGGGCACCATTGTCCATGAAGATGTGAATCAGCTCGGCCTCAAGGTTGTACTCAAAACCGCCCTTGCGGGCACGTTTCATGGCACGTTTGTGGGCCTCACAACTGATCTCCCCGGCCCGCGCCATGACCTTTATTTCGGCCGGACTCTTATAGAGTCGCAAGTCATGAAGCAGATGTTCAAGGGCAACGAACTCGCCAGGAGGGTGGGCGCCGGAACGGACCTTGCTACGAATAACCTTCACCCAGTCCATAACCCTGGCGTCAAAGTTGTGGTCTTTGCCGAGCGGGTAATAAACCCGGCTGCGGCCTTCAATCATGCCCGGCAGGATGTCATCGATGTCGGAGACCGGGAAGGCGTCGTCGAGGCCAAATTTTTCAATGGCGCCTTCTGGGCCGGCCAGGAAGCCATCCCACAGTTCTTTCTCGGGGTTCCGTTCCTTGCAGAACAGCACCGACTCGCCATGCTCCCGGCCCGGGATCAGCACCAGAACCGCATCCGGTTCATCAAACCCGGTCAGGTAATGAAAATCGCTGTCCTGGCGGAATGGATGCAGCACATCCCGGTTACGCACCCGTTCAGGTGCAGCGGGCAGTATGGCAATGCTGTCCGATGCCATCCGTTCCATCAGCCTGCGACGGCGATCGTTGAATTCCTTGACGGGTATCAGTGAGGCCATGGTTTCTCCCACAATTGTAGCGTTTTCAGTGCAGCGTTGGTGTTTTCGGCGACGGCTTTTCGGGCGGGTTGAATTCGGTGAACACCGCAAGCGCCCCCAGCCGCACGTACTCAACAATCTCCATTAGCTGTTGCTCGCTTTCGTCATCCGGCTCGTCATCGTCAGCGACCTGGCTGATCGCCACCATATCTTCAATCAACTCGCGAATTTCATCCGGTGCTTCCCCCAGGGCTTCCCCGGCTGAAAGCGCCATCCCTTCCAGAAAACCACGCACCCAGGAGGTCAGCGCTTCCAGGCGTTGCTCAATGGCGTAGTCGTCATCAGGCAACAGTGGCTGAAAGCTCATATCGGTGGCTTTCATAAGCTCGAGAGTCTGGTCGTAAGCCGATGCCATGAACTCGCGGAGCTCGTCGGACTCATCCGTGGCAGTGGCTGGCAGCCCCATGTGCTCGCAGACCATTGCCAACCACTCTCCTTCGTCTATACGCGAGCCGGCCGCCAGTCGGCCACAAAGAGCACCATGAAGTTCCGAAGGGTGGCTGAAGGCCTTATGGGCCGTGAACACATTTGCCCAGCGCTCGAAGGCGACAGCACGGGCATTGGAGGTGTCGGTTTCGGACATGAAACGGGACGATCCTGTATCAATGAATGAAGGCCCTATCCTAGCATTCAGGCCGTATTAAGGCACTTGCCCTCTTGATTCCCGGCGCGGATAGAGTAAATTATGTTATAACATATCAATATCTAGACGGAGCACTGGTTCATGCCAATCCCGACAACCATCGCACTGAGATCAGGCACCAGCGGAACACGCCGGGCCCTGGCTATGGGCTACCTGCTGGCGGCGAGCAGTCTGCCCGCCGCCTATGCCGCTGATAATCCCGGTGCACACGAACATGGTCATGCCCGGTTACAGATAGCAGTGGAGAAAAACAGCATTGACCTGATCTTCACTTCGCCTGCCTACAACCTCGTCGGCTTTGAACATGAAGCGCACACTGACGAAGAACGGAACCGGCTGACAGAGATCAGGCAGTGGCTCAATACCACCCCACTGGTAAACACCGCTACTGCCAATTGCCGCGTTACAGATGCCGCAGTCCAACTCGGGGGCGAGGATACGGAAGAGGATCATGGTCACGCACACCACGAAGACCATGAAAAAGCAACACACCGGGAATACGACGTCTCCCAACAACTGACATGTGAAGGCCTGGTCACAAGCCGTGAACTCACCTCGGTGCTGATGGGAAAATTCAACAATCTGGAGGAACTCACTGTCGAATGGGTGAGCGAATCGGGCCAGGGCAGCGCCCGGCTGAGGTCGTCCAGCCGGAGATTCACCATCGATAACTGATCAGTACACTCCCTCGTCGTCAGCCTCATAGGGCGTTACGCTTTGCGCAGTGATGGAGTACGAAGACGAGGCAACATCGTTCTCGGTTCTTTCAATCTGCAAGGTGCCTTCTATCCAGACCGGATCGTACAGGGCCTCCAGTTTGAAGCCTTCCTTGTACTTCACATGGATAATCTGGTTCGGGGGCGGGGGCGGCACATGGATACAGGCGCCATAATACGGCACCAGGAAAAACTCGAGAATGCGCATATCCTGAGTGGTTTTCAACGGTACCACGAAGCCGGGAATGCGGCCGGACCGGCCCTCCATTTCCGGGACGACCCGGCCAGTCATGATTTCGTCCGGCAACGCGGCGGGGCCATCGCCTTCGTGGGTGACTTCCGGCATATTTTCGAGCAGATTGAGATCCTCCGCCGGCATCAGTTCGAGCCAGTCAATCTCGGCCGTGGCCTCGTTCGCATTGGCCGTTGTGACCATACTCAGCGCTACGGTGAACACCAGGGCCGCTATTACCGAGAGAGGAACCGCGAGTCGCTTCCGCTGTCCACCAGCCTTAACATTATGAACCATGAAATTGATTACTCCCGAGACAATGCAGGAATCATACACCGGATGACCAATGCCTGACATGACCAGCAAGACAGACTTGCCATCGGATAGTTCCGCAACCACCCGGCAGGTACTTTGCCTCCGCAATCTGAGCTTCCAATGGGATAACACCCAGCCACCGCTCAGATACCCGGACATCACCCTGAATACCGGTGAGCACCTGTTTGTTCGCGGCCCCAGTGGCAGCGGAAAGAGTACACTCCTGAGCCTGATGGGTGGTTTGATCTTACCGGCTTCAGGCACGCTGGGCTTGCTCGGCACAGAGTTGCCCCGGCTGACAAGCGGTCAGCGGGACCGCTTCAGGGCCGATCACATGGGTGTGATCTTCCAGCAGTTCAACCTGGTGCCCTACCTGACCACCCTCGAGAACGTGATGCTGCCATGCCGGCTTTCCAGCAAGCGTCGCGACCGGGCCCGGCCCCACCCCGGGAAAGAAGCGGAAGCCCTGCTCACCGCCCTTGGCATTCCCCCGATTCACTGGAAGCGCAAGGTAACCGGCCTGAGCGTTGGCCAACAGCAACGGGTAGCCGCCGCACGGGCACTGACCGGCGGCCCTGAACTGATCCTGGCAGATGAACCCACTTCCGCCCTGGACAGCGACAACCGCGACCGCTTTATCGAACTGTTACTCGGACTGGCTGCGGAAAAACACTCCTCCGTGGTTTTTGTCAGTCACGACCAGAGCCTGGCGGGACTATTTGACCGCCAGCTTTCCCTGGAGGTGACCGAATGAACCTCCGGCTGGCAATCTCACTGGCAATGGCAAGTCTCTGGCACCGGCGCAAAGTCCTGGCCCTGGTGACTCTGACACTGACGCTGAGCATCACCCTTCTGCTGGGTGTTCAATATCTACGCACCGAGGTCAAGCACTCGTTTACCAACACCATCTCCGGCACCGACCTTATCGTGGGCGCCCGCAGCGGCCAGTTGAACCTGTTGCTGTACACCATTTTTCACATCGGTGATGCCACCAACAACATTCGCTGGAGCACCTACCAGAAACTGCAGAACGACCAACGCATCGACTGGTTGGTGCCCATCTCCCTGGGTGACAGTTACCGCGGGCACCGGGTGGTAGGAACCACGTCGGAGTTCCCCGAATATTTCCGCTACGGTCGCGACCAGAAACCCGAACTGCACGACGGTGCATGGTTCAGCGATGTGTTCGAAGTAGTACTGGGGGCTCAGGTGGCCCGCAAGCATGATCACCAGCTGGGTGACGACATCGTCCTTTCTCACGGCGGCGGCAGGACCAGCTTTTCGAATCACAGGAACACGCCATTTACCGTTACCGGCGTGCTGTCTCCGACCGGAACCCCAGTGGATCAGGCAGTCTACGTCAGCCTGGAAGGCCTGGAGGCCATCCACATCGGCTGGGAGTCCGGTGTCGCCATCCCGGGCCGCACCGTGACGCCTGAACAGGCCCTGGAACGGGACCTGACGCCAGACAGTATTACCGCTGCTCTGGTGGGCATCGAACGCAAGGTACTGACGTTCCAGGTACAGCGCGAAATCAACGAATTCCGGGATGAACCGCTTTCCGCCGTTCTGCCGGGAGTGGCACTCAGCGAGCTGTGGCGAATCATGGGGCAGTTCGAGAATGCGCTGCTGGGCATCACCGGTTTTGTGGTGGTTACCAGCCTGATCGGGCTTATTGCGGTATTGCTGACACTGCAGGTACAGCGACGACAGGAAGTTGCCATACTCCGGGCCACCGGCGCCTCGCCGATACTGATTGCAACCCTTCACGTTATCGAGTGCGTGGTTCTGGCGGTCTCGGCCTGCGTCATTGCCGTGTTCGTCGGCGCTGCCGGCATCGCAGCGCTCAGCCCCTGGTTGCTGGAAACCTGGGGCGTCCAGATTGGCCTGCGGCCGCTCAACGGAACGGAATGGCTGATTATTGCCAGTGTTCCCTTCGCTGCCTTTGTTGTAGGGCTGATTCCTGCCCTCCAGGCATGGCGTGGCAGCCGTAAACAGGGGCTTGGGCATGTGGCACCGGAGTGACGGACGTCACGCATCGTGTGCGATGACATCCCTGTAAATTGACCAGCTTGCAGTCCACACTTATAGTTAGTTCACTTCTTTGACACAGGCGTTGGACGACTCATGGAACAGTCCGAACTACAGGCATTGGCGGACAAACTCGACAGGCTGATCGAACACTGTCGCAAACTGGAGCGTGACAACGCGATGCTGCGCGAGCTGCAGGACGACTGGAACCGCGAGCGGGCGCAGCTCATGCACAAGAATGATCTTGCCAAAAACAAGATCGAAGCCATGATAGGACGCCTCCGGGCCCTGGAGCACCACTGATGCCACAGCAGCCGACAACCGTCGAAGTCAAGATTCTTGACAAGGAATACCTGGTCGCCTGCCCAGAGGAAGAGCAGAACGCCCTCTTACAGGCCGCCAGGCACCTGGACATAAAAATGCGGGAGATCCGCGCCAGTGGCAAAGTCTTTGGCACCGAGCGCATCGCAGTTATGGCAGCGCTGAACATCACCCACGATTTACTGGAACGGGATACCATGTCCAGCGCCGCCAGCTCGATTCTCAACGCCATGGACGAGAAACTGGATACAGCCCTGGGCGAAAGCTCCGGCAACTAGGCATTACACACAGGTCCGATTCAGGTGTTGCAATCAGCCCCGGCAATGCCCGTATAATAAGAACAACTTCCTGGGCTGTTCGCTGGTCGGATTCGTCCTCGAGCCGATGCGCACTACCCAGGTGGCTACTTCAGGGCATTGTGAGCACGTCCCCTAACGGGGAAAGCCTAATATGTCACAGCGGCCACCGACCTTGAACTTTGGGTTCAAGGGCCACATCCGATAACGGCAGCCCGGGAAGCTTATTTTGACCAACGTTATCTCCCCCCAGCCTTTTGAAGATCACCCGGATTCACCATCACGCAGTAAACTCCGAAAGACTCTCAGACGAAAACGCAGGGCTCTTTCTGCACAACAACAGCAGATTGCTGCCGAACAGCTCGCCCTGAACCTGCTGCGACACCCTGACCTCTACCGCGCACGCCATGTGGCAATCTATCTGCCCAACGACGGCGAAATCGACCCGGGGGTCTATGCCCACATAGCCCGCCAACGCGGTGTTCGATTCTACCTTCCGGTTCTGCATCCGGTTCACCATGGCAGACTGGTGTTCAGCCGCTTCACTGACGATACAACACTCACAGCCAACCGATTTGGCATCCCGGAACCCTCCTTCCACGAGGGACTAAGACGGCCGCCCTGGGCTCTGGATGCGGTGCTGTTTCCACTGGTAGGGTTTGATGAATTCGGTGGCAGGCTTGGAATGGGCGGTGGTTTCTATGATCGCACCTTCGCGTTTACACGCGTCCGGCCGCGGCTGGCGCCCAAGCTGATAGGGCTGGCCCATGAATGTCAGAAAGTATCGGAGTTACCGCTGGAGCCCTGGGATATACCCCTGCACGGCGTCGTTACTGATGAGAGGCATTATCGGATAGATAAAAGCCGGAAAGCAGGCCTAGAGCGGTTCAGTCCTGCATGTCCGGAACCATAACGGTCAGGTTACCGATTCCCTCTGCACTGGATACTGCCGCAGGCCCATCCTCCGAAGCCTGGAGCGACGTAAAGCCGGTAATCACAAGACCAACAGCAAAAATCAGCACGATCGACCGAATGATATCGGGCTTGCGGTCCATGATGGGGGTCTCCGGTATTCGAAAGAGTAAAATCGATCTAAATCAGTTGGCTAATCTTGTTTTCAAGAATTAGACGAAAGACTAACACCTATCCTCAGTTTTACAATTTTTGACAGGTTAAACTTACGTAAGATTCTCCGGGATTTACTGGACCCGGGAGGAAGGTCTCTCCCGGGTGCCTGCACCAGGCTACGAAGACTTGCTGTTACCCGCCCCCAGAAACAACTGATAGGCCTCGTTATCAGTCATGTTCTCGTAGCGGAAACCGACCTTGTCGAGCATTTTCTCGAAGTCTTTCACTTCGTCGTCTTCCACCTGCGCCCCCAGTAGAACACGGCTATAAGCCGCACCGTGGTTGCGGTAGTGGAACATGGAGATGTTCCAGCGGGTACCCAGCGACATCAGGAACTTCAACAAGGCACCCGGACGTTCCGGGAACTCGAACTGGAAGACCTTTTCATTGGTGATGCTTGGCGCATGGCCACCCACCATGTGGCGGATATGCTGCTTGGCCAGGTCGCTGTCGGTCAGGTCGATCACCGAATAGCCGGTTTCACGGAGATCCCGGATCAGGTCTTCGCGGCCGTGACCACCGGCCTGGATCTGGATGCCAACGAAAATGGTGGCATTGGTGGCGTCCGCATAGCGATAGTTGAACTCGGTGATGCTGCGCTTGTGCAGGGCATTGATGAAGGTCTTGAACGCGCCCGGTTTCTCCGGAATGGTCACCGCAAGAATAGCTTCGCGCTTTTCACCGACTTCGGTGCGCTCGGAGATATATCTCAGGCGGTCGAAATTCATGTTGGCGCCGCTCAAGGTAGCGATCAGGTTTTCGTTCTCGACCTGCTCCCTCTCGATGTATTTCTTGATGCCCGCCACACCCAGTGCACCAGCCGGTTCGGCGATGGAACGGGTGTCCTCAAAGACATCCTTGATCGCGGCACAGATTTCATCGGTGGATACGGTGATCACCTCGTCCACGTGGTCCTTGCAGATCTCCCACGGATACTTGCCAATCTGCTTGACGGCCACACCGTCTGCGAAAATACCCACTTCATCCAGCACTACACGCTTGCCGGCTTTCATTGCCGCCTGCAGGCAGTTGGAGTCTTCCGGCTCAACACCGATTACCTTGATTTCCGGGCGCAGGTATTTGATGTAGGCCGCCATGCCGGCAATCAGCCCGCCGCCACCGACACAGATGAAGATGGCGTGAATGGGCTTGCCAAACTGCCACATGATTTCCATGGCCACCGTGCCCTGCCCGGCGATCACGTCCGGATCGTCGTAAGGCGGGATGTAGGTGTAGCCGTGTTTCTGGATCAGTTCCTGGGCGTGGGCTGCGGCTTCGTCAAAGGCATCACCCTTGAGCACCACCCTGGCACCATGGTCACGTACCGAACGCACCTTGATCTCGGGGGTGGTCTGGGGCATCACGATCACCGCCTTGATGCCGAGGTTCTTGGCGGCCAGGGCCACGCCCTGGGCATGATTGCCGGCGGAGGCGCAAATCACGCCCTTGGCTTTCTGCTCCTCCGAAAGCTGCGCAATTCGGTTATAGGCGCCACGAATCTTGAAAGAAAATACCGGCTGAAGGTCTTCGCGCTTGAGCATAATATTGTTACCAAAGCGCTTGGAGAGGCTGCGGGCCTCGGTCAGCGGAGTCTCGATGGCCACGTCGTAGACACGGGCATCAAGGATTTTCTTTATGTAGCGTTGCGGCATGGTTCCGTCCGGAGGTTGATGTTTCGTTGGGAAAACGGACAGTGTAGAAACTTTGCCGGGGTTCCGTCTATAAGCAGGCCGCCCGGAAGCGCTATAATGGCGATCACTGTGACCATTTCCCGAAAACACCGGAGCTCCCTTGATGAATCAGGACGAACTGAAGAAAGCCGTCGCACAGGCGGCACTGGACCACATCAGGCCCCATCTGGACCAGGACAGCATTATCGGCGTAGGTACCGGGAGCACTGCCAACTGCTTTATCGACCTGCTGGCGAGCATACGGAATGACTTTGACGGTGCGGTCGCCAGTTCCGATGCCACGGCAGATAGGCTCAAGAGTCACGGCATTCCGGTATACGACCTGAACAGTGCCGCGCCCCTTGAGTTCTATGTGGATGGTGCCGATGAAACCAACGAGCACCTGGAGCTCATCAAGGGCGGCGGTGGCGCCCTCACCCGCGAAAAAATCGTGGCGGCGGTATCCAAGACGTTTATCTGTATTGCCGATGAGTCCAAGCTGGTGGGCATCCTGGGTGAGTTTCCGCTTCCGGTAGAGGTGGTGCCCATGGCTCGCAGCTATGTTGGCCGAGAGATTGTGAAGCTGGGTGGCGATCCGGTTTACCGCGAAGGGTTCACGACGGACAACGGCAATATCATTATCGATATCCATAATCTGGATATTTCCCGGCCGATTCAGGTGGAAGAGGAGCTGAACAACATTGTGGGCATTGTTACCAACGGGCTGTTTGCTCGTCGGCCTGCGGATTTGTTGTTGCTCGGTACCAAGGATGGCGTCAAGAGTATTTCCCGTCAGGACAGCTGACTTTCTGGGAGGATCTTGAGCTCGGGGGAAGCCACGCAGAGGTGGGCTTATCAGGGGCACGCTGTTAATACGTCCATGTACGCTCGACAAAAACATCCATGTTTTTGACGTCCCCTGATAAGCCCACCTCTCCGCGGCCCTGACTCTTTTCGGGCCTTCTATTTACCAAGCGCTTGCTTGGTTTTTCAATATAAGTGAGACTGCTTCCAATGATTTCCGATCATAGGGAGTTTTCCGTGTCTGATTATTTCAATGATACCCACGAGCAGGTTCGTCAGACTGCCCGTAAGTTTATTGCCACACACGTTCTGCCGTACATAGACGACTGGGAAGAGGCCGGTGAGTTTCCCCGGGAACTTTACAAGCAGGCCGGGGACGCTGGAATTCTCGGTGTCGGGTTCCCTGAAAGCCTGGGCGGCATCGGTGAAGGCGATGTGTTCATGAAGGTCGCCGTTTCCGAGGAGTTGATGCGCTCCACCTCCGGTGGCCTGGTAGCGGGCCTGGGGTCGCTGGATATCGGCCTGCCTCCGGTGGCGAAGTGGGCACGGCCGGAGGTGAAGGAAGCGATTGTGCCGCCGGTCCTGCGGGGCGAGAAGATTGCCGCGCTGGCCGTTACCGAACCGGGTGGCGGCTCTGACGTTGCGAACATCAAGACGCGGGCCGTCAGGGACGGTGGCCACTACGTCGTCAATGGCAGCAAGACCTTTATCACCAGCGGCATGCGTGCCGATCATTATACGGTGGCGGTGCGCACCGGTGGTGACGGTCATGGTGGCGTCAGTCTGCTGCTCATAGACCGCGACATGCCGGGCTTCTCCACGGGCAAGAAACTTCGCAAAATGGGCTGGTGGGCCAGCGACACAGCAGAACTGTTTTTTGAAGACTGTCGGGTTCCCGCTAACCGTCTTATCGGTGCCGAAAATGCCGGCTTTATTGCGATCATGAGCAACTTCCTGTTCGAGCGCCTGAGTCTGTCCATCATGGCGTACATGACCGCGGAAATTGCTCTGGAAGCCGCCATGGCCTGGGCCGGTCAGAGGGAAGCGTTTGGCCGCCCGGTCAAAGGTTTTCAGGTAACACGCCACAAGCTGGTGGACATGGCTACCCAGGTGGATGTGGCGCGGGAATACACTTACCGCTGTGCCGCGTTGATGCAGGCCGGCAAGAATCCGGTCAAGCAGGTGGCGATGGCAAAAAACTTTGCGGTAGAGGTGTGCGAGAAAGTCACCCGCGAAGCCGTCCAGATCCACGGCGGCATGGGATACATGCGGGAGTCGGTGGTCGAGCGACTGTATCGGGATGCGAAAATATTGTCGATTGGCGGTGGTACCGATGAGATTATGAAGGAATTGATCGGGAAGCAGATGGGGTTGTAGGAAGACGAACGTTTAGTTTCGATTCACACCATAGTCCCGTATAATTGCGCCCACTTTTTCAACGCAGTTAAACGCACTTCAGGAAGGATCGCTCATGAACTTCGACAACATCCCCGTTGGCAAGAACCCGCCAGAAGACATCTACGTGGCCATCGAAATCCCGTCCAACAGCTCTCCGGTCAAGTATGAGCTGGACAAGGACATGGGCGCGCTGCTGGTAGATCGCTTCATGGCTACCCCAATGTTCTACCCGGCCAACTACGGCTTCATCCCCCACACTCTGGCCGACGATGGCGACCCTATCGACGTGCTGGTTGTAACTCCCTACCCGGTACAGGCGGGCTCTGTTATTCGCTGTCGCCCGGTTGGCGTGTTGAACATGGAAGACGAAGCCGGCGGTGACGCCAAGCTGATTGCCGTGCCCCACGACAAACTGACCACCTCCTACAAGGACGTGAAGGAAATTGATGACCTGCCGGAGCTTCTGCGGGACCAGATTCATCATTTCTTCGAGAACTACAAAACTCTTGAGCCAGGCAAGTGGGTCAAGGTGCAGGGCTGGGGCAACGCGGCTGAAGCCAAGAAGGCTATCGAAGAAGCCGTGAACGCCTACAAGGGCTAAAACCGGCGCTTTCGGGCAAACATGAAAAACCGGGCTCAGCTAAAGTGGGCCCGGTTTTTTTATGGCATGACACTTTTCTGCATTAACCCCGAGTCAACAAGTCCCGCATATCGCTGATCGCGGCACTGGCGCGGGACAGGTACGCTGCCATGGTCAGTGAATGGTTGGCCAAAACGCCGAAACCGCTTCCGTTCAGAATCACCGGGCTCCACATTTCGCCCTGGCTACCTTCCAGTTCGATAATTATCTGCTTGGCACTGGCCAGAGCATTCTTGTCATTCAGAACCTTGCGGAAGTCCACCTCAATGGCGCGGAAAATGTGCAACAGGGCCCAGGCACTGCCCCGGGCTTCATAGAACACATCATCGATTTCGGTCCAGGGTGTTTTGACGTCTTCACCGGTTACATCTTCGGAAAGGGGGTCGTCCGGGTTAATGTTGGAAACGGAATCAGATACCGACGCCTTCCCGACACTTTCCCCCAGGGTACGGGAGAGGCTGCCCAGCCGGGTTTCCAGGTCCCCCAGCCAGTTGGCCAGGTTGTCGGCCCTGGCAAAGAACTGGGCGTCAGGCCGATCCGGGCGTGACAGACGGTCGAGATAGCTGTAAAGCGCCTGGATGCCGCGGCGGTACTCAGCCTCGGTGGACGGAAGCGCCCAGCTGCCGCTGTCGAAGTGCAGCTGAGGTTCGGCAATTACCAGGTCCCGATCCTCAGCCGACTGGCTCTGGGAGCGGCTGATGTCCCGGCGCATGGCGCGGGAAAAGTCGCGGAGTTGCACCAGCACCCCAAACTCCCAGTTGGGCATGTTGTCCAGCCAGAGCCCTGGCGGGGCTACATCGTTGGAAACGTATCCTCCAGGCTTGTCGAGCAACGTTTCTGCCACACGAATCATGGTCACTGTGGTCGCGAAACCGGTAACGGGCTCACGTTGCATATTATCGGCAACTGTCCGTGTATGCTCCCGAACCGAGAACACATCCGGCTCACTGCTCCAGATCATTCCCAGCACCAGCGCAACCAGCAAATAGACGACAAGGACAGCCAGGATGAATTTGCCGACAACCCCGCCACCGCCGGAGAAATCCCGAAGGTCGTCTTTGCGATCACTGAAGTACTGTCTGATTTTTCCTGACATTGGTTGTTTTTTCCCCTGGTCTGTCGTTGGTTCTGGCCAGCCCACCTGAGAGCTTCAATTACCATGACGCATAGGCGGGCCATATGCAATTTGCGGCGCCGAAGCCAGTATCAGCGCCCCGCCTCAAACGGGCGCCCCAGATGGTAACCCATAGCGCCGTCAATACCGATTCCACCCAGCGCTGAATACTCGCTCTCTGTCTCCACACCGGTAACGTAAACCTTCACGCCCCTGCTGCGCGCGATGGTGGCCACGGATTCAAGATAGAACCGATTATCCACGTGGGTGTCGATATCGTGAATAAAGCTGCTATCAATACGCAGCGCCTGGAATCTCAGATTCCTCAGGTAACTGAATGGCACGCCGCCAACCCCGAAGCGGTCGACGATCACCGGCACCTCCAGGCGGTTCAGGGCGCGGACCAGAAGCCCCACCTGAACACGGTGATGATGCACAGCATGCTCGGATACTCCGATCTGCAACCGCTGGCGTTCCGGCCCCGCCTTCGTCAATTGCCCCAGAAGCTCCTTCCGGAAGTCGTCGCTGGCCACCGACACCAACCCCAGGGTCATGGCCAGCCGTTCCCCTGTTCGCTCCCGCAGCAACGCGAGGGAACGTGTCAGAACCCAGCGGTCAATATCAGGGGTCAGGCCAAAACGCTCTGCCATGGGCACAAAGATGTTTGCCTTGACCCAGCCGTCGGGCGTCTTCATGCGGGAGAACACCTGGTGGAACAGCACCTCGCTGTCACCTTCGCGAACCATTGGCTGCAGCCAGAGCGACAACCTGCCGTCCCGGACAGCCTGCTTGATAATCGCACGCCAGGTTTCGCTGTTGTAGTGCTCAAGCCGGTCGGTGTCGGCGGCATGGCACGCGGACGACTCTTCCGCCTGGGCCTGCCGAAGTGCCTCGTCGGCCGCAGCCATCAGATCACGGACGTTGCTGTTGCCGGCAGCCTGGGCAATACCTGCGTGAACCGAAGCGACCATCGGTGCCGAGAAGTCGGAATAGATGCCATCAAGTTCCTCCAACAACTGGCGGCACCATATCACACCGTCTGCCCGGGAAACGCCGGGCAGAAAGACGGCAAACCCGGCACCATTCAGTCTCCCTGCAAAGGAGTCACTATGACGGCGGGTAAAAGCACCAATGGCGTCACCAATGCTGACAAGCAGACGGTCCGCCTCTTCGCGCCCATAGCTCTGGTTGTAATGGGCAAAATCCGCCAGCTGGAGCAGGAACAATACCCCCGGTGCAGCACGCTCCTCGGATTCCACCTCCACCTTGAGCCTCTGCTCGAACGCCCGGCGGCTGGCCAGCCCGGTCACGCTGTCTTCGTTATTGACCTTGCGCAGATGCTGAATAAGCTTGGCCTGGCCTTCGAACAACTGGCCAAGGTCATCCGCCATCTGGTTCATGGCATGAGTAACCTGATTAAGCTCACGGGTGGACGTGTTATCAACCCTGCGCCGGAAATCACGCCGCCCAAGAGCCCTGGCCTGTATTTCCACAGCCCTGAGTGGTCGCAGGAGGCGGGTCATCATCCAGTACAGACCTATCAAGCCAACGCCGGCAACCAGCACAGAACCGGCGATAGTACGCAGAGTTACCTTCCAGAGATCCTCATAGGCACGGCCGGGATGGCTGACCACCCTGACCTTGCCCAGCCGGCTCCAGCCACGCACCACCTCTGCCTCTCCGGCGGGAAGGGGCAGGTCGGCCAGAGAGACAAACCAGGCTGGCGCACGGACATCACGAAGGGATGTTTCCCTGCCCGCAATTTCCTCGCCTTCGTTATCAAGGTAAACCACTGACAGGTAACGACCACTGTCAAACACGGCATCAATGAGGGACGAAGCAGCCACGGGGTCGCGGCCGTCGATAGCATTGGAAAGGGAGAGACCGACAGCAGTGGCGCCATCCTGTGAGTGCCCGCGAAGCTGGTCGGTCATGTAATCCCGGAAACGATCGAAGCTCACGCTGACGGCGGCAACCAGCACGAGCAGCAACAGCCCACCGGTAAACAGCAAAAGCAGGGTGCGCAGGGTGATCACTCCCTGCTGCCGGGCGAATTGTGTTGTTTCCTGCATCCGTGCCATAAGAGGCAACCCCTGCCTGGAGTATCGGTTACCGGGGAGCTGATGTGACCTGCGCCGCATAGTTGACAAACATTTACATAGAGTCACCTACGCCGACAACATTAAACACTATAGACTCTGCAAAACGACTAATGTTGAAAATATCTGCCTGTATTGGAGACGGGCGGCCAGGAACGAAAAAATACAGGCCGGAGCACAATGAACGACGAAAGCCAGAAAGACAAACTCAGGCAGCACTTTGCTCGCCGCGTCACGACCCAGGCGCGCGTTGTCCTGGATACTTGGCAGAAGGTCCACGAAGACATCAGCGAGTCTGCCGCGTTCAGGTCTGATTTTGCCAGAGCGGCTGACAAACTGGTTCGCTATGCCAAACGCTTCGAAATGGAGAGCCATGCGGACTCCGGGCAAAAAGTGTTCGAGCTTATTGGCGAGTGGCCCGAGGGCGAGGCGCTGCCGGACGGCCTTGACCGCAAACTCCAGGATGCCATTGAACAGCTCTCCAGGTGCACCCTCCGGCGCACAGACCAGACCGCCAGCGAAGCGCCCCAGCAATACCGCCGCACCCCGGTCTATATCGCGCTGTCCAGCGAGGAAATGGCCGGCCGGCTTATTCGCCAGCTTGAGTTTTTCGGTTTCCGCGCGTCCGCGTTCCACACGTCGGAAAAACTGATAGAAGCCTGCGCCCTCCACAAGCCCGAAACCATCCTGATGGACGTCAACTACAGTGGCGAACCACTTAGCGGCATCGCCACTATCGAACGCCTTCAGGAGCGTCACGACACCCCCATTCCCATTATTTTCATGAGCGATGAGGATGGCACCATTGAAACCCGGCTGCGGGCTTCCCGCTGTGGTGGCGAGGAATTTTTCTATCCGGCAGTCGACCCGGGGCAGTTGATCGAGAAGATCGAAACCTACACACACGGCAACACGGTAGAACCCTACAAGGTCCTGGTACTGGATGACTCCCGCGCCCAGGCCAAGTTCATGGAAACAGTGCTCAAGAAAGCCGGGATGAACGCCCATATCATCACCAACCCCATGGACATCATCCATGCACTGGAATCTTTCTCGCCAGAGATCATTATTCTGGACATGTACATGCCCGGCTGCACCGGCATGGAGATCGCGCGGGTCATTCGCCAGCAGGACCGCTTCCACAGCGTTCCCATTATTTACCTCTCTGCCGAAGAAGACGTCAGCAAGCAACTCCATGCCATGAGCCTGGGGGGTGATGACTTCCTCACCAAACCCATAGATCCCAAACATCTGATCGCCACCATTCACAATCGGGGCCGGCGTGCCCGCTCGCTGTTGGCATTGATGATCCGCGACAGTCTGACCGGCCTGTTCAACCACACCCACACACTGCACCTGCTGGACCAGGAGATCGTGAAGTGCCGGCAGAAAGACCAGCCGCTGTGCTTTGCGATGATCGACATCGATTACTTCAAGAAAGTGAATGACACCTTCGGCCATCCCATTGGCGACCGCGTACTCCGGAGCCTGTCGATGTTCCTGAAACAGCGCCTGCGCAAGACCGACCACATAGGCCGGTATGGTGGCGAGGAGTTCGCCATTATTCTTCCGGACACCCGCGAAAGTGACGCCCGCAACGTTCTGAACGAAATCCGTGAACGCTTCTCTGAACTGCTTCAGCCCGCCGGTGACAGGGAGTTCAACGTCACTTTCAGTTGCGGTGTTGCCGCCTGGAAGAGCGACACCTCCCAGGCATTGTGTGAACGGGCGGACAGGGCGCTTTATCGCTCCAAGGAACAGGGACGGAACTGCGTTACGGCTGCCGGCGACTGAGCACCCCTGCTCAGTCGTCATGGCGCACCACCCCAAAGAAACCTCTGGCAAAGTCTCCAGCCGTTTCCGCATACGGCAAAAACCGAACATGAAACCAACGTCTTATAGCGCTCTTTCTCATCGTTCACGACAATAGGCGCGCAATCGGAGAAGAACGGGTTCTTGTTGCCGGGATACTTTTCGACACAAAGCGGAATGTCAAAAAGTGTTGATCTGAAGGCCTCAAGCACGCACCATTGGCTGAAAATGTCGCTAAAGTCGGCGATCCTGTAAATAAGTCAGCAAGGCAGATGCAATCATGGCGACTATACTTGTCCTCCATGGACCCAACCTGAACATGCTCGGTACCCGCGAGCCCGAGGTCTATGGGCATGAGACATTGGCCGACATTGATGAACGATTACACCGGAAAGCCGCCGAAAGTGGCCATCACCTGCTACATTTACAGTCAAACGCGGAATATGAGCTGATTGAGCGGATACATGAAGCCAGATCGGAAGGGGTGGATTTCATCATTATCAACCCGGCGGCATTCACCCACACCAGTGTTGCGCTGCGGGATGCCATGCTGGCATCGGGCATTCCGTTTATTGAAGTACATCTTTCCAACGTGCATGCGCGGGAAGCTTTCCGCCATCACTCCTATTTTTCCGATATCGCCGAAGGCGTTATCTGCGGGCTGGGCAGCCAGGGGTACGACCTCGCACTCGAAGCTTCCCTGCAACGAATTCATCGATAGAACTGATTAAACGGGATCGGACTGACTATGGACATTCGCAAGATCAAGAAACTTATCGAGCTGCTGGAGGAATCCGACGTCGAAGAGCTGGAGATTCACGAGGGTGATGACTCCGTTCGTATCTCCCGCCGTCGCGAACAACTGGCCGCACCGCAGTACATGGCCCAGTACCCGTCTCCGGCGCCGCAGCCCGGGTCATACCCGCAGCCGTCCGCGCCGGCAGCCGACGAACCCGCCAAGCCGGTGGAACCCTCCGGCCACGCCGTGAAATCGCCCATGGTAGGCACGTTCTACCGTTCGCCCTCACCCACGGCCAAGTCGTTCGTGGAAGTCGGGCAGTCGGTTAAGGCCGGTGACGTGGTGTGCATTGTGGAAGCCATGAAGATGATGAACCAGATCGAGGCGGACAAGAGCGGTACCATCGCCGAGATCCTGGTAGAGAACGGGCAGCCGGTCGAATTCGACCAGCCACTGATCATCATTTCCTGAACCCGGTGATACCCTCATGGCTATGTTAGAAAAAGTTCTGATCGCAAACCGCGGCGAGATCGCCCTGCGCATCCTGCGAGCCTGCAAGGAGCTGGGCATCAAGACCGTGGCCGTCCATTCGCAGATTGACCGCGAGCTGATGCATGTGCGCCTGGCGGATGAATCTGTCTGTATCGGCCCCAACAGCGCTACTGAAAGCTACCTGAACATCCCCGCGATCATCAGCGCAGCGGAAGTTACGGATTCCGTCGGTATTCATCCCGGCTATGGATTTCTTGCGGAAAACGCCGATTTCGCCGAACAGGTGGAAAAAAGCGGCTTTCGCTTTATCGGCCCCAGGGCTGAAACCATTCGCCTTATGGGTAACAAGGTCTCGGCCATCAATTCCATGATCGAAGCCGGTGTTCCCACTGTTCCGGGCTCCGATGGCCCAATCACCGATGATGACGAGCGCACTCTGGAAGTGGCCAGGAGAATCGGCTACCCGGTGATCATCAAGGCAGCCTCCGGTGGCGGCGGCCGTGGCATGCAGGTGGTTCATTCCGAGGCAGCGCTGCTGAAAAGCGTGCAGATCACCCAGAGCGAGGCAAAGAACACCTTTGGCGATGCCACGGTTTACCTCGAGAAATACCTGGAGCGCCCCCGCCATGTGGAGGTCCAGGTTCTGGCGGACACCCATGGCAACGTGATTCACCTGGGCGACCGGGACTGCTCCATGCAGCGCCGGCACCAGAAAGTACTGGAAGAAGCACCCGCACCGAATATCGACCCGGAAGCACGGGAAATAACACTGAAGGCCTGCGTCGATGCCTGCAAGAAAATCGGCTATGTGGGGGCCGGCACGTTCGAGTTCCTGTACCAGGACGGCGCCTTCTACTTCATCGAGATGAACACCCGGGTACAGGTGGAGCATCCGGTGTCGGAGATGGTGACTGGCGTGGACATTGTTCGCGAGCAGCTGCGCATTGCCAGTGGCCTGCCCCTGCAATACACCCAGGACGACATCAAGATTTCCGGCCACGCACTGGAATGCCGTATCAATGCCGAGGATCCGAAAACCTTCGTGCCCAGCCCCGGCAAGGTCAAGCACTTCCATGCCCCCGGGGGCAACGGCATCCGGGTGGATTCGCACCTGTACAGCGGCTACACCGTGCCACCCTTCTACGACTCCATGGTGGCCAAACTGATCACCTGGGGCGATGATCGGGAAATTGCCCGTCGCCGCATGAAGAACGCGCTGGACGAACTGCTTGTCGAGGGCATCAAGACCAATCAGGCGCTGCACCGGAAACTGGTACGCGATGGCGGTTTCAAACAGGTAGACTTCACCATTCATTATCTGGAGAAGCTGATACGGGACTGACCCGCTCAGCAAATTCGTCTACCCGACAGGACACCAACATGCCCTGGATACAATTACAGATCCCGGCTGATCCCGACAACGCGGATCAGCTAGAGGATCTGCTTATGGAGATAGGCGCGGAAGCCGTCTCCATGGAAGATGCCGCCGATCAGCCACTGTATGAGCCAGACCCCGGCACCACGCCGCTGTGGCACCAGACCAGCGTGACCGGGCTGTTCGGCTCCGAGCGGGACATCGAAGAGCTTTGCGCCGCGGTAAAGGATGCCTGGCACCAGCAGACACAACAATCGCTGCCAGACATCGACGTCACCCTGGTGGAAGACAAGGACTGGGAACGCGAGTGGATGGCGGACTTCAAGCCACTCCGTTTTGGCGAGCGGTTATGGATCGTGCCCAGCTGGCACGACGCTCCTGACCCCCGCGCGGCCAATCTGCTACTGGATCCGGGGCTGGCTTTTGGCACCGGAACCCATCCCACCACGGCCCTTTGCCTGGAATGGCTGGACGGCCATGACATCATGTCCCGTCAGGTCATCGACTACGGTTGCGGCTCGGGCATTCTTGGCCTTGCAGCCCTGCTGCTGGGTGCTGATCATGTCATCGGCGTTGACACCGATCCCCAGGCACTGGAAGCCAGCCGCGAAAATGCGCGCCGCAACCGGGTTGAAGAAGACCGGCTTGATCTGTTCCTGCCCGCGGATGAACCCGATGCGATGGCTGATATCATGCTGGCCAACATTCTTGCCCAGCCCCTGATCGGCCTGGCGCCCAGGCTGTCTGCGAAGGTGAAACCGGGTGGCGATATCGTGTTGTCCGGCATACTTTCCAACCAGGCCAGGGAAGTCATGGAAGCTTACGAACCCTGGTTTGTCATGGACGAACCGGAACAGCGTGAAGAGTGGATACGGCTCACAGGACGGCGCAACGACAGGTGACGGAAACGGCTGAACCTACTAAACTCCGTGACTCGTAGCGACGTCGCTTACAGGAATGAAGCATGACCCAGAGCAGCCTGCAGACACGATGCCCGAAATGCGAAACCCGCTTTCGGGTGACCGACGCCCAGCTTAGCGTAGCCGGCGGCAAAGTGCGTTGCGGCAACTGCATGGCGGTCTTCAATGCAGTGGAACACCAGGTCAGTGGCAGTGCATCCGTCGCAGAAAAAACACCCCCTTCCCAGACGGCTGAAAAACAGGATCACCGAGCCAACCAGAACTTTACCGCAGATGACGACCTGATTTTCGCCGACAATCCGGAAGAAGATGCAGCTGAAGGTCCCTACGCCGGTACCAAGCTGACGTTTTCCGATGATGAACTGAGTGACAGTTTCCGTACCGTCAATGAAAGCAAGAGCGGCAGTTTCGAGACGGAAGACGACGACAGCCAGGAAAAAATAGACGAAAGCTGGGCGGAGGCAATGCTCTCTGACGATACACCGTCACCCAACCAGGAGCCTGCCCCCAGGCCGGTTGAGAAGCAGCCTGAGGAGCTCCCAGAGCCTCAGATAGCCGATTCTCCAGTGGAAAAGGAAGAATTCCGGGAAGAACAGACGCCGTCGCAGTCCCAGCACACCAGGACAACACCGGATCGGGAAGAGGAAGATCTGAGCCTGAAACCGACGGAGGAATCTGACGAATTCTTTGTTGACGAACCCATGACGGCGGCAGGATCCCCCTATACCAATCTTCGCAGAGAACCTGTTTCCGTTGGCGACAACGGCGGCGGCCGCCTCAGAACAACACTCTGGACACTGGTGGTGCTGGCACTGATCGGCGTTCTGGTGGCCCAGGTCACCTGGTTCCAGTTCGGTCGCCTGTCGTCAATACCTGAACTGCGCCCTTTCTATGAAAAAGGCTGCGAGATCGTCGGGTGCGAGTTGAAGCCGCTTGTGAACGTTGACGCCATTCAGAGCCGCAAACTGGTGGTAAGAACGAACCCCGAGAACCGCAACCAACTGGTGGTCGACGCCGTCATCATCAACCGGGCGGCTTTCGAACAGCCTTTTCCGGCCATTGCCCTGACCTTCTCCAACCTGAATGGGGATGTGGTCGCCCAGAGCATCTTCGCGCCGGACGAATATCTGGCCGGCGAGGGCCGGGAAATGGAGGCCATGCCAACGGATACGCCGGTCCGAATCGTCATTAATATCCGGGACCCGGGCAGGGACGCGGTGAACTACAATATCGCCTTTCGCGCCAATCCGGAGTAAGCGGGTCCTCACTTGCCAAAGAGTGGGGACCGCCATCGAATTGCCTGAAAGTCAACCAGAAAGAACGAAAAATAATCAACTTTTTCATCACTTCGCCCCTTCAATAGCATCTCTCCCAGCGGTATCATTACCGCCCTTCGGATCAGAATCGGTTACTTATTGAGCAATCATTCAGATCCGGCGTTTGCTCAACCCGCTGTAACACGGACTCAGACCATGCTGCCAACGGCAAAAATCGGGCCGTACACCCTGCCCAATCCGTTGATCGTTGCGCCCATGGCCGGTGTAACTGATCGTCCCTTTCGCCTGCTCTGTCGGCGCATGGGTGCCGGGCTGGCAGTCTCGGAAATGGTCATTGCGGACAGCAAACTCTGGAACACACGCAAGTCACGAACGCGGATGAACCATCAGGGTGAACCCGAGCCCCGGTCGGTGCAGATTGCCGGCGGCGACCCTGACATGCTGGCCAATGCCGCCAGACTGAATGCCGAGTTCGGCGCCCAGATCATCGATATCAATATGGGCTGCCCGGCTAAAAAAGTGTGTAACAAGGCCGCCGGCTCCGCACTGATGAAAGATGAAACCCTGGTGCGGGAGATTCTGGAAGCTGTTGTGGCCGCTGTGGACATCCCGGTAACCCTGAAGATGCGAACAGGGTGGGACCGCAAACACCGGAACGCACCGCTGATTGCCCGTATGGCGGAAGATGCCGGCATTCAGGCCCTGGCAATCCACGGTCGCACCCGGGCTGACGCATACAAGGGCGAAGCGGAGTACGACACCATCGCCGAGGTTAAATCCCGGGTCGGAATCCCGGTGTTTGCCAACGGTGATATCACCTCGCCGGAACAGGCGAGGCATGTATTGAGCCATACCGGTGCCGATGGTTTGCTGATTGGGCGTGGCGCCCAGGGCAGGCCCTGGATTTTCCGGGAAATTCTGCATTTTCTGGAAACCGGCAGGCATCTGGCTGAACCGCCGATAGACGAGGTGGAACAGGTGCTCAGCGAGCACCTTGAAGCACTGCATGGGTTCTATGGCGAAACCATGGGCGTGCGCATCGCCAGGAAACATGTGGGCTGGTACCTGCAGTCCCACGACGAAGACAAACGATTCCGCAAACGCTTCAACGCCATAGACTGCGCGCTGGAGCAGAAAGACAGTATTCAACAGTACTTTGCAGGCTTACGAAATAGAGAGGTATTCGCAGCATGACGGCTGAGACTTTGGCTAATGACAATCTGACAGCACCCGCCAACGATGACATTCATCAGTTGCAGACGGTGAACAGCAGCGGCAACACCGTTACCCTGCGTGACAGCGTGGAAGTTGCGCTGAAAAACTATTTCGCGCAGCTTGATGGCGCACCGGTTACCGAGGTCTACCAGCTGGTATTGTCCGAGGTGGAAGCACCGCTGCTGGAGCAGGTGATGAAGTATACCCGTAACAACCAGACCAAGGCGTCGACCATGCTCGGCCTGAACCGCGGCACCCTGCGCAAGAAGCTTAAGCAGTACGGTCTGCTATAATCCAGCTACCCGATTGAAACGAGGGCCTCCCGGACAACATTCGCGAGGCCTTCATTCGTTCATACCCAGCAGAAATAAGTGACCCATGGCAAATCAGGCTAATACCCCCGTTCGTCGCGCGCTGATCAGCGTGTCCGATAAAACCGGTATCGTAGAATTCGGCCGTGCGCTGACCGATCGCGGCATCGAACTGCTCTCCACCGGTGGCACCTTCCGGTTGTTGAAAGAAAACCAGGTCCCTGTCACCGAGGTCAGTGACCACACCGGCTTCCCGGAGATGATGGATGGCCGCGTCAAAACCCTGCATCCGAAAATTCACGGCGGTATCCTCGGGCGGCGCGGCACTGACGACGCGGTGATGACAGAGCACGGCATTGCCCCCATCGACATGGTCGTTGTGAACCTCTACCCCTTTGAGGAAACCGTAGCGAAACCGGACTGCGACCTGGCAACGGCGATTGAAAACATCGATATCGGCGGGCCTACCATGGTGCGGGCTGCCGCAAAGAACCACAATGATGTCGCCATTGTGGTGAACACGTCGGATTACAGCCGCGTGCTGAAAGAACTGGAGTCCAACGACGGCCAGTTGACCCACAAGACCCGTTTCGATCTCGCTGTGAAAGCCTTCGAACACACTGCCGGCTACGACGGCGCTATTGCCAACTACCTGGGCGGACGCACCGCCGACAACGACAACGCGGATTTTCCCCGCACCTTCAACAGCCAGTTCGTGAAGGTTCAGGACATGCGCTATGGCGAAAACCCGCACCAGAGGGCGGCTTTCTACACCGAGCGTCATCCCCGGGAAGCCTGTATTGCCACCGCCAAACAGCTGCAGGGCAAGGAGCTGTCCTACAACAATGTGGCCGATACCGATGCGGCACTTGAGTGTGTCAAGCCTTTCGCCGACCCCGCCTGCGTTATCGTCAAGCATGCCAATCCCTGCGGTGTGGCGATTGGCGCGGATATACGGCAGGCCTACGACCTGGCCTTTGCCACAGACCCGACATCGGCTTTCGGAGGCATCATTGCCTTCAACCGTGAGCTGGACGCCGAAACCGCAAAAGCCATCATCGACCGCCAGTTCGTGGAAGTCATCATCGCCCCGACCGTAGCCCCGGAGGCTGTGGAACTCGTGGCCGCCAAAAAGAACGTGCGCCTGCTGGCCTGCGGCGAATTCGATGGCGAGCGCGCGAAATCCATGGATTACAAGCGCGTGACCGGCGGCCTTCTGGTGCAGGACCGTGACCTGGGCATGGTGGCCATGGAAGACGTCAAGGTCGTTACCGAGCGCCAGCCGTCCGAGCAGGAACTGAATGACCTGTTGTTTGCCTGGGAAGTGGCCAAGTATGTGAAATCCAATGCCATCGTCTACGCCAAGGCCGGCCGCACCATTGGTGTTGGGGCTGGCCAGATGAGCCGGGTCTACAGCGCGAAGATTGCCGGCATCAAGGCCGCCGATGAGGGCCTTGAAGTGAAAGGCTCGGTGATGGCTTCCGATGCGTTCTTCCCGTTCCGGGATGGTATCGACGCCGCCGCACAGGCCGGTATCACCGCCGTTATCCAGCCGGGTGGTTCCATGCGGGACCAGGAAGTCATTGATGCGGCCAACGAGCATGGCATCGCCATGGTCTTTACCGGGATGCGTCATTTCAGGCATTAATCCGACAGACAGGAACCGACCATGAACATTCTCGTCATAGGCTCCGGCGGCCGCGAACACGCCCTTGCCTGGAAAGCCGCCCAGTCCCCGGATGCAGACCGGGTGTTTGTCGCACCAGGCAATGCCGGCACCGCTCGCGAGCCGGGCCTGGAAAACATCAACATCGACGTGATGGACCTCAACGGCCTGGCGGATTTTGCCGCCGCCAACAAGGTTGGGTTGACGATTGTAGGGCCGGAGGCCCCTCTGGTGGCCGGCATTGTCGACCTGTTTGAGGAGCGTGGCCTGAGGGTGTTCGGCCCCAGCGCCGGCGCGGCTCAACTGGAAGGCTCCAAAGCCTTTACCAAGGACTTCCTGGAACGTCAGAAAATCCCCACCGCAGCTTACGGTAACTTCACGGATGTCGATCAGGCTCTGGCCTATGTACGCAAGCAGGGTGCGCCTATCGTCGTTAAAGCCGACGGCCTGGCGGCCGGCAAAGGTGTTATCGTAGCAATGACCCTGGAAGAAGCCGAAGCCGCCATTCGCGACATGCTGGCCGGAAACGCGTTTGGTGACGCCGGCAGCCGTGTGGTGGTCGAGGAGTTCCTGGACGGCGAGGAAGCCAGCTTCATCGTCATGGTCGATGGTGAGCACGTATTGCCGATGGCCACTTCACAGGATCACAAGCGCGTGGGCGACGGTGATACCGGCCCCAATACCGGTGGCATGGGGGCCTATTCTCCGGCTCCTGTGGTCACAGCTGATGTCCATAAGCGCATCATGGATGAAGTCATCTATCCCACCGTTCGCGGTATGGCTGCCGAAGGTCATCCTTACAAAGGCTTTCTCTACGCCGGCCTGATGATCGATACCCAGGGCGCACCCAGGGTGATCGAGTTCAACTGCCGCTTTGGCGACCCGGAAACCCAGCCCATCATGCTGCGGATGAAATCCGATCTGGTTGAGCTCTGCGGCGCCGCGATCGACGGCAAACTCGACCTGTGCAGCTCAGACTGGGACGACCGCCCGGCCGTAGGCATTGTGCTCGCAGCGGGCGGCTATCCCGGCAGCTACAACAAAGGGGACGTTATTGCCGGGCTACCCGAGAGGGAAGCCGACGGGGAGAAAGTGTTCCATGCCGGTACCCGTCTAAATGGCGAGCAGGTTCTTACCAACGGTGGCCGCGTGCTTTGTGCCACAGCCCTTGGAAAGACCGTTACTGAAGCCCAGCAACGCGCTTACAGGGTCGCCGCAGGCATTCAGTGGGAAGGCGCCTTCTTCCGTAAGGACATAGCCTATCGGGCCATCGCCCGGGAAAATGCGGCCAGTGACTGATGTCAGAATATCACTGAGAAGTCCGGTCTCGCCGGGCTTCTCAGTGACTGGTCTCTCGAGGGGGAGTCAGGAAACCAGAATGCGCTCAAGCGCCTCGCGAATATTTTGAGGGATCGCAACGGCCCGATTCTGTTCCCGGTCAACGAACACGTGGACAACCTGACCAAGCGCAGACGGCTCCAAGTCCCCGCCTCTGAACAGACCCAGCTCGTAAGTCACTGAGCTGTTGCCAATCTTGATGACCCTCAGCCCGGCGTCCAGCGCGTCCGGATAGGCCACCGGTTTCCTGAACTGGCAGTTGGAGCTGACCACGTAGCCAACCACTGGCGCGTTATTGATATCCAGACCGCCAACCTCGATCAGGTAGCGGTTGATGGTGGTGTCAAAGTAGGAGTAGTAGGTCACGTTATTCACATGCCCGTAGATATCATTATCCATCCACCGGGTGGTGATAGGGTAAAAAACACCGAACTCATCTCGTTCCACAGATGTCTCCGTTTACCAGTTTTATGGCGTTATGGCCTAATCAAACAGCACAACCTGACGAACGGCCCTACCGGATGCCAGTTTCTCGAATCCGTCATTGATCTCATCCAGCGTCAGGGTGTCACTGAGCAATTTGTCCACCGGTAATTTGCCCTGGCGAAACAGGGTGACATAACGGGCAAGATCGCGAACCGGCACACAGCTACCGACATAGCTCCCCTTGAGCGTGCGCTCTTCTGCCACCAGGCTGACCTGCTGGATAGACACCTTCTTTTCCGGGTGGGCCAGGCCGCCCGTGACCGTGGTTCCGCCGCGCCGAGTGATCTGGTAGGCGAATTCCAGGGCCTTTTCAGACCCGGCCATTTCAATGGCACAGTCAACACCGCCATTGGTCAGTGCCTTGATCCTGTCGACACAACCTTCTTCACGGGAGTTAAAGGCGTGGGTGGCGCCGAGCTCTTTGGCCAATGCCAGTTTGCTGTCATCCAGATCAATGGCAATCACCTCACCGGCGCCTGCCACCAACGCCCCCAACACGCTGTTAAGACCAACGCCACCCAAGCCGATGACAGCGACAGTCTGGCCCGCCTTGATATTCGCCGAGTTAATCGCAGCCCCCACACCCGTCAGTACAGCGCAACCGAACAGGGCCGCGTGGTGCAGCGGCAGATCAGCATCGATCTTGACCAGCGAATCCCGCGACACCACCGCATGGTCGGCAAAGGCGGACACCCCCAGGTGGTGGTTAACCGGGGTGCCATCTGCCCGATGCAGCCGGTGTTCACCGCTGACCAGGGTACCGGCGTTGTTGGTTTTTGCCGCCGGCTCGCACAGGGCCGGACGGCCTTCTGCGCAAGGTGCACAGTGGCCGCAGCTAGGCACAAACACCGCCACCACATGATCCCCCGGCTTCAGGTCGCGAACGCCATTGCCCACGGCCTCGACAATGCCTGCAGCTTCATGGCCCAGGGCCATCGGCACTGGCCGGGGCCGGTTTCCATCAATAACGGAGAGATCGGAATGACAAAGGCCCGCGGCCTTGATCCGCACCAGCACTTCATTGTCACCGGGAGGAGACAGCTCCAGCTCTTCAATCACCAGGGGCCTGGTATCCTGGTACGGGCGCTCCGCCCCGATGGCTTGCAAAACTGCGGCTCGAATTTTCATGGCGTATTTCCTCAGTCGGTTTCTGTTCTATGGTCAGGCCAACGACGCAGACGGATCCTTTCGACCGGCGGACACGGAACCGCGCTCGATGCGCCAGGTCGCGTCCACCAGATCGGAGGAGTGGCTATCATCGGATTCCGCGATCAGTACCGTCAGGCCTTCTGCGCGCAGGTCGGCAATGACCTCGGACAAACGCCTGGCCAGTACCGGTGCGACGCCTTCAAACGGCTCATCCAGCAAAATCAGTTCCCGGCCCGGAATCAGCGCCCGGCCCAGGGCCACCAGTTTCTGCTGGCCGCCGGACAACTGCAGGGCCTTGCGCTCACCGAAGTCGGCTATTTCAGGCATCAGCGAATAGACCCATTTCAGGCGTTCTTCACCATCCTTGATATTATTGGCCCACGCCGGCATGAGCATGTTCTCCGACACCGTCAGGTCAGGTATCAGCCTGCGGTCCTCCGGCATGTAACTGATGCGCAGATTGGCCCGCCGGTGAGACGGCAGTTTGCTGATGTCCTGGCCCTTGAAGGTAATGGATCCCCGGGTCGCAGGCAGAAGACCCATAATGGCGCGGATCAACGTGGTCTTGCCGGCGCCGTTATGGCCGATCAGACCTGCCATCTGGCCCTGCGGAATGCTCAGGTTAATGTCCCGCAGAATACTGATACCCTCAATGGAAACGTCGAGATTAGCAATTTCAAGGCTCATTTCAGGCGCCTCCTTCGGCATTAGGCGTCTTCGGTTTGCCGGTCACCAGTTCCTGGACCTTCTCATCCGCCAGCACTTCGTCCACCGGGCCATCCTTGATCACAATACCACTGGCAAAGGCCAGTACCCGCGTAACGTATCGCTGAACAATTTCCATGTCATGCTCAACGAACAATACCGTCAGACCCCGCTGGCGAACCGCCTCCATCACCGTGTCCATCAAGGTGTATTTCTCTTCCATGCTGACACCGCTGGTGGGCTCGTCCAGCAGCAACATGCGGGGACTGCCCAGCATGGCAATGGCAATGTCCAGAAGCTTGCGTGCCCCCTGAGGCATGGCGGTAACCATTTCATTACGGTACTGGGCGATGTTCATCTGGGCCAGAATTTCTTCAGCCGCTTCCAGCCGCTTTGTCGTGTGCACCGGCCGAATCATTTGGAACTGTTGATGGTCAGCAGCCGCCAGGGCGATAGCCAGGTTGTCGATCACCGGAAGTTCCAGAAACAGTTGCGGAATCTGGAAGGACCGGGTCAATCCCTTTCTCATCAACTTGCGAGGTCCAAGGCCCTTGATGGGTTTACCCCCGAATTCAATGGTGCCGCTGGAAGGAGGCAGGTAACCGGTCACCATGTTGATGAAGGTGGTCTTCCCGGCGCCGTTCGCCCCAATTACCCCGACAATTTCCCCTTCAGTGATGGTTACATTGATGTCTTCAGCGGCTGTCACCGCACCAAAATACCGGGACAAACCGACGGTTTTGAGAATCTCGGTCATTAGGCCACCCCTTTCTTGCGGGTAAACAGGCTCCAGATGCCTTTGGGCAGGAAGAGAATGATCAGCAGCAACACGATACCCAGGATCATTTGCCAGGCATTGGGCGCCAATTCAATGGCATAGGTTCTTACCAGGGTGAAGATCAACGCGGCGATAAAGGGTGCCGCCACGTGTCCTGTACCACCGAGGATGGCGATGAACACAAACTCACCGGAAATGGTCCAGTAGGCCATGGTGGGGTCGACATGGCCAGCGGCCAGCGCAGTCATGGAACCGCCAATGGAGCCGACCGCAGCCGCAATCACATAGTTAATATAGAGCACCTGCTTGCGCGATACCCCCATGTACTCAACCCGCACTTCGTTTTCCCGGATTGCCTCACAGGCCAGGCCGAGGCTGGAGCGGAAATAACGATTGAGAAACAGGGCAATGCCCAGAGCCAACCCGAGCGCAAGTAGTAGGGCGATCCTTGAACTGCTCTCACCGGAACCTGGGGAAAAGCCCAGAATAGTCCAGTCCACAACACCGAAGCCGTCCGTGCTTCCCAGCCCATGGCTTTTGACCAGAAGCCCGTACAGAATCATTGAAAACGCCAGGGACAACATAGCGAAGAATATTTCCCGGTAGCGCGTGACAAGCAGCCCCAGAATCATGGCAACACCAACCGTCACCGCGACACCAAGAACAATCAACAGCAGAGCATCCGTTATACCCAGATAACGGCCACCCAGGCCCACAGCGTAGCCGCCAAGGCAATAGAACAGCCCTTGACCAAACGACACCAGGCCCGCCCGCATAAGCATGACCACCCCCATCACCACCAGAGCGGTAGAAATAGCCAAGGTGGCAGTAAAAACAAGCCAGTTCGGAACCACCAGTGAGGCTAGGGCAAGGGCAACGGCGGCACCTATCAGGGAAATTTCGCTTTTTTCCAGGATCATCAGATTTTCCTCGCAATCACCTGGCCAAACAGGCCATGGGGTCGGAAGATCAACACTCCAGCCATCACGGCATAGATGATGAACAGTTCCAGTTCGGGCATGGTGTGGATAGACGTCGCTCGCGCAAGACCAACGATGACAGCGCCCACGGCCGCACCGGTGATGCTTCCCAGGCCTCCAGTCACCACGACTGCAAAGGCCAGTACAATGACCTCAATACCGAGTCCCGGTACCACGGAGATAATGGGAGCTGTAATACCGCCGGCGATGGCGCCCAGTGTTGCCCCGATCATGAAAGTGATAGTGAACATGCGGCGCACGTTAACGCCCATGGCTTCGGATACTTCCCGGTCGTGAATGATGGAACGCAGGATCTTGCCGATCTTTGTGCGCTCAAGCCAGAACCACAAGCCCACGCCAATAACGACCGAGACCACCAGTACCAGCAGGTCGTAACGGGATACGGTCAATACATCAATGTTGATCCGGCCCAGAGCGGCGTATGGTTGGTACGCAAAGTAAGGGGTCGTACCCCATATCAGCTTCATTACGTCTTCGAGAATCAACAGTACGGCAAACGTAATCAGCAGCATCAGGATCTCATCGCGACCATACATAAGCCTCAGTATGCCTCGCTCAATGGCCAGCCCGGTCAGTGCGCCAATCAATATCGCGGAGGCTGCGATAATGGCAAAAGCCATAACCAGGTTCTCTCCGCCCCCGGAGTAATACCACCCCAGCGCCGACGCGGCAGCATAAGCCCCAAGGGCGTAGAGGCTGCCGTGGGCCATGTTCAGAATTCTCATAACGCCATAGATGACCGTCAAACCCGCCGCCACCAGAAACAACCAGGACGCGTAGATGAAACCGTCGATCAATATTGCCCAGACCGTTAGCATCAGTGTGTACTCCTAATATCGGACCACCGGCCGCCTTTCAGCTGCCGGTGGTTGATCAATGGATCAGTTACAGTCGACTCCCGGGAAGCCTTCCTTGATCCATTGCTGGGCGTTGTACCCATCCGGAGCAGACACGCACTCACCCGGGTAAGACCGGACATTGCGCAGTTCAGCCTCACCATTCTCGAAATGGTATTCACCGTAAGACATTGGCTGCAGGGCCTGGTGGCCACCAGCCAGGGCCATGCGTACGGTGCCGCTAACCGATTCGAACTCGGCGCCTTTCAGCGCTTCTGCCAGTTGCTCTGAACTGGGCACACCATCGGCGCCGGAGTTATCGGCAGCGAATTTCAGGGCCAGGACGGCCTGAGCAGCCTTGGAGGCCGGATAGCTTGGAGGTGTGCCATGCTCGGCGACATAAGCTTCGGTAAACCATTCGCTCAGGTCATTTTCCGGCATGAAACCACCGAATGGACCACGCCCACCCAGAATGGTGCCGTTGGGTGCCTGGCCGTCAAAACGGTGCAGGCCGGATTCACCAGTGGTCAGAATCGCGGTTGCCTGCGACAGCAGACCACGGACGTTTGCCTGAGCGGTGAAAGACTCCATATCGCCGCCCCACATGGAAGAGTGGACAATATCCGGACGCTGGGTCTGGAGTGCGGAAATCTCAGTGCTATAGCTGCCCTGGAAGAGCTGTGGCGTCTGGTTATTGACGATTTCGGCTTCGGGCATCAGCTGTTCCATGGCGAGGGTGAAATCCTGCCAGGAATCCTGGCCCCAGGCGTAGTTCTGCTGGATACCAGCAATCCGGACGGCATCAGGGCGGGTTTCCGCTAGATACCGTGCCGCCCCCACGTTATCCGCGACTGCGTCGAGGCCGGTACGGAACATGTACTGTGGATCTTCAATCTCCTGGAACAGACGGGAGGTACCGCAGTCGAAAGCGATGGTGAACATCTTCATCTCTTCAGCCACCGGCCCGATCGCCAGGCAGTCGCCGGAGGAGATATAACCGATCACTGCATCGACGTCCTGGCGCTGAACCAGATTTCGGTACTCTTCAACCTGCTTGGTAGGACCACCCGCTTCATCGACGACGACGGATTCGAGCGTCAGGCCATTAACGCCTTTAGTGTCGTAAGGAGCGGGCAGACTGCCTTCGTTGATCGCTTTGATGACAATATCCGCCCCCTGGGCAGCAGGCACGCCAAATGGCCCCGAGGCACCACCGGAGAGGAAGGTCACGAAACCCACTTTAAAGGATTCCTCGGCACTGGCGGTTGCTGCCATACCCATGACACCGACCGATGCCATGGCCACAGACGTTGCGGTACCCAGAAGCGTTTTTTGCCAGATGGGACGTTGATTGGAATTTTTCATTTTGTTCTCCTTGATTGTTATTTTCTGTCGTACATCAGGTTGTGCTTTTGTTTTGCCTTCATTGGTTTGAGTAGTGACCTATCACGGTCAGCCACCGGGTTCACCGCGTCGCTTTTTCACCAAAGCGGGGGACGGTTTCAGGGATTCAGCATCGTAAACGGTCCAGTTGCCCAACATGACCTGGGCCGGTGGGTATTGATCATTGGCCACCGGTGTTCCGATCGCCTGGGCCTGAACAATCTGATGAGTGTCCGGATCAATGTAGGAAACGTACCCCTCCGGATCTTTGGGCAGGGGGATTTCGAGCCCTTCCAGAGCCTCGATCATGGCATCGGTATCCGTGACATCGCCGGCAATACTGATCGCCCTTGCGATGGCCAACATGCCAGCGTAAGCGCCTTGAGCGGAATAACTCGGATAACGGCCGGATAACTCATGAAAGCGGGTAACAAACCGGCGGTTCTGTTCCGTATCCGGCCAGTTCACGTGGTGGCGTGCAGACAGAATGAGCCCTTCCGGTGGATCATCCTTCAGGCTGACAAGGGTTTCGTAATCTCCACCGGCATCAAAATTGGCCACACGCATGCGGCTGAACAATTGCGTGGTACGAGCCTGCTCCAGAAAAGCAATGAAATCCCCTCCCCAGAGAGAAACCACCAGCACATCCGGCGGGGACTCCAATAGTGACTGGATGTAAAGCGAATAGTCCGGTTCATACAGCTTGGGCCAGTAAGTACCGGTTACCTCGTAGCGGGTGCCGTTCTGATGTAGGGCTTGCCTGAGATCGCGCCACGCGACCCGGCCGTATTCATAATCAGGCCCCAGAAAGGCAAGTTTCCGCCAACCGTTTTTCTCCTGCAGTTCTGCCAGGTAACGGGCACCGGCTGCGTGTGAATACCAGGTGTCACTCGATACCCGGAAATAGTAGCGATGCCCCTCCTCGAGGGAGGCTCGTGAAGACGCGTGGTCGGTCCCCACCATTATGATCTTGCGCTGTTTCGCCAATCGGCTTACGGCCATCCCCACGCCAGAGCTGACCATTCCGCAGAGAATGTTCGCATCGTCGTTCTGAATGAAGTCCTCAGCCATCCGCACCGCGAACGATGCCTTGGAGCGGGAATCGTCCACAATCACCCGCAGGCGCGGAGCATCAGGGTCAGAGGAGCGTTCTTCGAGAGCAAGCTGGATGGCTACGATGCTGTCCCGGCCAAAGCTGGCGGAACGGCCGGTCATGGGATACATGCAGGCAACAGTGGCATCAGCATGGCTGTCTTCCGCCCCCAGCTCTACCCTGCCCACCGGTGGCGTCGATGGCTGGGCGGGTGGCTCTGCACGGAGAGCGCCACTAGCCAAAAATACCATCGCTGCCAGCCAGAGTTGCCATGGCCGCTGGCAACACCCGAAGCGGTGTAACAGGATCGGCATTGTCTGGTACAGGCGGGTGTTCGGTCCCGGCAAGTCAGCCTCCCGAGTCGGTCGTGTCCGGCGTATGGTTCTGGATTATTGTTATAAACCATTCACAAGGATGTGTAGCAAGAGTGAGGCCAATGCACTAAAGCGGAGCCGGAGTCTGGCCTGGAAGGCCCTCCACTTCGCTATCGATCGGTAAAAACAGGAAAGATGAGCGCTATCCGCTCATCTTTGCCAGTAAGGGTGAGCGGATAACGCTCATCAATCCATGCCCAGCTTCTGCAAACGACGCTTGAATGCGTGCCGGGACAACCCCAGATGTTCAGCGGCTTTTCCCTTGCGGCCGCCGGTTTTTTCAAGGGCGTCCAGCAACAGCTGGCGCTCGGTCTGCTGCAAATGCTGATCAAAGGACGCACTGGTTTGATCCTGATCGGCCGGTGGCGGGGTGGTGCTGGTTGCCCGAAATTCACCGGGCAATTGGTGGGGGCGAATCAACTGTCCCGGGTAGAGAATGGTGAGGCGCTCTACCAGATTGCGCAGCTCCCGTACGTTACCTGGCCAGCTGTAGGTGCTCAGGCAGGCCAGTGTTTCAGGCAACATGGTGATAGGTCGGCAGCCCTCTTCACGGGCCTGGGATTCGATGAACATTTCCAACAGCTTACAAACATCGTCCTCCCGCTCCCTCAATGGTGGAATGGTAAGCTCGATAACGTTCAACCGAAAATACAGGTCTTCCCGGAAGTGCCCGTTACGGACCTCCGCTTCCAGCGACCGGTTGGTCGCAGCAATCACCCGGACATCTGACGTTGCGCTGGCTCCACCGCCCACCGGACGGTAGTCGCCATTTTCAAGGAAATGCAGGAACTTGGCCTGCAGAGAGAGCGGCAACTCCCCGATCTCATCCAGGAACAAGGTACCGTTATGCGCCAGTGCCACAAGACCGGCCCGTTTCTGGTGCGCGCCTGTGTACGCCCCTTTTTCCGCGCCGAAGAGTTCTGCTTCAATGAGCTGCTCTGGGAGGGCCGCGCAGTTAATTTCGACAAAAGCTTCAGAGGCCCGGGGGCTGTGTTCGTGAATGGCTTTAGCCACAAGAGCTTTACCGGTTCCTGATTCACCCAGCAAAAGAATCCGGCCAGCACTGCTGGCCGATACCCGTTCCACCTTCTGCCAGAGTTGCTGCATAGCCTCACTATCGCCCATCAGGCCAGAGGACGAAGCAGCCCGGCTGCGATGATAGGCCAGCTCATCGCGCATACGGGTGCGCTCGGTTACCGAGTCAACCAAGTGCAGCAATTCATCCAGGGCGAATGGTTTAGTCAGGTAATCCGTAGCGCCGGCTTTCACTGCCTGTACAGCTGCACGTGTATCGCCATGAGCCGAAATCATCACCACTGGCACATCCGGGTACAGGCGGACCGTTTCTTCCAGAACGTCCATGCCACTCCTTCCTGGCAGCCGCAAGTCCAGCAGCATCAGGTCGGGGAGACCCCGTTCGAGGATGGCCAACGCATCCTCGCCGGTATGAGCACAATTGGTACTGTAACCGGCTTCTTGCAGTGCGAAGGTCAAAGACCTCACAAAACTCTTTTCGTCATCAACGATCAGGATGTTCAGGCGCATAATGGTTTTCAGTTGCTCTCTTTTTATTGGTCTGTCTTTTAACGGCCTGTTGTCAGGTTACCACTCTTGCCGGCGGGCAGGGTTACAAACACCGTTGTGCCCTGCTCCGGCAGGCTGCGAATATCCATTTCCCCTTCATTGATCTCGATAAGCTGACGGGTAATGCTCAGGCCAAGCCCGGTACCGTCGGAACGGGTGGTAAAGAACGGCTCGGTTACACGCCCGAGAGTTTCCGGGGACATACCGCAACCCTTGTCGGTGACCTCCACCGTCAGACGAGGACCATTGCGATAGGCTCTGAGGTGCACCATCCCTCCCGGTTTACAGGCGTGAACCGCATTGGCTACCAGGTTGACAAGGCATTGAATGATCTGGTCCGGACTGGCATGGATCGTAAGGCTTGAATCGCCTGTGGCACTGACTGTCACCTGGCAACTGTCCGCCAGCCCGGAGGTAAGTACCGAGGCATGGCGGAAAATTTTGCGGATCTCCACCTGCTGGGCTTCCCCCGGCACCGGCCGGCCATAATCCAGAAGGTCCCCGACGACACGATTAAGACGGTCAATTTCATCCTCCACTGACACCAGCAATTCCCTGCGCTGCTTGTCTGGTTCGCGTTTCTCCAGAGCCTGAACCGTCAACTTGATGGTTGCCAGCGGATTACGCACCTCGTGGGCAACCCCCGTGGCAAATTCCCCGAGCACAGCCATTTTCTCCGCCTGGACCGTGCGCTGGATCATCTCCTGTAGGCGGTCTGCCATTGCGTTGAAAGCGTGTGCCAAAACGTCGATTTCATCTTTATCATTTTTGGGCGCCTGCAAACGAAAGTGCAGGTCGCCGGAGGCGAAGGCCTCGGCTCCTTCGGTCAACCGGGCGACTCGCCGACGCAGGCTTCTGGCAAGCGCCCAGAACAGAAGCACCGTACCCAGGGCCAACACCCCAGCCAGGGCGTATAGCCCCAGCTGGGCGTTACGCAACGGACTCAGGATCTCGCCCGCAGAAACCACATAGTCAATACGCCAGCCGGGCAATACTTCCGGACCGGTGCGCAGGTCTTTGGGCACCGTTGCCTGAAGGTTACCCGTGGCATCCAGCAGTTCGCCGGTGGGCGTACGCAGGAACGGTCTCAACACTCCGGCCAGATTTTCCGTGCGCATCAGTTCGGTTAACGATGCCAACCGCACATGCAGGGCAATCGAGCCCTGCACTGCCTGCTCTGCCCCGGTCCGCAGAGGCTGGCGTATGAGCAACCACGCCGGGCCACCGGTATCCGGGAGCCACGGTCCAATAATGTCACTGATACCGAAATCGACAACGGGCAGCCCCGCCAGCGACCAGCCTTCACGGTTCCAGTATGGGCTTCCGGAAGCGGCCTGGCCCGGAACCACTTCCAACAGGTTGTTGCCGCTATCAAAAAACAGGATGCCATAAAGATCCGGTGAGTCGGCCTCCACCCGTACCAGTTCCCTTACGCCTTCGGGAACCGCCTCGCTGTAGGCCAGATACAGTGGCATGGAAGGATGGGTAGACAGTATTTCCAACTGATAAACCCGATTTTCAATGAAATTGGTTAGCCGGTTAGCGTTACCGGCAACCTGTGCTTCAAGACGCTCGCCAGCGAGCCGTTCGTTAACCGAGTCCGATACTGCGGTGTACAGTGCACTCAGTACCGCGACAGAACCAATCATAAGGGTCAGGGAAATGAACGAATAACGGCCAACCAGACTGAATCTGGGCTTCATGACAACCTCATGATGATTGTTATTGGCAAACGGTAACCAGAATAGATGTTTTGACGCGTTTCACAAAGCGGCTCAGCCGGATTCTTGACCGGGTGTGGTTTTGGGGTAGTGTAAACGCTTTCCAAAACAGACGTTTGAAACTCATCCGCAAGGAGCACGCCCTGAATGAAAACAAGTCCGGCTCTACCCATGATTGCGCTGCTGGTCAGCACACTGCTGCTCAGCGCCTGTTCGCGCCAGACCCTCTACGATAACGCAATCGGCTGGGAGCGTTCCGGAGCAGGGCTTGCAGTGTCTCGTATCCAGGTGGATGACATGACCATAGCGTACCTGACCAATGTGGAGCCAGTGGAGGGAGAAACCATCGTACTTGTCCACGGGTTTGGCGCCAACAAGGACAACTGGACCCGGCTTGCGCGGGAGCTGACCGATGACTTCAACGTCTACGCCATTGACTTGCCCGGCCATGGCGACAGCAGCAAGGCCCCGGACCTGGGCTACCGGTTCGAGGATCAGGTGGGCCACCTGTCGAAAATCCTGACGGCCCTGGACATTGAGCAAACCCATATGATGGGAAATTCCATGGGCGGCGCCATTACCGCGCTCTATGCGGCCACCTATCCTCGGCAGATTCGTTCCGCCGTGCTGTTCGACCCGGCCGGCATCTTCGAATACGACAGCGAACTGGTGGGCCTGGTCAAGGCAGGCGACAACCCCCTGATTCCTGCCAGGGAAGGGGATTTCAGGCGTCTGGTTGACTTTGCCCTGGAGAAAAAGCCTTTTGTGCCCTGGCCGATCTACGATGTGATGGAAGAAAAGGCCATTGCCAACCGGGAGATCAACCAGGTGATCTTCGCCGCCATCCGCGATACGGGATACGAACCGGATTTCCGCAACGCGATTACCAGTATCGATGCCCCTGTCCTCGTCATCTGGGGCAAGGAAGACCGGGTTATCAACTATCGTAATGCGGATGTATTTATCGAACAGATTCCCGATGCCCGGAAGGTGCTCCTCGAAGGTGTCGGGCATGCGCCCATGGTGGAGGTGCCGGAGGAATCGGCACAACTCTTCCGTGAGTTTCTCGCCGAAACGAGGTAGCCTCTGTCTAGCCCTGACTCCTAACCGTGAAGTAGTCCATGCCTGAAGCCATCTGGATATCGTTTGCCTTTGCCCTGGGCCTGCTGGTCAAGGCCATTGGCCTGCCTCCACTGGTAGGCTACCTTGCCGCCGGTTTCGTGCTCAGCGGCATCTCCGCTGCCACCGATATCGCCGTTGAAGCAACCGATGTACTTGCGCACATCGCCCACCTGGGCGTACTGCTGCTTCTGTTTACTGTTGGCCTGAAACTGAAACTCCGCTCCATTGTCAGCTCCGAGGTCATCGGCGGAAGCCTGCTGCATTTTGGTATCACCTGCCTGGTCTTTACTCCCGGCCTTTACCTGTTAATGGAACTGGACTGGCAAACGGCCTTCATACTGGCCATTGCCCTCTCTTTCTCCAGCACAGTGCTGGCAGCCAAGGTATTGGAAACCAAACGGGAACTGCGGGCATTTCATGGCCGTGTCGCCATCGGCATCCTGATCATGCAGGACCTGATCGCGCTGGTGGTGATGAGCCTGGCCGCTGGTCAGACCCCTTCCCAGTGGGCGCTGATCGTATTTGGTCTGCCACTGCTGAGACCCTTGCTGTTCAGGCTATTGGATGCCAGCGGCCATGATGAGCTACTGGTTCTTCTGGGCCTGTTGCTGGCCCTTGTCGTCGGTGGTCTGGGTTTCGAAGCGGTAGGGCTGAGCTCGGAACTGGGTGCCCTGGTGTTCGGTGCCATGCTGGCCAGTCATCCCCGCTCCCAGGAGCTGGCCAAATCTCTCTGGAGTGTAAAAGAAGTTTTCCTCGTAGGCTTTTTCCTGCAAATCGGTATTGGCGGGCTTCCCGATGGAGAGGCTCTGGTGTTTGCGGTGGTCGCCGCGGTCGTGCTGCCGTTAAAGGGACTGCTTTTCTTCTTTCTGCTATTACTGTTCAGACTCCGTGCCCGAAGCGGCTTCCTCAGCGCTCTGTCATTGACCAACTACAGTGAGTTCGGCCTGATTGTCGCCAGTGTGGCACTACCGGAGTGGCTTATCCCCCTGGCGATTACCGTGTCTTTGTCTTTCGTGATTTCCGCGCCGGTTAATCGCTATGCCCACTCTCTGTATGAACGCTGGTCTGGCTCTCTGGTAAAGTTTGAAAGCCAGACCCACCACCCGGACGAGCAACCCATTTCTCTCGGCAACACCCGGGTTCTCGTCATGGGCATGGGAAGAACCGGAACAGCTGCTTACGACTGGCTGAGGGAATCTGAATCCGAGGTAATAGGGCTGGATTCAGACCCGGCGAAAACACAGAAACACCAGGCTGCAGGTCGTAATGTGGTCTTTGCCGACGCCGAAGACAATACCTTCTGGCAAGGACTGCACATGCCCCACGTGGAGGCAGTCATCCTTGCCATGAATGACATCGAAGGTAAACTGATCGCAGCCCGAATGCTTCGCCGCAGGGGGTTTACCGGTTACGTGGTCGCCCACACCATGTACGCCGATGAGGCAAAAAAAATCCGGGAGGCAGGTGCCGATGAGGCCTATCTCACCATGAGCGAAACCGGCGTGGCACTGGCAAGCCACATCAGGGATCACCGGCCCGCCGTGCCGCCACAGACTGCAGGAACATCCTGATGCACGAGCCCATGGGCTCCAAAGAACACACCATGACGCAGATGACGTCCCTGCATGAGGAGCGCCTGGATTTCGTGTTCCGAACGTTAAAGGCAACGGGTGCCGCGCGGGTCCTGGACCTGGGTTGCGGTTCGGGCTCGTTGCTGTACCGGCTGCTCGCCGATCGTCAGTTCGAGAGGGTTACCGGCCTTGAAGACTCCGGCATCTCCCTGCGCCAGGCCCGTTCAGTACTGGCAGACTACCTCAACGAAGAGCCTCCCAGGGTGCACCTGATCCGGGGGTCCTACGCCGAAAGTAATGCTGCTCTGGCCGGCTATGATGCGGCCGCAATGGTCGAGACCATTGAGCACGTCCACCCGGAGCAGCTTTCACGGGTTGAAAGAGCGGTATTCGGGGAATATCGGCCAGGTTGCCTGTTCATGACCACGCCCAACCGGGAATACAACCCATTGTTCGATCTGGCGCCGGGAGAATTCCGCGAGGAAGACCACAAGTTCGAGTGGGACCGGCTCAAGTTCCAGCGCTGGGCCCGGGGCGTTGCCGACCGCAATGGCTACGACGTTCGTTTTGGCGGCATCGGTGAGTTTGTACCCGATATTGGCCATCCCTCCCAGACCGCTTTCTTCACCCGCAGGGGTTGACCCCACCAGGTCGGCCACCCCCCCTGGCGTTAGCGAATCCTGCGCCAGGCGCTCAGCTCAGCAATGGTATGCTGGAATTTGCGCCGGGTTTCCCGGATCACGAACGGTACGTCCTGTGGCGCCTGTATTTCCTCGAAGTGGTGGGACAGTAATTCCCGCATGCCGTCCATTACCGTGCGCGGCTCGCCGTTACGCTCAAACCCGCCTATCCAGTTGCCGCGGGGCGTGAACTCCTCCATCAAGGTGTAGGGAGAGCTGATCACCAGTGTGCCCTCTTCAGCGAGTCGCTGGTGAATATCCGCCAGAAAGGCCCCCGGATCCTGCAACCGGTCTATCAGGTTACCGGCAAAAATCAGGTTGTAATCCCGATGCTCATCCCCCAGGTGGCAGGCATCGCCCGTGGCAAAGGATACCCGCTCGGCAGCCCTCGCCAGGCCGTGCTCTTCAAGACTTACAGTGATTCGCGTTCCCAGCTCGCCTTCGTCCCGGCGAAAATAATCGATCTCTCCGTCGTGCCGGAGAGTCTGCGCCGCATCCACGAAGCGTCGGGACAGATCCACCCCCACCACCTGCTCAAACACCCTGCCGAGCTCGAAGGTCGTGCGGCCAACCGCACACCCCAGGTCCAGCGCCTTGTGCTTGTCCCGGCCAGCCATCAGCTCCTGGCAGATGCCGGCACAGCGCGCCGGATAATTGCCAACGCCGAAGTAACTGTCCCCGAAGTGAAATCCCAGATACTGACCGAGCAGTTCGTCGGTTTCATAAACATTCATGGCTGATCCTCAGCGGTTGTCAGGTCCTGCTTGCGGGAGTGCACAAGTGCGGAACCCGGTATAGACATCGTTTCGCTGCGGCAGATAGGCCTGGCGATAGGTTCCGCGGATGAGGTTTGGCGAGGTGGCACAACTGCCACCACGGGTTACCTTGTGGTCCCCGAACTGAAGCGTCGACATAAAGGGATACACGTCAATCCGGAAACCGTCGTAAGGGAAAAACTGGCTACTGGTCCACTCCCAGACACCGCCGATCATCTGGCGGCACCCGAAGGTGCTGTCACCGGCCGGAAAATCCCGGACCGGGTTCCGGGCCATGGCCCGACCGCCCATATCAGCGTGTTCCGGGCCCACGGGCTCGTTACCCCAGGGGAACCGTGTGAAGGGCTCACCCGCGCGATTACCCAGAGCAGCCACCTCCCATTCATATTCTGTCGGCAACCGCCGCCCGGCCCAGTTGCACCAGGCTTCCGCTTCCCAATAGGAGATATGGCATACCGGCGCATCGGGGTTCAGCGGCTGCCATTGTTCGAAGAACCGCTCCTGCCACTGGGAGTCGTGCCAGCGCCAATATAGCGGGTGTTTCGGAGTATGCAGAACAGGTTCAGGGCTGCCGTGCACCAGAGAGATATCGGTCTCGGTCTGAAGCCATTTACGGCCACCAAACGACCAGAGTTCCGGGCGCTGATAGCCCCCGTCCTCCACAAAAGCCAGAAACTCGGCATTGGAGACCGGCAAACGGGAAATGGCGAACGACTCCAGCTCTACTTCGAACCGTGGCTTCTCGTTATCGAAGGCGAAATCGGACGTCGCATAATCCGGGGATTCGCCCGGCATGCCAATCTGCCATCTCCCGGCTGGTATAACGGCATCTCCGTCTATCAGGTCTCCGGGGGCAATCCGTTCATCGGTGGAATCCGGCGCGGGCGGGTAACCCACGGTCTGCCGGCACCAGATCAGGGACTCAATGTGCATGTTCTGGTGAAAGATGGCATAGCGATAGAGGTAAAGCTGTTCGTCAGTCAGCGGTTTGTTGCGGATCCGGTCTGCCACCCGTTCATAGATGTTATCGAAATAAGCCAGGGTTTCCTCCCGCCCGGGGAACAGATCGCGACACCAGCGATCGCGGTGATCCACGTGGAATGAGTCCCAGAGGTCATCCATGGCCGGATTGTAGCTGGGGGTCCCATCCAGCAGGTTGAACACAAACACTTCATAGAAAAAAGCCGCATGGCCCATTTCCCACAGTGGCGGATTGACCCCCGGGTGGTAGGGCACGTCCAGCTTTTCCTCCGGCAACGACGTTATCAGCGCCCGGGTTCTTTGCCGGGCGGTTTCCAGTTCAGCCAACAGGGTTGTCTTTTGCACGTTTCTATCTCCGAATGCTCCGAATGCGCCGGTCTTGATACTGAACTCTAACAGCTACCCGTTTCCTGATAATCCTGGTTCATTGTTATGTGTACGATAACAAACCGTCGGGTGGATGATTATTCCGAAACGGCTCTGGAAGCCTGCTTATCTCCACACCAGCAGAATCATTGGCACGGCGACAACCGTCACCACGATTGACAACGGCAGCCCCAGCTTCCAGTAGTCACCGAACCGGTAACCACCAGGCTCCATCACCAGGGCATTGGACTGGTGCCCGATCGGCGTCAGAAAGGCGCAGGAGGCGCCCACCGCAACTGCCATCAGCACCGCATCGGAAGCCATACCCAGCTCCGCGGACAGGCTGAGGGCAATGGGCGCCACCAGTATGGCAGCCGCTGCGTTGTTTACCACGTTCGACAACAGCATGGTCCCCACCAGTACCATGGCCAGCACCCCTGCCGGGGCAAGGCCACCTCCGAATGCCAGCATCTGCGCGGCAATCAACTCGGCGCCGCCGGTTGTTTCCAGTGCCTGCCCCACCGGGATCATTGCCGCCAGTAGCACAATCACCGACCAGTCGATGGCCCTGTAGGCGCCCGGCGCGTCGATCAGTTCTGTGAGAACCATCGCAACAGCACCGGCGACCAACGCTACCGGCGCTGACAGCCAGCCACTGACAATAGCAATGATACTGGCGATAAAAATACCACTGGCAAGCAGGGTTTTGCGGGGGGACCCCAGGCGTAGCCCCCGCTCTGCCAGGGGCAGGCAACCAAGGCTGGCGAGTGCACTGGCCAGCGTGTCTTCATTGCCCTGCACCAAAAGGATATCCCCCGCGTTAAAGCGGATATCGCCCAGACGCCGCTTCAGCCGTTGCCCCTGCCTGGCAACCGCCACAATATTGATACCATGCCTCTCCCGCAGATTGAGCCGGTTTGCGGTTTGACCCACCAGGGAAGAGTCAGGCGTGATAACAGCTTCTGTCAGTTGTACATCGCCTTCCCCGAGGTCCTTCTTACGGCTTTCAGATTGTTTTCCGCCCTCTTCGTTATCGGGTTCGTCATTTTCACGGCCGCCCAGTTCCAGCCCGGTATTATCCAGGAACGCCTGCAGGCTCTCGGTATCCGACTCCACCAGCAACAGGTCATTCTCTTTCAATACCCTGTACGTGGAGGGAGCTAACTGTCGCTTGTCGTCGCGGATCAGTGCCAGCACCACCACGTCCTTGTCTTCTCCGCTGTCCGACAACAGATTGTGCAAAGTGGCACCGGCATAGGACGAACCCTCGGGAACCTTCAGCTCGGTCAGATAGTCGCCAACGCTGAAAAGCTTGTCGTCCTCCCCGCCCTCTTTACCTCGCTCCGGCGTCAGACGCCACCCCACCAGTGTTATAAAGGCAATGCCGGCAAGAGTGATGGCCACGCCCACGGGGGCAAAATCAAACAGCCCGAAGGAGCTTGCCCCTTCGCGATAACTGGCAATGATGATATTCGGAGGGGTGCCTATCAGGGTCATGGTGCCGCCAAGAAGTGACCCGAATGCCAGAGGCATCAGCAGCACTGACGGCGAGCGTCCCGACTCCCGTGACATCCACACCGCCACAGGCATCAACAGCGCCAGGGCGCCCACGTTGTTGATAAATCCGGAACAGAGCGCGACCACGCCAGTCAGAGTAAGGATCTGCAGTGTCGGTCGATGACCCACCTTGCCCAACAACTGTGCAATGTTATCCACTACACCGCCGTTCACAAGACCCTGGCTGACCACAAGAACCGCCGCCACCGTAATCACGGCCGGATGGCCGAACCCCGCAAATAACGCCTCAGTGGGGAGCAGCCCGGCAATGGCAATCGCCAGTAACGCCAGCATGGCAACCACATCGAACCGCAACCGGTTCCAGACAAACAGTGCCAGCGTGGCTGCCAGAACCGCGAATACAACTCCCTGTTCTGTGGTCAATGGCCGCTCCTCCTGCTCTCCATACTGACGGTTTCATGACGTTTCAAGCTACGTTATTTGAGCCCATCGTCACGACTATTTCATGAACTTCTGGTAACTTTCACCCTGAGGGCGCACCGGTGCATGCACGGACGCAGTCTTCGCAAACTCTCAACACAGTCACGGGTGACATTAGCACCTCATCAGGGAACAACAGGTTTAAGGGAAGTCATGACCAAGGAACTTTACACGGAACTCTACCAGATATCGTTTTCAGGACAGATTCTCGACGGATTCAGTGATGCCGAAGTAAGGGACAATGTCAAAGCCCTGTTCCGGATATCCGACGAGCGCACAGCAAGCCTTTTCTCGCGCACCCGCACAACTCTGAAGTCGGGCCTCAGTCACGACGAGGCGCTGATTTACCACGAACGACTGACCAAAGCCGGGGCCGCCGTGCAGATTTCAGCTCAACCCCGAACCGCCAGCCCCAGGCCCGAGCCAAAAACCCCACCACCGGAAGCAACGGATACCCGGCAGCCGCAACCCGGCCCGGCAGGACCTCAGCAGGAAGCGCCGTTTGAATTTACCGGCAACGGACGCGAGTATTTCGGTATATGGATCGTTAATATTCTGCTCACCATTATCACCCTGGGCATTTACTCCGCCTGGGCGACCGTGCGGAACAACCAGTACTTCTACGGCAACACCCGCATGGACGGAGCCAGTTTCCAGTATCTTGCCAGCCCGATCACCATCCTCAAGGGCCGGCTGATTGCACTCGCGGTGCTGGTAGCCTATGTGGTGCTGTCGGAAATGTACGTTGAAGCCGCCGTCGTCTTCGGTCTTGCTTTTATTCCCCTTGTGCCCTGGATCATGGTGCGCTCGCTCCGATTCAATGCCATCAACAGCGCCTACCGCAGCATCCGCTTCGACTTCCGGGGCAGCTATGGCCAGGCCTTTATGGTGGCCTTTGTGTGGCCACTTCTGAACCTGCTGACGTTGTTGCTGCTTACCCCGTTGGTGATGAAGAAAACCCACCAGTTCATTGCCAACGGCAGCCGCTATGGCACCACGGAATTCGAGCTGAAAGCCGGCACAGGTGACTACTACCGCTTCTTTGGCAAGGGCCTGCTCATTGCCATCGCCTTCGGCGTTGCCGCCTTCGTGGCCATGCAGCATATCGGCTTTACCGTTGGCTCCATCGTAGCCGCCATCGGTTACCTCACGCTGTTGGGCTACTTCATGGCAGGCATTGCTAACCTCTTCTTCAGTTCCGTCCATCTCGACAGCCACGGTTTCGAGTCACGCCTGCAACCCCTGCAAATGATCGGCATCTACCTGTCCAACAGCATCCTTGTAGTCATCACCCTGGGCCTGTTCACCCCCTGGGCCAAGGTACGCATGGCGCGATACCGGGCAGCCTGTACGTCCATGCTGGTGAGCGGCGACCTGAACCACTTCGTGGCAGCGGAGCAGAACCGTACCAGCGCGCTGGGCCAGGAGCTGGGAGATGCCTTTGATGTCGACTTCGCCGCAATCTGAAGTCACTATCGAAGGTCAGCTCTACTCGGGCCAGGATTCCAGCCGGCGGCACGCAATACTGCGCTCCGCCGCTGGCGTCGTTCTCATCGACGCCGGCGACACATGCCTGCGCCTTTCACCTGACGACGTGGAGATATCTCCACGGATCGGAAACACGCCTCGCTATCTTCACCTTCCGGATGACGCCGTATTCGAAACGGAAGACAACGCCGGAGTGGATCATCTTGCCGCGCAGTCCCGCGGTGGTGGCGGCAACCGCCTGTTGCACAGACTGGAAAATCATCTGGGCCTGATACTGGCTGCAGTATTGATAACTTTAGCCACGACCGGCATTGCCTTTGTCTGGGGCGTGCCCTGGACAGCCCAGGTCGTGGCCAATGCACTTCCGGACTCCGTCGCCGAGCAGGTAGGGAAATCAACACTCGGCACCCTGGACAACACCTGGCTGGAGCCATCCAGCCTGCCTGAGCTGCGCCAGCAATCACTGCAGGCGCACTTCCGGCCCTTGCTGAAACCGGTGGCGGGCCAGGACCTGGAGGTGGTTTTCCGCTCTTCCCCCGCCATCGGTGCCAACGCCATGGCACTGCCCGATGGCACGCTGATTTTCACGGACGACCTGGTGAACCTGGCGGGGGATGACGATGAGCTCACCGCGATTCTTGCCCACGAAATCGGTCATGTTGCTCACCGTCATGGCATGAAGGGGATGGTACAGTCCTCCCTTACCTTCTGGCTGATCGTGATGATGACCGGCGACCTGTCTGCCTTTTCCGATGCTACGGTGGCGGTACCAGCGGTGCTAATGAGCCTGTCCTACTCCCGCGATATGGAGCGGGAGGCGGATACCTTTGCCCTGCAAACCCTGAAAGCGAACGACATAGACCCGATCCACTTCGCCAATATCATGGAGCGACTGCTAGCCGCCCATGGCGAAGGCGATGCCATGGAAACGGAAGGCGAAAGTAATCGATGGGACTCGCTTGAGGACATGTTGTCGAGCCACCCGGTAACCGGTGAGCGGATAGAGCGCTTTAAACAGAGCCCCTGAGCGGTATAGTAGCGATACATCCATTACCGGGGGACAACTCCATGCCACCCAGAGCAGCCAGGCCGGTGTCAGCATCCGCCATCGACAAACACGTCTACAAGGTGTTCCCGAATGACATGAACTCCCACCATACCGTATTCGGGGGAATGATCATGGCGAAGTGTGATCGCCTTGCACTGGTGGTTGCAGAGCGGCATTCGGGGCATGTCTGTGTGACCGCTGCAGTTGATTCGATCCACTTCCGCGCCCCTGCGAAGGGCAACGATACCCTGCTGTTCAGCCTTGCCCTCAACCGCAGCTGGGGGTCGTCCATGGAAATCGGGGCGCGGGTGGAAGCCGAAAACAGCTACACCGGCGAATGCCGGCACATACTTTCAGCGTTCTTCACCTTTGTGGCGCTGGACGAGAACGATAAGCCCATCGATGTCCCCGCGGTGAAACCGGAAACCGGGGACCAGAAACGCCGCTTCGCGAATGCAGAAATCCGCCGCAAGGGCCGGCTGGAAACCCGCAAGAAACTGAGTGAACGCTGAACGATTGTGTCGGCATATTTTACAGAAAGCATTCTGCGACACAGTTCTCAATTCCTAACCTTCTGAAACAAACCCAAGTATTAAACCTGGCACACAATCTGAATAATTATTCGGAGAATTTTCGGCCTTTTACCCGGCCGTTTGCGGTCACAGGGCAGTGACTGGATCAAGCAGTTCCAGCCCTCCAACAATCCAGTGAACGTCTAGCAGTCCGTTTTCCGACACGAACTCAAGGAGAGTCGCCATGAAGGAAAAGCGACCGCTCATCTGGTTGTCGGCCGAGCACTCCGGAGTCTCAACAGACGCTGTTGAGCTGAGGGAGTGGCGGTTGACTCCCATAACGATTAACACCAACTTACCCCAGGGCGATATTCCCGGTACAAGTGCTGCCTGGGTTGGTGTATTCGATGCCAGCGAACTTTCCAGCAGCCAACTGGCAGTGGCAAACAGTTGGCTCGAAGCGGTCGGCGTCGAGAACTGGGTCGCCATTCTCAAGCCGGGCCAGATTGATAATCCGGAAGTTTGCGGCCTTATCAACCGTTATTGCGAGGATTACCACACCTTACCGATCCAGCCCGACCGGCTCCACGCGATACTTGGCCATCTGTGGGGCATGGCTGAACTCCATGCCAGAGCATCAGGCAGCGCACCCCTCAGTTACCACGATGTCGCCCTGAACGGCGAATCCCCCGCCATCAGGCAGACCAGGGAGCTGCTTTGCAAGTTCGCACACACCGAAGAGCCTGTGCTGATCTACGGTGAAAATGGCACAGGCAAGGAAGCCGCCGCTCGATATATTCATAACAACTCGGTCCGAAAACACAAACCTCTGGTTGTCATCAACTGCGCAGCGTTGCCCCCTTCCCTGACTCAGAACGAACTGTTCGGGCATGAAAAGGGCTCGTTCACCAATGCCATGAGTGCACAGAAAGGCAGAATCGAGAGCGCCGATGGTGGCACGCTGTTACTCGTGGGTGTTGATGAACTTACCGGGGATCAACAATCTGCCATTCTGAGGTTTCTTCAGGAAGGCCAGATCGAACGCATTGGCGGTCGTCACCCCATAGATGTGAACGCCCGGGTGATTGCCACCAGCTCCAGCCCGCTGGACCAGCTGGTCACCTCCGGACACTTTCGTAGTGATGTTTTCTACCGGCTCGGCAGCCTGCATGTGCTTTTGCCGCCGTTAAGGGATCGCAGGGAAGACATCCTTCTTCTGGCAAACCGGATACTCTCCGCCGCACCCTCGTCCGGAGGGCCCAGACGCCTGGCTGACACGACAACCATCTGCCTTGCCGAGCACCGCTGGCCCGGCAATCTCAGGGAACTCCAGAACCGGATACGTCAGGCCGTACTGCTCGGGGAGAGCGCAGTCATCGAACCCGCCGATATGGGATTCGGGCAGCCACCCTCGAACGACCAAAACCAGAATCAGGAACTGTCCCTGAATGCCTTCCGCTCACAGGCGGATCGCCGGGCGATCTCGGTAAGCCTGGCACTGGCACAGAACAACATTTCCGCCGCGGCCCGACTGCTGAACATTTCGAGAGTCTCGTTCTACCGGCTGATGGATAAGCATCACGTCCTGCACAGAACATCCGTCTCGCCTTCGAAGAGTGACTAAAGGAGATTTTCCATGGCTACAAAGATGTTCTGGCTCTTCCCACTGGTAGCGGTAGCAACTCAAGGCTTTACGGAAGCAGCACAGGCGGACACGGCCGGTGGCAGCGCGTCGATAACAGCTTCCGAGGAGGCAAACGACCCGGCGACCGACATTGCCTCGATTACCGCAGACCGGGGCATCGTTACCCGGCCGGGGCGGTTCACTATCGAGCCGTCCTTTTCCCATGCTCACAGTAACTCAACGGCAGTTGCGGTGGAGGGCTACACGGTAATCCCTGCCCTGCTCATCGGGCTGATCAACATTTCGGAGATCCAGCGTGATATTTTCGTAGGCGCAATGTCACTGAAGTATGGCTTTACCAGCAAACTTGAAGCTGCGGTTCGTGTGCCCTACCTCAGCATCAATGAGGATCTGCGGGAGCGCGAGATATTCCAGGGTACACCGGTCGATACATTGCGCGAGTCCTCAGGCGAGGGGCTGGGCGATGTTGAGCTCTCGGCGCGTTACCAGCTGACCGATGGGTTGGGGGGCTGGCCTTACGTTATTGGCGCGATGCGGGTAAAAGCACCAACCGGAGAAGGCCCCTACGATGTCGACCAGAGAATCATCCGGGACAATCAGGGCAACCCGATTGGTATTGAGCTGGAGAATCGCCCTACCGGTTCCGGTTTCTGGGCATTCGAACCGGGATTCTCATTCATCTACCCGACGGACCCGGCTGTGTTGTTCGGGAATCTGAGCTATGTCTGGACTCTTAAAGAGGAACAAGGCCCCGAAAATGGCGGCACGGTCGACCCTGGTGACATAGTCCGCTTCGGCTTCGGGATGGGATTTGCGTTCAATGACCGCACTTCCTTCAGCCTGGGCTATGACCATTCGATCATCCGGAAAACAACGTTTGAAAGGAATAACGACCTGTTTGCATCCAATTTTGACCGTATTCAGATCGGATCACTGTCGTTCGGCCTGTCCCAGCGCCTGACTCAGTCCACGAGCCTGAGCCTGACGGTAAGTGTTGGGGTCACGGAAAATGCACCCAACAGTGAAATCACCCTGAAGCTCCCTATCAGTCTCTAGGGACAACGGGAAGTAAGCTCAGCGCCCGAGCAACTGGATCAGCTGGTCACTAAACCTGGCCGGCAGCTGGTTTCCGACACCCAGGTTGTTCAGCTCAATATTCAGTTGATGCATGTTCTGTATCACTGTGCTGTCGAGGCTGTTCTGAACCACCGTCATCCAGCCGCCCGGCCCTGCCATATTACTGGATACCCGCGCACCGCCACTCCGGTTCGCGCTGATAACTTCGAGCACCGTTTCTGTCTGGTGGTCAACCAAACGATTATTCACAGCCTGGTTGAGATTGGGAATGGTCAAGCGATTGATGACCAGGGTGTCGCCGTCAATACTCACCACCTGCTCCAGACCGATGCTGATCTCCAGACTATCCGTCAGAAAGCCCCCGCGGTAATCAGCCAGCTCCGGATCACTCAGTGGCTTGACCCCGAGCGTCAGTTCGGCCTGGCCAGCCGGCGCGAACCCTGCGAGCGTGGTAACCAGTAAAGCGATAGCGTACGTACGAACCATCATGATCGTCACCATTCCCTTGAGGAGGGCCAGTAGGGCAAGGTGTGGCCCAGGGAAGGGCCTCCCAGGCCTTTCTGCAGGGGCGCCCTGGCTACCTGAGGCCAATGTCCGTCGCCCAGAAAGCCGTCTCGTCCCTGGTCAAGATGGCTACGAATAATAAAGGCAGTGCCGTTCCAGTACTCGCTGAACTTCGCGTAAGAATAAACCTTCAAACCCCGCGCCGGGTCTCCCACCAGAACCTCATCCTCACTGATTCCCTTGATCAGGACGAAATGCCGGAAGCCGTCAATGTTCAACAGTACAATCATCGGCAACCGTACTTTCTCTTTCAGGCCGCTCAGAGGCATACGGAACCCATCGGCCTGGTATCCCCTTGCCTCAAGGTAGCGCTTCATGTCGAGCATGGAGAAACCTTGCTCACGCACTTTTTTTTCATCAGCCAGTGCAAACATTTCGACGAAGACATCGTGTTCGGTTACCTGGTCTTCGTAGTGAAAGGACAGCAACGACGCAACGGCCGCGGAGCCGCAACTGAAGTCGTATTGCTGACGCATGACGCTGTCAAACCGCCGATTCTCATAACTGTTCACGTTCAGACGGAAATCACCGCCAATGCCCGGCACCGTTACCGAGGCCACCGAGCCGGCAAAGGCAGTGGACCATAGCAGCCCGGCACTCGCGCAAATTGCAACAAGAGCTTTCCTGGCCATGGCCCACCTCCGTCAGTGATTGATCAAAATGTTGATCAGTGTACTGTCCTGAATGACCACCTGGTTACCGGTGTTCTGGATAACCGTGGCAACTCCGCTCATGTTGCCGAATGCGTTGTCGGAGATACTGTTATCACCTGTGACAACATTTCCCGACAGCAGGTTATCGGACACATTCGCATTCTGCTGGTTATCGTTAATCTGCCACTGCATCGGGATTCCCTGGCGACCACTAGAGTCCGCCAGCTCATCCGCCGACATCGGCGCGGCATCCAGCCACTCCTCGGCCGATACAAACCCCGTTGCACCGAACATCAACGCCAGCAAGGCAGCCTTCAGTTTCCTTCTGATAACGCGACCCATGGCAGTTCTCCCGGAATAACCGGGCCGCCCCCGTACCAGACAGGCGCGGCCTGGATTCCTCATTCGGTGCCGCTACCGCCACCAGCGTTCAGACTAGACATTACATTGACATTAGCCTGTGTAACGCTGGCATTGCCGGCGTTTTGCGCAAACGCGCCGACGCCGGTGAAGTTCGCTGAGCCACCGGAGATTTCGTTGCTGTGATTTACATCGGTGTATGAACCACGGCCGTTGGCATCACCATAGTTGGTGGTTACTCCAGATACACTGCCGTCCAGATCTGCGTTGTTCAGGTACACTTGCAGATCCAACGCCAGCGAATTATCGGAATTATCCGAGTTATCCGAGTTATCTGAGTTATCAGACGAATTGTTGCCGCTGTCAGCGATCTTGAACGAATCGTTCACGCTGTTGTCTGAATTATCGGAATTATCGGAATTGTCCGAGTTGTCCGAGTTGTCCGAGTTGTCACTGTTATCCGAATTGTCATTGCCACTGTCAGCAATCTTGAACGAGTCGGCTACATCGGTACTGTTGTCCGAGTTGTTCGAGTTATCGGAATTGTCTGTGTTGTCCGAATTGTCGTTACCACTGTCGGCGATCTTGAACGAGTCCGCCACATCAGTATCGGTGCTATTGTCCGAATTATCTGAGTTATCCGAATTATTCGAGTTATCCGAATTGTTCGAATTGTCGTTGCCGGAGTCTGTGTTGCCGGATTGGTCATTGTTGGCGATGGAGGTATCGTCCGCATTGGTATTCGGATCTCCATCACCTCCCTGATCCGCATAGGCAAAGCCGGAGATACCCAGACTCATTGCAATGGCAGCTGCTAGCAAACTTTTCCTGGTATTCATAATGTCGCTTCCTTTTCGATTATTGGCTCTTAGAGGGATCCGACTAAAACCGCTAGCCTTCGGTAAGCCAAGGTTCAGACCCGCTAGACAACTAGTGCGATTCCCGTGCCAGCAACAACAAACACAATCCAAGACATTGATTGAAATACATTTTTAACCACCTAAAGAATACAGGTGATATTTGCGGAGGCCTAAGACTGTTTCAGGAATGAAACAGAACGGGTATGGAGAACAGAGCGGAGAGGAGGTTTATTAATGGAATTCAGTAACTTGGAGGAAAATGCAGATGTAAAAAAACAAAACCTCACACATGGTGAGGTTTCGGATTCTGAAGCGGGCCTCTCAGCCCGCTTCAGTAACAACCAGACCAGTGATCAGAACTGGTTCATAGTGTTGTCTTTGCCGCCAGCCTTCAGGGCTGCGTCACCTGCGAAGAACTCTTTGTGGTCATCACCGATGTTGGAGCCGGCCATGTCCTGGTGCTTCACAGTTGCGATACCCTGGCGGATTTCCTTGCGCTGAACACCTGCAACGTAGGCCAGCATGCCTTCGTCACCGAAGTAGCCCTTGGCCAGGTTGTCGGTAGACAGGGCCGCGGTGTGGTACGTCGGCAGGGTGATCAGGTGGTGGAAGATACCGGCTTCACGGGCCCCGTCGCGCTGGAAGTTAGCAGTCCACTCGTCGGCCAGCTTGCCGAGCTCGGTTTCATCGTACTTGGCGTTCATCAGGTCGGCACGCTCGTAAGCGGACACGTCCTTGCCTTCTTCCTTCCAGGCATCGAATACCTGCTGACGGAAGTTCAGGGTCCAGTTGAACGACGGGCTGTTGTTGTAGACCAGCTTGGCATCGGGCACCACTTCACGGATACGGTTAACCATGGAGGCGATCTGGCCAACGTGGGGCTTCTCGGTTTCGATCCACAGCAGGTCCGCACCGTTCTGCAGGCTGGTGATACAGTCCAGAACCACACGGTCTTCGCCAGTGCCCGGCTTGAACTGGAACAGACCGGAAGGCAGACGCTTGGGCTTCATCAGCTTGCCGTTGGCCTTGATCACAACATCGCCGTTGTTGATGTCTTCCGGCTTCTCGATGTAGTCGCCGTCGAGGAAGCTGTTGTACTGGTCGCCCAGGTCACCCGGCTCTTCGGTTACAGCCAGCTTCTGGGTCAGGCCAGCGCCCAGAGAGTCGGTACGAGCTACGATAACACCATCGTCCACGCCCAGCTCCAGGAATGCCAGACGAACGGCATTGATCTTGGACAGGAAGTCGGCGTGGGGAACGGTTACCTTACCGTCCTGGTGACCACACTGCTTCTCGTCAGATACCTGGTTTTCGATCTGGATACAGCAGGCACCGGCTTCGATCATCTGCTTGGCCAGCAGGTAGGTCGCTTCGGCGTTACCGAAACCAGCGTCGATGTCGGCAATGATCGGCACGATATGGGTTTCGTGGTTGTCGATCTGCTTGATCAGCTCGTCAGCCTTGGCGTTGTCGCCAGCCTGCTGGGCTTCTTCCAGAGCGCGGAACAGGTGGTTCAGTTCCCAGGCATCCGCCTGACGCAGGAAGGTGTACAGCTCCTCGATCAGGCCAGAAACCGCAGTCTTCTCGTGCATGGACTGGTCGGGCAGCGGGCCGAATTCGGAACGCAGGGCAGCAACCATCCAGCCTGACAGGTACAGGTACCGACGCTTGGTGTTACCGAAGTGCTTCTTGATGGAGATCATCTTCTGCTGGCCGATAAAACCGTGCCAGCAACCCAGTGACTGGGTGTACTGGGAGGTGTCTTTATCGTAGTTCGCCATGTCTTCGCGCATGATTTTCGCGGTGTACTTGGCGATGTCCAGGCCAGTCTTGAATTTGTTCTGGGCGCGCATGCGAGCCGCGTGCTCGGGCTTGATGGCATTCCAGGTGGGGTTCTGCTTCAGAATGGAAGCAATGGCGTCAACGTCATTTGCGTATGGCATGATCTCAGTCCTGTCTTCTAAGGTTTGAGGTGCTCTTTTAGGAAGTATAAAAGCAACTTCAGTGAGCCAGCGTCCGTTCAAAAAACAACCAGCCCGCTGACATTGACGGTTACTTTAGAGGGTTTGATTTTATAATTAAAATTTATATTATCTATATTCGGCATTTTTTCAGTGAATGGCTATAAACATCAAACTTGAGCTGCATCACGCAGACTGCCGCCGCCGGTGCTACCATTGAGAATCCGGCAGCAACCCGCTTCTGATCAGGACACAGGCCCCCGGTGTTTTATATACAGGCTTTTGGCCACGCCCTTCTGCATGCTCTGAAAAACCTCCTCCCGATTGTTGTGGTTGTGGTGTTTTTCCAGCTTTTCGTGCTGCAACAGGTCCCGGACAACACGCTCGGCATGGCCTTTGGCCTGCTGGTTGTGGCCGTTGGCATCGCGCTTTTCCTTCAGGGACTGGAACTTAGCATTTTCCCGGTGGGAAAGAGCCTTTCCAATCAGTTTGCCCGCCGTGGCTCCTTGCCGATTCTTCTCACGTTCGGTTTTGCCCTGGGGTTTTCCGCGGTGGTGGCGGAGCCGGCCCTGATTGCAGTCGCACAACAAGCGCAGGAGATCAGCGGTGAGAGGATTGATGCCCTTACCCTGAGATTGCTCGTGGCAACATCGGTGGGCTTCGTGATTGCACTGGGTGTATTCAGAACGATCATGGGCTACCCGCTCCACTGGTTCATGATTGCAGGGTACATTACGGTGGTGATTGTCACCTGGTTTGCACCTGAGGAGATCGTCGGCCTGGCCTACGATTCGGGCGGCGTCACTACCAATGTTGTGACGGTACCGCTGGTAGCCGCACTGGGTATAGGACTTGCGGCGTCGATTCGTGGCCGCAATCCGCTCACCGATGGCTTCGGACTCGTGGCGCTCGCGGTGATGGTTCCGATGATAACGGTTCAGTTATACGGCATTCTGGTCTATTCGGGGGAGCCGCCGGAAGGCAAGTTGCTGATGAACACAGTCCATGAGTCGTCTCCTGTCTACGGCCCCCTGAAGATACTGGTCGAGCTGGCCGAGATGGTGCGGGACGTTTTGCCAATCATTATTACCATCCTTGTTTTTCAGTATCTGGTATTGCGACGTGGCCTTAGCAACCCCCGCAAGATTCTCTTTGGTTTTGCGCTGGTCGTTCTGGGACTTTACGCATTTGTCGTCGGTCTGAAGCTGGGCCTGTTTCCCATCGGAACCAGCATGGCGGAGCAACTGATCAGCCTGGACGGATTCCTGTTCATCTATCTGTTCGCATTCATGATCGGGTTCGCGACTACCATGGCGGAGCCGGCCCTCATTGCGATCGGGCGACAGGCAGAGGAAGCGGCCGCCGGCACCCTCAACGGCAATGCGATTCGCCTGTTTGTCGCCCTGGGGGTGGCCATCGGCATCACCGTCGGTGTACACCGCATTATTGTCGGTGACTCTATCCACTACTACATCATGGGGGGCTACCTGGTGGTGATAATGCTGACCACCGTTGCCCCACGCTACATTATTGCACTGGCCTATGATCTTGGCGGCGTGACAACGTCCGAGGTTACCGTGCCTCTGGTAACAGCGCTTGGCATTGGTCTTGCCGGCAACATTGAGGGACGCAGTGTCCTCATCGACGGCTTCGGATTGATTGCCTTTGCCTCGATTTTTCCCATCATCACAGTAATGGCTTATGCCATAGTTGGTGATTACATTGCTGCACGAAGGAAACTGTCCACATGAAATTCTCTGTACTCGTCGCTATCGTGCCCGAAGATCAGGAGCAGGATTGCATTGACGCAGCCCGGGACCTCGGAGCTGGCGGTGTCACTGTTCTCGGCGGACGCGGCATCAGCAATACCGCCCGGAAAACCTTTTTTGGCCTGACCTATGACGGTAGCCAGAGCGTGTTGCTGATGGTGCTTGAAAAGGGCTTGTCCCTCGATATTCTGAAAGCCATCCAGCGTATTCTGATGCCGGACAAAAATGACTCACAGGGGCTGGTGTTCACCTTGCCGCTGGAGCACCTCGGAGGGATCGACCTGTCACAGGTTGAAAAGTTCGAGCGACACGTAAAAGACTCACTGTAAGGGGAGAGACGGCATGAAACTGGTCAAGGATGTGATGATCCGGGACACCATCAATGTATCTCCGTTCGCCAGTCTCCGCGACGCCCTGTCGCTGATGAAAAGGCACGAGGTGAAATCGCTGGTGGTGGAAAAACAGAACGAACACGATGCCTACGGTCTGATTACCTACACCAATATACTCAAGACGGTGATTGCCGAAGATGGCGATATTGATCTGCTCAATGTTTACGACGCTTGCGCCAAACCAGTAATCAGTGTTGGTGAACACCTTGGAATCCGCTACGCCGCGAGCCTGATGAGCCAGCATCGCGTGAAGCGCCTGCTGGTCACCAGAGATAACGATCTGGTGGGATTCATTACCATGGACGATATTATGGCTGCCCTGCTGGATACCATTGATTAGCTCGGGGCCTGCTCATGAAGTGCAAAGCACAATCAGCCGATCCGACGGATTCAGATCCAGATATTCACCCCTTGCAGGATTGAGGGTCACGTGGCGCCCACGCACATTGACATGATCACGCCAGACACCCAGCGCCACTTCCCCCTTGGCCGCAACAACTTTCTCCAATACCTGAAAGTCTGCACTGGCCGGGAGCGGGTAATCATGAGGGTCGCGGAACTGGATCTCGGCCCCGCCCACTGTGAACAGGTCATCCAGCACCACCCGCAACTCCCGCCGCAATGCCACCTGGGCAAGAACATGGCTGACGATCATAGGGCTGATCATCATTTCACTCTGATGTCCTCCCAGCAGGTGACGGTTGTCGGGGTCACTCAACTCCATGATCAGTTGCGGTCTCTGCCCCCCTTCACTTAACAGGTCTTCCAACTGAAGGTAACCCACCATCGCCCGGGCATCCGCTTCTTCCCCGGAGGCGAGGCGGTCACTGCTGACAAGCATAATGGAATCATAGCTGAGCGGGCCCACCCGCCTGAGCTCACCTTCCACCATGTAATCCGCCTCAATGTGGCGACACAGCACTTCCTGTTGCTCGCCCATGTACCGCCCGATTTCCCGCTGGCGCTCGGGAGCTGGCACCACCGAAACAATGTCCACCTCGAACCGCAGCTGATGGTAGCTGGAGAACTCGCTGATCAGGCTCGGTACGCGGCGATTCCAGCCCAGCACCAGAACCCGGTGTGCTCGCTCAGAAAATGTCACTGAGCGGGCAAGGGGCTGCCCACGATTGATGACCGGCAGAGCCGTGGCTCTGGGATCGGGCTCGGTTTCAGAATAGTCCCGCGCCAGCATTACAACTCGGTCTTTGGGGCTAATCCGCGTTTCAGAGGAAGCCGGCATCTGAACGTTCCAGCCCTTGTCGGCCGGCGTCAGGATGCCCAGAACAATGGCCCTGGGCCGCTGGGAAGCCAGCTCTGCAAGTGTCAGATCCGCCAGGAACTCTCCCCCCCGGATATAGATTTCGCAGCCCTCTCCGGCAGTCAGCAACTCGTTGTAGATTTCCGACAGACCCGGGTGCAGGATGTTCTGGACCATCAGCCTGCTGATCGTCGCATCACCGGCAACCACTTCCATTTCGCCAGGATAGGCCCGCTCAATGACCGGGTGTTTACGCACATCCTGGATTTCGGCAACGACAAACGGCAACGGCGCACCGAGGTGCCGCGCCTGGGCTGCGATGGAAAGCAGCGCCTTGACCGTTTCCACATCCGATGTCACCAGGCTGCCAGCCTCGTGGGCCGCACTTGGCACGATAACAGCGGAGGCATCCAGGCAGGCCACCCGTTGCAATGCATCCGGCTGTATAGCCGCGCCGGACCGGAGAATGACCTCTCGCGCCTTACGGCCGATACCGGGCTCAGTGCGCAACTCATGCACCTGCGCCGCGGAAGCCGTTTCCGAAAGCACAACCAGTCGCAAGCGACTGGTATCGTGCTTTTCCAGGAACCGGCGCATACGGCCCGAGGACCCCAGTAGCTCTACCAGCAATGGCAGGGTCTGGCTGGTCCAACCCAGTACCACAATATGATTTCTCAGAGTGACCGGCGTCAGCCCCCGCTCCAGATCCGTCATCTTGGCAATAAGCCAACGGGTCAGGATAGCCACCAGGGTACCCATGAACACCACGTAGCCGCTGATGGTCAGTACCGTGGACACCAGCCGTTGCCAGTTGCCGACATCGTCCCCCAGGTAGCCCGGATCCGTCAGCCGCAGAAATGCCCACCAGATGGCGTCACCCACATCCTCGAACGGCGCACCAAACGGAATGACCAGCAGGCCGCCGATAAGGGAAATGATGCCGATGAAGACACCCACTACCAACAACTGAAAACCGGCGCCTTTGACGAGCTGGCGTTCTACAATGAACTTGACGCGGTCAACAAAACGAAAGGGGAGCATGTTCATCCTTTTGAGCGGGCCCGAAATGTCCGTAGCATAGCCTATTCGGTAAGCCGGAGACGGGTAAAAATGTGCGCAGCACTCACAATATGGTCATGGCCTGCCATGCGTAGCAACGTGAAGATCGCCATTGTCGTTGCTGCTCTCATGCCAGCGACGTTGACAGCCGAACTCAATCACCTGCCTCAACCGTGGCGGCAGGAGGCTGTCGTTCTGGGCGCGGACACAACACCCAGTGCGGAACGTTATCTTCATGAACTGTCTTTTGCGCACAGCCAGCCCGCCCCTTCAGCCATCGGAAACGGCATACGTGGCACCGGCGGCAGCGTTGGCAGCCGGCGACTCTATCTGGATTTTCGCTTCCGCCAGGACTATGGCTTCAACGAGGATCGGCAGGGATTCCTGCTCGACATCCAGCGCAGTGAAGACTTTGACGGCACCTACGAGCGCCAACTTATAGGGTTTCGCCACCAGTTAACCAAGGCTACCGAAGTGTGGCTCCAGGGAGATGTCTTTGCCGACAAATCCCGTTCAGATGTTTATCTCAGCGGCCGGCACACGTTCGACGATGGGGCCTGGCTCCACGCCAGCTGGATTCTGCCGGATCTCTACTTCAACGATAAAACCAGCAGTGACGATGCCTTTGTGGAACCTGCGCAAAGCTACTTCCTCCAGTGGCACCGCCCAGCGGGGCAGCATCAGCACAGCAGCACCACGGCCTCCGTCACTTATTCCCCGCCTTCGACCTTTGACAGCCGGAGTGAGGGCCTTGTGGTTGAAAACGAAACCCTGAGGGGGGCCCTGAGTCATCACCACCGGCTCGGCCACTGGGGGTTCCGGTTTGCCCTGAGCGGTGAACATACTCGCCGGCACTACAGCCTGGATGAGCTCGCTGACGGTATTCCCACCAGCCGCGACCAGATAAAGGCCGACGCAGAAGCGGTCTACCACCGCCATCGACTGCAACCCGGCCTTGGCCTTCACTATTTCTATCTGAGGGAACAGGGGTATACCGGCCGCAAGCTGGATGAAATCGAAGACCTTCGCCGGAATGAGCCAACACTGTCAGGACACTTCAGTTTGGTCCTGGCGCCGGCCGTTACCCTGAAGCCGACAGTCTACCTGAGCGTTCCGGATATTGATCAGTCGTATTCTGGCAGCGATAACGAACACTACCAGGGATTTACCGGCAAGCTCGCATTGCCTTTCGAAATAATGCTGTCCAGGGAAGAGAGTGCCGTTATGACGCTGGCGCCCACCTTCTATCTGCACAAGGTCGCCTTTGGTGGCGGCAATCTGCAATTACACTGGCCTATGTAGGGGCAGGATGACTTTCTGCTTTAACCGCCTCATCAAGGGTCGGATAAAACCGGACCACACCTTCCTCCGGTTTCACACCCGCCCTGGCCAGCGTTCGCAACGGCTGGAACTGCAGATCCGCAATGACCACCTGGGTGCCGTCTGCCCGACAGGTGCTGATCAATTTGTTCAGTGCAGACAAGCCACCGGCGTCCAGAATTGTCACTCCGTCCATATAGAGAATAAAGCCACGGGCGCTGGCGGACAGTTGCGCCAGTTCCCCGAAAATCCTGTCTGCGGCAGCGAAGAACAGCGGGCCGTTGATCTTGAACACCTGCCAACCGTCCGGAAGGCTGATTCCGGCCATCCGTTTGCTGTCGGTAATGTCTGTCACCCTCGTCATCTGGGCCATTTCCCGCATGAACAGCACCGCCGCCAGCAGTATCCCGGTGGTGATGGCGATGACCATATCCAGCAGGACCGTCAGCGAGAAACAGGTAACGAATACCAGGATGTCACTGCGCGGAGCCGTCTTGAGCAGGTGGAGTGACTTGGGGGCTTCGCTCATGTTCCACGCCACCATCACCAGTAATGCGGCCATCGCCGCCATCGGCAGGTAGGCCAGCAGGGGTGACAGGGACACCAGCGCCAGCAGAACCACCAGGGCATGCACCATACCCGAAACCGGCGATTCGGCGCCCGCGCGATAGTTGGCCGCAGAGCGGGCAATGGCAGCGGTTGCCGTAATACCGCCGAAAAACGGAGTGATGACGTTGCCGATGCCCTGCCCCAGCAGTTCACTATTGGCACTGTGCCGCTTGCCGGTCATGCCGTCCAGAACCACGGCGCACAGCAGCGATTCAATAGCCCCCAGCATGGCAATGGCAAAAGCCGCCGGCAACAGGTCCCGGATCATCGTCCAGCTAATGCCCAGGGGCTCACCACTGGCGTCCGGGCGATGCCAGGGCCACGCAAACTCCGGCAGGAAAGGTGGAATGCCCGCCCCGACGGTGCCGTCCGCCAGCAGGTAACCGAACCGCGAGCCAATAGTATCTATTGCCGCACCATTGGCGTTCAGTGCCATCGCCATGAGACTGCCAACGATCACCGCCGGCAGGTGCGGCGGTACCGGGGTTTTCAGCCGTGGCCATAGCAGCATTACCGCCAGCGTGGCTACCGCCACCAGCATGGTAAGGACGTCCAGGCCCGGCAGGGCCTGGCCAACCGCCGCCAGTTTCTCCCAGTAATGCTCCGGCATCTGCTCGATACCCAGCCCGAAGAAATCTTTCACCTGCAGGGTGGCGATCACCACGGCAATGCCGCCGGTAAACCCGAGCGTAACGGCTTCAGGAATGTATTCAATGAATCGCCCCAGGCGCATGAATGCCATGATCAGCAACAACACACCGGACATCAGCGAAGCCAGCAACAGACCACCGAGACCGTAGACCTGGGCAATAGGATAGAGGATGACAACGAAGGCGGCGGTAGGGCCGGAAATACTGAAACGGCTGCCACCGGTTAACGCGATTACAAACCCGGCAATGAATGCAGTGTAGAGCCCGTACTGGGGCGGTACGCCGCTGGCAATGGCCAGCGCCATGGCCAGCGGAATGGCAATAATGCCCACCGTAACACCGGCCATCACATCACGACCAAGACGCCTGGGGCTATAACGCTCGTCGAAACACGCCTCGCGGAACGCGTGGGCAAGTCGGAGCGAGAACAGATGGGCACGATGCGGCATTAAACGTTCCGGACAAGAAAATCAGAAAAACAAAGGGCTGACAGCCAACCTGGTTTCGTGATCGTATAGGCAATTATGACGACATATTCGCACACTCTCGTGACACTCGCCTGCGCCTGCCTGCTGTTGGCGGGTTGTGCCACAGTGCCCGCCAACAACCCGAACGTGGTACCGCCGCAATCCCAGTACGATTCTATCATTGTCGATGGTAATGGCAGGTTGCTCTCCATCAACCAGCTGGCAGAAGAACTGGCACCGGCGGATGTGGTGGTGATCGGCGAGTATCATGGCCACCATGGCGCCCACCTGCTGCAATTATTGGTGCAGTCAGCACTTTATCAGCAACGCCCACGGCAGGTGTTGAGCATGGAACAGTTCGCCCTGGATGATCAGCCGGAGCTCGACCGTTATCTCACCGGGCAGTCCGGCGAGGAGGAGCTGATTGCCGATACCGGTGCCTGGCCCAATTATAAGGCTTCCTATCGCCCCCTTATCGAGTTCTCGAAAAACCGCAACGTTCCGGTGGTGGCTGCCAATGCACCTGCCCATATCGTCCGGTGCACCGGACGATATGGCGATGCCTACCTGGACGAACTCGATGCCGGGCAACGCCGAAAGCTGCCCGATGCACCGTTTACAGACACCGCAGAGTATCGCAGGAAATTTTTCGAGACGCTCGGCGGGCATCACGGCCAGGCCGAAAACAGCAAACGCCTGGAAAACAGCTACAAGGCCCAGCTACTGCGGGACAATACCATGGCAGATCGGGTGATCAGGGCGCTCAAGGAGTTTCCCGGCCATCAGGTCATTCACCTGACCGGTACTTTCCACGCCGAGAACCGCCTGGGCATGGTCGCTGTGCTGGAGCGGAAACGCCCGGATCTCGACGTTGTTGTTATCAGCCCGGTGTTCTGGACCTCAGGTAACACTCTGAACAGTCTCCTCAAAGCCCATCAGGAAAAGGGCGATTATCTCTATTTCCTGCAGCCGCTGCCGGAAGAGTACAAGGACAATGAGCGCCACCGTAATTCCATCACGGAACAATTCCGCAACGCAACTGAGCTTTCCTGTGATTGAGCAGAATCAGGGGACTAGGCTGCCTTCTTCTCGCCCGCACGAATCACGATAGCGATGCCTCCAAGAATGGCGATACCGGCGATAACCAGCCTCAGGGTCAGCGGTTCACTCAATAACAACACACCACCGATTGCTGCTATCACTGGCACGCTGAGCTGAACGGTGGCCGCCGAGGTTGGCTGCAGCAATGGCAACGCCATGTACCAGATGGCATAACCCATGCCAGAGGCAATCGCCCCGGAAGCAACGGCATAGCCCATACCCGCCAGATCAATCCTGGCACCGGCCATCATAACGAGGCTCAGCGCCAGCGCCATGGGCACTGCGCGGACAAAGTTACCGGTGGTGACGGCGGTGGGCTCGCCGGCACCTTTCGCCCGCAGCGAGTAGATCCCCCAGGCAATGCCGGCACTGATCATCAGCAGGGAACTGAACAACGGTGGCGCGGTAAGGCCGGGGAGCAACAGCCCCACCAGACCAGAAAAAGCCACCACAAAACCCACCCACTGCCAAAGATGCGGGCGGTTTCCCCGTAAAATGCCGATGCTGATCATGGTGGCCTGAACCGCGCCAAAGAGCAGCAACGCGCCCATGGCCGCGGACAAACCTCCATAGGCGTACGAGAAAGTGGCGGCATAGGTAAACAGGGCCAACGCGGAGCGCCAGGAACCCTGTTTCAGCGGCGCGCGATTGCCACGAACGCTCAGCAACAGCCACAGCATCAAGGCGCCGGACACCAGGCGCACGCTGGTGAAGGTAGCTGCGTCGATATCGGTATCACGCAACGCAGCACGGCAGAGCAGCGAATTACCGGCAAAGGCGGTCATGGCAACGGTGGTCAGCAAAAAGGGTTGCAATCGAGACAACTCAGCACTCCCGGACAGACAGCTAGAGACTTACCCAGTGTAGGCGCTGGCGGGAAAACCGGTTATCACTCAATAGTCGATAACAGACGGCTACTAAAGACCTGTTCGTCGGATTCGCCAAACAATACGAAACGCACCCGCTTTACGGTCTTCAGCTGCGGCAGGACCTTGCTGACTGTCACCAGAGCCACCTCGGCCGCCTCTTCCAGGGGGTAGCCAAACGCGCCAGCCGATATGGCCGGGAACGCGACCGATTCAATGCCTTTGCTGTCTGCCAGCTCCAGCGAATTGCGATAACACTCCGCCAGCAAGTGCTCGGACGGCTGGTCAACACCGTATACCGGCCCCAGGCAATGGATGACATACTGGTTTGGCAGATTATGAGCGCTGGAGATAACGGCTTCCCCGGGCCGTATCGGCGCCATGGGGCGGCATTCTTCCGCCAGCCCCGGCCCCGCCGTGGAATGGAGCGCACCGGCAACACCGCCGCCGGGCATGAGTTGTGCGTTGGCTGCATTGACCACCGCCTCGATGTCGTCCTGGTGGGTGATGTCGCCGCGCACGCATTCCACGGTTTTTCCGTTCACTTCAACCTGTGCCATGGAACCTCCCCAGCCCTTACCTCAGCGGCGCCGCTTCAAAGATCGATTGATAACGATCGTTTCCGGCTCTTTGTGCCCCGCGATGGCAGCCAGCGCCCGCTCCAGCGTCGCTTCGGCAATGGCTTCATGTTTTTGTGGTAACGAGTGGACCCTGACCGGCAGAAAATCCAGCAGCCTGTCATCTCCGAAGGTAGCCATTCTGAGCGACTCCGGCAAGCCGCCCGGCTGTTCCAGAAGCACGTCAAGAACGCCCTGCAGCAGGGTGTAGGAGGCCGTAATCAGCGCATCCGGCAACCCCTTCTCCGCCAGCACCCGCCGCATCAGGTTGGCGCCGGAAGCCCGGTCATAGTGTTCGCCACTGCAGACCGACCACTGGCCGCTGCGTGTCTTTGCCACGTCTTCAAAACCTTTGCGACGTTCACGGGTCATGGCAAGCGCAGGTACGGCGTCAAGCCACACCACCGAGCCGTTGCCCGGTTCAAGCACGGAACGTGTCAATGCCGCCGCCCCCTTGCGATTATCGCTGACCACGCAACTGATCACATCCGGCGACTGGGCCCGGTCCACTGCTATCACCGGCAGGCCATCCTGCTGTAACTGCTGGTAAAACGGATCATCCGGAGCCAGGGCGCTGGCCACGATCAGGGCATCACAGCGCCTTGCCTTCAGGGCACCCGCGAGTTCCCGCTCGGTATCCGGGTCGTCGCCGGAGCCGGCAATCAACAACTGGTACCCCCGGGCGCGGGCTCCCTGCTCCAGCAACTTGGCGAGGCGGGCATAACTGGCATTTTCCAGGTCCGGCAGGATAAAACCGAGGGTGCGACTTGCGCCACCACGAAGGGCTGCGGCTTGGGTATCAATCTGGAACTGATTGTCCCGGGCCACTTCCAGCACCTTGTCGATGGTCTGCTGCTTGATCCTGCGCACCGGCCCCTGGCCATTGATGACATAGCTGGCCGTAGTGCGGGATACCCCGGCCAGGCGGGCAAGTTCTGCAAGGGTCATGGGGCCAATTCCTCCTGGTCACAGATTGCTTGATTTCTGATCAGATCTGTTTCATGATTCATTGTATGTTTGCTGACACGATTCAGCAACCCGGATTTTACTGGCAGTGGCAGACATCGAGCGCCCATGCCGGCACTACACAACAACAAGGCGAGGCTAATCCCCATGCTGACGCTCACAGCCAACGATATCCGCCTGGGTTGCACGGCAACCGACTGGCAGGATGCCCTGAAACAGGCAAGCCTGGACCTGCAGGACACAGGCCGCACCACGCCCGACTACCATGCCGGCATGCTGACAAGGGAGCAACAGTCTTCAACGGTGCTTGGCAACGGCATCGCCATCCCCCACGGCACTCCGGAAAGCCGTGATGCGGTCATCAGTACCGGCATCCGGGTGCTGCAGTTTCCCGACGGAATCACCTGGCACGACGACGCCACCGTGTATGTGCTGGTCGCCATCGCTGCCCAGTCTGACGAGCATCTGGACATATTGCGCCACCTGACCCGCGTGCTGGACAAACCGGGCCTTTCCCGGAAGCTGGCCGAAGTCGAGGACCCCGTCACCCTGGCAGCCCTGTTGTCCCGTGAACCGGTGGTACCGAAATGCGACGCGCAGACTCTGTGCCTGGGTGTGAACACCCATGCCACCAGCGAACTCGCCATGAGTGCCGCCGCCCGGCTCCAGGGCCTTGGCTGCGTAGACTCTGCCTTCCTGAAAGAGATCGTCAGCCAGCCACCGGTGAGGCTTGGTCAGGGTTTCTGGCTGGTTCACCACAGCATCGGCAGCCGCCGCCCGGCGCTGGCGCTGGCAACCCCCAAGGAGGCCACCGTCGAGCTTGCGGGCGTCTTCTGCCTGGCTGGTCAGGGCGACGATTGCCGGGAATTGCTGGAGCGCATCGATAACTTCCTGGCCCAGAACACCGCCCTGGAAAGCCACTCCGTGGATGCTGTGCTCTCACGGCTTTCCGGCGAGCAGGCCAATGCAGTCAGTGAGCAGGTCAGACTCCTGAACACCCACGGTCTTCACGCCCGGCCGGCCAAACAGCTGGTGCAGGAAGCCCGGCTGCACAACGCCGATATCCGCATCCGCCTGGAAGAAGGCGACGGCAATTCCGTTTCCGCCACCAGCCTCACGCGCATTATCGGCCTCGGCGCACGCCGTGGTCAGACCCTGATCATCTCTGCTACCGGCGATGAGGCAGTGCAGGCCGTAAGAGCCGTTTGTCAGGCTGTGTCCGACGGACTAGGGGAGACAGTATCCCCACTGCGACATCAGAAAAGCCAGCCGGAACCATCAGAGCCAGAATCGCAACCGCTCGCTGATGACGAGGCCCTGAGAGCCGTCGCAGCCTCACCGGGCCTGGCACTGGCTCCTGCCTTCGTGATGCGCCAACCCACCCTGGATTATTCCGCAACCGCCAGCGATGCCGGCGAACAGACCGGTCGCCTTGGCCGCGCTATCGACGAAGCCGATGGGCAGCTGCGTACATTGATTCGCCAGGCCGAAGGCGGTGAAGTTGCGCCGATCCTGTCGGTGCACGTGGAAATGTTGCAGGACGACGACCTTTATCAGGCAGCCCTGGAAGCCATCAACGAAGGCGCCTCCGCAGAGGCCGGCTGGTGGCAGGCCATTGACACCGCGGCACGGGCCCAGGAAGCGCTGGCCGACCGGCTGCTTGCCGAGCGCGCGGCGGACCTGCGGGATGTCGGCCGCCGCGTACTGGCAAATCTCTGCGGTGTTGCCATGCCCACGCCGCCGGACGAGCCCTATGTGTTAGTGGCAGATGATCTTGGCCCCTCCGATGTGGCCAGGCTGGATACCCAGCGGGTTCGCGGACTGGTTACTGCCCGTGGCGGCGCCACCTCACACAGTGCAATCCTGGCCCGCGCGTTGGGCCTGCCGGCGGTGGTTGGTGCCGGCAATCGCATTCTGACCATCGCCAATGGCATAGACCTGGTAGTTGACGGCGAGCGAGGCTGCCTGGTGCCCAATCCTGGCCGCGAGCGCCGTGAACGGATCAACCGCCGCCTGGATCAGCTCGCCCGTCTGCAGGCGCAGGCTCACGAATGCCGGAACGAGCCCGCTACCACCACCGATGGCCACACCATCGACGTGTGTGCCAACCTGGGTAATACCGCTCACACACCGGATGCCGTGGATCGGGGTGCGGATGGCATTGGCCTGCTGCGCACCGAGTTCATCTTCATGGCACACCCGGAGGCGCCCGGCCTGGAGGCCCAGGTAAACGAATACCGCCACGCCTTTGATGCCCTCAACGGCCTGCCACTGGTGGCGCGCACCCTCGATGTGGGTGGTGACAAGCCGCTGGATTACTGGCCCCTGCCCCACGAGGACAACCCCTTCCTGGGACTGCGGGGCATTCGCCTGTCACTGACCCGACCGGAGATCCTGGAAACCCAGATCCGTGCCCTGCTGACCGCCGCGGACAACCGCCCGCTGCGAATCATGTTTCCCATGGTCAAGGATCTGGAGGAGTTCCGCGCCGCCAAAGCCATCATCGAGCGGGTCCGCGCCGAAATTCCCTGCCAGGGCCTGCAGGTGGGCGTGATGATTGAGGTGCCTTCCTGTGCCCTGCTGGCACACACTCTGGCGCCAGAGGTGGACTTCTTCTCCGTGGGCACCAACGATCTAACCCAGTACACCCTGGCGATCGACCGTGGCCACGGCCAGCTGTCCGCGCAATCCGATGGCCTCCACCCCTCGGTCCTGCAACTGATCCGCATGACAGTGGAAGCCGCCCACGCTCATCAACGCTGGGTGGGGATCTGTGGCGAGCTGGCTTCGGACCCACAGGCCATTCCGGTGCTGCTGGGCCTGGATGTGGATGAACTGTCGGTCACCAGCCGCCGGGTACCATTGGTAAAAGCCTGCATTCGCGGCTTGAGCCGGGAACAGGCGCGGGAACAGGCGAAACTGGCGCTGGGCAAAGCCACCGCAGCCGAAGTGCGCGACGCCCTGGAGACCTTGTAATGGCCCGGGTACTGACCATCACTCTGAACCCCGCGCTGGACCTGAACGTCGAGACCGGCAGGGTCGACCTGGGCTGTGTGAACCGTACGCGCACCTCACGCCTGGAAGCAGCCGGCAAGGGCGTCAATCTGGGCCGCGTGCTGTCTCGCCTTGGTCACTCCGTTACCTTGTCCGGATTGCTGGGTGAAACCAACGCCACACCCTTCGAAAACCTGTTTGCCTCGGAGAGGCTTGAGGACCGATTTGTCCGTGTACCTGGCCATAATCGAATCAATGTGAAGATCGCGGAAGATGGCGGCAGGGTAACCGACCTGAACGGTACGGGGATGGTTGCTCCCCCTGATGCACTTGATCACCTGAAATCCCGTCTTGGTGAGCTGTCAGGCGAATATGACGCCGTCATCATTGCCGGCAGCCTGCCCGGTGGCTTTCTGCCCGAGGCCCTGTCAGAACTGGCCACCCTGGCCCGCTCTGCCAATGTTCCGGTCTGGCTGGACACCAGCGGCCCGGCCCTGACGGCCGGGCTTCTGGCCCTGCCCGATGGCATCAAGCCCAATTTGGACGAACTGGCCGAATGGGCTGGTCAGCCTCTGGACACTCTTGCAGCCATCACTGAAGCCGCCCGCTTGCTTCAGGATCGCGGCATTGCCAACGTTGTGGTCTCCATGGGCGAGAAGGGCGTGCTTTGGCTGTCGCCACAAGGCAACTGGCGGAGCTTGCCGCCCCCGGTTACGGTTACCAGTACGGTCTGTGCCGGCGACACTCTGCTCGCCGGCATGATCCACGGCCTGCTCGAAAAGCACCATCCTGAACAGATTCTCTCCACGGCCACCGCTCTCTCCGCGGAATGCGTGCGTCACGCAGGTGTTGGCGACCCGCAGGCCGACGACTTTTCCCGACTGATCCAGCAAACCCGCGTCAGCCCCTGGCCCGGGCACAACAAAAATGGGGATATGCCATTATGAAACTGATCATCGTCACCGCCTGCCCCCAGGGCGTTGCCACCAGCTTCCTGGCGGCCCGCGCTCTTGAGCGAGCGGCTCACAACAGAGGCTGGCAAGCCACTACCGATATCCGCAATTCGCAGCAACAGCCATCCGCCTTGCCCGATGGTGTTATCGCCAACGCTGACCTGGTGATTGCGGCCACCGGGACGCCAACTGACCTGAGCGCCTACTCTGGCAAACCTCTTTATCAGATCCCGGTGACAGCGGCCCTGCCCGACCCGGCCGGAGTGCTGGACCAGGCCGAGCAACAGGCCCAGCCCTATCAGCTCCCGGAATCACAGCCCGTGGAGGCGCTCGCTCCCGGTTACACCGGCAAACGCATTGTCGCAGTCACCGCCTGCCCGACCGGTGTTGCCCACACCTTTATGGCTGCCGAGGCCCTGACGGGCGCCGCCACGGCTGCAGGCCACCAGATGCGCGTGGAAACCCAGGGCTCGGTGGGCGCCCAGGACCCGCTCACCGCTGACGAAATCGAAGCTGCGGATGTGGTGATACTGGCCTGCGATATTGAAGTGGACCCGGCCCGCTTTGCCGGCAAGCCGCTGTGGCGCACCTCCACCGGTAACGCCCTGAAAAGGCCCGGCGCCACCATTGACAGCGCCCTTGCCGATGCCACTGTTGAAGAAGGGCAGAAACAAAAGGACTCCGCCGGTGGTGAAAAACGCGGTCCCTACAAGCACCTGCTGACCGGTGTTTCCTTCATGCTGCCCATGGTGGTGGCGGGCGGCCTGCTGATTGCCCTGTCGTTCGTTTTCGGCATTGATGCCTTCGAGGAGGAAGGCACCCTCGCCGCTGCGTTGATGCAAATCGGCGGCGGTACCGCCTTCCAACTGATGATCCCGCTTCTGGCTGGTTATATTGCCTGGTCCATCGCCGACCGTCCGGGCCTGGCACCGGGCATGATTGGCGGCTACCTCGCCGGGACTCTCGGAGCCGGTTTCCTGGGCGGCATCATTGCCGGTTTCCTGGCCGGTTATGTGGCTCGTTTCATCAGCCAGAAGCTGCCGATGCCCGAGAGCATCGACTCCCTCAAGCCCATCCTGATCATTCCGCTGCTGGCCAGCCTGGTGACAGGCCTCGGAATGATCTATGTAATCGGCGAGCCCGCAGCGGCCCTGATGAGCGCGCTGACCGGCTTCCTTGAAGGCATGGGCACGACCAATGCCATACTCCTGGGCGGCATACTCGGGGCGATGATGTGCTTCGACCTTGGCGGGCCGGTGAACAAGGCTGCCTACACTTTCGGGGTGGGCCTGCTGTCAGAAGGCAGCGGTGGTTCAGCGCCGATGGCGGCAATCATGGCCGCCGGTATGGTGCCGGCCATTGGCATGGGCGTAGCCAGCTTTGTGGCCCGGGCAAAATTTGCCGAGGCTGAACGACAGGCCGGGCGTGCATCCTTCGTACTGGGGCTGTGCTTCATCTCCGAGGGCGCCATACCCTTTATGGCCAAGGACCCACTGCGGGTGATTCCGGTATGCATGGTGGGCGGAGCCATCACCGGCGCACTGTCGATGCTGTTCGCGGTCAAGCTGATGGCGCCTCACGGCGGCCTGTTTGTGCTCGCCATTCCCAACGCCGTGAGCACAGTGCTGCCATACGTGGCCGCTATTGCCATAGGGTCGCTGGTAATCGGGTTTGGTTATGCAATGCTCAAGACCGGAAAGGCCGAGGTGGCTGCAACTACCTGAGCTGACCCTGCCGGATCATTGTGTCTGTACCATTTCATCCGTGACCTGGTAGTCCCCGGCCAGCCAACGCAGGATTTCCCGGGCAGCAGGGTGATCAAAGCGGGAGTATGACTCGATCATGGCCAGGCGACGCTCCCTACTGACTCTGGATAGCCCGGCATCCTGCAACACAAGGAGATCCTCCGCTACCTGCCCCGCCAGCTCTTTACCCAGTACCTCTTGAGCGGCCCTTATGAACGCCTGACCATACTGATACTCCGGTCCCTGCTCATAGCTTTGGGCCAGAGTGATGGCAGGAATGCCGGTCAGCGTTGGTTGCAACGCTGGATTGATGGCGTGGCCCGCAAGATGCTCTTTGTTGGCCGCTGGACGTCCGGTGAATGCGCGCAGATGCAGGTGCCGGGACATCCGGTCGCCATCATTCACCGGGTAGTTATCCCACAGCACCGGCTTGCGCCCCAGCGCCTCGGAAACGCGCTGGAGATGGCCCGGCGATATTTCCCGGGAACAGACTTCCTCGCCGGTCCAGAAAACCCGCACTGACGGATCCAGTGCCTTGCCCAGATCCTCGAGGTAGTGCGACGGGCGCTCACCAAACACCCGATCGAGCACCGGGTCGTCCGAATAATAGCTGGGACAGACGGTCAGTTGTTCGGCACTGCTTCGCTCTGCCACCCAATGAACAATCTCCGCCTGGCGGGCTGCCAGGTCCGGCGTATCGCTACGCATGTCGTCAAACAGAATCGCCAGCTCCTGAACAGGAATTCCATCCAGAAATGCCAACTTGGCGGCCAGCGCCTCCTTGGCCGCGTCGTTGAAATCATTGAATACCTCGAACGGGCTCAGGCCGACACCGAACCGAACGCCGTGCTTGCGGCAGAAGTTGGAGAAATCAGCCATCTGTACCGTGGTTTCCTGCGGGTAAGGCTCATCCCATCGCCGGCGCAGGAAAGTATCTGCCTTGGGCGCATACAGGTAAAACCGGTAGCCGTGGGGCACCAGCGCCTGCACCAGTTGTTTCCTTTCCCGCCAGCTCCACAGGGGCCCATAGAATCCCTCAATAATTCCAAGCTCAACACTCATGGCTCTCTCCAGCGGTTGCGGGCACGTTAACGCATTTTAAGTCAGCCGCAAGGCAACGGTATAACTGGCCGGTTAAGTAACATCTCGGGGCAGGCTACTATAGCCGGAAATCATAAGGAATCATGATTATGGCTCAATCGTCACCACGCCTGTCGGCACTGGACGCACTTCGGGGCATTGCGGCGCTCGGCGTTGTACTGTTTCACTACCTGCCCTACTACGATCAACTCTATGGACACACATTCACAGCTTGGCCGGTTCTGGAGTTTGGCCGCTATGGCGTTCACCTGTTTTTCATCCTCAGCGGATTCGTGATCTTCATGACGCTTGAACGAACCCGCACTGCGGGCTGGTTTGGGCTGGCCCGGGCTTTCCGCTTGATGCCCGCCCTGTGGGCAGGCATCGCCATGACTTTTATCGCTGTGCATATGATGGGGCCAGAGGACCGCCCCGTCAGTCTGGGCAGTGCATTACTGAACGCAACCCTGCTGCACGAATACCTGGAGTTTCCCCATGTCGATGGTGCTTACTGGAGCCTTGTGGTCGAGGCTACTTTCTACTGCTGGATTGCGTTGCTTTTCTACGGGCTTAAGGACTGGCACCGTATTCGCTTCGTATTGTCGGTCTGGGTACTCGTCAGCTACGCTGGCGTGATCTGGTGGGATGCCATTCCGGAGGCTATCGGGTTTCTGGTCAAGGACCTGTTATTCGTGAAGTACGCTCCGCTGTTTATCAGCGGCATGATGATCTACCGCTGGCATCGATACGGTCGTCCAGCCTCAGGCGAGCTTTTTCTTCTCGCCCTGGCAGTAAGCCACGCCCTGCTCGCCTATAAACCGCCTTTCAGCCTGTTCGTGCTCGGTTGCTATGGGGTATTTGCATTGGCAGTGGCAGGTTATCTCAATATACTCGCCAACAGACCTCTGCTATGGCTGGGCAGTCTGTCCTATGCTTTGTACCTGGTACACCAGAACATCGGATATGGCGTTATCGGCTGGAGTTACCGTGCCGGGCTGCCAGGCTGGGCCGGAGTCGCGCTGGCGCTCGCCGTGTCACTGACTCTTGCCTGTCTGATCCACTACGCCGTAGAAAAACCGGCGCTGACCTGGTTCCGCAGCATTCGCAACCAGACGCCTGCCCGGCCAGCCCCGCTGCCGGCTCACACTTTACCATGAGCCAGTGCACCAACAGCGCCATCCTGGGCTAGACTGTAGCCAGCGCATGTTCGCCTGATTATCCGACAAGTAGGAGACCTGCAATGGAAATAAGTACCTTCGAAGACCTTATTATGTGGGCCCGCGAGCTCCACACCAATCTTTCGCAATGCCTGTCCGAGTGTTCGACTAAAAACCCGGACGAGCGGGCCCAGGCGCTGTTAACCTATCTGGCCGGCCACGAATCCGAACTGGCACGCATTACCGTCGAATTCGAGAAGCAGGCCAACCCCAAGGCACTGAAGACAAGGGTCTACGATTACCTGAACAACGAGCACAAACGCATCAAAGCACATCAGAGCTGCGATGGTCATTACGCCAATCTCGACTTCGACACCATTGAGCGGGAAATTTTCACATTCCATGACCAGCTGATCGACCTTTATGACAGCCTTGCGGGCAAGGCGGAGATCCCCGAAGCAAAAGAGCTGGTTGACTCCATGCGGGCAATGGAGGAACACGAAGCCATGAGGCTGGCCAGTCAGATCGGAAGAATGAACGACCTCTGAGATAACGAAGACTGGAAATTGCGCAGCCTTCGGAGTACTGTATATAAAAACAGTACTCGGGATTTCGCATGAAAACTCGCGCAACACCGCTTAACCCCAGAAACCGCTTCCAGCCCATCGTTACTGACCGAGAGTGCGACGATGGCTGGTATCAGGACCCGGCTGACGACACCTGCCCTGATTCCCTGGCTACCGAAGTCACTGAAGAACAGGCACGTTCGATTATCAGCCGAAACCAGTCTCCGGATGTACCGTTTGCCCAGTCCATAAATCCCTACCGGGGGTGCGAGCACGCTTGTATTTACTGCTTTGCCCGGCCAACCCACGCCTACTGGGACATGTCTCCGGGGCTGGACTTTGAAACCCGGCTGATTGCCAAGCCCAACGCCGCGGAGCAACTTCGCCGCGAGCTCGACAAACCAGGTTACCAGGTATCCCCCATCGCCCTGGGCGTAAACACCGATGCCTATCAGCCCATTGAGAAACATCGGAAGATCACACGCAGCATTCTTGAAGTGCTGGCGGAGTACCGCCACCCGGTATCGATTATCACCAAGGGCGCGCTCATCCTGCGTGACCTGGACCTGTTGTCGGAACTGGCCAGCCATGGCCTGTGCTCAGTGCGGGTTAGTCTGACCACGCTGGACAACACCCTGAAACGTCAGATGGAGCCGCGAACAGCCGCCCCAGTCACACGCCTGAAGATCATCCGTGAACTGGCCGCTGCCGGCGTACCAACGGGCATCATCCTCGGGCCGGTTATTCCGTTCATCAACGATCATGAAATAGAGAGCATTCTTGGGGCCGCAGCCGAGGCGGGCGCGGAACGGGCAAGCTGGATCATGCTGCGCCTGCCCCTGGAACTGGACGAGCTGTTCCAGGATTGGTTACAACGGCATTTTCCGGACCGGGCCAGGCACGTCATGAACCGTATTCGTGATTTGCGCGGCGGCAAAAGTTACGATTCCAGATTCGGTCGCCGAATGACAGGGACGGGGCCATATGCAGACCTGGTGCGCCAGCGCTTTGCCAAACGCGCAAGGCAACTTGGCCTGAACGTTCATGAGACCGAGCCACTCAGGAGCGACCTGTTCAAACGCCCGGCCGGTGAACAGATAGGGTTGTTCTGAAGCCAGCCAGACAAACGGAGACCTGGATAATCGCTGCCAACAGAGATCAGGAACGTCATCTCACCCTTAGTGACGGTCGCCAGCTTGCCTACACCGACCTGGGGGACCCCGCAGGCTATCCGCTGGTATTCGGCCATGGCATGCCCGGCTCCCGGCTGGAGGGGCATTTTTTCCATGGCCGGGCTATGAGCCATGGTTTCCGCATCCTCACGCCGGACAGGCCGGGCATCGACAAATCCGCCTTCAGGTCTCGCCGCACGCTACTGGACTATCCTGACGATATAGGGCAACTCATGGACGCGCTCGGCCTTGATCGTTTCTGCCATATCGGGTGGTCCAGCGGTAGCTCCAGAACCCTTGCCTGTGGCTACGCTCTGGGCTCGCGCATGGACCTCGGCATCTGCCTGTCCGGATACACCCATTTTGCGGAATATGAGGGCGCACACCCCTTGCTAGCCGCCACCCGCTGGCCCGGCCCGATGCTTGCCCGCCACAGCAAGTTGCTGTTCCGGGTCGTCGCCGGCATTGTTACGCGGCTCTCAAGACACTATCCCGGCCTCTATCTGCGCCAAGCCAAACAGCTGATAAGCGACGAGGACCAATACATACTCAGCACCTGCAGCTCGGACGGTCTGTTCAAACAGGATCAACTTGCCTGCCTCAATAGCGGCGGGCGTGCCATTGCCACCGACCTGCTGACGGAACTGGAAGACTGGCAGTTCAGGCTAAAAGAGGTGCACATTCCCATCTGGATATACCAGGGTGGCAAGGACCCGTTCATACCCGTGGATTACGCAAACCACCTGGCCAGCCACTTACGGGATGCCGACCTCACCCTGATGCCGGACGCTGGCCACCTCTATCCCCTGACCGAAACTTTTCAGGACATCCTTTTCACTCGCCTGCGCCAACATCTCCAACCTTCCGGAAACCTGCATGCACCCGAGAATAGGGGAAACGTCGGGTAAGACCTAGGTCGTACAGACACCGGTTTTTCGTTCCGTTTCTCAACTTTTATTGCTAACTTGGACTACAGTAAAGGGTTACTCATCCTGAAAAGGGCGAGGCTCTTACCACAACAATGACAAAAGAGGCTAGAAGAGCAATGAAGATCCGTTCTGTTCTATCCGCGGCTGTGCTGGCTGTAGCAACTACCGTTGCTTCCACACAGGCGCTCGCTCAAGAAACCTTCACCCTCCGCCTGGCTGAGACCTGGGGCCCGAACTTTCCAATTTTTGGTGACACCACCAAAAACTTCGCCGAGCGCGTGGAGAAAATGTCTGACGGCCGCTTAAAGGTTCGCATTGACTCCGCCAACAAGCACAAGGCCCCGCTGGGTGTGTTCGACATGGTAAAGGCCGGTCAGTATGACATGGGGCACTCCGCCTCCTACTACTGGAAAGGCAAGGTACCCAACACGCTGTTTTTCACCAGCATGCCTTTCGGCATGAACGCCATGGAGCAATACGCCTGGTTCTATCATGGCGGCGGCATGGAGCTGATGCAGGAAGTGTATGAGCCCCATAACATGCTGTCCTTCCCGGGCGGCAACACCGGTGTACAGATGGGCGGATGGTTCCGTGAAGAGATCAAGTCTCTGGAAGATCTGGAAGGCCTGAAAATGCGGATCCCCGGCTTCGCGGGTGAGGTATTCGCGGAAGTTGGCGTCAATCCTACCAACATCGCCCCCGGTGAGCTCTACACCTCCCTGGAGCGTAACACCATTGATGCGGTGGAATGGGTAGGCCCGGCGCTGGATCTGCGTCTTGGTTTCCAGCAGATTGCCGACTACTACTACACCGGTTGGCACGAGCCTGCCACTGAACTGCAGTTCCTGGTCAACAAGAAAGTCTGGGATGAACTCCCGGCCGACCTGCAGGAAATCATGCGCATAGCCATGCGCACCGCCTCCTACGATATGCTGGTTCATTCCCAGCACGCCAACGCGGAAGCATGGGCCAATATCAAAGAAGATTATCCGAACGTGCAGATCAAGCAGTTCCCGCAGGAGATCTTCCAGGCCATGTACGAGGCCAACGAAAAACTGCTCAAGGAAGCCGCCAGTGCAAATGAGCAGGCAGCGAAAATCGTGAAGTCCCAGGAAGAGTATCTTGAGAAGAGCCGGGCCTACACGGACATTTCCGAACGCGCCTATCTCAACACGATGGCGGAAGTCGAGTAACATATCGGCAGTAACTGAGCCGGGATCGCTCTAGCGGTGGTCCCGGTTTTGTCGTTTATAGTAACCGGAAAATCGCCAGCTCACCTGGCGGAGGACAATCAATGCGTTGGATTATCAAGCTGGACGAAGGCCTGTCATGGCTGTCCATTTTTTGCGGCTGGGTGGCCTGTGTCGCAATGATTCTGATGGCGGGCAACGTTTTCTACGACGTCGTGGCTCGTTATGCATTCAATGAGGTTTCGATCGGCATGCAGGAAATGGAATGGCACCTGTATTCGGTGGTGTTCCTGCTCGGTATCCCCTACGCACTGCGGACAGACGGTCACGTTCGCGTAGACGTTTTCTACACTCGCTGGAGCGACAAGACCAAGGCCTGGGTCAACATGGTCGGAGCTGTTCTTTTTGTCGTCCCCTTTTCGTATCTTATCTGGAACTACGGCTATGAGTTCGCCGTTGAGTCCTACAGCATGGGCGAAGGCAGTGGGGATCCCGGTGGCCTCCCCCATCGCTGGATCATCAAAAGCGTGATTCCGATTTCCGCAGTCTTTACGGCCATCGCGGGGATCAACATGGTGACCTTCGCTCTGCGGGTTATCTCTGGCGAGAAGACTTATGAAGCCAAGCACGGCGCGGAGGGGCTCGCATGATCGGTATGATTATGTTTGCAGCCGCCCTCATCCTGCTGATGCTGGGGTTCCCGGTTGCCTTCACCTTTGGTGGTGTGGCCCTGTTTTTCGGGGTATTTGCCGAAGGCATGGACCTGTTCGCTTTCATGCCCTATCGCATCATGAGCGTGATGCAGAATACGGTACTGATGGCCGTGCCATTGTTTATTTTCATGGGCGTCGTACTACAGCGCACGAGACTGGCTGAACAGCTGCTGACGTCCATGGGCCGTCTGTTCGGTGGACTTCCAGGCGGGTTGGCCATTTCAACCATTCTGGTGGGCGCACTGCTGGCGGCATCAACCGGCGTGGTTGGCGCCAGTGTGGTCGCCATGGGCCTGATCTCGCTACCCGTAATGCTCGCCCACGATTATGACAAACGGCTGGCGACGGGCACCATCTGTGCAGCCGGCACTCTGGGCCAGATTGTTCCACCTTCAATCATCCTGATCATTCTTGGGGATGTCCTGGGCCTTCCTGTCGGGGACCTCTTCAAGGCGGCGGTCATTCCGGGTGTGGTGCTGGTCGGCCTTTACATTTTCTATATTCTTGTACTGACCCGCTTCCAGCCGCAGATGGCGCCCGCCATGCCGGATGACAGCGGCCTGTCCCGCAAGAAGGAAATTCTCGCGGCCCTGCTGGCGATCATCCCGCCCCTGGCGTTGATTGTTGTTGTCCTTGGTTCCATCTTCGCCGGCATAGCCACGCCGACGGAATCTTCCGCGCTTGGCGGTATCGGGGCCATCGTGCTGGCAATCATCTACCGCCAGTTCTCATTCAAGATGGTTTGGGACGCGTCAAAGGATACCGTCAAGGTCACCGCCATGGTGTTCGCCATTCTGGTCGGTGCAACCGCGTTCTCCATGGTCTTCAGTTATACCGGCGGTGATTATCTTCTGGAGGAATGGCTGCTGCAGCTTCCCGGTGAGAAGTGGGGCTTCATTATCCTGGCCATGCTGGTCATCCTGGTGCTGGGTTTCTTCATCGATTTTGTGGAAATCTCGTTTATTATCGTACCGATTCTGGCACCAGTGGCAGAAGCCATGGGCATTAACATGCTGTGGTTCGCCATCCTGATTGCCATGAACCTGCAGACCAGCTTCCTGACGCCCCCGTTCGGGTTCAGTCTGTTCTATCTCAAAGGGGTGTCCCCCCCCGGGGTAAGAACGACCGATATCTACAAAGGGGTTTTACCCTTTATCCTGATGCAGATACTGGTTCTGGCAATGATTGTCATTTTCCCGGAATGGTTTGGTATGAGCGCCTCTTACTGACAACACCCTGCGACAGAAACTGATAGCAAGGAGAAACAAGAGCATCGGGGCTTCACGCCCCGATGCACGTCCCCCTTCCTGCCTATTGGCGCCATAGCCGCCTTCAATACTCTCTGGATATGACAAAACGCGCTTGTTTTCTATACTGAGTGAGGAAACAGGCGAATCTCAGCTGTGATATCGAGACACGCCCTGATGCTGAATCACCCTCGGCCGGATTAACGTCGACCTCGGCCCGTGATTAACCAGCTATAAAAGGGAGGCAAGGATTCATGAATGAAACCACTGCGCGGAAAACGACTGACGCCAACGACGACCGTCATCAACAAAAACCGCATGTACTGACACTGCCGCTCGACGACCAGCAGGCAGACAGAGAGCCCCACAGCTACGAGCGCTGGCTGTTAGCCAAACTCATGCGCATGGCTGGTGATCCGCCGGTGCGGTTTCAATTATGGAACGACGACCTGATTGAGCCCGAGAAGGGTCAGCCACGCTTCACCCTCAGGCTTACCGACCCCAAAGCTTTATTTGCACTGGTCACGAATCCGAACCTCGCCTTCGGTGATCTCTACGCCGCCGGAAGGCTCCAGGTGGATGGTGATCTGCCGGAATTGATGGAGGCGCTATACCGCGCCGTGCACCAGGCCAGACAACAATGGCCCAAGTGGCTGGAGGCTCTGTGGCGCAATCACAATCCTCGCTCCACCGGTGTCTCCGAGGCGAAAGAAAATATCCACCACCACTATGACCTGGGCAACGAGTTTTATCAGCTCTGGCTCGACCAGGCGGAGATGCAGTACACCTGTGCTTATTACGAAAGCCCGGATCTGACCCTGGAACAGGCCCAACTGGCGAAGCTGGAGCATGTATGCCGCAAGTTACGCCTTAAGCCGGGGATGACGGTGGTGGAAGCCGGCTGCGGCTGGGGAGGCCTTGCGCGCTATATGGCCCGTAACTATGGCGTAAAAGTACACTCCTATAATATCTCCACGGAACAGCTGGCCTATGCCCGGGCAGAAGCAAAATGCCAGCAACTGGACCACCTGATTGACTACGTCGAAGACGACTATCGCAACATCAGTGGCCAATACGATGCCTTCGTCTCTATTGGCATGCTGGAGCATGTGGGCAAAGAAAACTATCAGGCGCTTTCCCAGCTCATCCGCCGCTCTCTCAAACCCGACGGCATCGCGTTGTTGCACAGTATTGGCCGCAACCGCCCCATGTTGATGAACGCCTGGATCGAGAAGCGTATTTTCCCGGGTGCCTACCCCCCGAGCATCTCGGAGTTCATGGGCATTTGTGAGGAAGGTGGCTTCTCGGTGCTTGATGTGGAGAACCTGCGGCTGCACTACGCCCAGACTCTGACTCACTGGATGGAGCGGTACCGCAACAGCATGGACAAGGTAACCGACATGTACGACGAACACTTTGCCAGGGCCTGGGAAATGTATCTGGCAGGCTCCACTGCCGCTTTCCGGGCAGGTTCCCTCCAGCTGTTTCAGGTGGTCTTCACCCACGGCGAAAACAACGAGCTGCCCCGAACCCGACAGGATCTCTATACTTTCCCGGCCGCTCCTGAGGTCCAGTAATGGAATATTACGACCTGATCATCGTTGGCGCCGGCCCGGCAGGGTCCACGCTCGCCCACGCGCTCAGAGACAGCGGCAAGAGAGTCCTGATTATCGATAAACAGGATTTCCCCCGCGACAAAACCTGTGCCGGCTGGGTTACCCCGACGGTCATGAAAAGTCTGGATATTGATATCGCCGCGTATGGGGCCCGGCACACCCTTCAACCCATACGGCAATTCCGTATCGGTATGATGGGGCAGCCCGCCGTGCTCAATGATCATGGCCATGTTGTCAGCTACGGCATCCGCCGTTGCGAGTTCGATGCCCATCTTCTGGACCGGGTGACGGCACCCAAACAGCTCAAAACGCCGGTCAAGTCTATTCTCCGCAGCGACGGCAACTGGGTGGTTAACGATACCTGGGAGGCACCACTGATTGTGGGTGCCGGAGGCCATTTCTGCCCTGTCGCAAAATTGCTTGGCGATGGCCCTGGCAGCCATGAGACGGTGGTGGCCGCCAAGGAAGTGGAATTCGAAATGACCCCGGCGCAAGCGGAGGTCTGCGAAGCCCGTGGCGACACCCCCGAGCTATGGTTCTGCCGTGACCTGAAGGGCTACGCCTGGGTGTTCCGTAAAGGGAATTACCTGAACATCGGCCTTGGACGGGAAGATAACCACAAGCTCAGCGAACACCTGAGTGCTTTTGTGGATGAAATGAAATCTGAAGGCCGTATACCGAGTGACCTGCCCGGCCGGTTCAAGGGCCACGCCTACCTGCTGTATGCCCATGCAGAAAGGCCCCTGGCCGACGATGGCCTGTTACTGATCGGAGATTCCGCCGGCCTGGCCTACACCCAGAGCGGGGAAGGCATTCGTCCCGCCATCGAGTCCGCCCTGATTGCGGCGGATATTATCCGCGACAGGGAGGACTACTCCGCGCAGTCACTGCAAGCTTATGGTGAAGCCATCGCCCACCGTTTCGGCAACCGGGCGATTTCACGGGACCAGGGATGGCAGGTACCGGACTGGGTGAAAATGCCACTGGCCAGCACCCTGATGCGGTCCCACTGGTTCACCCGCAAGGTCGTTACCGAGAAATGGTTCCTCCACCAGGAGGTGCCGCCGCTGGACTCCCTGGCCAGCAACTGACCTGCAAAAAAATGGCGACCGAGGGTCGCCATTTTTCACAAAACCATGAATTAGTAGTAGGTTGACTTAGTGGCCCAGATAGCTGCGGTACATCCACACGGTTTTTTCCTGCTGCGAGATGTAGTCACTCATCAGTGCCACCGTACCCTCGTCGTCCGCATCACTGGCCAGGTGAAGCAACTCGCGCTGCTTGCCGATCAGTTTGGCGAAGCTTTCGACGATGTTCTCCACCGCGTCTTTGCCATCGGCAACGTCTTTACGTTCGGGCACTTCTGACTTCTCGATGTACGTGCTGTAAGCATGTGCCGGGCGATGACCAAGCGTAAGTACCCGTTCCGCAATCTCATCGATTTTCAGTAGCAGGTCGTCGTAAAGCTCTTCAAACTTGGCGTGCAGCTCGAAAAAGTTGTCGCCCTTGATATTCCAGTGGTACCCGCGCACGTTCATGTAGAAGATCTGGTAATTGGATAGCAGATCGTTCAGAGAATTTGCCAGTTGTTGGGTCTTGTCTGTATCCAGACCGATAAAGTTCGTGCTCATAACGTGTCTCCTTGACTGTTATCTGTATGTGATGGAAGCAACGATAACCAGAAGCCATCAATAGGTAAAGATAAATGATGCAATTAAACCTATAGTGCAAAGTAATTAATAAAATCGCACTTTCATAGCAAAATTCTATCAATTTTCTTCAGATAATTAATTTCAAAGCGATTATCATTTACGATTGAATGTACTCATCGTCAACTAACAGGCAGAGCCATCATGAGTACCCTCAAAATGTTTGTTCATAATCATGGAACCAAGGGTGACAACTCTCTGTTGAAAACCATTACCTTTGCGATAACCCATTTCACCGTTGCGTTTACCGTTGCCTACCTGCTGACGGGCGACATCCTCATAGGCAGTCTGATTGCCATGGTTGAACCGGCCATTAACACGGTTGCCTATTTCTTCCATGAGAAGATATGGGCCCGCAAACAGCAGATTGCAAGGGAGGCGTCCGATAGCGCTCACGGCCCCCTCGCCAGAAGCTTCTGAAGTCGGGCCTCTGTGGTGTTAACCACCGGGCCCGCAATCCAGGCATTGTTCGACCGGCTGAGGACCAATACCAAGGTTGCGGTTAAGGTCCCGCAAAGCTGTCCTGAGCCCCTCTTCGATGACAGGATGATAAAATGGCATCTCAAGCATCTCACTGACCGTCATGCGGTTCTGCACTGCCCAGGCCAGCAGGTGGCCGATATGCTCGGCCGCGGGGCCAAACATCTCCGCACCAAGAAATAACCCGCTGCCTCTCTCACCGTACAAATGCAGCAGCCCCTTATTGGCCCCGATGACGCGGCTACGCCCCTGCCCTTCGAAGGACAATTTGCCTACGGCGTAACGGTCCTTGCAGCGATCCTCGACTTCCTTGATGGTCATTCCCACCGTGGCGATCTGTGGGTCGGTAAACACAATACCCAGTGGTACCCGCCGCAGTCCTGCCCGTACGTCAGGGTAACGGCCAGCATTGTCGCCGGCAATGCGCCCCTCGTCAGCTGCCTCATGCAGTAACGGAGCGTCGCTGTTGGCATCGCCTGCGATGAATATGTGGCTGTCACCACACTGAAGCGTGTAGTGGTCGAACAAGGGTGAGCCCTGGTCATCCTGGGCAATATCGGCATTCTGAATATCCAGCCCATCCACATTCGCGCGCCGCCCCGTGGCCGCCAGCAGATAATCAAAGGTTTCCGTTGTATCACCACGATCAGGATCGAGGAAACGGATACGGACACCTTCCCCGGTTCTCTCCACGGACTTCACACCGGAGTCCGCATCCAGGGGAAACTCCTCGTTGAAAGACTCCAGCGCATACTTCTGGATGGCATCTTCCTGAAGCGGACCGACTCCGCCACTGACACCAAACATCCGAACCCGAACACCCAGCCGGCTGAGCGCCTGCCCCAACTCCAGACCAATAATGCCGGGGCCGAACACCGCCACTGACTGAGGCAGATCCTCCCACTCAAACACATCATCATTCACGACCAGACGATCCTTGGCGTCCCTGAGAAAACCGGGGATATTCGGCCGCGAACCCGTTGCGATAACCACCCGCCCAGCCTCTATTTCCAGATTGTCACCGACAACGATGTGATGGGGTGACAGGAACCGGGCGTGGCCGCGGAGACGATGCGCTTCAGGAAACCCCTCAACGGCTTCCACCACAAAACTGACGAAACGGTCGCGCTCCTTACGTACCCTGTCCATAACCGCCTTGCCGTCGATATGGACATTACCGGGGTGCACCCCGAACATCGGCGCCTTTTGCAGGTGATGGGCACTCTCGGCTGCTGCAATCAGCAGCTTGCTGGGCATACAGCCCACCCTGGCACAGGTGGTCCCATAGGGGCCGCCCTCAATCATCACCACACTGTCAGTATGCTTTCGGGCGGCACGGTAGGCGCCCATGCCGGCCGTTCCCGCTCCGATAACCGCCACATCTACCTTGCGTCTGTCCACGTCAACAACTCCTGGCTCGCCGGAATGTTTCGTTCACTTGCCTGAGTATAGAGGGGAAATCCGGTAATGGTTCAGTTCCGGACCGGAACACTCCCGGCATACTTGTACAGGACTTTTTGTTCCTGAGCTTCTAGACTGACATCCGGCCCCGTAATTCCCTCAGGAGACAACAGACGTGCACAATTACTGGCCAGAGTTCATCACCGTTGCCCTTGTTCACTTCCTCGCCGTTGCCAGCCCCGGCCCGGACTTCGCCGTAATGCTTCGCCAGGCCCTGTGCCAGAGCCGACGCAACGCCCTGTTGACGGCTTTTGGCATTGGTACGGGCATCCTCGTTCATGTGGGCTATTCCCTGCTCGGCATCGGCCTGATCATTCAGCAGTCCCTGGTGCTGTTCAGTATTCTCAAGGTTATTGGCGCCTTATACCTGACCTGGATTGCTATCCAGTGTTTACGCTCGAAAGCCGGCGGTGTTCACGTGGAGACTGCAAATGGCGAGCAACAATCCGGTCTGGCAGCGTATCGGCTGGGCTTTCTGACTAATGTATTGAACCCCAAAGCGACGCTGTTCTTCGTTTCGCTATTTTCGGTGATTATCAGCCCGGGCACACCGATTGCCATCCAGTCTGCCTACGGCATCTACATGGCTGTGGCGACAGGACTGTGGTTCATGGCGGTGGCAGTGTTCTTCACGCTGCCCCAGATCCGCAAGGGATTTAACCGTTTCGGCTACTGGCTGGACCGCCTGATGGGAGGCGCCTTACTGTTGCTTGCAGGACAGTTGCTGTTTTCTACTGTATCAGGGGATGAGAGTGGACCTGTCAACCCTGGTCAGGACTGAGGGCTGGTTGCCGGACTCGGGTGATCTCCCCGGCTACAGCGACCTGAGTAATTCCTCCGTCTGCTTCCAACTGATGCAGGGATCGGTCAGCGAACATCCGTAGAGTAGATCGTCGCTGTCATTCTGGCGACCTTCTTCAAGAAAACTCTCCAACATCAAACCAGCAATATTCGGGTTCCCCGACCGTTTCTGGGCAATCACTACTCTGGCAATCTCCAATTGCCTCGCTGACTGTTTTTGGGCGTTGTCATGGCTGCAATCGACCATCACAGAAGCCGAGACACCAGAAGCATTTAAGGCGTCCATTGCTTCGCGGATACTCTTCTCGTCGTAATTGGTGACGCTCCGGCCACCCCTCAATACAAGGTGAGTATCGGAATTGCCCTGTGTTGTAATCATCGCCGGAGCCCCGTTACTGCCCACACCGAACCGGTGATGAGGATGCGCCGCTGATTTCATGGCATTGATCGCCACGCCAATACTGCCGTCGGTGCCGTTCTTGAAGCCCGTTGGCATTGGCAGACCGCTGACCAGCTCCCGGTGGACCTGGGACTCTGTAGTGCGGGCGCCAATGGCGGTCCAACTGACGAGGTCACCGAGGTAGTCCATGGCAAACGGGCTGAGGGCTTCGGTAGCCAGGGGCAGCCCCATGTCTGACAGATTGAGAAGCAGGCGGCGGGAACGCAGCAGGCCTTCGTTGAGGTCGCCGGTACCGGTGCGTTCCGGGTCGTACAGCAGACCTTTCCAGCCAACGGTGGTGCGGGGTTTCTCCAGGTAGGCACGCATAACAATCAGGAAACGGTCACTGACATCGTCGGCCAGTTTTTTCAGCTTTTCACCATACTCCATTGCTGCCACCTCATCATGAATGGAGCAGGGCCCGACAACCACCAGCGTTCGTGAGTCCTCGCCGCGTAAAACCCGGCGGATGGATTCCCGGTGCCGGTGTATCTGCGCCTGCAACCGGGTGGATACCGGCAGACTGGCTCGAAGCTCGGCAGGTGTCGGCAGCAGAACTTCCGTATTCCCGCGCTCTACCTCCTGCGGCACCGAATCTGCTTCGCTCACTGTCTCGACATTCAGCGACATGTTCATGGTCAGTGTTCCCGTTTCCCTGTGTCAGAATCAAAAAAGCCCCGGCTGGGCTACCAGTCGGGGCTTTTTGAGTCCGGTGGCAGCCTGGGTTCCTGCCGGGCTGCCTTCCTCGTTATTCGGTCGATGAAGATCTTATGGGCGGCCCGGGCTCTGGCTAAAATAGCCATAACCAAACCACCAGAAAAACACAGCAGCGACCACAGCTGCCGGTTTTTCACCGAAAGCTTGCAGAACATTCAATTGACAGGTCGTGTGTGTCGTCTTCATGCTTTCCAATATATATCCCCTGTTTCCGGCTTTGCAACCCGTAAATCCGGTTTTTGTGGAATTTCCGGTCAAACCTGTCGCGGAGTTTTCAATGCAGATCCCTATTGCCCGGCCCGCCAGAACGCTTGTTGTCCCACTGATGGCGCTACTGCTGCTATTGTTTGCGGGAACCCTCATTGCGGCACCCGAAGCCCGCACCTATGAAATGAGTCAACGCTCCGCCGAGGATGTGGCCCGGCAAATTCGCGAACTCTATCCCGATGGACAGGTTTCCATCACCGCGCGCGGACAGCAGATGGTGGTACGCGGCGAGCCTTCAGTGCTGGATGAGATTGGCATGTTGGTGGAAACCATGGACGTCGCACCAGTGCAGATGCGCATTACCGTTCGCTCCCGCAACAACGTCGACAGTAAGAGTGGTGGCATAGGCGCTTCGGGCAATAACAACCAGGTGAATGTTCAGGCTGAGCGCAAGATCACCACCACGCGCCGCCATCAGGAGCGCACCCTGGTAGTCCAGGATGGCCAGTCCGCCCATATTACCTCCGGACAGGTTCGCACGGTGCCGGTTGCTATCCGTGGCGGTCGAAACCCGGCGGCTTTTCTTGGCCAGGTAGAAACCCGCAGCGGCTTTCTGGTCAGCCCACAGGTAATTTCCGATCAGGCCATAGAGCTGAATATTGTCTCTTTCGAGGAAGACCCGGAGGGCGACCTGCCCGGCTATGACACCGAAGCACTAATGACGATTCGCAGGGTAAGACCAGGCGAATGGGTAGAGCTTGGCAGCACTCGCGAGCGAAGGGTTGGCGAACAGGGCGGGATCACTTACCAGACCAGCGGAAACCGCCAGCAGAACCAGACGTTTGAAGTGAGAGTTGAGGTGTACTGAGCGTGATCAGGCCTGAGAGTCAAGCAGCACCGCTTTGGCCTCATTGATTTTCGCCGCCAGGTAATCGTTACCGCCCCGGTCGGGATGCAGCTTGTGTATCAGCCGGCGATGCGCCTGAATGACGTCCTCGCGGGCACACCCGGGTGTAACACCCAGTATCTCGCAGGCTTCCCGAGGCGACATGTTACCGGAACTGGTCTGCGCCTGTTGATGCCGGCTGTTGTTCTTGGTTCCACTCTCGCTGGCCGCCCTTTGTTCCTGACCAAAAACGCGGCGGATCATGGGCGCAAACCTGAGCAATGCGGGCAACTTTCTCAACAAGGGCAAGAGGGCGGCCACCGCAGCGGTCAGCACATGAACCCGACCGGTCAGCACCATGAAAAGAAGCAGGGCTCCGCCTGCGACCAACAGAATTTTCCAGGTGGCCGCTTTTTTCTTCTCAGGGGTTAACGCTCCCCACTGTTTCAGTACAATGAATGCGCCAGCCGTCAGGGCAATACCAAGAATCCAGTGCATTCAATAATCCTTAATGGTACTTCGGTCGTAATTCTGTCACCACCGGATGCCAGAATAACCCGTATAAAGTGTTGCTACCATCCGCCTGGGATAATGCCGACACCTTGCGATCAGCACAGTAATTGTACGCACATTTACTGATAAATCGGTGACAATGCCCCTGACCGTTGTATAGGATGCTATTCTTTACGGTTTTCCATGTTGTCTCATTACCACCATCTTTTCTGCTTGCCGGACGCACCGGCCGCTAGAGTCGATGGCCAGAGCCTACAAAACTGACACGATCACCTGCAACAGACATACGACCCAGGACTGAACTATGCGCACTGCCTCCCGCTTCCTGATTGTAATCATTTTTCTCGGTGTCGTACTTGGCGGCATTTTTGGCTATAAGTTCTACCAGTTCGGTCAGATGGAAAAGCAGTTTTCCCAACCGCAACCGCCCGCACAGATTTCAGCAATCACCGCCAAGGCGGAAAACTGGACACCTGAGCTCAAGGCTGTTGGCAGTGTTGAGGCAATTAACGGCATTGAGGTGGCCAACGAAGTCCCCGGTGTTGTAGAGACTATCAGCTTCGAATCTGGTGATACCGTGGAAAAGGGCGACATTCTGATCCGGCTTGATGCTGCCATCGACGAGGCCGCGTTGCGTACTCGTCGGGCAGAAGCCCAGTTGGCTGAGCAGGAGTTCAAAAGGGTTTCTGATCTTCTGCCGAAACGCGCTGTCTCCCAGTCCCAGTATGATGAAGCCAAGGCCAATTTCGATGCGGCCAGGGCTCGCGTCAACGAAGCAGAGGCCCAACTGAGTAAAAAGGTCATTCGTGCACCGTTCAACGGCAAACTCGGGCTGCGCCTGATTGACCAGGGGGAGTACATCGGTACCGGGACTCCGATTGTGGAAATCAACATGCTGAACCCGATCTACGTGGACTACACCCTGTCCGAAAAAGAACTGCCAGGAGTTGCCCGCGGCTATGAGGTGGTCGCCACCGTCGCTGCCGTTCCGGAACGCACCTTCCAGGGCGAGGTCAGCGCCATTAACACCTCGGTCAACCCTGAAACCCGTACCGTTCGCGTTCGTGCCACGCTGGACAACGAGGATAACCTGCTTCGTCCCGGCATGTTTGCCACTATCTCTACCCGGCAGCCGGAAGATCGCAAGGTTATTACGGTGCCTCGCACCGCCATTTCCTATAACACCTACGGCGATTTTGTCTTTGTTGTGGAAGAAAACGACGATGGCGAACTGATCGTTAACCGGCGCACGGTACAGACCGGCAACACCCGTGATGGCCGTGTTGCGGTAACCGATGGCCTGCAGGAAGGCGAACAGGTGGTCTCCAAGGGTCTGCTGAGATTGCGCGCGGGCCAGCGAGTCGAGATCCAGGATGATAGCGACAAACCGGCGGAGGCGTCCGAGTAATGCGTTTCACCGATATATTCGTTCAGCGCCCCGTCCTTGCCACGGTGGTCAGCCTGCTCATCCTGTTGCTGGGTGCGCGGGCGGCCATGGAAATGGAAATACGCCAGTATCCGGAGCTGGAAAGCACCACGGTAACCGTTACCACGGCCTATCCCGGAGCGAGTTCCGACCTGGTAAAAGGGTTTATAACCACGCCCCTGCAGCAGGCCATCGCGGAAGCCAGCGGTATTGATTACCTGACTTCCACCAGCTCCCAGGGCCGCTCCACCATTGAAGCCAAGATGGTGCTGAACTACGACGCCAACGCAGCACTGGCCGAGATCCAGGCCAAGGTTGCCAGCCAGCGCAACGTGCTTCCGGCAGACGCACAGGACCCGGTCATCACCTCCACCACCGGTGACTCCACTGCCCTGATGTATATTGCCTTTTACAGCGATGAGCTGAAGGTTCCCCAGATCACCGACTACCTTACCCGGGTGGTGCAGCCCAAGCTTCAGGCGCTATCCGGTGTCGGCAAGGCCGACCTCCTGGGCCGAAAATTTGCCCTGCGGGTCTGGCTTGACCCGGAGCGCCTGTCTGCGGTCGACATGACACCCCGTGAAGTCGTGGATGTCCTGCTGCGAAACAACTACCAGGCCGCTGTCGGTAACACTGAAGGCAAGTACACCAAGATCAGCATGACCAGCGATACCGATGTGGCTGACCCGGAGCAGTTCAAGGATCTGGTTGTGAAAGAGTCTGAAGGCTCTCTGATCCGCCTGCGTGACATTGCCCGTGTTGAACTGGGCTCGGAAACCTACGACCAGCTGGCGCTCTACAAGGGACAGCCGGCAACTTACGTGGCCATTGAGCTTTCTCCGGGCGCCAACCCTCTGACCGTTGCCGACAAAGTGAAGAGCGAACTGCCAGGAATTGAAAGCCAGTTGCCGTCCGGCCTGAATGTTCGCCTCGCCTATGACGCCTCTGACTTTATCGACAACTCCATTCAGGAGGTGATCAAAACGCTGTTAGAGGCAATGGTCATCGTTCTGGTGGTGGTTTTCCTGTGCCTGGGGTCCGTCCGCGCCGCGGTAGTGCCTTCGGTTGCGGTGCCGTTGTCACTGATTGGCGGCGCCTTTGTGATGCTTATCATGGGATTCTCGCTGAATCTGCTGACATTGCTGTCAATGGTTCTTGCCATCGGCCTGGTCGTGGATGATGCCATCATCATGGTGGAGAACGTCCATCGCCATATTGAGGAAGGTGAATCCCGTTTCGATGCGGCTATTAATGGTGCGCGGGAAATGGCCACACCCATTATCGCCATGACCACCACCCTGGTCGCAGTCTATGCCCCCATCGGGTTTATGGGTGGCCTTGTCGGTTCCCTGTTCACGGAATTCGCATTCACTCTGGCGGGCACCGTTGTCATTTCCGGCATCGTAGCTCTGACGCTGTCCCCGATGCTGTCCGGCAAGATCCTCAAGCCCCATGGCAATCCGGGCCGGTTCGAACAGCTGGTTGAGCGCAGTTTCAACGGGCTTGCCAATACCTACAAGCGCGCGCTCAGTTCGTTGATGGACACGAAATCGGTGGTTATTTTCTTCGCTATCGTGGTTCTGGGGTCTATTTACTTCATGGTCGCAATGAGCCAGAACGAACTGGCGCCAACGGAAGACCAGGGCATTCTGTTCTACCAGGGTACGGCGGCGCAGACGTCCACTCTCGAGTACCTGCAGGAGCATGGCGACGAAATACAGCAGCGTATGTCGACAGTTCCGGGTTACAACGAGGATTTCATGATCCTCGGCATTACCGCGCCCAACGCCGTATTTGGCGGCTTCAAGATGAAGCCCTGGAGCGAGCGTGAGATCAGCCAATTCGAGGCCCAGCCGTTGCTTGACCAGGAGTTGAAAAACGTAACCGGCCTGCAAACGGCTGTTTTTCCGCGCCCGTCCCTGCCGGGGTCCGGCGGTGGCCTGCCCTTCCAGTTCGTCATTACCACGGGTGAGAATTACGAGCGCCTCAACGACGTTGCCAACGAACTTCAGGGTAAGGCGATGCAGAGCGGCAACTTCATGTTCCTGCAAAAATCCATTGATTTTGACCGCCCTGTCACGCAGGTCAAGGTAGATCGTGACCGGGTGGCGGACCTTGGGCTGTCCATGCAGGAAATCGGCCAGGCGATGTCCAGCATGCTGGGTGGCGGTTACATCAACCGCTTCAATATGCAGGGCAGGTCCTACCAGGTGATTCCCCAGGTAGACCAGCAGTTCCGCATGGATGAACAGGCCCTGAATGACTACTACATTCGCGCGGATAACGGCGAACTGGTGCCTCTGTCCAGTGTTATCAGCTTCGAAAAATCCGTGGAGCCCTCCCAGCGGACCCAGTTCAATCAGCTGAACTCGCTCACCCTGGAGGGCGTGATAACGCCGGGTGTGACGGTAGGCGATGCCATGGCTTTTATGGAAAATGCCGCTGCCGAAAGCTTCCCCCAGGGCTTCTCTTTTGACTACACCGGTGAGTCCCGGCAGTTTGCCAATCAGGGAAGTGCGCTGGTCGTGACGTTCTTCCTGTCACTGCTGGTGATCTACCTGGTACTGGCAGCCCAGTTCGAGAGTTGGCGCGACCCGTTCATTATCCTGGTGTCAGTCCCCATGTCGGTGGCCGGGGCCATGGCGTTCATCGTACTTGGCTTTGCCAGCATGAACATCTATACCCAGGTGGGCCTGATAACCCTGATCGGGGTCGTGTCGAAGAACGGGATCCTGATTGTGGAGTTCGCCAATCAGCTTCAGGTAGACCGGGGGCTGAACAAGCGCGAGGCCGTCATCGAGGCAGCAGCCATACGCCTGCGCCCCATCATCATGACCTCCCTGGCACTGATCTTCGCCATGGTACCTCTGCTGATCGCCGTCGGCCCAGGCGCCGAGAGCCGGTTTGCCATCGGCCTGACCATCAGCACCGGCCTCGGCATCGGCACCCTGTTTACCATTTTCGTACTGCCGGCGTTTTACATACTGCTGGGCCGTGATCATCACGGCTCGGCTGCGGCTGAATATGGAAATGGTGATAACGGACACAGAGCCCCGGCACAGTGACGCTTGGAACGCTCTTCTGGCTCTTTGTGGCCGGGTTCGCCACCTGGTATTGGTGGCGGGCCAAGGCCATAAAGGACTTTGTACTCCAGGCAGCCAGAAACTATTGCAAAAAGATGGATGTGATGCTGCTGGACGATGCAGTCTATCTTCGCGGCCTCTGGTTCAAGCGAGACGACAACGGCCGCCTACGCGTGTGGCGCCGGTTTCTGTTCGATTTTACCTCAACCGGAGAAGAGCGCTACAACGGCCGCATCATCATGCTCGGCCAGCGCATAGTTCATATGGAACTGGAGCCCCACCGTTTCGGACCTGACCTGTAAACCCTGGCAGCCCCCTGTCCCACAAACCACGACACATTACCTCCCCCAAATGGGCGATTCTTACTCAGGGGCCCAGCAACTTGCCTCCCTGTAGTGTGCACTACTGCCATTCATAGCGAACCTGCGGCGTTAAACTGAAAAAACCATAATAACGCCGCCGGACAGTTATCCATGAACATTGATCAGTTGCGGGATCAACGATACTCCGGGTTCCGGAGGTTGCGATTCGAGCCTGAACTGGAGCGCTGTTACCGGAAAATCCGGAACGAAGGCATACGCGAACGCGCCCGCCCCGTTTCTGCAGCAGCGCTCCTGTTGTTCCTGGTTTACGCCCTTCTCGACGCCCTGATGCTGCCACCCTCAATCGCCGGGGAAACCATGGCCGTGAGGTTGTTGATAACCTGCCCTGTCATTGCCGGAGTTTGGTGGCTATCCTGGCGAAATGTCAGCTCCGGCACTTTTGTCAGCCTCTATGGCATTGCTTACCTGATTGGTGGCCTGAGCGTGGTCGCCATCATCGGTATCGCACGACTCGCTCACCACCCGCTGCCCTACGAGGGCATTCTGCTGATGCTCATGTTCGGCTATTTCGTCATGGGTATACCGTTCCGGACCGTATCGCTTCTTTCCATGCTGGTAATCGCTGCCTATCTGGCGGTGGAAGCGGCCACCGGAATGAGTCTCCACCAGTTGCTCATCAACGGTTTCTTCATTGTTACAGCCAATATCATCGGGATGGTGGGCTCCTGGCTCAGTGAACACCGGCAACGCGCCCACTTTCTCGACCGCCAGCTACTGGAAGCCTCCAGACACCAGGCCGAACTGGAAAGCCGGCGCAAGACGCACCTCATCACCGTTGCGAGCCATGACCTGCGCCAGCCACTGAACATCATCAGCCTGGTACTGGAGAATCTCACTTCCAATGGGCTGCCAGAACGGCAGGCCGGGCTGGTATTACGCCTCAAACATTCAGTCAATCACTTCAACAACCTGCTGGCTTCGGTACTTGATATATCGCGCCTTCAGGAGGGCATGATCACGCCCGAACCCAAAGAACTGTCGCCCCTGGATGTCATGCGCCAGATCGCGGCTACCTGCACAGAACAGGCTCAGCGCCAGGGTGTGGAGCTCCAGATCGAAACGCCGAAACAGTCTGCCGGTGTTGCCGCCGACCCGGAACTGCTTCACCGGGTGCTGCAAAACCTGGTGGTCAATGCACTGGATCACAGCAAGGCCAGCCGCATCTCTCTCCGCTCAACTCGCAGTGGCAAGCACCTGATCTTTGAAGTACGAGACAACGGCGAAGGCATGGATCAGGCAACACTTGGCCAGATCTTTGCCCCGTTTTACCGCAACAGTGGGCACAACGACCCCGGCCTGGGCCTGGGGCTGGCCATCGTTCAGGAACTGACTGGGCTGATGAAGGGGACCTGTGGAGTAACATCACAACCGGGACAGGGTGCCTGCTTTCGGATCAGCCTGCCCGCCACCACGGCACCGGCTACCGCCACCACGCAGCTCACCGGACATGATGGCCAGAATGTGCAGGATCACTGCGTCGTGGTGGTGGAAGATCACCACGAGGCACGGCACTGGGTTTGCCAGACACTTGAGAGCTGGGGCTACCAGGTAAAGGGATTCGCCACAGCAGAGCAGGCGGTCGATCAATGGCCGGATCTGCGCGACACCCTTTTGGTCAGTGATGTCCATTTACCAGGCATGTCCGGCCACACCCTGTTCGATACGCTTCAGCAAAGGCATTCAGTGGCAGGAGGCATACTGATGACGGCCAACACCGCCCACCCACAGGGATACGATCCCGCCCTGCGGCTTTGGGTTCTGCACAAGCCTCTGATACCGATGCGTCTGCGCGCGGCGATTGTGCAACTGACCCGCATCGAAAGCTGACTTCAGATCAGGCCAAGTGCTCGCGCCTGGGCAACGCATTCCGTTCTGTTATGGGCATCAAGATGGGCAAAGATAGCCTTGAGGTGGGTTTTCACCGTATGTTCTGTCAGGTTCAGCACCTGACAGATCCGTTTGTTAGGCAACCCTTCCGCCAGCAGCACCAGCACTTCCAACTGCCTTGGCGTCAGCGTCTCGGGACTGTGCGAGGGCATTTGCAGGGACGGATAGAAAAGCTGACCAGTGCTGACCCGGCGTATCATCCGGACCAGCGAGTGGCGATCGGCGGATTTGGGAAGGAATCCCACCGCCCCTGCCGATTTCGCAGCCCGTACGGAGGTTTCATCTTCGCGACTCGAAATCACCACGACTGGAACAGGAAGCCCGATGCCCTCCAATTCGGCAAAAAGTGACAGCCCGGCTTCCCCCTGAAGTGTCAGGTCCAGCAACACAAGAGAGGTTTGCGGATGCCGGCGCAAGTCCTCGACGGCATCAGTAACCGAGGCGACGCAACCGACATCATCCACCAGTTTCTCCTGTTCCAGAATGGCAGTAAGCCCGAACAGAAAGAACGGGTGATCGTCCACGATAAGCACCCGGGGCAGCAGCGGATCGCCCCCGGCGGAAGATGTTACACAAGCGGCCTTTTCAGCCATTCGGGTATCCATTGATATCTCCGCATCATTACTGTTGTTGTTACTGCGGCCACAGTCACTATACGAAGAAAACCGGCAACCGACCGTTTGCTGCTTAACAGTTTCTGACAGTATTATGCTGGCTTCCGACCATAGGGTCGCTCTGTCGGCTCGTGCAGGGATGGCAACTGGCCGCTATACTGACGTTCTCGAACCCCTTGCACTGTTGCGGATTCAAACGCTGATGTTATTTCGATTACCTGTCTTGCTCTTATCAGTGTTGCTGCCAGCGCTCACCCTTGCGGACACCCATGTAATAAGGGTGGTGACTTCCGACTATCCGCCCTACGAATACCTGGAAAATGGCGAAGTCAGGGGCACCCACACCGATATCGTTCGCCAGGTGCTTTCCTCCATGGGGTATTTACCCGACATCCGTTTACTGCCATGGGCCCGGGCAGAAGCAAGTGCCAGGGCGGGCACCTCCGATATGATCTATTCGCTGACCTACTCCCGGGACCGGGAGCGTCATTACTACTTCACCGCTCCCCTCAGTCAGGCCCGGGATGTTTTTTTCAAACTGAAAGGCCGTGACCTTCAGTGGCAGAAACTGGATGATCTGGCCGGATTGCGAATCGGGCTTTCAGCTGCCTACAGCTATGCCCCCGAGTTCATGAAATGGCTGGCTGCGGGCAACGCCCGGGTGATCCAGATCAGCCAGGAGTCACCGGAACTGACCGGGCTCAGAATGATTGCCCGGGGGCGCATCGACCTTTTTATCTGCGAGGAGTCGGTTTGCAGCTATCTTATTGAAAAGCACCTTTCAGAGTACCCGGAGCTGTCTGACGTTACCGCCATGCCCACCACCGTGGGAGCCAAACGGGGCTTCCGTGCGGCGTTTTCCCGCCAGCACCCCCGTGGGGAAGCGTTACGGGACAAATTCAATCAGGCTCTGAACGATCTCCGGTCCATCGATTCGTACTGACACCACCCCTGCGGCAATCACCTATCAGAGAAACCGCACAGATTCGTAAAGGTTTCCTATACTGCGGTTGATGCCACCCAACCAGACAACAGATCGGAACCATGGATATCCAGACAGACCACCGCTACGCCATCAACCTCAATGTCCGGGGCATACAGCCCTCAGCCACCCTGCGAATCAACGAACTCAGCAACCAGCTCCGTGCCGAGGGACGGGATATCGTCAAACTGGGGCTCGGTCAGTCACCGTTCCCGGTACCGGAACGGGTGGTGGCTGCGCTGCGCGAGCACGCCCACGAGAAAGACTACCTGCCGGTAAAGGGGCTGAAGGCCCTGCGGGAAGCGATCGCCGGTTACATTAACCGCAGTGAGCGCATGCGTTGCAACTGGGAAGATGTGCTGATCGGGCCGGGTTCCAAAGAACTGCTGTTCATGCTGCAACTGGCCTACTATGGAGACCTGCTGATCCCACGTCCGAGCTGGGTATCCTATGCGCCCCAGGCCCGAATCATCGGCCGCTCGGTCCACTGGCTGCCGACCCATGCCGAGAACAACTGGCAGCTGACCGCGGAAGAGCTCGATATCATCTGCCGTGACGACCCCTCTCGCCCACGCATATTGATTCTGAACTACCCGTCCAACCCGACTGGCTGCACCTATACCGATGATCAGCTACTGGCGATCGCCCACGTGGCCCGGAAATACAAACTGATCCTGCTGTCGGACGAGATCTACGGCGAAGTGCACTTTGAGGGCAAACACAAGTCGATTGCCCGGTACTATCCCGAGGGCACCATCATCAGCACCGGGTTGAGCAAATGGGCGGGGGCCGGTGGCTGGCGCCTGGGCACCTTTATCTTCCCGCCGGAATTGCGGCCACTGCAGGATGCCATGGCGATCATCGCCAGCGAAACCTACACCGCCACCAGCGCTCCCATCCAGCACGCGGCCATTGCCGCATTCACAGGTGGCGAGGATCTGGAGGAGTATCTGAAGCAGTCACGCCGGGTATTGAAGGTCGTCGGTGAATACCTGCATCGCCGGCTGACAACCATGGGGGCTGTGGTACAGAAACCCGAGGGCGCATTCTACCTGTTCCCGGATTTCTCGGGTTTTCGCGAGGCCCTGGCGCGGCGGGATATCAAGACCAGCCAGGCCCTCTGTCAGTCGCTACTGGAAGACACCGGCGTCGCCATTCTGCCGGCCAGTGATTTTGGCTTTGTTCCGGACCACCTTGCTGCCCGCCTGGCGTTTGTGGACTTTGACGGTGCCGAGGCTCTGAAACTGGCCGGCGATAACTACGCCGACCAGGAACTGGAAGACGACTTCGTCAACCAGGCCTGCCCGCGACTGGTAAAAGCCATGGACAAGATGGAGCAGTGGCTCACCGGACTGTAGCCGGGCCGTGTTAGACTGGCGCCTTCATTTGTTGATCGGAGGGCGCCATCTTGTCTGACCCGGAGACCATTGACACCATTGCGGATTTTGCCGAACAGCTGGCCCTGAAGGCCGGCGAGCTGGTCAAGCGGGAGCGTGACGAAAACACCCTGCGCACGGATTACAAACAACAGACAGAGCTGGTCACCCATGCCGACGTGATGGCGGACGAGATGATCACTGGCGCCATTCGCGAGCGCTTTCCCGATCACCGCATCCTCTCCGAGGAAACCATGCCGGACCTGAGCGAGGCCGAGCATCTGGACACTCCACTGTGGATTATCGACCCTATCGACGGCACGGTTAATTACGCTTATGGCCACCCTCAGGTAGCGGTTTCGATTGCCTACGCTGAAAACGGCCGGGTACAGGCAGGCGTTGTGCACGCACCGTTTTCCCGGGAAACCTTCCGTGCCACAAGGGGCACAGGCGCCACCCTGAATGGCAGGCCCATCAAGCACAGCGGTGCAAATGTGCCCCGGGATTCCCTCTTTGCCACCGGCTTCCCCTATACCAAGGACAGCCTGGAGCCACTACTGGACCGGCTGGCTGCCATGATCCACCAGTGCAGGGACCTTCGCCGAATCGGGTCGGCGGCTCTCGATATCTGCTGGGTGGCCTGCGGCCGGCTGGACATTTACTACGAGAATGTCAGCCCCTGGGATTTCGCCGCGGCACGGTTGATCGCCCTGGAGGCCGGGGCGACGGCAGGGCATTTCGGGGAGGTACCGGATGGCTACCCGGCCGATCTTTGGGGCCTGGATATCCTGATTTCGGCGCCGGGGGTCTGGGAGCCGGTGCGGAAAATCCTGAGGAAAGCGTCTGGGTACGAATGATTCAAACCTACGGGTCAGCTCTCGCTACCCCAGACTGCCTCAGACACCAGCCCCCAGACCTCCTCAAAATCACTGGATGGCAGTCGTGAAAACGACGACCGGATAAACCGCTGCACCCGGCCTTCAACGAACACCAGCACAAAGTCCGCACCTCGGGCCGAGCTGGTCCGGGGACGCAAGCCCTGGCGAATTTCGCCTTCCTTTAGCGCCTGCCGCACCTGGGTTTCCAGGCGCTCGAAAAACTGCGAGGCGCGCTTACGCAAGGCGTCGTTCTCTCCCATCAGCGCATCGCCGGTCAGAACCATGCAAAGTCCCGGATTACGTTCGGCGAACACCAGTACCAGATGCACCAGTTGCTGCAACCGCACGCGCACATCCTCCTGTTCCTGAAGGATCACCTGACAACGGGAAAACACGGCCTCCTCGGCAAACTCGATGAGAGCCTCAAACATCTTTCGTTTGCTGGGAAAATGCCGGTATAGAGCCGCCTCGGTAACCCCAACGGATTTAGCAAGGCCGGCAGTGGTGATGCGGGCTCCCGGATCTTTCTCCAGGAGCTCCACAAGGGCATGGAGAATCGCCTCACGACGACTTGTTTTTTGTTCTGTCATAACAGGACTACAGCGCTCTGATTGACTTGGGAGTACGGAGACAGGCGGGCACGTCCATTCGGGACACGCCGTTAATACGTCCCTGTAGGCTCGTAAAAAACATCCCTGTTTTTTACGGTCCCGAATGGACGTGCCCGCCTGTCTCCGTATCGCTTGTTGAGATTGTGGCCCAGATCAGAAGAAGGTGCCATCAATGGGAGACGACGCACTGGCATAGAGCTTCTTTGGCATCCGGCCCGCCAGGTAGGCATCGCGGCCGGACTCTATCGCCAGGCGCATGGCTTTGGCCATGCGGATCGGGTCCTGGGCCAGAGCGATGGCGGTATTCATCAATACGCCATCACAGCCCAGTTCCATGGCCAGTGTTGCATCCGAGGCCGTTCCAACGCCGGCATCCACCAACACCGGTACATTGGCATTCTCCGCAATCAGGCGGATGTTGTAGCGGTTCTGGATACCCAGGCCCGAGCCGATCGGTGCCCCAAGAGGCATAATGGCGATACAGCCCATTTCTTCCAGGCGTTTGGCCAGCAAGGGGTCGTCAGAGCAGTAAACCATCACCTTGAAACCGTCCCGTATCAGCTCTTCGGCTGCCACCAGCGTTTCGGTCATGTTGGGATAGAGTGTCTTTTCTTCACCCAGCACTTCCAGTTTGACCAGGTCATGGCCGTCCAGCAGTTCACGGGCCAGCTTGCAGGTGCGCACGGCATCCTTGGCGGTGTAACAGCCGGCGGTGTTCGGCAGCATGGTGTACCGGTCGGGTGAGACCACATCCAGCAGGTTGGGCTCATCCGGGTTCTGGCCAAGATTGGTGCGGCGTACGGCAAAGGTTACGATCTCGGCTCCGCTGGCTTCGATCGCGTGGCCGGTTTCCATCATGTCGCGATACTTGCCGGTGCCTACCAGCAGGCGCGATTGATACACCTTGCCAGCAATTTCCAGGGGTTTGTCCTCGGGAAGTGGTCTTTCGGAACTTTCACTCATGCTGAACACCTGAACCTGTCATAGAAATAGGGAATAAAAAACAACCAGCCTCAACCGCCGCCAATGGCGTGGACAACCTCCACCCTGTCGCCGTCGCTGAGAGTGAATTCGGTGTGCTGGCTGCGCGGAACAATGTCTTCATTCACTTCCACCGCCAGGCGCTTACCTGCCAGTGCCAACCGATCAATCAATACCGCCACCGTAGCTTCGTCGGGAAGCTCCATGGCGTCGCCATTTACCTGAACCTGCATAGCCTTACCTGCATAACGTCTGTCTTTAACGCCTGAAGCCCGAGATGGTCACCAGTACCCAGCCCACCAGAAAGCTTATACCACCAACCGGTGTCACCGGCCCGATCCAGCGAATGTCCGTGAGTACCAGCAGGTACAGGCTGCCGCTGAATAGCAGGATTCCGGCAATGAAAAAACCTGACGCAATGCCTAGCAGATGCCGTGATAATCCCGCTATTGGAAGTATCGAAACCAGAATCAGTGCCAGTGAGTGGTATACCTGATATGTGACGGCAGTCTGGAAAACTTCAAGGCCGCGATCACCGAGCACCCCCCGCAGGCCATGGGCACCAAAAGCGCCGGCCATGACTGACAGCAGGGCAAACAGGGCACCGCAGACCAGTACCGGGCGCAAGGGTACTACGTTATTAACAGTCACAGTGGATCTTTTCCCCGGTATCCAGGTTCATCAACGTGAGGACACCACCCCACACACAGCCGGTGTCCAGCCCGATAAACCGGTTACTGTCAGTCTGGCCCTCCAATGCCGCCCAGTGACCAAACACCACACGCACATCATCCTGGCGCGGGAAACGAAACCATGGGGCAAAGCCCTCCGGAGCTGAAGCCGCCGACTCCTTGGCTGCGAGCTCCAGGGTACCGTCTTGCGCGATAAAGCGCATGCGGGTGAAATAGTTGGTAATGATACGCCAGCGGTCCATGCCACTGAGCGTCGGAGCCCAGCACTCGGGGCGGTTGCCGTACATCTCGGCAAAATAGGTTTTTGCCTCTGGCCCGCGAATAACCGCTTCTACTTCCTGGCCATAACAGACGGCCTCATCAACCGACCATATATGGGGTAATCCGGCATGAACCATCACGAAGTTACGGTCAGCGTCGTGGATACACAGGTTTTGCTGCCGCAGCCAGTCGAACAGGTGCTCATGGTCAGGCGCTTGCAGAATATCCGAGAGCGTGTCCTTGTTCTTGAGAGCGTGGCCCCCCAGCGCCACGGCCAGCAGGTGCAGGTCGTGGTTGCCGAGCACCACCACCGCAGAACTGCCCAGGTTTTCGATATAACGCAGGGTTTCCAGGGACGACGGACCACGGTTGATCAGGTCGCCAGCGACCCAGAGCCTGTCCCGGGAAGGAGAAAAATTCACCTTGGCAAGGACATCCAGTAGGCGTTCGTAGCAACCCTGAATATCGCCAATGGCGTAGTCAGTCATGGTTTACCTCGTCGGCACTGTGGCTTTCGGGTTTACTCTCCGCCAGCAGATCGGCAATGGCCACATACTCTGCCAGGCCCAGGTTTTCCGGGCGCAGACCATCGTTAATGCCGATGCTGTTGAGCTGTTCCACCGTCACCATGCCGGCAAGGGCCTTGCGCAGGGTCTTGCGACGGGCGCTGAAGGCAGTACGCACAACCGCCTGCAGCAGTTTGTAGTCCCTGGCCGGGTGCGGCAATGTCTTGTGGGGCACCAGGCGAACGATGGCGGAATCCACTTTCGGTGCCGGGCGGAAGGCTCCCGGCCCGACTTCAAACAATGGCTGCACGCGGCAGAAATACTGGGCCATGATGCCCAAACGGCCATAATTGTTGTCACCGGGAACCGCTGCAAGCCGCTGCACTACCTCTTTCTGCAGCATAAAGTGCATGTCCTGCACTACACCGGCGTGGCCAAGGAGGAAAAAAATCAGTGGCGTGGAAATATTATACGGCAGGTTACCGATGATTCTCAGGGGCCTGTCATCCACCAGTTCACCAAAGTCGAATTTGAGAGCGTCCGCCTGGTGTATCCGTAAATTGGGGTAGTTGAAAAACTTGGTTCTGAGCACCGGAATCAGGTCCCGGTCCAGCTCCACCACCTGAAGATCCGGGTTTATGGCAAGCATTTCTTCAGTCAGCGCTCCGAGGCCCGGACCGATCTCCACGAGGGCATCGTCGGGCTTCGGGTTGATCGCACGGATGATGCGCTCAATCACGCCGGGGTCATGGAGAAAGTTCTGGCCGAAGCGCTTCCTGGCCTGGTGGCCGTGTTTGTTGCTCACTGGCTATTCACTCTTTTTTGCGGATTGTGCCATCTGTTCGCCCACCCTGATCGCCGTGTGGAGACTGCCTGCATCGGCGCTTCCGGTACCGGCCAGATCAAGAGCGGTGCCGTGGTCGACTGAGGTGCGGACAATGGGCAGGCCGAGGGTTATGTTAACAGCGCGGCCAAATCCCTGGAATTTGAGTACCGGCAGCCCCTGATCATGGTACATGGCCAGCACGGCATCGGCATGATCCAGCCAGTGAGGCGTAAACAGGGTGTCCGCCGGTAAGGGTCCGGTCAGGGCGAGGCCTTCCCCGCGGAGTGTATTCAGGGTCGGTTCTATTACGTCGATTTCCTCCCGGCCCAGATGCCCCCCTTCCCCAGCATGGGGATTAAGGCCCGCAACGAGGATTCGGGGATGTTCGATACTGAAAAACCTGCGCAGGTCGGTATCGAGGATGCGGGTAACCTGTGTCAGACGCTCCGCAGTGATCGCCGCGGAGACATCTTTGAGGGGAAGGTGGGTGGTCACCAGTGCCACCCGCAGTTCCTCGGTGGCCAGCATCATGACGACACGCTCCACGCCACAGAGTTCCTGCAGGAATTCGGTGTGACCACTGAAGGCGATGCCGGCGTTATTGATGACACCCTTGTGGACCGGTGCCGTCACCATGCCATCGAATGTCCCATCAAGGCAGCCCCGGGCCGCGATGCGCAGGGTTTCCACCACATAGGCACTGTTGGCCGGGTCAAGCCGGCCGGCAGTGGTGCTTGCCAGCCCGTCAACATGAAGGACTGAAAGCTGGCCCGGCGCCGTCGCCGGGCGGCAGCCGGGCTTCCAGTCCTGCAGTTCCACGTCCAGCCCGAGCAACTGTGCCCTGGCTTGCAGCAGGTGTTTGCAGGCCACCACCACAATCCCTGGCTGACGCTCGTTCACGGCCAGTTGCAGGCAGAGGTCCGGGCCGATGCCAGCCGGTTCGCCTGCGGTCAGTGCAAGGGTGACCGGTTGCTTCATGATTCGCTGGGGTCTCCGGATTCTTCATTCTTGAATTCGATAAAGGCTTCGTCGCGGATCTCACGCAGCCAGTTCTGCAGCTCGGTATCGTACTTGCGGCGATAGATCGCCTGTCGCGCCTCGGATTCCCGAATATCACCGCTGATATCCTGCTCGCGGCGATCCTGCACTTGCAGAATATGCCAGCCGAACTGCGATCTGAAGGGCCCTTTAAACTCGCCAACATCGGCTGCCATCATCGCCTGCTCAAACTCCGGCACCATCTGGCCCGGGCTAACCCAGCCCAGGTTACCGCCATCAGAGCCGGACACAGGGTCATCGGAGTATTCCCGCGCTAGCGTTCCGAAATCAGCGCCATTCTGCAGTTGCTCATAGATATCCCGGATCGCTTCTTCCGCCTGGCTCTCGGAAACCGTTTCAGAGGTGCGCACAAGAATGTGTCGAACCATGGCCTGCTCGATCATCTGGGCCTGTTCTCCGCCACGACGATCCATGACCATGACCAGGTGAAAACCGCTGTTGTTCTGCAGAACCGGAGAAACCGTTCCCGGCTCCAGATCCGGCACCACGTTGGCAATCAGGGAGGGCAGCCGATTCTCCGCGCGCCATCCCATATTACCGCCGTCAAGGGCATTGCTGGCATCGGATTCAGCCACAGCAACTTCGCGGAAATCCCTGCCGGCGACAATTTCCTCACGCAGCGTTTCCACTTTGTCGCGGGCGGCGCTGACTTCTTCCTCGTCATTGAAATCGTCCACCTCGATGAGGATATGGGCCAGCTCGTATTCCGCATTGCTCCGACCCTGGCCTGCCATGGCATCGAGATAATTCTGCACTTCCCGGTCCGTAACCCGCACGCGATTGCCAACCTGGCGTTGCTGCACCCGGCTGGTGATCATTTCGTTGCGGATCTGTTCGCGGGCTTCGCGGTAGGTAACCCCTTCCTGAGCCAGCTGTTGCTCAAACTGTTCCAGCGTCATGTTATTGCGCCGGGCGATGGAAGCCATGGTCTCGTTAAGCTCATTATCGCTGATACGCATACCGGCCCTGTCGGCCATCTGCAGCTGGATCGATTCGGTAATCAACTGTTCCAGCACCCGCTCCTCAAGAATGTCACGGGGTGGCAGGCCGGTTCCCTGTGCACTCAGCCGGCCAACAATGGTATTGATCCGCGCTTCCAGCTCGGATTGGAGAATGACATCGTCATTGACCACCGCAACCACCTCATCAAGCAGTTTGCGTTCGGCTTGCACGGTTGCAGAAAATGCCACAGCCATCAGTACCATCAGTATTCGTGCGCAATGGCGAAGGTTCGCCTTCATAGTCACCTCTGTATGGAAAAATACTGCCTGTCGCCGGGGCATACTGAGCTCGGGCCTCCCGGCACTCAGCGACCGCCGAACCGGCGACGTTCCCTTTCATCAAAACCGAATATGGCTTTGGATATTTCGTCTGACGAGCCGCCGCTGCCACCCAATCCCTTGAGCTGGATCTGGAACAGCATGCGGCTTTCAAGCTCCTGATCGTCCGTCAGATAGTTCTGGTGCACCAACTGGACACTCCAGCAACAATTGTTATATTCCAGCCCGGCCAGTGAACCGACGGTACGGTCGAGCTGTGAATCGTATACCCAGCGGCCGATCAGACTAACACGGTCTGTGACAGGAAAAACGCCCCCGATATCCGACTGCTCGAATTCATTTCGGCGATAGGTATGGCCTACGCTGGCCAGATAGCGATAGTCGCTGGAGTGAAAGATCAGCTGGCTGCGGCCTTCTTCGGTTTTATGGGTATCGGGCTCCCACAACCCGGACGTACGAATTTCCAACCCATCCACCGGCCGCAGAATCATCTCGCCGGCCAACGGTGAATTGCTGGCGTCTGAACCGCCCTGCCCGGCCAGGGTCACTTCCCGGTCGTCATAGTAATGCACCTGGCCGATACTGAACCGCGCCCGTTCAGCACCGGTCAGCAGGTCATTGAAACGGCTGGTCAATGCGACCGTGAGCTGATTGGTATCACCCACCCGGTCGCCGCCACTGAAACGGTTGCGCTCGAACAACCGATCAAAGCTGAATGAACGGATCGTGGTATCAAAATCCGGAATAAACGCCTGGTCTGGGTCTGCGTCCGCCCAGGCATAGTAAAGGCGAGGCTCCAGGGTCTGGTTGTAGGGGATATCAAACAGGCTGGACTGGCGGTCAAAATAAAGCCCGGAGTCCCATTCCGCCACCGGCACGGTACGATCAAATCCCGGCTCCCGCAGGTTGTAGTCTTCCAGTTCGTAACGGGTGTAATCCACGCTGACCGACGGCCGTGCGTAACCCCACAGCGCCCGCATTGGAAGCGCCACCTCCGGTATCGCTCTGGCGCGCTGGCCGTTGGCACGATCCAGGCCGGTCAGATCGGCGTTGTCGCGGTAGAAATAGGTGTACTGGCTTTCCAGCGACAATTCGGCAGGGCCGGCATCGACAACGGCGCCGTATATCACTTCCGGCAATTGCGAATAGGGAACGTTTTCATCCGCAATAAAATCGCTGATGGTCTGGTAACCGTTGAGATAGGTTTCGAAATACTGGGATGAATCCCGATAGCGCACACCACCACGCCGTTGCAGATGGGTAGCACGATTAATCTCAAGCGAGCGGTTCAGGTCGCTCAGGTAATCGTCGTCGCTGACCACGGAATAGTCCCCGTAGCCACTCCAGCCGCCCCCGAGAGCCGCGCGGGTACTGAAATCGAGCCCCCATCGCTCGCCATCCTCGCCAGGGAACTCCCGCTCATACTCGGAATCGTTGCCGGCATAGCCCACCTGCAGAACCGATTCCCCCAGGCCGCTCAGATAACGGCCCTCGGCCTCGGTAAAAAGCCCGCGACCATGGATGTACTGGGGCGTCAGGGTGGCATCATAATGAGGCGCCAGGTTCAGATAATAAGGCACCGAGAGAAAGGCGCCACTCCCCGCATTGGAGGTACCGAACGAGGGATAGAGAAACCCGCTCTTGCGGCGATCATCAATGGGAAAACTGGCATAAGGCCAGTAGAACACCGGAATATCGCTGATCTCCAGACGGAGATGCTTCGCCGTACCTACGCCCTCGCCCTGGTCAAGATGGATGTCAGAGGCCACAATGGCCCAGTCGTTGCTGTCAGGGGCGCAAGTGGTCAGCGAGCCCTGGCGGATCTGCACCTGATCTTCCGCCGTACGGGACAACTGCCCGGCAGAGCCGCGCATTTCCGGGCCATGCAGAAGGAAGGTAGCCGTATTGATATCCACCCTGCCGCTATTTACATCGTAGTCCGCCCGCTCGCCGGTGAGCAAAAATCCCTCACCGCGGCTGGTCAGCGGCCCCTCAATAGCGACAGAGCCCGACGCCTGATTATAACGCGCCTCCGACCCTGTCACCCTGAAACCGGCCTGCTGCAAGCGAACATCCCCGCGAAGATAGAGCTCGTTGTCGATCTCGTACCTGGCATTGAGGCCACTCGCCTGCAGGGGCCCCCGGCCGTTGCCTGCCACTGCCTCTGCTCCCACCCCAACCGGCACAACAGAGGGGAGATAGCCTCCTTCACAGAAATCCGGCAGGGAACGGCGAACCTCCTCCGGCAGTTGCGATCTGGGCCGCCAGTCGATCTCTGCCGCAGACGGCGATGACTGAGCCCACGAAGCCGGAGACAATGCCAACGCAAAACAGCCCGCCAGCACGGCTGCCGAACACCCTGAGCAGTGCCGCAACCGGTGCGTCGGTGTTCGCAGCTTCTTTGAGGAGGCTGGCACGATGAGAGGGTTCCTGTCCTGAATGGGTTTGCAAGTGTCGCAGACAATTTAACAGCGGCCTAGTTTACACGCCGCCCTTTGCCTTGTTAACGGAAACCCGCCATTGCTGCAAAACCGTTTTACCGCCTCTATACTGATCTGCTAACTTTCTGCCTTGAAACGGAAGGTTTGAACTTCAATCATTTATGCGCCAGGAAACCAGCTAATCCATGGATACCCGCCTGACAATGCTCACCCAGTGGGTCAGAAACCTTCCCGGTTTCGACCAGGCAACGCCTTTGCCGGTATCCGGGGATGCAAGCTTCCGACGCTATTTCCGGGTCAGCGGTGATCCCCATGGTACCGGATCAAAATACTACATCGTGATGGACGCGCCCCCTGAGCACGAAGACTGCAGGCCTTTCGTCGCCATTGCTCACCACTGGCGCAGTCTCGACATTGCGGTACCAGATGTGATCCAGGAGGACCTGACCCGGGGGTTTCTGTTGCTGGAGGATTTCGGCGACCAACTCATGCTCAACGTGCTGAACGCCGGCGATGCTGACCGGCTTTACGGCGCAGCCATGGCGGAACTGGCTCGCATCCAGAGCGCCGGCGACGCAGCGGATTACCCACTGCCGGCCTACGATATCGCCCTGCTGGACCGCGAGATGGCTCTCTTCCCCGACTGGCTGCTGACCCAGGAGCTGGGACTGACTCTCGGCAACGGTGAAAAGGCGCTGCTCGACACCACGTTCGCTTTCCTGCGGGAAAGTGCGCTTGCCCAGCCCGAAGTAGCGGTACACAGGGACTACCATTCCCGCAATCTGCTGATTCGGCCGGATACCGCCAGGCCTGGCGTGATCGACTTCCAGGACGCCGTGCGGGGGCCCGTGACCTATGACCTGGTCTCCCTGCTGAAAGACTGTTACATCCGCTGGCCGGAAGAGCGTATCAGCCAGTGGACCGAGCAGTTTCGGGTGCTGAGTGCCGACGCCGGTCATCACAAGGCGGATCATGCAACCTTCCGTCAGTGGATGGAGCTCATGGGCATGCAACGCCATCTGAAAGCCGCCGGCATCTTCGCCAGGCTGGCAATTCGTGACGGCAAGACAGGCTTCCTCAAGGACGTTCCCCGCACCCTGGGCTACCTGGTTGAGGCCAGCAGCCGGCAGGCGGCGCTGCGCCACTTCCATGAGTGGCTGACCGACACCGTGGTACCAGCCGTGGAACTACAGATTGGCCCCGTGGAGACATCCGGCCTGTGAAAGCCATGATCCTGGCGGCCGGCAAGGGCGAGCGCATGCGGCCGCTGACGCTGACAACCCCGAAGCCGCTCCTTCCCGCTGGTGACAAGCCACTGATCACGCATCACCTGAAACGACTGAAGGCAGCTGGCTTCCAACAGCTGGTGATCAACCATGCCTGGCTCGGTATGCAGATTGAAGAGGAGCTTGGCGACGGCGAATCCTTCGGCCTGTCGATCCAATACTCCAGGGAAAGCGAGCCACTGGAAACCGCCGGTGGCATAGTCCAGGCCCTGCCACTGTTGACCAGTGGCGGGGAAGAATGGTTCGCTGTGATCAATGGCGACATCTGGTGTGACTTCGACCTGGCATTGCTGACCCCGCCCGAAGAGGCAGACGCCCTGCTGGTGATGACGGATAACCCGCCGCACAACCCGGCCGGCGACTTCCGCCTGCGCCCGGACGGTACGGTGTCAGTAAGCGGTGCGGAAATGCTGACCTTCACGGGCATCAGCCTGCTCAATCGCCGCCTGTTTGACGGCGTGATTCAAGGCCCCGGTAAGCTGGCCCCGATACTTCGTGAGGCCATGAACCGCAACCGCGTGAGAGGTCTTCACCACCGTGGCCAATGGATGGATATCGGCACACCGGAACGACTCCGGGAGCTGGACCGAAAACTCAAGGGAGATGAAAGCTGAGCCATGACCTCCGACTCCAGGGATAGCAACCTTCCGGCGCGCATGGAAGCCGAGTTAGGCGAACTGCTCGGAGAGCTGGCTGCCTGCGGCCATCAGGCCAACGAGCTGCTGATCAGAACGCAACTTCCGCGCTGGTGCCGGCGCAGTCTGTTCTTTTTCCTTGGCTACATCGCCAAAGCACAAGGACGAGTAACGGAGAAAGACGTCGGTTTTGCCGAAACACTGATGAAGGCTCTGAAATTGTCCCCACGCCAGCGCCGTAAGGCTATCGGCTACTTTCGCAGAGGCAAGACCGCTGAACGCATTCCGGCGACGAAGGCCCTGGGCCTCAAGCTGACCCGCTGGATCTGGCCGTCTCCCGCGCTGCGTGTCGCCATCTGTCTGTGTCACGCGGCACAATTACAGGGGCGCCCGGTGAAACCCAGACGCTATCGCTGCGAGGACGCCATCGACCAGATGGGGCTGCCGACCCAGGTCAGTGACGACATCCTTGAGAGCTATGCCTGCAAGGTCTGGATCACCGAACCGGACGTTCAACCTCGCCCTTCAACCTTCGAGCAGGCCTGTCAGCTTCTTGGGGTCACTCGCCGGGATTCGCGGGAAATCATCAAACGGGCCTACCGCAAAAAAGTATCGGAGTGTCACCCCGACAAGCTTGCGCAGCAGAATCTCAGCCCTGCGGAGCTGGCCAAAGCCAAAGACCGGTTGCTGAGATATCAGCAGGCCTGGGACTTGATCAACCGGCGCCTGTCCGTGTGAATTCCGAGTTTTGAAATAAGCCCCAGGCTTGCTAAACTTCGTCCACTGCATAACCATTACTCAATGACGGGCCCATGGATCAGCGGCCTGAGCGACCCATCGAAAAGGAGCATTCCCATGGGCAAGAAACTCGTCCTCCTCGGAGACATCGGAACCGACCACAACGGTTTTCCCCCAACACCCGTTATTACCGGCAGTGCCACCGTTCTGATTGATGGCAAACCCGTGGCACGCCTTGGCGACCAACTGGCCATGCACTCCAAACCCAAGCACCCCCCACACCCACGCGCCATTGCAGCCGGCAGCCCCACGGTAATGATTGAGGGCAAACCTGCAGCGCTGACCGGGGATACCATCAGTTGCGGCGGAGTGGTCATAGGCTCGTCCACCGCAGTGGGTGGCTGACCAGGCTCTATTCGCCGGCAGCGAGCCAGGCTGAAAGTCGGCTGGCCAGCGCCGGCGCATTCCGGGGCAACGGACGCTCTGGCATCGCAACCGGTTGCCGGGTATAACTGGAAAATCCTTCTCGCCGGAATGCCGCTTCCCGCTGCCTCGGGGACATGACTCCCGCCCCCTCCATCATCTCTGGCAGACGGGAACTGTGAAGTTCCAGTACCCGGGTTTGCCCGGTGCCCGAAACCCATTCCGTCAGAGTAGCCGCATCACCCGGATAGAAAACCGGTGCAACCCAGATCTGCGCGGCCACATCCCCGCTGTCAGCAGCCCCGGCCATCCGCGCTACATGGCCGGCCGCCAGACCAACACCGGCGACCGCCACCCGCTCATACCCCCGATCCGCAAGATGCTTCACCGCCACCGACAGAGCTTTCCGGACCCGGGTGCGATACTGATCCTCAAGCTCTTCCACGTCGACACTGTCCATCACGTCAATCATTACCGACCCAAGGTTATCCGCCCCCTTGTCATTGTCATTGGCAGCACTTTCCTGCGATTCCTCCGGAGCGGATACAGCACGCTGCCTGTAGGCCTGCTGAAGTTCATAGGGGGGCGGTTCCAGCCCCAGCGTCAGTACCGCCCACCCTGCCCTCGCCACAGGCTGTCGCAGTGCCCCCGCGAGCCCGGAGGCAGCAGACTGGCCTTCATCTGCAAGAATCACCAGAGCCCCCTTTGCAGGGGTATCAGCTTCCGGCTCAAAGAGTGCAAGCACCCGCTCCTCATCCGGCGGTTCCAACCACATCGCGGCGTCCGGCCACTTTGTGGCAATGGCGTTCGAGTCCAGGCCGGTTGATATCATCCCCCGCCCGGTGTCTTCTGCGGAGGCTTCCGCCGGCTTGCCTTGCGATTCGGCGGCCTCCTGGGCCTGTACAGTCATCGCGCCAACCAGCGCGCTGATGGCGAGAATGCTGAATAACGACATAACCGGACGTTCAAACCATTTGCTCACAGACTGTCACCCATTCCGTGCGAAAATTCACCACCAAACTGCTAGACTAGCAGTTTTTGCGGTCCAGCAGCCTTTTGCAGAGGGAACCGCAGTGCGCGCTATCATCGCCACCATTACCAATAGTTCAAGAGAGCCGTGATGAACCCTTACCAGATTGCCCCGTCCATCCTGTCTGCCGATTTTGCCCGCCTGGGCGAGGAAGTCGATAACGTGCTGGCCGCCGGTGCCGATATTGTCCATTTCGATGTTATGGACAACCACTACGTCCCTAACCTGACCATAGGGCCGATGGTCTGCGAAGCCCTGCGAAAGCACGGTGTTACCGCACCCATTGATGTCCATCTGATGGTGTCACCGGTGGACGACCTGATCCGTATGTTTATCGATGCCGGTGCCAGCTATATCACCTTTCACCCGGAAGCCTCCAATCACATCGATCGCTCCCTGCAACTGATCCGCGAGGGCGGCTGCAAGGCCGGACTGGTATTCAACCCGGCCACACCGCTGCATTACATCGACCATGTGATGGACAAACTGGACATGATTCTGCTGATGTCCGTGAACCCGGGTTTTGGTGGCCAGAAATTCATTCCGGGCACTCTCGATAAACTACGTGAAGCCCGCAAGCGCATTGATGCCAGCGGCCGCAACATCCGCCTGGAAATCGATGGTGGCGTGAAAACCGACAATATCCGCGAAATCGCCGAGGCCGGCGCCGACACCTTTGTGGCCGGCTCCGCCATCTTCAACACCGATGACTATAAGGCCACCATCGACAGGATGCGGGCGGAACTGGAGCTTGCCACCGAGAGTCTGAGCCAATGAGCCTGGCGGGATTGTTCAGCCAACGCTGGCCCGGAGTTGCCCTGTTCGACCTGGACGGCACCCTGGTGGACAGCGCGCCTGACCTGGCGGCCGCCATCGATTCCATGCTGGAACAGTTGGGGCGCCGCAAGGCGGGCCCTGACAATGTTCGGCAGTGGGTTGGCAATGGGGCCCCTGTACTGGTGCGCCGGGCGCTCGCCGGTCGGGCCGAGTGGGAACCGGCCCTGCCAAAGGACGATGCCCTGTTCAATGACGCCCTGGCCATGTTCTATCACGCCTACGAAAACCTTAATGGCCGGCATGCAGTGCTTTATGAAGGTGTCGAAGAGTGCCTGACAAAACTGTCGGATTACGGTTGTCGCATGGGTATTGTCACCAACAAACCTGAGCGGTTCGTCGCCCCTCTGCTGGAGCAGATGGGAATCGAGCACTGGTTCGACATCAGCATCGGCGGCGACACCCTGGCGGTACGCAAGCCAGACCCGCAACCGCTGATTCACGCCATGACCGCCCTCGGCGGCACCCGGGGCACCACAGTGATGGTAGGGGACTCGGTGACCGACATCAGCGCCGCCCTGGCAGCGGGCATTCCCTCGGTGGCCGTGCGTTATGGCTACAACTACGGAGCACCAGTCGATTCACTGGGAGCAGATGCAGTTGTTGATTCCCTGGCCCAGCTTTTGTAATCTCACAGGATATTGATTTGAAACCTCCAATTCGGGAGATTCCTGCCGTGCAGGGACTGAGTCTGATTACAGCGCAGGGCATACTGACCACCCGCGCGACACGATGGTGGCGATGGCGCACCGGCTGAATGCCGCCCGAAAGTCCACCATACAGATCAGATTTCAGGAATCGTTACCATGACACCCGAGCAATTCGCCGAGCTCGCCGAGGCCGGCTTTAATCGTATCCCCGTCTATCGCGAAGTCCTCGCCGACCTGGACACGCCTCTCAGCACCTATTTCAAACTGGCCAGCGGCCCTTATTCCTACCTGTTCGAATCCGTTCAGGGCGGTGAGAAGTGGGGCCGTTACTCAATCATCGGCTTGCCAAGCCGCGAAATTCTCAAGGTTTTTGACCACGACATCACCATCATCCGCGACGGCATGGTGGTGGAAGAAACCACCGCAGACGATCCATTGGCGTTTGTGGAAAATTACCAGGCCCGTTTCAACGCACCTGACCTGGACGAACTGCCACGCTTCAATGGCGGTCTGGTGGGCTATTTCGGTTACGACACTGTGCGCTACATCGAAAAACGCCTGCGCGACACCTGCCCCCCGGACAGGATCGGCACACCGGACATCCTTTTGATGGTCTCGGACGAAGTGGTGGTATTCGACAACCTCCGCGGCAAGCTGCACCTGATCGTCCATGCCGACCCCGGCCAGGAAGGCGCCTACGAGAAGGCCCTGCAGCGTATTGATGAACTGGAAGCACGGCTGCACCGGCAGACCGCCAACGCCCCCCGCACTCCGGAGCATCTGCGTGGCAAAATCGTGGACGAGAGCGACTTTATTTCCGGCTTCAACCAGGAAAAGTTCGAAGCGGCGGTGGGCAAGATCAAGAAATACGTGCTCGACGGTGACGTGATGCAGACCGTCATCTCCCAGCGCATGTCGATCCCGTTCGAGGCGCCCCCGCTGAACCTTTACCGCTCACTACGGGTGCTGAACCCTTCGCCCTACATGTATTTCCTGGACCTGGACGACTTCCACATCGTCGGCTCCTCGCCGGAAATCCTGGCCCGGGTGGAAGACGATGAAGTCACCGTGCGGCCCATCGCCGGCACCCGCAAACGCGGCGCCACCGATGCCGAGGACAAGGCCCTGGAAGCGGAACTGCTGGCTGACCCCAAGGAAATCGCCGAGCACCTGATGCTGATAGACCTCGGGCGCAACGATGCCGGCCGCGTATCGGAAACCGGTACGGTGAAACTGACCGACCGGATGATCGTGGAGCGCTATTCCCACGTGATGCACATTGTCTCCAACGTGACCGGACGCCTGAAAGAGAACACCACTTGTCTGGATGTCCTGCGCGCTACCCTGCCCGCCGGCACCCTGAGTGGCGCACCCAAAATCCGCGCCATGGAAATCATCGACGAGCTGGAGCCGGTGAAGCGGGGCGTATATGGCGGCGCCGTGGGGTACCTGTCGTTCAACGGTAACATGGACACCGCCATCGCCATCCGCACCGCCGTGATCAAGGACAAGACCCTGCACATCCAGGCTGGTGCAGGCGTGGTGGCCGATTCGGTGCCCCGCCTCGAGTGGAAGGAAACCATGAACAAGGGCCGCGCGATCTTCCGCGCGGTGGCCATGACCTACAACGATTTCGACCACTGAGGCGGAGGAACAGATTATGTTGCTGATGATCGATAACTACGATTCCTTCACCTACAACGTGGTGCAATACCTGGCTGAGCTGGGTGCGGATGTTCAGGTATACCGCAACGACGAGATCACGGTGGAGCAGATCGAGGCCCTGAAACCGGAACGCCTGGTGATCTCACCGGGGCCCTGTACACCCAACGAGGCCGGCATTTCCATGGCCGCCATCCGCCACTTTGCCGGCAAGCTGCCGATCCTGGGCGTATGCCTGGGCCACCAGGCCATCGGGCAGGTGTACGGCGGCGACGTGATTCGTGCCGGGCGGGTAATGCACGGGAAGGTGTCACCGGTGTATCACAAGGACCAGGGCGTGTTCCGTGGCCTGAGCAACCCGCTGCAGGCGACCCGCTATCACAGCCTGGTGATCGACAAGGATACGCTGCCGGATTGCCTGGAGGTGACTGCGTGGACTCGCAACGAAGATGGCTCAGTGGAAGAAATCATGGGCGTTCGACATAAGACGCTGCCTATTGAGGGGGTTCAGTTCCATCCTGAATCCATCATGACTGAGCAGGGCCATGAGTTGTTGCGGAACTTTCTTAGAGGCTAGCTTGATTTGGTGGCCTCGGTGGTCGGGTTCTGATTCCGGGCAGTAAGGGGGAGAGGGTTTCCCAAACACGCCTCTAGACATCCCTGTCCGGCTCGGGCTCCGCCATCCATGGCTCCGCACGGTTTGGGAAACCCTCTCCCCATCAACGCCCTCTTGGCAGGTTGTTCGAGTGCGTTCGCCACTCATACTGGGATAACTGGAGTTTAAGGGAACTGAGCAGTGCATAAGCCCTCACCCAGGCTCAAAGGGGAAATGGCTGGGGTGGCCACTTCACAAAACGTGCGGAGCCATGGATGGCGGAGCCCGAGCCGCACAGGGATGTCTTGAGGCGCTTTTGGGAAGTGGCCACCCCAGCCATCGACCAAACTCCAAAGCCAGAGGGCTACCCAAACAACAGGCCCAACACCCAACAAAAGCTTGCTAAGCTAGACCCAAACACAGAAGACAAAAAGCAGATCAACCCAAGAGGCCCATAAATGGACATGAAAGAAGCACTCAACCGCATTGCCTCGAATCTGGACCTGTCCACCGAGGAAATGAAGGACGTTATGCGCATCGTCATGAAAGGCGAAGCTACTGATGCGCAGATCGGGGCTTTTCTGATGGGCCTGCGTCTGAAGAGCGAAACCATCGACGAGATCACCGGCGCCACCGAAGTCATGCGGGAACTGGCAACCGGGGTAACAGTCAACGCCGAGCCATTGGTGGACATTGTCGGAACCGGCGGTGACGGCGCCAACCTGTTTAACGTCTCCTCAGCGGCGTCTTTTGTCGTAGCGGCTGCAGGTGGCTTCGTTGCCAAACACGGCAACCGTGCCGTCTCCTCCAAAAGCGGCAGCGCGGATCTGCTGGAGAAAGTCGGTATCAACCTCAGTATGAAACCAGAGGAAGTGGCCCGCTGCGTGGAAGAGATTGGCGTCGGCTTCATGTTCGCCCCGGCTCATCATGGTGCCATGAAACACGCCATCGGCCCGCGCAAGGAATTGGGCTGTCGCACTATTTTTAACATCCTCGGACCGATGACCAATCCGGCGGGTGTTAAACGACAGCTAGTGGGCGTGTTCACCCGCGAACTTTGCCGCCCCATGGCAGAAGTACTTCAACGCCTGGGCTCAGAACACATCATGGTGGTGTGTTCAAAGGATGGCCTCGACGAGATCAGTCTGGCATCCGCCACTCACGTCGCTGAGCTGAAAGAAGGAAAGATCACCGAATACGACCTTACACCGGAAGACCTGGGCATCAAAAGCCAATCCCTGGTCGGGCTGACCGTCGATACTGCCGACGAGTCACTGAAACTGATCCGCGCTGCGTTTGGCCGCGGCCATGATGAAATGGCCGAAAAGGCCCGGGACCTCATTGCCCTGAATTCTGGCGCAGCCATCTACGTGGCTGGTTTGGCCAGAACACCCCGTGAAGGTGTGGAGATGGCTCTGGACGCCATGGGGTCAGGGCTCGCGGCCGGAAAGATGTCTGAGTTGGCTGATTTTTCCCAGTGTTTCTAAGCACCATTTGCCGGGAAGGGAACTCAAAAACTTGATGAGTGATCGGGGCATCACCTGACAAAACCGTGGAGCGCCAGGGATGGCGCGACCGAGCCGCCCTACAGGGACGTATTCACGGGCGTGTTTTGGCAGGTGATGCCCCGACCGCTCTGGTACCAGAGTCAAAGAAAATGAGCAGACATTTAGACAAAACTCCCACCATTCTGAGGAAAATCGTTGACCGGAAGTGGGAGGAAATTGAAGAGCGCAAGCGCAGGGTTTCGGTGGGTGACCTGAAAGCCATGGCCGGCGACCAACCGCCAGCAAGAGGCTTTGCTAACGCTCTACGCACCCGCATTGAACAACGGACGCCTGCGGTCATTGCCGAAATCAAAAAGGCATCCCCCAGCAAAGGCATTCTCCGCGATCCGTTTGTGCCCGAAGCCATTGCCGAAAGCTACGAAAAAGGCGGTGCGGCCTGCCTGTCAGTGCTCACCGACCAAGACTTCTTCCAGGGCCACGAAGACTACCTCAAAGCCGCCCGTGCCGCCTGCAGCCTTCCGGTCATCCGCAAGGACTTCATGGTAGCGCCGTATCAGGTCTACGAGAGCCGGGGTATTGGTGCGGATTGCATACTGCTGATCGCCGCCTGCCTGACCAAAGATCAGATGCAGGAACTGGAAGGCATCGCCCACGAAGTCGGGCTGGATGTGCTCGTGGAGGTTCACGATGGCGAGGAGATGGACGATGCCCTTACCCTGTCCACGCCGCTGGTAGGCATTAATAACCGTAACCTGCACACCTTTGACGTCTCGCTGGATACCACCTTTGATCTGCACGAGCGCATTTCCACAGATCGCCTGACCATTACTGAAAGTGGCATTATGACCCGTGACGATGTCACTGCCATGACCGATCGCGGTATTTACGGTTTTCTGGTGGGCGAGTCTTTCATGCGCGCGCCGGACCCCGGAGGCAAACTACGAGACCTGTTTTACTGAGTAACACGCGCTCATGGACGAAGTTACCAACACAAATCCGATCCTCACCGGCCCACGCTGGCCGGTGTTCGTCCGCTACGCGCTGCCTTCGGTAGCCGGTCTCCTGGCGCTGACCACGGCCAATATCGTTGATGGTGTCTTCATCGGGCAGTTCGCAGGGGCCGACGCCCTTGCCGCCCTTAACCTGCTGATTCCCTACTTCACCCTGCTGTTCGGGCTGGCCTTGATGCTGGCTATCGGTGGCACCGTTCGTGCCGGCCGCTATCTCGGGGAGGGCAACACCGCGGCGGCCTCCGCCATTTTCAGCAAATGCCTCGTGGCCACCCTGGCCATCAGCCTGTCGGCGACACTGTTATGCCTTGTTTTCCATGAGACGGTTTACCGGGCACTGGGCGCATCACCAGAGCTGTTTCCGCTGATGTCGGAGTATTTCCTGGTGATTATCTGGGTCATGGTCATTCAGCTCGCTTCCATGGTTCTGTATTACTTTGTGCGCGTGGATGGGCATCCGCCGCTTGCCACCTCAGCCCTGATGACCGGAGCCTTTGCCAATATCGCTCTCGATGCCCTGCTGGTAGGCGTGCTGGATTACGGTCTCACTGGCGCCGCCTTCGCTACCGGCATCGCTCAGGTGTTTCAGTTGCTGATGCTGTTTCGCTACTGGCGAACGCCCTCGCGGCGGCTGCAGTTCCGCATTCGCCAATCCAACTGGGGCGAAGTCCGACAGGCGGCAGCCAACGGCGTGTCGGAATGGATCAACGAGGTGTCCGTGGGCCTGGTGCTGTTGCTGATCAACTGGCTGATGATGGCCAGCCATGGAGTGGCCGGCGTGGCCGCCTTCACCGTCATCAATTACCTGATTTTTTTGAGCCTGATGCTGTTCTACGGCATTTCCGATGCCATGCATGTGCTGATCAGCCACAACCTGGGCGCCGGTAACGCCCGCCGGGTAAGGGAGTTCATGGTGTGTGGCAGCACGGTGATTGTCGGGCTCAGCCTTACCCTGTTGGTGGCCCTGTGGCTGAGCGGGGCGAATCTTATCAACCTGTTTCTGCACGATTCCGCCGCAGCCCAGCGTGCGCTTGCCATCGAATTCCTGTCGGTGCTCTGGCCGCTGTTTCTGATCAATGGCCTCAACGTTCTGCTGTCTGTCTATCTCACGGCCATGCACCAGCCCCTCCCCTCGGCAGTCGTTGCGCTGTCCCGCAGCCTGATACTGCCCGCCGCGCTTCTGATTCTGCTAGCCTACTTCGCGCCTGACCTGCCAATGCTACTGGCCCTGCCACTTGCGGAATGGCTGACATTTGCGCTGGCGATGACACTTTTCATCCACTACCGGCCTCACCGCCTGATCCCCGCCAGCTGACCTGCCTGGCGATTCCCGCCAAATGTAAAATTTGTAAATTCAATGTTAATGCACCTCATTCTCATCTAGCTTGTCTGTAAATAACCAGACAGGACGAACGTATGGGACCGTCAGCACGCGCCATCGCTGAGCAGGCAACTTTTCACGCCTTCCTCTACTGCTACCTCCGCGAGGTGGATCCCGGGCAATGGACCGACCTCGACAACTGGAGCACTGACCCCTCCGGTGATTACCAGGGCCCCGAGGTGTGCGTGCTGCGCCTGGACCTGCAGCGGGCCCGCCTTGCCATTGATACACATTACCGCTCACAGGCCGGGCGCCATCGCTTCGGAAAGGTCCGGGTCTGGCACGCCGGCCAGCACAGCTGGTCGGGCATTGAGCCCATACAGGCGGTCTACATGTTGATCAGGGAGCTCTATGGGCTTACCGGCGGGATGGTGCCGGAACTGCGTAAATCCAGGGAGCTTGAGTTGCTCTGCCGGTTGGCCGAAAGCTACCAGGTGACGGCGCATTACGTCGCGGCCCGTCGTGGCGACACCCGGCTGGGTTCTGATCGGTTCATCGATACCGAGCAGTCACTGCTCTTCGGACACAGCGGCCACCCCACGCCGAAGAGCCGACAGGGTCTCCCCCAATGGCAGCACAGTGTCTACGCCCCGGAACTGGCTGGCAACTTCCGGCTGGACTATTTCTCGGTGCACCGCTCACTGGTGGAGCAGGGATCCGCAGCTGCCCTGAGTGCCGAGGACATGATTTCCGAAGCTCTCTCACAGGGCCGGGGTCCCGTCCATCCGGCACCAGGGCGGGTGTTGATACCGGTTCACCCGTTGCAGGCCCAGTGGCTTATGACACAGCCTTCAGTCCGGTCCGCAATTACCCGAGGGCTGATTCAGCCTCTGGGCGACCTCGGCCCCGTTTTCACCGCCACTTCGTCGGTCCGCACGGTCTACAGCGACCAGTGCGACTGGATGTTCAAGTTTTCGATACCGGTGAAGATTACCAACTCACTGCGCATCAACAAGTATCGGGAACTACGGGCCGGTATGGTTATGGCAGGCCTGACGGAGAAAACCGGATTCAATGACAGCTACCCACATTTCCGCATTATCAGCGACCCGGCCTGGCTGACCGTAAGGCTGCCCGGCAGTGAAGAAAGCGGGTTCGAAGTCATAATCAGGGATAACCCGTTCTGCCAGGGGCGGGACAGCGGCATATTCTCAATTGCAGCCATCACCCAGGATCCGGTCTGTGGACAGCCGTCCAGGCTACGCGCTGTCATTGAAGGGCTCGCCCTCAACGAGGGGCGCAGCCTGGCAGCCGTCAGCCAGGACTGGTTCCGGCAGTACCTGGCCTGCGCCATTGAGCCCGCGCTCAGACTCTATGACGACCATGGCGTCGCCCTTGAAGCCCACCAGCAGAACAGCCTTCTGGATCTGTCTGCCGGTTACCCACGCCGGTACTTCTATCGGGACAACCAGGGCTATTACCTGTCCGAGAGCAAGCGGGAATACCTGACCGACCTGGAACCCGGCGTCGCCTCCACACCAGAACTCTTTTACCGGGATGCCATGATCAGGGACCGTTTCTGCTACTACCTGATCGTCAACCAGCTGTTTTCTGTGATTGCCCGTTTCGGACAGGATGAGCTGGTTGCGGAGCAGACCCTGCTTGACCAGGTCAGGCACAGACTGGGCCTGTTACTGCCGTCGTTGAACGGGCCGGCCGTGCCGCTGGTCCAGATGGTGCTGAGAGACAGACGCCTGCCCTACAAGGGCAACCTGCTTACCCGCGTCCACGATGTGGATGAACTCAACGCGGACCTGGAAATGGCGGTGTATACCAGTATCAGCAATCCCCTCACCGGCTGCCCGGCAAAACCGGAAAAGGTTCGTCATCATGCGGTTGCGTAAGACCCTGCCGCTGGCCAGTCCGGACCCTGAACAACCGGCAGAACGGGTCACCCGCCAACTACTGGAAGCCCTGCTGTTCGAGCGCCTGGTCCCGTGGCGGGGCAATAAATCGCAATCGGGCCAGTGGCAAACCCTGTTCTTTCGCATCGGCAGACTCCACTGCCATTGCCGGGGGAAAGTCCGTGGGTTTGGCCGTATAAGGCTCGATATCAACACCCTGGTTGCCGACGATGGCAAACGTCGCCAGACACCAGCGTTCAGCCAGTTGACAGCCCAACTCCCGGCAGCCCCGGAGGTGCGGGCCGCACTGCTCAGTGAGCTGCAACAAACCGTTCGTTTCTGCTGCTGGAACCGCGACCATTTCCCTGTTACCCGCGACCGTCGCGCCATGGATTTTGAAGCGCTGGACGCCGCCCTTGACGAGGGCCACCCGTACCATCCCTGCTTCAAGGCACGCACCGGCTTCAGCCTGTCTGACCATCAACACTACGGCCCGGAATCCGGGAATCGGTTCCGGCTGCACTGGCTGGCCGTTGAGCGCAGCTGCACAGACCTGGCCATTCCGATTAAGGAACAAGCCTTCTGGTTTGACGAACTCGGGCATGAACAGGCCTACCTGTTACGAGCCGCGTTCAACCGGACCGGTGCCAACTGGAGCCGGTTTACCGCGATACCGGTCCATCCCTGGCAGTGGCAGCATTTGCGTAATTCCGAACTGGAGTCCTCACTGGCCACCGGCCAGGTCCGCCACCTGGGTCCCCTTGGCGACCGGTATCGGCCCGGCCAGTCACTGCGCTCGCTGTTCAATGTGTCCCGCCCCGGAAAGGCCACACTGAAACTGCCGCTGGCGGTCGGCAACACCTCTTCCATACGCACGCTGGAACCCCATTCCGTGCCGTCAGCCCCAACGATATCCCGTTGGCTCGCGAATACGGTCGCCAGCGATGACCGGTTCGCCGAGAAGTACCGGCTCGAGTTGATGGCTGAATACGCCAGCACCCTGTTTTCCGGACACCAGAGCATTGCCGGCCACCTTGGATGCCTGTGGCGGGAAAGTATTAACGGGCGCCTGCGCCATGGTGAACAGGCGTTGCCGCTCAATGCACTGACAGCGGTTGAAGACGACGGCAGCCCGTTGATAGCGCCCTGGCTTGAGCGCTATCAACCCCGGCACTGGCTGGCCAGGTTGCTGGAAGTGGTTATCCTGCCGGTCTGGCACCTGCTTGTCGCCCATGGCATCGGTGTTGAGGCACATGCCCAGAATACGGTACTGATCCATTGCGACGGCTGGCCAGTGGGCATCGCCCTGCGGGATTTCCATGACAGCGTCGAATACGTCGAAAGCTACCTGGCGCCTTCCACTGGCCAGCCGGATTTCGGTCCCCGCAACACCATGTACCAGAATGCCGCCGACAATCGCTATTACCGCATGGCCACTCCGGAGGCCCTGCGGGAACTGGCGATGGATACCCTGTTTGTCTACAACCTCAGCGAGCTGGCCGGCTTCTGTGAGGATCAATTCGGTCTCTGCGAAGCGCATTTCTGGAAGCAGGTTCGCACAGTGCTGGCCAACCACCGCCGCGACCATCCGGAACTGGAAGCTCGCCTGTACCAACTGGGCGCGACAGCGCCGTCCATCCTGAGTGAATCACTGATGACCCGTAAATTGCGCGGGCCCGCAGCACCGGAATGCCATCACCGCATCGCCAACCCGCTGACGGGGAACTGCGGCCAGACCGCTGCCGCCCTTATCACACCCACCCAGTCTGTTAGAGCATGACCATGTTGCCAACCAACACCACCGACACCCTGTTCGTAATCAACGACACCCATTACAGCCGCGATGACTGCCAGCGTGCGGCGGACCGGTTTCTCTCCCTGCCCGAGCTGGCCACACCGGAAAACACCCGTATCGCGGTGTGTTTCCAGGACACGTTTCTATGGCTTGCCCTGTGTCTGGCATGGCGTGAAAGGGGGGGCAGCGTTCTTCCTATACACCCGGGCACACCGAAATCCGCGGCCAGAGAACTGGCATTGCGCACTGACTGCACCCACTTCCTGTACGGCGACTCCGGCCAGCCGGAAGCTCTCCCCCGGCCCGAGGGTAACACCCCACGGACAGTCGCTGCAGGGGGCGAATTGATCCAGTTGAGTTCGGGCACAACGGGTACGCCAAAACCCATCAGCCGCTCCTGGCGGGACATCGACCGGGAGCTTGCAACCTATATCCGGACCTTCTCCGCGGCAGACGAACTGACACCGGTGATCGCCTGCCCGGTCACTCACTCCTACGGCCTCATTTGCGGATTTTTTGCCGGTCTTGAGCGCGGTGTCGTGCCCCGGATCGTCACCAACCTCAACCCCCGCTTCATTCTTGACCAGCTCCGCAGCCACCCCCGATCTCTGCTGTACGCCTCTCCCACCCTGCTCAGCCTGCTGCTGCGAATGCTGCCGGACGAGCAGACACTCCACCGCGTCATGGTTTCAGGGGCATCGCTTCCCATGCCCTTGCTGGAGCAGCTAAAAGCCCGTTCCGGAGGAGTTTTCCAACAGTACGGTTGCTCCGAAACCGGCTGTATTGCCATCGCCTGCCATGTGGCCGAAGCCGGCATGGTGGGAACGCCCCTGGAACACCTGGATGTTGTTGCCGGTGAGAGCGCGGACAAGCCCGCCGAGATTTGTGTCAGCTCCGGCGAACGCATGACCCGCACCCGGGACCTCGGATATATGGATGACCATGGTTGCCTACATTTTATCGCCCGCATGGACGACACCATCAATGTGGCCGGCATCAACGTCTATCCCGCTGACGTTGAAAACGTGGTTCTGCAACACCCGGAAATCCGCGAGGCAGTAGCCTGGAAGCAACCCGATGCCTACGCCGGCGAACGGGTGTTTCTCACATTTGTGGCGGGCCACGAGATTGACACCGAAGCCCTGCGCCGCTGGTGCCGAGAGCGGCTCTCACCCCACCAGGTGCCCGCAGCCATGGAGCAGGTGGAGGAAATACCCCGGCTGGCAAACGGCAAGATAAGCCGCCGTTACCTGAGCGAGCGATACGGCCTGAGTACCCACAGGCACCATAAGGAGACTCCGGCATGAGCAAGTACCGTGATTCCGGCGGGCGCCAAACGCTCGCGCCGATCACTGAAACCATCCGCGTGGCCCTGCAAAGACACCTTCCCGCTGCGCGACTGGATAACTTCAGTACTCACGCAAGGCTCAACGCGGATCTCGGGCTGGACTCCATCATGTTGATGGAGTTGCTGGTGTCCCTGGAACTGGAAAACGGGCTGAGTATATCGGAAGACGCCTTTATCGGGGAAAACCTTGAAACGGTCCGTGACCTGGCGCGGTTACTGGCCGAAGGGCAACACGAGGTACTGGCATGATCAAGGTCCACTGCTTCGTCAGCTGCGTCTGCGAGATCATCAAACGCACCCCGGGCGTGGACCACCGTCCCTTTTACTTTGGGGTGTGGGATGCCGACTTCTCGGTGAGTGCGGACAAGGTGCTGTCCTATCACTCCCCCCATACACGCCATGAGGATTTCCGTAACTGGTACCGCCAGCTTTACGGCATCCAGATCCACGAGTGGTTCGATGCCGCGGCCCCCAAAGAGCACAACATTGCCACCCTGAATGAGCTGCTCTACACCAGGCCCTCGGAGCGGCAAATCATGGTAATGCTGGACATGTACCGGCTGCCAGAGCGGGAGAACAAGTTTCAACAGAATCCGTTCCCGCACTACGTCATGCTCGAAACCACGGATAACCCCGAGGAGTGGTATATGTCCGACCCGGATTTCCGCTGGGAAGGCATCCTGCCACGAGCGATGATTCTGGACTCGATTCGCTCGCCTGCCGCCGCAGGCGGCTTCTACTTCGACGACGTGGATATCCGCCACAGCGCAGATGAAACCGTAGCCGCCTACTTCGCCCAGTGTATGAAAGCGGATCACAACCCGTTTACCGATGCTCTTCGCGACATACTGCGAGCCCATCTGGGCGACGAGGCTACGCAGCCACTGAACCACCTGTCCCTGGCATTCCGCGAAATTCCGGTGATGGCCATTCGCAAGTATGCCTACGAACATGCCTTCGCCTGGTTCCTGGAACAGCGCGGGGAACAGGTCGATGAGACCAACCATTTTTTCGAGAGCTTGTGCGATGACATCGAAACACTGGTGAAAACCTGCACCCGCATCCAGTTCCGGGCTATGAAACTGGTGATGAGTGGTGACCGTTCGCTGGTTGAAGGCATCGAGCACCTGCTGGACCAGCAGGACGACAGGGAATTCCGCATCAAACAGGCACTGACAGCGCTGTTCGAGGAATGGTGGCAGCAGCGCAGATCAGACACCAATGCGGCCTCTGCAACAGAACACCAACCGCTCCCGAAGGCCTCCACATGATTCACCTGCACCTGTGCACCATCTCGTTTCGTCACCACCTCGTCTCACTGCCGGAACTGGCTACCTGGGCCGGTGCAGAAGGATTTGACGGCATTGAACTCTGGGGTGTCCATGCCAGGCATCTGGCGAGCCGGGCCGATTACAACCAGCAATGGATTCAGTCCCATGGGCTGCGGATTCCCATGATCAGCGACTACCTGCCCCTGGACGGCTGCAAAACCAGCGCCCTGGCCAGGACCCGCCAGCTCTGTAAACTGGCGCAACGGTGGGGGGCACCGCGTCTGCGTACCTTCGCGGGAAAACGTGGCAGCGACGAGGTCAGCGCCGCCGAGCGCAAGGAGCTCGTCTGCCGCCTGCAGGCCTTGTGTGAGTGTGTGGCCGAATACGGCCTTGACCTTGTGGTGGAAACCCATCCGGGAACCCTGGCCGACACGGTACCCTCAACCCGCCAGCTTCTGGAACAGGTTGATCATCCCGCCCTGGGCCTCAACTTCGACGTGGTGCATATCTGGGAGTCCGGTGCCGACCCTCTGGAAGGCCTGCTGGATCTGGAACCATGGGTACGCCATTTTCACTTCAAGAATGTGCGCTCCCGGCAGCTGCTGGCGGAATTTGCGCCCGCCAATGTCTATTCTCCGGCGGGCAGCCGACAGGCCATGGTACCGCTGCTTGAAGGTGCCTGCGATTATCACCCCTGCCTGGAATACCTGCAGTACCGGGGTCAGGTGGATGCCTCCCTGGAATGGTTCGGCGAAGACTGCGAACAGGTGCTGCGGCACGACGCCCGGCAACTGCGGGCACTGGCCACTGGCGATCGTCAGGCGTCGGGCGAGGCCACCGTGTGCCAGTGAACCGCGTCAATCTCACCTGCGGCAAAACGGACCAGGTGCGAGGCTACCACCTCGCCCAGTTGATCCAGTTGCTGCTGGTCCGGCGCCTCGCAGTATAGTTCCAGGCCTGCAGTAGCAGCCCGGAGACGGCACTGGCCGATATCGAATTCCAGTCGGCCCTGCGAATTGTCCCAACGGGCATCAATCTTGTGGCTGAAGTGTTTACACAGCCGCTTCAGGTAGCGGGCTGCATCGTCGGTATTCACAACAGCGTGCTTGGCTGGCATCACGTTATCTCCTGTGTGGTGACCGGCATAACCGGCCGGTCGGCAAGAACAATGGGGTGACCCCGGGAGCATCGCTCGATGCGGGCATCGATATGGTAGGTGCGCGCCAGCAGCTCAGGCGTCAGCACTTCTTCAGGCTCTCCCATCACCGCCCGGCCTCCGGGCGCGAGCACCAGGACCTGGTCGCAGTAGCGCAGTGCCAGGTTCAGGTCGTGGCTGGCCACCATGGCGATGGCGCCGTTGCTGCAGGTGGCTGCTTTCACCGCGTTCAGCACATTGAGTTGCCAGTGCAGGTCCAGCGCACTGGTGGGTTCGTCCAGCAACATCAATTGCGGCTGACGTACAAGAACCTGTGCCAGGCCCACCATCTGCCGCTGCCCGCCGGACATTTCCGACAGCCGCCTCAGCGCCAGCGAACGGATGCCAAGGGTGTCGAATACCCGCTCTATGGCCTGTTCAGTTTGCTCCCGCCTCCAGCCACCGCGGGCAGAACGGAAGGCGCTGAGCACGGTTTCATAAGCCACCAGGGGAATGGCCTGGGGTAACGGTTGCGGGAGGTAACCCAGTCGGTGAACCCGCATGGCCGGCGCCAGTGCAGTCAGCTCCTGGCCATTCAGCTCGATGCGCCCCTGCACCGGTAACAGCCCCGCCAGTGACTTCAGCAGGGTGGACTTGCCCACGGCATTGGGGCCGACCACAGCTACCAGTGAGCCAGGTTTGATCACTGGCAGAGTCAGGTCACTAAATACCGGCCGACGCCGGTAGCCGGCGGTCAGTTGCTCCAGTTTCAGGCTCACAGCGCCGCCCCCCGGCCACCGCGGCCAAGTATCAGCGCAATGAACAAGGGGATACCCACCAGGGCAGTAACAATGCCCACCGGCAACACCACTCCGGGCACCAACAGCTTGCTGGCAATGGACGACAGGGACAGCAGTAAGGCTCCAGCCAGGGCACTGCCCGGCAGCAGGAACCGGTGATCCTCACCCAGCATCAGCCGGGCGATGTGGGGCGCCACCAGCCCGATAAAACCAATCTCCCCGACAAACGCCATGGCCGCCGCTGTCAGCAGGCTGACCCGCATCAGCACCATCAGGCGCATGCGTTCCACCGGCACATCCAGGCTGCGCGCCTGCTCTTCGCCACTGCGCAAAAGGGTCATTGCCCAGGCGTTACGCAATGAAAATGGCAGGCACAGTGCAAGCACCAGAGCCACGATAACCACCTTGTCCATGGAAGCGCGAGCCAGGCTACCCATGGTCCAGAACACGATCTGCTGCACCGATTCGGCATCGGCAACGAACTGGATCAGCCCCACAACGGCATTGATCCCGAACAACAACGCGATGCCGAACAGCACCACCGCATGCACCGAGGCACCCAGTGTGCGGGACAGCACCAGAATCAACAGCGAAGCGGTAGCGGCAAACACAAAGGCGGACAGGGGCAACAGGATATGCGAGGCGAGGCCGAACAGCGAGAGGTTGAAGACAATCACCAGCGAGGCACCCAGAGTCGCCGCTGCCCCGACACCAAGGGTATAGGGGCTCGCCAGCGGGTTGTTCAGCACCGTCTGCATTTCAGCCCCGGCCAGCCCGAGGCAGGCACCTACCACCACTGCCATCAGGGCATAGGGTATGCGGATATCCTGGATAATCACCCGGGTACCCGCTTCAAGCACCGTGGGATTCCAGAGCCCTCTCACAACATCCAGCAGCCCCAGCGATGACGGCCCTGAAGACACATCCACCAACACCGCGATAATGGCCGCCAGCGCCAGGGCGACCAGGCACAGTACCCGTCGCATGACAAAGCTGCGGTACTGGTCCGCCAGCCCGCCTTGCGCAGCCGACGATTGGGCGGAAGTCATTGCCCTGCCTCCCTGAGGCTGACCCAATAGGTGCCGTCCAGGCTCACCGGCTGGAAACGTGCATAGAACGCCTCCAGTGTCTGCTCGGGGCGCAGGTGGTCCAGCCTGTCGGGATGGAGCCAGCGGGCCAGCGCCTGCACCGCCACCACGTTCAGTGGGGTGTTGTAGAAATGGTGCCAGATGGCAAAAGCCCGCTGCTCACGTATGGCTTCCAGCGCGGACAGACCAGGTCGGGTACTCACCCGCTTCAGGGATTGACGGGCAGCGGCTTCGGTCACACCCGCGCCCAGCACCACATAGGGTTGCTCTTCGGCGGGTACCTCCAGACCGGGAGAACCAATGGCTGTGGCAATGTAACGATCCGGCTGGGCTGTAATCAGGTATTCCAGATTGAACACGCCGCTGACGCCGGGAATCCGCCCGGCGGCAACATTACGGCCGCCAGCGGCCTCGATGAACAAGCCCATCATGCCGTGAACCATGGTCTCACAGCAGCTGTCATGCAGACCCACCCGGCTGTGCAGGAATACCGACGGCCATTCGCTGCGGGGTATCTCCGCCACGGTTTCCGTTACCCGCGCCAGCTCGCTGCGGTAAAACTCGTTGAAGGTCTGTGCTTCGGTCTGCCGGCCCAGTGCTTCACCGAGGACCGCCATGCTTTTGGGCGTGTTGCGCAACGGGTCCTGGCGGAAATCGATGAAAATGACGGCCACACCCGCGCGTTCCAGCCGGTCAATCAGTTCGCGGTTACGGGCGCCGGGGCCATGACCTTCCACGCTGAAGATCGCCAGGTCCGCACCCATGGCCAGAACGGATTCGAGACTGAAGCTATCGGCGGAGGCATGACCCACACGGGGCACGTCGGCCAGTCCGGGGAAACGCCTGAGGTACTGGGCGTACCCGGCCGGGTCGGTTTTTTCAAAATCCGGCAGTATTCCTGCCAGCCGGTCCGCCACCCGGTCACCCTCGAGGATGGCCAGCGCTGGAATGTAGCGGCTCTCACCGAGCACAATGTGCCTGACCTGCTCAGAGATGGTCACCGTGCGACCGGCCAGATCGGTGACAGTGCTGGCAGCCTGCGCGGCGGCGGCCTGAAGCAACAGTACGCCGCCCAGAAGGGCGACGAGAAACCGTATCGACAACATGGACTGCATCAAAACCGCATGGCCAGACCAAGCCGTACATCCCGTCCTGGCTCCGGCAGGCCCACCACACCTTCATAGCCTGCAATATGCTGATAGTCGGCGTTGCTGGCATGGTCAAGGTATTGCTTGTCGCCAACATTCTTCACCGTGACCGTCAGCCGCAGGTCCTCATTGCCGGTCGGCAGCCAGTGCATGAACAGGTCGTGCACGCCGTAACCGGGCTTGTCGATGGTGCCAACGGACGTTTCCACACTGTCGACGCCCTGCACGAAACGACCCTGCCAGCCAAACTCAAGGTTGCGGTCCCAGCGGTAGGCCAGGTCTGCCACCCAGGTGTCGCCCACGGTGTTACCCAGCAGGTTATGTTCGTAGACGGTCAGCGGATCACCATCCAGTTCGGCGTCATTGCTGTGGAAGCTTAGCCCGGCCTGCAGGCCACCGATGTGGTAGGTGGTACCGATCAGGTAACCGTCGGATTCCAGATCACCGATGTTTTCGTAGATGGCCGGGCCAAACAGGGGATCGGCGATCGCGTCCTTGATTTCCGAGCGGTATACCTCGGCTGAGAGAGTGAAATTGCGGTAGACGTAGTCAAAGCCAACTTCGGTGTTTTTCGCTTTTTCTCCCTTCAGGTCCGGATCGTTGCTGGCGCGATCAATCTTGAAGGTGTCGTGGGTGCTCGGGCCCCGGAAGGCTTCGGCATAGCCTGCCTTCAGGGTAAGGCCACTCAATACTTCCCACGCGACATTGGCGTTCGGGCTGACATCATCTTCGCTGAAGCTCTCGCCGTTGTTGTCGTCCAGTTGATAATCGTCGTAGCGCACACCCGCACTCAGCAGTATCCGGTCGGTCACCTGATAGTCGTCCTGCAGATAGACACCCGCAACCTCGCCGTTTTCTTCTTCGGCTCTGCGATCGGCCGCGCCGCCGGCATTGACCTTATCCTCGCGATAATCCACACCGTAGGTCAGTGCATGACTACCCAGTGTGCTGGTGTTGCGCAGATCGCCGCCGATACTGCGGGTGAAGCCGAAGTACCTCCCCCAACGATCCTCCACATTCTGCTCAATCTCGGACTCCGTGTGGTAGACCGTCAGGGCGACATCCACCCACGGATTAGCCTCCGGAGCGATACCATAGTTCACAGTGGTGGTATCACGCCGGCCATCGAGTTCGTAAAGGGAGTTGAAACCGCTGACAATCCACTGGGGACGCTGGGGCCGTTCACCCTCGTCGGTGCGGACCTCATGGCTCAGTTTCAGGGTCTGGTCTCCCGGCAGCTGGCCGACCAGTTTGGCAAAGCCGAGTTGCTGTCTGGCGTCAGTACCGGGAATTTCGTTGTTGTCACCATCTTCGAATCGCTCGTGGTCGCTCTGGCTGACAGACACCATGGTGCTCCACTGGTTGTTCAGCCGACCGAACAGTGTGGTGCTGGCCCTGTAGCCATCGGTGTTGGAGAACGACCCCAGCTTGACCAGGGCACCCACCTGTTCGCCGGGGCGTAGCAGGTCTTCCGGGTCTTTGGTGACGAAACGAATAGCGCCACCGAGAGCGCCGGCACCGGAGGTGGCCCGGCCAGCGCCAGCGTCCACTTCTACCTGCTTCAGCAGTTCCGGTTCCACGGCCAGGCGACCGGTGTGGTGGAACAGGGCGCCGGCTTGCGTTGCGCCATCAATAGTAACGTTCAGGAGCGGGTCTTCGACGCCGCGCACATAGACTTTCTGGGCGATGCCGACGGAGCCACCAACAGACACGTCGGGCTGGCTGGCGAAAACATCCTCCAGATCTTCTGCCTGGTAACGTTCAAGACGTTCTTCGGTCACCATATGGTCACTCGTGGCTTCACGATCGGCGCTTACTTCAATCGGCTCAAGTGCGCGAGTGTCTTCCTGCGCGATCGTGGAGGGGCTGGCAATGATCGCCATTACCGCCATTGCCAGGGTATTGCGACGGTTTGCCGGGAGACGGACTGCGTCTGACGCCTTGATATTCATGTGCGCTCCGTTAACTGAAAACGATTCCTATTTGGCGCACATTCTTATTTAGCAAATGAACAATGTGAAATACTTTTACAATTGTTACGAATCAGGATTCATGGTTTGGTGCGGGAAACCACAAAACCATTCGCAACCCGCCGTCTTTGCGATTCTCGGCCTTGATCCAGCCACCGGCAGCCTCTACCTGGCGTCTTGCCAGTGCCAGCCCCAGGCCATGACCTGAAGGCTGGTCATTGCAGAGTCCGCGCGAGCGGAAGAAGGGTTTAAAAATGAGCTCCAGATGTGCCGGGGGTACCCCCGGCCCCTCATCGCTCACGATCAGCCGAAAGCCGCTTTGTTCTTCTTCCAGGCAGACACGAACGGTGCCATTGGCCGGGGTATGGTTACAGGCATTGCGGATGACATTTTCAACGGCCTGGGCCAGTGCACGATGACTGCTGCCAGTTAGCCCCGCGCACTCTGGCAGGCTGGCCTGAAGGTGGTGACCGGGATATTCGTAGCGGGCATCGTCGAGGACGCTGTCGAGCAGGTCAGTGAGGTCCAGGGATTCCTGGTCGAGACTGGGCTTTTCGTTCTCCAGCCAGGCCAGGGTCAGGGTGTCTTCGACCAGACCCCGCATAAGACCGCATTCCCGGCGGATGCGTGGCAGGAAGTGCTGGGTGTCGATGCCTTCCTCCAGACAGCTTACGGCCATGTCGATGCGGGTAAGCGGGGTTCTCAGTTCGTGGGAGAGATCGGCAATCAACCGTCGCTGACTCAGTATGAGATCGCCAGTACGTTCTGCCATGCGGTCGAACGTTTCCGCCAGGGCAGCCAGCTCGTCGTTACGGTTGCCCAACAGGGCCCGGACCCGCACCCCGAGGTTACCCTCAGTGAATTGTCGGGTGGCCAGTTCAAGTTGGCGCAGCGGGGTCATCAAATGGCGATAGATCACCAGGCACAGCACCACCAGGACCGCCAGTGGCAGGGCAACTTTGAGCAGAACCCGGGCCTCGGGCAGATAGGTCCCCGGGCGCATGCGCTGGGGTAGCAACACCAGGAAGTGGGTGTTGCCGTCGGCAAAGGTGGTTTCCATGATAGGGTTTTCGGGGAAGTAGAGGTGAATCTTCCATTCTTCATCCCGCCCCAGTCCAAAGCCCTCGCGGAACCGGTCCGTCAGTTCACTCCCGGCCAGCGGCCGGATGTCGGAGCGGACAACGGCCGCCCAGGTGCTTTCCCTTGCCTGGAGATCTTCCAGCCAATTTGCCAGAGCCTGCTCATCCCCCCCCGAATAAAGGGTCTCGGCCGTCCGTCCCCAGTCCTTCAGGGTCTGCTGGTATTTTTCGTCAATAAAACTCATCTTGCGCTCGGTTTCCGAGCCCACAAAAGAAATGACCCAGAACAGCACCAGCGTTCCCAAAGCCAGGGTGCCGCAGAGTTTCCATAACAAGCGATGGTTCACAGGAAGCAGTAGCCCTTGCCATGAACTGTCTGCAGGCGATCCGCAGCCATTCCGGCGTCTACCAGTTTGCGTCTGACCCGGCTCAGGTGCATATCCAGGCTCCGGTCGTAACGACTGAATTCTTTTTCCAGTACAACCTGATAGAGGTAGGGCTTGCTCAGAGCCTCACCCTGGTGCAGTACCAGGACCCACAGCAGGCGGAACTGGATCTGGGTCAGCGCGAGTTCTGTTTCGTCATAGAATACATCACGGGATACCCGGCTCAGGTGCAGCTTGCCCAGTTCGATTGTGTCCGGGTCGGAGCGGGTATCGTGGCTACCCCTGCAGCGGCGCAGAAGGGCCTCGATGCGGAGCAGCAGTTCCGTGAAGCTGAACGGCTTGGGGACATAGTCGTCAGCCCCGCGGCTGTAGCCCATGATCCGGTCTTCCTCGGCGCCACAGGCGGTCAGCAGCATCACCGGTGTCTGGTGGGTTTTACGCAGCCGGTTGAGAATGTCGAAGCCGCTCAGATGGGGCAGTAGCACGTCGAGCAGAATCAGATCGAAGCGTTGGCTGACGGCGGACAGCAGCCCGCTCTCTCCTTCGAAGCACTGATGGGTAAGGTAGCCTCGGCTTCCGAGCAGTTGTGCAATCTGGCCATTGAGGGCACGGTCATCCTCGATAACCAGAATACTGGGTTGTGGCGAGTTGGCTGGGGGCATGTCAACATCCTGTCCGGCAGTGCCGCCAACGAACGGCGGGTCAACACCTTAATGATAATGATTATCATAAACAGGGGTGGCACGGATAGCAAGAGAACCGATGAATCGCTGCTCCAGAGGTCAGGAACCTTCGGCCAGCGCCTCATTCAGCAACTCCAGCAAGTGCGCCGGCATGCCTTCAGCCAGTTTCAGAGCCGCGTCATGTCCCCGCGGAGACATCTTGCCCCAGGTCCGGCGGACAATGCGCAGCCATTTCTCCCGGTCATAATCGGATTTCTGATCATAGAACTCTGCAAAGTAGCGCTCCAGGAATACCATGCAGGCCACGTCCTCCAGTAACTGGGTGTCTTCATCCTTACGCAACTCCCGTTTGGTCAGGATGGTTTCTACCCGTTCACACTCTGTTTTCGGGTAACCGCACTTCGCCATGATTTCCGCTGCCCGGCGTCCGTGCATGCGGCCACAGGCCTGCCGCCATTCATAGTAGGCCTTGCGCCCTTCGGGAAAGTCGGCGCGGGGTATGGTCCAGCGCTCGATATGCTGGGCCCGGCAGGCAATCTGCATGCGTTCGGATGGCTGCGGTTCAAGCTCATGCAGCCACCGGGTCATATGCTGGCTGTAGGCAACCTCTTTCGGCAACAGTTCATTACCTACCTGCTCACGGTTAGGGTCTGCCTGATTGGCCTCGTCGATGGCCTCCAGGGCGCACTGTAACTGCTGGGACTGAGTCATAGACCAGTTATCTGTTCCTTAGGCAAGCGTTGCCGGAATTATGGGGAAAACAGCCTGCATTCTAGCGTGCCACAAACACCGCCCTCTACCACCGATGAGTGTGCACCAGCGTATTTACCCTGCTCAATGTGGGTACACCTTTAATTTCATTGCTTTATACAATCAATTCCTGAAAAATTCGTAGAGCGAAAAAGCAGGCATCGAAAGAGTAGTCTCACTATGCAATTGTCAGGGCCCCCGATACCCGATAAGTGGCAATCTGCCTACGACGAGCATCTGCAGGCTCTGGAAGGCAAAGTTGCCCTGGTGGCGGCCTGGCTGCTCCTGGTTACCGTGCTCATCTATCAGTTTTCCCATCCCTTACGTAACATCCACAGCTATGAGCTGCTGGGGCTCGAATTCCTGTTCCGGGCCCCCGTTATCCTGGCCTCGCTTGCAACTCTGGTCAGGCACTATTGCGGTCGTTTCCGTTGGCCGAGCCGGTATTTTTTACGCTTGATGGGGCTGGCCGTCATGGCAATGATTCTGTCCATGCTGCTGCTTTATCTGAAAACCGGTACCTCCGGGCTTTATCAGATCAGCAATGGCCTGGTGATCAGTTTCTTTGGTGTATCAGTACTGGCCGTGCGAGAACTGCGGGAGTGGATGTTGCTGTTCCTGCTTCCCCTGGCAGCGTTTGCCGTTGTGGCTGTCTATCTTGACATCACCCTCACCGACATCCTGCCACTGTTCTTTGACCCCCTGGTTATGATGGTCATCGGCATGATCGTCATGGAATCCCTGCGCCGGGTTCTCACCAGTGAATTCGAAGCCCGCCAGACACTCGGAGAAATGGCAGCAACCGACCAGTTGACCGGTCTACTGAACCGGCGGGCGATATGGCCCCTGCTTAACCATGAGCTGCAACATGCGCAGAGGGCGGGTACACCGTTCAGCCTGATACTCGGTGACCTCGACCTGTTCAAAAAGGTGAACGATACCTATGGCCACGACGCCGGCGACCTGGTGCTCCAGGAAACCGCAAGGCGACTGGAGGACGCGTTGCGACGACAGGACGCCCTCTGCCGCTGGGGTGGAGAAGAGCTGCTGGTATTGCTGCCGGACACCGACAGCAATGGCGCTCTCGAGGTCGCGGAAAAGCTCCGGGCTTCGATGGCGGATTCAGCCATTAGCGCGGGCGACAACCGTATTCATCAGACGATCAGCCTGGGTGTCGCCAGCTTTCAGAACGGCGACGACATCGACGCCGTTGTCAGTCGCGCCGATGAAGCGCTTTACCAGGCCAAGCGTAACGGCCGCAATCGGGCCGAAATGGCCAGACCCTGTGACACACACCCGCGGTGATTAAACCTGGGCGGATGGGCGCTGCTTGATACGCTCGTACCAGGCCTGAAGGTTGCTATGCTCGGGCTTGATGCGGATATCCACCACGCGGGCAAATGCCACCGAGGTAAAGGCATTGATGTCGGCGGCGGTAAATCGGTCGCAACAGATGTATTCCCTGCCGTCCAGCTGCTTGTCGAGGAAATGCAGGAACTTTTCCACCATTGTCCGGCACTCCTCACCCCACTCCTTGATGGGGTTCATACGGTCCTTGAAATAACCGGTGGTGTGCTGGAAACACATCCCCGTGGGCATGGAAAGTGAGAACTCTATCCAGCGCAGCCACTGCTCCACGAGTGCTTTTTCCAACGGCGTATCACCCAGCAGGCTCGGCGCATCCGGGTAACTTTCCTCAAAGTAACGGCAGATCGCCATGGTTTCGGAGATGCAGGTGCCGTCATCCAGCTCCAGCACCGGGACTTTCTTCATCGGGTTCCTGGCGGCGTATTCCGGGGTCAGGTTCTCCCCTTTTTGGAGGTCTATCTCAACGAACTCAGCCTTGTCCAGCAGTCCTTTTTCAGACATGAACATGCGCACCCGGCGTGGGTTCGGGGCGGTTTTGGTCTCAAGAATCTTCATTGTTCCGGGCTCCATACATCGTCATGGGTAAACAGCGATAAATCGTATAGGAGAGTGACGCGGAAGAACAGTTGCGTCAAGCAACCGTAGTCATCCGGGCAACCAGCTGTCCAGTTGGCGAATGATCCACCCCGGGTCGTCAAGGGCAAGGTCATGGCCGGCAGATGGATGCACCTTGAGGGTCCAATGCCAGCGCTGCTCGAACGCTTCACTGCACTTCCAGTGAACAATGCGATCCCCCTTGCTGGCCAGCAGCAACGCATCTGGCAGCGGCCGTTCGGGTTGCGGTTTGAAGCTGGCGGCGGCTTTCAGTTGCGCCAGGGCAGTGCGAAAACTGACCGGGCGCTGGCGCTGGATACTGTACCAGTGCTTCATGGTGTCCAGGCTGACTGGCCGGTTGCAGCTCAGCCGCAGGATATCGGCTTCACGATCAAAGAGCTCCCGCCGGGACAACAATCTCACAATACGGGGCCACGCTCCCGGTCTCATCCTGCGCCACGTGGGACTGAACCCGGAGCTGGTGTTGATCAGCACCAGGTTCTGGATCTCACCCTCCAGCGCATGCTGGGCCCAGTCCAGTGCGACCATCCCGCCCATGGAAAGCGCCAGCAGGCTGTAGGGGCCGGGGATATGCTCAACACTGTGTCGAACCTTCTCACGAATGGCAGCGATGCTCTCCGGACAGGGATCATTAAAGTGCACGCCAGTGCCAGGAAGATCCACCAGGTGAAACTGCTGTCCCGGAAAAGCATCTGCAAGCAGCCGTGGAAACTCACCCCAGTGCGACTGCTCCCGGGTCAGTCCACGCAACAGAATCCAGTGCATTGTCAGTGATGGTCCCTGTACCAGTGGGCGATAGCGGCTTCCCTAAGCATGGACTCGTCGTCGTTGCGCGGCAACCAGTTTTCATGGTTGGCGGCGGCGCTGACCAGAAAATCGATGAACGTCAGGTGACTCCTCAGTACCCTGCGGTGCCGGTGGGGAACCAGCGGATTGAAAAAACCGTCCAGCCGCAGCAACTGCCTGGGGCGTTTCTTGATCCAGCGCCAGGACCCCAGCTCGAGGGTCAGGGGAATAAACGCCCCGTCGCCGCTGCGATTTATCTGTTTATAGAAGTAATCCCACAGGTCGCCGTGGGTCAGATAGTGGCGGGACTGGGGCTCGAAGCGATAGTTATGCTCCGGCCAGGCCTGCTCCCAGATCAGCTTCAGGGCCATCACCGACGCGATCCGTCGCATCGGGCGGCGCCGATAGGCATAGGGAAACCAGATCTGGTCCTGCCACCCGAACCCCGAATGGCAATCAAGGGCAACACTGAATGGCCGACCGGGTAGCAAGCCCGAGATCACTGACTCCAGCGCCCGGTTTTCCGCCTCCATACCCTGTTCCGGGTCGCCGGTGAACCAGGGCAGACGCGGGGTGAGACGCTGACCACCCAACAGAAAGGCACTGCGGTCCTGGGCCGTGATGGGTGCATTCCGCATGAGGTCAACCCCGTTGGGGTTGCTGCGCTGATTCAGGTACATGCCGCCCGGATTCAGTATCGGCAGCAGGGTGATACGGACTTTGTTCAGCAAGGCTCGAAGGTGGCTGTCCCAGGAAATACGGGCAAGCAGATTACGCAGCCAGGCCACGACCACTTCACTTCCAATGCGCTCTATTCCGTGCACGCCACCCACCAGCAGAACCACGGGGGCATCTGGCGCATCACTGCCGATATCGACCCTGTAAATCGGCAGAGCCATGTCCTTCAGGGCAACCCGGGCGAGAGTGCCCACGGAAACCACCTCCGGGGCTTCCGCCAACAGCCGCTCCAGCCGGATCATCTCCGGAAGAAAGGTTCGCAGAAGGTGTCGCTGGCGACTGTCACGGCGGGCTTGCTCAGCAGAAATAACAGAATGAAGGGTCAGTTCACGCAACTCAGTCATGGCGTTCTCCGGTCTCAGCCAACCCTTCAAACTACGTGTGAATTGCTTCAGTTCTTTGACAGGGCAGGGAAAAACCTGAAGGAACGTTCACTTTCAGACGACATTTTACATGAATGGCTTGTAACTCAGGCTCAGGGCGTTACTCTTACATATACGTAGTAACCGAGGTCACAACCTTTGTCTTGTCTTCTGAAAACGCTGTACCAACCAGGCGTCTTCACTTCTCGAGAGGTCATCCGGACCACTCAAGCGGATGTTTTTCCGCGTATTTTTAAAATCAACAAGGAGAACCAATCATGCGAAAGCTAACGCCAGTCGCGCTGCTTTGCGCGATGTCCGTTCCTGCACTTGCCCAGGCTGACTGCGGTGAGGTCTCAATTACCGAGATGGGCTGGGCTTCAAACACCGTTGTCACCAGTGTCGCCAAGTTCATCATGGAGCAGGGCTATGGCTGCGATGTAACCGTGGTTCCCTCTGACACCGTCCCTGCCGTTACCTCCGTGGCTGAAAATGGCGAACCGGATATCGTTACCGAACTCTGGCTCAACTCCGCTGGCGAGGCCTACCTGGAACTGGAAGAACAGGGCAAGGTAGAGCGCCTGGGCAAGGTACTGGATCCAGGCGGTGTTGAAGGCTGGTGGATTCCAACCTACCTGGCCGAGAAACACCCTGAGCTGACGACCATCGAAGGGGTCATGGAGAATCCGGAGCTGGTCGACGGTCGCTTTAACAATTGCCCGAGCGGCTGGGGCTGTCGCGTTGTCAGTGACAACCTCATCGAGGCACTCGATCTGGAAAGCTCCGGCATTGAGGTCTTCAACCATGGTTCCGGCGAGACACTGGCCTCGTCCATGGCTTCTGCAGTTCAGTCGGAAGAACCCTGGTTTGGCTACTATTGGGGGCCGACCGTACCACTCGGCAAGTACGATATGACGCGTGTTGAGCTCGGCGAGCACAAACCTGAGGTCCACACCCGCAACCAGACTCAGGACGTCGATAATCCTGGCGTATCCGAGTTTCCGGCAGCACCGGTACTGACCTCTGTCACCACTGATTTCAAGGACCGTGAGCCAGAGGTCGCTGACATGCTCAGCAAAATGACCTTTAAAACAGACACCATGAGTGCTCTGTTGGCCTGGATGGATTCCAACAATGCTTCCGCCGAAGAAGCGGCAGTGTATTTCCTGAACAACAACAGCGATGAGTGGTCCAGCTGGCTGAACGATTCGGCCAGGGAACGTCTGGCAGCTGTACTGGGAGAATAATCTCCTGCCTACCCCGACAGGGCCGGCCCTCCCGGCCCTGTCTACTCCGATACCGGAGAACCGAAAGCAAGCCGTAAGCACCTGAATGCGCTGGGGAACTGACCACCAATGGCTACCTACGATTTCCTGTTTTCATCACTGGGATTAGAAGAGTGGTGTGCAGAAGGCAAGAGTGACGCGCCGATGTCCATGGCTGCGTTGCTGCAGAAGACCAAGGGAACAGGAGCAGAACCGGAGTCCCTCTGGGAGCTTCCGTTTCCGTCTATGAACGCACTCAATGAGTCCTGCGCAGCATTCCCCAAATCAAGGGAACTGACCAAGGGGCTTGAAGAGGGTTTCCTGTCCATCAAGGACAGCATGAGCGTTGTCCTTGATCCTTTGACGCAACCTCTGAGCTGGTTTCTGGATGGCGCCCTCTACGGCATGCTGAATACGCCCTGGTGGATCGTCATACCGCTGTTGCTCGCCGTGGTTTTCTTTGTCACCAAATCCTGGAAACTGGTGGGGTTTGTCGCAGTCAGCCTGGTTCTGCTGGCTTTCATCGACTACTACCGCTATGCCATGGAGACCCTCTCCATCATATTTGTATGTGCCTTCCTGTGCGTTCTTTTCGGCGTACCGATCGGCATAGCCATGTCCCGCAGCGATATGATGCAGCGCCTGACCATTCCGGTGCTGGACATGCTGCAGACACTGCCACCGTTTGTGTACCTGATCCCGCTGATCTTCCTGTTCAGTGTGACCGAATCCAAACTCTACGGCATTGCGATTATTCTCTACGCTATTGTGCCGGTTATCCGCCTTACCAACCTTGGCATACGGCTGGTGGACAAGGACGTAATCGAAGCCGCTGACGCCTTCGGCATGACCAGCCAGCAAAAGCTGTTCAAGGTCCAGGTCCCCCTGGCCCTGCCAAACATCATGGCGGGCGTGAACCAGACCATAATGATGAGCCTGGCCATGGTTGTTATCGCTTCCCTGGTGTCGGCCCCTGGCCTGGGGGTTCTGGTGCTTCAGGGTATTCGCAACCTGGAACTTGGCGTGGGGCTGGTAGCCGGTCTCGGTATCGTGATTCTGGCAGTCATCCTTGACCGGGTGACCAAGGCCTCACTGGCGCGCATTAACGCCTCACAAAAACAGTAAGGGAGCGAATTGTGGACCGGAATATCAAGATTTCCATCCGGAACCTGTACAAGATTTTCGGCCCGGACCCTGTGGGCGCGCTGGAACATGTCCGTGGCGGTATGGGCAAGGCCGAACTGCTGGAGAAACACAACCATGTGCTCGGCCTCCAGGACATCAACGTGGACATACACGAAGGCGAGATTACCGTCATTATGGGGCTTTCCGGCTCTGGCAAGTCCACGCTGATACGCCATCTCAACCGACTCATCGAACCCACCGCCGGTGAAGTCCAGGTGGACGGCGAAGACGTCCTGAAATTCGACGAGAACCAGCTCAGAAAACTTCGGCGCGAACAGATGTCGATGGTTTTCCAGAAGTTTGCGCTGCTCCCCCACAAGACAGTGCTGGAAAATGCCGGGATGGCGCTGCTGGTTCGTGGCTATTCCGTGGAGGATTTCGAAGGTGATGCGAAAAAATGGCTCGCCCGGGTAGGACTGGAAGGCAATGAATACCAGTATCCACACCAGCTCTCAGGTGGTATGCAACAAAGAGTGGGTATCGCCCGGGCACTGGCGTCGAACTCCCCTGTCATGCTGATGGACGAGGCCTTCTCGGCACTGGACCCCCTGATTCGCTCCGACATGCAGGACCTGCTGCTGGAACTGCAGGACGAGCTGCAGAAAACGGTCGTGTTCATTACCCACGATCTGGATGAGTCCCTGAAGCTGGCGGACCACCTGGTTATCCTCAAGGACGGACACATCGTTCAGCAGGGCGAGCCCCAGGAAATCCTGATGTCGCCCAATGACCCTTACATCACAGATTTCATCAGTGACATCAATCGGGCCCGGGTGCTGCGGGTACGCTCTATCATGAAGAAGACCGCTGAGGCACCGGACGACTATGCCGGTGACATTTCCGATCGCGATAATCTGGAATCTGTCATCGCCCTATCCGATGGCGATACCAGCCTCACTTACCGTGTGGTCAGAAAAGGCAAACAGGTGGGCATCCTGGATATGAAGGAGCTGGTCAAGGCACTGGTGCCTACCGAAGGCTCCGAAGGTGATGCCAGAAGCCGTTACTGACCCTGGCCTGAAGGGGGAGGGCCGACAGGCAGATGACAGGTGGATGACACCGGGGCTATGATGGAGCTGTTGCCGCAGCTTCGCGGTGCCCCGGGATATCATCATGTCGCGACTCGTCGTCCTGGCGGTTATGTTCGTCCTGTTTATTGGCTGCTCGCCTCAGGACAACGACATTTCCGAGGCGGTTGCCGACTCCGCCACCGAACCCTCTGCTGCAGTTATTACCAGATACCGGGGGCAGCCAGATACGGTTGTGATTGCCGCAGATCCCTGGTGCCCCCACAACTGTGAAGCGGGAAGTGATCATGAGGGCTACATGGTCGACCTTGCCCGGGATATCCTCGGCGAGGCAGGTTACACCGTCGAGTACGTCAACCTCAGTTGGGCAAGGGCACTGCAGATGACCCGTGAGGGCCAGCTGGACGCTGTGGTGGGTGCTTTCATTACCGACGCGCCGGATTTCATTTTCCCCGACGTCCCCCAGGGATACTCATCCATTGCACTCTTCACCCACCATGACAACCCCTGGCATTACAGTGGCATCAACTCACTAAAGGACCAGCAACTGCTGGTGATCAACGGCTATTCCTACACTGAGGAACTGGACCGCTACATCGAGCGGCACCAGACTGAGCAGGACAAGGTTTGGGTCATTTCCGGCCCCTCCCCACTGAATCGCGCCATTGCTCTGCTGGAGCAGGATCGCACGGATATTTTTGTTGAGGATGAATACGTGATGGCCTGGTGGGCCAGAAGCGCCGGAGAGACCGCAAACCGGCCCCGCGAAGCGGGACTGATCAGCAAGACCGGCGCTTTCGTGGCCTTCTCCCCCGCCCGGGAAGGCGCAAAAGAACTGGCACAACTGCTATCAGAGGGCACCCGACAGCGCATCGATGATGGTCGTGCGCAGCGGATCCTCGCCAGATACGGGCTCACTCTGTGGACTGAAGCGCCGTAATCATCCGGCCATCCGAAGATATCAGCAACAGCTCACCATGCCGCCCGATATCAAACCGGGTGATGTCTGACAACACCGACAGGAAGCGGCTTTCCTGCTCCATCAATGCTGGCGCACAGGCTTTTTTGGTAGCCGCTATGCGGGTAAACCCGAGGCCTTCGCCGGTCAGTTTCCAGTCCCCTCTGAACTGGTTGCAAGAGGCGCTTCCCGCCACCCGGTTCGCCGCCATGAAATCGATCGTTACCCGTGAGCTATCGATGATGCCGGCACCGTCGATATCCTCCACCACCCATTCAGCTCCCTGCAGCATCTCCTCCGGGTCGCCCCCGCAACCGCGGAACGGGTCACCATTGACCTTCAGGCGAACCTGATTGGGATAAGGCATGCCGGTCATCGAGTCATGACACAACTGGCGGGCGGTTACCAGCGATATCAGGACACCTTCTCCTTGAGCACGGAAGGTGCGACCGGTGGCACTGCGCTGGATGGTTTCATAGCTTAGTTCGACCGGAGGTTCGCCCATCCGCTCAAGCACCAGTTGGCCCGGCTCCACAATGGCGCGCCAGAAGGGTTCGTTGCCCCTGGCGGTAAAGGGCAGCTCAATGGCCCCTCCAGCCGGGTCGATAGCGTGGGTGGGCGCCGTGTCTGCAGGAGTGGACGAGCAACCTGTCGCCAGCACAATTGAAGCCACGAGAGTTGGCGCAATACAGCGAGTGAATCCATTCATTATCCGTTTCCTGTTCCATTAGATGTGTTGCCATCGCGGCAGCCTGTCTGGGGCGTTGCCGATTTTAATGCACAGTCGTTACCATTTCCTGCCTCAACGCATTACGCTTGGGCCACTTAAAACACTGGAGAACAATGCACCATGGCCATCAGACTTTACCAGTTTGCGATATCCCATTACTGCGAAAAGGTTCGCTGGGCGCTGGATTACAAGGGGCTGAGCTATGAGACCATCAGCCTGCTCCCCGGCCAGCACGTCAACACGATCCGCAAACTCACCGGTGGGAATTCGTCAGTGCCAGTGATTGACCATGACGGCCACCGGGTCCAGGGGTCAAAGGAGATCATCGACTACCTCGACGAAACTTTTCCGGATAACCCACTGACGCCGGCAGACCTGCGTGCGCGCGAGGCGGCCATGGCCTGGGAGCAGCGGCTGGACGAGGAAGCCGGCCCGGCAGTACGGTGTTACTCCTACCACCATTTCCTGCAGCGCCCCAAGGTGGTGGTTCCCCTGCTGGCAGCGGGCACCCCTTTCTACAATCGGATTCTACTGAAACTGGCCTTCAGCCGTGTGGACGAAATCATGCGCAAGTGGATGAAGATCAACCCGAAGACGGCGGAACAGTCCCGTGAAACCATGGAAGCCTATCTAACCGAACTGGCAGAAGCCTACCGGCAGAAACCCTATCTGGCCGGTGACAGCTTCTCCCGCGCCGACCTTACCGCTGCGGCGCTGTTCGCCCCCATGTTCCAGCCCCGGCCGTATCCGGTGCCCTGGCCAAAACCGGCAAAAATCCCCCGCGACATCAAGGCCTGGCTGGACCAGTGGCAGCCGCAGATCACCCTTCTGGAGAGAATATACACCGCTAATCGCTGAACTGCTGCCGGCGCTCTCTGCCCGGCGAATTACCGGTCCAGCGACTGTAGGCCCGGGTGAAGGCACTCTGTTCGGAGAAGCCCAGCAACAGGGCGATGTCCGTCAGGGTCAGCGACGGGTCCGCCAGATACTGCCGGGCCAGTTGCTCGCGGCTGCGGTCGAGCCACTGCTGCCAGCTTAGCTGGTGCCGGGCCAGCCGTCGCTGCAGGGTGCGCGGCGCCATGTGCATGGCACTTGCGGCTCGCGCCAGGATGGGCTCGCCGTCGGCCAGCAGCCTGAGCAAGACTTGCTGCAACTGGCGGTCAGTACCGGAACTTTCCCCGCGGCTCTGGCTGGCATTTTCGCAGACACCTGCTGGCAGGGCCCTCATCAGCGCCCTCGCCTGCCGGTCCAGAAGGGCCAGCAGGGTGGGATCCCGCCGTGGCATTGGCAGGCTCAGATAATGCAGCGGAAACCGCACCCGCACGTGGCTGTCGCTCCATGTTATCGGGCAACCGAAGAATGCCTTATAGGCCTTGGCGGTTTCTGTATCAACACTTTCAAGAAAACTTATGGCGGAAGGTGGAGGGGGTTGCTCAATCTGCCGACGCATGAACGTGACCAACGCCGCAATTGCGGCGCCATCGGCCTGCTGCCCCAGTTCATTGTCGGAGGGTGGCCAGCGCATCTCGGCCTGGTCGCCGATAACTTCGATCTCCGCTAGGCTGGCACCATAGAACAGGGTTTCATAGCGTTGATAAGCCAGCATGGCTTCCCCCAGGGTATCCGAGGCCAGCACCAGGTAACCCAGTACCCCGACATGACCCGGAAGCACGCAGGCACCCACGCCGAGCTCGGGCGCCAAACGGCCCGGCACCAGCGCCAGCCCCTGCGACAGCAGATCGCGCCAGACCGATACCGGAACATTGTCCCGTGCTGCCCACCGGGCCAACGCCGCCCGTAAAGGACCGGCCTCCAGCCCCTGCTGGTCCAGCCAGTCAGACAGCAGACCGGTCCAGGCACCGGTTACCCGGATTACCCTGGCCACCGTTCATTTCCCCTCATGGTGTTAATCCCCATACTATTGGCATCAATAGTCAATTTTGTGGCATGGATTGTCAATTTTTACAATGATGACAGGCTCAGAATGAACCAGTACCAATAAACATAAATAATACGGGCAGACTATGGCGTTGGCAGACATGATGATGGCAGTACTGGAGGACAGTGGGTTGCTGTCGCTCTGGAACACCCTGACTCCCTGGCTGGCACTGGATGAGCGGCAACTGATCTTCGTGGTCGCCACGCCAGTCTTCATTGCCGTCACCCTCTGGGAGTACCTGCGTATTCGCCATGACCCTACGCGGATGAATGTGCCGGAAGCCATCCGCAACTTTGCCCTGGGCGCCGGCTATCAGGTTACGGAACTGCTGTTCGCGGGCCTGATTGCCTTTCCCGTTTACGCCTTCCTCTACCATCACCGCATTCTGGACCTGGAGCTGAACTGGGTGACCGGCTTCCTGACTTTCCTGGGCGTGGACTTCTGCTTCTACTGGATGCATCGTTCCAGCCACCGCATTCGCTGGTTCTGGGCGGCACACGTGGTCCATCACTCCTCGGAGCGGATGAATTTCTCCACCGCCATGCGCCAGAACGCCACCAACATATTCAACGGAATGTGGGCGTTTTACCTGCCGCTGGCGCTTATCGGTTTCAATCCGGTGTGGATCGGCGTTGCCTACGCCCTGTCACTGGTTTATCAGTTCTTTATCCACACCACCCTCATCGGCCGGTTGCCACACTGGGTGGAGCTGGCCTTCAATACACCCAGTCACCATCGGGTCCACCACGGTCGCAATCCGGGCTATATTGACCGTAATTACGGCGGCACACTGATAATCTGGGACCGGCTGTTCGGCACCTTCGTGGCGGAAGATGTGCAGGCGCCGCCGGAATATGGCATTACCCGTCCGGTGCGCTCCAACAATCTACTGGTGTTATGGACTCACGAATATGTCGACCTGTTCCGGGCCATGGCCAGGCCCGGCGGCCTGCTCTTGCGGCTGAAGCACCTGTGGAAGCCACCGGAATGGGACAGGGATTAGCAACACAAACATCCGATTTTCAGGACCTGTCTCAATTTTAGACCCGTTTTCCCGCTAGACTCCGTTGTACGCAAATAACCAGCCCGGATTCAATCGCATGGACCAGCAGGAAAGTCTCATCAACAGCCCGGACCATCACCGGATTCCGTTACTGTCCTGGGTGCCGGAAAACAGGACCGCGGTCCTCGTGATTGCCCATGGCATGGCCGAACATGCTGCCCGCTACCAGCCAATGGCCGAGTGGTTCAACCAGCAAGGGGTGGCGGTTATCGCCGTCCAGCACCGGGGCCATGGGCCGCACTGCCCCGACAGCGAACTTGGCCACTACGCCAATGATCGTGGCTGGCAAAAAGTGGTTGACGACCTGCAGCAGGTCGTTGTCCACGCCAGAAAACAGTCTCCCGACCTACCGTTGACACTGTTCGGGCATAGTATGGGCTCGTTTATCGCCCAGGCATTCACCCAGCAATACGGTGACCAGATCGACAACCTGGTTCTCTGCGCCACCAATCGTATCGACAAACCGCGACTGCTGGTTTCCCTGGTTCTGGTACGACTGATCCGGGCACTGCGGGGAAAACGGCACCACAGCCCGCTGATCGACAACATGACATTCGGCGCTTTCAACAAGGCGTTTGCACCCAATCGCACCAGCCATGACTGGCTGAGCCGCGACCCGCACCAGGTGGACCGCTATCTGAAAGACCCTCTGTGTGGCTTTTCCTGCACCATCGGCCTGTGGTCGGACTTCATTGGCGGTATGCTGGACATTAATCCGGCAGCGTGGCGCAAAGACCTGCCGGTCCATCTGCTTGCGGGGGACCAGGACCCGGTGGGGGAAATGGGCACGGGGTTCAGCCGGCATGTTGCCAACCTGCGGGCAGCGGGGCTCAATGTCGTCTCTGAAAGGCTGTTTCCCGGGGCCCGTCACGAACTGGTGAACGAAACCAATGCCAGTGAGGTCTGGAGCCATCTTCTCAGTTGTATTCCCAGACTGGCACATCGACCAATTGAAGCATGACGGCGGCCGCTCAAGGACGGTATGATCACGGCCACTAATCAACCCTCGGGAGTGCACTTCTCCATGACGGCCACCATCCGTTCATTGCTGGTTCTGAGCCTGCTGATTGCTACGGGAACGGCGCTGGCAGGTGAAGTCAGGCTGGCCATTGCAACCAATTTCCACGATGCCGCCGAACGTCTTGCTGTGCGGTTTACAGAGGCAACGGGGCACAGTAGCCGCATCAGCTACGGCTCCACCGGCAAGCTTTACGCGCAGATTCTTCACGGCGCGCCGTTCGACGTGTTTCTCGCTGCGGATCAGGAACGGCCACGGCTCATGGAGCAGAACGGATCCGGGGTTACGGGCACACGCTTTACCTATGCCGTCGGTCAACTCATTCTCTGGAGCCCGGATCCGCAGGCATTCGGGGATCCAATAGCCTTCCTGCGTGACGGCAACTTTCGACGCCTGGCTATCGCCAATCCAGCAACCGCGCCCTACGGCCTTGCCGCCCAGCAAACCCTGGAGCGTCTCGGCCTCTGGAGCACCCTGGAGGACCGGCTGGTGCGGGGGGAATCCATTGCCCAGACCTTGCAGTTCGTGGCTACAGGCAACACCAAAGCAGGATTCGTGGCACTGGCCCAGCTCCGTAATGACCGTGACGGCGGTGCCCGTTGGACCGTACCCGGCAGTTACCACGACCCCATCGCACAGCAGGCCATCCTGCTGGAACGGGGCCGGGATAACGAGGCCGCCCGGGCATGGATGGACTTTCTTGCCAGCGGTGAAGCGCAGGACATTATTCGCCAATACGGCTACGATATCCCGCACGCGTCCGATTAACCCATGGAGTATTGATGAGCCCGGAATGGCAAACCGTCTGGCTGACCCTGAAACTCGCCGGCATCACGACTGCCCTGCTGATGGTCATCGGAACCCCCATCGCCTGGTGGCTGGCCCGCAGCAGCCACTGGCTCAGACAACCGGTAGCCGCCATTGTAGCGCTGCCTCTGGTTTTACCACCCACCGTTCTGGGGTTCTACCTGTTGTTACTCATGGGGCCTGAAGGCGTTGTGGGTACGCTGACTGACACCCTGGGGCTGGGCACCCTGCCGTTCACCTTTGCCGGCCTGGTGGTGGCGTCTGTGCTCTACTCACTGCCCTTCACGGTCCAGCCACTGCAGAATGTCTTTTCCACCGTTAACGAACGCATGCTGGAGGTCGCCGCTACATTGCGCGCATCTCCGCTGGATTGCTTTTTCTCCGTAGTGATCCCCCTGGCCCGCCCCGGCTTCCTGACCGCGGCCGTGCTGACCTTCGCCCATACACTGGGGGAATTCGGCGTAGTGCTGATGATTGGCGGCAATATTCCCGGCGAAACCCGGGTGCTCTCCGTGGCTATCTACGACCATGTGGAAACACTGCAATATGGCAGGGCCCACCTGCTGGCAGGGGGCATGCTGGTATTTTCATTCCTTGTTCTGCTGAGTCTCTATCTGATCAATGGACGCCTGAATAACGGGAACCTGAAATCATGAAAGAGCCAGGGATTGTTGCCCGCTTCACAACCGATTTCGCGGCTTTCCGCCTGGATGTGGACCTGGATCTACCGGGCAACGGCGTGACTGCACTGTTCGGCCATTCCGGCTGCGGCAAAACCACTGTGCTTCGATGTATTGCCGGCCTGCAGAGCTGTGCCGGGCAACTGTCCGTTAACGGTGATGTCTGGCAGGACGATAGCACCTGCCTGCCGGTCCATAAACGCCCACTCGCCTATGTCTTCCAGGAAACCAGCCTGTTCCCGCACCTGTCGGTCAATGGCAACCTGAACTTTGGCTACCGTCGCACACCGGTGGCCCAGCGGCGGATTCACCCGCCGCAGGTGATCGACTGGCTGGGACTCTCGCATCTGCTGGACCGCGGGCCCGACCGATTATCCGGCGGCGAGCGCCAGCGCGTTGCGATCGCCCGGGCACTGCTGACCAGCCCCCGGCTGTTGCTGATGGACGAGCCCCTCTCCGCGCTTGACCAGGCAAGCAAACGGGAGATTCTGCCCTATCTGGAAACCCTCCGCGGCAGCCTGGACATTCCGATTGTCTATGTCTCTCATTCCACCGCCGAAGTGGCACGGCTGGCTGATTACATTGTGATGATGGATCAGGGCCGGGTGGTCGCCCGGGGCTGCTTGCAGGAGACACTGGCCCGTCCCGACGAGCCATTTGCATTGGAAGAGGACGCAGCGGTGATTGTGCCTGCCGTGATCCGCGAAGGGGACCCCCAGTGGCATCTGTGCCGTGCGGAATTCGACGGCGGCAACCTGTGGGTAAGGGATGACCGCCAGCCCGAACCCGGCAGCCGGGTCCGGCTGCAGATACTGGCACGGGATGTGAGTATTGCCCTGTCAGCAAATCCTGACCAGAGCATCCAGAACCTGCTGCCGGCCAGGGTGATGGATATCGCCGCCGAGCAGCGCCCCGGTCTGACCACGGTCCGACTCCAGGCCGGCACGACATCGTTTCTGTCACGGATTACCAGTCGCTCGGCCCATCAGCTCGGGCTCAGCCCCGGCATGGACGTCTGCCTGCAGATCAAGAGCGTGGCCATCGTCGAATAACCAGGCCCGTTTATCGGGTACCGTACACCACCATGGTCTTGCCCTTGACCCGCACCAGCCCCTGATCTTCCAGAGTTTTCAGTACCCGGCCGACCATCTCGCGGGAACAACCCACGATGCGGCCGATTTCCTGGCGGGTAATCTTGATCTGCATGCCATCGGGGTGGGTCATGGCGTCCGGTTCCTTGCACAGGTCCAGCAACGTACGGGCAACACGGCCTGTAACATCCAGGAACGCCAGATCGCCCACCTTGCGGGTGGTCTGACGCAAACGCGAAGCCATCTGCTCGCCGATGAAATACAGCACCCTGGGGTCCTGCTGGGCAATTTCACGGAACTTGGTATAGCTGATCTCGGCAACTTCACACTCGGTCTTGGCCTTCACCCAGGCACTGCGTGAGTCCATGTTGTCAAACAGCCCCATCTCACCGAAGAAGTCCCCGGCGTTCAGGTAGGCCATGATCATCTCGCGGCCGTCGTCATCCTCGATAATGACGGTAACGGAACCCTTGACGATGTAGAACAGGGAATCGCTTTTATCCCCCGCATAGATAATGGTGCTCTTGGCAGGGTAACGCCGGCGATGGCATTGCGAAAGAAAATAGTCCAGGTGCTTGGTTTTCTGCTCAACCGGCTTGACGATAGTGGCCATAGTGCGAGTCATGCCTCCTTAGTACTGGCGGGATCCCGATGTTTTTATTCACCCTGCTTTCCGTGCGGGTTCATTCATTATGAAGGCAACTTATAACAAGAAGGCCCGGTTTCGGCAACCTGAAACAGTATAGACCAGATCCACAGAGCTGCCTTTTTGCGAAGCTGCCGCACACTCCGGGATATGCTAGCATCCCGGTCAATCGCACATCACACCTCATCCGGAGCATGAAAACCGATGAAAGCAACCATTGACTGGACGGGCGACGCCAGCTTCAGAGCAACCAGTGGCAGCGGCCACTCTGTGCAATTGGACGGGCCGCCTGACCACGGCGGCAAGGACCTGGGGCCACGCCCCATGGAAATGATGCTGATGGGCCTTGGCGGCTGTTCTTCCTTCGACGTCATGAACATCCTCGAGAAAAGCCGGCAGGACGTCACCGCCTGCCATGCCGAACTGGAAGCGGAACGCGCCGATGCAGTGCCTGCGGTATTTACCCGCATCCACCTGCACTTTGTTGTTACCGGACGCAGTCTGAAGGAAAACCTGGTGAAAAGAGCGGTCAGTCTTTCCGCAGAAAAGTACTGTTCTGCCTCCATCATGCTGGAGAAGGCCGGCGTGGAAATTACCCACAGCCATGAAATCCGTGAGGCGCCCTGAATCGGGACGAATACGGATGCTACAATATTGCCGTGAACTCTACCCAAATCAAGGGTCGGTGTGCATAATACGCACCCTCTCCGCCGGTCTGCGCAAAAGGTAAACAACCCGGTCAGTTATCGGTGGCGGCCTTGGTGGCATGCATGCAACGCGCAGACATGACCACCGACACTCATCTCCAGTCACTTGGGGGGGCTGAACATGGAAACCAAACTACAGCTGCATGGTTTCAATAACCTGACCAAATCGCTGAGCTTCAACATCTACGACATCTGTTATGCGCAGACCGAAGAGCAACGTGAAGCCTACATCGACTACATCGACGAGATGTACAATGCAGAGCGTCTGACCCAGATTCTCACCGACGTAGTCAAGATCATCGGCGCCAATGTACTGAACATCGCACGCCAGGACTACGAGCCACATGGTGCGTCCGTCACCATGCTGATCGCCGAGCACGAACTCAGCACCGGCGAGCCGGACAACGAGGAGTCACCGGGCCCACTGCCGGATGCCATCGTGGCACACCTGGACAAGAGTCATGTCACCGTGCATACCTATCCGGAGAGCCATCCCTATGAGGGCATCAGCACCTTCCGGGCGGACATCGACGTCTCTACCTGTGGCCTGATCTCGCCGCTGAAGGTACTGAACTACCTGATCCACAGCTTTGATTCCGATGTTGTTACCGTGGACTACCGTGTCAGGGGCTTTACCCGCGATGTCGATGGTACCAAGCACTACATTGACCACGACATCAACTCGATCCAGAACTACCTGACCGAAGATACCCAGAACGCCTACCAGATGATTGACGTCAACGTGTACCAGGAAAACCTGTTCCACACCAAGATGATGCTCAAGAACTTCAATCTGGATAACTATGTGTTCGGAGTCAATGCCAGCGACCTGGACCCGGAAGAAGCCCGCTCCATTGAAGAACGCCTGAAGCGGGAAATGCTGGAAATGTTCTATTCCCGCAACGTGGAATAACCTGTATCTGGCACCGGTGATGCCCCATCATCACCGGACCTTCAGTTTTTTTGATGTCTCCTTCCAGAATTCTCCGGTTTATTCCCGGTGCCCCAAGGGCGTCTAATAAGACACATACCCTTTGAGGAGGAATACGCCATGCCCCTGCGATCCGTCACCAGGACCATCTCTGCTCTGGAAACCTCTGATGGCGCCGGTGTGCGCATCAAGCGCTCCATCGGTCAAAACCAGCACATCCGTCTTGATCCGTTCCTGATGCTGGACGAATTCGGTTCGGACCAACCCCAGGACTACATTGCCGGTTTCCCGTCCCACCCCCATCGTGGGTTCGAGACAGTCACCTACATGATCGAAGGCCACATGCTCCATGAAGACCACCTGGGCAACCGCGGCAACCTGAAAAACGGTGGTGTTCAGTGGATGACCGCCGGGCGCGGCATCGTGCACTCGGAAATGCCCCAGCAAGAATCGGGACAGATGCGCGGCTTCCAGCTGTGGCTCAACCTGCCCGCTGCAGAAAAGATGAAGCCAGCCGGCTACCGCGATATTCAACCGGAGGAGATACCGGCCATTACGGTAGACGGCGGCCTGGTAAAGCTGATTGCCGGGATACTGACGGTGGAAGGCCAGGAACACCAGGGCGCGGTGAACGGAGGCAGCACCCGCCCGATGTATGCGGACATTCACCTTGAGCCGGGAAAGGAAACCCTGCTGCCGGTCTCACCGGAGCTGGATGGCATGCTGTACCTTTACGACGGCGAAGCTGCACTGGTGTCAGACGGGGGCTCCCAGGCGCTTCAGCTTTCTGCAGCCAGCGTCCTGTCCCCGGGGGACAGCATCCGGGTCGGCGCCGGTGAGGAAGGCGCACGGTTACTGCTTATCGCGGGAAAGCCGATCGGGGAGCCCGTGGTTCAGTACGGCCCGTTTGTCATGAACAGCCGGGAAGAGATTGAGCAAACACTGAGGGACTACCGCGACGGCCGCCTGACCGCCTGATCAGGCGAAGGGTTTGCGTGCCATCAGTTCCGATACCAGCGGCCGCATGATCAAGTCCATGGCCAACGACAGCTTGGTCCCGGGAATCACCAGGGTGTCGTGTCGGGAAAGGCTGCTGCCAGCGATCATCTGCAGCAGATAAGGAAAATCCACATCCGTCGGATCACGGAAATGGATGACGATCAGGCTCTCATCTTCCGTGGGAACATCCCGTACGACAAAGGGGTTGGATGTGTCCACCAGCGGAATACGCTGGAAGTTCACGTGGGTGTGGGTAAATTGCGGAACGATATCGTGTACGTAATCGTCCATGCGATTGATGATGGTCTCCACGACCGCGTCCTGGGAATACCCTCGCTTGTTGGTGTCGCGGTGGATTTTCTGGATCCACTCGAGATTGACGATGGGTACCACGCCCACCAGCAAATCCACATATTGGGCAATATTATAGGCTTCACTGACCACTCCGCCATGGAGCCCTTCGTAAAACAGCAGGTCGGTATCCGGTGCCAGCGGCCCCCATGGCGTAAAGGTCCCGGGCTTGTGTCCCGCTTCGATCAGTTGCCTGTCTTCGTCATGAACGTATTGCCGGAACTGGCCGCTGCCGGTGTGGCCGTAGTCGTAAAACAGAGCTTCAAGCTTGTCGATATGGTTTGCCGCCAGCGCAAAGTGGTTACGCTCGCCGAACTGGCCCTTGGCGGCAAGGCGGGCCATCTGCTCACGGTTATAGCGGTGAAAACTGTCACCACTGACCATGGCAGCCCTGAGCCCCTCGCCGGCGAAAAGACGGCTGAAAATGTTGCCGGTGGTGGTGGTACCAGCACCGGAGGAACCGGTAACCGCGATGATCGGATGGCGTTTTGACATAACAGGTGGTCCGGAAAGTCAGTCCAGGCTGGTGAGCAGCCGCGGCTTTTCGATGATGAAACCCTGAGCATAGTCCACACCCAAACCGGTCAGCATATCGAGAACCCCGCGGGTTTCAACCTGTGAGGCAATCACTTCCCGCTTCATATAGTGGGCCATGTCCACCATCGACTTCACCATTGCCCGGTCTGTTTCACTGGTATCCAGCTGGCTGGTAAAGGCGCTGTCCAGCTTGATGAAGTCCACGGGCAGGCTGCGCATGAACTGGAAGGAGGTGGGGCCGCTGCCAAAATCGCCGAGGCAGAATCGACACCCCAGCTCTTTCATCTCCTCAATAAACTCGGAGATGCCCTGAATGTCGTTGATGGCAGAGGCCTCGGTAATCTCAAACCAGATCCTCTCGATGGGGGCGTCTTTCTGGCTCAGCTTGTCATAGATGAATTCCATCAGCAGTTGGTCGTTCAGCGAATGCCCCGACAGGTTAATACAGATACCCCCCAGGTGCGCAGGATCAGGCGCCTTGTCCCGCAGCCAGTCCAGCATCTGCCCCACCACCCAGCGGTCAACCGCCTGCATACGATCGTAGCGCTCCGCCATACGGACAAAATCCTTGCCGGTAATCAGACTGCCAGTATCGTCATACATGCTGATCAGAATTTCATATTGCGGAGCCATGGTGGTGTGGGGATGCAACGGGATGATCTTCTGGCAACGCAGTAACATACGCTCTTCATTGAGATCTCCCAGGTTGGCAACCTTGGCCGCAATCTGCTCCTGGCGGGCATGGTCGTGCGCATCCAGGGAATACTCCACCACCTTGCCATGACCGCGTTTCTTGGCCACTTTCATGGCTACTTCGGACGCCTTCAGCCAGCGCTCGGCATTGGCCAGCGCCGGCATTTCCTGAGCCAGCCCGGCACTGGCGGAGAGGTGGTAAATACCGCTGTCAAAACGGAACTCAATAGCCTCAATGGCCGCCACGATGCCCCGGGAAGCCTCAAGGGCGTTTTCCGCCGGCAGCATCAGGGCGAACTCATTACCGGACAGCCGTGCCAGTGGCATGCCATCACCCACACGGCTGCGAAGCACATCCGCTATCATGCGCAGCGCTTCATCCCCCGCCTGATAGCCGGCGGTATCATTGAGGAGCCGGAACTGGCGAAGATCAAGCCTGACCAGTGCGCGTTCATCCTCGCGCCGCGCCAGCTGCTGCTCCAGCATACGCTCAAACTCACGGCGCCCCAGCAGGCCTGTCAGCTCATCATGGGTGGACGCCCAGGACAGCTGATCGTATACCTTGCGCACCATCCGGTCGATGCTCTCGTCCACCAGCGGCCGCTCGTACTGGCTGTCCGGAACGATAATACCCTTGCGCATATGCTGGGCCAGAGCCTCCAGCTCCAGCTCTACCACTCGCATGCCCTGATGGTTCACGAAGACAAAGCGACTGAAACCACGGGCCACCCAGACCAGGCGAATATACTGTGGCTCGTCCGGCTTCTCCTGGTCCTTGAGCCAGTCCCCCGTGCGCAACTGCTGGGCACGGTTGATCCAGCGCTGCAGGCTGCGCTGGTCGCGCTCCGACAGCGCCTGTTTCTTGTCGTCTTCGGTCTTCGCCGGCGGAATTTCCACCATCGCCGGCGGGCTTTCGGGGCGGCGCACCAGGAACTGCTTGAGCTCGTCACGGATCTGGGAAGACGGCATATGGTTACTGGATATTGACGCCAGACCGTCCTGGATCACCCGCAATAACTCCGGCAGATTAATGGTATTGTCGGGGTCATCCGCAAAGGTCATCAGCGAATCAATGACCGAAAGATAATCCTGCCACAGCGGGCTGTCCTGTCCCTGGCGGATCCAGGTCAGCGAGAGCAGATCACGCCAGCCTCCGTCCAGAAGGCTGACGACCGCCTTCGGCACTTTCCGGCCTGCGAGTTTCTGCTCCAGCACCGCCGCCACAGCCTTCTTGGACTCCGACACCTTCTGGGCACCCTCGGCGGCGGCAGTCACCCGCTCGACATTGCGCCGATACACAAGGTTCTGCCGATCTATCAGCCCGTCCAGTTCCTGCACCGCATTCTCAAACACGCCGGTATCCTGCTCGAAATCGGTGGCAATGCGCTGAATCAGCTCGTCGATTCGCCGCTGAACCACGGGGTTGATGCGGCCACCCTTGACACCCAGTTGAGCCAGCCGGTTCATGACCCCGCGCACGGGGCTATCCTGATCATCGAAGAACTCGGGATCCCTCATGACCACTTTCAGTACCGGCACTTCCAGCTGTCGCATACGCGACTGGGCATACTCGCTGAGTTTCGGGCTTTCCACCACGCTACTGAAGAACCGGTCGACCACGTCCAGGGTACTCTGCTCTTCCTCCCCCAGCGCGTGCTCTCCACTTTCCCTCACCCTTTCCACAACACGCTCACGAAGCGATGGCTGTTCAGGGTTGGCAGCTGCTGCCTGTAACTGGAGCTCCTGCAGCTGCTTCTGCAACTCCCCGGCAGAAAGCTTCCTCGCATCCGGGGAAAATTCCACCGGTGCCATATCGCCACGAGCCAGACGACTGGCGGTCAAAGTGCCAAGCAGATTCTTCACGGTTGCAAAGGCAGTCTGGGCGGCTGCCGCATAGCCGCGGAAGTCCGAGGAGGATCTCCGGCTGGGGAAGCGGGGCATTTTATCCTCGGGGGGGGCCACCTCACTGACAGGTGCGGCTGCCTCTTTCGCCGGCTCCTCAGCCCTGGGTGCGGCAGACGCCTTTGTTCGGTTCGCCTCTGCTTCGGCCGGTGAATGTTCACTCAGATACTTGCTCAGATCCAGGTCCGGCAGTACGCCATGGCGCACCAGAATATTATTCAATTCCCGGTAAAGAGGGCCAAGATGCATCAGTACGGATTTTTCAAAGACCTTGAGGCAGGCCTTCTCCACTTCACGGTCAGCCTTGAGCAGCGTCAGGCCGGAATGAAAGGCTTCGCAGATCAGCGCAGGGCCAAGCGGGTTATGGTGGCCCGTGGAATTGGCAATGCCCAGCTTGTCGAGGCGGAGTTTGAGCTGGAGCAGGTCACCCCGGTACTGGGTGTCGGCCTTGGTGACCATTACGCGGATTGTCAGCCAGTCTTCAAACTCGCCCTTGTCCACTACCGATAACTCAGCCCCCGGAGCACCCCTTGGCGCCGGTTTGAGCGGCGATTCCAGACTGCGGGCCATCTGGTGCCAGATAACCCTCTGGCGCGCCTGAAGCTGGCCAGACGCATCCATGAACTCATTTGCCTGCTGATCATTACCCGCCCTTTGCGCCGCTTCACGCAGGCCGCTAACCATCTGCACAAAACACGCATCCATCAGCGGCTCTATATACTGGACAACGGCCTTTGCTGACTGGTGCAGGACGAACTGGACCTTGTCACTGGGCGCCCGGAGGGAGGCGCGGTCCTGATGGCGATTGGCGCCACACTGCTCCAGCATGGCATTCACTGCCTCCGGGTTGGAGCGTGTAAAGCCCACACCCATGGCACCTTCAATACGGCGCATGACATTGACGTACAATTCGTGGCGTTTGCGGCCGTCAGGACTGCGAAAACGGACCACCAGCTCAGGTGCACCCCGCGAAAGAACCTGGTCCAGCTTTCTGGACGTTTCCCCGGAATACCGCACAAACAGTCCCTCGGCACAGAAATCCGCGATCTGACAGGGCAGGTTTTCGCCACTGCCAACATCCAGCTGGGCTGCGAGTTTGATCGGTTGACGGGGACTAGAACGACGATCTTTCGGATCCATGAACTACCTGATATCTGGCAAAGCCTGGTGGACCGGTTATGCATACGGTTCCGGTCACCGGCCGGTATCCCTGAAAGGCGGCGACAGCCACCTGCTACTTGGGGGAACATAGCTGTAATATAACCCCTGACCCACTTGCCAGCCAGCAACAAAATAACAGCCTGAACCATGACACAGCTTAGTCAGATCTATCTTGTTATGCTACTGATAACGACACTTTCCGGGTGTACGACATTAGGCTATTACAGCCAGGCCGCCAGTGGCCATCTGTCACTGATGATGGCCACGCAATCGGTGCAGCAGTTGCTCGACGCACCCTCCACGCCACCGGCATTGCGGCAGAAACTTGCCGTGGCACATGACGCCCGTGAGTTTGCCGCTGCCCAGCTCGCGCTGCCCGTAGGCGATGCCTTCTCCAGCTATGCCGAACTTGGACGGCCATGGGTGGTGGTCAACCTGGTGGCGGCCCCGGAATTTTCTCTTGAACCCCATCGCTGGTGTTATCCGATTATTGGCTGCCAGGCCTATCGGGGGTACTACGAACTGGAGAGGGCGCAAGCGGAAGAACAGTCGTTCATTGCCCGGGGCTACGACACGTTTATCGGGGGTGTCACCGCTTATTCAACCCTGGGCTGGTTTGATGACCCACTGCACACCGGTTTCATTTCTCTGGCTGTTGACCGCATGGTCGCCCTCATGTTCCACGAACTGGCACACCGCGTGGTTTACATCAACGACGATACGGCCTTCAACGAGAGCTTTGCAACCGCCGTGGAGCTGGAGGGCCTGCGACTGTGGCTGGAGCGACAGGGTGACGACGACGGTTTCCGGCGTGCGCTGACGCGTCTGCACCAGCGCACTCAGACGCTCAGGCTGGTTGAGGCCGCGTCCGCGCAGCTGGAAGTGCTCTATGAGGAACGAGACACACGGCCCCAGGCCGAACTCCGGCAGCGAAAAGCACAGATATTCCAGAAGCTTCTGGAGGACTATCGCGCACTGTCGGCACGCTGGGACCAGCCAGGCCCCCTGGGAGACAATCCAACGGAGCTGAACAACGCCAACCTGGCTCTGTTCAGTCAGTACAACCAGCATGTGCCAGCCTTCCGACAACTGTTCCGCAATGTCGGTGGCAACTTCGAAGCCTTCTACGGGGCAGTGGAAAGCCTTTCCGGGCAACCCTATGAGAAGCGCCAGAAAACCCTGGCCAGACTAGGCCAGCACTTTCACGAAAACCTTTGAGTTACGCTGGGCGTTGTATGACGCCAGTTTGAGCCCGGGCAGCTCGCGTACAGTTGATGGCTGAAAACCCCGTTCCCGGAACCAGTGCTCAGTCTGAGTGGTGAGTGCGAACAACCGCTGTATACTCTGCCCCTTTGCCAGCTTCTCGATCATGGCAAGAAGCTCATCGCCGCGACCAGCACGACGGTAGGCCTGGTCCACCGCAAAACAGGAAAGCTCGCCTGCACTCTCATCAGGGTAGTGGTAAAGCGCTGCGCATCCCACAATTGTGCCGTCTCGCTCCGCCACCACAAAACTGCCAATTTCCGTTTCCAGCATTTCCCGGGAACGGCGGACCAGAATGCCCTGTTCCTCAAGCGGCTGAATCAGCTCCAGGATGCCCCCAATGTCTTCGACCCGTGCCTGACGAATCTGCTCGTAGTTATCACTGCTGACCAGGGTGCCGGAACCGTCGCGGGTAAAGAGCTCTTCCAGCAACGCGCCATCGTCCACGTAACTGATAATATGGGCCCGGCGTACGCCCCTGACGCAGGCATCACAGGCAGCTCGCAACAGATCGCCGTCGTGGCCCTGAACCATGCCGGCAGTCAGCCGGTCAGAGGCCTGCCGGGCGGACAGCTCACGCATCAGTTGACCGTCCTCGTCCAGCAGCCCCAGGTTCTCGGTAAACATGATCAGCTTCTCAGCCTGCAATGCGGCGGCAACCTGACTGCCTACATCCTCGTAGGACAGGTTGAAGGCATCACCGGTGGGCGAATACCCAAGCGGCGGCAAAAGCACAATGTGTCCCAGCTCCAGCAGCTTCTCGATACCGCCGACATCCACCCGGCGCACCCGACCGGTGTGGCCAAAATCGATTCCGTCCAGCACCCCTACCGGTCGCGCTGTTACATAGTTGCCACTGCTCACCCTGATCCGTGCGTTATGCATCGGTGAATTCACCAGCCCCATCGAGAGCCGGCTCTCCAGAAACGCCCGCAACCCCCCGATTGCCTCCAGCACCAGAGGGAGCTGCTGCTCCGGGGTTACCCGCAATCCCCGATGAAAGCTGGATTCTTCACCGGCGCTATCCAGCCTCGTTTGAATCTGGGGCCTCGCACCAAAAGCGACCACCAGCCTGATGCCCAAACTGCTGAGCAATGCTATGTCATGGATAATATTGATCAGATTGCCATGGATAATCGCATCGCCGCCTATCGTCAGCACCACCGTGCGACCACGGTGGGCATTGATGTAGGGCGATGAGTGGCGGAAGCCATGCAACCAGTCGTTCGATTTCAAGCTCTTCTCCTGCACGCCTTAAAGGCAGAATTCTTTGATCAGCCCTTTGAGAACCCTGACAGCCGGGTCCAGCTGTGATAATTCCAGAAATTCATCCGGTTGGTGGGCCTGATCAATATAACCGGGGCCCATGACAAGAGTTTCCAACCCCAATTTTTGCAACCAGGGTGCTTCCGTTGCGAAGGCTACGGCCTCTGCCGTATGGCCTGTCAGTTTTTCGCAGGCACGCACCAGTTGGGCATCTGCCGGCGTTTCAAACGGCGGTACGCCGTCAAACAACGGCTCGAATTCCATCGAAAGCTCGCGCTTTTTCGCCAATGGCTGCAGCTTATGGAGAATCTCCTCGCGCAGCGCCTTCATATCCATGCCCGGCAAAGGACGCAAGTCGAAGTGCAACTCGCAACGGGCGCAGATACGGTTGGGGTTATCGCCGCCGTGGATGCAGCCCAGGTTCATGGTGGGCACCTGGACCTTGAAATTGGGGTTGCTGTATTTTGCCTGCCAGCCTGCACGCATCGACAGCAGCTCACCCAGCGCCTCATGCATCCCTTCCATGGCGTTACGGCCCAGGGAGGGGTCTGAGGAATGACCGGACTGGCCTTCGAATACCAGCCGCTCCATCATGATGCCCTTGTGCATGCGCACGGGCCGCAGACCAGTGGGCTCTCCGATCACCGCATAACGGGCCTTGGGGCGACCTGCCTCAGCCAGGGCCCGGGCGCCGTTCATGGAGCTTTCCTCGTCAGCAGTGGCAAGAATAATAAGTGGCTGCTTCAGCTCCTCATCGGCGAAAGCCCTGGCCGCTTCAATGGCCAATGGGAAAAAGCCTTTCATGTCGCAGGTGCCCAGGCCGTACCAGCGGCCGTCCCGCTCGGTCAGAGTAAATGGGTCACTCTGCCAGCGTTTGTCGTCAAAAGGCACGGTATCCGTATGCCCGGAAAGCACCAGACCGCCGGCGCCGCTGCCAAGGGTGGCAATCATGTTGTATTTACCGGGCATGCCCGGCACTTCCAGCAGCTCGACATTGAAGCCCATGGGCTCGAGCCATTCCGCCAGAGTACGCACCACGGGCTCATTGCTCTGGTCCCACTCCGCAGAGGCGCTACTGATCGATGGCTGGGCGATCAGCTTTGTCAGCATTTCACGAACGCCGGGCAAATGTTGTGTGGATCCGGACATAATAAATAGTACTCCGCCCCGTCTGGGAGCTAGCGGGCCTGGCCCCGACGCCAGACCTCAAAAGTTGCAATCAGCCGGATGGCAAGGGGGTAGGCAACTTCGCCACCATCCATCAGCCGCGCGATTTCCATACGCGAGTCACCTACGCTCACCAGCCTGCCTTCGACAACGTTACCATTCTCCAGGGTGACTCTCACTGTCTGCCCTATCCAGCCGTCGGCATTCTCACTGGCGACAGAATTCCAACCTGCAACAATATCGACGCCTCCGTCACCATCGTCACCTGCTGTAACCGGCTCGAGCGGGACTTCTGGCCGCTCCGGCATCTTCGGCTCCACCCGGGTCAGATAGACGTCGGGCACTTCAGAACGGTTATAACGGACGTTCAGGCTGTTTCCTGCGGCTTGCTCGTCCTCTCGTACAGGCACCCCCCAAACCGGGGCCGATGGGTTCAACTCCAGGGTCAGTTCACCACCCTCGGTCAGCCACTGCCGATAGAGCGCCAGCAACTGTTCGCTGGCGCTGAATCCACGGGCCTTGAGCCCTTCGCTGAAGGCGCCCATGACAATGCTGGTCCATTCGTCGGTCTCTACTCCGGCTTCCCGGGAACAGTAGGCCGCTACCTGCCGCATCATGCCGCCGTCCCGCAGCGTCACACTGATCGCGGATGTCGTGGATTCCACAATGCCTGGCAAATCCAGCGGGTTGAGCCTCGCGCCGGGCCAGTTCACTTCCACGCTGCCGGTATCGACAGTGGTCAGTTCGCCATAAACACCGCCCGCACGCTGGGCAACGAGAGCTTCACCAGACACACCGGATATACCCAGCCTGAGCAGGTCGCCACTGCCAAGTTGTTGGCGATGATCGGGGCCGCAAACCGGGGAAAACAGGGCTGGCGCCTTTTCACTGCCGGCAGTGACCCAGTTACGGAACATGTTGCTGTCCAGCATCAGGTGCAGGTTTTCAGCCTGCAGGGACCATTCAGCGGGCAGGTCCGCCGGATCCAGCAGTGCGGTAAGCAACGCCAGGGGGGAACCCGCATCAACCATCAGGCGGCCGAACCCCACAGGCCTGGTCAGGCGAAAATCCTGATAACTGCCATTGCCCAATACCAGCCGACCTTCGATGCCGGAACGGATCTCGCCCCGATCAATGACGCCTGCTTCTTCAACCGCCTTGCGGGCCTCGGCAAGCCGCTGGTCTGCCAGCCACCACACCGCACCCTTGAACGACAGGTAGCCAATCAGGGCCAGGACAACCAAAAAGGTGAGCAGGCGCTTCATCAATCGTTCCTCTCGGGGAGTCAGTTACGGGAAATCAGCGTACCCACACCTTCATCCGTGAAGATTTCCAGCAACGTGGCATGGGCCACACGGCCGTCAATGATATGAGAGGTACGAACCCCGTTTTCGACCGCATCCAGGGCGCAGCGAATCTTCGGCAGCATGCCACCGTGGATGGTGCCGTCCTCAATCAGCTCGTTGACCTGCTTCACGGTCAGACCGGTCAGCACCTTACCTTCCTTGCTCTTGAGGCCGGAAACATTAGTCAGCAGGATCAGTTTCTCGGCCTTCATGGCCTCGGCCACCTTGCCGGCCACCAGATCCGCATTGATGTTATAGGATGCGCCATCGGGGCCAACGCCGATGGGTGCGATGACAGGAATCACATTGCTGCGGGTAAGCATTTCGATCACTTCCACATTCACACTGGCCACTTCGCCCACATGGCCAATATCAATAATCTCCGGGCGCTCAAGCTCGGGGGAGCGGTTCATGACTTCCAGCTTGCGGGCACGGATCAGGTTGGCGTCCTTACCCGTCAGGCCCACGGCAGTGCCGCCATGAGAGTTGATCAGAGACACAATCTGTTTGTTCACCTGACCTCCCAGCACCATTTCCACCACATCCATGGTCTGGCTGTCGGTGACACGCATGCCGTTCACGAAGTTGGACTTGATGTTGAGGCGCTCCAGCAACTCGCCAATCTGTGGGCCACCGCCGTGGACCACGATGGGATTGATGCCCACCAGCTTCATCAGCACCACATCCCGGGCGAAACTGCTTTTCAGCTCCTCGTTTTCCATGGCGTTGCCGCCGTATTTAATCACCACGGTTTTGCCGGTAAACCGCTGAATATAAGGCAGGCCCTTGCTCAGTACTGCCGCCACCTGCATTGCTGTTTCACGATCCAGAGCCATTCACATTGCCTTGTTGGTCAGAAGTCTCATCATTGGGTTTACGATTATTCCAGAGCCGTCAGAAATCCGCGACAAGATCCGGTGCCACTTTCTGCAGCTGTTCCCGGAAAACAGCCTTGATGCGCTCCAGCGCTTCTTCCGTCTCTGCCTCGAAGCGAAGCACCAGCGCCGGAGTGGTATTGGAAGCACGGCATAACCCCCAGCCATCGGTGTATTCCACACGAAGACCATCGATAGTGCTGATGTTTGCCTCACCAAAGTTGGCTTCTTTGCCCAGGCGCTCCATCAACGGGAACTTGGCCTCTTCCGGTACCGCTACGCTCAGCTCCGGCGTACTGATATCTTCGGGGAAATCCTCGAACACCTCGTCACAATGACGGTCCTCAATACCCAGGATTTCCAGAAGCCTGGCGGCGGAATACAAGCCATCGTCGAAACCCATCCAGCGCTCTCCGAAGAAAATATGGCCGCTCATCTCTCCGGCCAACAGTGCCCCGGTCTCCTTCATTTTCGCTTTCATCAGGGAGTGGCCTGATTTCCACATGACCGGTCGCCCACCGGCCTCGGAAATGACGCCCGCAAGACGGCGGCTGCATTTCACGTCATAAAGCACATCGGCACCCGGGTTACGCGAGACCACGTCCCTGGCAAAGAGCATCAGCAGCCGGTCGGGCCAGATGATCTTGCCGGTGTTCGTCACCACGCCCAGGCGGTCGCCATCGCCGTCGAAGGCCAGGCCAATATCTGCACCTTCGGCCTTCACCCGTTCGATCAGATCCGCAAGGTTTTCTGGCTTTCCAGGATCCGGATGGTGGTTGGGAAAACTGCCATCCACTTCGCAGTAAAGCGGGATGACCTCGCAGCCCAACTCTTCGATCAGCAGGGGCCCCAGCGCACCGGCAATGCCATTACCGGCATCCAGAACAACCTTCAGGGGAGCTGCAACCGCAATGTCACCAACGATGCGGTCCAGATAGGCTCGGCGCACATCTTCCGAGGACTGGCTGCCGTGACCGCTGGCGAAGTCGCCGGTACGGATTCGCTGTAACAGTTTCTGGATGGCTTCACCGGAGAGGGTTTCGCCCCCCAGCATGATTTTGAGGCCGTTATAATTGGCGGGATTGTGGCTTCCAGTGACCATGACGCCGGAGCCGGTATCCAGTTCATGGGTTGCAAAATAGAGCACCGGGGTTGGTACCGCGCCCACCTGAATCACATTGCATCCGGTCGCCATGACGCCCCTGGCCAGGGCGTCAGCCAGCTCAGGGCTGGAATGACGTCCATCATAGCCAATACACAGACGGTCCTGACCACGCGCCATGGCCTCGCTGCCAATGGCCCGGCCAATCACCGTCACGATATCGGGGGTCAGGGTCTCGCCAACGATGCCACGGATGTCGTAGGCGCGGAATATGGTGTCCGACACCTCTGCTGCAGGCAGCTGCACCTCCTCAACATCCGGCGTATCGTCCGAGCCACCGGTACCACCAAATCCGAGCACATCATCATCACCGTCCAGCATATCAATGTCGAGCATGTCCTTATCCTGGAACAGCGGCTCATCGGCGGCGGGCTTTGGCGCCTGTCCGCCGCTGGCCGCCTTTGGACGCGCTGACTCGCCGGCCTTGGCCACCCGCTTTTCCACCATCTGTGAGAGTCGGTGAAGCACTTCAGCAGTCGACGCCACCATATCCCACTTCAGCGTGGGCGGCTTTATTCTTTCGCCACCAAACACCTTGTGAGCCCACTGGATCAATGCGGTCACATCCTGCCGCAGACCTCTCTGGGCATTGCCCAGCAGCAGCCAGACAACAATCGCTGCAATCAACGCAGGAACCAGTATCAGGATAATTGCCAGTGTACTGTTGAGGAGCGGAGCCGGTGACGAAGCGGGGCGGTACTGAAGTTCCCAGTCCGGGTTGGTCAGATCACGTGTCTGTACCGGGCCACTCCCGCTCCCCTGGCTCACAATGGTGCGATTTGCGCCGTTAACGGACTGTACCAGAGAGAACTGCCCCCCCAGCGCCTCATTGACGCCCGACATCAGTGGCTGCAACTGCGCAGTGCTGAAAACAACCAGCACACTGCCGGCGACCGCGCGGCTCTGTGGATTGCGGACCGGGGCTGCCATCTGCAGGTACCATTGTCCGTCCCGCGGGAACGCGTCCGGGTAAAGCCTCTGACCGGTTTCAGCCCGCCTTGCCAGGTCCAGACCGGCAAAGCCCAGGGTAGGCTCGCTGGCACTACGCGGAATCTCCCCGTACGGGAACAGATACACCGCCTCGATCCCCGGCAAGGTACCAGCAAGATCCGAGGCAGTATCGTCAATGGACGCCTCCCCACGCAGCGCGGCCCGGACATGATCCTGGGCGGCGATGCCCTCCACCGCAGACTGAAGCAGCGAAAGCTGTTGATTGATCCGGATTGCGACCGTATCAGCCTCCAGAGCAGCCTGCATGTCATAACGACGGGCCTCGGAAGGTGCGGCCAAAAGGAAGTGAATCAGCGCAGCTGCTACCGCCCCGGCTATGACAACAACCAGAGCCTGGCTGACAGAAACAGAACTCAGTCGTTTATGACTCGGGCCAGATGTGGATTTTCTGTCTTTGCTCTGTTTTTTTGCCTGTTTCCTGGCTGGATTCTTTTCAGGTGCGGCCTCGTCAGAGTTCTTCTTTTTGCCAAGCTTCATAGTCCATCCTGCAGGTGTTATTTTCGCCCGGATTCTTCATTTATCAGGGAAGTATAGCCCCTGAATACGGTTCTGCGCGTGCAAGCTCAGCGGGTGCCTGTGGAACCGAACCCGCCGTCCCCGCGCTGGCTGGCATCAAAAACAGACACCACTTCAAAGTCTGCCTGCACCACAGGCACCAGCACCAGTTGGGCAATGCGCTCGCCTACCTCAACGGTGAATTCGGTTTGCCCGCGATTCCAGCAGGACACCATCAGCTCGCCTTGATAGTCGGAGTCAATCAGTCCCACCAGGTTGCCCAGCACGATGCCATGCTTGTGCCCAAGCCCGCTGCGGGGAAGAATCATTGCTGCCAGAGACGGGTCGGCGATGTGTATGGAGAGCCCGGTCTTTATCAGCTCGGTCTGCCCCGGTTTCAGGGTAAGAGGTGCATCAAGACAGGCGCGCAGATCAAGACCGGCAGAGCCTTCTGTGGCGTAATGGGGAAAAGGCACGGTATTGCCAATCCGGTCATCGAGAATGCGTACCTGAAACGTTCTTCGGGTCATCGATTTTCCTTGTCAGAAAGCGCCGGCGGGGCCAGCCTTTTCGGTGAGTTGATCTGCAATCAGGGTAATCAGCCGTTGCGCAATGATCGCCTTGGTGTCAGGTCCTATGGATTCCCGGCCCTCGGGCCAGAAGGCGGTAACGGCATTACTGTCGCTATTGAACCCCAACCCTGGCGCCGAGACGTCGTTGGCCACGATCATATTGAGCTTTTTTCGTGTCAGTTTGTCGAGGGCGTAGCGCTCTACATCACGAGTTTCCGCAGCAAAGCCAACGGCGAACGGCGCATCGTCCCGGGCAGCTATGGTCGCGAGGGTGTCGGGGTTGCGCACCAGTGAAAGACTCATATTCTCGTTCGATTTCTTGATCTTGTCACCGGCGCAGGCGTCGGGGCGATAGTCCGCTACTGCCGCGGTCGCAATAAACAGGTCGCAACCCTCATCGACCGCCCGGCCAGCCTCTTCCAACATATCCTGCGCGGTCGTAACCCCGCGAACCTCGACACCGGCTGGAGCGGCAATGGCCACCGGCCCGCTGACCAGGACCACCTGCGCACCAGCCGCACGGGCAGCCGCTGCAAGGGCATAACCCATCTTGCCGGAACTATGGTTACTGATATAGCGCACCGGGTCGATAGGCTCCCGGGTCGGGCCGGCCGTGATCACCACCCGTTTGCCCGAGAGCGGACCCAGGGCAGCACCGGCGATCAGGTCATGCAGCGCTGCAGCCTCGAGCATTCTTCCCGGCCCTACATCACCACAGGCCTGAGAGCCCTGATCAGGCCCCCAGAGGCTGACCTGCGGGTCCGATTCCAGCAGGGCAATATTGCGCTGCGTGCGGCCATTACTCCACATTGCCTGATTCATCGCCGGGGCTATCGCGATCGGTGCCTCTGTGGCGCAGCACAGAGTGGTCAGTAGATCATCCGCCATCCCCTGGGCCAGGCGAGCGATGAAACCGGCCGAGGCAGGCGCAATCACCACCTGATCCGCCCATTTCGCCAGCTCAATATGCCCCATGCCAGACTCAGCTTCCGGATCCAGCAATGACGTCCTGACCGGTTCACCACTGAGGGCCTGGAAAGTGAGCGGGGTAACAAAGGCTTCCGCACCGCGGGTCATCACCACCCGGACTTCATGGCCGGATTTTTTCAGCAGCCGGACCAGTTCCGCACTCTTATAGGCGGCAATACCGCCGGTCACGCCCATCAGGATTCGCTTAGCGGCCATAACGGCTCCGTATCCATCACAAAATGAAAGGCTTATAAGATACCATGACAGAGCGCTGCCGGCAGCCTGTCCGGCATGGTAGAATTCGGTGGATGTCGCAAGCGCAGGAAGCGCAAACCACAACTGAAAGGATTCAACCCATGCCCAACACCGACTGGCCCTGCGACGAACGGCCACGGGAACGACTGCTGGCCCACGGGGCCGGAAGTCTGTCCGACGCAGAACTACTGGCCATTTTTCTCCGCACCGGCACACCGGGGATGCCTGTCATGGCCCTGGCCCGCCACCTGACTGAGAACTTCGGCGGCCTGCGCGGCCTGATGACCGCCTCCAGACGGCAATTCTGCGGAATAAAAGGCCTGGGAACTGCAAAATACGCCCAGGTACAGGCCGCCATGGAAATGGCCCGCCGGGTAATGGATGAACCTCTGCGCCAGGGCGACCCGCTACGCTCTCCCGAAGACACCCGCCGCTTTCTCTGTAGCCGGCTTGGCACCTACCCCCATGAAGTCTTTTCCGGGCTCTTTCTTGACAACCGACACCGGGTCATCCAGTACCGGGAACTGTTTCGGGGCACCATAGATGGCGCGGCCGTCTATCCCAGGGAGGTGGTCAGGCAGGCTCTCGAGTTCAATGCGGCGGCGGTCATATTCGCCCATAACCACCCCTCCGGGGTTGCAGAGCCCAGCCAGGCCGACATATCCCTGACCCGGCGATTGAAGGAAGCACTGGGACTGGTGGATATCAGGGTTCTTGACCATATGGTTGTCGGCCATGGTGAGGTAATATCCCTGGCTGAACGGGGACTGATGTAGGCCGGCCCGGATTTCACCGGGAAACTGGCCAAATTCCCAACAATTTTTTGCGTTGGGGCGGCAGTTCTGGTATAAAAGCGTCCCTTTACTGGCGGCGTCTGGCGGGCAGCGTGCAATTTTGCGGCGCAGGTAGCGACCAGAGACGCAATTAAACGAATTAAATACGCATTTTCAGGACCAAAGCTCAGGTCGGAGGCAAGTATGTCCAGAGTCTGTCAGGTTACCGGTAAGCGACCGGTCACCGGTAACAACGTTTCTCACGCGATGAACCACTCACGTCGTCGTTTTCTGCCCAACCTGCAGAATCATCGTTTCTGGGTTGAATCAGAGAAGCGCTTCGTAAAGCTGCGCGTATCCACCAAGGGTATGCGTGTTATCGACAAAAAAGGCATTGACGCTGTGCTGGCCGATCTTCGTGCCCGCGGCGAGAAATTTTAAGGAGCCGCATCATGCGCGAGAAAATCAAGCTGGTTTCATCAGCAGGTACTGGTCACTTCTACACGACCAACAAGAACAAGCGTAACACCCCGGAAAAGATCGAGATCAAAAAGTATGATCCGGTTGTCCGCAAGCACGTTGCGTATAAGGAAGCCAAGATCAAGTAAGATCATGGCGACCACAAAAAACCCCGGCCACAGCCGGGGTTTTTTGTGCCTAAAAGGTTTCCAGGTAGCCCTTTGGCAACTTGATATCCATGGCGATCGGCAAATGATCCGACACCGGGTAGCTGACAACCTCCGAGCGCCGTATCTCCAGGCTCGGGCTTACCAGAATATGATCCAGTGCCCGCTCCGGGCGCCAGCTGGGAAAGCTGTGGGCGGTCTCTGGCAGCGGGACCAGGTTGGAATGCTTCAGCGGGGTGTTTCTGAGCAATTCCTCCGCATGATTGTTGAGATCACCCATCAGAACCACATGCTGATAGTGAGCAATCAATTCCTGAATATAAGCCAGTTGGCGTTGCTGGGCCGACTTGCTGAGAGACAGGTGCATCATCACCAGCACCAGCGGATCTTCCTCTACCCCATAGCGCGCCACGATGGCCCCACGGCCCGGAATCAGCCCCGGTAACCGGTGCTCGGTAACATCCAGCGGCCGGTAGCGGCTGAGCAGACCATTGCTGTGCTGTGCCAGCTGCCCCAGGTTACGATTCAGCTGTTGATGCCAGTAAGGAATGCCCGACGCTTCTGCCAGGTACTGTACCTGATTGATGTAGCCGCTGCGCAGGCTGCCACCATCGCATTCCTGCAACGCGACCACATCGTAGTTGCTGAGCAGCGTGGCGATACGATCCAGGTTCTGGATTCGCTTGCTGTGGGGGAGAAAGTGCTGCCAGCTGCGGGTGAGGTAGTGACGGTAAGAAGACGTGTTGATGCCGACCTGGATATTGAATGTCAGCAGCCGGATATGGCGGTGGGCCTCAAATTCCGGAACATGGGCATCACCAGAACAGGTTCCGCGAGGCCCGTTCGTTGACTTTAGAATACCATTCAGCTGCTTGCGAATACGGTTATACATTGTGATGGCAGCTCTGACTCAGGATACGGCCCGGCTACGGTATCGTAATCGGGCCCTGGCAATTACTGGTCCTGGCCTTCACGTTCCTTCTCAACCAGGTAATCAACAACCTCCAGCACTTCTTCATGGCCACCCGCCATTGAAGCAGTGACACGATATTTACCATTAACAATCATAGTCGGTGTACCGGTTACTCGCGCGCCTCGGATCTTGGCCTGAGCCTGCTGCATTTTCGCATTCACACCGAAGCTGTTGTAATTATTGAGGAATTCCTCGCCATCCACGCCGTGATTTGCCACGAAGTCAGCCAGGGCCTCCCCTGAGTTCAGCGGACGGCGCTCCCCCGCCAGTGCCTTGAACAGGGCATCATGAACCTTGTCCAGTTCGCCCATTGTCTGCAAGGCATAAAAAGCCTTGGCATGGGGCTCCCAGGAGCTACCCAGGGCAGCGGGGATGTTTACGTAGTTAACGTATTCCGGGCTGCTCTCCACCCAGTTCTCGATCAGGGGCTTGAAGGTATAGCAGTGAGGGCATCCATACCAGAACACTTCAGCCACCTCGACACCGTTGTCACTGGCAGTTCTGACCGGGTTATCCAGCTCCTGGTAGTGCTTTCCCTCTTCCCAGGTTGCAGCGCTGGCATGGACCACAAAAGACATGGCCAGAATGGATAATGCGGCGTTCCGGACGAGTCCGATCATTTATTATCTCCGGTTATCAAGTTGGACGATTAGAGAGGATTATGACCCAGCAGGCCTGAAAAGTTCCACCAGGGAGGGATTAAAGAGCGGCAACTAACAAAAAACCCCGCCAGGGCGGGGTTTTAAACTGATCTGTTCCGATTAGTTGAGGCCCGAAACGTAACTGGCTACAGCTTCGATCTCGGCATCGGTCAGTTTGGCAGCAACATCCATCATGACCGAGGCGTTACGGCCGCCGTCGCGCTCTCCGTCACGGTAGGCCTTGAGCTGCTTTTCAACATATTCTGCAGTCTGACCACTGAGCCTGGGGTAACCCGCAGGTTCGTTACCAATGCCCCTCGGGTTATGACAGCCGGCACAAGCCGGAACACCGGAAGCCATGTTGCCGCCGCGGTAGAGCGCCTGCCCCTCCTCGACCAGATCAGGATTGGCCTGAGCTATAGTCATATCCTGCTCATTGAAGTACGCAGCAAGGTCCTGAAGCTCCTGGTCGGACATGTTGTCCAGCAGGCCAGTCATCTCTGGAATCTCGCGATCCTTGTCCTTGATCAGCACCAGCTGTTGGTGAAGATATTTTTCTCCGACGCCGGAAAGCTTTGGATACACAGCCATCACCGGCTTTGATCCGCCCTGGCCATGGCAACCGGCGCACACCGCTGCATTTGCTTCGCCTGCTTCAGGATCTCCTGCCCCGTGAGCCATCGCTGTGAGGCCAACACCGAGAACAACTCCTGCGATCAGTTTCTTCATGCTCGCTCCGCTTCTCTCATCCAAAAGTATTCTTCGTTATGCAGCCGGCAGGCACTGGCCTGAAAGGCACAAACCGGGGCTGATCAGCAGCAACGCGCAGCGTGCTGCCCGGATTTGGTGTAGCATTATACATTAATCCCTGATAACTGAAATCCAATAGGAATATCAACACCCGTGTCATCTGACCTGACTCAAAAAAGCATCTCGTTTAACAGCGCCCGCTTTCTGACCAGCGCCTCGCGCCTGGAGGAATGTCCTCCTGACCATGGCGCCGAAGTCGCCTTTGCCGGGCGCTCGAACGCGGGCAAATCCAGCGCGATCAACTGCATTACCACCAATGGCAAACTGGCCCGCACCAGTAAAACCCCGGGGCGCACCCGCCTGATCAACTTCTTCTCCCTCAACCGGGAACACTGCCGGTTGGTGGACCTGCCCGGCTATGGCTATGCCAAGGTTTCCCGGGACATGAAAGATGACTGGCAGAAACATCTGGGCCACTACCTGAACGACCGCCGCTGCCTGCGTGGGCTGGTGCTGGTCATGGACATCCGCCACCCGCTGACCGATTTCGACCAAATGATGGTGGAATGGTGCGAACATAACAAGCTTCCGCTGATGATTCTGGCCACCAAAGCCGACAAACTGAAATTCGGACAGGCCAAGACGGCAATGCTCAACATTGCGAGAAAACTGGAGGGGCTGGAATGCCTGCATCACCTGGTCATGTTCTCCGCCACCTCCAAGCGAGGCCTGGATGAAGCCAGGGATGCGCTTACCCAATGGCTGGAAGAAGACCAACCCGAGGCGCTGGACTAACTATCCACCCATAAAAAAACCGGCCTGCATGACAGGCCGGCGAAACGTCAGGGTTTGCGACGTGCTAAAACCTGAGAACTCACTCAGGCGACACCGTGAATGTCCGAATTCCCGATGTCGTAATTAGTGACACGCCAGTTGATCAAAAGTTCCCCAATCTCTGCTCCGTTCCTGAAGTGTCTGCAGACTCGGGGAGACTTGGACGGTATTTTTCCCGCAATGCCATCACCTGCTCCCGATAATCTGCCGTCAGATAGGGGATTTCGAGAGTCAGCACCTGATAGATACCCTGCTTCAACTCTGTCAGAGTCAGGCTGTTCGACTCCTCAAGGGCGTGGGCCGTTTTCAGAAAGGCCATCCAGTTGGTAATAACCAGCCATACGTTCAGTGACATCGCCGAGCGCAGTTCGTCAGGCTGGGGCTGGATAATCCCCGCATCGGCCAGTTTCTCGAATATTCTGCTGATTGCCGCCAGGCAGCGGTTGGTAAATTCCCGGTAGTCCTGGCGCAGCCGACGATCGCTGTCGAGGAGGTACTCCAGATCCCGGTGAAAGAAGCGGTAACTCCAGAGCCCGTCAAACACAGATTCAAGATAAAACGTCAGGTCTTCCAGGGTAATAGGCCGGTCTTCCGGAATATCAAGGTAGAAGTCCACCAGCTTTTCATACTCAAGAAAAATCTCGTAGATGATGTCGGACTTGTTCCGGAAATGGTAATAAAGGTTACCCGGCGAAATCGCCAGGTGAGCAGCAATGTGATTGGTGGTGATATTGCGCTCGCCCCTCTCGTTGAACAGTTCCAGGCTCGAAAGAAGAATTTTGTCTCGGGTTTTCATAGGCTCTGCAATGCGTTGTTGTGTGTGGGATGGCCCGATCCGCCATCCGGTCGCCTTGACTCACTAGAGTATATACTCTAATAATAGCCCCAAGCGCAAACTGAATACTTTTTCGCCAAGGCGATTTCCGGCCCCACCGCCAGGGCCGCAGACAATGAACAAGATGCCCCGGCCACACGGCCGGCGTCGCGAGGAGAGAGCGATATGGTTGCCACCGTTGTCCAGCTTACCGAAAGCAAGAAGCAGATCCAGCATACTCACCGTGTGTTCGACGACCAGAAAAAGGCATTCCGCAATAATCCGATGCCGTCACTGACCGAGCGCCAGGAGCATCTGAAAAGGCTTAAGCGGGTACTGATGACCAACCAGGACAGACTGCTGGACGCCATTGATCGGGATTTCAGCTGCCGCTCGAAGGACGAATCGCTGATTGCAGAGGTTATGCCTTCTATTCAGGGCATCAATTACGCCCTGAAGAATCTTGAAGGCTGGATGAAGCCATCCAGGCGGCATGTGTCGGTGCTGTTCCAGCCCGCCAGCAACCGTGTTCACTACCAGCCCAAGGGGGTTGTGGGTGTAATCGTTCCCTGGAACTACCCGTTGTATCTGGCGGTGGGCCCGCTGGTGGCATCGCTGGCAGCGGGCAACCGCACCATGATCAAAATGTCGGAGTTTACGCCCCACACCTCTGCCCTGTTCCGGGAGATTATCGAGTCTGCATTCCCGGAGGACCTGGTCAGTGTCATTAATGGTGAAGCCGATGTGGCGGCGGATTTCTCCAGCCGGCCTTTTGATCACCTGCTGTTCACCGGTTCTACCTCGGTAGGAAAGCTGGTTATGCGTGCGGCGGCGGAGAACCTGACACCGGTAACCCTGGAGTTGGGCGGCAAGTCACCAGCCATTGTTTCTCCTGATGTGCCCATGGAAGATGCTGCCCAGCGCATTGCCTTCGGCAAGGCCCTGAATGCGGGCCAGACCTGTGTGGCGCCCGACTATGTACTGTGCCCGGCTGACCGGGTGCAGGCATTTGTGGATGAATACCGCAACCAGTTCGCCAAGATGTACCCTGGCCTGCGCGACAATGACGATTACACGGCGATTATCAATGAGCGCCAGTATGACCGGTTGCAGGGGTATCTTGAGGATGCCCGCAACAAGGGCGCGGAGCTGATTGAGATCAATCCGGCCAGCGAGAACATGAAGGACGGCACTCGCAAGATGCCGATAACGCTGGCGCTGAAGACGACGCCGGACATGAAGATCATGCAGGATGAAATTTTCGGGCCGATCCTGCCGGTGGTCAGTTACGGCAACCTGGATGAGGCGATTCACTACATCAACGACCGCCCTCGCCCGCTGGCACTGTATTTCTTCGGCTACGACAAGTCGCTGCAGCAGCATGTGGTCGACAATACCCACTCTGGCGGTATGTGTATCAATGATGCGCTGATGCATGTTGCCCAGGATGACCTGCCGTTCGGTGGCGTGGGCGACTCGGGGATGGGTCATTACCACGGCAAGGAAGGTTTCCTGACGTTCTCCCATCATCGCGCAATTTTCAGCAAGCAGAAGTTCAATAGTGGCAAGTTTGTGTATGCGCCTCACGGTACCAGGGCGCACAAGATGGTATACAAGTTGTTTATTCGCTGAACATTCCGGCTTCGCTGGTGGGAGCCGGTAAGAAGGGCCGTCCGGAACACGCCGTTAATACGTCCATGTAGGCTCCTAAAAAACATCCATGTTTTTTAGGGTTCCGGACGGCCCTTCTCACCAGCTCCTGCAAGCTGGGGAATGGTCTGCAATAAAGAAAAGCACAAGACAATAAAAACAAGAGAGTATTTATGCCTGAAATCCTTCCTCAATCCGTGCATGCGGATATTGCCGACACCACCATGGACCGCCGAAGTTTCCTTCGCACGGGGCTTGGTGGTGCCATGTTCCTGGGAACGGTGAGTGTAACGGCCGGCCTGTCCGGGTGTGCCACAACGCCAGCGGGACGGGATTACCCCATGCCGGAGGCGATGGACCAGAGCTATGAGTTCCGGTTTCTCACCCGTGACGACATTGTGCTGTTCAAGGCCCTGCTACCAGCTATGGTCGGTCCTGGTCTGACCGAGGAACCAGTGGTCCGGCGACAACAGGTTCAGGCCACGATTGAGCGTATTGATGCCGGCATCCACCAGTTTGGCCCCGCCAACCAGAAAGAGCTCCGTGGGTTGTTTGATCTGCTCAATTTCGGGCTGACACGGGTGACGGTGGCTCGGGTGTGGTCCAGTTGGGAGAACGTCAGCGCGGAAACCGCCCATGCGTTCCTGGAGCGCTGGCGCACCAGCGGCATTGGGCTGTTCAACAACGGCTACATCGCGTTAACCAAGGTCAGTAACGTGGCGTTTTATGGCCACCAGGACCATTGGCACCTTTCCGGGTACCCCGGGCCTCCCGCGTTTGCCGTGGATGCCCTGCCCCAGTTCAAAGACAACGCCTGAGCGCCCCACCTGCCTATCGGAGTATTTCAATGTCACTAACGGATCGTATTGCTCGTGGGCTTGAAGCCGGCTGGAAGGTCACCGACGGCGCCACCCTGTCACAAAACCAGACCCATGAAGCGGATGTTGTGGTGATCGGCACCGGTGCCGGTGGTGGCACCACGGCGGAAATACTGGCCAGGGCGGGGCTGTCGGTGATTCTGGTGGAGGAAGGCCGGCTCTATTATCAGAAAGACTTCAAGATGAACGAGCTGGACGCCTACGCATCACTCTACCAGGAAGGCATGAGCCGGGTTACCAGCGATGGCGCCATCGCCATTCTGCAAGGCCGCTGTGTGGGAGGGTCCACTACAGTGAACTGGACCTCCAGCTTCCGTACGCCAGAGCCAACCCTGAATTACTGGACCAGCCGCTTCGGGCTTGATGACCTGAGCCCGGACGCTATGCGGCCCTGGTTCGATGGCCGTGAGACGCGGCATAACATCGAACCCTGGTTGACCGATCCCAACGTCAATAACGACATCCTGCGCCAGGGCTGTGAGGCACTGGGCTGGTCCTGGGAAGTGATTCCCCGCAACGTCAAGGGCTGCTGGAACCTGGGCTATTGCGGCGTGGGCTGCCCCACCAATGCCAAGCAGGGGGCGTTAACCACCACCATTCCCGGCGCCCTTGACCATAATGCTCGCCTGTTCCATGGCCTCAGGGCTGACAAACTTGTGATGACAGAAGACCGCATCGACCATTTGCAAGCCTCTGCCATGGCCGCCGACGGGGTGACCCCTTCCGGTATCACCGTGGAACTGAAAGCAAAGCACTTCGTGGTGGCCGCCAGTGCTATCGGCTCGCCGGGACTGCTGCTGCGTTCCGAGATTCCTGACCCTCATGGCCGCATCGGCAAACGCACCTTCCTGCACCCGGTCAACGCGACAGTGGCTGAAATGCCGGAAACTGTGGAGCCGTACTACGGTGCTCCCCAATCGATCTACTCGGACGAATTCAACTTCTCCCGTGGCGTGGACGGCCCCGCCGGCTTCAAGCTGGAAGTACCACCGCTACACCCGGCCATGTCTGCCGGGGTAGTACCCGGCCACGGGCAACAACAGGTCAATGATCTATCAAAACTGCCGCGAATGAACTCCGTCATCGCCCTGTTGCGCGACGGTTTTCACCCCGAGAGCCCCGGCGGCACCGTGAGTCTTCGCGATGACGGTAGCCCGATACTGGACTACCCGGTCACCGACTACCTCTGGCGTGGCCTGAAAGACGCCTTCTACAAAATGGCCGAAATCCAGTTCGCCGCCGGTGCCCGCAAAGTCCGTCTCATGCATCTGGACTCCCCGTGGTACAGCACCTGGGCCGATGCCAAAGCCGGCATCGACAACCTGGCCATGGAGCCGCACCGTGTCCGCCTGTTCACTGCCCACCAGATGGGCGGCTGCGGCATGGGCAGCAACCCGGAAGAATCTGTCGTCAACGGCTTCGGCGAACATCACCAGGTCGCCAACCTGAGCATCCATGACGCCTCTGTCTTCCCGACAAGCATCGGCGCCAACCCGCAACTGTCGGTTTATGCACTGGCCGCGAGAAACAGCACGAGGCTGGCCCACAGGTTGAGTTCATCATAGGCGGGAAGGCTGCTATCCTGTGCGCTTCCGGTGAAAAGGAGCTCCGAATGCCAAAAGTCATCTACCCGGGTACATTTGACCCGATCACCAACGGCCACACCGACCTCATCGAACGCGCCGGCCGCCTCTTCGACGAAGTAGTCGTCGCCATTGCCTACAATCCGAAGAAGTCGCCACTGCTGACCCTGGAAGAGCGTTGTGAACTTGTTGCCCAGGCCACCTCCCACCTGCCCAATGTCAGCGTTACCGGCTTCAGCAACCTGCTGGCAGACTTCGTACGGGAACAGGGTGCTACCGTTATCCTTCGCGGCCTGAGAGCCGTCTCTGACTTTGAATACGAGTTCCAGCTTGCGGACATGAACCGGCGCCTGGCGCCGGAAGTGGAGAGTATCTTTCTGACACCGGCCAACCACCTCTCCTATATCTCTTCCACCCTGATCCGGGAGATTGCCTCCCTGGGAGGGGACATATCAGAATTTGTCGACCCGGCCGTGGAAGCGGCACTCAAGGAAAAGTTCGACAAGCATTAAATCGGGGAGAGAGGATGTCCTGCTGCCCTTGCATGGGCAGCAGGACGGGGAAATCAGAACAACGGCGGTAACGGGATAAGGTTGCCATTGATGTCCAGGGCAAGGTCTTCCAGTTTGCCCTGAACCCTCAGACGGTCTCCTTCCTGCACCACCATTCCCTGTTTTATCAGCGGCGCTACCTGCATTCCCAGCTCTGGATACTGTTCTACCAGCGCCAGCGGCATACTCAGGTCCAGGTTACCCGTCAGCCGTTGCATCACCATCATCATCTGGTCCTTCTCGTCATCTGACAACGACGGATGCTGGAGCATGATTTCACCCTTCACCGGCCCGTGAGGCGTGGCAAACGACAGCGTCGGAAAGCCAAACGTGAAACCTTCCCCGGCAAGACCCAACAACGCCTGATTGATGCGGTTCATGGAGGCCATCTGTTGCTGCATCACGGCCCGGGAATCACCACCGGAAGCGGTCAGTGCTGCCGTCTGCATGTCCGTCATTGCTGTGGTCAGATCATTCCAGCTCTGCACATCCAGACCGCGGAATACGAACTCCATGCGATGGGGCCCAAAGTTCATATCGTCTGCGGTAACCGTCTCCAGCGTCATGACCGTCTCCGAGCCAATGCTCTCGCCATCTTCCTCGGTAACCGTCTCGCTCCGGACTTCCAGGTCGTCAAACCGCAGCGTGGGCTCGCCCCGGGAAGCCACTTCAAAACCACTCAGCGACATATCGCCATCACCCAGCCAGACACCTCCGGTAAGATGGTCCATGGTCTGCTCGAGGCGGAAATCTTCGATACTGACACGAAGGTCAGGTGCCCGGATGACAGCTCCCGGCCAGAGCATGAGAATGTCCGCGTGGGAGCCGCTGTCAGTGATTTCGGCGCGGCTGTAGCTTTCCGACATATCGAAGGATTCGCCGGTTTCCTCATTGATCACGCTTATCGCCGGAACGGTCAGCTCAACGATGGCCGTGCCCCAAAGACGGGTTTCAAGAGTCAGCCTGGGCTTTTCCTCCGGAAAGAGCTTTTCTACCTGGGTGCCAAGCTCACTGGGCGGTGAAAAATCCAGCAGACTGCCAGTAACCCCATGGCTTACCCTCGCCTGGTACTCGAACTCATGCTCTTCGCCGGTATCCGGATTCTGAACCGAAAGGGTGCCGGTAAACTCAGCACCCAGATAACCCCGGTCGTAATTCCGCGTTTCCAGCTGGAACAGCGGTTGGGCCTGATTCACTTCCGTGGTGACAGCCTGCCACTGCTGTTCTGTGACATAGCCCACCATCCAGGGGGCGCCTACACCAACCGCCAGCAGTGCGGCGCCGGCAACCATCCATTGTTTTTTCAACTGCCTGTTCTCCATTACAACGCCCGCGCGCCCCTGCTCAACGGTCGCAGGGAGGCACCGGTTATTATTATTTACCGGTCAGGCGTTCCAGCAGAACCAATTGCGATGCCAGACGGTCTTCACCTTCTGCCGGCTGATTCTGGATGTAACTGCCGTCGGGCTGCAACACCCACGACTGGCAGTTGTCCGCCAGGTAGGTATCCAGGTCTTCACGCACCCGCGCGATGAGTGCCGGGTCTTCGATAGGAAAGGCTGTTTCAACCCGACTCAGCAGGTTTCGCTCCATGCCATCCGCACTGGAGCCGTAGACTTCCGGGCGGCCATTATTGCCGAAGTAATAGACCCGCGTATGTTCCAGAAACCGCCCGATAATAGACCGCACGCGGATATTATCCGACAGTCCCGGCACTTCCGGTCGCAGGCAACAGATGCCACGAATGATCAGGTCTATTTTCACTCCGGCCCGGGAGGCCCGGTAAAGCGCCTTGATCAGCTCACGCTCGGTCAGGGCGTTGAATTTGAGAATAATACGCCCTTTTTCACCAAGTTCCGCTTCCCGCTCTACCAGCCCCAGCAGACGGCTGTGCAGGGTAAACGGGGAATGGAACAGCTTCTTGATCTTCAGTGCCTTGCCCATACCCGTAAGCTGCTGGAACAGCTTGTTGACGTCGTCACCAATAGACTCGTCGCAGGTCATGAAACTGTAGTCGGTATACAGACGGGCATTCCCCGCGTGGTAGTTACCTGTGCCCAGGTGAACATAGCGGCGCAGCTTCCCCTCTTCGCGCCGCACAATCAGGATCATCTTCGCGTGGGTTTTGTAGCCTACGACACCATAGACCACAATAACCCCTGCCTCCTGCAGGCGGCTGGCCAGTTCCAGGTTTTCCGCTTCACTGAAACGGGCCCGGAGTTCGATAATGGCGGTCACTTCCTTGCCTCGACGGGCCGCGTCCATCAACGCTTCAACAATTTCTGAGTCGGCGCCGGTACGGTACAGGGTCTGGCGAATGGCCAGCACCTGGGGATCCTTGGCGGCCTGGCGCAACAGATCGACCACCGGGCTGAAGTTTTCAAAGGGATGCAACAACAGCAGCGGACGTTTGCGAATGGCGTCAAACATCGTCTCTTTGGTGCGGATCTGGCGCGGAATCGACGGAGAAAACCCGGAATAGGTCAGGTCCTGACGATCCACCAGGCCACCCACGGCCATCAGGCGGGTGAGGTTAACCGGCCCGTGCACCTGATAGAGGTCACGGTCAGTTAGACCAAACTCACGCAGCAGGAAATGAACCAGCTCTTCCGGGCAATTATCCGCGACCTCCAGGCGCACACCATCACCGAAGCGGCGGCTCAGAAGCTCGCCGCGCAGGGCCGAGGCAAGGTCTTCCAGATCGTCTTCCAGCTCAAGGTCGGCGTTGCGCGTCAGGCGGAACTGATAGCAGCCTTTCACCTCCATCCCCGGGAACAGCTCGTCGGCATGGGCGTGGATCATCGAGGACAGGAAAACCAGGTTATCGCCGCCGTTGCAGACATCGTCCGGTAAACGCACCAGGCGTGGCAACGAGCGGGGTGCCGGCACAATGGCCATTCCGGTTTCCCGGCCGAAGGCATCCTTGCCATCCAGCTCGACAATGAAGTTCAGGCTCTTGTTCACCAGACGCGGGAACGGATGTGACGGATCGAGCCCGATCGGGCTGACAACCGGCAGAATTTCCTCGTCGAAATACCGACGCACCCAGTCCGCCTGAGCCTCCGTCCACTCACGGCGACGCACAAAATGGATGTTCTCCTGCTCCATCTCGGGAATCAGTACATTGTTGAGGATGTCGTACTGTTCCCGGATGTATTCGTGCGCCACGCGGCTGATTTCGCCCAGCACCTGTTCCGGCATCATGCCATCGGAGCCCAGGGTTTCCCGGCCGTACTTGATCTGCTGACGCAGGCCGGCCACCCGGATTTCGAAGAACTCGTCCATATTACTGCTGAAAATACAGCAGAACATCAGCCGGTTGATGAGTGGGTGGGTGGTATCCAGGGCCTGCTTGAGCACACGGTAGTTGAACTGAAGCTGGCTCAGTTCGCGGTTGAAGTAATTTTCCTGGGCCGCCACATCAACGTCACTGCCGGGGGCCGGCACTTCCACCGGCGCCGGTACGTTTTTGTCATCCACGGCCTTCAGGTTATTTGCAGAATCGGTACTCATTGCTGACTGTTTCCATTGCCAGGGGGCCGGTAGGACTCCCTGATTGTGACTGACGCCGGTCAGGGGCGGCTGCGCATCAACCGGGCCGCCCTGACGGCAAAATAGGTAAGGATGGCGTCGGCGCCCGCACGGCGCATGGCCATCAGGCTTTCCATCATGACCGCATCACCGTCAAGCCAGCCATTTTCCGCCGCCGCCATGTGCATGGCGTATTCACCGCTAACCTGGTAGACAAACGTTGGCACCTGCAGCTCATGCTTTACCCGGTGCACGATATCCAGATACGGCATGCCCGGCTTGATCATCACCATGTCCGCGCCTTCGGCGATGTCCATGGCCACTTCGTGTAATGCTTCGTCGCTGTTGGCCGGGTCCATCTGATAGGTGGCCTTGTTACCCTTGCCGAGGTTTCCGGCGGAACCCACCGCATCCCGAAAAGGTCCATAGTAGCTTGAGGCATACTTTGCAGAATAGGCCAGGATTCTGGTATTCACATAGCCGGCAGACTCCAGCGCCTCCCGGATAGCAGCAACCCGACCATCCATCATGTCCGACGGAGCCACAATATCCGCTCCGGCATCCGCGTGGGACAGCGCCTGGTTGACCAACGCCTCCACGGTCATATCATTCAGTACGTAACCGTCGTTATCGATGATGCCATCCTGGCCGTGGGTGGTGAACGGGTCCAGTGCCACATCGGTAATAACGCCCAGTTCAGGCTGGGCCTTTTTCAGGGCTCGCACGGCCCGTTGCGCCAGGCCATCGGCGTCCCAGCCACCGGAACCGGACAGGTTCTTGTGCTCTGTCGGAACCACCGGGAACAGCGCGATTGCCGGTATCCCCAGGTCAACCAGTTCTGCCGCCTGCTCCACCAGCAAATCAATGCTCAGGCGTTCCACGCCGGGCATGGAAGGCACGGCCTCACGCTGCCCGTCACCCTCCAGTACGAAGACCGGGAAAATCAGGTGATCAGCGCTGAGCTGATTTTCCCGCACCAACCGGCGGGAAAAACTGTCAACCCGGTTGCGGCGCAGACGAGTGGCAGGGAAAACACGGTTTACCGACGAGCTCACGGAACACCTCCTGTGGCAAATGGAGCACAATACGGCTCCATCATACACGCCCGCAAGCAGCGGTGGCAGGGCCGGCGGGTGAACATGAGACTCAGAGTGTCATGGCCCGATGACCGCACTGTTACCGGATGGAATCCAGGGCTTCCGCCCGCAGCTTTTCCACACCTTCGAAGTAATGGTCCCGGAGTGCGTCGATGGCGGCTTCGCGTTCAGGCCCCGCAACACCGAGGTTATCAAGCCCGGCGAGTTCCTCACTGTAGGCCTGCCATTTATTGTCCCAGGCCTGCTGTTCCGCTTCCGCCTGCTCCAGCCGGCGAGCGGCATCCTCTCCAAAATGTGCTTCCCGCCAGGCGCTCAGTGCTTCCGGGTCATCGGCGAACTCCGAGCGGGCCCTGTGGTAGTCGGTAAACTTGCGGGTTTCCCGGCGGGCTTCGCGTATCGGCTCTGGTAATGCCTGCTCGGCCCGTGCCAAAGCCTGCTCCCGCTCATTATCGGAAAGGCTGTCGTCAGTCCGGATACGCAACTGTTCTGCCTGGAAACGGTCTATGGCCTCGTCGCTTGCAAAAAAAGCCTCGGCGGTCCGCGCATCCATCCAGGCGCGCCGCAAGGCATGGATTTCCGCCATTTTCTGCTGCATTTCGTCAGGGTCCGGGGCTACCGCATTGCCATAGGAGATTTCCAACTCCCCTAATGCGAGCTTGTAGTCCAGATAATCCCCCAGGATGGCCAGGGCTTCGCCGCGGGCCGGCTCCTCCAGTCTGGCAAGCGCCTGTTCAATGCGGGCCACCAGGTGAGGCAGAGTTTCCTCTCCCAGAGCTGCAAGATAGTACTCGAACAACTGGCGCAATTCGGGCGTAGGAACCAGAGAGCCATTGCGGTCGGTTTCGGCCCAGCCGTCAGGCACGCTGGTGCCCTTCAGTGAGGCCGGCACTTCATCCGGCACGGAAACACCGGCATCACCAACCAGCTGTGACGGCATTTCGCCCTCTCCGGCCAGGCTCAGGGAAACATCAGGCTGACCACTGGCATCCGTAGAGCCAGCGCTGTCATCCGGTGCCCCGTCCTCATCGCTGAGATAGATAACCGTGCCTGCAAACAGGGTGGCCATGGCGATAAGCGCGACCGTTGCAAAACGAAGCAGTCCTTTCATTTAAAAGCTGTCGACCCTGAGGTTAAGAACTATTCTGCTGATGGCAGCATAGAGGAACGGAAGGTACGGCGGTGAGACCGGCGTCAAAACAACCACAAAACGACGGCGGTAAACTGGCCGCAGCACGGGGCTACGGCCAGAGAAATTCAGAGAGAGCGATTATTGAAGCCGACCTCTACCTTTCGGGGGGAATCCGAACGGAACGTCGTATCAACTTCCTCAATTCTGCCACCCTGGCTCAGGAATGATTCAATATCCTGCTGGAGCTGGGCACGAATACGTGCTCGGCCGGCAATGGAATGTGTATCATCACTGTCATGTGTCCAGCTACCGGATTGCTCCAGATTGCTTTCGTCGAATTCACTCATGATTTTCTCCATCAACGAAAACAGCACAACGAGCGCGCCAAGCCAGTTCCGGCGGGCCGCCCCATCTCGGTGGATACGCCTTGCGCCCCACCTTGGCGTCTTTATAATCCGCTTTCGGTTGCAACGCTATTTCTTCACAACTATTTTTTTGTAATTTTTTGTATCAACTTTTAAGCTGCTGTTTTAAAAGAACAATAAACGCATGACTGTGCAAGCCAGTTGATTGACATAAAGAATGAATAATGATTCACTGCTTATAAGGAACCTGCATGCCATATCGGGAAACGGAGAAAATGCGCAACCGCAAGGCGGAGGCCCGCAAGCGCATCATTGAATGTGCCTATGAATGCGTCTCTGACGGCGGCTTCCGGAGCGCTCAGATCACCCGCGTTGCAGCGTGTGCCGGTGTAGCCACAGGAACTATCTACCGGCACTTCGAGTCCAAGGAACACCTGTTTGCAGAGATATTCAGAATTGCAACGCAGCAAGAAGTGGACAAGGTAGCTGAAGCACTGGCCACCGAAGGCAACGCGGTAATCCGGCTGGAAACGGCGCTGCGTCAGTTCGCAGAGCGTGCCCTGAGAGGACCGGTAATGGCGTGGTCACTGATCGCCGAGCCGGTCGATCCGAAAGTAGAAGAGGAACGGCTGAAGTTTCGTCGGTCCTACGCCGAGCTGTTCGAGCAGGCGATAAGGGAAGGTATCGGGGAAAACAGCCTTCCCGACCAGGATGCCAGGCAAAGCAGCACCTGCCTTGTAGGGGCCATTGCCGAAAGCCTTGTTGGGCCGCTTTCACCGGCCCAGACCGGCGGCACAGACCAGACAGACAACAACGATCACAATCCGCTGGTCGACTCCATCATTTGCTTTTGCATGCAGGGGTTGACTGGCGCCAGGAGGTAAACATGAACGCCCGCCAGCCCCTGCCACAAGACACTACAGAAGCTTCCGGTGACGACCGCTACCTGGCCGTCACACACGAGGTTATCAACCAGCCCCCGGCCCTGGAGAACTATAACCTTTTTGAGCAGGACAAGGCCCTGCAGGAAGCCGTGGCCCGGGAAGGCGCGGCGGCAGCGACCAGCGATCTGAAACAGTTCGGCGCCCTGGCCGGCACAGCGGAAACAATCGAGTTGGGATTCCGCGCCAACGAGAACAAGCCCGTGTTCAACACCCATGACCGTTTCGGTCACCGGATTGACCAGGTAGACTTCCACCCCGCCTACCACCAGCTCATGGCCATCGCCATGGAACACGGCCTCCACAGCAGCCCCTGGACCAACCCCGGAGCAGGTGCCCAGGTTACCCGGGCGGCCAGATACTACATGCACTCCCAGGTGGAAGCGGCCCACTGCTGCCCGATCACCATGACCTTTGCAGCCATCCCGTCGATCCGCAAACAGCCGGAACTGGCGGCCATCTGGGAAGACAGGATTCTTGCCAACGGCTACGACCCCCGCAACCTGCCCGACAGCGAAAAACAGTCCGTTACCATTGGCATGGCGATGACGGAAAAACAGGGCGGGAGTGACGTAAGGGCCAACAGCACCCGCGCCTACGCCATCGGCGCCGAAGGCCCCGGCCAGGCCTATGAGCTGGTGGGTCACAAATGGTTTGTCTCCGCTCCCATGTGCGACGCCTTCCTGGTGCTGGCCCAGACCAGAAGCGGTCTGTCATGTTTCCTGATGCCACGCTGGCGTCCGGACGGCAGCAAGAATCCGTGGCAGGTCCAACGCCTGAAGAACAAGATGGGCAACGTCGCCAACGCCTCCAGTGAAGCGGAACTGCGGGGCGCCCTGGCCTGGATGGTCGGTGAAGAAGGACGCGGCGTACCTACCATTATCGAAATGGTCGCCATGACCCGCTTCGACTGCATGATCGGCAGCTCCGCCGGTATGCGCCAGGCACTTGCCCAGGCCACCCACCACTGCCGCCATCGCAGCGCCTTCGGCAACCGCCTGAGCGAACAGCCACTGATGCAGAACGTACTGGCCGACCTGGCCCTGGAAAGCGAAGCGGCGCTCGCTTACACCATGCGCGTAGCCCGTTCGCTGGACAACCAGCACCTGGAACACGAGCGCCTGCTGGCCCGACTGGCGACCCCCGTTGGCAAATACTGGATCTGCAAACGCACCCCCAACCACGCCTACGAAGCCATGGAATGCATCGGCGGCAGCGGCGTGATGGAAGACTGCATTATGCCCCGCCTGCTGCGCGAGTCACCGGTCAACGCCATCTGGGAAGGCAGCGGAAACGTCCAGTGCCTGGACACCCTGCGGGCCCTGCAGAAAGAACCGGACACCCTCGACGCCTTCTTCAGTGAAGCCGCCGAAGCCCGCGGCAGCGACGCCCGCTTCGACCGCTTCCTGGCACAGCTACAGAACGACTTCGCTGACATCAGCGACTTCGAATACCGCGCCCGCAACCTAGTGGACCGACTGGCGTTGCTGATGCAGTCCTCCCTGCTACTGAGAAACTCCGACCCAGCGGTAGCCGACGCCTTCTGCGCATCCCGGCTGGAACACAACGGCGGCCTGAACTACGGCAACCTGCCCTCAGGTACGGACCCGGCAGCCATTATCAAACGGGCAACGCCTGTAGTAGGCTAGTCTGGACGTCCATCAGCTTGTCATAATGCTAGACTTGATGGACTCCACCTGAATAGTTCGCGAACCGGTGGGGGAGGCTTCTCCAAAACTGTGCGGAGCCATGGATGGCGGAGCTCAAGCGCCCCAGGGATGGGCCGAAGGAGCGTGTTTTGGAGAAGCCTCCCCCACCGGTTCCAGCACCAAAGCCGGAAAAACCATGTCCGAAGCCCTGAGAAAACTTCTGAACCAAGGCAACCCCCAGCAGCCAGTCATCACGCCCCACGTGGGCATCCTGACCCTGCACTTCCAGCTCTACGGCTGCGAAGACTTGAAGGCCAAACGCAAGGTCTTCACCGTTCTCAAAGCCGTCTGGGGTAAAGAACCCGACCTGGCCGTCGCCGAAACCGCCGACCAGGATGCCCTCGACTGCGCCACCTGGACCATCGCCGCCCTTGGTGGAACCTCACAGCAGATATCCCAGCGCCTGGACCAGATCGAAAAAGCCATACAGGAACGCGTTGACGCTGCCATACTGGACGTACACCGGGAGATCCTTTGACCCACCCGCGGGGCAGAGGCCATGCTGTAGCGTATGGTATCTCGACACCGTATACTACGCCCCCTCAGGGAGAACAGAGCGCCTGGCAGTAGCCCGGTGGCAAGTTACCGACGTCGGAACCTGTGTTTCCGACCATATCCGCAGAGCATCCGGGACAGGCCCTGTGGATGACCACTGATAGTGTGTGGCACCTATGACCGGAAAGAAAAAATCCGCCCAGGCCTCAGTAGAGGCCATGTATCGTGTATTCACCGTGCCTGAGGCACCCGAATCCACACTGAGCCGGATTGACCAGAACATATCCCGTAACCTTGCCGGATTCCTGCAGGAACACATCGTTGCGGTCGAACGGGATCTTTCCGACGTTGAGAAAGATTTCTCGGACTACGCCATTCCGGAAAAGCCCATCTTCGTCTCGGAACAGGCACAGTTCCTGCTCGACAAGCTGGTGGCCAATTCCGTACACACCGCTTCGCCCAGCTTTATCGGCCATATGACATCGGCACTGCCCTACTTCATGCTGCCATTGTCCAAGATAATGATTGCCCTCAACCAGAACCTGGTGAAAACCGAAACCTCCAAGGCGTTCACGCCCATGGAGCGTCAGGTGCTGGGCATGATCCACCGGCTGGTCTACGAACAGGACGGCGCCTTTTACCGTAAGTGGATGCACGATCCCCGCTATGCGCTTGGCGCCATGTGCTCCGGCGGCACCGTTGCCAACCTGACAGCGCTCTGGGTGGCGCGCAATAACGCCTTCCCTGCCGAGGGCAGCTTCCGCGGCATCCACCAGGAAGGCCTGTTCCGAGCCCTGCGTTATTACGGCTGTGAAGGCGCCGCCATACTGGTTTCCCGCCGTGGCCACTACTCCCTGCGCAAAGCTGCCGATGTACTCGGCCTGGGCCGTGATTTTCTGGTACCGGTCGACACCGATGATGACAACCGCATCAACACCGACGCCTTGCGGGAAAAGTGCCTGGAACTGCACCGTCAGAAGATCCGGGTCATGGCCATTTGCGGCATTGCCGGCACCACCGAAACCGGCAACGTGGACCCCCTGGACGCCATGGCAGACATTGCCCGGGAATTCGGCGCCCACTTCCACGTGGACGCCGCATGGGGCGGGCCAACCCTGTTCTCCCGCACTCACCGCCACCTGTTGCGGGGCATTGAAAAGGCAGACTCGGTGACCTTTGATGCTCATAAGCAGCTTTACGTGCCCATGGGCGTGGGGCTGGTAGTATTCCGTGACCCGGGCCTGGCCAGTGCCGTTGAGCACCACGCCCAGTACATTATCCGTAAGGGCTCGCGAGATCTGGGCAGCAATACGCTGGAAGGCTCTCGGCCAGGTATGTCCATGCTGATCCAGTCCGGGCTGAGAATTCTGGCGCGCGAGGGCTACGAAATCCTTATCGACCAGGGCATCGACAAGGCGAAAACCTTTGCGGAGATGATTGATGCAGAGCCGGATTTCGAAATGATCACCAGGCCCGAGCTCAATATTCTTACCTATCGCTATTGTCCGGAAAAGGTGCAAAATGCACTCGCTGTTGCGGACCCCCTGCAGGCTGAGCGGCTGAACACCTCCCTGAACCGGATCACCAAGTTCCTGCAGAAAACCCAGCGTGAACGGGGCAAGGCGTTTGTCTCCCGGACGCGACTGGAACCGTCGCGCTACTTCAACTTCCCCTGCATCGTATTCCGGGTGGTTTTGGCCAACCCTCTGACCACAAAAGAAATCCTAGCAGACATATTGAAGGAGCAGCGGGAACTGTCAGCGGATGAAGGTGTTCAGGACGAAATGGAAATTCTGGATCAGATGGCGGATGCCGTTCTGAAATTGCATCAGGCTGGGGCTCAGCAAGCCTGACTTCAGCGTGCTCAGTCCGAAACCGCGAGGGGCGGAGACACTCTTCCAAAACACGCTGTGAATACGTCCCTGTACGCTCGGCTCCGCCATCCATGGCTCCGCACGGTTTTGGAAGAGTGTCTCCGCCCCTCACTCAGTGCAAGCCTGGACTTAAGAGCTAGTAAAGCGCCTCCTCGTCATCCAGCACTTCGTCCAGAATCTCAAGAAACATATGATCCGCCCGACTCCAGCTTTCCGGAATGCGGATGGTGGTGTTGGCACTGATTTCCCGGGCAATAAGCTCATTGGCATTGGGCTGATTACGGTATTTACGCGCAATTTCCACCGACTTCACGGCGATCGTGGGGTCGCTGAGCACCTTCTTGATAAATACCCTGAGCTCGTCAATGACCTTTGCCTGACGGCTTTCTTCTGCTGAACTCATGAATCAATCCCCGGACAGGTTGGCATTAGTTGGGGAGGCAAACGCCTCCCGTAGAAAGAATAGTATGGGCCAAACCGGCAGCTGACAACCAGCGCGGGAGACCCTTACATCAGGAAGCCGCGCAGGGTGAAGAACAGGATGGCTGCCAGGCAGGCCGACACAGGCACTGTGATGATCCAGGCAGCAACGATACGGGTCAGATGGGAACGCTTGACCATCTCTTCGCGGTAAATCTTCTTGAGGCGCTTACGCTCCTTCTTGGACAGGGGGACCTGCTTCTTTTTCTTGGCCTGGGTGAGCAGGTTCTCCATCTCCTCAACGGAGGCATTGCGGAAGTCCTCAAGGAACGGACGTAAGCGCTCGCGCTCTTCCTCTTCATGGCTGTCCATGATGTTGTGCAACTGCGTGGCGTAGTTGGATTTCAGATATTCCCGAAGGAAGCCCACACCGAACACACCGCCCACGGCAATGTGGGTTGAACTGACAGGCAGCCCCAGTTGTGAAGCGATGATGACCGTCAGTGCTGCTGACAGCGCAATACAGAAAGCCCGGGTTTTGTCCAGCTCGGTAATTTCGCTGCCGACGGTCTTGATCAGCCTTGGCCCGAAGAGCATAAGCCCCACCGCCAGACCGATGGCACCCACCAGCATCACCCAGAGTGGAATGGTGGCAGAGGTAACCACCGCTCCGGCAGACAGTGCATCGTTTATCGCAGCCAGGGGGCCGATGGCGTTGGCCACGTCGTTAGCGCCGTGAGCAAAACTGAGCAGCGCGGCTGCGAAGATCATGGGCCAGACAAAGAGCTCATTCACGCCCGCGGAGCTGTTTTCCATGGTGGCTGCGCGGCGCCCGACCAGAACCCTCATCGCGATGAACACCACAACGGCTACGCCCAGGCCAACCAATGTGGCACCCATGAAGTCCACACTGACAATCTTCTTCACACCTTTGACCATCAGGTAGGTACCAAACGCCCACGCCATAATGGCCACCAGCCAGGGCACGAACGTTCGTGCCGCCGGCACCACATCCTGCCGGTAGAGCACGGTCTTTTTTATGGCATACAGGAACAGGGCGGCCAGGACACCACCCATCACCGGCGAAATTACCCAGCTGGCGACAATCTTGCCCATCACGGCCCAGTCCGCTATTCCCCAGCCGCCAGCCGCAACACCCGCACCCAACACACCCCCAACGATGGAGTGAGTCGTGGAAACCGGCGCACCCATCCAGGTAGCGAGATTCAGCCACAGGGCACCGGCGAGCAGAGCTGCCGTCATCAGCCAGACGAAGGTGCTCACATCATCCAGTCGTTCAGCGGCGATAATGCCGCCCTTGATGGTGGACACCACGTCCCCACCGGCAATAATGGCACCGGCTGCCTCAAATACCGCTGCAATGACAACCGCGCCCCCCAGCGACAGGGCCCCTGACCCTACCGCCGGCCCCACATTGTTGGCCACATCGTTGGCGCCGATATTGATGGCCATATAGCCGCCAATAACCGCAGCAGCCATCAACAACATGCTATTGGGCATCCCGCTGCTGATCTGGCCAACCATAAGGAAGACAACGAACAGAAACAGGAAGCTGATGCCAACACGGTAGCGCTCGGTGGACGGGCTGGTCAGGAGGGTATCAAGGAATCCGTTTTTGCTGGCCATAACACATCAGGTCTCGCAACTGGGAAGACGGGTAGCTGAAATTCAGCCTTCATACGGCGGCAACTATAAATTTTTTGCCATTAAAATGAAACAAAACCGTCATTGTCACGATTGCTTGACCAAAGTCTCTGTAAGGACGGCCATGTTTGGTTAACCTGACGGGCAATTGTGCGCCTCACGCACAGCAAAACAACAAGAGTGCCATGACCCGACTTCCAGACCCCAGCCAGACCCTCACCGACGCAAGTGAAGAACAAAGGGTTTCCCGACTGCTGACCGGCCTGTCCGCCATGGCCATCCTGTTCCTGCTCGGCATCGGAGCCAAAGCCTGGTTCGCCACCCATACGACCCATGGCGGGACCCTCTGGTTCTTTGCGGCACTGGTGGCGACAAACATGTTGGCCTACTCACGGAATGGTAATCGCCAGCAGCAGAAAGTCGGCATGATTGCCATTGTCGGACTGCTGTTCGGATACCTGATCATCACCGGAGGTGAAAGCAACACCGGCCCACTCTGGTTCTATGTGTTTCCGCCCCTGTTGTTCTATCTGACGGACCTGAAAACCGGAACGGCGGTGCTTCTGTTCTGCTGCCTGCTGACGGTGGTGGTGTTCCAGTTTCCGCAGCTACCGCTGGTAACGGCGGAATATACCACTGACTTCAAGATTCGTTTCTTCGCCACCCTGACGTTCGAATCCATTTTCTGTTTTGTGCTGGAAGCCAGCCGACTGAAGGCCCGCAACGAGCTGATGGCAATGGCCCGGGCGCACGAGCACGCTGCCCGAACCGACGAACTGACAGGGCTCTCCAATCGCAGAGACATACAGCATCGTCTGAACGAGGAGTACTCCCGGTATCGCCGCTCCGGACACCACTTTTCAATCGCCCTCATAGACCTCGACCTGTTCAAGCACATCAACGACGAGTATGGCCATGATGCGGGAGATGACGTACTTCGCCGCTTTTCGGAACTCATGCAGGCAGCGATCCGCCAGACCGACGTGGCCGCACGCTGGGGTGGCGAGGAGTTCCTGATCCTGTTGCCGGATACATCGTTGCTCCAGGCCCTGACCCTCGCTGAGCGTTTGCGCTCCGAGGTAGCCAGTGCCGAGTTCACGTTTGCCGGGAAGCGACTTCCCATTACGATCAGTGCCGGCATCTGTTCCATCGCCAAAGCCGGCTCCGTGAACGAACTGCTGAAGCTGGCCGACATTCACCTATACAACGCCAAGGAAGACGGTCGCAATCGCATTGCACCGCGGGTACGCACCATCACAACCGAGCCGGCCAAACCCCGCATCCACGCTTGAGGCTCAGGCATGCACTCGCTATGATCGTGCCGCAATTCAACGAGCAGGGCGACTTATGGCATCAATCCGGATTCTGGTTGGCAGCGTCTATGGTGGCGCATTATTGACGGCACGCGCGCTTAAAAAGACCCTGGAGCAGGAAGGGCATCAGATCATCGTCCTTGAGAATCCTGCGCTGGAAGACATAACCGGTAACAGTGACCCGGTGCTGATCTGCACCTCCACCACAGGTCAGGGCGAGGTTCCGCCTAACCTGCTGCCCTTCTACCTGAGGCTCCGCGAGGAACTGCCCCAGCAACCCGGGCGCCCTTTCGGTGTCATAGTGCTGGGCGACAGCTCTTACGGCGATACGTTTTGCGGTGCCGGCGACCTTATGGAAGAGGCTTTCTATGAGACCTCGGCACGGAAAGTGGGTGACACGCTTCAGATCGACGCCCTGGAAACGACAGAACCGGAAATGGAAGCGGAAGCCTGGGCCCGCCAGTGGGTGGAAAACCTGACATTTGTCCCTTGAGCAGCTGGGTGGTTGGAGCCATACTGAAATGGACACTCCAAACTAGATTGGTACTACGTGCGCCATATTGCTCAGCTTTTCGCCCTCATGGGCGCATTGATCATAATGGCTTTCGGAACCCAGGCGAACCCTCCTGAATCCGGGTTCGCAGAGCCGGATATGGACTACATCCGGGTGGCGCCTTCAGAAGAGCTGGATCTCAGGGAAGCGCTTGCTTCTGATCGTTGGCAGTCACTGGAAGGCGAAAGTCCGAACTTCGGCTACATCCGCGATACCGTGTGGCTTCGCATCCCTGCGTCAGACCTTTCAGCAATACCCGGCCCCCGCCAGGTGCTGGAAATCCGCTATCCTCAGCTTGACCATATTACCTTCTATCTTCTTGAAAACGCCGTTGTCCGGCAGCGCATACTGACAGGTGATCATTACCCGTTCGACCAGCGCCCGGTCCGGCACCGGAATTTCCTGTTTGCCTACAACGTAGATCCCGACAGTGACTACCAGATCCTGCTGAGAGTTCGTAGCCAGGGGGCCATGCAGATTCCTGTCCGGCTCTGGAATACCGCCGCGTTTTTCGAAGCCGCATCGGTCGAAGACCAGATGCATGCGATTTACTACGGCATCCTGATCATGGTGATCTTCTTCAACCTGTTTATTTTTCTGGCGCTGCGCGAGCGTATGTATCTGTTGTATGTGCTTTCCACCCTGGGGTATCTCCTGCTGGTTGGCAGCCTGAACGGCAGCACCTACCAGTTGCTCTGGCCAGGGCTGCCCTGGTTACACAACCAGGCAATGATGCTGACCGTTCCGGTGGCGCTGATCTTCACGCTGCTGTTCTCCCGCGCGTTCCTTAACCTCCGAGCCACCAGCCCGAAAATGGACAGGCTGGTATGGTACACCGTGGTGGTGAACCTTGCGGTTGTGGTACTCACCTTTATTACTGACTACAGCATTGCCAGCCGGCTTACGGTTGCCCTGGCGATTCCCAGCTGTCTTTTGCTGACCGTGATCGGGCCGCTGCAGTGGATCCGGGGAAACCCTCAGGCCAGCTATTACACCATTGCGTGGGGACTGCTGACTGTGGGCAGCGCGGTGACCGCCGCCAACAAGTACGGACTTATTCCCACCAACTTCGTCACTGCTTATGGCATGGAGATTGGCTCGGCCCTCGAAGCCATTCTGTTAACCATTGCCCTTGCGGCCAGGCTTTATCAGGAGCGGGAAGACAAGGTGCGAGCCCGGGAAGCGGAAATTGCTGCCATGGCGGCAAGACGGTCGGCAGAACTGAGACTGATTGACCAGGCGTTACACAACCCACTGACGGGCTTGCCCAATCGCGCCTGTCTGGAGATGATGATCAACGAGCTGATCGCCCGGGAAGCGGACAAACGGTTTTCCATATCCGTGATCCACCTCACCAACCTTCCGTCTATCACCAAAACCCTCGGACATCGCAATACGGATCGCCTGATCGAACTGGCTGCCCGACGTTTCAACAGCATTGTGGGGGACCTGCCCGGTATCTCTCCGGTGGAGACCACGGAGCAACAGTCGTTCTATCTCGCCTCGCTGGAATCCTCCACCTTCGGCTTTGTGGTAGAGACCGACACATTGGCAGAGGTTCCACGGGCCGTGGCCCATGCACTGCAGGAACTCCGCGAACCGCTGGATTATCTGGGCATGCAATTGCCCCTGGACCCTCACACCGGAACAGCCATCTGTCCGGATGACGCCACAGACGCCAACACATTGATACGCCGGGCCTTCATTGCCCAGGGCTCGGAAGATGCCAGAGACCGGGGGCAGGCCTTTTACCACCCATCGCGGGATTCCTACAGTGCGGATCGCCTGACACTGGCCTCGGACCTGAGACACGCCCTGAAGAACGGCAGGCTTGCGCTTTATCTGCAGCCAAAGCTGTTACTGAAAACCGGCGAAGTTGTCGGAGTTGAGGCCCTGGTACGTTGGCCGGACCATAAAAACCCTGTCCCCGCTGATGAAATCGTTGCCCTGGCAGAACAAACCGGCCTGATCAAACCGCTGACCCGCTGGGTACTGGAGCAATCCCTGGCCATCCGAAGCCGTCTGCTAGAAATGGGTCACAGCCTCGACGTTTCGGTGAATATCTCTCCAAATAACCTGAGGGAACGGGACTTTCCAATGTTTGTGCAGCGGTTGATGAGCAGTTACCACTCACATCGGGGAGCGATTACCCTGGAGGTCACCGAAACTTCGATGATGCAGGACCCGGTCAACTCCCTGAAGGCCCTCAAGTCATTGCACGCCACGGGGATCCCGCTGTCCATTGACGATTTCGGCTCCGGTTACTCATCGTTGTCGTATATCAAGCAGTTGCCCGCCAGCGAAATCAAGATCGACCGATCCCTGGTGACCGACCTGGCCACCGAAGCCGGTGACCGTGTCATCGTCAAAACCACCATCGATATGTGTCATAGCCTAGGCTATACCGTGGTCGCCGAAGGTGTGGAAAAGCAGGAAACACTGGACCTGCTTGAGCAGATGGGTTGCGACATGATTCAGGGCTACCTGATCACGCCGCCGCTGCCATTCAATGAATTGACAGCGTGGCTGGACAAACGGGGGCGCCCGGAGAAAAGCCGCGGAACTGGCTAACCACGTTGGCGAATCAACGCTTCCTGTGTTGTTGACGCCACCAGCCGTCCCTGCTGGTCAAAGAAGTTACCACGATTGAAGCCGCGTCCGCCCGACGCACTGGGGCTGTCCTTGTCGTAGAGCAGCCAATCGTCCATCCGGAACTCACGGTGGAACCAGATCGAATGATCCAGACTGGCTATCTGCATCTTCTTGCTCATGAAAGTCACACCATGGGGATTCAGTGCGGTTCCCAGAAACGAGAAGTCTGAGGCATAGGTCAGCAGGCACCGGTGCAGCACCGGGTCATCCGGCAGATGGCCCTGGGTGCGGAACCAACTTTGCTTATAAGGGGGGCGGGGCTCGGGCTTTAACGGGTTGACCGGATCCACCGGACGGATTTCGATGGGGCGATCCCGCACCAATGTATCTCGCAGGTGTTCAGGCACATGGGGCGCAAGCATCTTGCCGTAGTCCTGCTCTGACTTGAGGCTGTCAGGGTCTGGGGCAGCTGGCATATCCAACTGGTGCTCGAAACCCTCCTCGGCGATCTGGAACGACACGGAGCCGGTCAGTATTTCCTTACCGCCTTGGCGCGCAATGACCCGCCTTACGGAAAAACTGCCACCGTCGCGGACCCGCTGCACCTCATAGTCGATGGGCATGCTGTGATTGCCAGGCCGCAGGAAATAGGCATGCAGGGAATGGGGCAGGCGCCCCTCCACGGTGCGGCTGGCGGCCATCAGGGCCTGGCCCAGAACCTGCCCCCCGAATACATTGGGAAAGCCGAGGTCTTCGCTGTCCCCCTGAAAGTGGTCGTCACCCATCGGGGAAAGATCCAGTAGATCCACCAGTTTTCTGGTTACTTCCAGCATGCCCGCTCCTGTCAATTTCGTTAGCTCACGAATGAGTTTCTACCGTAAGCCAGGGACTTTCGCAATCCCGATACCGCTGATTACTCGTGGATTGGCGGCACTTCTTTTGACAGGGCCTGTTTCTCCAGCGCATATCGGCCGGTAACCGCAAACCCCAGGACGTCGCCGGAATCGCTCCTGAACAGCGCCCGAACGTCCTGGCCGTCTGCCTCGACGTCCCAGCTACCCGAGGCATCGGTCGGTGGCGGGCAGACCGCGGTGGGACAGCAGGGCGTCTTGATCATGACCGGCATGGTGCCGTATTTCACCTCGGTTGGTTCCCCTGCCAGGGTTTTCGCCAGGGCTCGGGCACAGGCCATTAACGGCAGGACATAGAGTAAAACGTGGCCATCCACTTCCGCGCAGTCTCCCAGGGCATAGATATCCGGAGCGGATGTCTGCAGACTGCGGTTCACCACGATTCCGCGATTGGTCTGCAGACCCGCTGCAGCCGCCAGCTCTGTGCGAGGCCGTAGTCCGACGGCGGAAATCACCAGATCAGCATCCAGAGTCTCGCCGTTGGCCAGGGTCAGCTTCACGCCCTTGTCGCACTCAGCAATGTGTTCCACCACGGTTTCCAGATGGAATCGCACACCCAGGTTTTCCAGACCACTGCGCACGGCTTCGGCGGCGGGTGCGGGCAGCAGCCCGGGCATCAGGGTATCGGAAGGGGCAATCACGTCAACGTCATAGTCGCCATTGCGCAGGTCATTGGCAAACTCACAACCGATCAGGCCGGCCCCCATGATGGCCACTCGCTTTTTGCCCTGCAGGGCATGACGAAAGGCGCGATAGTCCATCAGGTCGTTAATCGAGAACACGTGTTGCTGACCATCGCCCGCGATGGACAGACGTATGACATCAGCCCCCCAGGCCAGCACCAGCTTGCTGTAAACCAGCCGTTCATCCCCCAGCACCAGCTCATGGGCCTCCGGCTCAATACCGGTGACGGTGGTGTAGGTGCGCAGCTCCAGGTTCAGTTGCTCGATCATGGCATCCGCCGATGCCTGGGCCAGTTCGTCCGCTTCCTTGCCTTTGGTAAAGCCGGTAGACAGCATGGGCTTTGAATAGCTGAAGCCGTCGTCCGCCGTCACCATTACAAGGGGTGTATTGCTGTCCTGTTTACGAATTTCCTTCGCCAGGGTGTAACCCGACAACCCGGTTCCCACAATCACAATGGGTGCGTCTGCGCTCATTACCTGCTCTCCGACTCTGTCGCTTATACCGGCACCATTAACCGATTTCGATCATCTCAAAATCTTCCTTGCCAACGCCGCAGTCAGGGCATTCCCAGTCTTCCGGCACATCTTCCCAGGCAGTACCCGGTGCGATGCCGTCGTCCGGCCAGCCTTCCGCTTCATCGTAAATAAATCCGCACACAACGCATTGCCACTTTTTCATAGCCTTCCTCCAAAACTCATCAGGGCGCGATGATAATTGTCAGACAATCATGCGCGCAAGTCTTTCTATGCCTTCACGGCACTCCACAAACCGGAAACCATCATACCCATCGCTACGGCGTTGACCAATGCCAGTGCCGACGGGCATTTGGCAGGTTTTGTGCCAATAGCCATAAATACCGACCGGTCGCAGCCCGAACGCCCCCTCCCTTCGGCGCGCCTCCTCCGGTATAATCCCCGGTTTTATGACAGGACCCGACCTTTATGACCGATACCGTCGCCGAACTTAATCAGGTAATGGCCGAAGCCGACTGCCTGGTAAGCGAACAGCAGGTACAGGCCGCCATTCAGTCCCTTGCGGACGATATAACCGGGCGCCTGAAAGACACCAACCCCCTGTTGTTCTGCGTGATGAACGGCGGCCTGATTCTCACAGGCCAGCTGCTGCCGCTGCTGAAGTTCCCGGTACAGGCGGAATACCTCCACGCTACCCGTTATCGCCAGGAAACGACTGGCGGGATACTGGAATGGAAACTGAGGCCGGACGCCGACATGAATGGCCGCATCGTTCTTATTGTCGACGATATCCTCGATGAAGGTACGACTCTCTGTGCCATTGCGGATTACTGTCTTGCCCATGGTGCCAAAGAGGTCATGACAGCAGTACTGGTGGATAAACAGCACGACCGCAAAGCAAGGCCGGACCTGAAAGCCAACTTCACCGGGCTGGAGGTGGAAGACCGCTTTCTGTTTGGCTATGGCATGGACTACAAAGGCTACTGGCGCAACGCCCCGGGAATTTATGCCGTCAAGGGACTGTAACCCTGTTGGCATTCCCCCAACGGACTGGTACCGCTCGTTTTCAGCGGCCGGGCTTCGGAACCCCGCGGTTCATGGCGCACTTGGCCACTGGCTGAAACTCGAGGGTTCCCTGACCCGGGCGCTGCAGCTTCAGTGTCGCGACAGCTTTCGTGTGGACATTCTTCAGGAAGGCTTTGCCCGCCCCACTCTGGAAGAGGCCCGCACCCTCGGTATCCCGGTGCGCCAGAATGCCTGGGTACGGGAGGTCTGCCTCAACGGCGACGACACACCCTGGGTACTTGCCCGCACCATTGTTCCCCTGGTGACCCTGGCAGGACGGGGCCGCCGCCTGCGCAACCTTGGCCGCAGACCACTGGGGGCTTACCTGTTCAGCAACCCTGAGTGGCAACGGGGCCCCTTCGAAACAGGGCTGTGCCACCGCGACAGCAATGCCCAGCCTCTGGCGGCACGCCGTTCCCGGTTCTTCAGTGGCAACCACTCACTGCTGGTGGGCGAATACTTCCTTCCTACCCTGATCGGTTGACACGCCAGCCACCGAGCCTTTAACCCGGGCGCCACTGCTGGCTATAATTCCGCTCAACCCCTTGCACTTCACCCGATACGGATCAAGCCCATGCTGTCCAATGCTGTGCCCAACCACATACAGGCCCGCCTTGCAGACTACGCCCGCCTGTTGCGACTCGACCGCCCGATCGGCAGCCTGCTTCTGCTATGGCCGACCTACTGGGCACTGTGGCTGGCTGCGGACGGTTTTCCCGGCATCGGCAACTTTATCGTGTTTACCCTTGGCGTTTTCCTGATGCGGGCCGCTGGCTGCGCTATCAACGATTTCGCCGACCGCAAGGTGGACCGCCACGTAAAGCGCACCAAAGACCGCCCACTCACATCTGGCCGGATCGATGCCTGGGAAGCCGTTGCGTTGTTTGCCGGCATTTGCCTGATCGCCTTCCTGATGGTGGTGCTGTTCACCAATACCCTGACGCTCTACCTCTCTTTCGGTGGCGTGATACTGGCGTTCATCTATCCGTTCATGAAACGCTACACCCACCTGCCGCAACTGTTCCTCGGCGCGGCCTTTTCCTGGGCCATCCCCATGGCGTGGGCCGCCGAAGCCGGTGAGGTTACCCGCATGGCCTGGCTGCTGTTTACCGCCAACGTGCTCTGGACCATCGCCTACGACACTCTCTACGCGATGGTCGATCGCGACGACGATATCAGGATAGGCATCAAGTCCACGGCCATTCTTTTCGGGGAGGCGGACCGCGCGGTTATCGCGGTTCTGCAGGGACTGGTGGTGCTTATTCTGATACTGGTAGGCCAGCAATCCGAACTGGGCGTGTTCTACTACATGGGGCTCGTCGCCATGGCCTGCCTGTTCGTTTTCCAGCAACATCTGGCCCGCGACCGGACACGGGATGGTTGCTTCAAAGCATTTCTCAACAATAACTGGGCCGGTTTCGCGGTGTTTACCGGCCTGCTGGTGGACCTGATGGTCGCTTGAGCCAACAAATCCTGTGCCGGGCGGATGCTGTCATATACTTGTAACACTGTCGGGTTGTAATAAGGCAGCAACAAAACAAGGTCTGACACAGGTTAATGCTCATGACTGGAAAAACTGTCCTGATCGTCGATGACGAGGCACCTATCCGCGAAATGATTGCCGTGGCCCTCGAAATGGCCGACTACGACTACCTTGAGGCAGCGGATGCCCGCGAAGCGCATGCCCTGATTGTCGATAAACAGCCCGATCTCATCCTGCTTGACTGGATGCTTCCCGGCACCAGTGGTGTTGAACTGGCGCGGCGTCTCAAGAAAGAAGAGACCACCGCTGAAATCCCCATCATCATGCTCACCGCCAAGGTCGAAGAGGACAACAAGATTCAGGGGCTGGAAGTCGGCGCCGATGACTACATTACCAAGCCATTCTCCCCCCGGGAGCTGGTAGCACGGCTCAAGGCAGTGCTGAGGCGCACCACTCCTCCGGGTGTGGAAACACCCATTGAGGTGGAGGGCCTTACACTGGACCCGGTGGGCCACCGTGTGACCACCGAAACCGGCGCACTGAACATCGGCCCTACGGAATACCGGCTGCTTCAGTTCTTCATGACACACCAGGAACGGGTATATACTCGCTCCCAACTGCTGGATCAGGTCTGGGGCGGGAACGTTTACGTTGAGGAACGCACGGTTGATGTGCACATTCGCCGCCTGCGCAAAGCCCTTGGCGACCAATACGATCACCTGATCCAGACAGTGCGGGGCACCGGCTACCGGTTCTCTACCAGGGCCGCATAACCGCAAACCGGCGCCCTCCCCCCGCAAGGGCCGGAACTGATTCAGGGGCAGCAGTAATGCAACACAACTGGTCAAGGTATGTGCGGTGGATCATCGCCTTTCTGGTTGCCTGTACGGCGATCGGGCTATTCTTTGGCGAGCCGCTTTACGGGCTCACCGTAGGGCTCCTTGTCTACCTCTGGTGGACCCTCGCCCAGGCAAAGCGCCTCTACCATTGGTTTGGCAACCCTGGCGGCAGCGATGAGGCCCCACAAAGCGTTGGCCTGTGGGGCGACATTTTTGACGGCCTCCACAAGCTCCATCAAACTCACCTCCGCACTCAGGACAGGCTTCGCGCCCAGATTAACCGGGTTCAGGAGTCCACCAATGCGATGCGTGATGGCGTCATCATGACGGATTCACGGGGTGCCATGGAGTGGTGGAACGGCTCGGCAGAACACCTGCTCGGTTTTCGACGCGGTTCGGACCAGGGTCAGTTCATCCACAACCTGATCCGCAATCCTGCGTTCAAGGCCTATTTCGATTCCAGGGACTACCGCGAGCCTCTGGACCTGAACTCCCCGGCACGTCCCCACATACGCCTTCAGATCCAGATCAGCCTTTTTGGCGACGATGATCGCCTGATTGTGGCCAAGGATGTCACCCGGCTCTACCAACTCGAGCAGATGAGGCGGGACTTTGTCGGTAATGTCTCCCATGAAATGCGTACACCGCTGACGGTGATCAGCGGCTACCTGGAAACGCTGGTCGACAACGCCGATGACCTGCCTCCCAAGTGGCGCCGTGCCATCAACACCATGGCCCAGCAATCCTCCCGTATGGAAGCACTGATTACCGATTTGATACTGTTGTCAAAGATTGAAACCGGGGAACAGTCCGTCAGTGATGCGGTCACGGACGTCCAGGCAATGATCAACCAGATCTGCCATGATGCTAAAGCCCTCAGCGGCGAGCAGGGCCATGAGTTCAACGTCAACATCTCCGAGCGCCACCTGCTCAGGGGCGACGAAAGCCAGCTGCGCAGTGCCTTTTCAAACCTGATATTCAATGCGGTGAAATACACCCCGGCGGGCGGGCAGATTACGATTACCTGGAATACCGATCGTGACGGTGCGCACCTGTCTGTAAAAGACACCGGCATCGGTATTGATCCGGTCCACATCCCGCGCCTCACCGAGCGCTTCTATCGCGCAGACCCGAGCCGGCACAAGGAAACCGGCGGCACCGGATTGGGGCTGGCGATCGTCAAGCACGTTCTGCTGAACCATGATGGCCGGCTGGAGATACGCAGCCATATTGGCGATGGCAGCGAGTTCATCTGCCACTTTCCCCGGGAGCGACTGGCGGAAAAGCTCCCGGAAACCGCTTCCTGAAGCCTTCCCGTAAGGGCCTAGCCCCCACTGCGGAAGCGAGCAATGAAGCGGGACAGGTCTTCCAGCTTCTGGGGGTCTTCGTCGACGAAGCGGATCGTTACGCTGACAAAATCCGTATCCTGTCGCTTCTCTACCGCCTGCAACTGATGCACGTAACCATTCAATCGTGCTACCTGATCTTCGGCTACCTCGATATCCACCACTGCCTGGTCGAGGATGCCCGGGAATTCCTGGTCCCGCTTGGCGATCACCCGGACTTCCGTGAGCGTAATGTCCTTGACCACCGACCGCAGGGTGCTGTCCGCAAAACGAACCGAGGCCACACTCATGGCCGGTCGCGATGAAGCGCCGCGGGCGGTGGATGGCTTACCCGCACGGGGTGGCACCGAAGCTGACGGTTCCCGCTTCTGGGTCAGCAGGGTGGCAGACTCCCTGAAGGCATCGGCTGGGCCACCCATGCTCTTGCCGCTACGATCCATGGCCTCCTTGAGCCGCCGGCCCATCACCTTGATGATCTTGTTGCTCAGCCCTTCGGGGCTGAAGGGCTTGCCCAGGTATTCGGATACTCCACCCTTGACGGCTTCCACCACATGATCCTTGTCGCCGCGACTGGTAATCATGATGAACGGCACTTTTTCATACTGGGGTTGCTGGCGCATCCACTGCAACAGCTCCAGGCCGGACATCTCGGGCATTTCCCAGTCACACAGGATGAGGTCAAATACCGTACGGGACATCAGTGACTGGGCCCTGCGTCCGTTCTGGGCGTCGGTAGTTTCGATCACCGGGAAGCGCTGGCGCACCGTCCGCTTGACCAGGTCCCTAACAAAACTGGCATCATCCACCACCAGCGCCTTCAGCGTTGCCATGATTCGAACCTTATTATTCAGGAGTAAGTCGTTTATACGCCCAAACTATAGAACAAGCCGTTACCCGGGAATAGCCGGGCTACAAAAAGACCACACAGGCATGGCAGCCGGACACTCCAGGTTAAAGAATTGTCACCGAAAGCTGTCCACAACGGTATTTCAGAGCACGGAAAACAGGCTACCATGAGCCTGGAATATCCACCCCAGACCGAGGTTCAGCGTGCCGACCATATTCTCAGGGACTTTTGCAGGCAAACGGACAATCTGCCACTTTTCAATGGCCGGGCTATTGGCATTGGGAAGCCTTCCCGGCGTGGCCTACAGCGACACCAAAGAGGATTTTCAACAGTGCATTGACCGGCTGGAGGGCCAGGCGATCGATGCCGGCGTGTCATCGCAAACGGCCACGACCGTGCTGGCGAGCGCCGAGTACCTAGAGCGGGTTATCGAGCTGGACCGGCGCCAGCCGGAATTTACCACCACCTTCGCCGACTATCTGAACCGCAGGGTAAACGACCAGCGTGTCAGCAAGGGGCGGGAATTGTTGCAGGAACACCGCCAGCTGCTCGACCGCGTCACCCGTGAAACCGGTGTACCCGCCCCCTATCTGGTCTCTTTCTGGGGCCTGGAAACCAACTTTGGTGCTTACTTTGGCAAAATGCCGGTGCCGAGCTCCCTGGCCACACTGGCGTGTGACCCGCGCCGCAGCACGTTCTTTACCGAGCAACTGATTGCCGCACTGCGGATCATTGACGAGGGGGCGATATCGGCCGAACAGATGGAAGGGTCCTGGGCCGGCGCCATGGGGCACGTGCAGTTCATGCCTACCGTTTTCCTCCGGCATGCCGTGGACGGAGATGGTGACGGCAAACGGGACCTGTGGAACAGCCTGCCGGATGCCATGATGTCAGCCGGCAACTTCCTGGAGGACCTGGGCTGGAACGGCGACTACCGCTGGGGCCGGGAAGTTCTGCTGCCAGACAACTTCGATTACGAACTGGCCGACGGACGCAGGCTTGAACTCAACGAATGGCGCCAGCTGGGTGTCACCGACGCTTTCGGCAACGCCCTGGCAAACGAACCCATCAAGGCTTCTCTGGTGGTGCCGTCCGGCCATCGCGGGCCGGCCTTTCTGGCTTACCATAATTTTGGCGTCATCATGGGCTGGAACCGGTCTGAATTCTATGCCATCGCCGTGGGGCACCTGGCGGACCGGATTGCCGGCGCCGGAGGCCTGCAGAATCCGCCCCCGGAAGATCAGCCGGCCCTGTCCCGGGATAACATACTCGCTATCCAGGAAGCTCTGAATGAAAAGGGCTTCGACACCGGCGAGCCGGACGGCATTATGGGCCCCCAGACCCGCTCGGCGATTCGACAGTATCAGTCGGATAACAAGCTGGTAGCAGATGGCTATCCCGGCGAAGCGGTTCTTAACGCACTGGGTGTAAAGTTGTGAGAACAATGTGTCAACATTTTATACACAGTAACTCTTCAACTAGCCCTACCTTTATGAAATATGAGATATTTTTATAGTGGCACAAATTTCGCTTATCTGTATTTAACCGCTACGGAACCCTCTGTGGTAAAACAGATAATTGAAATTGAAGGCCCGCTATGAAGGTATTTTGGAAAGGCATTGTCAGCAGTGCGTTACTGACCCTGGCGACCAGCGTTGCAGCGTTCCCCATCAACCTGGAAACCATTGATGGAACCTTTGAGAATCCGACTGGCTCCGCTGTCAGCGGTGAAGGGACCGATTCCATTCGCTGGGGAACACCGCAGTATCACGGCAGCCAGAGCGGGTACGACTTCACCGCCTACAGCCCACTTCCTCGGCAGATCAGTGATGACCAGCCATTTGTTCTGGGAAAATTCACTCACATCAACGCCCCTGTTACCGGTGATGCCCTGACCGGCGTGGACCTGAACGTAACGCTCGGTTTTGAAGGTGGCTCAGCCACTGAAGGCAGCTTTGTGTTTTCGCATGAGGAAACACCCAACAATGCCTCCAACCCCTATAATATCTGCCTGTTCGGATGGTGCTTCACACTTTGGGACCTGCAAGACGGCCCTGTCGATGACGTCGTGATTTTTGAAGAATCCATCGTGTCCAACTCCGAGTTCACATTCGGTGGCCAGATCTATTCGCTGGAACTCATCGGTTTCGAGAACGGAGTGAACGACTTCCACACGGCAGAACACGCCATCAGTTCGGTGGATCTTCTGGCAAAACTCAACGCACGCTCGGTACCTGAGCCCGGCACCCTGGCACTGCTGGGTCTTGGCCTGGCGGGCATTGGCCTGGCCCGACGCCGAAGAATCTGACGTTCCGCAGACTCTTGTCCCGAACAGCCGGTGGAAGCGATTCTACCGGCTGTTGTTATTCTGCCTGCTGTGATCTATCCGACCACCCACACCCCGTGATCCAAAAGCCGTTTCCACGCATAATACCTGTTGGACTCCACTGACAAGGTTTCACTTCCGATGGACTCGATTACCCAAGCTGCACTGGGTGCCTCGCTGGCTGGCGCTGTTGCCGGAAAAACCCTTGGTCGTTCAGCGTTATTGATTGGCGCTGCCCTTGGCACCCTGCCGGATCTGGACGTGGTAATCGACTACGGTACCGCTGTGGCCAACTTTACCCAGCACCGGGGCTTCAGCCACTCCCTGTTCATCCTGCTTCCATTGTCATTTTTTATCGCCTACGCGCTGTATCGCTGGCGCCCTGCTCTCAGTTACAAACGCTGGCTGGCGGTCACCGCCCTGATACTGCTGACACACCCGCTACTGGATGCCTTTACCACCTACGGAACCCAGTTGTTCTGGCCCGTGGGGCCACCGGTTGCCCTCCATAGTATTTTTATTATCGACCCCCTGTATACCTTGCCCTTGCTGGCGGGGATATTGGCATTCCTGGTCCGTGGGCCCAACACCCGAGCCGTCATGGCAGGCCTGGCGTTGTCTACGCTGTATCTTGGCTGGAGTGTCACCGCGCAACAGATCATTTCGGACCGAGTGGAGCCGGCCCTGGCAGAGGAAGATCTGCAGGACGCCCCGAGAATGGTACAGCCAATGCCTTTTAACACCATCCTGTGGCGGGTCACGGTCATGGGTGAGGACCGGCGCATGGAAATCGTCACCGGATTTCTGGATGGAGGCGGGCCAGTCACCGTGGAAAGCTTCCCGCGCGATGCCGAATTGGCAAGCGCAGCCGCATCGCTTGACGAGGCCCGCCGTCTGGAATGGTTTACGGATGGCTTCCTGCACTACGAAAGCGCCAATGGCAAGCTGACGGCAACGGATATCCGCCTTGGCATTCCCGGGGCGCATCCGTTCACCTTCATTCTGGCGGAGGACAATGGTGAGGGGCTCATACCCAGGCCCAGTGCCCGGCTGGAACGCCCGGCTGTTGCAGGTGAGCTGTTGGGGCTGTTGTGGGCCCGGATGACCGGCTCCGCCGAGGTTTTATGCCTTGCCAGCCTGACCGTGCCTCCTCCGGGCGAAGGTTGCACCTGAATATGCGTCTGGATTATTTCATAGCCAACGCCACAACTCTGTCGCGCCGGGAGGCGAAAAAGGCCATCAGCGCAGGTCGGGTACGGGTCGACGATCAGGCGTGCCGCAAGGCCGGCGCGCTGGTACCCCCTGAGTCCACAGTAACACTTGAGGGGCAACCCCTGACGCTTCCGGGCGAACGCTACCTGATGCTGCACAAGCCCGTGGGGGTCATCAGTGCCACCACGGACAGCCAGCAACCAACCGCCCTGGACCTCCTGCCCACTGGTGTACGGCAGGGGCTGCATATCGCTGGACGGCTGGATGCGGACACCACCGGGCTGTTGTTGCTGACCACCGATGGCCAGTGGTCCCACAGAATAACCTCTCCCCGAGTCAATTGCCCCAAGACCTATCGTGTGACCCTCAGCGAAACCATCGATACCATAGCCATTACCCGGCTGGAACGGGGGGTGGAACTGCGCAATGACTCCCGGCTGACTTCTCCCGCCCGGGTGCACAAACTGGACGAACGGCGGATCGATTTGACCATTTCCGAGGGGCGCTACCATCAGGTCCGGCGGATGCTGGCTGCGGTGGGTAACCACGTGGACGGACTGCATCGCTGGCGGATTGGAGGCGTGGTGCTGGACCCGACACTGGCGCCGGGACAGTACCGGTCGCTAACCGCGGAGGAAGTGGAATGCCTGGGCTGATCAGGTTCGCTCGAACCGCTGGGCTTTCAGGTTCTTGCGCACAGAGCCGGCTTCGAACACCTCCCCGTTCATGGCAATGTAGACGCCGTGGGGCAACAACTTCACTGCTGCCCATGCAAAACCAATGTTGAAAACCGCATCACTGCGGCGCATGCGGGCCGGCTGCATGGCGCCAGTGAGCACGATGGTTTTGCCGTGGACTGACAGCAGTGTTCGTGCGGTTTCTGCCATGGTGTCTGTGCCGTGAGTGATAACAACATGTTCCGCCGGGCAGCGGCTGACTGCGGCCCTGACAACCTCGCGGTCTTCATCCGTCATTTCCAGGCTGTCCTTTCTCATCAGGCCTGAGACAGAAAAGCCTTCCCGTATATTGGATTCCGCAAGCAGCTCTCCAACCAGACTGTCTCCGATTTCAAACTCGCTATTGGCATCAAAATACACCTTGTCGATGGTTCCGCCGGTGGTGAAGATTTCGATCATGGCCAGAAGTCCTTTTAAATACGGCGTCAGTTCGCGCTGACCGTGGCGCTTTCCGATGACGCGTACGCGGCGTTCTTTTTACGCTCATAGGCCCGGGCCGCTGCGGCTACACTGCCACCCGCGCCAGTGGCCAGCCAGCGCTTGATGCGCCCGGCATCGCCCATTGGCGACCGGGTTCCCAGGGAATCCAGCAGCACCGTGACGACCGGTTTGCCCCCCATTTGGGAGAGCATGACCAGGCAGCGCCCGGCCTCCGAAAGGTAACCCGTTTTACTGATGCCCACACCCCAGCTATCACGATGCACCAGAACATTGGTATTTCCGAACGCCAGGCGGTAGCGGGGCTGCCGGAAGTGGGCGCTGAAGTAGCGAGTGGTGGAGTACTCCCGAATCTGCGGGTACTTGCTGGCCGCCCTGACCAGACGTACCAGATCCGCCGCCGTGGAAAGATTTTCTGCCGACAACCCGGTAGGATCCACAAACGTGGTATTAACCATGCCAAGCTCTCGGGCACGGCTATTCATGGCTGCAACAAAAGCGTCATACCCCCCAGGGTGATGGCGGGCAAGCGTATACGCGGCAAAGTTCTCTGACGACATTAACGCTATACGCAGCACATCGGCCCGTTTCAGCTCGGAACCTTTACGAATACGGGTATAAGCGTTGGCGGGTGCCGGGATATGGCGCTCCCTGAACTCCAGCCACTCTGTCAGCGGCCCGCCGGACTCCATGACAACCAGCGCTGTCATCAGCTTGGTTACAGAGGCAATGGGCACGGGGCGGTCGGCATTCTTGCCGTAGACCAGTCCGTCTGCGTCAGCGTAAGCCACTGCTGCGTTGACCGAAGCCAGCTGCAACTCTGCCCTTTCCACGGCATTGACGGAAGAAAACGTCACCAACAGGAACATTGTCAGCGCCAGTAAACCGGCCGATCGGACCATCATTTCTACCCTTCTTGTATTTATCTGCACGCGCTTGCCTGATCTGACAAGGTTACAACTATACCAGCCAAAACGCCCCTTGACTGCCGTCCGGGGCAGCAAATGCGTTACCGGTTTGTCAGTTATACCAGCCTTCATTGTGGTCACCCGCTTGGGGAGCACGACACACGGGCGTTTAAAACAGTAAATGCAAAATTTCTTTAAATCCCGTAAAATTACATATAAATCATATTGTTACAAATTGATTCCCAAGGTAAACAGATTGTAACAGGAATGCTGGAAAACCGGCAGGGCACTGACAGAATGGATTCAAACACAACCTCATCAGACAGCACCCAGCTACGAAAAAACATCAGCCTGCGCGTGGTCGATATGTTCCGATGGTCGTTACCCCTCATTCTCATCCTGCTTGCCATCGCCTACGGCGTGCTGCTCGTCGGCCTGCTTCCACAGGCGCTTGAAACCTATGCCCTCGAAACAAGTGAAGAGCTGATCCGAAGGGCTTTTATCGGCGGTGTCGTGGTATTTGCCCTACTGTTTCTGACCGGTGGCGGCTATATCCTCAGGAGCGTCAGGCGGCAGGAGCGGCGCAAACGCCTGAGCATTGATATGCGGATTCGACAGGAACAACAGGTTCGTTCCCAGATTGAACACGACTATGATCGGCTGCTTAAATCCCACCGGGTCACAGGCAAGCCCAACCGGGCCATACTCGAGGAAACCCTGGCCACCGTCGATACCAGCCAGAATCCCTATACGCTCTGCATGGTCAGGCTCTGCCGGTTCAACGAGATCGAACAGGCACTGGGATACCGTGCGGCCGAAGACCTGCTCAAGAGTTATCTGCGCCAGTTGAACCGCTATCTCAAGCGTATTGCCGGCGCCCGGCTGGTAATCATCAATGGATACGGGCTGGCTTCGGTGGACACCACAAACCACGCGTTCGCACTTTATCGCGAAACCCACACTGATCACGTTCAGGATCTGCTTGGGGAGATACGAGTCTGGCTGGCCGATAACTTCCGGGAGGGCCGGTTTTCCTTCTCCTGGGGCCCCTCGCTCGGCGTTGCCCATGCGCCCGAGCATGGAGCCGACGCAGCCGGCATCCTGTCCTCCGCCGGCGTTGCGTCGCTGAATACCGGCCAGCTACTCACTGTCTATGACCCGGCGATCGCCGAGTGGCAGTACCGCCAGCAGGTTCTGATGCTGGACGTGGAAGACGGGCTGGCCACCAACGCCATGTGGCTGGAATACCAGCCAAAAGTATGCATTCGCGACTCGAGGGTTCGCTCTGTGGAGGCATTGATCCGCTGGCGTCACCCGGAATTCGGAGCGGTAGCGCCTGACCAATGGATACCACTGGCCGAACAGGTGGGCGTGATTCACCCGGTGACGCTCTGGGTTATCGAGAGAGCTTGTAGCGAGCACCGCCACCTGGTTTCCCGCTATGGCACTGACCTTTCCGTAGCCGTGAATATTTCCGCTGTGGACCTGATGCACTCCGGTTTCGAGGACGAAATTTCCGGCATCGTTGCCCGCCACGGCATGAAGACCGGGGACCTGATTCTGGAAATCACGGAAACGGCCATGATGACCGATCCGGAGATATCCGGAAGCGTTATCCATGCCCTCAGCCGCCGGGGGTTCCGGATAGCGATGGACGACTTCGGCACCGGCCATTCCTCACTGGGCACCCTGGCAAGCTTTGACCTGGATGAACTCAAGATTGACCGCAGCTTTCTCAAGGATATCCTCGCCCATCCTACTCGCCAGCGTATCTTCCGCGCCGCTCTGGAGCTGGGCGAGGCGCTGGATCTGGATGTCGTAGTCGAGGGCGTAGAGGACAAGGCCGTGGTTTGCTGGTTGCAGCAGTTCCCGGGCCTGTTCGGACAGGGGTATTATTGGGGCCGCCCGGAACCGGCCAGCCCCTGAAACGCTCAGGGCTTGTCCGTCACCGCCCCTTCCGAAGCCGAGCTTACGGTTCTCGCATACTTTGCCAGAACCCCGCGCGTAAACCTCGGGGCTGGTTCTGACCAGGCGCCCCGGCGACGCTCCATCTCATCGGCGGGAACGTCCAGTTCGATGCGGTTGGCAACGGCATCAATCGTGATGGTGTCGCCATTCTCAACCAGCGCAAGTGGCCCGCCTTCCGCCGCTTCCGGCGTGATGTGCCCGACCACAAAGCCGTGGCTGCCACCAGAGAACCGGCCATCCGTAATCAGCGCCACGTCGCTGCCCAGGCCCTTGCCCATAATCGCGGATGTCGGTGTCAGCATCTCCCGCATGCCAGGGCCGCCTTTTGGCCCCTCATAACGGATGACCAGCACATCCCCCGCCACCACGGTGCCATCCATGATCCGCTCCTGCGCCTCTTCCTCGGAGTGAAACACCCGCGCCTTGCCGGTAAAGTGAGTCCCCTCCTTGCCGGTAATCTTGGCCACGGCACCTGTGGGTGCCAGGTTGCCGTACAGAATCCGCAGATGGCTGTCGGCCTTTATGGGGTTGTCAAAGGCATGAATGATGTCCTGGTTTTCCGGGTAGGGCGCCACGTCCCTGAGGTTTTCCGCCAGCGTCTGCCCGGTTACGGTCATGCAGTCCCCGTGCAGCATGCCCTTGTCCAACAGCATTTTCATCAGCGGCTGGATACCCCCGATAGCTACCAGTTCAGACATCATGTAATGGCCACTGGGGCGCAGGTCCGCCAGCACAGGTACCCGCTTGCCGATTTCCACGAAGTCATCCAGCGAAAGCTCAACTCCCACCGTACTGGCCATCGCCAGCAGATGCAGCACGGCGTTGGTGGAGCCCCCCAGAGCAATGACCACGGTAATCGCGTTCTCAAAGGCCTCCCGGGTCATGATATCCGAGGGCTTGATATCCCGGTCGAGCAGGTTGAGTACCGCCGCACCCGCTGCCCGGCAGTCCGCTGCTTTGGTATCGGAAACGGCATTCTGGGCCGAACTGCCCGGCAGGCTCATCCCCATGGCCTCAATAGCCGAGGCCATGGTGTTGGCGGTATACATGCCCCCACAGGAGCCCGGCCCGGGGATGGCGGTTTCCTCAATCTGTTTCACGTCGATCAGTTCCAGATCGCCACGGGCATGAGCCCCGACCGCCTCGAAGACCGAGATGATATCGGTGTGGTTCTTCCCGGGCATGATGGTGCCACCGTAGACAAACACCGACGGCCGGTTCAGACGCGCAAGGCCCATCATGCAGCCGGGCATGTTCTTGTCACAGCCCCCAATGGCAACCAGCCCATCAAACCCTTCACAGCCGGCCACGGTTTCGATGGAGTCGGCAATCACTTCCCGCGATACCAGCGAGTACTTCATGCCCTCCGTGCCGTTGGCGATGCCGTCGGACACGGTAATGGTGTTGAACGTCAGGCTTTTGCCCCCGGCCTCGTCGGCCCCCGCGGCAGACTCTTCCGCAAGCTGATTGATGTGCATGTTGCAGGGGGTCAGGTTGCTCCAGGTAGAGGCAATACCGATCTGGGGTTTGCGAAAATCCTCATCCGTGAACCCCACGGCCCGCAACATGGCCCGGCTTGCCGATTTGCCCAGACCATCCACAACCGGGGACGAGTAGCGGCGGCGCTTGTCTTCTGTCATCGCATTGTTCTCCTGTTTAACCACCGGTAAGCCCGGCCTTGTACCTGTTTTGCACATGAGATTGGCAGAAACACCCCCGCACAGCAACATACCAGCACCCCAGGGTACGCCAAGCCTGGCTCCGCCTCCTGCTGAATGATACTGTACGCGCTCCCGTGTCTGGTGAGGCGCTTTGTCGGCTCACCCCTTTAGTTCGGAGTCTTATTTCATCCATGAGAGTTATTATCCGTTATTTTTTTCGCACCCTTCGCCTGATACTGACTCCCTTCATGTTGATCAGTGAAAAACTCAGCACCCCGAAGAGCGTCGATCGGTCCCCTGAAGAACAAGGCCGTGTGGATGACGCCTGCGAGAACCTGGCACTCTACCAGTTCAGCGCCTGCCCGTTCTGCATCAAGGTTCGCAAGGAAATGGCTCGCCTGGGGCTGAACATCGAAACCCGTGATGCCCAGCACGATGCCGGTCACCGTGAAGCCCTGGCGGCCGGTGGCGGGCGCGTCAAGGTACCCTGCCTGTTGATTCGGGAAAATGACAACGAACAATGGCTGTACGAGTCCGACGACATCAGGTCCTGGCTCCAGCAGCGGTTCGAACCCGCCAGCACCTGATTCCCTCCTCCCCTACCCGGTGAACAGACGGTAAAACAAGATGCAGGTCCGAATGATCTGCATCAACGGTATTTCAGGTTCTGGCCTCTATAATCGCTTCACCTATTGAAGCCAAGGAGGCACGCCATGGCATCCCCCAGAAACCCGGAATCAGTCGAGCAGCCCGTTTCCGAATACGAGCGTTGGCGGCGCGGCTATGGCGTAATCCAGCACACGGAAACTACCTGCGCCCAGGCCCGGCGGATGGCCAGAGATCTGGTTGCCGAAGGGCTGCAACCAGACACGGGCACCGTCTACCGCAAGCTGGCCAGCCTGGACCGCCTGGCCAGTGCCGGCCTTTGGCTGGTGGCTCATATGACCTACACCAAGCGAGTTGACACCAGTGGCACACCCCTGCTGCCCAACGACTTCAAAACCAGTCCCGAGGGCCATACAGGCGGGGCGCTGAACATGGTTCCAGCCTATGCGGCTTACCTGGCGCTGAACAATCTCAGTGGCCACACCCGAAGCTGGCTTATGGGCCAGGGCCATTGTGTAGCCGCGATCGACGCGTTGAATGTCCTGACCGGCAACCTGCATCCGGAACAACAGGACCGCTACCTGGGCAAGGACGGGCTTTCCCGTCTGGTTTCCGACTTCTACAGCTACCGTCAGAGGCCGGACGGCGGCATGGAGGCGCCGCTGGGCAGCCACGTCAGTCCTCATACCGCCGGAGGCATTATCGAAGGGGGCTATCTCGGTTTCGCGGAGCTCCAGTACCCCCACATGCCGCTGCCGGGGGAGTCCCTGGTGGCCTTCCTGTCTGACGGTGCAGCGGAAGAACAGCGCGGTAGCGACTGGGTGCCACGGTGGTGGCGCGCTGAGGACTGCGGCTCGGTGCTTCCCATCATGATTGCCAATGGACGACGGATAGAGCAACGCACTGAACTGGGAACGCGCGAAGGCCTGGAACGGTTTGGCGAACACCTGGCCCATTGCGGCTTCGAGCCGTTACGTTTTGATGGCCGCGACCCGGCCGCCTTCGTTTGCGCCCTGTTCAGTATGGAGCGCAAACTGAAAGGCTATCGCCATCAGGCCCTGAACGGGGAACGGCCCTACCCCGTCCCGATCCCCTATGGCATCGCCGAAACCACCAAAGGGCATGGCTTCTACGGCGCCGGCAGCAATCCCGCCCATAACCTGCCACTGCCAGGAAACCCGAAGATCGACACCCGGGCCAGGGAACTGTTCCATCATCATGCCGGTTTACTTTGGGTACCACCTGAACAACTGACGAATGCGGTGAACGAACTCAATCAGCACTGGCAGCAGGAGCGCCCGCTGGAGCGGGACCACGCGCTGGCGACACGCAATCCGCAAGACCCGGTCATACCGATACTGCCTCCCTCCCGCGACCCGGGCTCCCCGATGCTGGCAGTGAACGATTTCTTCAATGCACTGGTCGAGGCAAATCCTGAATTAAGACCACGGGTGGGTAATCCGGACGAACTGGCCAGCAATCGCCTCGAAGGTGTGCTCAATGCCCTCAAGCACCGGGTAAACAAGCCGGAAAGCGAGCAGGAGTCTGTTCACGGGCAGATCATAACCGCTCTTAATGAGGAGGCCGTAGTGTCGGCCTGCCTGGCCAACAAGGCGGGCCTGAACCTGGTGGCCAGCTACGAGGCTTTCTGCGTAAAAATGCTGGGCGCCATCCGCCAGGAACTGATCTTTGCGCGCCAGCAGAAAGAAGTGGGGAGGCCGGCCCGCTGGCTCGGTTTTCCGGTCATTGCAACTTCACATACCTGGGAGAATGGTAAAAACCAGCAGTCCCACCAGGACACCACCTTCTGCGAGTGCCTGCTGGGTGAAATGAGCGATGTCAGCCGTGTTCTCTTCCCCGCCGACTACAACAGTACCCTGGCGGCCCTGCCCGGCGTCTATCTGGGGCGAGGCCAACTGACCTGCATGGTAATACCGAAACGTGAGCGGCCGGTTGTATTCAACAGGGACGAAGCACAGGACCTGGCAAAAAACGGGGCTCTGGTGGTGGATGAGGACACGTCCCCCGGCGAACCTGTCATGCTGATTGCCAGTGGTGCCTACCAGCTTTCCGAAATGATCCGGGCCAGCGAGCGGTTGCGGGAAACCGGTACGCCCTTCCGGCTCGTGTATGTGCAGGAGCCCGGCCGTTTCCGTGAACCCCGGGACAACCTTGAGGCGGCCCAGTGTGTTCGTGACCTGGAAAAGGAGCGCCTGTTCCCCAGGCGGATGGTGCGTCGCGTCGCCGTTACTCACATGCGCCCCGAGGTGTTTCGTGGCCACCTGTCACTGCTGTTCCCGGAGCCTTCGAAATCCCGCGTTCTCGGCTACATCAACCGCGGGGGCACCCTGAACGAAGCGGGTATGCTGTTTGCGAATCGATGCTCCTGGGCCCATGCCCTCGCTGCATGCGCAGACGTTCTGGAACGTCCCCCCGGGGAATGGCTATCCAGCGCGGAGCTGGCAGCCATTGAGGGGCGCGGTGATGCGGGGATTGTTACCCGGAGTCCGCGCTGATAGATTCTGAGGCTCCCCGGCCCAACTGCCGCCTGAGCCAGGTTTCCAGTTCAAGAATCACCAGCACGACCACCCCGGCGCTGGCTGCAAAGGCAAGCGCGCCAGGAGTAAGCGGAGCGCTGGCGAAGGTCTGGTGAAACAGCGGCAGGTAAGTAAACAGCAGCTGCAACAGAATCACGGCACCCACTGCCAGCAAAACGATAGGGGTGCCCAGCACCCCCCTCAGGGTAATGGAAGCGCTATCCAGGTAACGCACCGCGAACAGATAGAAAACCTCCATAGCCACCAATGTGTTCACTGCCAGCGTACGTGCGACCGCTTCATCCTCAAACTGAGCCATGGCCCAGTACCAGGCGGCAAAAATACCAATCAGGAACAACAGGGACACAAAAGCGACCCGCCAGACCACGAACCCTGCCAGCAGAGACTCATCCCTTGGCCGGGGAGGTCGCTTCATGACATCGGGCTCGGTAGGCTCGAACGCCAGTGTCATGGCCAGAATCACTGAGCTTACCAGGTTGACCCATAAAATCTGCAATGCTGAAATTGGCAATGTCAGCCCCAGTAAAAGCGCTGTAATAAGGCTGACGGATTCGCCGCCATTAATCGGCAGCATGAACGCAATGCCTTTCTTGAGGTTGGTGTAGACCGTACGCCCTTCGCGAACGGCAGCCGCAATACTGGCAAAATTGTCGTCCAGCAGTACCACCGAAGCTGCCTCCCGGGCAGCTTCAGAGCCTTTTACCCCCATGGCGATACCAACATCGGCCCGCTTGAGGGCGGGGGCATCATTAACACCGTCTCCGGTCATGGCGACCACACCGTGCAGGGCCTGCAACGCCTCTACCAGGCGCAGTTTGTGTTCAGGGCTGGTGCGGGCAAAGATATCCACCTCGCTGACCACCTGCTTCAGTTCGTTCTCGCCGAGCTGGTCCAACTCCCCGCCGGTTATCACGCGGTCGGTATTCGTCAACCCCAGCCGTGCGCCAATGGCGCCGGCTGTCATGGCATGATCTCCGGTGATCATCTTCACCCGGATACCGGCGTCATGGCAGTCCTGAATCGCCTGGATAGCCTCCTGTCGCGGTGGGTCCAGCAGCCCTACAAGCCCCAGCAGTTCCAGGCCATCCTCTACTTCCTCCACGGCAAGGGTGTTCTGGTAAGCATCGGCAGGCCTCCGTGCCAGTGCCAGCACCCGAAGGCCTTCCGAGGCCAGTTCGGAAACGGTGTCAGTCCACGCCTCCTTGTCGAGCGACGTGGTATCGCCGCTGTCCGTCACCATGCAGTTACACATTTCCAGGAGCCGTTCGGGCGCTCCCTTTACGTAAACCACGCCATGGCGGTGGTGGTCATGGTTGAGAGTTGCCATGAAACGGTATTCGGCGTCAAACGGCACCTCATCCGCCCGTGACCAGTGCCGTCCATCGGTTTCAGGGTCAAACCCGGCTTTCTGGGCGAATACCTTCAGTGCTCCCTCCATAGGATCGCCGGCCACCCGGACCCTGCCCTCATGACGCTCCAGATGGGCGTCGTTACACAACGCAGACGCCCTGGCCAATTGATCCAGAAGCTCACTTCCCGACACCAATTCGTTACCTTCCCGGATGTCCCCTTCAGGCTCGTAACCTTCACCCCCGATATCCAGACGCTTCCCGGCCACCACCGCAGCAGTCACCATCATTTCATTGCGGGTCAGGGTGCCGGTCTTGTCGGAACAGATCACCGACACCGCCCCAAGGGTTTCGATCACCGGCATGCGGCGCACCACGGCGTGACGGGTTGCCATTCGTCGCACACCGATGGCCAGCGTAATAGTGAGAATTGCCGGCAGTCCCTCGGGAATAGCGGCCACCGTCAGGCCCACGACTGCCATGAAGAGCTCACGAACCGGAAGCCCGCTCAGCGCGAGTCCACCGCTGAATATCGCAATGCCGGCAACAATGATGATCATGGACAGGTAGCAGGCAAAGCGGTCAATCTGCTCGAGCAACGGAGTTTTGAGGGTGGCCGTATCCTGCAGCAGGCCGGAAATCCGCCCTATTTCAGTATATTCTCCTGTCCTGACCACTACCCCCCGGCCAGTGCCCGTGGCCACCATGGTGCCCGAAAAGGCCATATTGAGCTGATCACCGAGAACAGCGTCCGCGGGCTGTACGCTGGGGGTTTTATCCACCGGTTCGGATTCACCGGTCAGCACCGCCTCTTCGATTTTCAGGTTATGGCAGCGTTCCAGTCGGAGATCCGCTGGCACCCGGTCACCAGGTTCCAGCACTACGGTATCGCCGGGCACCAGTTCCGCAGCGTCGATTTTTTTCTGCCCGCCTTCACGGATCACCACGGCTTTTGGCGCCAGCATATGCCGAATCGCCGAAAGTGCCTGTTCAGCCTTACCCTCCTGAATGAACCCGACCAGCGTCTGGATAACCACCACCGCCAAAATCACCGTGGTGTCCACCCAGTGGCCAAGCAGGGCGGTAATTACCGCAGCGGTAATCAACACGTAGATCAGGAAATTTTTAAGCTGGTTGCCAAGACGGGCCAGAGGGCCACGACGGCGTGCGGCCGGAAGCCGGTTGGGGCCATATTGCTGCAGTCTTTCCAACGCCGCCTGGGCCGACAAGGGGCCGGTTACAGCCAGCTCGGAACGGGCCCTGCCGGCATCGATGGCGTGCCACCTTCGGCCGCGCTTATCTTCAGTTTCTTGCAGTTTTGGAAGGGGAACTTCAGAGGATGGCATTAGCGGACTCCCTGGCTATGTACCTGCCGCTATTGAAACCGGACCTGGGCCCACAAGGGTTGCCTCAGATCAATATTCGCCCGAATTGGCCGGGGTTACCGGCCATTGAGTCAACGTATCGGATCACTGCCTTCGTCTAGCCGTGAATAAACACCGGCCCGAAACCATAGTTCCAGAGGATCACGGAGCCTACCCGGGTAGACACCAGAATCACCAGTGCCACGGTCAGCAGCGCACCGACGTACATAACCGCCTGATCCTTGGGGATACCCATGACAATCGGCAGGCCTTCGTACATCAGCCAGGCGCCATAGCCGGCGGCCAGCAGGAAAACCAGGGCGTTGAACCAGGGCACCGGGTACAGGAGCGCAAACCCTGCCAGAAACAACGGGGTGCAGGAATAGGCCGCCAGCGCAATGCCGTTGGATGGTATAAGCTCCTCTTTGGCGCCGTAGGTCTTAGCCATCCAGTTGATCGCATAACCCAGCGCAAAAACGCCCACAAGTATGGCCACATAGGTCAGCACACTCATCTGCAGGGCGCTGATTTCTGTAAGCTTGATTAAACGGTCACTGCCCACCGTCCAGCCAAAATGCGCCGTGGAGACGTACGCACATATAGGCGCGATGGCCGCGAGAACGAACACGTAGGCAACATAAAGCCGTCTGGGCGGGGCATGTTCCTTGCGGATTTCCGCCCACTCACTGTCGGGGTGGGTAAACAGGCCAAACGCGTGATTCAGGAGCATAGCTCGACCCTCTTGAGTTGATATTGTTATTCGCCGGTAAAAATTACGGTGTGCGGGTCTTAACGGATCAGACCCGCTGTTCTTAACTATAGTCAAGAATTGCAGAAGGAAAAACCGCACCGGCATGCAAATATCAGTGCTCCCTCGCGCTTGTACGGCTGTCCAGTCATTGACCCTGTAGCAACTACAGGGTTTTAAATTACGTGACGAGTATCGGATCTTCGCTGGTAATCCATGGGGAGAAGACATCAATGATCACGCCTGGGCCCCCTCATCTGGCCCTGAGTTCAACCAAAGTTGGTGCCTCGAAGTAGAAGCCCTCGCCTGGAGAACTTATCTGTTCAGGTGAAAAAGCCGGCCAGGTGTGGCTTCGCCGGCCAGAACGTTACGATTTTCTCGGGTCTGTGGCACCAACCAGTTCATCGTTGCGAAAGTGGTCCCGGAAACTGAGCAGGCTTTCAACGCCGGTAAAATCCACCAAGTCCCTGAAGTCCACCCAATCAACAAGGCTATAGAGGCAGATAGCGGGGTAGTTCCACTGACTGAACTGGCCATCATCGACCATGGCCGCGAGGGTTCGCATCGTTGTCATGATGCGTTCGCGCTGAAGGTTGAAGAACATCAGATTCTCGCTGATGTCGATGCCCGAGCGGGACGACAATAGCAGGATAACGGCGGAATCATTGGCGGCATCAATCAGCGTCAGCTGATTTTCCTGATCCCAGGTCAACGGAGCACTGCCCTGTTTCTCACTGATATAACGGGCAATCACCCGGGAGTCGTAAATCTCCTGGCTGCCATCAACAAGCATGGGGATTTTAAGCGCGGGATTGTTGCGCCGGAGTTCGTCCCTGCCCTCGCCATAGATGTCGAGGTTGACGAACTCGTAGTCACTGTTGCCAAGCAACAGGCGGATACGACGAACATAGGGGGATGTGGTAGAGCCGATCAGTTTCATGGAATCTCCTCGTGTGGATGGGGTTACTGGCCGAGCAAAGACTCGGGGGAAGCAAACTCGTAACCGGTGGACTCTGCAACCTCGCGAAACGTTACCCTGCCCTGATAGACATTGAGGCCATTACGCAAGTGATGGTCATCTTTCATCGCCTGCTCCGGACCCTTGTTCGCCAGGGCGGCAATGAACGGCAGTGTTACATTATTCAACGCCAGTGTAGAAGTCCTGGCAACGGCACCCGGCATATTCGCAACGCAATAGTGCACAACACCATCCACCACGTAGGTCGGGGCATCATGAGTGGTGGGCCTGGAGGTTTCGGTACAACCGCCCTGATCGATAGCCACATCCACGATGACACTCCCCTCCGGCATCCTGCTGACCATGTCGCGGCTGACCAGCTTGGGCGCGGACGCGCCCGGAATCAGCACCCCGCCGATAACCAGGTCCGATTCGGTCACTGCCTCGTCCAGGGTGGCAGCGGTGGAGAACAGTGTGGTGATGCGGTTAGCGTACAGATGGTCGAGATTTCTCAGCACGTCCATGTTGCGGTCCAGAACGGTGACCTGGGCGCCCAGCCCGATAGCCATGGCTACGGCATTCTGCCCGACCACACCCCCGCCAATCACCGTTATCCGCGCCGGACTGACGCCAGGCACACCACCGAGCAGCACGCCGCGGCCGCCCAGGGACTTCTCCAGGCAGTGAGCGCCGGCCTGGATCGACATTCTCCCCGCCACTTCCGACATGGGCGCCAGCAGTGGCAACCGGCCGTGGCTGTCAGTGACAGTTTCGTAGGCAACGCAGGTGGCGCCGGATTCCACCAGATCATCCGTCTGGGCCTGGTCCGGCGCCAGGTGGAGGTAGGTGAACAGGGTATGATCCGGGGTCAACAAGGACCTTTCATCGGCCTGGGGCTCTTTTACCTTGACGATCAGCTCTGCGGCGGCAAACACGGCCGGGCCATCGGCGAGAATCTCCGCACCGGCCTTGCGATAATCCTCATCCCCGAACCCGATAGCAGCGCCCGCATCGGCCTGGACATACACGCTGTGCCCGTGACCACAAAGTTCGTGAACCGCTGCCGGGGTCATCCCTACCCGGTACTCATGGTTCTTGATTTCCCTCGGTACGCCGATCTTCATACGTTGCCCCTTGAATCCATCCGGTAAACAATGTGTCATCCCGTAGAGTGTAGTAAAAAGGTATGACACCGGCAGTAGCAAATGAATGCATCGGTTCAACGGACTCCGGCGTAAAACACCGAAGCCACCAGACAATCGACCCAAACGGAGCAGGAACGAATGAATACTCACAAACGTGCGCTAGCGGCAATTCCCTTTCCCCGGCCCGCGGCGCTTTCACTCGCCGCAGCCCTTACCCTGGCAAGTGGGCAGGTAACAGCAGAAATGCAGACAGAAACCGTGGAATACAAAGTCAATGGCGAGTCCTTCACCGGCTACATGGCTTACGACGACGAAGCCGAGGGCAAACGCCCTGGCGTTCTGGTGGTTCACGAATGGTGGGGCCACAACGAGTTTGCCCGTGAGCAGGCGGAAAAACTTGCTGCCGCAGGCTATACCGCGTTTGCTCTGGATATGTACGGCTCGGGCAAACTCGCCGAGCACCCCGATGACGCGCAGGCGTTCATGAAGGAGGCAACCAAAGATATTGACCAGGTGAAGGCCCGATTTATGGCCGCCAAGGAGTTGTTGCAACAGCACGACAGTGTCGACAGCAACAAGATTGCGGCACAAGGGTACTGTTTCGGGGGTGCCGTGGTGTTGAACATGGCCCGACTGGGTGTGGATCTGGACGCCGTGGTCAGTTATCACGGCGCCCTGGGAAGCCCCATCAAGGCTGAAGCGGGCAAGGTCCAGCCCCGGATTCACGTCTACACGGGTGGCGCGGACCAGATGGTTCCGTCAGACCAGGTGTCTGCCCTGGTAAAAGAGATGCAGGACGCCGAAGCCGATCTGACCCTGGTCAGTTTTCCCGGGGTACTGCACTCCTTCACCAACCCCGGTGCAGACCAGGTGGCCGAGGAATTCGACATGCCCATTGCCTACGATGAGGATGCCGCAAAGCGTTCCTGGGACGGCACCATGCGACTGTACGACGAAGTCTTCAAAGACTGAGCCTTCAGAGGGCACCTTCGATGGTGCCCTTCACTTCTTCCCTCACCTCTTCCACCTCACGATCGGCAGTAGAAACTGGCGGATGGATAACAATATCTATGACCCCCGGCAAAAACGCCGCTGTTCCCTTGGGAAGGCAGTCATGAGACCCCCGTATGGTCACCGGCAGAATGGGCAGTTTGCCATCACGGGCAATCACAAACCCGCCTTTCTTGAATGGTAGTAAGTTACCATCCCAGGAACGGGTTCCCTCAGGAAATATCAGAATACTGGTGCTCTCAGGCAATTGCGCCACCCCCCGTTTGATGCTTTCCAGCGCATCGCTGCCTTTGGAGCGGTCAATAAACAGGTTGCGTGACGTCTCGAGGGCGAGTCCAAACAACGGCACTTTTCTCAACTCTTTCTTGATTACCCAGCGGTACTGCAGCCCCAGAGCCAGTACCAGGGCTGGTGGATCAAAGTAGGAAGCATGGTTGCTGAGGATAACGTAACGCTGGGCCGGGTCGATGTTCTCACGCCCGGAAACCCGCAGGCGAATGCCGGTCAGTTTAAGGATGCACCAGGCATAGACCTGAGTGCCGAAAAAGGCGGCATTGCCACTTCGGCCAGCCAATGCAGCAACGACGATAGGCAGGAAAAGAATCAGTGTGAGGAGCGCGGCCCAGAACAGTATCCAGACAGCTTTCAGGATTTTCAGCATAGGGGCCCCTGAGCAATATAACGGCTCTGCTATCGCAGACGGCAGGGGGTAAAAGATGTCATATCCGGGCCGCAATCACAAAAGCCGGGCACAAAAAAAGGCAGCCTAAGCTGCCTTTCTGGCGATAACAACTATCGTTTAGATAGCAGTTACATTTTCCGCCTGAGGACCTTTCTGGCCCTGAGTAACGGTGAACTCAACCTGCTGGCCTTCTGCCAGGGTCTTGAAACCGCTGCCCTGAATTGCGCTGTAGTGAACGAATACGTCCGGGCCGCCTTCACGAGTGATAAAGCCAAAGCCTTTAGCTTCGTTGAAGAACTTAACAGTGCCGGTAGTAGTAGACATACTTAAACATTCCTGAAATCAATCATTTTATCTTGCTGCCAAGCCATCGTCATGATGCCCGGTCAGCGTTTACGGAAATACAGAACTCGCGGAATCAAAAACAGGACGGTCACTACTAACTGCGGAGATACGTTCTATTCATGAAAGCTTTGCTGAATCTTTCCTACGAAAATAACTTTACTCTTTGTTACCGGGATTGCCAAGCCTATTTTCAATTTATTGCATAAGTAGTGGTACCCATCATCCGCGGACCAGGCCAAAGGTGTAAATTCCCAATGCGGTCATAAGGATAGAGCCCACCACGTGGGCGAGTATGCCGGCCAGGGCCATGCTCCACTTGCCTTCCTGGATGGCAGAAAACATTTCCAGGGAGAAGGTAGAGAAGGTGGTCAGTGCCCCACAGAGGCCGGTTATGGCAAACAGGCGCCACTCGGGGGCGAGGGAACTGCCGTGCACGAAGTAGCCAATCAGCAGGCCAACAAGCCAGCCGCCGGAGAGGTTCGCAGCAAGGGTGCCGTAGGGGATGGCGTGGTAGGTGCTGTTGAGCCACAGGCCCAGGGCCCATCTCAGGTTAGCGCCTATGACGGCTCCGGCGCTTACGGCCAGGATTGATAGCCACATTCTTCTTGTTTACCTCATGCTTGGGTGTACGCCGGAGTATGCCGTCAAACCACTTCGAAGTTAAGCTACTGGTCCGCCAACGCCCCAGACGCCGGCCAAAGCCTCCAGTGCTTCGGCAATCAGTGGTTCATCCTGCCGATCCCGATGCCAGACGAAACTCAGGGCACAGGGCAACTGAACCCCTTCCACCACTACCAAGCCCCGTTCCTGGCGCTCGGCCATGGCCAGGGCGTCCCTGGCGAGGCTGAGGCCGACTCCGGCCCGGACCAGGTCCAGCATGCAGGCTTCCTGGTCAACCTGCGCAACACCGTGGGGAACCAGGCCCAGCGGTTCCAGGGTGCCCTTGAGTAACCGGTGATGAACGGAATTCTCCGGGGTCACGATCCAGGGCATGGTGGCCAGCTCGGACCACCCGTTGGACAGGAGCCGCTGGCCCCAGCCCGCCGGAGCGATCACGTAGTAGTGAAACCGGGTGAGTTCCCGATGGGCGACTTCCGGTGCCAGTGCGCCTGGGCCGACACCGGGCGGAGCGAGGAAGAAACCGACGTCCAGGCGGCCATCCCGGACCTGCTCCAGTACGCTCCCACTCATTCCCTGTCGCAACTCCGTTTCGAGCTGGGGCGCGCGTTCCACCAGCCGGTGCAGGAAGGCACCCAGGCGAATGAACTCGGGGTCGACGATGGTGCCCAGCCTGAGGCGTCCCCGCAGGGTGCTGTGCAGTGCCCGGGCGTTCTGTTCGAACGCCGACATGGCCGCCAGCGCTTTCTCGGCGGAAGGCAACAACGCCTGACCGTCGGGCGTGAGGACCAGGCCCTGGGGTCTCCGCAGGAACAGCTTCAGGTCCAGCTCATCCTGCAGGTGCTTGAGTTTCAGGCTCACCGCCGGTTGGGTCAGGTGAAGTCTGGCCGCTGCACGGGAGACACTGCCCTCACGGGCAACCGTAACGAATGCCCGCAGGCTCTGGAGCGGGTGCATGAAGGGCCTCTTTCCCAATGAAATTGGTATAAGTTTAACTTATATCGTGGTTTTAGAAATCTCAATTGCTTTGGTGCCCGATCCACTCTAGCCTGAATGATCAAATATCCACCAATCTCGCTGAGAAACCAGAATCGTTACATCAAAGGCGAATTGGGAAGAGTTCACGGGAAACGATCGAGGCGTTCATGACCACCGCAACCATCCAGCATTATATCAATGGCGAAATATCACCGGGCGTTTCCGACCAGTGTCAGGACGTGTCCAACCCGGCCACCGGAAAGGTGACTGGCCAGGTTGCCCTCGCCACTCGTGCAGATGTCGATGCCGCCGTGGCCGCGGCCGATGCGGCCTTTCCCGCGTGGGCAGACACGCCGCCCATCCGCCGCGCCCGTGTGATGTTCAAATTCCTGGAACTGCTCAACCGGCACAAGGACGAGCTGGCCCGGACCATTACTGCCGAGCACGGCAAGGTCTTCACCGATGCCCAGGGCGAAGTGGCCCGCGGCATCGACATCGTGGAATTCGCCTGTGGCATTCCGCAGTTACTGAAAGGCGATTACACTGAACAGGTGAGCACCGGCATCGACAACTGGACCATGCGCCAGCCCCTGGGTGTGGTGGCGGGAGTCACCCCGTTCAATTTTCCGGTCATGGTGCCCATGTGGATGTTCCCGGTCGCCATCGCGGCGGGTAACACCTTTGTGCTGAAACCCAGCCCGCTGGACCCGAGCGCCTCATTGATGATTGCAGACCTGCTTAAACAGGCGGGCCTGCCTGATGGCGTGTTCAACGTGATTCAGGGCGACAAGGAAGCGGTGGAAGCGCTGATAGAGCATCCGGATGTGCAGGCCTTGAGTTTTGTCGGCTCCACCCCGATAGCCAACCTGCTCTACGAGAAAGGCGCGAAACACGGCAAGCGTATCCAGGCCCTTGGTGGCGCCAAGAACCATATGGTGGTGATGCCCGATGCTGACCTGGACAAGGCAGTGGACGCCCTGATTGGCGCGGCCTACGGCAGTGCCGGGGAGCGCTGCATGGCCATCAGCGTGGCGGTGCTGGTTGGCGATGTGGCGGACCGCATCATGCCCCGGCTGGCGGAACGGGCGAGGACACTGAAAGTAAAAAATGGCGAGCATCTTGACGCCGAGATGGGCCCCATCGTCACGGCTGCCGCACACCAGCGAATTACCGGCTACATTGACAAGGGGGTGACCGAAGGTGCCGAACTGGTGGTCGACGGCCGGGAATTTGATGCCTCGAACACCGGGGAAGGCTGTGAGGATGGCTTCTGGATGGGCGGCTCCCTGTTTGACCATGTGACGCCGGAGATGACCATTTACCGGGAGGAGATTTTTGGCCCGGTTCTGGCCTGTGTACGGGTTCCGGATATCGCCACTGCCATCCGGCTGATCAACGACCATGAGTTCGGCAACGGCGTGAGCTGTTTTACCGAAAGCGGCACTGTAGCCAGGGAATTCGGCCGTCGTATTCAGGTAGGGATGGTGGGCATTAACGTGCCTATTCCGGTGCCCATGGCCTGGCACGGCTTTGGGGGCTGGAAGCGGTCCCTGTTCGGAGACACCCACGCGTATGGCGAGGAAGGCGTAAAGTTCTACACACGCCAGAAATCCATTATGCAGCGCTGGTCCGATTCCATCGACGCCGGTGCGGAATTTGTCATGCCGACGGCCAAATAACGGCTGAGCCAGCTGTGGAGAAAACGCCATGTCCGACAACAAGAACGCACAGGGGCAGCAGGAGTTCGACTACATCGTGATCGGTGCCGGCACCGCTGGCTGCCTGCTGGCCAACCGCCTGAGTTCGGACCCGGCGAACCGGGTATTACTGATCGAAGCCGGCGGGCGGGACAATTACCACTGGATCCACATCCCCGTCGGTTACCTGTACTGCATCGATAATCCCCGCACCGACTGGCGCTTCCGCACCGAGCCGGACCCGGGCCTCAACGGACGCTCGCTGATCTATCCCCGGGGCAAGACCCTGGGCGGCTGCTCCAGCATCAACGGGATGCTCTACATTCGCGGTCAGGCCCGTGATTACAATCAATGGGCCGAGTTCACCGGCGAGGACGCCTGGCGCTGGGACAACTGCCTGCCCGACTTCATGCGTCATGAGGATCACTATCGCCTGGATGAGGGGGGTGATGCCGACCCCGACCACGACTTATACCACGGCCACGGGGGCGAATGGCGCGTGGAGCACCAGCGCCTGAAATGGAAAATACTGGAAGACTTCGCCACCGCCTGCGTTGAATCCGGCATTCCCCGCACCCGGGATTTCAACCGCGGCGACAACGAGGGCGTGGACTACTTCGAAGTGAACCAGCGCTCGGGCTGGCGCTGGAACACTTCCAAGGCCTTTCTCAGGGGCGCCGAAAAGCGGCCCAACCTGACACTCTGGCACTCCACCCATGTGCTCGGCCTGGAAACGGCGACCTCCGGCGAGCGCCCCCGCTGCACCGGCGTGCGTGTTGAGCGGCCGGGCGACGGTGAAGTGGTTGCCAGGGTGAGGCGGGAGGTCATTCTCTGCGCAGGGGCCATCGGCTCACCCCAACTGCTACAGCTTTCAGGCATCGGGCCAGCAGCACTTCTGAAGGAGCATGGCATCGAGGTGGTCAAAGACCTGCCCGGTGTTGGCGAGAATCTGCAGGACCACCTGCAGATCCGGTCCGTGTACAAGGTGAGCGGCGTTACTACCCTGAATACCATGGTTCATTCTCTGATGGGCAAGGCCCGCATCGGACTGGAATACCTGCTGACCCGCTCCGGCCCCATGAGCATGGCGCCCTCCCAGCTCTGCCTGTTCACCCGCAGCTCTGATGAATATGACTACGCCAATATCCAATACCACGTCCAGCCCCTGAGCCTGGACGCGTTCGGCCAGCCTCTGCATGATTTCCCGGCCATCACCGCCAGTGTCTGCAACCTGAACCCCACCAGCCGAGGCACGGTGCGCATTCGCAGTAAAGACCCTAGGCAGGCTCCCGCCATTGCCCCAAACTACTTGAGCACACCGGAAGACAGGAAAGTGGCCGCGGACTCATTGCGGGTCACCCGACGCATTGCGGAGCAACCAGCCTTCACGCAGTACCGGCCGGAAGAGTTCAAACCCGGCCTGCAATACCAGACTGACGAGGAACTGACCAAACTGGCGGGCGATATCGGGACCACCATTTTTCATCCGGTAGGCACGACCCGTATGGGGCGGGCCGACGATGATCTGGCTGTGGTGGACCCTCACTTGCGGGTACGCGGCGTCGATGGCCTGAGAGTTGTCGATGCAGGCGTGATGCCCACCATTACCAGCGGCAACACCAACTCGCCCACGCTGATGATTGCAGAAAAAGCCGCCCGCTGGATCCTGGGCGGCTCATAGCCTCTGATCAGGCCGGATTGTGGTCGATCAGCGTGTCCTTGTTACGCGCGAACTCGTCGAACGGGAAATCGTCCACGGTCAGCATTTCCAGGACCAGCGCCTCGTAGTCGCGCATGAATTCGGCCTCTTCCGTGGTGAAGATATCCGCCTCCAGTGCGGCCTCGAAGCGCTCCTCCGGATGCAGTGCATCCATCGGCAACTGGCCCTTGGCATAGGCCTTGGTAACCTTGCGGTAAAGCTGTTCTGCCTTGTCGTAGTCTTTCAGCAGGCTGTTGTACTGGGCAATGGGGTTTTCAACCGCCCCCTTGCCTTCACCAGCCGTGGCCCAGGCGCCAGCCAACAGTTTTTCACGAACCGGGCTGTCGGTTGAGATCGCCCGGGCCAGTTTGCGGGCCAGATTGTCGTGAGGCTTGTCCCAGCTACGGCCCAATGGCATGGTTATGGCGCGCAGGGCCAGTGCTACCGGACGATTGGGCAGGTTCTGGAGAAACTCATCCATGGCATTTTCCGCGCGGTTGAGCAGCAGCGCCATGCTGTACTCCATCAGATCCCGTTCGCCATCCACCGGCTGTGTTTCATGCCAGTTCTTGAGCACCATGGAGGCCAGGTAAAGATTGGACAGCACGTCGCCGAGGCGAGCCGAAATCAGCTCACGCATTTTCAGCTCGGACCCCAGCGTAGTCATGGCGGCGTCGGCACACAGGCCAAAGGCCGCGCTGAAGCGGGCAACCCCCTGGGCATACCGGCGGGCCGCGTGGTCGAAAGGTACATCCGCCTTGCCAAGTCCAAGCGCCTGGGTAAAGGCGCGGGCGGCGTTGCCGAATATCAGCCCGGCATGACCAAAGAAGGCATCATCGAACGCGTCGATATCATCGTTGTCCTTGGCTGCCAGCTCTTTCAGCACGTAAGGATGGCAGCGAATCGCACCCTGACCGAAGATCATCAGGCTGCGAGTCATGATGTTGGCACCTTCGACAGTGATGGAGACTGCCGCTCCGCTGAAGCCGATACCCAGGTAATTGCGGGGGCCAAGCGTGACGGTTTTGCCACCGTGGACGTCCATGGCGTCTGTCAGGACACCGCGCTGGAATTCGGTCAGGTGGTACTTGAGAATCGCCGACGGCACCGCCGGCTTTTCACCCCTGTCGATCATATTTGCGGTGTGGTTAACCGCTGACTGGGCAATGTAGGTTTTGGCAGCAATGCGCGCCAGGGGTTCCTGCACGCCTTCCATATCCGCCACCGGGGTATTGAACTGGCGACGAATACGGGTGAAGCCGCCTGCCGTACCCACCGCGTAGGCAGCTGCGCCGGCCGCACCGGATGGCAGCGTAATACATCGGCCCACGGAGAGGCATTCAACCAGCATGCGCCAGCCCTGCCCCGCCATTTCCTGGCCACCGATGATGTAGTCCAGCGGGATGAACACATCGGTGCCCTTGATGGGGCCGTTCATGAACGGCGTGCCGATTGGGCAATGACGGCGGCCGATTTCCATACCCTTGGTATTCCGGGGGATCAAGGCACAGGTAATGCCATAGTCCTTGGTATCGCCCAGCAGGCCATCGGGGTCGAACATGCGGAAGGCCAGACCCACCACGGTGGCCACCGGCGCCAGGGTAATCCAGCGCTTCTCGAAATTGAGCCGCAGGCCCAGCACTTCCTTGCCTTCAAATTCACCCTTGCAGACGATACCCGTGTCCGGCAAGGAGGTGGCATCGGAACCAGCACGCGGACCGGTAAGTCCGAAGCAGGGAATTTCACGACCGTCCGCCAGGCGTGGCAGGTAATGGTTCTTCTGCTCGTCGGTGCCGTATTTAACCAGCAGCTCGCCGGGGCCGAGAGAGTTGGGCACACCCACCGTAACCATCAGCATCTCGTTGGCCGCCAGCTTCTGCAGCACCGCCGTCTGGGCCTTGGCGGAGAAGTGCAGGCCGCCATATTCCTCGGGAATGATCATGCCGAAGAAGCCTTCCTTCTTGAGGAATTCCCACAACTCGGCAGGCAGATCGGCACGTTCAACCGCCAGGTCCCAGGCGTTGCACATGGAAATTGCCTGGGTGCACTGATTATCGACGAACGCCTGTTCCTTTTCTGACAGGCCGGTATTACGGTTGATCAGCAGGTTGTGCCAGTCAGGACGACCGGTGAACAGCTCCCCGTCCCAACTGACGGTACCCGCCTCCAGAGCCACTTTCTCGGTGTCTGAAACCTTGGGAGCGACTTTCTTGAACATTGCAAACACCCGCGGAGTCAGCCAGCTCTGGCGGAAACCGGGCAGGCCGGCGGCCGCTGTGATGGCTGCACCAATGAACAGGACCAGCGCCAGCACGCCCGAAGCGAAGAACAGGGAAAGCAGGCCCGTCACTACCATGACCCCGATGGCGGGTTTGGCACCGGACTCGTTGCGCAGTACAACAAGGAGCCCGGCAACAGCAACAAGAAACAGTATGAAAGTCATCATGGATACTCTCTGTCGTCCGTGGTTTTGAATGTCAGAAACTACAATTTGTTACGTTCAACCTACCTGATCAGATGATTTCTGACCAGCAACTGGTTCACCATCAGGCAGTTACAATGACCCGAATACCTTCCAGAGACAAACTGGCCTGGCCCAGCGCCGTCTCCGCCGCCGTCAGTTGCTCCCGGAAAAACCCGATCTCGTCATCACGGATGGCCGGGTTTACCTTCTGCATTGCCTCCAGGCGCCGGATTTCTGGTCCAAAGACCTCCCTGACCCTGGCCAGGGCAGCCGCTCGCAGGGGCTCCAGTTGTGGCTCGGCCAGACGTTCTGCATGGTCAACCATGGTTTCCACCTGGGGGCGTACCTGGGGCACGATGGCCTGTGCGGTGCGCCTGCGAATGTTGGAGCACATGTCATTGAGCCTGTCGTGAGGCAGTGTTGCCGAGAGATCCCGCCCGTTCACGTCCACCAGCAGCCGCAACGGCGAAACCGGCAGATAGCGTGACAACTGCAGCGACTCCGGTGCCGGGCAATGCACCGTGAACAACGCCTCCAGCAACAGGGTGCCTGGAGGCAGGGCCTTCACCGTCATGCTGGCCAGGGCCGCCTTCCCCAGGCCGGAACTGGTGACCGACTCCATCACCCCGGTCACCAGTGGATGTTCCCAGCTCATGAACGCCATATCTTCGCGTTCAAGGGCCTGCTGACGGCTCCAGGTAACGGTCATGCCGTCTTCCGGCAATTCTGTCACGTGCCCCGCCTGGTATTGCTCTCCCGGACGCAGCACATCTGCATGCTCTGAGTGATCTTCCACGTCCACACCCAGGATGTCGCACGCCTCGATCATGTAGTCCCGTACCCGGGCCGATTCTTCCTCGGCCTCAATCTGGCCAATCAGTGCGTCCGCCACCTCCGGCCGGCAGGAATTGAGCTCGATCAGCGCATCCCTGCCATTACGCAGCAGGGTGCGCAGGCGCTCCGCCTCTTTCTGTGAGGCATCCAGCAGCGCCGGCAGCTGATCAGCCTGACCATCGATGGCAGCCTGCCACTGCGATGCAACGTGATCATGTACAGCAACACCCACGGAGCAGCTTTCGTTAAACGCATTCAATCCTTCTTCAAACCAACGGTACTGGATCTCCTGCGCAGTTCCCTGCAGGTAAGGAATGTGTATGTCGATGGTATCTGTCTGCCCGATACGATCAAGGCGGCCAATCCGCTGTTCCAGCAGGTCCGGGTTGGCAGGCAGGTCAAACAGGATCAGATGATGGGCAAACTGGAAATTTCGCCCCTCACTGCCGATTTCCGAACAGATCAGCGCCTGGGCGCCCTGCTCGGTATCGGAGAAATAGGCAGCGGCCCGGTCCCGCTCGATCAGGCTAAGATGCTCGTGGAAGGCGGCACTGCGGATGCCGGCTCGCAGTTGCAGGTAGTCTTCCAGCGCCATTGCTGTCGAAGCATGGGCGCAGATCACTACCACCTTTGCCGGCTTCAGTCCCGCCAGGGTCTTTTCAAGCCAGGCCACGCGGGGGTCTTCCGCCAGCCATTGTTCCTCGTCCATGGCTGTCTCGGGGGTCAGCCCGGCAACACCATGGCACAGGTCATGCTCCTGATAGGACTCAGGACAGGACAATGCAGCCGGTAACGGGTGGCGTTCAGGGAAGCCCTTGATGGCTGCACGGGTATTCCGGAACAGCACACGCCCGGTGCCATGGCGGTCCAGCAGGGCGTCAATGACCGCCCGCTCCGGCTGTTGGGCTGACATCAATGCATCAAGTTCATCGCCCAGCCACTCCTCCAGGGAACGTCGGTCCTCGCCGGAAAGGGCCGTTATCCCCTGCTCATTTATACGGGACACCACCCGGTTGATGACTTCGTACTGTTTCTCCTCTTCCCTGAATGCCTCCAGATCGTGGAAGCGCGCTGGGTCCAGCAGGCGCAGGCGGGCAAAATGGCTGGCCACACCCACCTGTTCCGGCGTTGCTGTCAACAATAACAAGCCATTACTGGCCGCAGAGAGCTGCTCTACCAGACGATATTCCGGGCTGGCCGCTTCCGGGCTCCAGGCCAGGTGATGGGCTTCGTCCACCACCATCAGGTCCCATCCGGCAGCAACGGCATCCGCCTGGGCCTGTTCACTGGACATCAGGAAATCCAGGCTGCAAAGAGCCAGCTGCTCGCTTTCAAACGGATTCTCGTCAGCGTCGGCCGGGTCGTCGTCCTCCTCTGGCAGCTCTGCAAAGTCTTCCATGGCCTCGTAGCGACCCTGATCAATGATCGAGAACCGCAGGTTAAACCGCCGCAGCATTTCCACCAGCCACTGGTGAATCAGGGAATCCGGCACGACAATCAGTACCCTGCGAGCACGGCTGGTATGCAACTGGTAATGCAGGATCAGGCCAGCCTCGATGGTCTTGCCCAGACCCACTTCGTCCGCCAGCAAGACCCGGGGCGCATAGCGGGTGGCTACTTCGTGGGCAATATAGATCTGGTGCGGCAGGTGCTGGGTACGCGCGCCGATCAGGCCCTGGGCCGATGATGCCCGAAGCCGGTCCTGGTGCTGTGCCGTCGCCACCCGCAGACGGAACGCACCATTGCGATCAAACTGGCCCGCAAACAGGCGCTGGTGGGGCGCCGAGAAATCCACCACGCTACTTAGCTTCACTTCGGAAATCTGGGTCAGGTTTTCACTGCCGTCCTCGGCGTGGTACATCAGCACGCCCCCGAGGTCTTCAACCGCGCGCACCACGTAGCGCTCGCCCTCAAAGGTCTCGATTTCCTCACCAATCTGATAGATGATCCGCGAAAGCGGGGCATTATCGATGGCGTAGGTACGCTCCTCGTCTGCCGCGGGAAAACCCAGGGTGACCCGGCGGCCGGAAATCTCCGTGACAATCCCGAGCCCAAGTGCTGTATCACTGTGACTGACCCAGCGCTGGCCAATGACAAATTCCGATGTATCCAAGAAACCTCCGACAGATTCAGCTTGCTTTAACGGCGTTATACGTCTGTGTTCGACGGGCCGTTTTCACGCACCCAGTAGGCAGTTGCCCCGCAAACCGCTGCCGGGACCACCACCAGATTAAGTACCGGAACCATCGCGGCCAGCGCAACTGGCAGCCCGAACCCAAGGGCTGACAGGCGGGTATCCCCAAGCAGACGGCGCAGCGCGGGAAAGCTGACCCGGTGATTGTCCGCCGGGTAATCCACATACTGCAACGCCATCATCCAGCAGTTGAAGACAAACCAGAGTACCGCCGCCACCAGATTCACCACCGGGATAACACCGATGATAAACAGGCCGATCGCCCTGGGCAGGTAATACATGATTTTCTGGACTTCACGCCAGAGCGCCCGGGGAATGTCCCGGATAATCTGGCTCCAGCTATCATCCGTGTTGACCTCTTGCCCGGTCAGGTGCTTTTCCGTCAGTTCGGCAAGATAACCGTAGAAGGGAGAGCCGATCAGATTGGCCACAATCACGAACCCGTAAGCCAGCATTAACAGAATCACGGCACCGTAGAGAATCCAGAACAGCCAGTCGAGGCTTTGCAACCAGGCCCAGTCCGGCAGCCAGCCCATGGCGGCGGCGATCATGGTAGTGAAAAGTTCGGCCAGGAAATAGAACAGGAGGCCGAACAACAGAATATTGATGACAAGAGGGATAACGACGAACAGCCTCAGCCCCGGCTGCCGTATCAGCCGGAACCCCTCTCCGAGGTATCCCAGGCCACGGAAAAAGTTTCCTTTCAACATACCTCGCAGCACCTCAGCTTCAATGACAGTGACGGGGCGCAAAGCATATCATGTTGCAAACTCCACCACAGCCCGACGGTGTACATGGGATTTCTGACACAGCGCATTCGTTTTCTGCTTGATTATCAGCCATTCTGGAGGGCCACGCTGGTAGTTTCTGCAACTGCCATTCTCTATCTGGCGACCACAAGCGAACCCTACCCGGTTCCTTCTTCGGACAACGACAAGCTGAACCATCTGCTGGCCTTTCTGCAATTGACCATCGTCACACGCCTGGCCTGGCCCGGCCTGAGCCGGATCTGGATAGCCTGCGGCCTACTTGCCTTTGGCGTTACGATTGAAGTCGTACAGGCCCAGTTACCCTATCGCACCTTTGCAGTGGCCGACATTGTGGCGGATGCCGCTGGCATTGCCATCGGCCTTCTGCCCTGCCCCGCCTTCATCCGGCGACGAGCCGTGAAAGACTGCGAAAAAACGGATGTGCGAGATACGCCCTGAGTCTTGTGAGATATTTCCTACAAAGCCGTAAGCTCATGCTGCTCTGTTACGTACGCTTACATAACAGAGGTCGGGCATAAATTGATAACTTATTGATACAAAACGATTTATCGGTTTTGTAAAAAGATTGTAACCTTCCTGACATGCATATTTCACTCACTTATAACATTTCAATTGCTATAGTGATCACATCAAGGATGACAGGGAAAAGGACGACGCACTGGATGCACCCCTGCAACTGGACGCAGGGAGAGGCAAGGACACAGGGATGCCTCGCTTAAGGGAAACCTAATCGGATCGCCGGCTCGGACGCCGGCCCCAGGGAGTGGCAAGGGAATACGGCAACGGGATGGTTGCCCACCGCGCACGGAGGCGCCTGTTCCGAAAGAGGGTAACCGAGAGGTTGCCCTTTTTTTTGTTTATCTATCCGGCCGCCCCCTCTGTTGCCTGATAAATCCGGACCCGATTGAACTCCTCGAACTCGTGCAGGTCGGGCCAGGTACGAGCTTCGATGACCGTTTGCTGCCGGTACCGCTCATCTCCCAGATCCCTTATCCGCGAATCGGCCAGCAACACCCGAGGCGCAGCCGATGTGAAGACGGACAACAGGGGCCGGTTATCCGGGTCATACAATACGTCCGCCGCGGTCACAACTCCCACATTGCTTGGCCGGCTGTTCCAGCCATCACACAGAGACACCTCTACGCCGTTCAGCCTGGCATTGGCTCCCACAGCATCCAGTGCCGCCGGGTCGATATCACAGGCGATAGCCTCTCGCGCCCCGGCCATAGCTGCGGCAATCGCAACAATGCCCGAGCCGGATCCAAAGTCCAGAACCGTCTCGCCCCTGACCAGATGAGGATTGGCCAGAATATAGGCCGCAAGGACCTGGCCACTGGCCCAGCAAAACGACCAATACGCAGGTTCGGCCACTACGGCCTGGGCTTCATCGTGACTGATCGGGCCTTCCAGAACCGAAGGATCGAAAAGATACAGCGAAATGTCAGGACATCCCGCCGGAGCTGTGGCTGCCACCCGTCCACGGCTCAGCGTTTTTGCGAGGTGCTGGTCAAGAATGTCAGGGATCATGGATACTCCGGAGCACAAGCCAGGGGGGCATTGTAAGCAAAAAAACCTCATGTCCGTTATACTGCTGCCTCATTTCCAGCACGAACCCGAACCTGTCATGCCGTCCAGACCCGATACCAGCGACTACCTTTCCCTGTTTCTCAACGACGTGCCGTTGATGGACGTGCGGGCCCCCGTCGAGTTCAGCAGAGGCAGTTTTCCCGGTGCCGTCAACGCACCCCTGATGAACGACGAAGAACGCCACAGGGTGGGCATCTGCTACAAGGAAAAAGGACAGGACGAAGCCATCAGGCTTGGCCACCAACTGGTTTCCGGAGATATCAAAGCCCAGCGCCTTGACGCCTGGCGGCGCTTCACCGCAGATAATCCGGACGGCTACCTGTTCTGTTTTCGTGGTGGCCTGCGTTCGCGTCTGAGCCAGCAGTGGCTCCGTGACGCCCGCATCGACTACCCACTGGTTACTGGTGGTTACAAGGCAATGCGCCGCTTCCTCATCGATAGCCTGGAAGCACTGATCAAATCGTCCGGATTTGTCATTCTCAGCGGCCGCACCGGTACCGGTAAAACCCGGGTGCTGCAACAACTGCCAAATCCGATAGACCTTGAAGGGCTGGCCAATCACCGGGGCTCCAGCTTCGGACGACAGGTAACACCCCAGCCCTCGCAGATCGACTTCGAAAACGCTCTGGCCGCTGCCATGCTCAAGGCACATCACCATGTTGGTGGGCCGATCTGTCTGGAAGACGAGAGTCGACTGGTGGGCCGCTGCGCCTTGCCGGAAAGCCTGCGGGAACGCATGGCAGAAGCTCCGCTGATGGTGCTCGACCAGCCTGTTGAGGAACGGGTCAGGATTATCCGGGAAGATTATGTCGACCAGATGACCACGGACTACGCCCTCCGGGACGGCGAGGAGGCCGGCTGGCTCAACTTCCGCGATTATCTGCTCAGTGCCCTGGACCGGATCCGCAAGCGTCTCGGCGGTGAGCGCCACAGCCGGCTGCGACAACTGATGGAGAATGCCCTCGATATACAGGCAAGGACAGGGGATCGGAGCGCGCATCACCAATGGATTCAGGGCCTGCTGGAGGACTACTACGACCCGATGTATGACTACCAGTTGAGCCAGAAAGAAGGCCGGATTGCTGTGCAGGGTGGGCCAGAAACCATCACAGAGTGGGCCACTCGCAGATCTGAAACGTAAATCGCCGTTGCCCAATCGGGCATGGCGGTTACACGTTTGCCATAAATCTCTGCTATAACAGGGGCAGCCATACCACTTCACCCGATTGCCGTTGAACCGGGCAGGATTCAAGACACAAACAACCAATTTCGAACAAGGAGTCACTGAATGGAAGATCTTCTGGGACAGAATATAGATGCCACAGAGCTGTGGGATCAGGCCATAGCGCTTATCATGACGTACGCCCCGAAATTCTTGCTGGCCATTGTTACGCTGGTTATTGGCCTATGGCTGATTAATCGCTTCATTGCCGTGCTCGACAAGAAGCTCGGCGCGAAAGACCCGACCCTGAACAAGTTCCTTTGCGGCCTGATAAGCGCCATTTTAAAGATCATGCTGCTGATCTCGGTCGCCTCCATGATCGGTATTGCAACCACCTCGTTCATTGCCGTCATCGGTGCCGCCGGCCTGGCCATAGGCCTGGCCCTTCAGGGCAGCCTTGCCAACTTTGCCGGCGGCGTGCTGATCCTGATCTTCAAGCCCTTCAAGGTGGGCGACACCATCGAAGCCGAGGGTTTCCTTGGCGCGGTCGCCGAGATCCAGATCCTCTACACGGTGGTGAACACCTTCGACAACCGTCGTATCGTCATCCCCAACGGCAGCCTGTCTAACGCAACGCTCGTAAACGTCAGTATCTACGACAAGCGCCGATGCGACATGACCTTTGGCATTGGTTACGGTGATGATATCGACAAGGCCAAAGCCATTCTCCAGCGCCTGTTCGATGAGGATGAACGCTCCCTGAAAGATCCGGAACCCCGTATCTGCGTGGCCGGGCTGGGCGACAATTCGGTCAACCTGATGTTCCGTCCCTGGGTTGCCACCGATGACCTCTGGCCGTACTACTGGGACATGCACGAGAAGGTTAAGAAGGCGTTTGATGCCGAAGGTATCACTATTCCCTTCCCTCAGCGGGATGTGCATGTCTACAAAACCGAGTGATCGGTATCTCAACAACACATTCTGTAACTCGCATTCTGAGCGGGCTCAACTAAGCTGACCAATATGGCGGGGCGCTCGAACACCGGCGCCACCGTCAGTCCACCGGAGCCGGGCACACAGAAACCATCGGTTCCAGTAACGCTGTCATTGCTGGTAGGAGGTTGTCACGATGCCGGTACAGCAGTTGAAGGAATACCTCGACCAGGCAGGCACCGAGTACATGTGTCTGTCCCATCCCCCTGCCTTTACCGCCCAGGAACTGGCCCACCACGTCAAGATAGCCGGTGACCGGGTGGTAAAAACCGTGATTATCGAACTCGACGGCAAGATGGCCATGCTGGTCATGCCGGCAACCTGGCGAATCCGCTGGGACCGGTTAAGCCATATTCTCGATACCGACTTTGTTGACCTGGCGGACGAACAGGAATTCCAGGACCGCTTCCCCGAGTGCGAAGTGGGCGCCATGCCTCCGTTTGGCAACCTCTTTGATATGTCGGTGTACTGTGCCGAAGCCCTGACCCGGCAACCGGAACTGGCCTTTGCCGCCGGCACCCATACCGAGTCCATTCACATGAAAACCGAGGACTTCCTGAACCTGGTCCACCCCATGGTTCTGGAGCAGGGCTTCGTCAAGCCCGGGGCTCAGAAACCGGCGTGGCTGAAAGGCCGCACCCGCAGAGCAGAGTCGCTGACAGACAGCCCTACGGCCAACGTCGCGGGTTACTGACAGCACCAACAGGCGCTGGTCTGATCCGGGCCGCTTGTCTGAACGCGCCCATCGCGTAAACTGGGCCTATCAGACAGGAACCCGTTATGACCCAAGCCTTTGATGTTGTTATTGTTGGTGCCGGCATGGTCGGTGCTGCCCTTGCCACCGGCCTTGGCAGCAGCGGCTTTCGCGTTGGCCTTGTGGACCAGGGGGCTGCCCCCTCCTACGATCCGGGTCAGTCTCCTGATATCCGGGTATCAGCCCTGAGTGCTGGCAGTGAACGCTACCTGACCGAGCTCGGAGCCTGGCCAGACATCCTCGCGATGCGGGCCACCCCCTATTCCCGCCTGGCCGTATGGGATGAAGCCGACCACCCGCTGAGTAGCGTACTGTCCCGCAAGATTGCCGAGGTGGTGTTCGACGCCCGCCATCTGTCCGCCAGCCATCTTGGCCATATTGTAGAGAACCGCATCACCCAGCAGACACTCTGGAACAGCGCTTCTGCACAGCCGTCGGTCACCCTGCTTGCCGGCCACACCGTCACCAGCCTCAATAATGGCGCCGACCAGGCCACGGTGACACTGGACGATGGCAGAGAACTGACCGGTGAACTGGTGGTAGGCGCGGACGGCGCCAACTCCGGCGTTCGCAGCCTGGCCGGCATTGGCGTCACCCGCGACCAGTACCAGCAACAGGCGATGGTGATCTCCGTGCGTTACCAGGGCGCGGCACAGGACATTACCTGGCAGGGCTTCTACCCCAGCGGCCCACGAGCCTTCCTGCCCCTGCACGCTGGCGGCAATGGTGAAAGCTGGGCCTCGCTGGTGTGGTACGACTCCCCGGAAGAGCTGGCGCGCCTCAAGTCACTGGACAACAGCGTACTGATGGCGGAAATACAGAACGCATTTCCACCAGAACTGCCTTTGCTGACGCATATTGATGCCAGAGCCAGCTTCCCGATAGCACGCCAACACGCCAAAAACTATGTCAACAATCGCGTAGTGCTTGTTGGCGACGCCGCCCACACCATCAACCCGCTGGCAGGCCAGGGCGTTAACCTCGGCTTCCAGGACGCCCGCTGCCTTCAGTCCGTTCTGCGCGAGGCCAGGCGTGCCGGCAGCAACCTGGCGACACCAGCACGACTGGCCGAATACGAACAGCAACGCCGCCCCGCCAACCGCCGCATGATGCTGGCCATGGACGTGTTCTACCACCTGTTCAGCAATCGCACACCACCACTGCACCTGCTACGTAATCTGGGACTGGGGGCGGCCAGGGCCATGCCATTTGCCAGAAACCGGGTGGCCAAATACGCTATGGGTATCGACGACGAACTGCCCCCGGTCATCCGCCAGCTGGCGGAGCGGTTACCAGGATTCAGACAACTGTAAGCCGCTGTTCTGGCAAACATTCACCAAAAGGGAAACACTATGTCGGAAACAATCTTCACCAAGATCATCAACCGCGAAATTCCGGCGGACATTGTTTATGAAGACGACACCAGCCTGGCCTTCCGGGACATCAACCCCCAGGCACCGGTACACCTGCTGATCATCCCGAAAAAGGAAATCGCAACAATCAACGACATCGAAAAAGATGATCGCGAGCTTGTCGGCCATTTGTACTGGGTGGCTGCCAAATTGGCAAAGGAGATGGGCTTCGCCGACGACGGCTTTCGGACAGTGATGAACTGCGGAGAGAACTCAGGGCAGACGGTGTTTCATATCCACCTGCATCTCCTGGCCGGCAAACCCCTCGGGTGGCCGCCCTATACCGATAAAATGAAGCAGGCCTGATGGTCTCAAAGCCAGGCGATATCTGCGAGGTTTGCAAAGCCGGGCCGGGGCCACTGTTCAGGACCGTGGAGCGCCAGGGATGGCGCGACCGAGCCCTACAGGGACGTAGTCACGGGCGTGTCCTGAACAGTGCCCCCGGCCCGGCGGAAACATCCAAACCAGAAGACTACAAGGGCAAAACCGGACTCAGCGGCCAACCACCTTCTCGGCCTCTTCCACCGGCGTATGCCGAACATCCTCGCCCTTGACCATGAAGATCACGTTCTCGGCGATGTTACAGGCATGATCCCCCACCCTCTCCAGCGCACGCAGAATCCACATCACTGACATACAGCGGGAAATGTTACGGGTATCTTCCATCATGAACGTCAGCAGTGTGCGCGTGGCGGCCTGGTACTCCTCATCCACCCGCTTGTCTTCCTTCATGATCCGCAGTGCCTGCTCGGAATCCAGGCGGGCGAAAGCGTCCAGGGCATCGTGCAACATGCTCAGCACGTGGTTGCCAATGTGGCGCACCTCCACGTAGCCGCGGGGTGCCTGGCCTTCCTCTGACAGTTTGATGGCAAACTTGGCGATTTTCTTGGCCTCGTCACCGACACGCTCCAGGTCTGCCACCATCTTGATGACCGAAATCACCAGTCGGAGATCCCGCGCGGTAGGCTGTCGACGGGCGATGATCAGCGTGGCTTCCTCGTCGATCTCAATTTCCATCTGGTCGACTTTCTTGTCAGTGGCTCGGACTTCATCCGCCAGGTGGCCGTCGTTCTCCACCAGTGCAGTGATGGCACGGTCCACCTGGGATTCCACCAGGCCGCCCATTTCCAGGAACTCGCTTTTCAGCGCCATCAGCTCGTCATTGAACTTGTGCGAAATATGATCGCCGTAAACATCGTCCTTTTTCGTTGGCATAACTCGTTTCTCCAGTGTTCAGCGTACCGGGCTCAGCCGAAGCGGCCGGTGATGTAGGATTCGGTGAGCTCGTGCTCCGGCGAGGTGAAGACCTTGTTGGTTTCATTCACTTCAACCAGATGCCCCAGATGGAAATATGCGGTTCGATGAGACACACGCGCCGCCTGCTGCATGGAGTGCGTCACGATCACGATGGTATAGCTTTCGGACATCTCGGCAATCAGCTCTTCCACACGTGCGGTGGCAATCGGGTCCAGGGCGGAACAGGGCTCGTCCATCAGGATCACTTCCGGACTGACGGCAATGGCACGGGCGATGCACAAACGTTGCTGCTGACCACCGGACATGCCGGTTGCGATCGAATCCAGGCGGTCTTTCGCTTCGTTCCACAGCCCGGCTTTGCGCAGACTGTTTTCCACGATTTCGTCCAGGTCGGACTTGCGGTTTGCCAGGCCGTGAATCCGGGGGCCATAGGCCACATTGTCGTAAATGGACTTGGGGAAGGGATTCGGTTTCTGGAATACCATGCCCACCCGGGCACGGAGCTCGACCACATCTCTCTTCGAGTGATAGATGTCCTCATCATCCAGCATCAGTTGCCCTTTGATCCGGCAGATATCGATACTGTCATTCATCCGGTTAAGGCAGCGCAGAAAGGTGGATTTACCACAACCCGATGGCCCGATGAATGAAATCACTTCGTTCCTGGCAATATCCAGGCTGATATTCTTGATAGCCCGGTCGGCGCCATAGGAGACATCCACATTCCGGAGCTTGAATTTGGGGTCGTCGGCAAACGGTTTTCCAACGGTCTTGCCTTCTTCAAGTACCGTATCCTCTGGCTTGTCTTCAGGCACTGTAATTGCTGCTCCCTGGTCTGTCGTATTGGCTTCCGCAGAAATACTGGGGTTCATCGTGTTCATAACATTCTCCTTACCAGCGACGCTCGAGGCGCTTGCGCAGCCAGATCGCCAGTGCATTCATACTGATCATGAAGGTGAGCAACACCATGATGGCGGCAGAGGCCAGCTCTACGAATCCTTGCTCGGAACTGCTTGCCCAAAGGTAAATCTGTACCGGCAACACCGTGGCTGAATCGAAAAATCCGTTCGGTATATCCACAATAAAAGCCACCATACCGATCAACAGCAACGGGGCCGTCTCACCCAGGGCCTGCGCCATGCCGATTATTGAACCGGTCAGCATGCCGGGCATTGCCAGTGGGACCACATGATGGAGCACCACCTGCATCTTGGAGGCGCCAATACCCTCGGCAGCCTCGCGTATGGAGGGTGGCACACTCTTGATGGCGGCGCGGCTGGAAATAATGATGGTCGGCAATGTCATCAGCGCCAAAACCAGGCCGCCCACCACGGGCACGGAGCGGGGCATACCGAACAGACCTATGAAAACCGCGAGACCCAGCAGACCGAAGATGATCGATGGCACCGCGGCCAGATTGTTGATGTTTACCTCGATAAAATCGGTAATCTTGTTCTGGGGTGCAAATTCTTCCAGGTAAACGGCCGCTGCAATACCCACGGGGAACGAGATGGCGAGGGTCACCAGCATGGTCAGCAGAGAGCCGACAATTGCACCAAGAACACCCGCGTTGGCCGGCTCCCTGGAGTCACCCCGGCTGAACAGCACGTCGTTGAAGCTGGTATCGATCACCCCTTTCTCCAACAACTCGTCCACCCAGCGTTGCTGTTGTTCGGACAGTTTGATGCTGTACCGGGGATTGTCCGCATGCTTGACGTATACCGACACCCGATCGTGGGCCGGAAACTCGATTGTTTGGGTGGTGTCCAGAAGCTCCGGATTTCTGGTCAGCAGATCGCGGACCTCGCTGGCTGCATAGGTACCCAGAAAACGACCGAGCTCGCGTCTTTCGGCCGCGCTGTCCGCCTCCGGAATATGCTCCTGCAATGCGGCGACGATCGGCGCAACAAAATCCGCCATGGAGCGTTGATCCTCGTCGGTTGGATCATCCAGATACATCATCCCCGAATCGAGGTTCACCTCCAGGGTGATCGTGGTTTTTACGAACCCGGTATGTCCCTTGCTGATAATGTCGGCAAACAGGATGAACAGAGACGCCAGTGCAATGAAAATCGCCAGCAGACCGTACAGACGGAATCGGCGTTCCTTGCGGTACCGGCGCTTCAGGGAATTGCGGACAATGTCCGCCTGAGAACCTCGATCAGTCATATTGTTCCCTATATTTCCGGACAATCTTGAGTGCAACCACGTTAAGCAGCAGCGTAACAATGAACAGCAGCATACCCAGGGCGAACGCCGACAGGGTCTTGGCGCTGTCAAACTCCTGGTCACCCACCAGCAGTGTTGCAATCTGAACGGTCACTGTTGTCACCGACTCCAGCGGATTAGCCGTCAGGTTGGCCGCCAGCCCAGCCGCCATCACCACGATCATTGTTTCGCCAATGGCACGGGAGGCCGCCAACAGGATGCCTCCAATGATGCCCGGCAGGGCCGCCGGAAAAATCACCTTCTTCATGGTTTCCGACTGTGTGGCACCCAGTGCCAGTGAGCCATCGCGCATGGTCTGCGGCACTGCATTGATCACGTCATCCGACAGCGACGACACAAATGGCACAATCATGATGCCCATCACCAGCCCGGCAGCAAGCGCGCTCTGTGAAGAGGCTTCCAGCCCCACCATCTGGGCAACGTCCCGGATAAACGGGGCAACGGTCAATGCCGCGAAAAAGCCGTAAACTACGGTTGGAATGCCCGCCAGCATTTCCAGTACCGGTTTTACCGTTGAGCGCATTCGCTTACTGGCATACTCAGACAGGTATATGGCAGAGAGCAGGCCCACGGGAACGGCAACCAATAAAGCAATGGCAGAAATCAACAGAGTACCGGTAAACAGCGGGATAACACCAAAGGCACCCTCGGAACCCACCTGATCGGCCCGTAACGCGGTTTGCGGGCTCCAGGTGGTACCAAACAGAAACTCGGTAATCGGCACTCTGCCAAAGAAACGTACGGTTTCCAGAATCACCGAAAATACAATGCCTGCAGTGGTCAATACCGCCAGCGCGGCACATACAAAGAAAATCCGACGCAGGGTTGTTTCAACGTTTTTTCTGGCGTTTACATGGGGTGCGACGCGGGTCCATGCAAACGTTCCCCCCAGTACGGCGATCAGAATAACGAGGACAGCCTTGAAGTTTTCGCTCCGGCTTTCCATGGTTTCAAGCAGCGAAGCAGCGCCTGCTATATGCTCCGGCACGAACTCAGGATTGAGTTTGCCCGCCGCCACGTTGCTGATCTGGGAGAGAATGAGGCTGGCCTGCCCGGCAGATTCCGGCCAGGTATCCTGCGGCAATGAGGCGATCACAATGCCCTGGATAACCCTGCCCTCGAAACCGGCCCAGACTGCCAGCACAACGAGAGCCGGGATGGCGCACCACAGTGACGCTCGCGCCGCATAGTAGAAAGGTAGTGCCTTCAGGTTCCGGATGCCGCCCAGGGGTGCCGCCACGGCCCGGGATCGCATGTATGCGAGGCCATAGGCAACCACTGCAAGAACCAGAACCAGGGGCAGAAGATTAGCCGTCTGCATATCAGTCTCTGTATTGATGGCTTTAAATTCGCTGGGCGACTATTTTGCCAGTTTGTCGCGCCAGAATATTCATACGAACGTAACAAAGAAACGCGGACCCGATGGCCCGCGTTCCTTCTTCGTCATCCCTGACGCTCTCTGGTACGGCTTAGAGCTCGTTACCAGTCATCGGCTTCAGTTCCTTCGCCGCCTTGGCAATCTTCATGCGCTCACTGCGCGGGTTGGGAATCAGGCCTACATCGACCAGATAGCCATTGTCGCCCCAGGCAGCTTCGCTGGTAAATTCAGCAACGTATTCCTGGATGCCAGGAACCACACCCACGTGGGCCTTCTTGATGTAGAACCACAGTGAGCGGGCAACCGGGTACTGATCGCTGGAAATGTTCTCGGGAGTCGGTTCAACGCCGTTAATGGTCGCAGCCTGGATCTGGCCGGTGTTTTCCATCAGGAAGCTGTAGCCGAAAATACCCAGCGTTTTCGGGTCCTGGGCCAGGCGCTGAACGATCAGGTTATCGTTTTCGCCGGCTTCGATAAACGGGCCATCCTCACGCATGCTGTGACACACGCTCTTGAACCTGTCCTCGTTCTCGTCTTCCATCTGCGCAATCATATCGAATTGCTTACAACCGCTCTCCATGGCGATCTCGACGAATGCGTCACGGGTGCCGGAAGTCGGAGGCGGCCCCATCACACTGATTTCCATATCCGGCAGGCTTGAGTCAATCTCGCTCCAGTTCATGTACGGGTTGGCAACCAGTTCATCACCGCCGTCGGGATCTGGTACTTCCTTGGCCAGTGCCAGAAAGACCTGTTCCAGACTCAGGTCAATCTTATCCGCATCCTTGGAGTTGGCCATAACAATACCGTCGGCACCGATACGTACTTCGGTGATTTCCTTGACGCCATTGGCCTGGCAGTTATCAAACTCGCTTTTCTTCATACGACGGGAAGCGTTGGTGATGTCCGGGTGCTGAGTGCCAACACCTTCACAGAACAGCTTCAGGCCGCCACCGGAGCCCGTGGATTCAAGCTTCGGGGTCGGGAAATCAGTGTTACGACCAAAACGCTCGGCAACCACGGTGGCGAACGGGTAAACAGTAGAGGAGCCGACGATATTAATGGTGTCGCGGGCCATGGCCGGTGTCGATACGGCGGCAATGCTGCCTGCCAATGCCACGGTTGTAAGGGCTGTTTTAAGGTTGATCACGTTGAGTCTCCATTTGTCACTTTGACTTTATTTACGGGTTTGCTTCACCGATGTGTGAACAATAAAGGCCGTCTGTGACAAGTTTGTTACAACTACTGAAATATAGAACAGCGCGTTCAATTTTTCTTGCAGACGCCGCGCAGGCCGCTAACATGCGCAGTACTAAAACAATTCCAGACCAGAAAGGTTCATTCATGACAGCGCTTGATGACGATAAGCCCACCCCCCGGGGTGAACTGATCATTCAGATAATTCCCCTGCCCTCGGACACCAACCCCAATGGCGATGTGTTCGCCGGCTGGCTGGTCAAGCAGATGGACATTGCCGCCGCTACCATGGCCGGGCGCATTTCCCAGGGCCGCAACGCGACAGTTGCCATGGACAGGATGGAGTTCCTCTCGCCGTTGCGGGTTGGCTCCCAGGTTGGCTGCTATGGCGAGCTGGTCGAAGTGGGTCGCAGCTCGATGAAAATCAACATTGAAGTCTGGACCCTGGACCGCTCTGCCAAAGCCCCACGGAAGGTGACCGAAGGGCTCTTCATTTATGTTGCTATTGACGAGCATGGCCGTATTCGGGAAGTCCCCTCACAGAACCGCTGAGCCGGTGCCCTGATGAAAGATGTGCTGGAGCGGTATCAAGTCTGGCTTTATCTGGCAACGATCATTCTGGGTATGATGACCGGCTGGATCTGGCCTGCGGTCGCGGACGCGTTTGACGTTCTGCTTTGGCCGGCGCTGGGCATACTGCTTTATGCCACCTTTACGCAAGTGCCACTGACCCGACTGGCAACGGCCATCCGTGACAGGCAGTTCAATGCTGCCATGGTAACGGGCAATTTTATCATCATGCCCGCCTTCGTCTGGCTGCTGCTGTTCCTTGCGCCGGCAGACCCTGCCATGCGTCTTGGCATTGCGCTGGTGCTGCTGGTGCCCTGCACTGACTGGTTTATCAGCTTTACCCACCTTGGCGGCGGGGACAGCAGCAGGGCCATCGCAGCCACTCCGGTTCTGCTGCTTCTGCAAATTCTGACACTCCCGGTTTACCTCTGGCTCTTTCTCGGCGAGGAGGTGGCCAGTGCGAACCTGACCGCGCACCTCGTTCCCGTCTTCTTCGGGCTGATCATTACGCCATTGGTGCTGGCCTGGCTTACCGAGAAAACCGTTGAAAAAAGGCCTGCGCTTGCAGGTTATATCCACTACCTGGGCTGGCTGCCGGTGCCGGCCCTGGCTATGGTGGTTTTTCTGATTGCAGCATCACAGATCGCCCTGGTGCTGGAGACCGGGCGCATGCTGCCTCATTTGCTCCTGATTTTTTCAGGTTATCTGCTTGCCGCCGCGCTGGTTGGCAAGCTGCTAAGTAATGCCTTCCGCCTGCCCGGCGCACGGGGACGGACCCTGACCTTCAGCTTTGGCACCCGCAACTCCTTTGTGGTACTCCCCTTTGCCCTGGCGTTGCCCGACCTGTGGGCACCGGCCGTCGTGGTGGTCGTATTCCAGTCACTTGTGGAGCTGTTCGGTATGACCGCTTACCTGAAGTGGTTACCGCGGATGTTCAGGGCACCAGACTGACCGGCATCAGGAACTTACCAACCGGTCCAGCCGTAAACGCTCACGATCATCAAACAGCCGGCGGCCACCCCAGGCAACCGCGATCAATGCACCGAAGCCGGTGCCGACAGTAATGATCAGCATGACCAGAATCTGGTACTTCACCGCCACCGCCGGCGGGCTACCGGCAAGGATCTGTCCCGTCATCATGCCCGGCAGGCTGACAATGCCGGCCGCCGCCATGGCATTGATCGATGGCATCATGCCGCTGCGCATGGCATCCCTGCGGATATCCTCCAGCGCTTGCTGCCAGGTCTGTCCCAGCATCAGCCGGTTTTCGATGACCGCCCGCTGCCGCCAGGCAGATTCATTAAGACGATCCAGGGCCAGACTGACGCCGGTCATGGTATTGCCGAGCATCATGCCCAGCAAAGGGATGGCGTATTGGGGGGCGTACCAGGGGGTGGGCCCGATGACCACGGTGAGGGCCAGGACCGTGACCGTGAAAGAAGAGACAAACATCGCTCCGGTACCAATACCAAAAGCCCACCAACCATGCAGTCGGCGGCCCTGACGGGCCACCACTTCGCGGCCGGCGACCATCAGCATGATGACGGCAAGAAGGGCAATCCAGTAAAGTTCAGAGGAAGCAAACAGGGCTTCCAGTACCAGCCCGATCAAGGCCAACTGGATGACAGTTCGAGTACCGGCAATCAGCAGACTGCGGGTAATACCCAGGCGGGCAAGATACCCGGTCCCGGCCAGTGCCAGAATCAACAGAGCCGCCAACCCCAGTTTCCACCAGGCAAGGTCAATCACCTCCATGGACAGGCTCCAGTCTGGTTCCGTGAATCCGGTAGTGGGCCTCTGCCACACGATGAATCTGACCAGGGTCATGGGCGACCCAAAGGGTAGCGATATGCCGCCGCCGAATCTCCTCAAGCAACCAGGTTTCCAGGGCTTCCGTGCTGCTGCCATCCAGATTGGCAGTCGGTTCGTCCAGCAACAGAGCCTCCGGCTCCAGAGAAAGCGCCCGCCAGAGGGCCAGCCGCTGACGCTCGCCGGAGGACAGCCGACTAACCGACCAGCCCATCACCTCGGCCGGGAATCCCAGAGCCGACGGCAGTCGCGAACCGTCGTCCTCTGGGAAATGCCCTCCCACCTCATCAAACCACCACTGGCTGTCAGCCGGCACCATCACCACCCGGCTCCGCCACTGATGGGCAGGCATGTCTTGCTGACGGGTGCCCCCCAGATAAATGCCACCATCATGAGGTTCCAGATCGGCCACTGCCCTCAGCAGGCGACTTTTGCCACTGCCGGAGGGGCCGGACAGGCAAACGATCTGCCCGGCAGGCACCACCAGTGACACTTCAGTCAGGGCGCCAACACTGACGTTTTCCAACAAAAGTTCTGTCAAAATAGGTTCACCAGGGCTTGCAGAATCCATAATGGTTACACCATTGCAGAGGATTTTGCCAGCAACCAGCCATACAGAGCGGGCATGTATGAACCTCCGAACTTTCACAGCGGTCCTATTCGCCCTTACCCTGCCAGCGCCAGCGGTGGCAGAGGTTGGCTTGTCGCCATTTGCAGGCTTTCGCATGAGCAGCTCGGTGGATATCGAAACGGCCGGGGCCAGCGCCGACGATCAGATCCACTTCCGGGATGCCCCGAGCCAGGGGCTGGCACTCAATTTTGACCTGGCCGAACCGGGCAAGCAGGGGGAAGTTTACTTCAGCCGGCAAAGTACCGCCGCCAGGCTGGACAACGGCCTGTTCGCCCCGGGCGTCGAGTCCATTGATCTTACGATCTACCAACTCCAGTTCGGGGGGCTCTATTTTCCGGGCGGGGAAAGCTACGGTGGGTTTGTCTCCGGCGTGCTGGGCGTTACCCGCCTGGAGCCGGAGGACTCGAGATACGATAACCACCACCGGGCAGCTCTGTCGCTCGGTGGCGGCTATCAGTTTTTCCTCACCGAACAACTGCGCCTGCGGCTGGATCTTCGCGGCATTTACACCGCGCTGAACTCGGGAGGCTCGGCGTTCTGCTCCGGCGGATGCGCGCTCAGGTTTCGCAGCGACGGCTACCTGCAGGTGGAAGCCGGCGCAGGATTGGTCATGCGTTTCTGAGGCCGGCTCACGCCACTGCGGGCCGTCTCTCGGGCAATAACAAAGACAGTAGCGCTGCCATGGCCACCAACGCCGATGATATCCACAGACAGGCTTCCAGCCCGTAGGCCTGGTAAACCCAGCCGGACAGAATCGTTCCCAGCAGGCGACCGGCGGCATTGGACATGTAGTAAAACCCCACATCCAACGACACGCCATCGCCTCGGGCATAGCTGACAATCAGGTAGCTGTGCAGCGAGGAGTTAATGGCGAACAGCACCCCGAACAACAGTAATCCGCCCACAATCACAACCTGTGGCGGCCCGCCTGCCATCAGGCCCCCGGCAATGGCAGCGGGAATCAGAGCCAGCGCAGCAGCCCAGAGCACCGCGGGTTGTTTGCCTTCCATATTGCCAGTGATGCGCGGCGCAATGGTCTGGATAAAGCCATAGCCAATGATCCAGCTGGCCATAAAGCCGCCCACTTTCCAGAAGTCCCAGCCAAAGACCGTGTGCAGGTAGACCGGCAAAGCCACCACAAACCAGACATCCCGGGCACCAAACAGGAACATCCGCGCCGCCGAAAGGACATTGATAGCCCGGCTCTTGGAAAGAATCTCGCTGAACTTTGGCTTGGCCTTGCTTTTGCCCAGGTCCTGCCCCAGCAGGAACAGGCTGGCGAGCCAGACAGCGCCCAGTGCCACCGCCATGATAATGACGGCACCTTTGAAGCCGGCCGCCATCAAAAGCACACCACCAAGGAAAAAGCCGACGCCTTTCAAAGTGTTCTTTGAGCCGGTAAGTATCGCCACCCATTTGTACAGGGTGCCCTGGTGCTCGTCCGGCACCAGCAGCTTGATGCCACTCTTGGCAGACATCTTGTTCAGATCCTTGGCGATACCCGAAAGCGCCTGGGCAGCCATCACCCAGGGCACGGTAAGCATGGCCGCGGGGACCGCCAGCATGCCCAGTGCCACTATCTGCAGGAACAGTCCGATGTTCATGGTGCGGTTCAGGCCCATTCGGGCGCCCAGATACCCACCCACCAGATTGGTAACCACCCCGAAAAACTCGTAGAAAATGAACAACAGGGCAATTTCCAGCGGCGAATAACCAAGCTGGTGAAAATGCAGTACCACCAGCATCCTCAGAGCCCCATCCGTCAGGGTGAAGGCCCAGTAATTGCCGGTGATCACCAGGTACTGTCTGATGGCGGCGGTCATATCAGGCGGAACCTACCTTGCGGGCCAGCTCCGCAGTGCGGTTGGCGTAACCCCACTCGTTATCGTACCAGGCGTATATTTTCACGTGGGTGCCGTTGACCACCAGGGTGGACAGGGCATCGACAATGGAAGAACGGGGATCGGTCTTGTAGTCGATGGACACCAGCGGTCGCTCTTCGTAGCCCAGAATGCCTTTCAGTTCGCCCTCGGCGGCTTCTTTCAGCAACCGGTTCACCTCGTCTCTATCCGTGGGCTGGTTCACTTCGAACACACAGTCGGTCAGCGACGCGTTAATGAGCGGAATCCGCACCGCATGGCCATCCAGACGGCCCTTGAGTTCCGGAAAAATCTCGATAATGGCGGTGGCGGAACCGGTGCTGGTGGGAATCAGCGAACTGCCACAGGCCCTGGCACGACGCAGGTCTTTGTGGGGCGCGTCAATGATGGTCTGCGTGTTGGTCAGACTATGGATAGTGGTCAGGGAGCCGTGTTTGATCCCCAGGTTCTCATGAATCACCTTCACCACCGGGGCCAGGCAGTTGGTGGTGCAGGAAGCTGCAGTGATGATCCGGTCGTTGGCCGGGTCGAAGATGTGGTCATTCACTCCCAACACGATGTTCTTCGCCCCGGCTTCCTTCACCGGCGCGGTAACCACCACGCGCTTCACGCCCTGATCAAGGTAGCCCTGCAGCACCGCCACCTTCTTGTTCACGCCACTGGCCTCGATGACCAGATCACAGCCGGACCAGTCAGTCTCGGCAATGGCCCTGTTGTGGGTTACGCGGATGCGCTGGCCATCGATCACCACATCATCGCCATCGGCGGCGGCTTCGTGGCCCCAGTGGCCATGCACACTGTCAAAATTCAGCAGGTGCGCCAGGGTGTGGGTGTCTGCCCCGGGATCGTTAATGGCGACAAATTCCAGTTCCGGCCAGCCCCAGGCTGCCCTCAGTGCCAAACGGCCAATGCGGCCGAATCCGTTAATACCAACTTTGATCTTGCTCATGATGTTCTCCTTGCGGGATTCGCAATCCGTGGAATGTGTCCGATCAGGGGCACTGCACTACCGGGCGATCCGCCATGGCCTGCAACCTGGCCAATGGTTGCTCAACCAGTGCAGCATTGTTGTGTGCGGTTTCCTCCAGAACCCGCAACACCCAGCCTGGCAGGTACGGGTTAAGGTAATAATAGACCCATTGGCCCCGGCGCTCCGTTTCCAGCAATCCCGCGTCACGTAATGACGCCAGGTGGCGACTGACTTTCGGTTGGGATACGTCAAAAGCCTCAGTCAGTTCGCATACGCACAGTTTTTCCTCACCCCTGATCAATAACAGGGCAGCCAGGCGAAGCTCATCGGCCATCGCTTTGAAAATACTCGCCGGGTTGAAGCTGGCAGGTTTCAGGTTGGTCTCTTTCTTATGGACCAGGGTGAACAGGCCGATGCGCTCCTTGAGCTCCTTGAGCGTCAACGCAAAGGTGAGATGGCGGTTGCTTTCGGCAGGGTCCGGGAAGTCCCAGGCAATCTGCTGGGCTTCCGAAGCCACCGAGACGCATTCCCGCGCAGCCTTTTCACACAGGGTGATTACGTAGTCCCAGTAGCGGCCCTGCAGCTCTTTCAGGGACTTGCTGTAGAGCCCGTCGACAGAAACACCCGCTTCGTGCAATACCTGCAGTGCCATAGGATGGGGCTCGGCAGGTTCGGTGCCGGCACTGGCCACCTCGAACCGGTCACCGGCCATATGACGGAGCAGGGCTTCAGCCATCAGTGAGCGCGCACTGTTGGCAGTACAGACAAACAGGACTCTTCTCTTCATATGATATTCCGTATATTCGGATTGCCATATATTCATTTTTTGCGATAATAGCCCACCAATATGACAGCGTAAAGTCAGCAATATGGAAAGAGGTAGGCCATGACCAGCAATGCCGAAGCTACCAATGAAAACCTCAGCGGTGGCATGGACCTGTTCGGGAAATATCTGTCAGTCTGGGTAGCTCTGGCCATCGTCGCCGGAGTGGCTCTGGGTCAGTTGGCCCCCGTGGTGCCGGAGACATTGTCCCGTTTTGAATACGCCCAGGTGTCCATCCCCATCGCCATTCTGATTTGGGCCATGATCTTCCCAATGATGGCGCAGATCGATTTCAGTGCTGTGGTGGGCGTACGCAAGGAGCCCAAAGGACTGGCTATTACCACCATTGTGAACTGGCTGATCAAGCCGTTCACCATGTTCGCCATCGCCTGGTTTTTCCTGATGGTGGTATTCGAGCCATTCATTGCCCCGCAACTGGCCAGCGAATACCTGGCCGGCGCCATCCTGCTTGGGGCCGCACCCTGCACCGCCATGGTGTTTGTCTGGAGCTACCTGACCAAGGGTGACGCTGCCTACACCCTTGTGCAGGTGTCCCTGAACGACATCATCATGCTGTTCGCCTTCGCGCCCATTGTGGTGTTCCTGCTGGGCATCTCCCACATTCAGGTGCCTTGGGACACGGTCCTCCTTTCCGTTGTGCTGTACATCGTCATTCCGTTAACTGCTGGCTACCTCACTCGCCGCATCCTGATCGCAAAGCGGGGGCAACGCTGGTACGACGAGGTGTTCATGAAGCGCCTTGGCCCGGTTACACCGGCAGCACTGATCGTAACCCTGGTGCTGCTCTTTGCGTTCCAGGGCGAAGTCATTCTGAACAATCCGCTGCATATCGTGCTGATTGCGGTGCCACTGATCGTGCAGACCTTCCTGATTTTCTTCCTGGCCTACGGCTGGGCACGATTGTGGAAAGTCCGCCATTGCATCGCAGCACCCGGCGCAATGATCGGCGCCAGTAACTTTTTCGAGCTTGCGGTGGCGGCCGCTATCGCCCTGTTTGGTCTACAATCTGGAGCGGCCTTAGCGACAGTGGTTGGCGTTCTTGTTGAGGTGCCTTTGATGCTGGTTCTGGTTCGGATTGCCAATCAAACCCGGGGGCGGTTTCCGGCCTAGTTAGGGGCCGCTCAATAGGTCCACTTTTAAACAAAAGCGAAC
>NZ_JBDWCL010000063.1:0-53692 GCF_039977835.1 Marinobacter sp. | reverse complement strand
AACGATCACTACTACCTTTGATTGGACCGGTGTTGTAAACGCATGGCTGATACTTGGATTGTTAACCTTCGGCATTATTTGCAGCAGGATGGGTCCATCGGGATCGAATCAGGTCCTGGTCGACGTCTTGCTGAGTTTTTTGTCGCCATTGTCAAAGAAACCAGTGGCGACATTGACGAAGAGGGAATTTTTCCTAAAGTTCTATGCCGCAGGAAGCCAATGAGAAAACCGTGTGTCGGTGAGATACAGAGCTACATTGATCCGGAAGACGATGCCATTGTGTGGCGCTGCCCCGTGTGTGGAGATAATGGAGCCATAAGCGGTTGGGAGGGAAGTTTTTGGGACCTCTCAACAATAGTTACGAGACATTGAATGTGAAAATCCTTTCACAAATACGCTTCATTAAACTGCAAAACGAGAACAGCTCTATAGATGGTTTTTTATACCAGATCAGCTTCTCGTTTTTATCAAATTAGGGAGTCCGCCGCCAACATCTCGTTAATCGCATCTTTGGTCCGCCTATCTTTTCCTTCCTTTTCCTACCATAACCTTACATAACCTTACATAACCTGGGCACGGCTTCGCCGCGCGTTGCTCGGGATGGAAAAACCCTCTACCAGGTTGCGTCATTCTCCGGAGTCGCGGGCTGGAATAGGGCGATGCCCGATGCGGATCTGGTATAACAATGCATAATCTAAATACAGGGGTCGCCTCTGGCACTCTGAATAAATATACTGTTCATCCATGGCTATGTTGGCATTGGCTGTTGGTTTGCACCTATCGCAATTCGCAGCCAAGCCTCTTCGGTAGGTTGAGCACGCTCAAATAGCCGCCGCCATGCCAGATAGCTCGGCAGATATGCTGTCCCAACCCCATGAAACCGCGCTATCCAGCCCTTCAATCGACTCATATAACCGTTTACGTTCTGTATGTGGTATTCCTTGCCGATCACTCGTTGATTATCGAGTGTGATCAGTCGGTGGTGAGCAATACCTTGGTTCTTGGAGAAGGTTTTGTACCAACTGTGGCCATCTGAACATAGAATCGAGTCACGATTGATAATCGGCGTCAGAAAAGCATGCACCGTCGGTTTGTTTAATGCAGGATCTACCAAATCACTGATGTTACCGTTGCGATCCCGTGCAATAAGTACCGGAATTTTATTCGCTTTATGCTTATTTTTACTTTCCCCGCCCCGCTTCCTGGAACTGCGATGCGTGATGTTGCGCTTGCCTTTGCAAGACGCGGTAAAGAAGGTTTCATCCACTTCGACAATGCCGGAAAGGGCATTTGCGTTGGCGTTTGCACTGGCAGTCAGAAAACGGTGACGCCATCGAAAAGCTGTCTTTAAATCAATGCCTACTCGAAATGCCGATACCCGCAGAGTCAGGCTGTCTCGCATGCATCTCAGATAATCAAACCACTTGTTGCGGTGATGCAACCTGGTCAGTGATGTACCTGTAACGGCATTAAAGGTCTTGTGACAGGTCAGGCTCTGGCAACGATATCTCTGCAAACCACCAGAATGTCCCCACTTGACGACGTGCTCATGACCGCAATGCGGACATAGGTGAGATCTGGCCGTTTCCAGCAAGGTGTGAGCCTGAGCATTGATTTGCCCAAGAAGCTGATTAGCAAGGTGTTGTTTGAGATCAACCGGGAGGTGGGTCAAGGCCTTTTCGAGGGCATTAAGGTCAGCTTTTTTCATGTTGCGCTCCACCGAAGGACTGCTTATACAGTAGTATATACAGTATTATTGGAGCGTACCAACAGCGTTAGCCAACATAGCCTCATCCATACAGTACATCAAATCGGAACGCCAAGATGTTGATCACAGAAATTTTCCGTCCCGCCGAACAGTTCCAACGTTCAATTGCACTCTACGCCGATACCGTTAAAGCGGGTTTTCCATCGCCAGCCCAGGACTACATTGAAAAAACGCTGTCCTTGGATGACCTCTGCATTCGCACACCGGCCGCCACCTTTTTTGTCCGTGCTTCTGGCTCATCGATGGAAAAAGCCGGCATTCATGACGGGGATGTGCTGGTCGTTGATCGCAGCCTCCCTCCCGGCCACCGGAAGATCGTCATTGCCTCGGTCGACGGGGAGTTTGTGTGCAAACGACTAGATTTGAGCGTCCCCAGCAAACCTGTCCTCCGAGCGGAGAGCGACGATTACCCGGACATCACGCTTCGCGATGAAGATGAACTCGAAATTTTCGGTGTCGTAACAACCGTCGTGCATGCACTCTGAAATGAAACAGATATTCGCCCTGTGCGATGTGAACGCGATGTACGCGGCCTGTGAAACGGTGTTCGATCCCTCACTAGTCGGCCGTCCGGTTGTCGTGGCTTCGAATAATGACGGATGCGCGGTGGCGCGCAATGCCGAAGCAAAGGCCCTGGGTATCAAGATCTGGGACAACCGATCTTCGAGCTGAAGGAGCATGTCGAGAAGAACGGCCTGGTGGTGTGCTCTTCAAACTATGCGCTCTACGGCGACATGAGTTTTCGCTTCATCCAGACTCTGGCGACCTTTTCGCCCGGGGTCATGCCATACAGCATCGATGAGGCGTTTCTCGATCTGACCGGCATTGAATCGGTCATGTCCTATGAGGATTTTGGGCATCAAATCAAAAACGTGGTGAAGCAGTGGACCGGTCTGCCAATTTGCGTCGGCGTAGCACCCAGTCCCACACTGGCAAAGCTGGCGAATCACGGCGCCAAAAAGTATCCGGCAACCCGAGGCGTGGTGGACTTGACCGATCGCGACCGACAGCGCCGACTGCTGAAGCTGGTCTCGGCCAGCGAGATCTGGGGGATCGGCTCCAAACTGAGTAAAAGGTTGGCGGATCTTGGGATTGAAACCGGGCTCCAATTAGCGGACGCAGATCCCAAATGGATTCGAAAGCATTTTTCGGTCGTTGTCGAGCGCACCGTTAGAGAGCTGAACGGGGTTCCGTGCCACGACGACCTTCTGGAAGTGGCCCCGGCCAAAAAACAAATCCTCTGCTCGAAATCGTTCGGATCACCGGTGACCGACCTGGACTCCATGCTCGCGGCCGTGTCACACCATGCAACCCGGGCCACCGAGAAGCTGCGCAAGGAAAATCGTGAATGCGGGTATCTGGCAACTTTCATGTCGACCAGCCGGTACCGGTCGAGCGAGCACTATGCGAACCAGAAGGGCATTGCTTTGCCGTATCCAACCGCGGACACCCGCGAGATATGCAAACAGGCGGTGACTCTGGCTAGGGCGCTCTGGCGCGATGGATATAAGTACAACAAGGCAGGCATCGTGCTTTCCGACTTTCGAGCGCCTGGTGCATGCCAGTCAGACTTTTTCAGTCGAATTGAGGACGACAAGCGAGATCAGGAGCTGATGCGGACCCTGGATAAGATCAACAGCATTGCGGGTAAAAACACGGTCCGCTTTGGGCGTCAGATCCACAAAAATACGAACTGGCAGATGCGCCGGGAAAATTTATCCCCAGCTTACACCACCCGTTGGTCCGATATCCCCGTCGTCAGAACTTAGGCTGTCCGATTGCCCATCGGCGCAGTGGGACTCATCCGGCATGCACCTCATTGGTAGATAACTTCGATTTCAACTCCAATACGTGAGCAGCATCAGTAGGAAAGCGTCAGCTAGCTGATCGGCTGTAATCCTGAGGATTGAACTTCTGACGAATAGCTTCCGAAACCAACATCCGCACGTCCTCAACAGACATGCCTTTCGACACAATTCGAGCGCCGGCCTTAACAATAGCTCCGCGCGTTGTCTGTGGGATGTTCGGATCCGCCGTCACCATAATTTTACTTATATCCTGGTTCGGATGAGCCTCATCATTTTTCAGCCACTCAAGCAGCTTGAGCCCGTCAATTTGCGGCATGTGGAAATCAACCAGCAGCAGGTCATAACGCTCTTCTTCTAAGTGCGAGATACCCAGGACCGGATCATTGCAAGTGACCAACTGAACCTGACTGGTATCAAGGATTTTCGGCGCAAACATTCGGTGCATCTGCTGCAGGTATGTCTCATTGTCGTCGATGAGCAATACCCTCAGTTTATTGTCACCCTGATCAACCATCGTGTAATCGAGGTTAGAGTGAAAGTCGTTCGCCTCGTATTCGCCCTCAGGACTTTTTGTGTCAACTGTCCCTTGGCGATGGCTAATTGGCAATTTGATGCTCAGTTTCGTGCCAAACCCTTCTTTGGAATCAATAGCGATGGTGCCACCCAGAAATTCAGTAAAAGCTTTCATGACAGGCATCCCGATGCCCCACCCATCTTTGCCCCGCCGAATACCATGGGTAAGGGCGTCTCCGTGCCAATGAAGGTCGTTCATCTCGTCTGTGGACATCCCGCTACCAGTGTCCTGTACCGTGACCTCGACATAATCCTCCTCAAGCGTCATGGACAGACGAACGAAACCATCCTTTGTGTGCTTCAATGCATTCTCGATGGCGTTTCGGACCACCACCTTGATCAGATCATAGTCAGTGTAGAGCTCCGTCGCTCGTAGCTTTTCATCGTCGCAACACTCCCAGATCAGCGCCACGTTGGCCTTGCCCGCAAACTGACTGTTCAGCTCTAACACCATCTTGCTGACAGCAAACCATTCTTTATGTGTGGCCAGTGTTCCGTTTTCCAGGGCGGCCAGGGCAAGAATCGCCTTAACGTGATGGTCCAGAATGTCGAGATCGTCCAGCGACATTTGCAGAATGCTCTCAGCATCACTGAAGGCTTTCTGACCAACGTAATTGACCGCCAGATCCGCCTGAGAGCGCAGGTTTGTGATTGGAGTTCGGAGCTCATGGGCCGCGATAGCCAGCAAATTCTGCTTCATCGCAATAGCCTTCGTCTGACTGCGATATTTCCGTTTCAGGCTGGAAATCCAGATTACGAGAGCCAGGTTCCCGAATAAGGCAATTGTGAGAGCAGTAATCATCAGCTCGTCGACGTAACGATATATTGGGAAATGGCCGGCCACTGCCAGGTATAGTCCCAATAGAAGACCTGCGACGACCCAATTAAAGACCATGGACCAAAAAGATCCCTGAACCGCACGGACTGAGGTGATGGTGATACCGATGATGAGGAGTGATGTAAATACTGCGAACAACATAGGCCTATCCTTGGCTCAAAATCTCTGGGCTTACATGGGAAGCGTTTTTATTTCCAGGTTAAATTTTTCACACACATTGCTTGAACGCATCAGCGCCCTGCTGTCCGACACAGACACCCGTTCCTTCGGCTGCTGATTAGACGGCTACAATGTTGGCCACCATCATATCATCCGAGGAAACCCTGGCTTCCATTCAGTGCGAGCTGGGGTTTAGTCCGTTCGAGGCAGATATTAACGGTATTCACTATCGCCGTCCTCGTGGTCAGCCATTCCGTTTCGAGTGATCGATCAGCTCATTGATCTTTGTGTTTTCATTAACCGCCGCAAAATTCTCAAGAAATGACAGAGCGGCCTGTGACTGTGGTTCATCCAGCTTCGAAACGTCTATGTTCATGCAAATGAAGCCAATGAGCCCGAAACGTGGGTCGTAGATAGGGATCGTGCTTGACTTAACGTCTCGACCATCCGCGAGCGTAAGCCCATAGCTGATGAAACTCACGCCACGGCTCTTACCGACTGCGTACTCACGAATGAGCTCCAAACCAAAATTAGTCGTCGAATCGCCCAGTCGGCGCCCGGAAATGGGGTTCTGGATGGCTATAATTGAGGCCAGCGGATTTCGCGTGTCATGGAGCACGATTTCAACGCCCGTGCCGGCAAATGTCCGACCGATCCCATTCACAATGTCCGTATACACGCTGAACACCGCATCCTTGTGCTTCCGGATTTCCAATATGTCTTCGTAGTGGTACTTCTCAACCAGCTCGAAAAAGCGAACTTTGTTGTCGTGATCTAGCATCAACAGGGTGTTGTTCGCCTGGACGATGTAGATGAGATCCGCTGCAGCCTTCGGATTGTTCTGACTTAAAAGGTGCATTACCGCCTGGTTCAATTTGTCGATGTCCAGGTTCAAAACACCGTTAGTGCTTTTGACAGGGTAGAGGTCTGGAAGCGCGCTCAAAGGCGTCCCGGACAGGGGAACGAGTGGATCATGAGAGTGTGAAATTCGGTGCCCTTGGAATTGCTGGGCAATGAGTAAGGCTAGCAAGATGACTACCAGAACCGCAGGGATAACTGCCGAAATGATGGTTCGGATTGCAAACGGCTGCATCGAGATACTTCCTTGTTACGTAGCCAGAACTTTTTTAAGCACCTGCCTTGGCGCTTACAGTATGTTACAAATTAGACATTATTTTGGATGAAAATTAAACGCAAAAACATGGTCTATGCCACAATTACCCTCAGAGTTTCACGCTTAAAGCCGTCGAGATGTTGCCACGACCCCCTTTGCGATGCACTATCTCCCTGAATTCCTGCATTGCATGGAAGCGCCGTACCCCAGTGGTTCGGGCAAGAATCAAGGATGAGATCTCCACTGGTTGTCATGATCGTGGCAACTTCCTTGCGGCACCAGATTTAAAAGGTCGTTAAGTTGTGACCTTTTGATTGATGGTTTCTCGCACCAGCAGCGGCACAATCGATGTCAGCTTCATGGGCGGTCGCAAACAGGTTTCCTGTCCTCTGGTTTCACGCCGTCTGCCCTGATCCTGGTGTGCAAACACAGTTACGATCTTGTGGAGAAAACTCGTGAAATTAAAGTGCCTTGCTTTGTCACTGGGATTGGCAGCGACCTTAACTGGCTGCTCAACAACTGAACACGTATTAGTTGGCGGGAAATGCGTCACCTGCATCAATAACCCACTGACAGGTGAACCCTTAAACCACGACGGCTCGATCCCGGGCAGCACATACAAGCCCTCGGACCAGTCTTCCACCCAATCAGATTCTTCAGGCACGGATAGCTCGTCTTCCGTCGCAAAAACCTTTACTGAGTTCTCTACCTCTTTTTCCGCACCAGTAAACGTTGATGTGGCGTTTATCCGAATCAAGAAAGAGTACGGGTATCTGTCCGAGCAGGAGATCCGCCAGGAATGGGGGGCAATGGCAAATACGAAAATGCAGACATTTGCCTGGGCCTATGACTCAGAACCGTCCGTTTACTATCATATGCGGGCTCACCGGCAGCATGGCGATGCGCTTTATGTCATTGATCACAACATTACAAAACAAACTGCCGCTGCCAGCGAGATAACGATTACCGTTTGGGTGAACGATCAGTCTCCAATCACGCCGGCCGACGTGGCGGAAAGCCTCGCCGGGCGCACCAAAACCGCATTGAAGATCTGACAGGCAAAGGAAGAGGCCTCACGCAATGATTAGACTGCTTTTTGGTTTCATTCTTGGTGTGGTGGCCTCGTATTTCACCTTCCCGATGTTTTACTCCACACTGGGCCCCTTACCTAAGTTCAGCCTCGAGAACCTGTTATCAGAAGAACAGACGTTGAGCTCCAACACGATCAACCCCAACCCGCCCGCGCATTTCCAACAGATCAAAGCCGATGCATTGGCTGAAAAGATCAGCGTGGCGCGTTCTCTGGCTCAACTGAATCCGCCGCAGTCTGCAACAACTCCAGAAGTTTTGAATGTTATCTACAGCGCGGCTCGCAAGGATCCTGTCGTAAACAGCCTGTTTCTTGATAGAGCCAGTAATGGGCTAACCAATCAAGAAGCGCTGATCATTCTGTCCGCATACGGAAAGCGAGGCTGATATGGCACAGGTGGCATTCATCCTGAACGACCAGCTGGTACCGACGGACCATCCCGAGCGACAAGCGCTTCTTGCCTCTGCCTATAGCACACGGGCCAGGCCTCTTTGTGGTTGCAAAGATCCGGGACTTCCCCTCTATGTGTCCAAGGTGGACGATGACTCTTTCTTGGTGAAGCGGATGCCGTTTACCGGGCCACAACACGATCCGAAATGTGACTGTTACGAGATTCCACCCGAGCTATCGGGCCGCGGCGCACTGGGTCAGAAAGCAATTGAAGAAGATCAGGATGGCGGCATTACCAAGCTTCGGCTGGACTTCAGTTTGAGCAAGCGCGGAACAGCCCCAATCGCCTCGCCAATAAAGGGCCAATCTACCCAGGCGCCAACTACGAAATCCGACCCGGCTAAATTATCAGTACGATCGCTTTTGCACCTTCTCTATGAGGACGCAGGGTTGAACCGCTGGTCTCCCCGAATGGCGGGTAAGAGAAATTGGTTCGTGGTTCGCAAATATATGCTTGAGGCCGCCGAAGGGAAAATTTCGGGCCGGAAGGCTATCGTCGATTCCCTGCTCATTCCTGAGCCGTTTTCAGTGGAGCATAAAGACGACATCCTTCGCCGGCGAGCGCGATTTTTTTCTGATCTCAAGGCCACTGCCAAAAACCAGCCCATGGGTTTGATGATAGGTGAGGTGAAAGCGTTCGAACCAGCCCGGTTTGGACATCGGATGATCATCAAACACATGCCGGACGTCCCCATTTACCTTGCCGACGACATTTACCGGCGCATGGGAAAAAACTACGGGACCGAATTGGCGTTCTTTGCTGAGGATGCCCAAATCCACTTGCTTTGCATCACCACATTCACCCGATCCGCTACAGGCAACCTTCAAGCTGACACACTGTCCTTGATGACGGTCGATGCTCAGTGGCTGCCTTTCGAAAACCGTGAAGAGTTGGACCTGGTTGAGAAGTACCGTGCAACGGGCCGCTACTTCACTAAATGCCTTCGCTACAACCTTAAAAGCACCGAAGTCCTTGCGTCGATCCTTCTCACCGACACAGAGACCCCGACGGCGGTCTATCTGTACCCAGACGTCTGCGACCCGGCCTATCAAGAGAAGCTGGACTGGGTTCTCACAAACAGCGAGTTGCCCTACGAGCTGATCAATCCAAACGCATCCAGCGCATGAGTGAACCTTCCTGATGACCGTTTTAAATCAACAACAGACCAATGACTTGTTTTGCGACATCGAGAGTCGCTTGCTCGGCGCCAGCTCATTGATACTGGAGTATCTGAACAACCTCAAACCCGCATGCTCGGAACTGGGCCAGATTGAGTGGCGCTACCGGCTTTCCGGATTCCTGGAAGGACTTAGCCTGACCGGCCACATAGATAGCCTTTATCTTGAAAGCCTTGCTAGCATGCTTTTTGCCCGTGACGTAAAAAGCCGCGAGGTGCGGCCTGGACGAGCCCATGCGTTCAGCATCGACATCATTACTGACCAATCCAAGGTTTACCGCTTTGATGTTCCTTCAACTAATCCACTGGATGCTTACGCGCAGCTCACAAAGAGAACAGCCTATAACTCAATACCCGGTATAGAGGCCATCGAAGTCTATGCCGGATTCAGGAAAGACAGAGTTAAGGAAGCTCAACCTTTACGAGTCTTCGCCAAGAGCGAACTCATTTACAGTAACCGCTGATTCATCTCACAAGGCCGTCATTCGCCATGGCACTGACATTAGAAAGGATGCTGTTCGAGAGCATCATTATCAACGACAACATCAAAATCACCGTTACGCGACTGGACAGTTCAAGGGTAAAGCTTTCAATTGATGCCCCGCCCGAGGTTGCGATCAACAGGGAAGAAGTTTTCAACAGAATCATCGACCAAAAGCCGAAACCAGAACAGCCGGCCGCCCAGCGCTCCATCGTCAGAAGGCTGTTATCCAGAAAACAGGTCGGCAAGGTCTTGCAAGACTGGCCGCCTGGCAAATGAGTGGCCGGTCATTCTGGCCAAGCTTGAAGCGACCATTAACACCGTGGATCTATGGATGTAGAACTGGGCCCCCTCTGCATAAATAATGATTAAGACCCGTCAGATTCGTCTTTCCGTCCTTTTGCTAGCTTTGCCTTGGTCAGGGCAGTCGGCGAGCTATGTCTAGCGTCCAGGTATCTCAAGGCTGTTCGTGGATCACGCCATCCGATCCACTCCATTATATCCTTTTGATTTCCATACTCTTGGTCCATCCAGTTTGCCAATCCCCGACGCATAGAGTGGCTGGTGTATCGATCGTGAGCGGCCTGGGTATCAACTGTGAACAACTTCTCTATCAGAGTATTCATCGAATTTGCGTTGATATTTTTTGTCCATACGTTGCCCCAACGATCTACTTTTGAGAACAACGGCAAAAGCCCATCCGTACTTCGCTCGTCACTGACCCCTTGAAATCGGTCCTCCTTCCATTGCCGGATCGCATAAATCGGGCAGAGATGTTTAGTCGGGTACGCTTCAAAAAGCTTTTTTTGCCCTCTTCCTTCTCTGTCGGTCTTGGACCTTCGAATGGTAACTCGCATCCAAGGAGGGTCTTCATCCCAGAACATTTCCACATCCTTGATGCGCAAATTGACCAATTCGGACGCGCGCAATCCGAACCAGAAAGCCGTCAGCAAAAGAGCTCGGTTTCGAGAGAATTTGAGCATTGATTGCCGGTCATCATGTTCCAGTGCGATCTGTCGGTTTCGACGCAGCTTTTCCTCTGCGTTCTTTAAAATCCTCATGGGTAGGGCATTCGCCTGTTCCTGAGGTTCACCACAAGACACTCTAATGGACCGCATGGTTGCCCGCACGGCATCTGAATTGTTTGGATTATCCCCAAAAGTGCGCTTGTGCCAGCTCCCGAATAGACTGCGTCGCTGTTCCAGCGTGGCGATCGAAAAACCCTTGAGGTTTTTATTTCTCCGCTTGTCCAGCACCGCGCTTTCCGGGCTTTCTTCATAGGAGGGCCTTCTGGCGTATTCATTGAGATAAAAAGACAGGTCAGTTGGCGTGCAGGGCAGAGGACCGTTCCAAACCTCAACGTAGTGCCGGACAGCCTGCGCAGTGGCTTTTTTCGTATTCTTCGATTCAGCCGACTGGATAAGCTCCAGAAGCGCTACTTGCGCTTCAACCGGATACTGAGCAAGAACCTTCGAATCGAAAGCCTCGGCATATGTTGGGCGAGGTTGTGTCGTCAGCTTTTTACTGGTCACTTTCTTTTCCACACTTTTTTCTCACGATCGCTTCTATTCGGTGCCTCGGCACCAGACTCTCAGCTTCTAACTGATATAGATCCCGCAAACCCGACTTAGAAGACAGGTCCATGATGGCAAGTATGTGTCGCCGCAGTTCGGCTTTCACGCTTCCAAGGGAAAGCTCAGCATTCAACGCAGTTGCAGCAATCGCCTCGCTCTGCAGGATGTGCGTTTTGTCCACATACACTTTTGGATCTGCAATTACCTCAAAGGAGAGATTTAGAAGCTCCCAAGGCAGCGATTCCGCCGGAATTTCTATAGAGACTTTCTCCGGCGCCCAGGGGAACACATGAATAGTGTTGATGTCGCTGTCCACCACGTACACCGTTGCAAGCCCGATGTCTCTCCAGCTTTCTTCAACAAAGATAAAACCGTTTTGGCTGTTAAAAGCGATGATTTCCCGGAGACGCTCTCTGGCCTCTTTAGCAGATTGAAAATCCACTAATCGCTCTTCAGTCACGAGGCACTCCCGGCACCAATATTTTCACTGCAGAAATCTTCCAATGCCCATAGTGGGTTCTGGCATCAAACAACCGCGTCTTAACCTGATCAACCGAAAGTGACTCAAAACCTGGCTTTGGAGTGACCACAGCGACCTCATCCCATGACCTAGCCGGGGTATCCCGCCGCTCAGCCGCGAGAAACAAAAGCCTCAGCAGTTCATCACTTTGCTCGCGCGGCATCTTTTCGACAAGCAGCTCTGGCAATCCTATATCTGAGCACCCCACCGTGTAGGCGTAGCCTGGTACATGTCGAACATGGACACCATGGTGTTCAATCGCATCCGCCACTGCGTTCTTATGGACCTCGATTCCATTCTCAAATTTTCCAAGAGCCATCAGTACATCTCCAATCAGTCATTTACGACCACAGTACACTGGAAATCATGGCCGCCAAGGTCTGGTTGCTTTTTTACCAAATGCCGCAGGCTATTTTTTTCGAAAACATTGCGGATTGGTGTCTTCAGACCCCATCACTATACTGGCTGGGCCTGATACTTGCTCCAGGCCTGGTGTGAAGAAATTGGCCCCGCACGAGCAGACCGTTGAGATTACTCCTGGTCAAGCCTGACGATCTTATTTGCATTTCTTCAGTCTTACCCTCCAGAAAGCCTCAAAAAACGCCCTCTCCCACCATTATACACCCATAAGATGGGATAATGCCTATTATCGCGCTTTTATTCTCCCTCATTTTCTTTAGTGTTTCTTTTGTTTCGTTAGTTTATAATTAATAAAATGAAACTCAGAAACTGACCAAGACAGCTCGCCGTCCGCGCTTAGTTGTCTAAGTCATTGTTTTAATAGATAGGAAGGTGCACGTATGGGTAGGCCAGCCAGTATCAGCGAAGCAGACATCATCAGAGCCGTTGAAGAGCTGCAGGAAAGCCGGAAACCAGTAAACCCATACCAGGTCCGCCAAATTCTTGGTAAGGGCTCCACCGCAAAGATTGCTCACTACCTTCACGGGCTGGACATCGACTCCACCTACGAAGACTCAGAGTTCCAGGCAGCTATTGACCTGAACGCTGAGCGATCGGAGTACCTGGCAAAGCTCGTGCGGCCATTGATTTTTCAGCTGGAGGAAGAACAGCAGTCAGCAATTAATGAAGCGAAAGCCAAGTTCGAAACCCAACGTCAAGAACTCGATGAGCTGGCCAGAGGCCTTGAAGAAAAGCTATCCGGTAAACAGTCAGAGGTTGAGACGCTGGAGACCAAACTGGCGAACCTAGAGAGCGAGAGAGACAGTCTCAAGGTCGACAATCAGCAACTCAGAATTGCCGCGGCCGCCAACCAGGAAAAGCAAATCGCGTTGCAGGAAAAAATTCACACTCAGGGCGAAGAAATAACTGAACGTAAAAAACAGCTCGAACAAGCCACTTCCGAGAAAGCGGCACTCGAACACCGTCACGATCAGCAACTATCCCGTTTAAGAGACGAGTTTGACGAACTCAAGGAGGAATTTGCCAGCTACAGGAACAAAGCCGAAGATCAATTTGCTGAGCATAGAACCGAGAAGGCAAGACTTCTGGAGCAGGTGGAAGAGCAGCGTGAAATTGCCAACCTGGAAGCAGTTGAGCGTCAGCGCCTTGAACAAGAGTTGTCTCACACCCGGGCGGGTGCAAAGAGCCTTCAGGAGTCTTTGTCCAATCAGAGCTCTATTATTGAGGACTTGGAGAGGCGTCTCACAGATTCAGAATCAACAGCCCAACGCGTTGCAGAATCCCTCAGCGAATTAAAATCCTCTTTTGAGGATGTGCAGCGGTCGAAGCAGTCGTTAGAGAACGCGAATCAAAGCCTTGCCGCAGAGGTCGAGTTTTTAAAGGACATTTTGAGGAAATTCCAAAGCATCCGAGATGAAATGGATTGGGAGGGAACCAACACCCAGAGAAATGAGGACAATTCTAACGAATCGAAATAACGCCGTGCACGGAGACGGGTGAAGTGGGTCCGCCTTACGCAACTTGTATGGATCAACTAGGATTCGATGTCCGCACGCCTGGCGATTTGGTCACGAATTATTGCGCGGAGATAGTGCTGTGGCGCTGAGGTTTGTTTTGGGTCTGCAAAGTCCCGGGCAAAATCTGTTGTTGCTCCAAGTACAGATAGAATTTCCTCCTGGGTCAGGCTGTGCTGAAGACTACCATCCTCTTCGGAAATCAATCGCATAATTTGATAGAGCAGCTTGTTCTGCGTCTCTTTGCTCTCAAGCTCGAGAGTTTTCAGTTCTTCGCCACTGTCCGCTTCGGGCAGGTAAAACGGATAAATGCCACCGAGTTTCCACCAGGTCTTCAGGTGTTTCTCATCGCACGGAATCCTGTAGTTCTGTTTGAGGGCATCTACGATGAAGGCGATTTTCTTGATGGAAGGCGAATATAAAGAAAACCAACCACGGACGGTGCTGTAGCTTAGATCTCCGAAATTTTCCGGATCTTTCTCTCGAAGATATTGATAAAAACCCTGCATCTTTCCTCGCTGCTCTTTGAACCCAATCCGATCCAACAGATGCGATAGACGCGAGCCGGGGGAATCGAAGCTCTGAACTTCTTCCTGTTGCATAGCTATCATTTTTGCGACGCTGATCTCGCCGTCTCCGGCCAAGTGGAGTGAGTTAAATCGACAAACGTTTATTGTCTCTTGTTCCATCACTTGCAAGATACGCCGGAATATAACAAGCGTCCACGACGGACACCACTTAACGATTGCCGTTCTATGTGATCAGGCAGCAACAGCAGCTCATTGGACTCCATGTAAGTCGAAGAAAATTGTCATCTATTTTCCATGAAAATAGCAGTTTGGGCGCAGGTTCTCAGCTTCGCGCCAGAGCGGATGGGTTCAGAGATGAATTTTTATTACTGGGTTGGCATTGAAGTTGTTCAATGATGGGAAGCAGTCGCGGTTTAGCAGGTAAACGCGAAGCTCACTCCGTGACCGGACGCCCTCAACGCTGACCGAGACGATGTTCTTTCCGTTCATGCCTTTTTGGTGAATATCGAGGGCTTCTATTTCTTTCTGAAGCAGTGTGAAAACTCGTTTATCCCCTGCCCTTCGCTCGTAGATCTGCTTTTTAAGTCGATTTTTATCAAGGAAATCATTGAAGATCGCTGGTGTCACAAGAGCAATGTGATTCTCAAGCACATGGACAGGCGCCTTGGGTTCATTCACGCGAATACGTTTGGTCGCAATACCGCGAAGTAACCAGGAGATAAAGTCGTTTTGACGGAGCACCTCTTCCTGGATCTGTCGGCGAGTTTTCCATTTGTCGGCAGCATCTTTCGAGGTAAGCCCTCTTTCTGGGCCCAACTTGCCCTCATCATTACTGGTAGTACTGCTGGATTTCGGATCAACCGTTTCGTTCCAGGATTTTGTTACCTGCCCTACCCTACTTCCATCTGGTTTGCAGGTTTTCGTGGGCTTTTTAGGGACGCTGGCTGGTTCAGGGAATGGCAGAGAGACAGCTGACTCCAAGCTTTTATCGGCGGGGACTTGCGATTCTATGGCCTCTTTTACCCGCGGCTGATCTTCTGCCAAAGGATTTCCCTTTCGGTCTATCGGAGTCACCGTGCCATCAAACAAATCCGGTTGTGACGTTGGCCAGATGATCTCGTTTTTAAAGCACAGAAAGGTCAACTTTTGACGCCAGTTTTTAGCGGGGTCATCTATCTCTGCATACCAGACGCTATCACCTTCTGGTGTCGCCACGATGCATTCATGATCTTTGAGGATCCCAAAAATAGTCACGACTGATTTTGGTATACCACTGTGGCCCTCGTTGAGCAACTGGGCCCGGACTGCTTCTATTGTTGCCTTAGAAACAACCCAGGTGTACTCATCGGTGACCCAGAGTGCCGCGCCAGGCTTATTTCGGATCAGGTCCCCATCGGCCACCAGTTTTCTTAACGACACAACCAATTTTTCGTGCAAAGGCACTGCCAATGAGTGGTCCGCTTTCTTCCCTGTATTTGCTCCGAGGTTCTTTGACACACTCGCACCATCCGCTGTCCTCACAATTTCAGCTATTACGTGGCCTCCAAAAGTTGAATGCGACACTGTACTGAATAGTTGCGAGACCAGCTCCATATCTGAAAACAGCCATTTGGTCGCCTCCGGTGTCAGCAATCTGGGCAACAGTGACATTCCTGATTTTTCGTGGAGCGTCTTTGCGAGGCGGGTATTTTCTATTTTCTTGCGAAATCGATATTGATATTCAACGCCGGCCGGCAGATTTCCATACCAAGGGAACCACTGTTGGAACGTCGAGTTAGGGGCTCTGTAAACAACCTCTAAATCGGTAACGATCTTGCCCAAATCATGAGCCAAAATCGCGATGAATGCTCCGAATCTCCAGCGATCTGCACCAGGACCAATGTTCTCAGGTTCAGCGTTTGGAGGCAGGATATATCCATGAGAAATTCTGACCCCTGCATGCAAAGCTTCCAGGGTGTGGTCAATCAAGCCACCCTGTTCCGAATGATGATGAATCTCGGACGCGGGCAGGTTCTGAGCTAATTCTGCGAACTGTTGAATGGCATAAAGATAATGTCTGTTCCACACAACATCGGTTGCTGAAACTAATCGTTTGATCTTTGAGATCAATGATTGCCGGGATGGCGTGTTTAAAAGGTCTGCACCACTAAGAGCAACTGGGTGCATCGGTCTGAGAGTGGGCACTCCTGTGTCCTGGGTGGGCTCGTTTTTCTTCAGAAATCTGCCAATCACGTCGGGCTCCTCAATCAAAGCCCAGACGATAGCTCAGAGGAATTGCCAATAGATTAGTCAAAAGGTCAGTGCTCAGTGACCTTTTAAACACTGCGAAAAGGAGTTTGGTTGGACAAAATGCCAATAACTTCCACTTACCTTTTAAAGGCTAATCTACCGGTGACCGATCAACAGCAAAAGCTTTTGCCATTTACTCTGCGACTTAAAGAAGACGATCACACGCTGATGAAATTGCTTGCGGCCATCGATGACACCATTGAATTTCAATACGAGTTGCTAGACGCCGCAGTTTCCTGGGCTCATGCAAATAGAATGACGTTGCATCCGGTTGCGGTGCAAAAGGGGGGTGTCAAAAAATCATTCTATGTCGGCAACTCTGCATCATTGCTTGCTGACCTTGAACGATCCTGGAATTGCAATCCGACGCGTGCAGTCCATACCGCCCTATTCCACTACCTTCGTTATCAGTCTCAGGAACGAAATTTACTACCTGCCACTGCTGGGTAACACCCCGTACTGAACCCCCTCGTATTGGTTTTTCTTTATCAAGAGCGGTCACATTTCACAGCTTTCCACAAACTTTCTGGTTGGCAATTTCAAAGTGAGTTAGATCCTGGACAGAAGGTTGATTATAAAAGCGGTGAGATCGTTGAAGGTCGCACACCTTCTAAATATAGTTGTTTGGTCTGACGTTTGTTGTCGAGCGCTGGGTTGAGGAATGGCGGTTGTTTTCATTTCAGTAGAAAAAAATGCAGCTTGTTGCGCGCTGGCGTTCTCGCCAGTGCATTTCCGTTCTAATGAAAAATTGCAGCAGGCAATTTCTGATTATTATTTTTAAAGACGGATTAAAAACGGGGTGATAACGGTAGGTTTCATTGGTTAATTAGCTTTGAACCCTTTACTGGTAGGGATGGAGGTCTTTTGAGTAATCCGATTAACCACGCTCATACGGTCCGATTAACCAAGCTGAAATAATCCCATAAACCGCATCCAAATAATCCCATAAACCACATATCCCCATTTCCTCCACAGGATACTAACAGGTTATCCAAAGAAGTATCCACAGAATCAGTGGTTTATGACGTCTTTATCCGATAAACCTCAGTAAAAATACAGCCCATTTCATCCTCTATCCCATTAACCTTAGTAAAAGATCCTACAAACCCCACTAATGTGAAATTCTCCATAACACAGTTTTGTTGACTATGTCGGTGATTGGTAACCGCTCGCGCTAGCGACTAGTGATCCAGTGTCCGTTCAAGTGTCCTGGCCTCTCTTGGCGTTCCCTGCCCTGCACCGCCCTGCCCTTCCCTCTTGGCCCGCTGGTGTTCCGCGTCCCAGCTGATCATTCACTAAAAAATGGCAAACGTTGGTGAACATAATTATTGGTGTGGTTTAAGGGATGTTTTGGAGTCCTTGGCGTATAAGCTCAAGCAAATTTCACTTGGCTGTCGTGTAAAAAAGATTATAAAACAGTGCCATAAAGCTGTTTGTTGGATTTTTAGACGTTGCTGGATAGCAGTCTGAGAGATGCAACTCCCCTCCCCTTCTTTGCATCCCAAGATCGTAGCAAGACGTTGTATTTAGCTATTTCTCTGACGCTTTAGAGATCGATGAGCCTTTTGCTGTCCAACTATGTCAATTCTTTGTTCAAAAAAGGCTTTTATTGATAATGTTTCCCGGGGAGCTGATAAAAATTGGTGTGGTTTGGGGGATTTTTTGGAGGGCAGAAAACTTTTTGGTGGGGTTTCAGGGATAAAATTCTGGCCAGACCTTAAAAAGGTATCTGTGATGACTTGCCTTCACTATTGTCATGCTCGTTGTCTTGCGATTGGCCTTCGTCTGACATCAGTGCACGACCTTCAGCTTTAGCCGTGATTTGGTTGAACACCTTCTGGGCAGCAGCTTGCTGTTTTGCAAATGAGTTGCTCGCATGCAATGTGAACAACCAATCGTAGATCTTCCCTTTATTTTTCTTAGGCTCCGCTTCGTACTTTTCTATGATGTCGCGCTCTACCAGCTCGTTGAGTGCTTCAATGATGATCTCCTTATCTTTAGCGAGCCGGTTTGCCGGATCCTTCCATGCGGCAATGAGCGTTGTAAGCAATATGTTGTATGGGCGACCTGGTCCGGCTTGAATCCAGCTGCAGCATAGCCGATCGTAAAACAAACGCGCGCGCTGACTCTGGAATTCAAAGAGTTTGCTGTATTTCGATCTGCGATATTTAGTGTTGGTGATGAGATCCGTAACTAGCGGATGAAAGCAGACGAACGCTTGGGCATCGCCTTTCTTCGGGGCGTCAGCGAAAAATAGAACTGGGAAAAAGTTGGCGTTGGCGAGTGTGCTTCCATCTTCCGATACGAAACTCAGCCCTGCTTTGGAGAGAATTTCGAGCCCTTCCCTGATCTCGACGTAGTTATAGCTCTTCCCTTGCCTCTCCAACTCCTGGTGAATTTCGTACAGGGAAAACTGCAGCCCGATGAGATGAAATTTTTTCTTTTTGTTTGGCAGCTGGGTCTCGTAGGTTTCCGCTCTTCTTTCAGTGGCTAGTTTTCGTAGTACATCTTCAATCGCTTGTTCACGAGTTCCGGGAAATGCGAAGACACTTTCTCTCTCACCATTCTTGCCGATGCGTTCAATGTTGGCGGCTGTGATTGTTGCTGTAATTTCGGCGTTACCGTGAATGATCTTTCGCTGGAATTTTGCATCTGCCGCCGACGTAACGCCTGTGAGGATTTTGCTGCGTCTGTCATAGATGTATTTCCCGATAACGTCATACAGCGAGAGCGTGTGAGTAAAATCCCGGTCGATAAGGGGGTCGAGGCCAAACAAGTCCAGTGCGAGCTGGACGTCATTTTGAACCTTGTTAGCATTCATTGCCATTTTGCCCTTCCAATCATCCTGCCGGGATGGTCGCAATATTTTTTTTGGTATCGGCGCTATCTGTCGTTAGATGTTTCGTATCCAGCTGGCCAAAACTCGTCGTGTTTTCACCAATCGACCAAAAGTACCATCCTTTGAAATGAAAATAGCTTTTTCTGGCGCAATTGGTAACATTACCAGTGATTATCCTAGCAATCGTACCGTTGTCAACTGGCAAATTTGAAGGAATTACAATGTCCATCAACGATGATTCACGCTTTGACAAGTTAAAGGCGGCAATTTCTAAGATGTATAAAGTGGTCAAGCGCGGTTTTAGCGTTATGGACCAGATGCCTGAGCTTGTTAAGGACGCACAAAAAGATAAGTACGATCCCGAGTGGGTTGAAACCTCTGAGGTAGACTCCCGGATTCAGCAACGTCGATACGGCACTACTCAAGCAGCAGAGATGGTCGGCATCAGTGTAGGCACGTTGTATGCGGCTGAGCAAGACGGCCGACTCCCTCCTCCCGAGTATCGTACCGATACAGCAAAAAAGGTTCGGGCTGGCTACACAGTTAACCATATCAACCACATGCAGAGAGTTCTTGGGACGTCACCATCGAAGCCTGAAAATTTGCCGGCGGCAATATGCGGGGTTCTAAATCTGAAAGGTGGCAGCCACAAAACCACAACTTGTCACCTGTTTTCACAATACCTGGCCATGCGTGGTTATAAGTGTCTGGTTCTTGATACTGATCCTCAAGGTTCGCTGTCTTTCTATTTTGGCAAACGTCCGGATTACGACATTAAGTATGAGAACACCTTTGCGCCGTTTATTCTTGAGGATGATGCTGCTCTTCGGGAGGTGGGACATCCAAGGGGGTCCTCCAAGAACTTAAGATACGCTATCCAAAAAACATACTGGGACAACATTGATATTATTCCGTCATGTTTGGAGAACCTGGCGATTGATCTGTTACTTCCTCAGTTGATGGAAGCCAGTCGTAAGCCCAAAATTGAATTCATCGCCAAGCTAAGAGAAGGCTTACGTGAAGTCGGGAAAGATTATGACTTTATCATTATCGATGGTACGCCCTCACTTAACATGACCACGTTGAATGTCGTCAGTGCCTGTGACGTCGTCTTTGTTCCAACCCCGGCCGCCTTGTTGGATTTCGCGTCGACATTACAGTTTTCGAAGCTGATTTCGGATACTGCCCGTTCTTACATTGATATGGGTGTGGCACCTCACCTGCCAGATCTTCGTTACTTCATAACGAAGTTCAGTGGATCATCTTATGCCCAATTCTTTGGCCAGATCATCAGGAAGGTATTCACTGTTGAGCGTGGTGATGTTCTGACTGCTGAAGCACACGCATCAGATGAAATTGGAAAAGCTAATGCATCCACATACTCGATTTACGAAAAAAACCCCTCAGATGCTGACAACCGGAAGAAGCTAAAATCCACGATTGAAATGTACGATCGTCTTTTTGCAGAAATGCACGACGCCCTTACTGAGACAGTTTTTGGCGATGCAATGAGAGGTTCACACCTGGATAAAATCGATGAAATTGTTGCCAAGGCAGGTGAAGCAAGGAAAGAAATTCGTGATGCCGGACACGCGGAATAGGAGATGAAAAATGGCTAACAAAGATAAATACGGTGCTTCAAAGCTATCGATTCTTGACGACGAATCTGAGATGCCAGATCCAGTCGATGAGAGTTACTTTGAGGGTTCAAGAAGTCCGGCATTGAATTCCTTTAGTAATGAGTCGGTCCGGAAGAAAACCTATACCGATGAACTTGAGGAGCAGGTTGCACATCTTGAAAGTGAGTACGAGTCAGTCAACGAGAAATTGAAGGCCGCTCTTGCTGGTGCTTCAACAACAGGTAGCTCAGTTGTTCTCGATATGCCGGTCAGCAAGGAGAGTGTCAGCTTCGAGCTCCAGGACATTGATCCTTCACTCATTGATGTATCGCCTGAAAATGAGCGGAAGCAGGAATTCCTTGATGAGATTTCTTTGTCGGATATTTTACCGACAATTCGCTCTGGTGGTGGCAATCAGTACCCTGGGATGGTGCGTCCGAAACCAGATGGACGGTTTGAGCTACTTTATGGGTCGCGACGTAGGGCTGCATGTCGTATTGCCGGCGTTAACTTCAAAACATTTGTGGGCGATGTTCCCAACGTAGATGTTAGAGCTTTGAGTCTGCTTGAGAATGACAGCAAGGATGTATCTTTCTTTGAAAAGGCTCAGGCTTATGAGCGTTTGATTGAACTTGGTGAATACAGGAGCTGGAATGAACTGAGTAAGGCCAAAGGGTTTTCTCAGTCGACTTCTTCACGTTACAAATTGCTTTGCGAACTTGAAGAGATCTTTGTTCGAATTCTGCCGGCGCCAAGTGATATGGCTCAAAGCTACGGCGAGATCATTTCGAAACTCAAGAAGAAAAACCCTGAGAAGCTTTTTTCTAGGGCGGAGCAACTTCTTGAGGATCGCAAAGAATCGCTGAAAGAGGGTCGCGAATTACTTAACTATGATCAGGTAGTTGCTGCTCTCAAAAGCGCGGTCAGGGCTCCATCAACACCCACTTCGTCAATTCCGCCAAAAGTTTATGCAAGCAAAGATGGAAAAAGGGTTCTGAAGCGAACTGTTTCAGCTGACGGTGTTTGCAAAATTCAAATTGAGGGTCTTTCAGAATCTGATATCGAAGCCGCCGTCGAACTTCTTAATAAGAAATTTAAGATGAATGAATCATGATAATCTCTGGTTGATAGGCGAGGGCGGCATGCTGCTGCCCCTTTCCTATTGGCAGAGGAGTTGACTCGATTTTACCCGTCGCGGGTAACCTCTCAGAATTCAGATTTACCCGTCGCGGGTAACCTCCCAGATACCAGACTTACCCGTGGCGGGTAACCTCCCAGAAACCAGACTTACCCGTGGCGGGTAACTTCCCAGAAACCAGACTTACCCGTGGCGGGTAACCTCCCAGAAACCAGACTTACCCGTGGCGGGTAACCCCCCAGAATTCAGATTTACCCGTGGCGTGTAGCACCCACACAGATCAGTGATCCGGGTCAGGTAAATAGATACTTGGTTGGGGTGGTATTAGCGGTATCGGGATACGATAGAGCAGAGTTTAGTCGCAGGCTATTAAGGTTGATGGCTCCACATGCTGTGATCTTAAAAGTCATCAGAGGGTTTGTAGCCAAGCTTTTCACAGAGGAAGTCAAATTCATCCAGGCTAAAGAAATCGACAGTTATCGATCCTGATTTTTTTTTATGGTTGAAGCGGATCCTGGTTGGCTGGCCAGTATGGTCTGAGATGTCCCTTTCAAGCTTTCGAATATCTGTCTCATTGTCCAGCTTTTTGCCTCGAGCAATTTGCTCTAGTTGAGAGACCGTTGTCTTTGTTTTAAGCAAAAGTTTTAACAAGTCTCGCCGCGTGGGGTAGGGCAGTGAAGCTATTGCCCGCATGTGACCAAATGTGATGCTTACAGGGTACTGGGCCCAAAGCTGGAACTCTTCTAGTGATAAGGATTTGCCAACACGAATAAGGTGTGTGACAACATACTTTTTCCGAATTTTCAGAGCATCCCTAATATCAGCATTCGCATAACCGTCTTCAACGAGATGCCGAACAACCCACGCCTTCATCAGATTGCTAGACCAGGAAGTGGGAGTTGTTTCGAAGAACTCTATCGCTTCAGTGGCATCAGTAAATATTGGGAGCCTTTCCACGCATTAACCTCAAGTATCTTGGTGTGCAATGCCGTCGCCTGCGAAAGCTCATGGTTGATTGCTGAAAGTTATTCGTGCTCGAATTGTACCGTAGTCATATGACTACAGCATAAAGTATTGCGTCTGAAATTGCAGACAAAATAAATTTTTTTGCGCTAATTACTGACTAAAAATTTGACAGACGGTAACATTTTGTAAATGATTGTCTGAAAATTCAGACAGCCAAAGTGTTAACGGACACGTGTGGACGCAGAACGGGCAGGGATTGTACGGACTGAGTTGTTCCGCAAAGAGGCGCCACAGGCAGCCTCAGGCTATAAACCAGGTTCAGCAAGGAGAATAAGCTGTGTCAGCCTGCGAAAACTTCCGATATGAAAGCGCCCAATTCATCTCAGCACTGCTAGTAAAGACCTTAGGCAATGCCAGAGTCGGCTTTTTCGACTCCGTCGAAGACATTGGCTTGTCCATCGACTCCCTAAGAATCCTTGAATCCCTTAAACCTGACCAAATCACACGCGTCGCAGCGAATTACTGTGCAACGGGGAAATCGCTGGAGGATTGGTTCCCTATCAATGCAGCCAGGATTTCAAAGCTGCTCGAAGTAGAGGCTTCCGAGTCCGAACAGCATGCGATGATTGATGAGATGTTGATGCGTGGAGCGTGTCTTAATCTCATGAAGGAATTCTTCGGGTTGAGGACAACCCACGTCTCGACCAGAAAACGGATCTTGGGTATTCCAACTGTTCGGGGACGGTTGGTAGTTCCAACACATGAAGAACAATGCCGGATCTATGAAGAATGGCTGAATCTCATTGAGGTTACCGATATTCGTCACCGCTTGCTTGAGGTCGCTCGCCGCACGAACCTGCCTCTTTCGATGATCTATCGGGAGATCAAAGAAATTGAGCAGGTAATGAATCAGTCAAAGAACAACGCCTCGATTCCAGTTCAAACTCGTAACCTACAAGTCGCATTCTAAGGAGCAGAAAATGACCGATAAAACATCAAAAATGGCATCAATTGCTCCTACACAGGACATTGAGATCGAATTGGCAACACGACCTGCGCTAAGGCTTTGGCAAGGTCGGGAAAAAACTGAAAAGAAGCATGGAATTCTTGGGCTTCCTGGATTCTGTTCGCGAGTACGCTCGCTCGAACAGGCAATACGAGAAGACGATCCCTACGCGGACTTCCACTTTGCTCAAATTGAAGAGGGCATTGAGCATTTGTCTGAGGATCTCGATGCTGAATTGGCTGATATCGAAGAATTCATCAAGGAAAACGTCCCATCAGCGATGAGGCTTCCAAATGTGGCTTCGAAAAATCCTGTGGTAGTTCCAGTCCGCTTTGCTTCACGTCTCGGTTTTCAGCTTGTTTACCAGCTCCTAAAGGTGGATCAGATTGTTCTGAAGATTTTGCTGGCTAGTCACATCGGCCTTATTGAGACTAAAACCAAGTTTCAGACTTTGGCTCGAGTAGAGAAACGTGTCAGAGGAGTTCTGCACCTGGTTTACAAGTACCGACACACCGGGGTCAGCCGCGACGACATGGCGGCCAACAATCAGCGAGCTCAGAAAGCAAAAGAGCTTATGGGTGAATTGGAGCAGGGTTATTTGGAAGGCACAACCAGATCGCCAAACGCACCCTCTCTCCCCCAAACACGACTGAATACCCTGGGCGCAGATCTGTCAAAATCAGAGAAAAAGGCCGGTTCGTCGAAGCAGGTAAATGCAGACCTGGAGTCAAAGCTGGACAGCGTGCTGGCAAAAGCCGAAGCAGAAGCGGAAACAGAAGCCTGATTTCCCGGGGAGTGTGTTAGGCGACATCACTGGGTGCCCAAGGTGGCGCCCTTTTTTTGTTTCACGCATGGATCATAACCGGCCGAAACTTGGATCGAAACCAGCAGCAGTGCTGGATCAGAACCGGTTATTACTGCTTGGATCAGGAGAGGAATTTCGGTGACCATCCCTTTAAATATAAATTTACTAATACCTTTTAAGGATAATGAGGGCGCGAGGCGAAACTTGTACCGCAAGGATATCGAACGATTTCGCGATCAGCTTGAAGCCAGAGCGGCTGAACTCAGAGACGATTTGATTTCAAATTTCGGGGAGGATTTCGAGCTGACTATTGCTGGTAGATCGGATGGAACCACTACCAAATATTTCTGGCGATTTCGGTCATCCAAGCGAGACCGGAAATACGTTCGCCTTCATGCTAAGACCGTGAAGGACTATCTCAAGGTCTTCGATCCGAACCAGGTGCTACACCTCAAAGACATCGAAGAGGAATTGATCTACCTGAATGCAAACCTCCGACTCTTGAAAGGTTTTATTGATGCGATCGAGCAATCGGAATCAGAACTGGTCGATTTGAGGGTGGCAGAGTTCTAGTTGCGAAATACTCGGCGACCTGCAAGAATTCAAGCATAACCAAGCCCCCGGGCTCAGCTGCAAAGTTTTCCCCTTTGCTAATCTCTACTCCTCAATTCAGAAACTGTGAGCTGACCAGGTAAGGGTTCCTCTTTGCCAACCTTGGACCGCGCTCGCTATCCCGAAAGCCTTGGATAACTTCCAGGGCATTCCGGTTAGCGTTCACGGCCTAGCCTCATCTGTGTTAATGACTCGGTTAGCCGGCAAGCAAATCTTGCAGTGATGATAGGACGCCAGACGAGTGGCTTTTGTGTGGTTTTTAGCCATGCCGTGCGATCGCTATAAGCACGCACGAAAATATTGGGGGAACAACGATCCCACCGCCCCATTTCCGGATCAGCCTCAAAATCGGGTTTCGCTATACCCGTCCTCGAATACAGCGAAGCACCCACTGGGGTGCTTTTTTCTTTTCTGCGGAGGGCACGAATAAACGGTCATCGACCCGTGACCTTTTAAACCGCAATTAAATAGGGAAACCCCATAGGCTACCCCTGAATTCTATTCAGAGGTTTTTGCCATGAAAGTTTTACCCCTTGCTTTGCTGTGCTGCCTCTCAGTCTCAGCATACGCAGAATCAGTCATCCCTTCTGACCAGGCAGAACGTGAGCAAGTGGAGCGGATGCAAACTGGTCGGTATTCGTTTGTTCAAAACATCCCGCCAGTTGATCAGCTGAATCCATTGAAGGTAGTGATTCGCACTCGGGTTCCTCAATCAATCAATTCCGTCGGACAAACCGTGGAATTTCTGCTGGCACGCTCAGGCTATGTTCTGGCTGATGCCTCTGTGCTGAGTGAAGAGGCTAAGGTGCTCCTCGATCTTCCTCTCCCAGCCATTCATCGCACTATTGGGCCGATGACCTTGGACCGCGCTTTGAACACGCTCTCTGGCGAAGCCTTCGAGCTGATCGTAGATCCTGTTCATCGAAAGGTTGCCTTCGAGCTGTCTGAAAAGCTGGGAGGCAAGTCATGAGCAAGCTGCAAAAGGGTATCGTTCAGAGCATTTCACCGGCCGCAATGAACAGGGAGCCTGAGCAAGTAGCGTTGAGCGAGGCTCATGACGCATTCGAGGAAGCTGGAGTCGCGACAAATGAACTTCGTGATCCTGGCGCCAAACAATCCGAAGATGAACTGGAGAATTTCGATCTGGATCTTCCGGTGTCCGAGTCCAGGGGAGCTGTCGGCTCCGAGGGCGAATCAGAAATTGAGCCGGAACCAATCCCCGTGAAGTCCAAAACCTCCAAAAAAAAAGCATCGAAAACTTCAGGTGGAGGTGGAAAATTGCTGGGTGGATCAGCTCTGGTGGTTTCATTGCTGGCTCTCAGCGTCGCGGGAGTGATTGGCTTTAATCAGCTCGAAAGCGATAGTCAGATCCGGCAAACAGTTTTCGGCCTTCAGGAATCAATCTCGGACCTGGTGACTCAGGATGGCGAGATTTCTCAGAGTCTGGCCCAGACACAGTCTGCTGTTACAGAGAACACGGCCCGCATCTCCGACATCGAACAATTCCGTTCTGACCTTGCAACCCTGTCAACTGTGCTGGACAGCATCCAAAACGAACTGGGCGGTATCAAGACCACGTTGTCAGATCATCGGAAAATCCTCGATGAGCACCGACTCGATATCGATGTCGTCAGCAAGGAAGTCAAAACCCTCAGTGAGCGTCCGGCAAGGACTGTCGTTAAGACAGTACCGGCGCCAGCACCCCAGCCCATTTCAGAAGTCCAGACACTGGAAGGTGCCACTGTTGCCAGCATCGACATGTGGGGTGTCGAGCCTTACGTGGTTCTTCAGGATGCATCAGGTGGTTGGGTACCCCTCAAAGTTGGTGACTATTACCGCGGATGGAAACTTCGGGGTGCAGTGAATGGTGAGGCGGTTTTCAAAGCCGGCTCGAAAGTTCGACGCCTGAGCGTGGAGGGTTAAGAGATGGAACCAATCACATTGGCAGGTCTTTTTGTTGTGGCTGTTGGCGGGGGTATGTATTTCAACGCTGCTGATCAGCAAATGCATGAGGACACAGCACCACAAGCCGAAAACGTTCCTGAGGTTGCTTCCGAGAGCAGGAGTTTTGCCCGGGGCATTTTTATTCCAACAGATCGTGGTTACTACATTTCGAATCTTTCATCGGAACCGATGAAAGTAGAGGGCTGCGATCAGCCGGTCCAGGTCGCCGACCTGAGTCAGCCCCGGTCAACGGAAGTACGGGAAGTCTCGACAGTCATTGTCGATTGCGAGGGGTAATTCATGATTCGCAAAACCCTCTTGGCTTCTCTTCTGGTCAGCGTGGTAACGGCTGACATTGCGATAGCACAGACTCCGACAGACACCCGCTCGATGGGGAATGTTTCCTCTCACGCGCAATCGAGTCTCGATCAGAAGTCCGGCATGCAACTGACGGATGAAGAAAGGTCTCTGGCTAAGCAGTGGATGCTCAAAGAGTCTGACTGGATCAAGTACAGAAAGATCATGTCGGGTCCGCGAGGCATTTGGTCTCCGGGACTCGATCCACTCACGGCTCTCGGCGTTTCCGAGACGGACCCTGCTGAGCGTGAACGCTACGCCATGATCTGGATGAAGGTCGAATCTCGGCGCATGGAACTGGAATTGGCCTTCGAAGTGGAACGCATGAAAGCGGCCAAGGACTTGTTCGGCGAAAACCCCGTCGTGATTGATGCTCCTCATTGGGAGCAGGAGTGGAATGAGAAGTACAACGCGACCACGACTCACGTTGCTCTGTTTGTAAACGACTTCTGCCTCGAAGATTGCGAAGACCTGGTCAGCGAAGTTAGAAAATCTGTGTCGCGAAACTCTCGTCTGGACATCTTTTTCAATGATGGTGCTTCAGCGGAGTCCATTTCCAAGTGGGCACGCCACATGAAGATCGATCCGGAAATTGTCCGAGCGCGGAAAGTTACGCTCAACTTCGAGTCTGGGAAGGCTGAAGAGTTTGGCGTTGATCTCGACAACCTCCCTGCGGTTCGAACCTTCAATGTCGCATCGGGCGACATCACCGAATACGGCGAGTGAGGGTAGGGCGGTGAAATACCTTTTGGCGTTTCTGATCGGTGCCGGTTTGTGGGGGGACGTTCATGCCTCCCAAATTCCACCGATGTATCAGTTAGTCAGTCAGGAGCAGAAGGTACCGGCAAAACTTTTCTTCGCCATAGTTTTGAATGAGTCCAGAACTCGGACTGATCATGCAAACCGAACACTGCCTTGGCCCTGGACGATCAACCATCGTGGAAAGGCGCACTTCTTCAAAACACGCGAAGCGGCTTTCCGATTTGCAGACGGCCTGGTCAAGGCGGGGGATTACCACTTTGACGTGGGCTTGGGCCAGATGAACTGGCGCTGGCATAAAGAAAGGTTCCGCTCACTTTGGGACGCTTTTGATCCCTACCTGAATCTCACGGCAGCGGCTCAACATCTTCGTGAACAATTCGAACGACCGGAATGCTCATCATGGGAGCTGGCCATTGGTTGCTATCACCGGCCAGCGCAGCGCCCGAAAGACAAACAAATCGCCAATGCATACAGAGAGAGAGTCATACGCTTATGGGCCAATATCTGAAAAAAGCAGCTATAGGCATTGCCTTGGCCTCAGCACTTGTTCTTCCGGTCCATGCTGGAACCATGAAAGAGCAGCTCAAGGGATTCTATGAACTCGAGATTATTGGTGATTTTGGCGGCCAGTCCGCAGAACCATTCCTTCCTACAGATTCCGATTTTAAAGAGCAACTGCAGAAACTGAAGGATGAACGCCGTGGCAAAAGATTTTTGGTCTCGAATCTTCCTGTTTCGTCACCCTCATTGACTGTGGGCAGGGTGGGTCCTCAAGAGGCCGCTGGGATTCGGTATGACATGTTGAGCCGGCCCATGTTCATTATCGGTTACGACTCCGTTTCCATTAACTGGCTCAAGCAGAACCGGCGTTTCCTGAAAGAGAAGCGGGCTATTGGCTTGGTGGTGAACGTAGCGACTGTCGAAGAGATGAATCATTTGCAGTCCGTGGCAGGTGAGGGAATCTTGCTACAGGCGACCAATGGCGAGCAGATGGCAAAAGCCATCAACCTACGGCACTACCCGTTCTTTGTTGATAAGAATGGAGTGATGCGCTGATGGCCACCCAGACGCTCGAGGCTTTGCTTCGCCCGCCGGTTGAATTCTATTCCGGAACAGTCAGCGTATGTGCGGCCGGCATTTGCCTGGTCGCCCCCTCATTACTGATGATGACTCCGAGTGTTGCCTACACTTCTGCTGTCATTCTGGTTGTCTTTGGACTCTATCGCTTTTACCAGGGGTCCAGCGTCATCAAGTATCAGCGGAATCTGAGGCGGTTGCCGCGTTTCGCCATGTCTTCTGACCAGATCCCTTGCTTCAAAAACCACCTTTACCTCGGACAAGGTTTTCGCTGGACCCAGACGCATACCCAGCGTTTGAAGGACACCATGGCGCCCATCTCGGCCAAGTACATCCGTCCGTCCCGGATAAACAACTTCGCGCGTGAGCTTGAGCGCAAACTGGAAGGGTCGAAGCTCCAATGGATCGCAGATCTGACCAGCAAAGATCACCCTTTGAATCCTGTTCGCCCATACCCGGCCGTGGGTGGCAATCCCGTAACCCATGCCGTTGAGCTTGAAGAAAAGCAGGTATTGCTGGCGATGTCAGAGCGGGTGGGACACACCCTTTGCCTGGGAACCACGCGAGTCGGTAAAAGTCGGCTGGCTGAAATCCTGATTGAGCAGGACATTCGCAGGAACGACGGGCCAGTAATTCTGCTGGATCCGAAATCTGACGCCGGACTACTCACGCGAATGTATATGGCTGCCAAGAGGGCAGGGCGGGAAGACGATTTCTACATGTTCCACCTTGGGTTTCCGGACTCTTCCGCCCGTTACAACGCAGTCGGAAATTTTTCGAGGATCACTGAAATCGCCGGTCGTATCTCTGGCCAGCTCTCAGCCGAAGGTAACAGTGCCGCGTTTAAAGAGTTCGCATGGCGTTTCATTAACATTGTCGCCCGGGCATTGGTGAGCCTGGGGCAGCGTCCGGATTACAACAACATTCTTCGGTACGTGACGGACATTGAACCACTGTTCTGCGAATACATGGACTGGTGGTTGCCCAGGAATGGTGAAGAAGGCTGGATCGAGGACATCAACGCGATGACAGGCGACGCCGAGAAGAAATACAAGGCCAACCCCCGACTTGCAAAGCACGCCAATCCCCGAACAGAGGCCCTGAGGCAGTACGTTGAACAGTTGCACGTCAGCGATCCGGTACTTCACGGCCTTCTATCCGCCTTGCGGTACGACAAAACCTACTTCGACAAGCTCGTGGCCAGTCTTCTGCCGCTTCTCGAAAAGCTGACGACCGGCAAAATCGGGAAGCTGCTCGCCCCTGATTATTTCGACGTTACCGACGAGCGGCCCATTTTCGACTGGACCCAGATAATACGGAAGCGAGGCATCGTGTACGTTGGGCTGGATGCCATGAGCGATACGGAAGTTTCCTCCGCAGTGGGGAATTCCATGTTCTCGGACCTGGTAAGCACCTGTGGCCATATCTACAAGCATGGTTTTGAACACGGAATGCTTGAGGGTCAAGCCAATTCACTTCCAAAGGTTTGTCTTCACGCCGACGAATTCTCTGACCTGATCGGAGATGAGTTTCTGCCGATGGTCAACAAGTCCGGTGGATCGGGTATGCAGATCACTGCTTATTCTCAGTCTCGGCAGGACCTCGAAGCTAGACTCGGAAATGTCGCCAAGGCACGGCAGGTTGAGGGCAACTTCAACAACCTGATTATGCTTAGGGTAAAGGAAAAGGACACGGCCGAGCTGCTGACGAATCAACTGCCTGAAGTCGAAATTGCCCAGATTATGACGGTCTCTGGTGCCAATGACTCGTCCGACACAGACTCAAGCGTCGACTTTACCTCAAGCACCCAGGACCGGATTTCGATGCTGCGGGTCCCGATGCTCGAGCCCGGTCACATCACGGCACTGCCAAAAGGTCAGGCATTTTGTCTTCTGGATGGCGGTCAACTCTGGAAGGTTCGTTTTCCGTTACCCGTTGACGACGATGACGATGATATGCCGGAAAACATGCAGGCTCTGACCCGGGAAATGGATCGGAACTATCATACAGCTGAGCAATGGTGGAACTGACAAATGCCAGAGGGTAAATCGGAACATCCCGCTCAGAAACGTGGCTTTGTCGGCAAATCCATCGATCTGATTCTGAAAATCATTGGCCTGCTGTTGTTCAGTGCGTTCATGTCGATCGTCATAGAGTGGATCAACATGGGCTTCTTCCAGGATGAGCCCACCTACAAGAATGCGGAAGAGATGATGTTCCAGGAGATAGGCTATCTGAGTGAGTCGCTGAACTCAAAAGACCAAACAAATGAGGGCGCTGTGAATTCCGCAAGCTCGACCATTACCAAAGTGGTCAGCTTTCTATTTGTCGATTCTGGCCTGCTGGACAGTTTGCAGTCGGTGAGAACACCCGACGCCAACGACGGTCAGATTATTCTGATGATGAAGGGCGTGATCGCCGAATATTATGAGTACCTGATGGCGGCCATATATATCCTGATCATGTTCTTCGTCCGGATTGCGGTGCTAATGCTCTCTATGCCGGCTTTCTTGCTATTCGGGGTCGTTGGCGTCTGTGACGGACTGATGCAGCGTGACTTAAGGCGTTGGCGCGGTGGAAATGAGTCTGGCTATGTCTATCACTGGGCGAAAAAGTTTGCGATTCCGACTCTTGCCCTCGCGTGGATTCTATACCTTGCGATTCCCAGTTCCATCCATCCGAACTATATGATCACACCATTCGCTGTCCTGTTTGGACTGTGTTTAATGGTGATGAGCTCGAAATTCAAAAAGTACCTCTGAGTATTGTTTGAACCTCTGCAAGCCTCGCCCCTCATTACGAGGGGTTTTTCTCGAAACTCCGGCTGGGTGCTCGCAAGTCCGGCTCATATCGAGCGTTTCTTACCTTTGACGATCCACTTAATACGCACAATTAGCCCATCGATGGGCGCAATTCCGATCAACGTCCACACACGTTTCCTCCCCTTTTAAAAGGTCACCAACTTGTGACCTTTTGATCAGCCTTTTCACAAGTGTGCCTGATTAAATCGCTCTCATCAGAACTCACCAGATAAGAGATCACGATGAGAGTTTTCAAAACGATTCTTTTTTCCAGCCTGATTGTGACCAGCACAAATGCAGCTGCGGACGTCTGGGCGGAGCGTGAAGCGCTCTCAAACATCCAGTCCGAGTTGGCGGCTCTGGAGGCGCTGGTTCTGAACGCTCGCGCCCGAAGCAATGCTTCTGACCGGACTCAGTTTGACTACGAGATTCTGTTGAGTGACCTGCGAAAGATCCAGCACGGCATTACGCATCACCTGACAGTACCCATGGAGCCAGTGGTTCCGTCAACCATCGACGCTCTTAGCGTCAACTACACCGAGCACAAGCAATGAGTTCTGATCAGCATCAATGGTTTCAGGATGGCTCTGGTTGCAATGGTGCCGCCTCTTGCTGGATGACAGCAGCGAACCTTCTGACCTTGGCCCAAATGATTGCCGTTGTCGCAGTGATTACGTTCATCGCCTGGACCTGCATGCAGGCCTACGAAAACTGGGCGAACGAGGAGATTAAGTCCGGACAAATGATCTTCATTTGGGCGCGGGCGGTCTTCGTTCTCCTCGTGATGCTCTTCCTAATCATCAACTGACCAGCGCAGTAACCCTAGCAGTACCCAAAAAGCACCATCCCAAAAACTAGGAGAAATCCAGAATGAAACAAGCAATGCAGAAGTACACGGCAATGAAAGCAGCTGCGGCAATGGCGTTCCTGTCATTCGGCACTCAGGTTCAGGCAGCTCTGCCAGCCACCGCTAACCCGACCAACGCACCGGCCCAGGGCGACTATATCGGTCTGCTTAAAGGTTACGCCTTTGATATCGCCATCGTCCTCGGTCTGATCCTCGGCACCATCGCGTTTCTGGCTGTCGCCAAGAACATGATTGCGACTTACAACGAGATTGGCGAAGGCAAGAAGACCTGGGGCGACATGGGTATGCACGGTGGCATGGGCGTTTTGTTGCTTGTCTTCGTGGTCTACCTCCTGACGCAAGCGGCTACCGTGATTTTCTAATGGAAAAGATCGGTATGAAGGGTCGAGAAATCGACTTCATCCCAGACCGGCTCATTGAAGAGCCGGTCGTTTTCCGGGGCCTGACGGACACGGAAGTGGTCGTGCTGATAATCGCAGGCCTGGTCTTCTGGATCCCCGTTTCCGTTCTTCTTCTCTTGCCATTCGGATGGGGACTTTTCGGAGTCGGTATCGGTGTTGGTATGGCCATCGTCTCGCTTTTGCTGGTTGGTAGATACCTCACAGGGCTGAAGCGCCGCCGGCCAGATGGTTTGCACATCGTCTATCTCAAAAAGATCGCACAGCAAAAATTCAGCTTTATCAATTTCGACTACATCGAGACCTCTCAGGCCTGGGACATACGCCGCGAGAGAACGGTAGTGAAAGTTAAAACCAAAACGGAGGACTGAGAGTGGCGCGTTTAAAAAAGGCTCTCGACGGACGGGATGCTCACATTCTGACACTGCGAATCTTTGTCGGGATTCTCGCGATCGCCCTGATTTACAGCATCCTCGGATGGAAAGAAGCCCCGGAGCGGATCAAGATTGATATTCCGCCTGACCTGCGCTCTGGTTCCACTCGTGGCATCAACGAGCGGCATCCGTTCAACGTCTACGCATTCGGCTATTACATCTGGCAGCAGATGAATAACTGGCCTGTCGATGGCAAGGACGATTACAAGCAGCAGATTGAACGACTGAGCTGCTACATCACCCCCCGGTTTAAAGGTGAACTCGAGCGCGATTATGAGCAACGCCGGCTCGATCATGAATTGACCCGCACTCGGGCACTGCAGGAAATGCCCGATCGCCCATACACGCCCAAGCGTGTGTACACCGAATCCAAAGACAGTTGGGTGGCCTTCTACGACGTCAACGTAAAGGAAACCTTCCGTTCAGAAATCGTGAAAGACATCTTTGTCCGTTACCCAATCCGCTTGGTTCGCTGGGATGTTGACCCCGAATGCAATCTTTGGGGCCTTGCCTTGGACGGTTTCTACAAAAAACCGCGTCGTCTTGAGGGAGCCATTGTCGAGAACGACGACGTCCAGAACACCAACACTACATCTCCAGAATTGGGTGAGTGACATGCGTAAGTACATCCTGAAATCCCTAATCTTTTTTTTCATGGCCGGGTCGGTCACGGCAACAGAGATCATTCATTACCAAAACCTGCCGGTCACGATCGAGCTGCATAAAGGCCAGGAACGGTCGATCCAGTTCGGTTCACATGTCCAGGTTGGAGTGACAAAAGGGCAGCAGATGAAGCAGCTGTTCCGCGTCCAGTCGGCCCAAGGTGCTGTTCACTTCAAACCGTATGAGGAATTCGACAAGCAGCGGGTCCAGGTCCGTCGCATGGCCGACGGTCAGGTCATTCTGCTCGACCTGATTTCGACCGAAGCGCCCGAAAACGCGGAAAAGCTTGAGGAAATACGCATTGTTCTGGAAACGGACAACGAGGTTCCGGAGCCGGAAGCTGAAGCGGCGATGCCTGAGCCAGTGGAGCGAGTCACTCCGATCGATCTGACACGCCATGCCGCGCAGCGCCTTTATGGTCCGACTCGACTACACCGGGATCGCGCCGGGATCTCCGAGATCACGCTTGGCGTGAAAGGAGCGGTTCGCATTTTCAAAGGTGACGCGCGTTACGCCACGGTTTCCAAGCCCGTCCTTGGTTACAGCGGTGGCGGCTATTACCTCGCCGCGATGTACGTCCGCAATATTTCCGACCGTGCCATTGGACTCGATTACCTGGATCTGAATCTCCCGTTCTCCCATGCCACCTTCCAGCATCACTCGCTGGAGCCAAATGGTACTCCGGGAGACAGCACCATCCTCTACCTGATTTCAGAGCGGCCGCTGAAGGAAACCCTGTATCCGTGGACGCATTACCAGGATTTGCGCCAGGAAACTCAGGCCATCATCAACGCAACGAACTGAGGACACGACATGAATGCAAACATTGTGATCAAAGGTCTTGCGGTTGTCGTTGTTGCCGTCCTGTTCGTGGTGATCATGAAAGGTGGTAAATCCGACGAGGCTCGGGCCGGTGCGGTTGCCTCAGCTCCTGAACTGGACGGTCTATCCGCCATTGAATCGGGCCCAGGCATGGTCGACAACGGGCTTTCAGTAGATCCGCTGGCTGACGATTACCTGAAAGATGAATTCGGGGTGGACGTCGATACGCCGGTTGAAACCATGAGAACACTGACGAAAGAGACGCGCGCTGTCCGCGAAGATTCGATCAAGCTACAGAAAGAAAACGAGCGCCTGAAGCAGGAAATCTCTAAGTTGCTCAAGATGGAAGGCAACCTTAAAGGGCGCATCGAAAATCGGTTTCAGAACGCTGAACGTGACGCCGAAGCAAAGCAACGTGAGCTTGAGCACACACAGGATCTAACCCGCGGCCTTGTTGCTCGCCTGGAGAAGCGTCTTGAAGAGTTGCAAGGCCAGGAGGAAAGCAGCCAGACCTCTGCCAATGGCTATGACATCAATTCAGCGGGCATCCCGACGGGCCTGGGATACGATCAAACCGGCTCCCCGGTGGATTATGACCAAGTGGTGTGGACGAACCCGCTAGAGGCAACAGTCGATCCTACGGATCCGTCGAAAATTTCTTTGCCCGATTTCTCGCTGAACCCAGATGAATTGCCGACGCCGGCCGCAGGCATTGCGCGGAGCGCAACCGAAAAGAGTAAGGAAGAGCGGTCAATCAAGGCTTACACGATTCCGGACAACGCGACTCTGCTCGGATCAATTTCCATGACTGCGATGCTGGGCCGGATTCCGGTGGGAGGGCAGGTAGTTGATCCATACCCCTATAAGATCATGGTGGGACCAGAAAACCTGTCCTCGAACGGAATCAAAATCCCCGGCCTTAACGGCATCAAAATGTCCGGCATTGCCAAGGGCGACTGGACTCTATCCTGCGTCAGCGGCCAGATCGAGAGCATGACGTTCACATTCCAGGACGGAACTCTGGTTACCTTTCCTGAACCCGGAGCCTCCGGGGCTGAGCCTATCGCCTGGTTCTCTGACAAGTATGGCATCCCCTGTGTAACCGGCAAGCGTATCACAAACGCACCCAGTTACCTCGCGCAGCGAATCGGGCTCACAGCGGCCAGTTCCTACTCAAAGGCGAAAGCTGACGCCGAATTTGCCACACAAACCAATGCCTTTGGCGGTTCGACCCAGGCCTTGACAGGGGATCCGACTGTTGTCGCCCGAAACGATGCTATTTCCAGCGGTCTGGATGAAGTCACGGACTGGCTGGACGAGCGCCAGAGCAATTCTTTTGACGCGATTTATGTAGAACCAGGCACTGAGATTGTTGTGCATGTGACTGAGCAAATCGCTATCGACTATGACCCTGAAGGAAGAAAGGTAAATCACTATGCAGACCTCTCGCGCCGTTCTGATTACCAGCTTGATTAGCCTCTCGTTGGCAGGTTGCGCCAACAAGGACAACTTCATTCCGCAGCCCGACCGGGACATGGCAACCGTTTATGGCCAGCACATGAGCGGAATTGGGGATGGCAAGCTCATTGATACCCGGTCGCTAATTCGCCGCCCGATGATCGAGGGCGATGTGGAGCTCAGTGACTACGTTCGCACCGAGAAAACCCAATTGCAGAGCAAGTTCAGAATGCTGCCGAACCCGAAAATGTACATGTTCGTTGGTCCGCATCTGGCGACCCAGGACGAAGTTCCAATTCCGGGTTATTTGACCGAATTCAGGATGTGGGAAAAGGACCATTATGCGCTTCCCGGAGAGCTTTCTGATCTTGGGAACCGATTCGGAGACTGAAGGGTGAGAGCCGGAAACCCAAACACAGTGAAAGCAGGTCTTCCGCAGACAAGCAGAACGAAAACCGCATATTTGATTCAGGGACGGGTGTGGGATCGGAAAGGTGATAAGGCCGCCTTCCCAGCCACGGCTGATAGCCCTGCACCCGAGATAGCGCAAGGACAGGAGGCGTAATCCGTGGACTTAGCCAAGGCAATTAAAGACATTCTGGTACCGGCACCGAAGAAACCGGTGAAACCGGACGTCGAAATCCAGACTGCCAGTAATGACGGGGAAGGGCAGCGCAAACCACTCACGAAAACTGCGGTAAAGCGCATTTACCGCCGCCCCTCATCGTTCGTTGAGAAACTGCCTTGGTATGAATTCCAAAGCGAGTCTCAAACGATGCTGTTGGATGACGGGAAAAGCGTAGGTGCTGTTTTCGACATCATCCCGATTGCCACAGAAGGTCGTTCCTACAACTGGTTGCAGAATCGGCGGGATATGATTCAGGACGCCCTTCAGGACTGCTTCGAGGAAATGACGGCAGGGCCCTGGATCATCCAGCAGTACACCTATGATGACGACAACCTGGAAGATTACATCCAGAAATTGCGTCTCTACCCGAAGCACTACTGCCGGGATTCGTCGTTCACTCAGGAATGGCTGAGAACGATGGAAACCCATCTGCGCGGAATCTGTAAGGAAGGCGGACTGTTCGAGGATAAAGAAGTTCTCGATGCGCCCTGGAGTGGCGGCCAGCGCCGGATCAAACTCGCTGTCTACCGGAGACTGCCCGAGAAGTGGAAATCCTACGCGGGCATGACGCCGGAAGAAGAGCTCAATGACACCATCGAAAAGCTGGATGCTGCTTTCAGGGATGCCGGAATTGGCCTGGTTCGTAATGGCGGAAAGGAAGTCTATGAATGGCTGTTGAAGTGGTTCAATCCGCGTCCGGAGCTTACCGACGGAGATCGCCAGAAGTTCGTTGAACTGGCCTCCTACCCAGACGAGGAAAGTTTGCCGGCCGGTGATGATTTCGCTGAAAGCCTGTTCTTTGCTTTGCCAAAGTCTGATGCCCCGTCACAAACCTGGTGGTTTGATGGCCTCCCACACCGCTGTTTGCGAGTGCATAAGATTCGTCGGACGCCCAAGATCGGCCAGATCGCCGGCGAAGTAAGTGCGACCACCCCGGACGGCCTATCAACCGGCAAAGCTTCCTGCATGATGGATAAGATGCCGCCAGGTACAATGATCGCAACGACCATTATCGTCACGCCTCAGGACGAAGTTCAGAACCATATCAACCGGATTCAGGACAAATCCAAGGGTGAGTCCGTCGACGCAACGATGACGCGCGAAGACTGCGAAGTTGCCAAATCTCTTATGGGTAACAAGCACAAGATCTATCGCTCGATGATGTGTGTTTACCTGCGTGGCGAAAATCTGAAAGACCTGCGCAAAAAAACCAACGCGGCCAGTACGATTCTGCTGACGAATCAGCTCGCCCCGGTTCGGGAAGAAGACGAATCCCTCGGCCTCGATGCTTACATTTACAACCTGCCCATGGTTTACGAGCCCAGCATGGACGCCAATTTCAAGGCGACCCGTCCGGTTTGGGCCCAACACCTGGCAAACCTTGCCTCCCTTTTCGGGCGGCATCGCGGTACCGGTAATCCGGGGCAGACCGCCTTTAATCGCGGTGGCGAGCCGGTGTCTTACGACCCGTTTAACGGGAATGACCGCAAGAAGAATGCGCATGGCCTCATTCTTGGCCCGACGGGTGCCGGCAAGTCGGCACACATCACCAACATGTCGGCCCAGATCATGGCACTCCAGCGCCCGCGGCTGTTCATTGTTGAGGCCGGTAACAGCTTTGGTCTGCTGGCTGATTATTTCGCCTCCCAGGGCCTGTCTGTAAATAAGATTCAGCTCAAGCCCGGGGCAGGGGTATCGCTGCCGCCTTTCGTCGACGCCGATCAGATGCTGTCCAAAGATGAGGAAGATCTGCTTGGTTCGCGAATCGTCTCTGATTCTGCATTGGTTGGCGAAGACGACTTGATCGCACACATCCCCGCGAAAATCCGCATCGGTGACATCACCAAGTCCTATGACGAACTGACCGAAGCAGAGCGCAAGGATGTTCGCGCCCGTGCGGCCATGGACGTTCTGGCCGACATGATGATGGATGAGGACTCGGGCTCGGACGACGAGGGTGACGAGCAGCGGGACATTATGGGTGAGATGGAAATTGTCGCCACACTGATGATCACCGGTGGTGAAGAGGAGGAGGCGAAAAAGCTAACCCGTGCAGACCGGCGGATGATCCGGGATGCGATTCTCAATGGCGCGAAGCTCGCCAGGTCAGAAGGCCGCCGCACTATGACTTCGGATGTCTCGGAAGGATTCCGGATGATCACCAAAGATCCGGCCTACCCGGAACACCGTCAGTCCCGTGCCTTCGAAATGGGGGAATCCCTACGGATGTTCTGTGATGGGTTCGAGGGAGAGGTCTTCAATACAGATGGAGACGGCTGGCCGGATACCGATGTGACAATCGTAGACCTGGCGACGTTCGCCCGGGAGGGCTACAACGCTCAGCTGGCCATCGCCTACACCTCAATAATGATGCGGATCAACAACCTTGCCGAGAAGCATCAGCACGACGAGCGTCCGATCGTGATGCTGACAGACGAAGGGCACATTATCACCACAAATCCATTGCTGGCGCCGTTCGTGGTCAAAGTCGTGAAGATGTGGCGAAAGCTTGGTGCCTGGTGGTGGGTGGCGACTCAGAACATGGGGGACTTCCCCAACTCCGCCCGCAAGATGCTTAACATGATCGAGTGGTGGATTGCCCTGGTCATGCCTCAGGATGAAATCGAGGAAATTGCGCGTTTCAAAAACCTCAGTATTGAGCAAAAACAGCTCATGCTATCTGCTCGGAAAGAGCCCAAGAAGTACACCGAGGGCGTTGTTCTGTCCGAAAACATGGAAGCCCTGTTTCGGAACGTCCCACCCTCGCTTTACCTGTCCTTGGCGGGCACGGAAAAAGATGAAAAAACCGAGCGTGCCAAATACATGCGCAAGTTCGGCATCACGGAAGTGGAAGCTGCGGAGTATGTCGGCAAGATGATCGACTTTTACCGTGGCATCGCTCCGAAACCGGCCGATCCGGTACCGGCGGCGAATAATCCCATGTCTCAAGCCCGGGTCACTCTCGAGCGCCTTGAGAAACTCCAGAGTGAGCAGGGCCAGCAGGTTGTTGCCAAAGAAGTCATGGAAACCCTTCGTGCGACCGTTGCGGAGGAGGACAACTGATGAATCGTCATCTGCTTCAATCCTTGGGTTTTGTCGTTACAGTGCTTGCTAGTGCCTCAACGCTCGCGGCTGACTCCATACAGACCATCCGGATATTTGAAACCAATGATCAGTTTGTCCTGAAGGACGAGCGCTTGTCTGACCGGGTGCAGATTGAGGTGTACGACATGGACTCCAAAAATCGCGCAACCAAGCAGCTCAATCAACGGATGCGTGCCTTGGTCCCGAAGAAGATCCAACCCTCCAAGGTCGAGAAAGCTTATCGGGACGCTTTCAGCCAGGTGCTTAACAGCGCCCACTGGCCAGCGATCAATCAGGAAATACAAGCAGGAGCCCGGGCCATTGAAGCTGCAATGCGCTTTGGCATCGAAAAGCTTCCGGCCATCGTTTTCAACGACCGCCAAGTGGTTTACGGCGAGCGCTCATTAAAGACGGCTCTGGCCGTCTATAGCAGGGAGAACCACTGACATGCGGACGTTCATTTCTCTGGTGTTTCTGGTGTTGATTGGCAGTGCCGGGAACGCTTTTGCCTACCCGAGCGAGTGGACGAACTACGACCCGGGCGATTTGGACGCAGTCAGGGACGCGACCATTACGGACACCCAGAACCGCCTGGAAGAACGTGATGGCCAGGTGGAATGTATCGCCTGTCATGGCGAGCTGAACGACACCTACGATGGCGTCATCGATACCTTTGAAATCGTCGATCAGACCATGTCCGCAGCTCTGAGCTGTATGGACTGGGAAATCCGTGGTGCTTGCATCTGGATGACCTGTGCCGCCTTTGTCTGCTGGGTAGACACGTCCATCAAGGTCAAAAACTTTGTACCGGACCTGGTGGTGCAGTCTTATGACCGCGCTGCCGGGGAGCCATGGACCGAATCCCAGGACATAAACCAGATCTCAATGGCTGAGAACGATTCCTCATGGGTGACAACCATGATTGGATGGGTCACGAACCACAACGTCGACAAGGTAGAAGGCGGCCGCTCCAATGAAGCTACCCGTTATGACCATGTAAACCTCGATTTCAAATTGGTGGATTCATACGGGAATCCTGCGCTGGTGGCTTATAACACGCTAGCCCAGGGCCTATTTGGAATGGTCTGTGCAGGACGTACCTTCCCGTTTTATCCCTATTTCATCTCAAACCTGGACTCCATCGCCTGGCGCTGGCACCTGCCGGAATTTTTCTACCAGATTTCGTGGTCGGTCGGCATGGATAGACTCGGATCTGGCCACAACAGTTATGGCGGTGTATTTCCCAGAAGCGGGTTTCTGACCCAAGCGGACGGTCTTAAATCTGGTGTTCTTACCGCTTTTCGCGCCATGCACTTCGTGACCCGCCCGAACGAGCCTCACCTTTATTTCACCATCGGTCAGCCCAGTGAAGACGGATATTGGCCGCCCGGTCCACTGAATCAGAACGATAAAGATACCGGTGTCTTCCAGATGTTGTATCCGCAGGATGAAAGCTCATGCCAAAAGTTTCCCTATGGCGCCACACCGTCAACGAGTAAGCGTTCCGACGACGATTCTTATGTCTGGAATTTCTGGCGAGCATACAAGTGCTGTCAACGACGGGGATCCTCTTTGATTTGGCACTCTGGCTGAAGTGGTTCCAAACCGACCGTCATCAAAAGATTTATAAGGATTTAAGGCAATGAAAAATCGTAATCAATGGATTGGCGTGGTGCTTGCGGGATCGTTGGCGGCTAGCGCGAATGCGATGGAAACAACGTCGCCCCGGCTGAACACACTGATGGACTATCAGATTGGGGGAGGGCTTATTTCTGGACCGCCAACCAAAATTCACTCGATCCCGATTTTGAGTTTTGGTGCGGGCTGGGATTTGAACATGGCATGTGGTGAGTTTGATCCAAAAATGACGGTGAAAAACCAGTTGAACGGGCTCACGGACGGTTTTAAAAACATGATGGACAACGTCATTAACAGCGCGACAGCTGCGGTTGCCTCCCTGCCGGCGTTGGCCATTCAAAAAGCCGATCCTGGACTCTATGACCTTCTTCAGCAGGGCATTCTGCAGGGCAAGATGGACTTTGAATTCGCCGAATCGTCCTGTCAGGAAATGGCGAATCTGATGATGGGCGATTCCACCGATTACCCATGGGAAAAGTTCAAGATGAACGCCAAGGTGGCGGACTGGTCCTGGAATATTGGGGCTACTGGTGGTGATGCCGTGGCAGCAAAAGAGAACGTGGATGGCTCTAACCACGGCGATGCGGGCTCAGAATGGGTCTGCAACAGCAAAAAAGGTGGAGCCGGACAGCCGCCAATCCGTGCCTTAAGAGACGTTGTGATGGTGGGCTACAACGTCCTGTTTGATCGCAACGACAGCTGTGACTCGGCGTCGGTGTCCGTTGCAGACGGGCAGGGCAACGCGCTTTGGGAATACTGGAACGGTCCGATTCAGGCCGCCGATTGGGCAGTATCCGTGGTTGGCGATTCTGAAATCCGAACCTGCGATAACTGTAAAAAAATCACTTCCCGCCCTGGCAAAGGTCTAGCCTACCGTCATCGTGACATGGAACAGGATCTTTACGATGACCTCGAAGACTTGGTGGACGGAACTACGGCTCTCAGTTGGCAAAACCTGAATCGGGTTTCCGCGCCTCCTGGGGTCCGTGTGACCGATCTTGTCATCAAAGCCATCCGAAAGCGCAATCCAACCGCTCAGGAAGAGATGCTGCGCAAATTGTCGAGCGAAATTGCGTATACACGTCTTGTTGAGCAGGGTCGCTTCCTAACTCAAATGCTCCGTTCGGGCGTCAAAGAGCCGAACGTTGCCAACATGGACACCGCGATCGCCATTATCGATAACGCGATTGATCACCTGAACGTTGAGTTGGCCCAGCTCGACCAGGAAATTGAGACCCGCGAGGCGGTAGCAGAGAGAACAATTGGCCATTTGCTGGGCACCGAAGAGCGGATCTACCAAAACACAAACCTACCGTCAGGCAACAAACCGTCCGGCCTGAACAGTTTTGGAGTTCAGTGATGCAAAAAACCCGGAAGTTTCTGATGGTTTCTATGGGCGGCGTCGCTGCCCTGATGATCATCGGCATGGTTGTCGCGGCTTTGACGGATACTTCGGCAGAGGAGGTGAAATCCCTCGACTTAATAGCCGAATTGACCTGGTACAGAGTCGCGTTTTTTGTCGCCATAGTGGCCGCGTGGCCAGCGATTTCTCGCTACGCCACCCGTTTGCCGCATCGCGGCGAAACGTCGAACGAAAAGTGGCTTGCGCTGGAAAAAAAGCATGCCGCGGACTTTAAGTTCATGCGATCGCAGTGGTGGAAAATTGCTCTGTTGCTGGCGTTTGTCGAGATCGTACTTATCCAACAGTTCGGCATAGGGAGATAGCCGGAATGGTCGCCAATACCTACCTCGAAATTTACACAATGATGTTTGGGTGGAATATGTACGAGGCCATTTGGGATGTCCTCGTCGGAACCGGGGTGGCTCTGATTCCTTTCATTGTTGCTGTCGTGAGTACATTTAAGGAAAACTATTCCGCCGGCAATGCCAGTGAGACGATCAAGAGCATGGAAACAACGCTGCTCGGAATGATCCTGGTGCTCATGTTGTGCGTCATTCCCTATAAAAGCATGTCCACGACGCTTTCTGGCGTTCGCTACGAGGTGACGGTTCAGGATTGTGGAACGGCCTCGAACACCAATACACCCTCCAGCACTGCGTCAGGGACCGGAGACAATACCCAAACGGGCTTTGATTCTGCTATGAGTGATCTCCAGACGTGGCAGGTTCACAAACCGGTTGCCTGGACGCTGGTCGAAACCGTTTCAACGGCCATTACGCACACTTCCATCAAATCCATGACCTGCGTGAACAACTACGAGTTCATGTTGATGCGCATATCCAATATCACCATCCAGGATGAAACCCTACGTAAGGACATCCAGAACTTCTACGAAGCCTGCTATAAGCCGGCCGTGAACAAGTACAAGGCCAATCCGCCGGTCGATCCGGTGACAGGCAATCCCATGGTTTTGACCAACGTTGAACCCTGGGAGGATATTGATTGGATGGGCAGTCGCATTCTGTTGGGCTACGCCGATGCCTATTACCGGGACAAAGAGCTATACGTTGCGAACTATGAGAACAAGGGATTCTCCCGACAACCTACATGGCGAGATTCTGACGCAGCCCATCAAACCGGTGTCTATCCATATTGCGAAGAAGTCTGGCTTGGCGAGAGAAATGCTGCGGGATGGTTCAACAATGGCGGCGATGGGTTGCGAGAGAGGATTCTTGACGACATTCCTGACGATGAAGTCGGGGACATTGTTGATGACTGGAAGACTTGGGGTGCTGGCGTTTTCAGCAAACAGACCGAGCCGGACCAGGTCAAAGAAGACATGATCCTGAAGCTGATTCTTGAAAATAACCACAGTGATCTGTCAGCAGCTACTCAGCTGGACATGAGCAATAACTTTGACGCGAATAAAGGCTTCTGGTCCCAGATGTGGGATAACGCGACTCAGCTGGGCAACGTTCTGACGTCAGCCAACGAATTTCTGCAGGCCAACGCTATACAGCAGATGTTCAAAGTGGCCGGGCCCATGTTGTTGGTTATGTTCCAGATGATCGTGGTCATCGCGGCTCCTTTCGTAATGATTTTTGGAAGCTATGGCTTCAGCTCCTTTTTCGCATTGGCGGTTACCTGGTTCAGCCTGGAATTTATCAATGCCATCTGGGCGGCAGCTTACTGGTTCGACAACCGGATCCTACAGATCTATGCGACCAACGCAGGCTGGTTTGATGAGATGACCAATAGCCTTCTGATCCGGATTGTCAGCATGAGCTCCATCTTTATTCTGCCAATGATCTGGCTGTCCATCATGGCCATGGCCGGAAGTTCAATGCTTCGAGGCATGGGTGGTGGCGGTGTAGGCGGCGGTATGGCTGCCGGAAGCTCGGCCTTTGCTGGCGGCATGGCTGGGACTATGCGGAACACCAGAGGTCTTTTACCAGGCAGAGGCGGTAACCAAGGCGGCGGAAGCCGAGGCAGGAAATAAGCATAGAGCCAGAGCTATAGGGCGGCCGACTGGCCGCCCTGTTTCTTATAGGCGGCTACGTTACGGCGATCTATGCTAAGAGGCTATCTAGGAGGCTCGTTGCCGTAGTAAACATCGTGAGACTGGTCGTAAACAGCATCGGTGGGGTGCAGCGGCTCTTTGAATACAGAGCCAGGCGCTCTGTGATCGTCATATGGCTCCGACCCGTCACCGCGCAGTATTCGCCAGATAATCGAGATTATAGCCAGAACGAGGGCAAAAGCCATGCTGACCAGCCACACCATAACTTTGAACCACCAGTATTCGCCGTACTTCTGGACAGACCGCTCGTAGACCTTTGAAATTGGGTGAATCGCAGCAAATCCGCACAGTATGCCACCGCAAATCCATCCCCAAGTCTCTTTGAATGAAACACCATCACCGGCAGATAGGCTGACCAGAAACAGCAGCGCGACGCCCGCGCCAAGGCTACACTTTCGTGCTATTCCGTTGTGAACGATTGTCTTGTCCATGACGCTGAATCCCGCTCAAAAAATGATCGATTGTGACAGGTCCAAGTAAGGTCTGCGCTGGACGACCGACAGCGCACTTTATCAATAAGGTTATCCACAGAATTTGTGGAAAAGTCGCCGATCCATTCGGTTGCAAAGCCAGTTTATGGTTATGCAAGTCATGACTTTTTTCCGCTGTAGTCCTTAGGTATACACGACTATGCTTCACTGGCAAGCCCGAAACAAAAAGGGAGCCTGATCCCGGCTCCCTTTTTTCACTCTGATTGCGCCCCTATGCTGCTTTGGTGAGTGAATCGGGGAGCCAACCTTTCGTTTCATCCAGTTCATCCAGAATCGTCGCCAGATCGCCTTTCTTGGCGTCAGCCTGAGACAAAGCGAACTCATCGCCTTTCAGGTCTTTCAGGATTTCGATGAGCTTGCCTTTCCTGATCCTGTTGAAGTAATTCGCCTTCGTCGGTTGCCAGTGCTTACTCAGGTCGAACTTGATCTGTTCAGCAACGTATTGCTCAACTTCATTGGTCGCGCAGCGGAGCGTTTGAGCACTGCAATGGGCGAGGATGTTCAATTTGCTCGCTCTGGATAGTTTTTGGAATGTTTTGAACTGTTCCAAGTCTCCTTCTTGGGCCAGCCAGTTCAGTTCTAAGGCATCACGATGCTTCCGAATTTCAGCAGCAGCGGAGGTTTCCTCAATGTCTTTGGTGGCAGAGAAGGTGTTCACATCCAGATCGATTCCAAGGGGTCTCCGGTACCACGTTGAACCCGCAAGCACTGTCTTGGCCATTGTGAAAACGGTCATGTCCAGACAGATTTCTGCTTTCTGCATCACCGCAGCCTCAAGAGCCTGGAGCCGGTATGCCTCAAGATCGCTTTTAAGCGCGTTGCTCTCGGTCGGTTGGGGTGCCTCGACTACAGTGCCATCTTCGTTTTGCGCTTTTTCTGACTGCTTCTTAGGCAGAGCGATGCCAACTTTTGTCACCAGCTCACCTGTTCGGAAGTCCACGGAAAGAAGGACCCCTGTTGACTGCTTCTGCTCGTCGGAAAATTCTCGTGAGGTGTCGATAGTTTCCTTCAGGTCACTTAATTCCTCGTTCAGTTGACGGAACCGTTCATTGGCTTCTTCATCCTCGTGGTCTGAGACCGCTTCCATCAGTCCCTCAAGCTCCCGTTCCTTCGCTTCAAACTCATGCACCACAGAGTCTGGTGCTGTGATGATTTCACCATCGATACACGGTGCAAATCGAAGTGGGTGGCTGTATCCGCCATCCAGCGTAGCCTCCACGAAGCCCCAGCCTTCTGCCTTGAAAGACTCTTGTAGCTTTTCGAGCTTTTCATCGGCCAGACGATTCAGGAGGTCGACGTCGTTGACGTATTGGCTGTCCGCGAACAAGTCTTCGGACAACGTGCCACCGGCGGCCTCGTAAGCCTCTTGCCCGACAAATTTAAAGGTGGTGTCCTCAGTCGTAACATCGGTGTTGAGCAGCTTTTGCCGCACGAACCGGGGAGAAGGGTGATACTGCTCTTTTACCTCTGCGAAGACGGAATCCTGAGCCTTCTGATCGTCCGTGACGGTAAAGGCCATGACCATGTCAAAGTTCATCTCTTGTGATCGGAAGGCGTCCAGAATCACCGGGGAGACAGCCCCAAGTTTCAGGAGTTTCTTAACTTCGGTGACAGGCTTACCGAATCGTTTCGCGATGTCCTCGATGGATCGTCCTGCATCCAGCATGGCCTTGTAGGCAACAAAGCGATCAGCGGGATGCATATCCGAGCGATAGTTCTCGGCCAGACTGGCTTCGATGGCTTCAGATTCCGTCTTCACGACGCACCGGACTGGAAATTCGGCATCGATCTTTCCTTCGGCAAGAAGGTGGTTTAAGGCGCTGAGTCGGCGTCCACCGGCAATAACCTCATACCGTCCCTCGGCATCGGGTGACGGAATGACAATGAGATTCTGCAGAACACCCTGCGACTCTATCAGAGCGCGGAGCTGCGCATCTTCTTCCGCTGATGTTTTAACTTTCCGGACGTTGAGCGGTGACAGGGTCAGATTCTTGAGAGAGATTTGAGTTTCCATTTCGTGATTCCTCTGAGTGAATATCGTTGGTGTTCACTCTTAAAATCTCACGGAAATGGCCACGGCCAACCCCTGAAAACACTATTTATAACAATAATATAGCTATTTTATAGAGTCATTCCATAGCCATACGCAATACCTTTTTTGAACGTCGATTTTGGGTCGACGGTGGACATGAAATCCCACCACCGATCCCTTTTCTGGTCAGCGAATCAGACCAGCCTGAACAGCACCTCTCCTTCATCGCTTGTTGCGGTTCCGTCTTCCAGAGTTCCTGCGCTTACCCAGAGGTCGCGCTTTCCGCACGGGGTCTCATCCGCAGGTATTCGCCCGAAAACTTCACCATTGCGAATGTTCGTAAAGGAATAGAGAACTTCTCCGTTTTTGTCTCGGATGTGGACTCCGCAGAGCCGGCCGATTACTTCACCTTGCTTGGTTGTTGCATTCATCGTGTTGACCTCCTCAGTTGTCCGGTAATGGGTCATCCCTGACTCTAAACACGTCCGCAACAAAATGTTGATCTTTTTCTGGTTAGCCTGGAAGGCAGTCCATCTGCAATAATGCTGTATATTCAAACAGTATATATTTCATGGAATTCAGACGCCGCCACAATTGTGTATACAAAGAACTCGGGGCCTTCGCGAGCTGCGAACCGATTGGGTTTTGCACGGCTGATGGCATTGAGATAGGTAATTGGATCGGTATTGCTGATCGTGAAGTGGTTCGGCAGCTACCTTCGGTCCGTCCCGTACTTCTGGATATTGAGTCTTGGCGCCGCCACTTGCTTGAACCTTATCAGCGCCTGGGGCCCGGGGTGTATATGGTGGGCATTTGTCTCGGAGACTCATCCTCAGTGTTGGGCGTGATGGATCGCAAACAGCCAATGCTTCGACGGAAACCTGGTAAAGATATTCTGGGTCGGAAATAAACCTGAAAATTCTTCTTTCCCGGGGGTTGCCCGCGAAGATTTCCATGAGATCTTGAAATCACTAGCGAGCGTGGCTCCTGGGTGAGAGAGAGTGAGGGTTGGCCTTTCCGCATGCGGGGAGGCTTTTTTTTGTTCCCGCATTCTAAACGGTCATAGGTCACTGACTTTTTAAATCTCATCCGCGGCATGAGCCAGGCCTAAGATCTGGTTTTTGACTCGGATATCACCATGAAAACAAAACAATCGCTCTGTCTGATTCTGGCCTGCTCGACCCTCGTTGCTTGCGAGGGAGGGGGATCTTCATCAAGCTCTGGTCCCTCGGCGCAGGCACCGGATGTTGAAGAGAGAGAGTTGGTGTTCGAATTCTCTGAGGCCCCGTTAGAGCCAACCGTATTCAATATTGCTGCTGGCACTGGTGATCCTGAGGATCATTTTTCACCGAACGAGACGATCAGCATCACCTGGAAGATGGAGGTGTACTACGATGATCAGTCCGTCCCGGAATTCAATGAATCCTTTCCGTATACGGCGTCGGTCTACCTGAGTGAAGACGGTGCTTTCCAACAAGAAGATGACCTCGAGCTCTTCAGCATTTCCTGCATGTGGCCATCGGACTCGGACTACGCCTGCGGGCAGTTTGCCTCGTTCGATTGTGATTACGCGCCAGGCAATCAAAATGTGATTTCCTGCTCGAGCATTCCCGTAGGCCGCACCAACGGCATCAACGATCTGCCCGTCGACACCTCCGCGTTTCTGAACGTGATTCCCAAGAGTGCCGACGTGCTCTATGTGGCATGCCTGGACGAAGAACCGAACAAGTGCACAACGTTCACCGGTTCGCTGCAGCTCAATTGATGTCACCTCTGTTGATCAGCACCTGTTCCGACAAGTCCGAGCTCGCCTGGGCGATTGAAATTGCACTGGGCGTTGCCACGATCAATGAGGGTCGTGACTACCCATCTGACAGGTGCGATATCCAAACCAAATTGAGGGACGTGAGGACAGTTGGTGAATTCAATGCCATTGCGATGAGATTGAATACCAGCTGGTCAGAACTTGAGGCCCGGCGAAAACGACGATTGGTATTGTCATGAGCTTGTAGCTCAACGGAGTTGATGGCCTCTTATTTTCCATTGTTTCAGCGTCGATTGAGTATGTTTCGGCTATTCAAAAACGCTTCCACAGCCTTTTCAAACCCTCCCGATTCGTACCAGTTTTGTAGCAGCTTTTTTGTTGTACCTCTGAACGCCGGGATTGCGATGTCTATGAGTTCGGATTCCGTTTTCGCGTCGGGAAAACGTCCTGACATGACGAAATTGATGCCATGGTCGGGAATGCTGAAACCAGTCACTCGTTCGCCGACGGTTAAATGGACGAAGTACGAGACTGTTCCCGCTCCCGTGGAGAATCCGCCCGCAACGTTGATCGCACCACCGAATGAATTTAGCCGTTCGCACATCTGCTCGCGGGCTTGCCACTGAGGGAGTGTTGATCCAATGGTTAGTGCCCTCTGGACATTGCCATCTACGATCGTGAAATGAACCTGGCAATTGCTGGCCTGGGCTATTGGCGCAATCAAACAGCAGGCAAGCAAGCTTGAGTTGAGTAATCGTTTCATCAGTCCTTCCCTTGAAATTCAGAACCACTGCTTCCCTGAAGCTATCAACTTCTCGCTATTGATAGTTGGAGTTAAGATTAACGTTGAGGGCAAAGTCGCGACGGTTATTGGCGGGATCACCCTGGCTAAAGGTATCTGCTATCAATTAACCTGATGTTGAACGAATTTCCTCAGCGATTTTGAGAGCTGCACCTCTTTTTCTCGGGTTCAGGCTGCCGAATCGTCGCAGTCCCCGCGGAAGCCACAGCTGCGACATTTCTTAAGCTCGGGCCGGCTCGGTACCGCATGACCGAACTTTGCTTGTCGGGCATGGACGACGGCGGGCTGAATCCGATCGAACAACGCCTTGTCGGAAGAAGGAAGCTTAAACACTTCCTGAATGGCGGAGGTCTTGATCAGTACCTGATTCACCCTGTACCCATCTCCCCGGGCAGCCAGGGCCGCGCAAAAGGCTTGGGTGACATCGCTCTCAAACACTGGACCGTTTCGGCTCTTGTACTCAACAGAAAGAACACCGGTGCGAGTCCGATACAGCGCATCCGGCTTCCCAAAGACCTTGAAGGCTCCATTGAAGAAGGGTTTGGTGTGGCGGCCGTCGTCGATCCATATCAAGTCGCCCTCAATGCCCAGCTCGTCAACGAGGCTGTTACGGCGCCGTCGCCAAACGATGACCAGTACAGCCACTACCGCAATAAAAATGAGCAGCTCATGAAACATGGCTTTTTCCTCGCAGTTCAACCCACAGAACAAGCCTGTCCACGATCCGCCTCAGCAGCAGGTCAATCCAGGAAGACCTTTTGCTGATTTCGATGACCATCGGAGACAGCCGGTAATAGACTGCAATCAGGATCCGGCCGCCGGGCATGTAATCCAGTGTGTTGTCACGAAACTGGCGGAGAGTTTCCGTGCGCTGATCCTCCATTCCGTAGAGGTAAGAGGCCACGTAACAGCGTTTGTCTATGCTGATCTGGCGATTAAACTGCTCGTGCTTCAGATTGCCCCGATCCTGAGCGGCTACGGCCCTTCGCGAAGGTTTGGCGCCGGCGTATTTCAGTGCGACTGAATTCGGGCAAAACTCGCTCCGGCCTACGTCTGAGGCTGAAATCCACTCGGATTTTCTCTTTGATTTATCGTGGCGCATCGCTTATCTCGCCGATCCATGAAGTGCCGACAGGTATCCGTCGACGGTTACCCTTGTTGTATCATCAAAATAAGCACGGGCAACTCTGTCCACGCCGGACGACCGCTTTCCGCACAAATACACCAGGTTCTGCAGGGAGTCGTCATAGCTGGTGATGTCAGTGACACACCGTGAGAAAGCCAGCCGGACTGTATTATCCATCGTCTGGGAATAGCGATCCGTAAGCCGCGGATTGGCAGCAATATTCAGAACAGCTTTCCCGTTTTCGGTTAGGCGCTCGGACACCAAGCTGAAAAATTCAAAGGTGGCTGTGTGCATGGGAATAGTGGCCGCATTGGTGTAGAGATCAACCACAATGACATCCCATCGCTTTTCATTGGTGAGCAGGAACGCTCTTGCATCCTGGGTAACGAAGTCTCCTTTGATGGGCTCGCCTAGGAAGTCGCCCTCTGCCACGGATTTCAGCATCGGATCGATGTCCAAGTAGGTGAAGTTTGCGCCTTTGGTGTCTTCGGCAGACAAGGTGAATCCGCCGGCGCCCAGGACGAGGATGTCTTTGCCAGCTACGTCGTCTGCAAATATCGCCGATTTCATCATTTCAATGTATGGCCAGCCCTGGCGTGTCTCGGCGTCGATGAATGAAGCGGAGCTGCGGTTGATCACCAACCTTTTACCCCCGTCTGTGGCTTCGACCCGGATATCGCTGTATGGGGTAGTAGCGGCAAAAAGCTGGTTTGGCATCCGGACGTTGGCGACGAACGCCACCGCCAGTGACAGACTCGTGATGCTCAGCAGCATTGGCTTCAGGACGGTTTTTTCTGGACGCAACACAAGCAAGACACAGAAGCTTAGGATCATGCAGTTCACCAGAATGGAATACCCGACGCCCAAGAAATACATCAGCACCAGTGAAGTCAGAAGACACCCGACGACGTTGCCCACGGTACTGATCGCAGTCGCACTCCCCGCAGCCTCGCTTTTGCGAGTCTCCTGATCTGCAGTGTTCAACAACAGGGGGACCGTCTGCCCCAGCAAAAATACCAATGGCGACATGACCAAGAAACAGAACGCGAAGAGATGGACCAGGGGATTCCCCAGGATTGGCAGCCCAAAACTGATGTCGGCAATTGACAGAAAAAACATGCTAACAAAGGGGTAGGAGAGGCCAATACCAAACAACGCGATGGCGCCAACCAGGTTGAAAAGCAGTGCCCGGGAAAACTTTTCAGGCGCGGTCTTGCCGCCAAAGAAGTAGCCAAGGGCCAACGCACCCAGGAAACAACTGATGATGATCGACGTGCACAGTACCGAGCTGCCTACGAACGCGACGGTCTGTCGTATCGTGACCATTTGAACACCGCTGCTGGCGAGACCTTCCAGTAAGAGAATCAGATAAGCACGTTTCGTGGAGAACATGGATGCATGGTCCTGTTGGAAAGCAAAACCAGAGGCTATCAAGTGCTTCGGCTTGAGATGGGGTTTAAAAGGTCACGGCCCTGTGACCTTATAATGATGACTGGCAACCCGGTAATACCAAAATGTTAGCCAGACCCGCCACATCATTGTGATATGACCGCTCTGTCGCACAGACGGGTTGCTGTTGGGCATTGTACGTTGGGGGGTTGCAGCCGGCCCCGGAATGTAGTTCGCACTTAAACAAAAGCGAACATTCGAGTCAGAGCTTTCCTCCAGAGCCTCCAGTCATTCAGTAATCCTCTTCAAGCAGGCCAACAAGGTCCTGCCGAATGGATTGAGCGCTTAAATCTTCCGGCCGGATAAGCAGGCGAGGATTA
>NZ_JBDWCL010000062.1:0-7974 GCF_039977835.1 Marinobacter sp. | reverse complement strand
AGAGGCAGGAAGAAGGTACAGGGTCAGTGGCAGCTATACTGCCTGGTGCACAACATTGAGAAACTGGCGAATTATGGGCAGTTAGCGGCGTGACACGGGGATCAGAAGGCAGGAAATATAGCCGCTGGTTGCCAGCAGGACCGGCATTAACCTTATCAAATGGGCGAAATTGATGGCTGATCATCGGAATGGCGAGAATCGACTAGCTGGTGGCCGCTACAAAAATTTTAGGAATCAGGTGCTGGGAACGACTCGGAATCGGGTTTTTCTACGGCCTCGTTGAGGCTGTAGAAAAACCCCGAAATCCCCGCTTCGGTTTGGTAGGATCAGGCAAACGGACAAGGAGTCGTTGGCATGCCCCGCTTCAAGCATTACAACTACGACCAGAGCGCCATGGTCGTGATCAACTACCAGGAACAGCTTCAGCCCGGCACCTTTGAACACGCGGTGCACTACCTGATCGAGCACAAGCTGGACCTGTCGGTTTTCCATCCCAAATACCGCAACGAAGACACCGGCCGCTTAGCCTACGATCCGGCCATCCTGCTGAAGATCATTCTGTTTGCCTACTCCAAGGGCATCACCTCCAGCCGCGAGATGCAGTGGTGCTGCGAGACCAACATCATATTCAAAGCTCTGTCCTGCGATACCGTTCCCCACTTCACCACCCTAGCAAAGTTTGTCAGCAGCCATGCCGGGGAGATTGAAGAGCTGTTCGAGCAGGTGCTGCTGGTCTGTCACGAACAGGGATTGCTGGGTAACGAACTCTTTGCCATCGACGGCTGCAAGATGTCCTCCAATGCCGCCAAGGAATGGTCTGGCACTTTCAAAGAGCTAGGGGAGAAACGGGAGAAGTTGCGACGACTGATCCGCCACCACTTGAAGGAACATTACGAGCGGGACGAAGCGGAGACCGAAGCCGAGCTGGACCGGGATATCCGTCGAGCGAACACCATCCTCTCGCTGGATGAAGCCATGAACAAAGTGGACCGCTTCCTAAAGACGAACCGCCCAAGGATGGGCCGGGGAAAGCGGAGCAAGGAAGTGAAGAGCAACCTGACTGACAACGAAAGCGCAAAGATGACCACCAGCAAGGGCACGATCCAGGGCTATAACGGCGTGGCGACGGTGGACAAGAAACACCAGGTCATCATCGACGCCCAGGCCTTTGGCGAAGGCCAGGAACACCACACCCTGCAACCGGTACTGGAGAGCGTGCAAGCTCGCTTCAGTAAGTTGGGTATCGCTGACAGCATTTATCAGCAAGGTACTGTGATCACCGCCGATACCGGCTTCGCCAACGAAGCGAATATGAAGTACCTGCACGAACGGCAGATCAACGGCTACGTGCCCGACAACAAATTCCGCAGCCGCGACCCGAAGTTCCAGAACCAGAAAGACAAATACGGCAAACGCCATCAGAACCAGCCGGTCACGGACTGGAAAGAGATCATCCCGGCCAGTGAATTCCAGTTTGATCCTGTGAACCTGACCTGCATTTGCCCGGCGGGCGAAAGCCTCAAGTACCACGGTACCCGGGCAGACCAGAACGGCCAGAGCCGAGCCTATTTCCAGGGCAGTTTGCTGCAATGCCGTCACTGCCCGAAGAAGCACCAGTGCATGCAAAATCCGAACGCCGCTAATCATCGGAAAGGCAAGGGCCGACAAGTGTCGTTCACTATCGAGCACAAACGCCTGCCCAACTACACCGACTGGATGAAACACCGGGTGGATAGCCCGCAGGGCAAAGAGATTTACAGTCACCGGATGTCGGTGGTGGAACCGGTGTTCGGCAACATTGGCACCACGAAACGGCTGAACCGCTTCAGCCTACGGGGCAAGAAGAAGGTCCAGGGTCAGTGGCAGCTATACTGCCTGGTGCACAATATTGAGAAGCTGGCGAATTACGGGCGGATGGCGGCGTAATGCCGAGGGCAGAAGTCCCGGAAAAGTGCCTGCTGGAAACCAGCAATGTCGACGCCAGGAGCCCCAAAAGACCGAAGCGGATGGCTGAACATCGAAATCACGAGAATCGGCCAGTTGAGGGCCGCGACAAAATTACAGGAATCAGGCGTTGGGAACGACTCGGGATCGGGTTTTTCTACAGCCTCGTTAAAGCTGAAAAGCCGAGTCGTGGCACCTGATACCCATCCGTGTCAAAATTGGGTGATACGTGAACGAGAGGTTTCTTCTATGAATCTCCAAAAAATTGAAGACGAGGCGCTCCACCTCCCTATAGAGGAGCGAGCGCAATTGATCCAGCGATTGGTATTGAGTCTGGAGTCTCCGTCAGAAGAAGAGCTCAGATCCGATTGGTTGCTTGAGGCCCGGCGCAGGGGCGAAGAGCTCGACAATGGCACAGTTCAGGCTGTGTCTGGCGATGAGGTCATGAGGAAGGCTAGAGCACTGATCAAATGAACTATTCTTTTCACCCGGCAGCGGAAGCCGAGTTCTTGGAGTCAGTTGGTTATTACGAATCAAAAGTTCCGGGATTGGGTGGTGCCTTTATAGAAGAATTTGAGGCCCTGGCCAATTTAGTTAGCGAGTCACCAAAAGCCTGGCAAGTTGAGTTGCCGCCAGATATTCGCAGAGTGCCCCTTCACAGATTTCCCTTATCTATCGTTTACCGTGAGAGCCCTGATGGTTTTCAGGTTCTGGCTGTTGCCCATGACCGCCGGCGTCCGCAGTACTGGCTGGGTAGGCTTTAACAATCGGCTGCACAGCGACCGATTTTCCGCCGCTTCGCGGCTCCAAACCGGCGCGTGAGCCGGGCGTTAGGCAAGGAAAAATATGGAACTCGCAGTAAAGATAGTTGGGATACTAGTAAGCCTATTTGCCTTATACAAAATCATCATCGAGGTGGTCGTTTCTCGTTCCAGCAAAAGGTGCGTATTCCAGACCAAGGTTGCCACTGATTCCAGACGAAGCCTGCCACCCATTCCACGCGAAAGCTGCCACTGATTCCACGGCAAAGCTGCCACCCTGGCAGGCTGCCTGATTCCCCCATCAAAACGTCCGGCGCGGGATAACTAACGGTACTCTGCTCCTTTTCATCCGGAGAGGGCCAGATGCCAGCGAAGAGGTTATCCATGCGTAAAATCAAAGAAGTCCTTCGCCTCAAGTGGGAGCGAGGGCTTAGCAACCGACAGGTTGCCGCAGCCTGCGGCATCAGTCGCCCCACTGTGAGCGAGTATCTGCGGCGTGCTGCTGAGGCGGAGCTTGGCTGGCCGCTGCCAGAGGATCTGAGTGAAGCCCAGCTGGAGCAACGGCTGTTCCCGCCACCACCGGATCTACCGGCACAGGTCCGAGGCATTCCAGACTGGCAGCGGATCCACGATGAGCTCCGGGGCAAGAACGTCACCCTGTTCCTGCTCTGGCAGGAGTACCGGGAAGCCAATCCGGATGGCTACCAGTACAGCTGGTTCTGCGAGCACTACCGGGCCTGGCAGGGCAAGCTGGATCTGGTGATGCGTCAGGACCACCGAGCCGGTGAAAAGCTGTTCGTGGACTATGCTGGGCACACGGTGCCCGTCATGGATCGCACCACCGGTGAGATCCATGAGGCGCAAGTCTTTGTGGCGGTGATGGGTGCGTCCAATTACACCTACGCCGAGGCCACCTGGAGCCAGACCCTGCCGGACTGGATCGGCTCTCACATCCGGACTTTCGAGTTCTTGGGCGGCGTGCCGGAACTGGTGGTTCCGGATAACCTCCGTTCCGGCGTCAGCAAGGCCCATCGCTACGAGCCGGATCTCAATCCGACCTATCAGGATATGGCTAGCCATTATGGCGTGGCCGTTGTCCCCACACGGGTTCGCAAGCCCCGTGACAAGGCCAAGGTGGAAGGTGGCGTATTGATCGTTGAGCGCTGGATCCTGGCGGCCCTGCGCCACCGTCAGCACTTCTCCCTGGGGCAGCTCAACGCCACCATCCGTGAGCTGTTGGAGAAGCTCAATAGCCGCCCCTTCCGCAAGTTGCCCGGGTGCCGGCTTGATCACTTCAAACAGCTGGACCAGCCGGTTCTACAACCGCTACCCGCCGAGCCGTATGTCTACGCCGAGTGGAAAAAAGCCCGGGTACACATCGACTACCACGTGGCCATCGATGGGCATTACTACTCGGTGCCCTACACCCTGATCAAGAAAGAGGTGGAGGTCCGGATCACCCACAACACCATCGAATGCTTCCACCGAGGCAACCGGGTCGCCAGCCACCGGCGTTCGGATCAGAAGGGTCGGCATAGCACCATCGCCGCTCACATGCCGGAGTCCCATCGCCAAGCCGGCGAGTGGACCCCAGAGCGACTGACCGCCTGGGCAGCCAAGACTGGACCGGCAACTGAAAAGCTTATCCGTACCGCGCTGGGGGCAAGAAAGCATCCGCAACAGGCCTATCGGTCCTGTCTGGGCATTCTCCGGCTGGGCCAGAGCTACGGCGAGGCACGATTAGAACGTGCCTGCCAACGCGCCCTGATGCTGGGCAGTTGCCGATACAAGAGCATCGAATCCATCCTCAAGCACCGCCTGGATGAGCAGCCCCTGGAAGAGCAACAAGAACTGGCCTTACCCGACACACACGACAACATCCGCGGCCCTGCCTACTACCACTGAAGGAATCTGACATGCTGAAACATCCCACACTGGACAAGCTCCACGCCCTCAAACTGACCGGCATGGCCGCCGCCCTGGAGGATCAGTCGGCCACCCCCGACATCACCGATCTGAGCTTCGAGGAGCGCCTTGGCCTACTGGTCGACCGGGAAATGACGGAACGGGACAACCGGCGCATGAGCAGCCGGCTACGCCGGGCCAAACTGCGACACGCCGCCATCCTCGAAGACATTGATTACCGGAACTCACGCGGCCTGGATAAAGGGCTTATCCAGGGCCTAGCCAGCTGCCAGTGGGTGAAGGAACACCTGAACGCGCTGATCACCGGTCCCACCGGGGTCGGGAAAACCTGGTTGGCCTGTGCTCTGGCACACAAAGCCTGCCGGGAGGGGTACACCGCCCAGTACGTCCGCCTGACCCGGCTGCTACGAGAGCTGACCATCGCCAAGGGCGATGGCCAATACTCAAAGCTCCTGACCAGCCTGGCCAAGGTCGACGTGCTGATCCTGGATGACTGGGGGCTGATGAAGCTGAGCGCGGAGAACCGGCGGGACTTGCTGGAGGTGCTGGAAGACCGACATGGCCGGCGCTCCACCATCGCCACTAGCCAATTACCCATCGAGGAATGGCACGGCGTCATCGGTGACGCCACTCTGGCAGATGCCATCCTGGACCGGCTCGTACACAACGCCTACAAGATCAATCTGCGGGGCGAATCCATGCGAAAACAGCAGGCAAAGTTGACGGGCACTGAGACTTCGGAGTAAGAAGAGAAACCCCGCGTCGCTACGCTCCGATGGGTGGCAGCCTTGCTCCGGTCCGGGTGGCAGGCTTCACGTGGAATGGGTGGCAACCTTCAGCGGTTTACGCAAAAAGGCGAGATGAGTACGAATTTTCCAAACAATTCATCAGTGACTTGGACAACGAGAGCATACACAGGCTCACTCTTGAAAAGGGATTCTTGGCGCTTACGGGAAAAATTTACCCGGTCGAAGAGATAAAGCTACTCCTGAGCAGCAAAGACCCTAGCTCATCAATAAACGAAAGATCTGATGCCGCGGGATTTGTGGAGTTCAGGTCGGATGAAAACCACTACAGATGGAAAGGTCGGTTCAAGAGCAATTTTGCCCAAAAGCACGGAGTGAAATGGTATTACTTTTGGTATTTCGTCACCGCGTTTTTGGGGCTCATCCCCGTTTACATCAAGGGCATTTCGGCTTTGGGTGAATTGCCTATGGTTGCTTTCTCCGGCTCTCTGCTCTTGATTGCCATCATGTGCTTGGTTGCAGCTGAAAATTTTAAAGCGGCAAAGAAGCTTATGGGCAAATTTGGAGCCGATGCCTAACCAACAGTTGCAGTTCGTTCCGGGCCTAGCGGCCCTCCACCGGACGCCCTTTTCTACGCTTCGCTTCAAAAAGGTCGCCGCTGAACAAAAGCGTTAAGCCCTATTGTTGCGTGGTGCGCAACATGCTAGTATTCCTTCATGATTAAATCATTCCGTCACAAAGGACTGAAGCGGTTTTACTCGACCGGCCACACGTCTGGCATACAACCCGACCATGCCAAGAAGCTGCGTATGCAGCTGGCTGCTCTGGATACGGCGACTTCAGTGGAAGATATGGATATTCCTGGTTTTCGGCTTCATCCATTGAAGGGCAAAGACAAAGGCCGGTGGTCGATTAGGGTTAACGGAAATTGGCGCATGACGTTCGAATTTCAGGACGGCAACGCCTACATTCTTGATTATGAGGATTATCACTAATGACTATGCATAATCCGCCGCATCCTGGTGAATTCATTCGTGAGGTGTACCTGGAGCCTTTCGGTATCAGCTCTCGTCAGCTTGCTTCCAGTCTGGGTGTTTCACCCTCCACTTTGTCTCGGTTGCTCAAAGGGGATAGTGGCATTAGCCCTGAAATGTCTCTGCGGCTGTCCAAGGTTCTCGGGCGTACTCCTGAGAGTTGGTTGGCGATGCAAGATATGTATGACCTATGGGTGGCTCGCGGCACAGTCAATCTGGAGGGTATTCATCGGCTGGACTTCGAAGCAGCTTAACCAGTGGCTGTTGTCGGACGCGCCTGCGCTGGCGCTCCGGCACGCCGCAAAGCCAGGCTACATGGACTCCCCCTGCGGTCAAGCAACGCCATTTGATTTCGAAGCGGTTTGAGACTGCAGCTCTACATTCGGCCTCTTTGTGGGCACTGTTGCCCGGGCCAGGATGATGATGCGTGTGAGTGATGACCTCATTCGTTAGTCGGCTTGTTTCAGCCGCAAGGCTTAACAGGTTCAATCACTCTCGGTCTGACCGTTCCGTCATCGCTTGCCGTTGCTAGACTCGGCTGGCAGGCGTGTTCTGCCTGTCGTTGGTGCTCGGTAATCAGCCCTCCACAGGCTGGGTTTTAAATTCGGTTTGGCTTATCAGTAGCGCCCATATGATCCGGGCATTCTTGGCGGCCAATGCCACAGCGGCTCTCTTGTACCCGCGGCGTTCTACCAACTCTTTGGCCCACCCGCTGAGCCGATCGTTCTTGTCGGCGAGCTTGGCAATCACCGCCCGGGTCCCATGGATTAATAATGTTCGCAGGTACTTGTCCCCGCGCTTGGTGATTCTCCCCAGTCGGGGCTTGCCTCCGGTCGAGTATTGCCTGGGCACAAGCCCCAGCCAGGCGGCGAAGTGTCGTCCGCTTTTGAACTGTCTGGGATCCGGCGCACTGGCCAATATCGCAGTGGCTGTTTGTGGGCCGATGCCAGGAATGGCCATCAACCGTTTGGCCTGCTCGTCGCGCCGGGCCATGGCTTCGATTTCCCGATCATAGGCCAGGATTTCTTCATCAAGCTGGAGAATGCGTTGGTTGATGTTGTTGAGTAAGCGCCGCGCGAGCATTGGCAAGCCGTTTTCAGCATCTTCCAGGATTTCAGGAATCCGATGTCGGGCGTGATAACGGCCCTGGGGGATGATCAGTCCGAACTCGGCCAGCAGCCCGCGAATCTGATTGATCTGGGCCGTGCGTTCTTTGGTTAACCCACGGCGAATACGGTGTGGGCATAGTGCCGCTTGTTGGTCCTCAGTCTTGTTTGGAACAAAGCGCATATTGGGCCGGCTGACGGCTTCGCAGATGGCCTCCGCATCGTTGTCGTCGTTCTTGCTGCTCTTGCGATACGGAGCGACGAAGCGTGGCGCAATGATCCGGGCATCGTGGCCGAGTTTGGTTAACGCCCGAGCTGCATATTCCGGCCCATCATGAACACCCATTCCGGACGAACGTGAACACCAGTTCTGGTTTAACGTGAACAGCCATTCCGATTGAAGATGAACACTTTCCCGGATTTTCCGGAATCGGTGTTCACGATGCCGGAATCAGCG
>NZ_JBDWCL010000061.1:0-2285 GCF_039977835.1 Marinobacter sp. | reverse complement strand
CAGTGCTCAACAGGATCATTCGCGCGCGTTGCTGCTCGGCTGCTGGCATCTGCCGGCGACGAACCCACGAACTAAGCTCTTCGCGTTCTTCGCCTGTAATGATCAAAGGAATAACGGGTCGACCCATTGCAGTAGCTCCATTGATGCTTTCTGCAATTATAACTATTCGACGAACTTTTGTTAAGGCACACTAGGTTGGTGATCGATACGTAGGCGCTTTGGCTGTTTTAGCGAATATTCCCATGCGCAATGCTATGACCGCCATCTGCATAGAGCGTTTGCCCTGTAAGCAGCATCGGGTCAATCCGGAGCATCATCGCGACAATTTCGCCAACCTCGGAGGGTTGGCTTGCGCGACCTATGGGTATCTGCCTTGATAAGTATGCCTGCACATCATCCCGTACCAGGTAGTCATAGTTCAGGTCGGTCTCAACGTAACCTGGGGCTAGGTTAATCACGGTAATGTTATCTCGCGCCCATTCGACCGCGAGTGACCGAGTTAGCGCATCGACTGCCGCTTTCGTCGCACTGTAGCAAGCATTGTGTGACGCGCCTAAGCGCGCGAAGAAAGACCCAATGTTAATAATGACGCCACCACCAGCTTCCTTCAGATACGGGTATGATTCCCTGCAAGCGCTGAACACTGCAAGAGTGTTGGTCCGTAGTAAATGCTCGAAATCTTCGGTGGCAAACTTGGCGCTTGGTCCCTGCGTATGAATCCCGGCGTTGTTTATCAACACGCGAAGCCCCCCCGGTTTTTTGGACAGCTCTGACAGGCAAGTGGAAATACTCGAATCATCGGTCACATCGCACTTCATTGGAAGCATTCGCCGTGTTGACTCCGCCGTTTCTTCGTAACCACTAGGTGCCAAGCCACTGCGCGACAGACAAGCAACCGTGTGTCCGTTTGCAAGTAATTTATTGGCAATGGCCGCCCCAACTCCTCTACTCGCACCGGTCACTGCGATCACACCTTCCTGAAAGAATGATTTTGAGTTCATGATTACCTTCTGTGTCGGTCAAAGTTAGTGCCCATCCAGAAATTAATAAGCAGTTGATTTTCAGTTAAAATTAGGAGGATGGATGAAAATAATCTTGGTTCTGATATGTTTTAAGTGCGAACCAAAAACAGCCAACAACCAAGAGGGTTCAGCATGCGAGAGACCCGCAATGCTTAAGCCAGTATATTCGAACATTACTCAGATCACGAGTATGGCGTCAGACTCCGGAAGCTGTCGGGGGGTCTGGATAGGCACCCGGAAATTCTTGAGCTTGTGACCGCAGATCTGATCGATGCGTCTGTTGCCGCCGTGGGGCGGACCGGCCTGAGCGCAGAAAGTGTTCTGCGTTGTCTGGTGTTAAGGCAACAACTGGGGTTTCATTTATCGGATGAAGTGGACCCAGAAATTTGGACAGGTGCCTAAGCTCTGAGTCATCATCTCCACAAGGAGGAGAATCATGAGCAAGAAACGCAAGCAATACAGCGCATCGTTCAAGTCCAAAGTCGCCCTGGCCGCCCTCAAGGGTGACCAGACTACATCTGAAATTGCAGCCCGATTTCAGATCCATCCGACCATGGTCAGCACCTGGAAACGCGAGCTGCTGGAGAATGCTCCGGACCTCTTCGAAGGCAAAAGAAAGTCCGGCAAACAGTCCAGCGAGCCCAGTTCTGACGAGCTTTATCGCGAGATCGGCCGACTGACGGTGGAACGCGATTTTTTGTCGCGCAAGCTCGATCAGTAAGCCGTCAACAGCGGTTGGCGATGATCGAGCGTGGTCATCCCCAAGTCAGCCTTGTGCGCCAGTGCAAGTTGCTCAAGCTGAGCCGCTCTTCGGTGTACTACGTCCCTCGTGAGCAGTGTCAGGAGGATCTGGATCTGATGTATCTGATTGATCAGCAACACCTGGAAACGCCGTACTACGGTTCCCGCAAGATGCGGGTCCACCTGGAACGCCAAGGCCACCGGATAAACCGCAAGCGGGTTCAACGCCTGATGCGCACCATGGGCATTCAGGCAGTGTATCCGCGGCCCAGGACAAGCATTCCGGGCGACGGGCACAAGGTTTATCCGTACCTGCTCAAAGGGCTGAAAATCGACCGTCCCAACCAGGTTTTGGCAACTGATCGGGTCCACCTCACCGTCCGTTATTACCCCAAGGGCCAGAACGGCCGGCCTCCCTATCCGCTGTCTGCCATGCTGCGAGTTCACTGCATGCAGCTGTTCTATAACCTGAGCGATCCGGCCATGGAAGACGCTCTGTACGAGATCGAATCCATGCGGCAC
>NZ_JBDWCL010000060.1:0-163354 GCF_039977835.1 Marinobacter sp. | reverse complement strand
GCAGCCAAATCCTGGTCTCTGGTCGACTTCAGGCTGCGCGTTTCAGGCACTCGCAACCTATTTTTCGACAATTGATGGCTCCCGTTAGCGCCGATGGCGATTTGCGGGGTATATTCGCCTGCAAAGTCACTGATTCAGGTGATAATAAACACTGCGTTCCGGCTCCTGCTAACACTCAATGCTACTTCACTCCTGGTGATTATCTTCCTTGTGCAGAAGGGCTATACATTGGGCCTGATTTTCAGTGGCGTGGCATGGCTCAATTGGACGGGAATGCTCCCGAACGCGGTATCTTATCTGCTTTATTTCCTCATTCCGGTTTTCTCCACGGGGGCCAGCATACTGCTGAGTTCCAAGCTCGGGAAAGATGACTTCAAAGCTGGCGAGGTGGGAAGTATTGAACATGCAAACAATAGCTTTCTTCCAAGCTATTTGGGCTACTTTTTTGTTGCGTTAAGCATAGGAAACTGGGAAACGCTTGGGTTTGTATACAGTGTGTTGTTCATTTTTACATTCCTTTCTCAGGCTTTGTATTTTAATCCGCTTTTCCTGTTGTTCGGTTATGAGTTTTATAATATTACTACAAAGAACGGAGCGGCGGTATTTTTGATCAGTTCTCAAAAGTACAAACGTCCAGACGAGATTCAGATTCCCGTAGCATATCGAATTAATAACTATACTTTTATAGAGCGGAGGTAATTATGGATCAGGTGCTTGCTAGGGTTAAGCGGAAACGTAATAAGAAGTATTTCAAGCTTATTTCCGATGAGGCGCTCTTTGATGTTGTGGCGATTGATGCCAACTCTTGTGTCGCTTACGAGCCTGACCATAATTTAGATGAAGACTCTTGGTTTAAAATCGAAAGTTTCAGTGAGCAACATTTTTGTATTGATCTTTTGAAAAAACAGTTTGACTCAAAAGACTTCGATGATTTAACCAAGGACCAGTTTACAGAGATAGCCTTTATTGTTTCCGTTCAAGGCAATGATTTTTATTTTCAGAAAATAACGCCAAGACTATTTATAAAACGAAAAACGCTTGTGTTCGGCGAAACAGCGCATCTGGAAGAGAGTGAGAATAGGCTGATCGTGAATCCAGTCCCTGACGCGATCTACCTCAAGGATTTAGACACACTTATATTTCGTAATCTGGCGACCATATCCAGTATTTTTAAAGGGATTGATGAGCTTTACAAAGAAGCGACAAATGAGGAGGTTGGAGGTTTTCTGGATGAGTCGTTTGTCGAATTGGCCGACGGTTATGGTGTTGAGAATGTTTCCAAGCCAAATAGGAAACGTATAGCACTTGCTATGGCGACATTGGAGGCAATGTCTGATGGGGATAAGAAAAGTATGCTTGGATATGTTAATGACTATTGCCGGGAAAAGTTGAAGTTCGACAAACAGAGCAAAAAATTCGAAATCTCCACTGATGATGAGTTGAAGTTTCTGCTCTATGGCATAGAACAGCGGTTTTACACTACACCGTTTGGTAAGGAGAAACGACTTGCCAACTCTGTTCAGCCTTTAGATTAGCAAAAAATATAGGTTAGGAGATTTTGTTTCCGTGCAAAGGCCAATTGCAGCGCTTCAGAGCGTGACCGAACGTTATCCCGCGTAAGACTGAACCGGTGGTTCTCAACGGCATCTTTGTCGCTTTGTTAGCCTATTAGGCGCTGGAGGTCCCTCAGATACCATTGGTGAAATTTGCTGAAATCGGACTTCATCTTTTCAGCCGTGTGGTTATAGATCGCGTCACTGGTTCGCGCACAGGCAGTGGGACCGGCTTCATAAACAAAACGTGTAGCGGTGGGAGAGGTCTTAGGTGAGGAGTCCCAGCCATTGTTGAGCCATTTGGTCAGTCTCTCATCAACTGGAACTACAAGGTTAAGTTGCCGCCTGGTACGGGTGATTCCGACATAGAATAGTCGGCGTTCTTCCTCAAGCTCCTCTTCAGTAAGGGGTTCAATTACTGATGGTAGCGATTTGAAAACGCTATCGGGTTTGCCGCCAGGGAACTCCTTTTCGTGTAGACCAATAACCACTACATTGTCCCATTCGAGACCTTTTGCGCCATGAAGCGTAGACAGCACAAAGGGCTCACAGTTCTTTGACGCCTGTTCGGGTCGCAGAATAAGACTTAGAAATGTTTGGGCATCAACCCTGGCTGACTCCAATAGCTCCTCTATTTTTACGATGCCGCGTTGCTGATCGTTTGCATCTGCGCGTGACACTCCCCCGGAGCCGATTCCTTCAGTGAGCCCCAATTGCTTCAGGCGCCTAAAGACCTCTATGGCTGGGGTATCTTCGCTATCTGATTTACGCATCGCAATGAATTCTTCAAACCGCCTTTTCTGATGACCGTGAGTCTCAAGGGTAACCCCCAGAACAGACCACAGATCAGCCTCTTGCGCTGACAAACGGTCAAGTGCTGATTTGAGTTGGCCCTGATTCCATTTGAAACCAGCGTTTCTCAGAAACCCGTAAACCAGTGCTTGCTTGCTAGGGTGGTCCTCAATCCTTTGTAGGTCGCCATAAACACACAGCGACATTCCAACAACTAGCAGTCCGACCTCGGCCCGGGTGTGTAACGACGAGGAGCCATTCAGATAGCGATATGGCAACCCGCACAGGCGTAACGCAATCTCTGCCTCGGCGAGGTTTGCCTTGGTGCGCGACAAGATAGCTTGAGTGGCGTTTTCTACCGGAAGGCGTGACAGTACTTTGGATAAGCAGTCATCGAAATGTATTGTGACTGAAGTTTTCGGAGTGTCAGGGTGGCTGACACAAAGGTTTTTCAATTTTGCGGAGTTACGGCGAATTACTGAGTTGGCGATCAACGAAAGCTCATGGCCAAAACGGAAGGTACAGGAAAGATGAAGGATCTTCGTGTTCTTGAAGTGCTTTTCAAACAGGCCACCGATAAAATCAGGCCGGGCACCTCGCCACTCATAGATACACTGGTTAATGTCGCCGACAGCCATAACCGACGTATCTGGCTTGGTCAGCAAACGAACCATGTTGTGCTGAATCAGGTTGACGTCTTGATACTCGTCAACAATGATGTGCTTGAATTGTCTTCCCAAGCTTGGGTTACCGCGTAGTAGTGAAGCCGCCTCAATCAGACAGTCATCAAAGGTGCGCAGACCATTCTCCTCAAGTAGTTCGCAGTACCTGCTATATGCTCTGACGTACTCTGGTTTGACAGTGCTGAAGGTTGGATCTGTAGCCGCATCCGTAGGTGTCACGGCTCCCGCACGGCATCGAGAAATAAACAGCTCAAAGTCTTCAAGGTCATTGGGGGCAATGTAACTTGCGTCATGCGAAAATCCCTCCCGGAAGGCCTGTTTCACCAGCTGATCGTAGCGGTAGTCGTCAGGAGTGAGGAGCGTTTTCTCTTTTATGATCTGCTCGTTTTCGCCATATCGGACGATTTTCAAAGCGAGACTATGAAAAGTGCGGGCTTCTGGGATTGCTTGTGCCCCAAGAGTCGCTTTCAACTTGGAAGTGAAGCTTTGCTGTGCGGATTTGTTGTACATCAGTATCAGGATGCGGCGTGGATCGACTCCAGACTTGACCAGTCGCTCCACACGTTTAACCAGCGTGGTCGTCTTACCGCTGCCAGGCACGGCCTTTACTAGGGCATGACCGTTTCCATGGCTGACAATGCTTTTCTGTTCCCACGTCAGACGCTTCTTCATGCGTCGGGCTCGTAATTGGCGCACTGGCGAGCGTCTGTATACGGTACTTGCTTAGCTTTACTATTGCAGAGCATATAGCCGCTGGCCCATTGGCTGGAGTGCCTACATCGAAGGCAATTGGGAAACTGTGAATCTGGATCTTTATGAAGCAGAAACGAGCGTAGGTTTTCTGACAGCGTGGTAAAGCTTACCGCCTTGGGCCATGTGTTTATATTTGAATGGACGGCTGGGTCTACTTCAGTGAATGGCAGCTGTTGCTCGTTCAGCCGGCCAGAATCGCTCAAGCTCCAGACAGACATCTCGATATCATCAAATTTGCAAGGAGCGCTGCAGATGTTCACCGTTTGAGACGGTGGACGCCAATTATACGCACTAAGACGTTTGTCACTGACGGAGTAGGAACCACTGAGCAGCATCTGGATATCGTTCACGGTCTCAATCTTAAATTCCAAGATTGGAATGCCGGTTTCAATCTTTTCTTGAGTGCATGGGTGAGTAACACAGATCTCCACATAACAGCTCTTTTTACCAGACGGATCGCTAAGCATAACGTCCGGCTTCAGCCCTGTATTGCTGTCTCGCTTTTCCAGTTCTACCTGGTCGAAGAATTCCGTCAAATTGTAGCGTGCAGGTAGGCTTTTTTGACATTGAGACTTCGTGTTTCGGAGCAACTTCAAACGAACGCTATTGCAGTAAACGGTTCTCTTGAGCTCCAGCTTAATAGGTGTGGCCTTGTTCAGCGCCTGTTCGTAACAGTAAAAGAAGGCTTGTTTGGCGCACCTGTGAAGGTAGCTCTCTAGCGCACAGCATTCTTCTGAATGGCGGAAATGCTTAGCATTGGTCTCGCCCAATACCGGGATTAGGGGACTCTTGCATCCTGGACAGGTGTAGGTGTTCGATCGCTCTGCATCACTGATGTGCGTGAGCGAGCCCTGATTATCCAGGGCGTATGCGTACTGTACTGGGCTGTCTTGTGTTGTCATTAGACGGTAGCCTCCCAGAAAATATCACCCAAGACCAGACCTTGAGGTCGGTTAATGGCCATAAAAGATATAGGGTTGGTCTGGGAATAGCCCTTTCAGTGCAAAGGTCAAAGTTTTTAGTTTCCGGGAAGCGCCGTAATACCCTTGGACACACAGTGGACACAATTTGGACACAGGCTCTATTTCGTGTACCAAACAGGACAATTTCTAAAACCGGGCAAAGGTCATTACCTGATTTGAAACCTAGGTGATTTCGGATTTGGGAATCGGGAGTGTTCAGGAAGATCGGGGGCTGTAACGTGCTGATTTGCCATTAAAATGGCCCGCCCGAGAGGATTCGAACCTCTGACCTCCGCCTCCGGAGGGCGGCGCTCTATCCAGCTGAGCTACGGGCGGTCTTCAACAAAGTTGGCATGTTTGACCGTTGCCTTCGGTTCCGGATTTTTTCTCTGACCCTTGCCTCCGGAGGGCAGCGCTCTATCCAGCTGAGCTACGGGCGGTTGTCGGAATCAATGCCTTGGCATTAATTTCGAGTGCGCAATCTTACGTGTGATGGGGTGTTCTGTCCAGTCCTCTTGGTGCTGGTTTCGGATGTATGAGGGGTCAGACGGAATCAGCTTCGGCTCTGGGGTTCCGGGGGTAGTAACGCTCCGGCAGTCGCTCGATGTGCGGGAAAAAACGGGTGTCCTTGTAGGGCATTTTCATGAACCCGGAAACGCCCAGTCCGGTGATCTGGCCTACCGCTGACAGGATCTCGTCGAGAAGCCCGGAGAATTCTCTCTCCCGGTCCGGGTCCAGCAGCCGGTAGTGGCTGTGGATCTTGAGGTGTCGGGGCAGGGCTTCGAAGATGATCATGCCGGTATGGTGGATATCGTTCAGCGATTCCAGCGCAGTGATAATGGTTTGCGGCAGCACCAGGAATTCTTCCGGGTCCGGGCCGTCCTCGAAGTAGGAATGCACCCGGGACTCGTCTTCCACCTCCGGCGCCGCGCTTACCTCGTATTTCAACTGCATGCCGGGTTCCGGCACGAAGGGCTGGTCCGCTTCATCACGGTCGATATGCAGGGTGTTGCGGGCGTTGAACAGGCAGCTCTTGAAGATGCCCTGGCGGTAGATGGCCTGAGCCAGATAGACCATGTTGTTGACGGCCCTGATGAAGGCGGTCTTCAGGCTGGGGTCATGCAGGTTCAGGGAGGTGTCGATGTAGACGCCATCGGTTTCCCAACGCACGGCAAGACCACCTTCGACAGGGTACCGTCCCAGCCGGCTAACGGCAGCGAGAAACGCCTTTTCCGTCTCCCCCATCCCTTGCATGAAGTTTTTATAGTAGCGGTCCAGTTGCACGTCGTTAACGTCGTTGAGGGTTTCCGGAGCACCTTCCTGTCGCAGGAAGGACTTTCGTGAACTGTATACAACGGTGTCGATTTCGTGACCGGAGGTTCGTGTCCAGACCGGAACCTGCGGGTTTACGGGGGGCTCTGGCAGATCAATCATCACCGTGCGCGCCATTCTCGACATTTCTCTCAAATAGTAGTCGCCGGCCTGGCGCCGAGTGTCCGGGTCCGGGGCCAGCATGCCATCCAGCATGCGGGCGAACTCCATCGGCAGCCCCAGGGAGGTGGCCGGTATTGCCTGGTGCCCGAAACGGCACGACTGGCCCGATGCCAGCGCGTAAAGGGTGCCGGCAGCGCCCTGTTCATCAAAGCGGGGCGACGACAGGCCGCCATTCAATTGTTCTTCCCCGATGAAGTATACGTCCCCAAGCCGTGCGTTGGTCTGTTGCAGGTTGTCGGACATCAGTTCCATGACATTGGTGGTGAGGAACTGCTGGTTGGCGTCGAGCTGAGCGAACACCGACGAGCCCCAGTCTATCAGGGCGATGTTCTCGGTGCTGGCGTCGAACACCAGGTTGGATGGCTTGATATCGCCGTGCACGATAGGGCGCCCGGCAGGGCCGTTCTCACGGCGCAGGTTGCGCAGGATGTCGGCAAGCTGATCGGCGATGCGCATCACCACCCGTGGTTTGAGTCGGCCCTCTCGCAGGGAGACTTCTTCCAGGTTAAGGCCGGCGGCCCGTTCCATGACCAGGATGGGCTGGTTGTGGGCCCGCTGATAGGCAATCAGCCGGGGGACCCTGGGGTGGCGGACCTGCTCGAGAATGTAGGCTTCATCCTCCAGGCGGTCCTGCAGGTGTTGTGGCAGGTTGATGCGGGTGAACTTGAAGACGTGCTCGGGGCCGCTGTTGTCGGGACTTGGCAGGCGGCCTGCGAACACAAATCCGTAGGCGCCCTTGCCGATCAGTTCGATGTCCAGGTAACCCAACTGGCGGAGCTGGGCGGCACAGAGCGCCACCCAGTCCTTGAGTTTCTTGGCATCATCATGACTGAGCAGATAGATCGACTGCTCTTCGGGGATGTAGAACTGCTGCAGTTGCGTTTTCTGCGCCATGATGCCCCGTCAACCCAGATGCAGCAGCATCGATTGCGGCGATTCCATGTAACCTTTCCAGCGATTGCAGAAACGCGCAATGGTGCCGCCATCGATGATGCGGTGGTCCCCCGCCCAGCTCACCGTCATGATGGCCCGTTCCACCACCTGGCCGTTGGCATCGAAGCGCGGCAGTTTCTGGGTGCGCCCGAGAGCCACAATCGCCACTTCCGGAGCATTGATGATGGGCGAGGCATAGGTGCCGCCCAGCGCGCCAATGTTGGAGATGGTGATGGTGCCGCCCTTGAGATCTTCCTGGCTTACCCGGCCGGAACGGGCCGCCTCGGTCAGGCGTGCCACTTCATCGGCAATGCCCAGCAGTGTGAGGTTCTCAACGCCCTTGACGTTGGGAACCATCAGCCCCGCCTTGCCATCCACGGCCATACCGATATTGCAGTTGGGCAGGTAGTGAATCTCGGAAACGTCGTTGTTAACACGGCTGTTGAGCACCGGGAATTCCTGAACTGCCAGGGCCATGGCTTTCATGACGAATGGCATCAGTGTCAGCCGTGAGCCCCTGGCTTCGGCTTCCGGTTTGAGCTGCTCCCGCAGTTTCAGCAGGTCCGTAACGTCGATGTCTTCGCTGTAGATGAAGTGGGGGATCGTCGTTGCCGACTTGACCATGCTGCGGGCCATTGCCGCTTTCATGCCCTTGATGGGTTCTATCCGGACTTCCTGCTCTCGCTCCGGCATCCGGCGTTCGCGGCTCTGACTTGCTGGCTGCGATTCAGCCGTGTCTTCCCGGCTTTGCGCTGGCGCGGTTGGCTTGTCCAGGTGCGCGAGCACATCGGCTTTCAGTACCCGGCCATCCTTGCCGGAACCGGCGATATCCGCCAGGTTCAGATCGTGCTCACGCACCAGGCGGCGCACGGCGGGGCTGGCGGGAATTCGCTGCCGGTTTCCTGCTGAAACCGGTTTTGCAGCAGCCGGGGAGGATTCCGGCGCCGGTTTTGACGTAGATTTCGCTTCGCCGGGCTCGTCACGGTCGCGGGGAATAAAGGCAAACAGCGGAGAGTGTACCCGGGCCATCTCCTGCTGCTTATGGTAAAGCCTGGTGACGCGGCCAGCCTTGGGCGCAGTAATCTCCACCATGGCCTTGTCCGTCATGACGTCAACCACGGGCTGGTCTTCTTCTATCTCGTCGCCCTCGGCGACCCGCCATTCCACTACCTCACACTCGACGATGCCTTCGCCGATATCGGGGAGGATAAAGTCTTCGGTGTCATCGTCATTGGTTGTGGTGGTGCCAGAGGTTCCATGCACGGGCGCTGCTTCGTCGGCGGCAGCTCCGGCTTCTGTCGGCGCTGCGCCCTGTTCACTGGCACCGTCTTCTTCCACCAGTTCGAACAGCGGAGCGTGAACCTTCGCGATGTCGCCTTCCTTATGGTAGAGCCGGGTCACACGGCCCTTATAAGGCGCGGGTATTTCCACCAGGGCCTTGTCGGTCATCACCTCGGCAACCGGCTGGTCCTCTTCGATGATGTCCCCTTCACTGACCAGCCACTTGACCAGTTCGCACTCCACGATACCTTCGCCGATATCGGGCAGTATAAAATCACTCATGATTGCTCTCCTGTCCTGATATCAACCTAGAATTCCACACTCGACCTGATGGCCTCATGAACCTTCAGGGAATTGGGCAGATGCTCTTTTTCCAGCACCAGCGGGAAAGGTGTGTCCATCCCGGTCACCCGAGCGATCGGGGATTCCAGGTACAGGAAGCAGCGCTCCTGTATCGTTGCCGCAATCTCACCGGCGAAGCCGCCGGTCAGCGGGGCTTCGTGGGTAACCACCAGGCGCCCGGTCTTGAATACCGAGTTGGCGACGGTTTCCACATCCCACGGCAGGATGGTTCTCAGGTCGATGACTTCACAGGAAATGCCTTCTTTTTCCGCCATTTCGACGGCGTGTTCAATCACCTCCATCTGAGCGCCCCAGCCCAGCACGGTCACGTCCGTGCCTTCCTTGAGCACCTCCGCCTCACCAAGAGGCAGCCGGTAGTCTTCATCCGGTACGTCACCGACGGAGGCGCGGTAGAGCCGTTTGGGTTCGAAGAACAGGGTCGGATTCTGGTCATGGATGGCTGCCAGCAGCAGGCCTTTGGCCTGATGGGGGTTTCGGGGGACCACGATCTTGAGGCCCGGGGTGTGGGCAAAATAGGCTTCCGGCGATTGCGAATGATAGAGCCCGCCGGCAATGCCGCCGCCGTAGGGTGCGCGAATGGTCAGCCCGCCCACATTGAACAGATTGCCGGACCGGTAGCGGAACTTGGCTGACTCGTTCACGATCTGGTCGAAGGCCGGGAATATGTAGTCAGCAAACTGGATCTCGGCTACGGGGACGGAGCCCTGGGCTGCCAGGCCGTTAGCAAAGCCGATGATGCCCTGTTCGACCAGCGGCGTGTTGAAGCAGCGGGCCTTGCCGTACTTCTCCTGCAGGTGGCTGGTGGCTCGGAAAACCCCGCCGAAGATGCCTACGTCCTCACCGAAACACAGCACCCGCTCGTCGGCGCCCATGGCTGTGTCGAGGGCATTGTTGATGGCCTGGAGCATATTCATCTGCGTCATTTCAGGCCTCCCTTTTTGCTTGTTCATGAGCGTGTTCTGCACTCTTCGGATAGGCATCCGGATGACGGCGGATGTGCGCCTTGAGCCTGTCCAGCTGTTGGGCGAGGCCAGGCGGCACCTCGTCGTAGACGTCACTGACCAGGGTGTCAAGTGCTGGTGGCGGGCGTTTCTGCGCCCGCTTCATGGTTTCGAGAACCTCGCGGCGCATGTTTTCCTGCAGCTGTTTCTCGTCGTCCTCGGTCCACCACTTCTTGCTCTCGAGCCAGAGACGCATGCGCAGGATAGGATCTTTCTCTCGCCATACGGCTTCCTCGTCCTTGCTGCGGTAGCCGGACGGGTCGTCAGACGAAGAGTGGGCGGCCAGGCGGTAGCTCATGGCTTCAATGAGCACTGGGCGATTGTGCTCTACCGCCAGGCTGCGGGCCGCCTTGGTGGCCTCGTGCATGGCCAGGATATCGTTACCATCCACGCGGATTACGTCCATCTTGTAACCATAGGCCCGGGGTGCAACGCCATCGGCGGCGAACTGTTCGGCCGCCGGAGTGGAAATGGCGTAACCATTGTTGCGGCACAGAAAAATCACCGGCACGCGGTGGACGGCAGCCATATTCAGGGCGGCGTGAAAATCGCCCTCCGAGGCGGCGCCTTCACCGAAATAGGTAATGGTGCAGTGGCCTTCGCCCTTTAGCTTCTGCCCATAGGCGTAACCGGTGGCCTGGGGTATCTGTGTGGCCAGTGGTGATGAGATGGTCATGTAGTTCAGCTTGCTAGAACCATAGTGAACCGGCATCTGGCGGCCCTTGCCATAGTCAAGTTCGTTGCCGAACAGCTGGTTCATGAACTCATCGATGCTGAAACCGCGATAGACAAGTGAGCCCTGTTCCCGGTACTGCGCCATGATCATGTCGCCGTCGTCCAGGGCAGCGGTACTGCCGATCACAGCCGCTTCTTCGCCAGTGCATTGCATGTAGAAGCTCAGGCGTCCCTGACGCTGGGCGGCAAGCATGCGCTCATCGAGAATCCGGGTGGTGACCATCGCGCGGTAAATGCGCAGGGCTTTTTCTTTGTTGATGTCAGGGGCTTTGGCACTCTTGTACAGTGAGCCGTCCTGCTTCAGTAACCTGAAGGTGGGAATGCGGAACTCCGCACCGTCAGTGAAAACCGGTTTATAAACAACGTTGGCTTTTGTTGTTGTCATAATCCTCTTCCTGGGGTAGTGGCCTGAGGAACAAAACACCCCTTGTGAGGGTGCCGATGTTTTTTTTGAGTATAGCCAACCTGACAGAACCTGGTGCGGCTCCGGTCAATATCGGCTAAAGTTTACCTTAACGTAAACTGTATTGTTCTGGTAGACCCGTGAGGTGGATTTTTTATCCGGGGTAGATAGGCTCGGGTGTGAGGCTGACCAGGGTGTCTTGGTTGCCGATGTTTACGGTTCCGTCCTGGATGGTGCACTGGAGGTTCATGCCGCGTTCGGCAAGGCCGGCAAGCGGCTCGGTGGCTTCCGGTGGCAGGTTGATGATGGTGAGGTTGTTGAAGCGGGTCAGCTTGCCGTGATGTTTTTCCCACCACAGGGGCACGGCACGGCCGCCGTAAGTGTAGAGGAGGACCTGTTGTGCGCGGTTGCAGGCTTTGCGCAGGCGGCTTTCGTCAGGCAGCCCGAGCTCGATCCAGAGCTCGATTTCGTCGCTCAGGTTTTTCTGCCACAGGTCCGGTTCGTCATCCGTGCTGATCCCCTTGGTGAATTCAAGGCTGTCACCGGCGTTCAGTATGAAGGCCAGCAGGCGTATCATCATGCGCTCGTCGTTCTCTGACGGATGGCGGGCGATGGTGAGGTGGTGGTCAGCGTAGTAGTGCCTGTCCATGTCGGCGATGTTCAGTGTCGCCTTGAAGATGGTTGCCTTGAGCGCCATTGGGCTTCCTGCATTGGTTTGGCCGGAATGCTAGTGTAAATCAAATACTCCGTAGAGAAACAACTGCCATGTCGATGTTGTACGGTTTTCTGGTGTTGACGGTGTTCTTTATCGCCGGGGAAGTGTTCAGGGTGCTGCTGGCATTGCCAGTGAGTGGCGGCGTTATCGGAATGATACTGCTCACCTTGTTGCTGATGGCCAGGGGATCCATAAGTGAGAGTCTTGCCGGAGCAAGCCAGGCACTGATTTCGGTGCTGGTGTTGCTGATTATGCCCGGCGTCGTGGGCGTATTTTTTGTTGCCGACGAGTTTGCGGGGCAATGGTTGGCGATCGGTGTGGCGCTGACTGTCGGCACCCTGTTGAGCGTACTCACTACCCTATGGCTGATGCAGCGTTTCAGCGGGCCAGAGGATGGTAGCCATGAGTGAATTGTCCGCCCGTTTCCAGGAATTGCTGAGCCTGTTGTCTACCAGCCCGGCGTTGGCGATTGTGCTGACGTTCGGGGCTTTTTTTGCCGGTAACCGCGCTTTCAGACTATTGAAGCAACCGGTGTGGCTGCCGCCCATCCTGATCTCGGCCATGCTGGTTAGTGGGATGATTGCGATTCTGACGATGGATTACGCAGAATATCGCGAGGGCTCGCAATGGTTAACGGTCCTGCTGGGGCCGGCCACGGTCGCACTGGGCGTGCCACTGTACCAGCAGATGCATCACATCCGGGCGTTGTGGCGCCCCATCCTGTTCACTCTGCCAGTGGCGGCCACAATGGCCGCGGTGTATGCCGTGGTGATCGCCGCCTCGCTGGGGGCTTCGGAGGAAGTGCTGGCGTCGCTGGCGCCGAAGTCGGTGACGGCACCCATTGCCATTGGCATCACTGAGCAGCTCGGCGGGTCTGTGTCGCTGATGATGGGCGGGCTGCTGATTACCGGCATGCTGGCTACGCTGTTTGTGGACCTGATCGCTCGCTGGCTCTCCATTACTGACCAGCGCATTCTCGGTTTTGCGTTGGGATTGAATGGCCATGCGCTCGGTACCGCCAGGGCATTCGAAATAGGCCCTACCGCAGGCGCCTTTGCTTCACTGGGGATGGGGCTGACGGGCATATTTACCGCCCTCATCCTGCCGCTGGCATTTCGGCTCACAGGCCTTTGAGCGATGTTGATACAATTTTTTGCATAAAAAACGTTCGCCAAGGCTTGCAAACCCGCATGCAAATGACAATAATTATCAGTACCTTTCATCGGCCCTGTGAGTAACCCGCATGTACGTATGCCTTTGCCATGGTGTGACAGACAGAGAAATCCGCGAAGCTGCCGACAACGGCGTCAGTTCCATGCGCCAGCTTGGCCGGGAGCTGGGTGTTGGAACCCAATGTGGTCGCTGTGCCTGTACCGCCCGGGAAATTCTCCGTGAGAGCCGCACTCCGGATTATATGGCCATGGCAAACATGCTGGCTCAACCTGCCTGATCCCGCAGTTGCTGCAATCATTTCCCATTTGTGATTTTTTCTCCTCGGGTGAAGGGCTATCCTTGTAGGATTGCACACTCACGCAAGGAGATCCGTCATGAAAGGCGACAAGAAAGTCATCCAGTTTCTGAATAAAGTACTCGCCAACGAGCTTACCGCTATCAACCAGTATTTTCTCCACTCTCGCATGTACAAGGATTGGGGCATCACCAAACTGGCGGACAAGGAATACGAAGAGTCCATCGATGAAATGAAGCATGCGGATCAACTGATCGAGCGCATCCTGTTTCTGGAAGGACTGCCGAACCTGCAGGACCTTAACAAGCTGCTGATCGGTGAGAACGTCGAAGAGATGATTTCCTGTGACCTCAAGCTTGAAATGATTGCCCACAAGGACCTGAAGGAAGCGGTTATCTATTGCGAGCAGGTTCAGGATTTCACCAGCCGGGAATTGTTCCGCAGTATTCTCGACAGTGAGGAAGAACATATCGACTGGCTCGAAACCCAACTGGACATGATTGGCAAGATGGGCCTTCAGAACTACATTCAACTTCAGTCTTCGTCAGCGGAGTAAACCAAGGTGACAATGGATCTGTCCTGTTTTAAAGCCTATGACCTTCGCGGCCGCGTGCCGGACCAGCTCAATCCGCAGTTGGCCGAGCGCATTGGTCGCGCCTATGTTGAAGTGACGGGGGCGAAGCGCGTTATCGTCGGCTACGACATCCGCCTTTCCAGTCCCGAAATTGCTGATGCCCTGAGTTCCGGCCTTATGGCGGCTGGTGCCGATGTGTTCGATATCGGCCTGTGCGGCACCGAAATGGTCTACTTCGCCACCAGCCATTACAAAATGGATGGCGGCATCATGGTCACGGCAAGCCACAACCCGCGAGACCATAACGGCATGAAAATGGTGGGCCCTGACTCACGGCCCATCAGCTCCGATAACGGCCTGAACGACATCCGTGACCGGGTGCTGGAACCGTTCAGTGACGCACCGGAGCAGGGCCGCTATGAACCATGGGAAGTCACAACCGCCTACATCGACCATCTGCTTGGCTACGTGGATGCAGGATCGCTCAAGCCAAGGACCATCGTGGTCAACGCAGGTAACGGTGGGGCGGGGCTGATTATTGACGAGCTGGAGCAGCACCTGCCTTTTGATTTCGTCAAAGTACACCACGAGGCTGACGGCCACTTCCCCCACGGTGTCCCCAACCCCATTCTGGAGGAAAACCGCGCCGTTACATCCGACGCCGTGATCGAGTATGGCGCTGCCATGGGCATTGCGTGGGACGGTGACTACGACCGCTGCTTCTTCTTCGACGAAAACGGCCGTTTCATCGAGGGCTATTACATCGTCGGCCTGCTGGCGGACCAGTTCCTCCGCAAAACCGGCCCCGGCAAAGTCATCCACGACCCAAGGCTGACCTGGAACACCATCGACCTGGTGAAGGCCGCCGGCGGCGAAGCCATCGAAAGCAAAACCGGCCACGCCTTCATCAAACAGCGCATGCGCGACGAAGACGCGGTCTACGGCGGCGAAATGAGCGCCCACCACTACTTCCGCGACTTCGCCTACTGCGACAGCGGCATGATCCCCTGGCTGCTGGTGGCTGAACGCCTTTGCCAGTCCGGCCAGACACTATCGTCCCTCATCGACGCCCGCATTGAGGCCTACCCGGCCAGCGGCGAAATCAACCGCACCATCGACGACCCCTCAAGGGTTATCGCCGCCATTGAGGCGAAATACAGCGTGGGTGCCAAAAGCGTCTCACACGTTGACGGTGCAAGCATCGAATTCGACGACTGGCGTTTCAACCTACGGATGTCCAATACCGAACCGGTGGTTCGCCTGAATGTGGAGTCGAGGGGGGATATTCCATTGATGAAGGAAAAAACGGCAGAGTTGCTGGCAGAAATGCAAAGGCTAAACGAGGAAGGCTAACCCGGTATTCTGCGACCGGTCGGGGCGGGTATCCGTCCCGACCGGTCTTGCATCAATAGTTCAAAGCCAGTCATTCAGCATAATCCCGATACCAATCCGCTGAATCCGCTCATTGTAATCAATCAGACTCTCACCGTACCCGTTGAAGTACTGAACATACCCCTTGATCGTCTCTCCCAGCGGAAAACTGTAACCCAGCTCAACCGACGTCTTGTTATCGTCAGAGCGCAGGTTGTTTTGCAGCGTCAGTGAAAGTGTCCGATCCTCCGACCACTTGTAGATGGCCAGATAATTGGCGTGCCCCAGATAACGTTCAATATCCTCGTTATCGTCTTCGCTGCTATTTTCCGGTAAACGATACCAGGGCTGAACCATGAACAGCCAACGGTCATAACTGTACGCCGCCGAGGCCATAATCCGGTTCCAGCTTCGGGAGCGGGGCTCGGACTGACCATTTGATACATGGTTCAGGCCCAAGGTGATGCCGTTGAGGGTCCCCGGGCCGATGTCGTAGTTCAGCGCCTGCCGCAGGAAAATTTCCGGCTCGAAATTGGTTTCCCGGAAGGGCGCGGAATCGTCCGTATTGTAAACCTGCCAGAATGACTTCTGGGTGTAACCGAACCACATCGTTGTGCGATCATCCAGCCACCCGGTAAGTAGCGGTACCTTGAAGCTGATCTGGTATTTGGCTTCCTGGTTGTCAATGCCGTAATCATAACCGGTGGTGCCCGTTCTCGGGCTGGAAGGCTCCCGGTTGGCGTCCTTCATGTAGCTGAAGGGCAGAATGTACATGGGCCTGTGGCCCACAAAACTGCCTGAAAACGAAAAAATAGCTTTTTCCGCCGCGGCGTAGCGATTCATCAGCGCAGACATTACTCCGGATTCAGCACCTTCGCCCCCGGCTTCGAGCTCCTTGACGGTCTCATCGCTGTCTTCTGCGTCAGCCAGTTCTTCATACTCCAGCGCCTCCACTGAATCAGCGACGGCGTCGAGTTCACCCTCCGGGGCCTGCTCCCGGGCTTCAGTAGGGTCATTGATGGCGTCATAGCATGCCAGCCGCTGAACACCGTCCCTGATCAAGGCGCATTGTTCAGGGGTCACGTCATTGAAATTCTCGCCGGCTGGCGGTTGGTTTTCCGCAGCAGTCGCCACAGAGGCAGTGCAGAGGTAAAAAAGAACGCTGGCAGCAGGCACCGCCCGGAAACTGGAAACGAAAGACATTAGCCCGTCCTTATGCATGAGAGAGACTGATCCATGTGTTGGCGATACCGTAAGCCCAGACCCCAAGCAGGGTCATCACCAGCAGTGAAAAAACAATTTTGTGGCGGGTTCGTCGCTCTGCAGTCGCGGCAACCACCCAGCGTAAGTACATCAGACCAATAAAACAGATAAACACCACCAGGCTGGCAGCTGCAGGGATCAGAAGCCAGACAGGGCTGAGCTCTGCACCGCTTCCAGTGCGGCTGGAAAACCACCCCATGGACACCAGCAGTACGGCCAGCGCTGAAAACTCAGTAATCAGCAGCGGTTTGCGCCAGGGGTGAGGTTGCGATTGGTTCGCATCAGGCATAAATTCCGACCTTCAGACTCGGTTTTGTGTATGGTACCCGGATTACTCGGGCAGGGTCTTATGACTTACGAAATGGCAACGAATCCGATTGAAACACGGCGTTCATTTTGCACTTTGGTTTTTTTGCCCCGCCGCAATCGCTATAATGCGACCACTGATTATTATAACGCCCAATTGTGAGGTGCATTGTGAAGATGAAGAGAGTCCTGGCTGTCGTACTGCTTGGCTTCGGCCTGACAACAGGTGCCGTAATGGCCAACGTTGAAGATGAAATCCGCTCCCGTATTGCCCCGGTGGGTGACGTTTGTGTACAGGGAGAAGACTGCGGCCAGGAGTCAGCGCCTGCTGCGTCGGCCAGCTCTGAACCTCGCGCCGGTAATGAAGTCTATGACGCCGCTTGTGCAGCCTGTCACGCCTCCGGCGCAGCCGGTGCACCGGTAGTGGGCGACTCGGGCGCCTGGGGTGGTCGTATCGACAAGGGGCTGGAGACGCTGGTGGATCACGCCATAAATGGCTTCAACGCCATGCCTGCCAAGGGCGGTTGCTCCAGCTGCTCTGACGAGGAAATTCAGGTGGCGGTCGAGTATATGGTTGAACAGAGCGAATAACCCGGCTCTGCGTCACCTCTGAACCAGGAAGCCCCGCATTGCGGGGCTTTTTCAGTTATATGGGTAATTTGTGGGCGGTCCCGAATGTTTTGGTTTTGAAGGCGAAGATGCAGTGACTGGGAATTAACGTGTGCTCATACACCAAGGTCACCCAGAAGTGCGCTCAACGTGGCCTTGCCTTTCTTCTGGTTGGCTTCCACGTCGAGATCACCGGTGCCTTCCCAGCGCAAGTCGTCTTCCGGCAGTTCATCCAGAAACCGGCTGGGGATGGTTTCCAGCTTCTCGCCGTATTGCTTGCGCTGTGCAGCGTAGGTAAGGGTGAGGGTTTCCCGGGCCCGGGTGATGCCCACATACATAAGCCGCCGTTCTTCCTCTATATTGCCTTCCTCGATGCTGGAGCGATGAGGCAGGATCTCCTCTTCCAGCCCCATAATAAAAACATGGGGGAACTCCAGGCCTTTGGAGGCGTGTAGCGTCAGCAACTGGACCTTGTCGCTGTCATCTTGCTCTTCCTGCTGCTCCATCATGTCCCGGAGGATCAGTCGGCTGATGGCATCCTCGATGCCCATCTCATCGGCCGTACCCTTGCCGTCATCCAGCATGCGCTGGATGGACTCGACCAGGTACCAGATGTTCTCCATTCGCCGTTCTGCCTGTTTCGGCGAGCCGGAATGCAGGTGCAGCCATTCTTCGTACTCAATGTCGGTAAACAGCTGCTTGATAACCGGGATCGGGTCTTCGCTGAGCAGCCGCGCACAAGTATTGTCCACCCAGTGGGCAAACCGGCGCAGGCGGTCCAGCCCCTTTTCCGTCACATGGGTTTCAGCCCCCATATCGCCCAGGGCGCGGAACAGGCTGACATCGCGGGAGCGGGCATAGTGGCTGAGTTGCTCCAGGGTGCGAGGACCGATCTCCCGGCGTGGAACGTTCACCACCCGCAGGAACGCGGCGTTATCGTCCGGGTTCACCAGCAGGCGCAGGTAGGACATGGCGTCCTTGATCTCGTTCTTGGAGAAAAAAGACTGGCCACCCGAGATGCGGTAGGGAATCTGGTAGGCCTGCAGCTTCATTTCCAGAAGTCGCGCCTGGTGGTTGCCCCGGTACAGCACAGCGAAATCCCGGAAGGCCTGGCCTTTTTTCAGTTTCTGGTCGAGAATCTCCGTAGCTACCCGGTCGGCTTCCGCATCCTCATTGCGGCAGCGCACGATGCGCAATTCCTCGCCAATGGTGTGGTCACTCCAAAGGGCTTTCTCGAACACGTGGGGATTATTGGCGATAACGGTGTTGGCGCAACGCAGGATGCGTGCGGTTGAGCGGTAGTTCTGCTCCAGCTTGACGATCTTCAGGCTGGGAAAATCTTCCTTCAGCTGTGCCAGGTTCTCCGGCCGGGCACCGCGCCAGGCGTATATCGACTGGTCGTCATCGCCTACCACGGTGAAGGCGGCGCGCTCTGCGACCAACAGCTTGACCAGTTCGTACTGGCATATATTGGTGTCCTGATATTCATCCACCAGCATGTAGCGGATTTTCCGGCGCCACTTCTGCAGAACCTCCGGGTTGTCGCGGAACAGTTGCACCGGCAACAGAATCAGATCGTCGAAATCAACCGCATTGTAGGCTTTCAGGTATTCGTTGTAATACCGGTAGATAATGGCAATGCGTTGCTCACGCTCATCTGCCGCCCGGCTCCAGGCATCCTGAGGGCTGCGCATGGCATTCTTCCAGGACGAGATGGTCATCTGCACGTCCGACAGCTCGTCGCCAGCATCTGCACTGGCTTCCCGCATCATCAGGTCCTGCAGCAATGCCTTGGCGTCTTCCGCGTCGAAGATGGAGAACCCGGGGTGATAGCCCAGGTGCTCGTGTTCCTCACGGATCATGTTCAGCCCCAGGTTGTGAAAGGTCGACACGATCAACCCCCTGGTAAGCTTGCGATCCACCAGCCGCCCGACACGCTCTTTCATCTCCCTGGCCGCCTTGTTGGTAAAGGTGACCGCGGCAATGTGTCGCCCCGGAATGCCCAGGTGTTCGATCAGGTAAGCCACCTTGCGGGTGATCACACTGGTTTTGCCACTGCCGGCACCGGCCAACACCAGCATGGGGCCATCCGCATACCGAACGGCTTCACTCTGTCGGGGGTTGAGCATGTTCACAATATGGGCGCCAAATCGGGATTTTATGGGTGAAGTCGGCAAGCGGTTATTCTACACCAGCCAGACATGCTGTACCTTGACGATCTATCAGCTATTCTTGAGGAATCGGCGATGTTTGCTCACCAGGAACGGGACGCTTGTTGATGACCCTGGCAGTAAAATCCTTTAATTCCGGCCATGTGCGCCTGTTGGTACTGACACCTGAGTACTCGGATTTTTTGTGGCTGAGTGCCTTGCTGGCCGACGACAGGGAGCTGGAAGCGGATCTTACCTGGTGCCCGGACCTGATTGACTGCGATGACCTGATTCACAATACCCACTTTGATGTCATTCTCTGGGACTGTGTTTTTCATGGTGGTTCTGAAGATGCTTTCCTGCAATACCTGTCTGCGTCCAGCAATGAAAAGCCGGTGCTGGCGATGAGTGCGGAATTACCCTCAGAACGTGCGCCGGGGCTGTTATCCAACGGTGCCTCTGATTACCTGTGCCGACAGGAGATTGACCGCTGGAGCCTCTGCAGGGCAGTGCGATGTCTGTGGTACCGGGAGCAGTTATCCGAGTATGCCCATGGCCAGTTGGGCCGGGAAGTGGCCAGCGGGTTTATCAATCGCGATCTGTTCTTCGATCGCCTGCAGCAGGCCCTGCTACGGGCAGAACGAGCCAGTCAGCGTCTGGCCCTGCTGCACATCAATCTGGACGATTTTCGCAGTTTCAATGAATCGTTCGGCTACCAGAAAAGCGACCAGATCATGCTCAAACTGGCGGAACGTCTGCGCCTGAACCTGCGGCGGATGGATTCGTTGATGCGCATCGGTGGTGATGAGTTCGCCATTATCGTTGAAAAAGTAGAAGACTCACTGGATATCACTCAGATCATCCGCAAGGTCGTGAATGCTATCGGTGAGCCCCTGAGCATTGATGGCCAGAATGTGGTGGTCAGTGCCAGCCTCGGCGTTGCCACCTATCCCGAGGCCGGCGAAAGCCCGGAGAACCTGATGCGCCGGGCCAACCGCGCCATGTTCGAGGCCAAACGGGACCCGGGTACCAGCTACCGTTTTTACGACCGCCAGCTGCACATAACCGCGGGGTACCAGTTGCGCCTGGAGGCGGATCTTCGGAACGCACTACGGGGCAACGAACTGGAAGTGTACTACCAACCGCGGATTGACCTGGCTTCCGAGGAAGTACGTGGTGTGGAATGCCTGTTGCGATGGAACCACCCGGAGCGCGGGCTGGTGGGGCCGGATGAGTTTATTCCGGTGGCCGAGCGTAGCGGGTTGATTGTGCCCATTGGCTACTGGGTGATTGAGCAGGCCTGCAAGCGCCTGCAGGAATCTTCAGATCTGGGGCATCCCGGGCTGGTGTTTGCGGTCAACCTTTCGTTCCGTCAATTCCACGATCGCAAGATGACAGAAACGATTTTCCGCATAATCTTCAATGCGAATGTCGACACCAGTCTGCTGGAGCTGGAACTCACCGAGAGTGCCATGATGCACGATCCCGAATATGCCCAGCGATGCCTCCGGGAACTCAACCAGCTGGGTATCAGTTTTGCCCTTGATGATTTCGGTACCGGTTTCTCCTCCCTCAGCAATCTCCAGCATCTGCCCATCTCCCTGGTCAAAATTGACAAGTCCTTCGTCCAGGAACTGGGGCACTCGGCGGACGCCGAACACATCATTCGCGCCATTATCAGCCTCGCCCATAGTCTGCAGATCAGCGTGGTGGCGGAGGGTGTGGAAACCGAGGGACAACTGGAATTCCTGCGTCAACACCACTGTGACGAAATCCAGGGCTACTACTATGCCCGCCCCATGCCCTGGAAAGATCTTGTTCAATTCCTGGACAACCGGACCCGCTCTGCTTGCCTGCAGCAATAAGCCGCTGTACCTTTGCGCTTTGACTCGTAAGCATCAGATGAGGTTGCATGAACAGTATCATCAGGCGCATAGCTGACGAACTGGGTGTTCGTGAACAGCAGGTTAATGCCACCGTGGAAATGCTGGACGGTGGGGCCACAGTTCCCTTTATTGCCCGCTATCGTAAGGAAGTGACCGGTTCCCTGGACGACAGCCAGTTACGTAATCTGGAAGACCGTCTGCGTTACCTGCGGGAACTGGACGACCGTCGCGCCACCATCCTCAACAGTATCGAGGAGCAGGGCAAGCTGACCGAGGAGCTGCGGGCCAGTATTGACGCCGCGGACACCAAGAACCGCCTGGAAGACCTCTACCTGCCCTACAAACCCAAACGTCGCACAAAGGCCCAGATTGCCCGCGAGGCTGGGTTGGAACCGTTGGCCGATGCGCTTTATGACGACCCGACGCTGGACCCGGAACACACGGCGCAAAGCTACCTGAATGCGGACGCCGGCATTGCCGATACCAAGGCCGCCCTCGATGGTGCCCGTTATATCCTCATGGAGCGGTTTGCCGAGGATGCGGAGCTGCTGGGCGAGCTGCGTGATTTCATTTGGCAGCAGGGGCAGCTCAGGGTCTCCGTGGTAGCTGGCAAAGAGACTGAGGGCGCCAAGTTCCGCGATTATTTCGACCATGTCGAGCCGCTGAAAAAGGTGCCTTCCCACCGCGCTCTGGCCATTCTTCGGGGACGTAATGAAGGCGTACTGACCTATTCCATTGTGGTGGGTGATGCCGAAGATGACCGCCGTCAGGCACATCCCGCGGAACAGCGCATTGCTGCTCGCTGGCTCATACGCGACAACGGTCGTGCTGCGGATCGCTGGCTATCCGAAGTGGTGCGATGGACCTGGCGGGTAAAGCTGTCGACCCAGATTGAAACCGACCTGATGGCGCAGGTGCGGGAAGCGGCAGAAACCGAAGCCATCAACGTGTTCGCCGCGAACCTCAAAGACCTGCTGCTTTTGGCGCCGGCGGGCCCCCGCCCGACGCTGGGGCTGGATCCGGGCCTGCGTACCGGCGTGAAAGTTGCCGTCATTGATGGGACCGGCCAGGTGGTGGGCCACGGTGGCATTTTCCCGCACGCGCCTCGTAACCAATGGGACCAGTCCATTGAACAACTGGCGACGTGGTGCCGGCAGTACCACATTGAATTGATTGCCATCGGCAATGGCACCGCCTCGCGGGAGACGGAAAAACTGGTGGCGGACCTGTGTAAGCGCTATCCGGAACTGAAACTGGCCCGCATCGTGGTCAGTGAATCCGGCGCCTCCATTTATTCCGCTTCCGAGTTCGCTTCCCGCGAGTTGCCGGATCTGGATGTGACCATCCGCGGCGCGGTCTCCATCGCCCGCCGCCTGCAGGACCCGCTGGCGGAAATGGTCAAGATTGAACCCAAATCCATCGGCGTGGGCCAGTACCAGCACGACGTCTCCCAGGTGCAACTGGCCCGCAGTCTGGATGCGGTGGTGGAAGACTGTGTTAACGGTGTGGGTGTGGATCTCAATACAGCGTCGATTCCGCTGCTGGCAAGAGTGTCGGGCCTGAATCAGACCATAGCCCAGAATATCGTCGACTTCCGTAACCATAATGGCGTATTCCGCGACCGCAAGCAGTTGCTTAAAGTGTCGCGGCTTGGGGATCGCACCTTCGAACAGGCGGCGGGCTTTCTGCGCATTGCCAGTGGGGATAACCCGCTGGATCGTTCGTCGGTTCACCCGGAAGCCTATGGGGTGGTCGAGGCCATTGCCCGCAAGAACAACCGCAAGGTTGAAGGAATTATCGGCGATGCGGCCTTCCTGCGTTCACTGAACCCTCAGGACTACGTGACCGAGCAGTTTGGTCTGCCGACCATAAAGGATATTATTACGGAACTGGAAAAGCCCGGCCGGGACCCACGCCCTGAATTCCGTTTTGCGAGCTTCGAGGAAGGGATTGAAACCCTCAATGACCTCAAGCCGGGCATGGTGCTGGAAGGCTCGGTCACCAATGTGACCAACTTCGGGGCGTTCGTGGACATTGGCGTTCACCAGGATGGGCTGGTGCATATTTCGGCATTGTCCAATACCTTCGTAAAAGACCCGAGGGAAGTGGTCAAGGCTGGGGACATTGTCAAGGTCAAGGTGATGGGCGTAGACATACCGAGAAAGCGAATTGCGCTTTCCATGCGTATGGATGACCAGCCCGGCGAAAAGTCCGATAATCGTACCGGCACCGGCGGTAATCGCAGAGATGGCAGTGGCAAGCCAGCCGCCAGGAATGACCGACAGAAGAGTGCGGAAAACCCGCAAAAAGGCGCCATGGCCGGAGCCCTGGCGCAGGCGCTGGCATCGGCCCGTAAAGACGGCCGCTAACCCGCGGCATTACACAATATACTACAGGCTGCCGGTAATCCCGGCGGCCAACCTAGCAGGAGTCATTCATGGGTGAATCCCGCCATCAGCTTTTTCAGCAGTTCACTGCCAGCCAGTGGACCGGATTCAGAAAGGGCGTGGAGAAAGAAGGCCTGCGGGTCGATCGCAATGGCTTTATTGCCCAGACACCGCACCCCCGGTCCCTGGGCTCCGCACTGACCCATCCCCGCATAACCACGGATTATTCCGAAGCGCTGCTGGAGCTGATTACGCCGGTGTTCGACACCACCCGTGGCATGCTTGACTCCCTGCGTGATATTCACCGGTTCGTGCAGCATAACCTGGGTGATGAAGTCTTCTGGGCTGCCAGCATGCCCTGTGAGCTGGACGGCGACGAGAGTATTCCCATTGCCGAATACGGCACCGCCAACATCGGGCACCTGAAGCATGTATACCGGCAGGGGCTGGCGGTTCGCTATGGGCGGATGATGCAAAGCATTGCCGGCGCCCATTACAACCTGTCACTGCCTGACAGCTTCTGGAACCTGTGGCAGCAGGCCGTGGGTAACCAGCAAAGTCTTCAGGACTTCAAGTCGGACCAGTATTTCTGGCTGATCCGCAACTTCCGCCGCCGCAGCTGGTTGCTGATGCTGCTGTTCGGCGCCTCTCCCGCCCTGGATGCGAGTTTTGTGGCAGGCGTACGTCATGATCTGGCCAGGTTCAGCGAGGACACCTGGTGCGGTCGCAATGCCACTTCCCTGCGTATGGGGGATCTGGGCTATCACAACAACGCACAGGCCTCGCTGAATATCTGTTTCAACGAACTGAAAACCTATACGGACACCCTGTTCCGGGCGATACATACCCCGTGGCCGCCTTACGAGGAGCTCGGCCTTCAGCGTAATGGTGAGTTTATCCAGATCAACACCAGCGTGCTGCAGATCGAGAACGAGTACTACAGCGCGGTGCGCCCCAAGCGCACCACCGAGCGGGAAGAAAAGCCGATTCAGGCGCTGGAATCCCGTGGCGTGGAATACATCGAAGTGCGTTGCCTGGATCTTGACCCGTTCTCCCCGGTCGGCGTGAATGAAAGCCAGATCGATTTCCTGGATCTGTTCCTGCTGGACTGCCTGCTGTCTGACAGCCCGCGCATTGACGATGACGAGTGTGACAGGCTGGACGATAACTATCAGGACGTTGTGGCTCGCGGTAGAGACCCGAAGCTGACGTTGTGTCGCGCGGGCGAACCAGTGGCTGTAGGTGAGGCCGCCTCGGCCTTACTGGATCGCCTGGAGCCGCTTGCAGAGCAGTTGGACGGCTGGAATGGAGACGAAACCTACCGGCGCGCCCTGGATGACCAGCGGGCCAAGCTGGAGGAGCCGTCCCAGGTGCCCTCGGCGAGGGTGCTGGATGCAATGGATGGCTCCGGCATGGGGCACCGCGAATGGGGCCTGGAAATGTCGCGACAACACCAGCAGACCCTGCGGAATGAAGGCCTGCCCGAGGAGATAATGGCAGCATTCGAGAAAATGAGTGCGGATTCCCTTTCAGAGCAGGCCGCCATGGAGCAGAGCGATAACCAGCCCTTTGGCGAGTTCCTGGCGCAGTACCTGCGTTCGTGAGCTGGTAGTTCCGGACCTGTCGCACAGAAATGTAACAAAAGTTTGTCAGCCTCTGCTGCCGCTGTTAATTTCTGTAAACACAAGGCACCGTTTGATGGTGGCTGAACAGGTAAACGGAGAACCGGCATGGCCAGAGACATCAAGCTGGGATGGGACGTAGAATCCCTGAACAAGGCGTACCGCCAGGGCTACATGGCGGCTTCCATGGGGATGGAGCGAAGCCGTTGCCCCTATCGCAGTGACGTGGTTATCGCTGCCTGGGAAGCGGGCTGGGAAGACGCCGAACAGGTCGCCAGAGAGGCGCAGCCCGTGGACGATCTGTTCTCACGGATTGCCTGACACAAGCCGCCCGTGCGGGCGGCTATTTTTGCACCACGAATTCGGTAAATAACACGCCTGTGATGCTTTCGCCGGTTTGCTGCTCTTCCAGCACGGCGTTAATTCGACTCGTCGCCTCTTCCCGCAGTGCCTGCTGCCCCTCATTTCCGGACAATCGGTCGGTATCCGTCTGCTCGCCGAAAAGCATCACCAGTTCGTGTCGTAGCCTGGGCATGTGCGCCTCTACTGCGGGGCGCGTGGTCTCTCTGGACGCCCGTATGGTCACGGCCGCCTTGAGGTACGTCAGCTTGGTGCCTGGTTTCCCCACGTGAGTCACGAACGCAGGGTCCATTTCGATGTAGTCGGTTACGCCCGGCTCTTCCTGCTGTTCCTCCTGCCCGGCTTCTTCGTCTTCCTGGGCAAAGCTGGCGGAGGCCAGGGGCAGGGCGATCAGCAGGGCCAGCAAAAGGTGCTTTGGCTTAAGTGTCATAGGCTTGAAGTTCATATTGGTTTAAGGTTAAGTGGCTGGGCGCCCGCAGGCACCGCCGATGCTGGGAGAATAGCAGGGTCGATGCAGGGTTGCAGCATCTGGTGGTTTCGCCGCCGTGGCGGGACAAACTGTCCGACATGAATGTAGATCAGAGGTATACATTTGAACTCCAGAGCGGTTTTTTTCCTGATATTCCTGCTTTGTGCTGGCCTGCTTGGTGTGGCCTTCTACATGGAACATTTCATGGGGCTGGAGCCTTGCCCACTATGCTGGCTGCAGCGGTTCGGCTTTATGGCGGCAGGGATGGTCAGCCTGTTGGCAGCGCTGCACGGTCCTCAGGGGTTCGGGGTCAGGGTCTATGGTTTTCTGCTGGTGGTGAGTGCCGGCGCCGGTCTTGGGGTTGCAGGGCGCCAGCTTTGGCTACAGAGCCTGCCGGCTGATCAGGTTCCGGCCTGCGGCCCGTCGGTGGACTACATGCTCGAAGTCTTGCCCTGGATGGAGGTACTGACGACTGCCCTGCGGGGAACCGGGGATTGCGCCGAAGTGACCTGGCGTTTTCTTGGGCTAAGTATCCCGGGATGGACGGCTATCTTTTTTATCCTGGTGGTGGCTACTGGCCTGGTCCTGATGTTCCGGCCGGGAAAAAAGTCTGGCTGGATACAGGGCTGAAACGGTTGCGACGGACCGTCGGCATGGGGTAACTTGAGACTCGACACGAGAAGAAGAATCAAACCAGAACCCGGTAACCGGAGATAGGCCTCATGTTGGATAATTGCCGTAATGCCAGGGAGCGTTGGGGTGGTGTCAGCGAACTGATCGACCGTTGGCTGAAGGAAAGGCAGGAATTGCTTGTGCACTATTGCGATCTTTCCGGTACCACGGATTACTCGCAGACAGATGTACTGCACGGGAAGTTCGTCCGGCTTTGCGAAGTGCTGGTAGATTATGTCTCAGCAGGGCACTTCGAGATCTACGATCAGTTGGTTCAGGAGGCCAGGGAATTCAATGACGGCGGTCTGGAACTGGCGGCAAGACTGTATCCGAAGATTGAACAGACCACAGAAACGGCGTTGAACTTCAATGATCGACTGAACGGCCAGTCACTGACTGAAGATGAAGTCCGCGAGTTGTTCGAGCAGCTTTCCGACCTGGGTGAAACCCTGGAAAGTCGTTTCGAGATGGAAGATTACCTGATTGAGCACCTGCATAACGCTCATGCAGAGAAGGTCATGTCATCGGCGTGAATGGCTTGGCCGATGGCTTCCCCCGGAATCATCGGGGGAAGCGTGGGATGACGTGATTATTCCGGATTGATTTCCAGCAGTTCCACATCAAATACCAGTGTCTCGTTGGGCCCGATTCTCTGGTTTCCGCCCGGCCCGTAAGCCAGATCCGCCGGAATATAGAGCTTGGCCCTGCTGCCTTCAGACATCAGCTGCAGGCCTTCGGTCCAGCCCGGGATGACCTGATTGAGGCCGAAAGTAACCGGCTCGCCGCGTTCACGGGAGCTGTCGAACACCTCACCTGAAATCAATTCACCGGTATAGTGAACCCGCACGCGATCCTCTGCAGTCGGCTTCTCTCCATTGCCTTCTTCAAGGATTTCGTACTGCAGGCCTGATTCGGTGGTTTTAACGCCATCACGCTTTGCGTTTTCGGCCAGAAATTCTTCTCCCGCCTCACGGTTCTTCTTGGCAAGCTCTTCTGACTGGGCTGCTTCCTGTTCTTGCAGCTTGGTCTGGTAGGCCATCAGGGCTTCCTGGATTTCTTCCCGGGTCATGCGGGTCTGCTCTTCATCGCCGGCGTGGCCATGTTGAATACCTTGCAGGAACTGATCCATCTGCAGATCTGGCAGATCGTTGCCCATCCGCTCCCCCATCACCAGGCCCATGCCATAGCTGACTTTTTCATCGGTGGTTTCCAGTGCGGGATTTTCCGGTGCCGCGTCCTGTTGAGTAGAGCAGCCGACCAGGGCGCCGGCAACGGCCAGTGCGATCAGGGTTTTGTTCATTGCCTGTTCCTTCATTGTGATTACTGTTGAATGATTACGAACGCCCAAAAGGTAACGGGTTCTGTCGCCAGATGCCACTGAACATGTGTTAAGGGAGGAGTGCCGGCAGCGTTAACTGCCGTTGTTGGCGGTACTCGGGGTCAGTGAGAAGGGTGCCCGGTAGGGCGACTGCCAGTCAGTTTCCGGGTCTGAAGCAGGTGGACGCAGGGTTTTACTGTCTGTCCGTTCTATGGCCAGCGCATTCCAGGGTCCCTGGGCCGGCGGTTTGTCGGCGTAGTGCCAACTGCCGTCACTGTCCTGCCACTTGAAGACGATGTCCGGCCCCTCTGTGGGTACAGGAGAGGGAACCAGCCCCTCAAATGAGGGTATGTCCACATTCGCTTCTGTTTCGGCGGGCTTGGTTGATGTTTCTGCAGGGTCATTCAGCCCAAAGAACATCAGCGCAACCAGTACGCCGAGTGCGGGAAACGCCAGCCGGATCAGCCATTTCATCATCATGGCCTGTTTTCTCCCTTTGCGAGTATCGACAGTTCTCTGGCCAGCGTGTCCAGCAATCTGCCGGTCCCGTTATCCATTGTAGTCTCCGGTGCTGCAGCCAGAAGGTTATTCCGCGCCAGACTGGCCGTGGGTTCCTCACTGGAGCTTGGAAGTATTTGTGAAGCCAGGGCCTGATAAGCCAGTGCCAGCTCAACCCGCTCTGCTTCAAGTTCGCTGCGGGCTATGCATTCCCTCACTTTTGCAGTGCGAGGGTTCGTTTTCGTTATGTATTTTCTCGCCGACCTGAGTGGTACGGTCACCTGAGTTCGCCACTCTGTTACCGTATGGCTCTCCTGGCCGGAAAATCTATAGCCGGAAGATGCAAGCCAGGCCGCGCAAAGAATCCGGGTAACGCTCCAGCCCCGGTCCTGAAGCTCCAGACACGATGCCTGTGCTCGGGGCGATTCCCAGAAGCGGCAGGCAAATTGCCACAACGGGTTTTCCGGATCAGCATCCTCAGGTATCTTTCTCCCGCTACACGACATGGAGCACCTGACGGTTCCTTAATAAACGTTCCCTGATACCATTACGCTATGTTAACGATAACCGATCTCAGTTTACAACGGGGTGGCGTCTGGTTGCTAGAAGCCGTCAACCTTACCGTCCAGCCTGGCCAACGGGTGGCGATAGTTGGTGCCAATGGCGCCGGAAAGTCCAGTTTGTTCCAGTTATTGCTGGGGCAGCTGTCGCCGGAGCAGGGTAGCGTGTCGTTACCCGGTGGTTGCCGGATTGCCCACATGGCCCAGGAAGTTGCTGCCTCATCCCGCAATGCCAGGGATTTTGTGCTTGATGGTGACCATGACCTGCGGCGAATGGAAGCGGCATTGGCGGCCGCGGAAGAACGCGGGGATGACCACACCGTTGCCCGAATCCATGGTGAGCTGGACGTTCACGAAGCCTGGTCTGCGCCGCGTCGGGCGGAATCCCTGCTGCGTGGGCTCGGGTTTTCCGATGCCGATGCCGACCGGCCGGTTTCCGCATTTTCGGGGGGCTGGCGAATACGCCTCAACCTGGCCCAGGCGTTGATGCGACCGTCGGACCTGTTACTACTGGACGAACCTACCAACCACCTCGATCTGGACGCCTGTCTGTGGCTGGAAAACTGGCTGCGGCGTTACGAGGGTACGTTGCTGTTCATTTCCCACGACCGGGACTTTATGGATCGTGTGGCGACACACCTTGTGCATTTTGACCAGCGGAAGCTCGAGCTCTATACGGGTAATTACTCAGCGTTTGAAACCCAGCGCAGCGAACGCCTCGCCCAGCAGCAGGCCGGTTATGAGCGCCAGCAGGCGAAGATTGCCGAGATCCAGCGTTTCATTGACCGTTTCCGAGCACAGGCCACCAAAGCTCGTCAGGCCCAGAGCCGGGTCAAAGCACTGGAGCGGATGGAGAGAATCGCTCCCGCGCATGTGGACTCGCCATTCAGCTTCGAGTTTCCGGTGGCCGACAAGGTGTCCAATCCGTTGCTGTCGATTCGCAACGGCGCAGCCGGTTATGGCGAAACGGTCATCCTGGAGGGCATCAACCTTTACCTGCTGCCCGGCAGTCGCGTTGGCCTGCTAGGGCCTAACGGCGCTGGGAAATCGACTCTGATGGATGCTCTGAGGGGCGAGAGCACACTGATTCGGGGCGAGCGCACCACCGGGGAGCATCTGGCTATCGGCTATTTTGCTCAGCACCAGCTTGAATCCCTTGACCTGGACGCCAGTCCCTTTCTGCACCTGCAGCGGCTTTCTCCCAGGGCGTCGGAGCAAAGCATCCGTAATTTCCTGGGGGGCTTCGACTTCCACGGTGACAGCGCCCTGAGTGCCATTCGGTCATTTTCCGGCGGAGAAAAGGCTCGGGTGGCCCTGGCCGTTATCGCCTGGCAAAAACCCAACCTGCTATTGCTGGACGAGCCCACCAATCATCTGGACCTGGAAATGCGCCAGGCCCTGACCATGGCGTTGCAGAATTTCAACGGAGCGATTGTGGTGGTCTCCCACGATCGTCACCTGTTACGTAACACCGTGGATGATTTCTGGCTGGTGAGTGAAGGCAGGGTGACAGAATACGAGGGCGATCTGGAAGATTACGAGCGTTGGCTGGCAGACCGGCGCAAGGATGAAACAGAAGCCCCCAGGCGCGAGAGCCGGAGCATTGCGGACGGCTCTGCAGCCTCTGCAGACAGCGCCGGTACCAGTGAGAACGCGGAAGATCGCAAGGCCCGCAAGCGGGCAGAAGCGGCGATCCGCCAGAAGCTCAGCCCCTATCGCAAGCAACAGACAGCGCTTGAAACGGAAATGGACAGTCTGCAGTCAACCCTGATGACACTGGAGCAGGATCTTTCAGAACCTGAGCTCTATGCAGACCAGGGAAAACAGAAGCTGAAAGAACTGCTGGGTCAGCAAGCCGCTGCCAAGAGCCGGCTTGCCGAGGTCGAAGCGCAGTGGCTTGAGGTCAGTGAAACGGTGGAGACCCTGGAAGCAGAGCTTTCGTTCTAGCTGCTTACAGTCAGGGCGAAATCCTGTTTGGCAAGGTAGTCCCGTTCGTTCTCGAGGTCGGCGAGGGTGAGCGGGCGGTCATCCAGCCAGCCTGCGGGAAATTCTACGGCCAGGCCATTGGTTGAGGGGTGCAGGCGCAGCTCCGGTGGCTGCTCATGGTTGCGCGGATGTTGCAGCAGCACAGCCAGCCGAACCACGACACACAGGTAGCGCAGGCGGGGAATGTCTTCGGGGTCCAGTCCCTCGAAAATGCCGGACGAGAACTTTCGCCGATGTCCGCGAACCAGGGTCGCCAGGTCGCGCTGGAATTGCTGACTGAAGCCGGGCAGATCAGAGTATCGAAGCAGGTAAGCGCCATGCTTGTGGTACTGGCTGTGGGAAATGGTCAAACCGATTTCATGGAGCCTGCAAGCCCAGCGCAGAACTTCCTCGTCCGCGGGCGTGTTCAGTGCCCAGGTGTCGGCCACCTGTCGCCAGGCCGCGATGGCAGTCTCCTCCACCGCGCCGCCGTGCTCCTGGTCCACATGGTAGCGTTCCTGAAGCGCCTGTATGGTACGCTCGCGGACGTCCTCATGCTGAATCCGGCCGGCAATATCGTAAAGCAGGCCTTCGCGCAGGGCGCCGTCGGCGAAAGTAAGCTCCTTGATCTGCAGTGACTGAAAAGCCCCCATAAGAATGGCTAACCCTGCCGGGAAAATGCTCTGGCGGTCAGTTCGTACCCCCAGGTCTCCCAGCTTCTCCACCTTGCCCATGTCCACAAGGCGTTTTCTGAGCTCGGCCATCGCATCGAGGGTAATAGTGCCGTCGGTTATCTTGAGGCTGGCCAAAACACTGGCAATGGCCTTGATGGAACCCGATGAACCCACGGCGCTTTGCCAGCCCTTGTTGCGGAAATGCTGGCGGATATTGAGCAATTCCTGTTCGGCGTGGGTGACGGCTTTGTCCATCTGTTTGCGGGTAATTTTGCCGTCCGGAAAATAACGGTTGCGGAACGATACGCAGCCCATATGCAGGCTCTCCAGCTCCTGGGGTTCGAAGCGCTCGCCGATGATGAACTCGGTACTGCCGCCGCCGATATCAATCACCAGGCGCCGACCGCTGTCGTCCGACAGCGTATGGGACACCCCCAGATAGATCAGGCGGGCCTCTTCCCGGCCGGCAATAATTTCCACCGGGTATCCCAGCACCTCCTCCGCCCGTGCCATGAACTCCTGGGTATTGCGTGCTACCCGCAGGGCATTGGTGCCGACAACCTGAACCGCTTCCGGCGGCATGCCCTGCAGTCTCTGGGCGAAGCGGCTGAGGCAGGTCAGAGCCCTTTGCTGGGCCTCTTCGGTAAGGCGGTTGTAGCTGTCCAGACCTGCCCCAAGCTGGACCTTCTCACCCATTTTTTCAATCGTGCGGATCTCACCGTGAACCAGGCGGGCCACTACCATGTGGAAACTGTTGGAGCCCATATCAATTGCTGCGAGCAGTTCTGGCGGGGTGGCGGGAGAGTTGGCCGTCACGTGTATTGAATTCCTTCTGCCAGGCCCTAAATAGAGGGAAGGGAACTTGGTAAACCGCGGGCGGGAGGCCCCGGCAACGGTTGAGTAAAAACCAGTGCAATGTGGTAGCAGGCGCAAACCGCTAGATCTGGTGATTACTATAAGCGATATGCCGTGTAACGCAATGGTGCACTGTCGGTCAGTGTAATCCGAAGTATCCGCATCGAAGGAAGCGCTTCACATCCGCCTGACCAATCGCGTAAAGTATTGCGTACCATGATCACGGTGAGCGGTTGCCAACAGCCAAGGGCAGTAACCGTCAGAAACAGTCATAGCATCTCCATGAGCGGCTCGTACCGCTGGAGGGTGCACGAATCGGGAAACTGAAATGAGCGGAAATATTGTAAACGTTACAGATGCCTCCTTTGAGCAGGACGTACTGCAGTCAGACGTGCCGGTATTGGTCGATTACTGGGCAGAATGGTGCGGCCCGTGCAAGATGATTGCCCCGGTGCTGGAAGAAATGGCTGAAGAGTACGAAGGCAAGCTGAAAGTCTGCAAACTGAACATCGACGAAAACGAGCAGACACCGCCGAAGTTCAACATCCGTGGCATCCCCACACTGATGCTGTTCAAGAACGGTAACGTGGACGCCACCAAAGTGGGTGCGCTGTCCAAGTCACAACTGGCCGCGTTCCTGGACAGCAATCTCTGATAGCTGCCAACGGTCAGTCAGAACCGCCCCTGAGCAAACACTCACGGGCGGTTTTTTATTGCTCGCCGACTGGCTATAGGGGCCAGGAGATCTACTCCCAACTCTGAGACCGGTCTATATCAGCAGTCTTCTGCTCAACCCAATGCTCACTGTCGCCCGTAATTTCCTTCTTCCAGAACGGCGCCGAGGTCTTCAAAGCGTCCATAATGAATTCGCAGGCTGCAAAGGCATCCCCGCGGTGGGCGCTGCACACCCCCACAAACACAATCTGCTCACCCAGCGCGAGATGCCCCACCCGATGAATAACCCGGGCCTCACGCACGTCCCAGCGCTTCGAAGCCTCTCGAACCAGTCCGTCGACAACCTGCTCCGTCATCCCCGGATAATGCTCCAGAAACAGCCCCGTAACACCGGTCAGGTCGCCACTGTCCCGCACCAGCCCGGTAAACGTCGCAATAGCCCCGGTGCCAGAGCCGGAATCACGGAGCGCACGGTATTCATCCGCAGGATCAAAATCCTCTTGCTGGACACGAATCACATCAGCCTCCCGTTACCGGTGGGAAAAACGCCACCTCATCGCCAGGCTTCAACACCTTGTCCGGTTTTGTCATCACCTGGTTGACCGCAATCATCACCGGCTGGGCGCCGGCCAGCTGAGACCAGTTTCCGCCTCTGGCAGCCAGGTTCTGTAACAGTTTGCCCGCGGTCAGATCGGGTTCTGCGTCTACCTCAAGCGATGCGGTATCCAGCTCTTCCCGCAGGCGGGCGAAAAATTTCACAGTGATGGTGGTGTCCGCACTCATAGTTATTCCAGCAGCTCCGCAAACGAATAGTAGCTAACAGTATCGCCCAGACCGATGGTCTCGTTCTCCGGCACCACGGCCAGCCCATCGGCCCAGCACGCAGAGCTAAGAACACCGGAACTCTGATTAGGGTAGGCCATAATCACCGGGCCGTCATCGCCAATGCTCTTGCGGGCGCGGACGTACTCCCGGCGAATTGAGGGCTTCTCAATCGAAAATCCGGCCGGTATCCGTTCGCCATGTATCGTCACACCCGTCCGGCCCTGACAGGCTCGAACAAACGGCATGCCCACCACCATAAAGGTGACCAGCACCGCGGCTGGATTGCCCGGCAGGCCCAGAACCGGGGTGCCGTCCATCGCGCCGAAGGCCAGCGGCTTGCCCGGTTTGCTGGCCATGCGCCACAGTGACAGCTCGCCTGACTCCTCCAGTACCGCCCGTACATGGTCTTCTTCGCCCACCGAAACACCGCCGGTAGTGATGATCAGGTCAGACTCCGCGGCGGCTCTTTCGAGCGTGCTGCGGGTGGCCTCCCGGGTGTCTGCCAGGGTTTCACACAGCGATACTTCGCAGCCAGCCCTCGCCAGCAGCCCCAGCAGGGTAAAGCGGTTGGAGTTATAGATCTGCCCTGGTGCCAGAGGTTGTCCGGGGGATACCAGTTCGTCACCGGTGTTAAGGATGGCAACTTTCAGTTTCGCGTACACGGCCACCTCGGCCACACCCATCGACCCGAGAAGGCCCATCTCCTGAGGGCGAATTCTGGTGCCTTTCGCCAGTGCCAGTTCACCATGGGCGAGATCCTGACCCTGACGGCGGATGTTCTGGCCTTCGCTTACCGTTGCGTTGACTGTAATGCCATCGTTACCCACCGTGACCCGTTCCTGCATAACCACCGAGTCTGCCCCTGCGGGAATCTCCGAGCCGGTGAAAATGCGCACCGCGGTGCGCGGCGGAAGCGATCCGGGAGCCTGGCCGGCAGCAACCCGCCCGGAAACCGGCAGCACGGTTTGATGGGAAAGGTCCCCGGCGCGCACGGCGTACCCATCTACCGCGCTGTTGTCAGCAGGTGGAACATCCTCCGGCACCGTGTAGTCCAGGGCAAGAACCCGGTCCAGGCTGTCTGCCAGAGGCACGGTCTGCGTGAGTTCAACCGGGCGGGCCCGGGCGAGGAGGTGTTCGATGGCATCATCAACGGGGATCAGGTCAGAACTTGCCATGGCCTATCGCTCCGAACGCTCGCCAATGACCTGGTTAATGCGGTCGAAAGGCTTGTCTGGCTTGCCCAGGGTCAGGCCCGAGAAATTACAGGGGCCGTGCCGACTGTCCAGTTGTGTGTTCAGAATGCCGTTCCAGCCGGTACGGCAGGCGCCCGTGGAGCCGGGGAGGCAGAAGATCACGGTATGATTGGCGAGGCCGCCAAACGCGCGGGACTGGATAGTGGACGTGCCTATTTCGCTGGCGGACAGGCGGCGGAATTCCTCGCCAAATCCCTCGATGGTCTTGTCCAGCAGCGGCCCGACAGCTTCGGGCGTGCTGTCGCGCTCGTGGAATCCGGTGCCGCCGGTGATGAGCGCCACATTGATCTCGGGGTCTGCAATCCATGCTGACATCAGCGCCCGCACCAGGTAGACATCGTCTGGCAGGATGCGCCGGGCAACGAGTCGGTGACCCGCTTCAGTGATACTGTTTTCCAGGAATTGCCCCGAAGAATCTTCTGCGGGGCCACGGGTATCAGACACAGTCAGCAGTGCGATGTTCAGGGGTTTCAGCTCGCTGGTGGTATCACTGCTCATGGAGTTTCTCCAGAAAATAGGAAGTCATGTTGACAGTATCCTCATCGGGAGTAATGAATGGAAGGGGAGTAACTCTTCAGAGGGAGGGTGCCAGCGCCCGAAAAAGCGGAAATCGGTTCAAAAGTGTGCAACATCACTTGACATTGGTACGCAAGGTGGCTGATGATCCTTCTTGCCCGGCGAACGGTTGTTCTTCCTGTCTCTGGCTTCAGTATTACTCCGGACTCCATCTACACCGGTTGCTCCATCTGGCCAGCACCTAGTTCAACGTGTACCCGATCAATCCGTTCATGGGCACCCCTGTCATTCCAATGTTCGTTTACTTCCATTCCTGAAAATCCAATAAACTATGAATCTTACTGAACTCAAGCAGAATTCCATGCCCGAATTGCTCGATATTGCGCAAGAGATGGGCCTCGATAACCTGGCTCGTTCGCGCAAGCAGGATGTGATCTTCACCATCCTGAAGAAGCATGCCAAGAGCGGCGAAGACATTTACGGCGACGGCGTACTGGAAATTCTGCAGGACGGTTTCGGCTTCCTCCGTTCTGCCGACGCTTCGTATCTGGCAGGCCCCGACGATATCTACGTCTCCCCCAGCCAGATCCGCCGCTTCAACCTGCGTACAGGTGACACGGTAGCCGGCAAGATCCGCCCGCCCAAAGACGGGGAGCGCTATTTTGCCCTGTTGAAGGTCAGCGAGATCAATTTCGACAAACCGGATAATGCCCGGAACAAAATCCTGTTCGAAAACCTCACACCCCTGTTCCCTGACGAGCGCCTTATGCTCGAAGCGGGTAACGGCAGCACCGAAGATCTCTCCTCTCGCGTGCTGGATCTGGTGGCACCTATCGGCAAGGGCCAGCGCGGCCTGATCGTTTCTCCGCCCAAGGCCGGTAAAACGTTGCTGATGCAGAGCATTGCCCAGTCCATCACCCGTAACAATCCAGAGTGCCATGTGATGGTACTACTGATTGATGAGCGGCCTGAGGAAGTGACCGAGATGCAGCGCACCGTGCGCGGCGAAGTCATCGCCTCCACCTTCGACGAGCCCCCGGCCCGTCACGTTCAGGTGGCCGAGATGGTGATTGAAAAGGCCAAGCGCCTGGTCGAGCACAAGAAGGACGTGGTTATCCTGCTGGATTCCATCACCCGTCTGGCGCGTGCCTATAACACGGTGATTCCGTCCTCCGGCAAGGTGCTGACCGGTGGTGTTGATGCCCACGCCCTGGAAAAACCGAAGCGTTTCTTCGGCGCAGCCCGTAACGTGGAAGAGGGCGGCAGCCTGACGATCCTGGCGACGGCGCTGGTGAACACCGGGTCCAAGATGGACGAGGTGATTTACGAAGAGTTCAAAGGTACTGGCAACATGGAGATCCACCTGGATCGCAAGATTGCCGAGAAGCGCACGTATCCAGCCATTAACATCCGCAGCTCCGGCACTCGCCGTGAGGACCTGCTGATGAGTGAGGCCGATATCCAGCGCATCTGGATCCTGCGCAAGCTGCTGCACTCCATGGACGACGACACCGCCGCCATCGAGTTCCTGCTGGACAAGCTCAAGGAAACCAAGACCAACGCCGAGTTCTTCGACTCGATGAAGCGTCGGTAAGTGCTGGTTCCGGCCCCTTTGCGCACTGGCCTGGGGGGCTTGCAACGCCGGGGATCTTCTCCCCGGACACGCCGTGAACCCATCCATGGGGGCTCGGCATTGCCATCCCTGGCAATGCACGGTCCGGGGAGAAGATCCCCGGCGTTGCCGATCCGGCTCTTTGCGCGCCCGTACTGATTACCCCGCCCTGTTCCTGCGCCCAAGCCGAACCAAAACCACAGAAATCGCGTACAATGCCGGAATCAACCGGAGCAGCCGATGAAATACAACGACCTGAGAGACTTCATAGACCAGCTTGAAAAGCTCGGTGAGCTGAAACGGATTTCAGTGGAAGTGGATCCCCACCTTGAGATGACTGAAATCTGCGACCGCACGCTGCGGGCAGGTGGCCCCGCGTTGTTGTTCGAGAATCCCAAAGGTTACGACATGCCCGTGCTGGCCAACCTGTTTGGCACGCCGAAGCGTGTGGCCATGGGTATGGGGCAGGACAATGTGACCGCGCTTCGGGAAATCGGCAAGCTGCTCGCGTTTCTGAAGGAGCCTGATCCCCCCAAAGGCTTCAAGGACGCTATCGAAAAGCTGCCGCTTTTCCGGCAGGTGATGCGCATGAGCCCCAAGGTGCTTCGTTCCGCGCCCTGTCAGGATGTGGTGATTGAGAAAGATCAGGTCGACCTGTACCAGATACCGGTTCAGCACTGCTGGCCCGGAGATGCGGGACCGTTGGTGACCTGGCCACTGGTGATTACCCGGGGGCCGAACAAGGAACGCCAGAATCTGGGTATTTACCGGCAGCAGGTAATCGGCCGTAACCGGCTGATCATGCGCTGGCTCAGCCATCGGGGTGGCGCGCTGGATTTTCAGGAGTTTCAGAAGGCTAATCCTGGCAAACCCTACCCGGTGGCGGTGGCTCTGGGCGCTGACCCGGCGACCATCCTGGGTGCGGTTACACCGGTACCGGACAGCCTTTCCGAGTATGCCTTTGCCGGCCTGCTGCGGGGGGCTCGTACTGAGCTGGTGCAGTGTGGGCTCAGTGATCTGCAGGTGCCGGCCAGTGCCGAGATTGTGCTGGAAGGCTTTATCTATCCGGATGATATGGCACCAGAGGGACCGTTCGGAGATCACACCGGCTATTACAACGAAGTCGACCAGTTCCCGGTGTTCACCGTGGAGCGGGTTACCCACCGCAAGAACCCGATCTACCACAGCACCTACACCGGGCGGCCGCCCGATGAGCCGGCTATTCTCGGGGTGGCGCTGAACGAAGTGTTTATCCCCATTCTGCAGAAGCAGTTCCCCGAGATTGTGGACTTCTATCTGCCGCCCGAGGGGTGCTCCTACCGCCTTGCAGTGGTGACCATGAAGAAACAGTACCCCGGCCATGCCAAGCGGGTGATGATGGGTGTATGGTCTTTCCTGCGGCAGTTCATGTACACCAAGTTCGTGATTGTTACCGACGACGATGTGAATGCGCGGGACTGGAAGGACGTGATCTGGGCCATGACCACTCGTATGGACCCGGCACGGGATACGCTACTGGTGGAGAGTACTCCCATCGACTACCTGGATTTCGCCTCGCCGGTGTCCGGGCTGGGGTCGAAGATGGGTATGGATGCAACCAGCAAGTGGCCGGGTGAAACAGATCGGGAGTGGGGCACACCCATCACCATGTCCGACGAGGTGAAAAAACGCGTCGATGACATCTGGGACACCCTGGGGATTGAAGTTTCGCCCGATCGCCCCGACTGATATGACCAGTGAATCGCTTCGTATCAGTCTCTCACCGTCTGCATTATCATTTGCTGCAGCCTCTGACGAGACGTTACTGGCGGCTGCCGGCAGGGCAGGTGTTGCGGTTCCTGCCGCTTGTCGCAATGGGGTTTGTGAGCTTTGTGAGGCTCGGCTGATCAGTGGCCAGGCCCTGAATACCCGTAATCAACATACAATTCCGGTCACCGGGCGCCTGATGATGTGCCGCACCCTTGCGCTCAGTGACCTAGAGCTGGAGATAGACGCCGTTATGGCAGCCGGAGACAATCAGCCCCGCAAGTTCCTGGCCAAGGTGGTGGACGTCCGTTCCATCAACCACGATGTTTACTGCGTGGAGCTTCAACTGCCCCGTCGCCGGGAACTGTCATTCCACGCGGGCCAGTACCTGTCGGTGAACCTGCCGGATACCGACCCCTGCTATTTTTCCATTGCCAGCAGCCCATCGGAAGAGTTGATCGAGTTGCACATCCAGGCCACACCAGAATGGGTTTCTGCCCAGAAGGTGATCGACGCGCTTACCTCCGGTGGGGAAGTCACCGTTGAGCTGCCACATGGCCGCGCCTGTCTCGCCTCGGCGCCCGAAAAGCCCCTGTTACTGGTCGCCGCCGGAACTGGTTTTGCCCAGGTGAAAAGTCTGGTGGATTACCTGCGGGAAACGTCCTATGACCAGCCGGTAAAATTTTACTGGGGTGTTCGCCGCCATGAAGATATGTATTTGCGCTCCCTCGCCCAGCGATGGCAGGACGAATGGCCACCGTTTACCTTCCTGCCAGTGGTAGGGGATGACGAGGATAACGAATGGAGTGGCCACCACGACCAATTGGTACGCACGGTACTGGCCTCAGGGATGGACTGGAACAACGTGGAGGTGCATGCCAGCGGGTCGCCGACAATGGTTTATACGTTGATGGATGCGTTGGTAGACGCCGGGTTACCGCAGAAGGCATTTTTCTCCGACGTGCTGGAGTATGCGCCCAGGAGGTGACCCAGACACTTACGCCTTCGGCATCGGCAGATCCGGCAACCCGCTATCTTTCACCAGTCCCTGCATCAACAGTTTTACACTGTTTTCACCCTCGCCCATATGGGCATTAAGGCGACTCAGCTCCGCCATGGTCTCGCGGCTGCGGCGTATGCGCAGACTGGTTTCAAAGTATTCCCGGGCCTTGCCCCAGAGTTCGTTGCGCAGACTCAGACGGCCAAGCGCGAGCAGAAGTTCTGCATTGTTCGGGCGGTCCTTCAGCCACTGTTCTGCCACCAGCAACTGCTCATCCGGCTTCAGACCCTTGACCCGGCCATACAGGTTGACCAGGTCGTCACCCCAGTGATTGCGCAATACTTTCCGAAGAAGCGTTTCGGCCTGGGCTTCGTCGCCCAGTTCAGCCAGCAGGCGGGCATATTCTCGGATGGTGTGTTCGTCGCGGCGGAGGAAGCCGGGCAGCTCATCCCACAATAAGGTCAGCGGCTCCAGCGACGCAGAAGGTTCGCCAGAGTGGCGCCGGCATTCCTCGGCGGCACGTTGCAGCAGGTTGTGCCACGCCAGCCGCTCCAGGTCTCCCAGCTCCTCACTATCCATCAGGTTACGTTTACGGATTTCTGGTAAAAGGCGGGAGAGTTCGCGCCAGTCTTCCAGGCGCACATAGGTGTTTTTCAGCAGCTTGAGCACAAACGGGTGATGGGGGGCCTGCTTGCGTAGTCGTAACAGTGTGGCCAGGGCCTGCTCCAGACGGTTGCCGGCCAGTTGCAGCTGTGCCTGGGTGATGCCCACGGCCATGTCGGAGCCCGGGGTACTTTCAAAGGCCTTGCGTAGTAGCTCGTCAACCGCTTCATGGTCACCGGTTTCAAACGAGGCCTGGGCCGCGGCAAGGTAGTTGATCAGCGGTGTGTCGGCGTGCTCCGCCGATGAGGTGAGTAGCTTGCGCGCACGGGGCCAGTTGCCTTCAGCAAGGGACAGCAGCCCCTGGGTGGTGCGGCGGCGGGCCCGGCGTTCATTGCTGCGGGCCAGCCAGCCAGCCACCATGCCGGTGCCATGACGCAGGCGACGGAACAGGTTGATGGCCATCACGGAGCCCACAACCAGCACGACCAATAATGCCAGGCCAATCCAGAAATTGGTTTCAATCAGGTAGTTGCCCAGGCTGATACGGATATAGCCAAGGTCATACTGTAGCCCCATGGAGAGGGCCGTGCCCAGCAGCAGGGCAATGAGGATGATCAGCAAAATGCGGATCATGAGGCATCTCCCTGCTCGCCGTTATTATCGCTTTCCTCGGCGTTCCCTCCGCCGCTCTCATCATTCTTCGGGTTCGCTTCACTGTCATTGCTATCCAGGCGTCCTGCCAGGCGGGATTTGAGCAACTCCAGTGAGCGGCTGATATCCGGCAGTTCGGGGTCCACATTCTTTTCAGACAATTCGTCCAGGGCCCTGGAGAGTGCAATAATGCGGTTGTTGCTGCTGTCGTACCAGTCGGTGATCGCGTTGCTGGCCTTGGTCAGTGCCCGGGAGTATAGCTCCTGATGGCCTCGTAGTACCGCCAGTTCGGCTTCCTCCAGCATCAACTGGAGGTTGAGCCGGGCATAGGCACTCTGTTCCGGGGAAAGCAGGGGTTTGACCGGCTCGTCGAGCCTGCGGACAACCACCACCTGGGACAGGGTATCCTTTACCTTCTCCCATCCCTCGGCCACCAGGCCGGGAATAGAATCTGTATTCGCGGATGAATTGCTGTTGGTGGCGGAAACAAAACCTGGCGCGCGATCGTTAACCAGAGCATCGTCGGTTAGCTGGTGGATACTGTCGATCGCGGCTTCCAGCTTCAGGTAGAGGCCCGTGCGGTCGACATCGGCCAGGCCCTTGAGGGCAAGAATTTCCTTTGCCAGTTGCTGGCGTACCGGATAGACCCCGATATCGTCCGACTCTGCCAGAACCTCGTCAGCTGATTCCAGGGCGGCCAGTGCGCCACGGATGTCTTTTTCAATCATCAGCCGCTGGTTACCAACCCGGAGAAGGTATTCGGCTTCCGCCAGCAACCAGTCGGTGCGGGTGCGGTTGCCGGCCTCCAGCAGTTCGCGGGCATTATGGTCGATCTGGCGCTGCTGGGTGGCAATCAGTTCGCGCTGTTCCGAGAGTTTTTCTTCCAGGGACTGCAGGCGCTGGCTCTGTTCGCTGCCGCTCTGCCCGTACATGCGGTCCAGTTGCTCGGTGTCGTTCTCGAGGCTGGTGATGCTCTGTTGCAGGGACTGGTAGTTATTCCACTGTTGCCAGCTCCAGAATGCAAGGGCTACTGCCAGGGCAAGGGCAAGCAGTGTGAGGATCCAGAGAGGCCACAGCCGTTGCCGTGTTTGCTGAGGCTTTGCAATCGTAGCGGGCAGTTGTGCTTTTGATTCTGTCACGTGCATCCTTACTTGGTGTTTCCGGAGCCACCGTCCAGGCTGGCAAGTTGTTCGGCAACTGCAGCCACAATTGTGCTATCGGCAAGGCTTCCTGGTACGCACGTTCGCCGCAGGCCGGCCTGACGTGCTTGTTCGGCAATCCGCTCGACGGGGACAACCAGCAAAGTATCTTCAAGATTATGGCCGGTATTTTCACTTAGTGCGATGAGATTGTTCAATGTTTCTCCCGACAGTGTGACGATCACCTCGGGGGAAAAGTCGTTCAGCATCACTTTCAATGTTGCTTCATCATAGTCGGGACAGTAGCGGCGATAAAGTGGCAAGGCGGTGACCCGGGCGCCACGTTTTTCCAGTGTTTGCGGGATCAGTTCGCGGCCTTCCTCGCCCCGAACCACCAGCACCTTTTCATGGTCCAGTGTCGCCAGCTCTGGCAACTGTAGCAAATCTTCGCTGGTATGGCCGGTTTCCGGCTGGTGTGTGTTCAGGCCATGGGCGGCAAGTACCGTAGCGGTTCCTGCACCGACGCCGTACCAGTGAATGCCGGCAGGCGCCTGCGGCCACCAGGTGTCCAGCCAGTCGAGCAGCAGGCTGGCGGCGTAAGGGCTAACGGCGATGACATGGGTGAACTCATCCAGGTTGAGGATAAGCGCACGGGTAGCGGGGTCTTCAGGAAGAGGTTCCCGGGTGATAAGCGGCAGTGCCCGGGCGTCTGCACCCGCCTTCCGGAAGCGGTCGGCAAGGCGGTCAGCTTCGGGTTGTGGCCGGCAGATCAGGATCCGCCGGCTTTCAAGTGGTCGTGAGTCAGGTAGGGGTGTGGCCATAGATGTCAGCCAGTACCTTGTCTGCACCCAGCGCGAGCAGGTCCTCAGCCAGCTCGCGGCCGAGGCGCTCGCCTTCGCTCCGGGGCGCCCGGCCCTCCACCCGGAATACCTTGGTGCCGTCCACGGCGCCCACCAGGCCTCGCAGCCAGAGAGTATCCTCGTCTTCCAGCAGGGCGTAGGCTGCAATGGGTACCTGGCAACCACCCTGGAGGCGCCGGTTCAACGCGCGTTCCGCCTTGACCCGATCTGAGGAGTCGCGATGATCGAGAGCTGCAAGCATGCTGATCAGTTCGGCATCATCCAGCCGGCACTCGATGCCAAGTGCGCCCTGACCCACAGCGGGCAGGGAGATGCTGTCCGGCAGGCAGTAGCGGATCCGGTCGTGGAAGCCCAGGCGCTTCAGTCCCGAACTGGCCAGTACGATGGCGTTGTAGTCGCCGGCATCCAGCTTTGCCAGGCGGGTGTTGACGTTGCCGCGCAGGGTGCGGATTTCCAAGTCCGGCCGATAGGCACGGAGCTGGGCTTCGCGGCGCAGACTGGCTGTGCCTACCACAGCACCCTGGGGCAGGGCATCCACGTTTTCAAAATCGTTGCTGACAAACGCATCAGTCGGATCCTCACGCTCGCAGATAGCGACCAGCCCGAGCCCTTCCGGGAACTCCATTGGAACATCCTTCATGGAGTGCACGGCCAGATCAGCCGTGCCTGCCAGCATGGCCTCTTCGAGTTCCTTGACGAACAGGCCCTTGCCGCCAATTTTGGCCAGCGGTACGTCCAGGATTTTGTCGCCCTGGGTTTTGATCTTGACCAGCTCAACCTCGAGGTTGTCGTTGAGCCGTTCCAGTTCGGCCTTGATGAATTCCGCCTGCCACAGCGCCAGTGCACTGCTGCGGGTTGCAATACGAAGGGTTCGTTTGGACATGTTGCTCGTTGCCGGATCTGAAAATGTTACGCCAAGGGTACCATTTGTGGAGCCAAACGTCGTGCGCAAGCATTGGCGAAAAGGCTACCCGGGACGATGTTCCTTAAGCCACTGCCGCACGGAAGCGGTGTGCCTCCGGCTTACCGGCAGCCGGCCGTAATTGTCCGCCAGGTCGATGACGTTCTGACCATCACCGGTTCTCAGCAGGGCCTGGACAAACCGCACCCCCACCAGGGTGTGACGGTGAATCCTCAGCAGATGGTGTGGATAGGTGCTTTCCAGTTCCTTCAGTGTGTAATCGGTGACCGTCTCACCACGGACATGGTGGATGGTGACGTATTTCTGGTCGGCTTCGCAGTAGAGGATTCCCCGGACATCGACCAGCTCGGTGCCGCGATGGGTGCGAATGGCGAGCTGTTCGGCGTTGTCGGCGTCCCTGTCCGTCAGTGCCTGGAGTTGTACCCGGTTAACCCGGCCTGCCCGCTTCAGGGCTTCCGCCAATGCCTCCCGGCGGACCGGTTTAAGCAGATAGGCCACCGCATGCACATCAAACGCCTGTATGGCGTAGTGGTCATAGGCGGTACAGAAGATAATGGCCGGTGGCGCCTCCAGGGCCGCTATCCGTTCTGCAGCCTCCATGCCGTCCATGCCGGGCATACGGATGTCCAGCAGCAGGATATCGGGAGCCTGCTGGGCGATTTTTGCCAGTACCTCCTCGCCGTCACCTGCCTCGCCGCAAACCGTATACCCCGGGAGTGCTTCCACCAGCCTGCGGATACGTTCCCGCGCCAGGGGCTCGTCATCGGCAATCAGTACGCTATGGCTGTGTGCATCGGCCATACGGGGCTATTCACTCCTCATCGCGGGTTTGCCGTTGCCACTCGCCTTCTGCCAGGGCAGTCTGAGAGTGACGGTATATATATCATTCTGGTGGCTGTGTTTCAGCACTGCGGGCTCTCCGAACAGCGCGTGAAGGCGGGACTGGATATTGGCCAGAGCCATGCGGTTGCCGTCATGCCCGCCCTGGTCTGGTGCGGGTCGCGGGTTCTGCACCATCAGATAGACCGACGGCCCTTTGCGGTAGGCCTCAACCTTCACGGTGCCGCCATTCGGGCGGGGCTGGATGCCGTGATAGATAGCATTCTCCACCAGTGGCTGAAGGGCCAGCGGGGGAATGGCCTGTTGGTCCAGGCCGCTCTCAATATGCCAGTCGACGGTCAGCCGGTCTTCCAGGCGCAACTTTTCGATCGCCAGGTAACGCCGGCACAGATCCAGTTCGTCAGCCAGCGGGATCAGGCGGTCGCCGTTGCGGAGGCTGGCGCGGAACAGTTCGGAAAGATCCAGGACAGCGTCTTCGGCCCTTTCGGGATTGATTGTGATCAGGCTGGCAATGGTATTCATGCTATTGAACAGAAAGTGCGGATGAATACGGGCCTGCAGCGCCGTCAGGCGTGCCTGCATTTCAGCTTCCCGCTGTTGTTGCCACTGAAACTGCAGGTAGAAATAGCGCAGCACCATCAACGTGATCAGCATTGCCAGCAAGAGCTTCTTGGCCACGCCCTGCCAGGCTTCCACGCCGGGGCGGGGATTGAGTACGCTGTCGGCAAAGAGGCTGAAGGCCAGCACGTCCAGCATTACGATGGAAACAATTATGGCGGTGGCGCGGGGAACCGTCAGGCCCGAGAGCCAGCGCCGCAACGGGCATATCAGCGCGGCGCTGGTGAGGACTGTCCATTGCACAAAAAGCGATAGCAGGCCGAAATAGTTCCAGTCAATCCAGCGGCTCTCGGCCTGCACGATGGAAAGTACCAGAACCAGCAGTTCGCTGGTCACCACCAGCATGAAAACGCCGCGTACCCGGCACAGGTCCGGCACATAGAAATCTGTGTTGCTGACTGGGACCTCCCTGACAGGGGCTTCCCTGTTTTGTCTTGCTGCCATCGACGCTTTCCTGAATCCCTTCTCCTTGATCAGAGAAGGGCAACTGTGTGCCACAGAATGCTATAATCCCGCGACATTCCATTTACCCATTCCCGCAGAATGATGCCGGGCTGTCAGCAGGAAAGATAGACCATGTTTTGTACCACAGATAATGTAACCTACCTGTTGCAGTCTTAAACCACTCCTTTATACTGAATAAAAATACAGTATTGGGGGTCCGAGGGTGGAGTTCCTTCTTGCCACACCAGAGTTTGAAATCAGGGGACATTCCTATGAAGGGTTCCCGATTCTTCTCAAGGCCAATCATGATGTGTTTATCGAAGGAATGGAATTTCTCGTCCATCACTGCTTAAAACGTGGAAGTGTGCAAAGTCATCGTAGCTGGGAAACGTTTGGAAGAGATCTGTGTGATTATTTCGAGTTCATTGAAGCCAATGGCTTTGATTGGAGAGAGCTTGATCACCGAAATCACGAAACTCTGTTAGCTCTGTATCGAGACGTTTCCTTTGATCGATTTAACCTTAGCGCCTCCACGGTAAATCGACGACTTCACCTGGTGATCAAGTTTTATCAGTTTGCCCTCAAACAAGGTTGGGTACGCACGCTGCCGTATGACCTTGAAACGGTGAGAGTCAGGCAGACAAAGGGTTTCCTGGCACACACAGACACCTCTGGGGGGTATGCCGTAAAGCCGGATGTGCTGCTTAAAACCACGCTAACCAAGATCAAAGTCCTCAACAAAGAACAAGTGGAAGAGCTGCTCAAAAGTATCAACAACAAAACGCTTCGATTGATCGTTCGCCTGGCCTTGCTGACGGGGTTGCGTAAAGAAGAGCTTCTGACGTTTCCAGTTACTTATGTGTCAGCCCCCCAATCGATCTCGGCTCGAAGTCATGTAGTTGTTGAGCTTAAACCCCAAGAGATGAGCACCAAGGGAGACAAGCCACGGACGATCCATGTGCCGATATCATTGATGGCGGATCTCTGGGACTACGTGATTCACGAACGTCATGAAACGATCCGAAAGCACGGCACAGACCCCAAAACCCTCTTTGTGACCGCCAAGGGCAAGTCCTGGAGCATTCCAACCTCGCTCAACAATCAACTGAACCGATTGGAGCTGTCGTTTGCCTGTCATCCCCACATCCTGCGCCATACCTACGCGACGCACACCCTAAAATCGTTGATGTCCCGAAAGAGTACGACATTTAATCCCTTGATCTACGTTCGGGATCGCCTCGGCCACAGCAGCATCATGACCACGGAAAAATACCTGCATTTCCTCGACGACATCGAAGACGACCTGCGCACCAGTTATCAGGAAGAAATTGAGGAAACGGCGAAGGAGGCGGCCTGCGCATGAAAAAGGATTTCGCGTTAGATGGGTATGAGATTGGGGTTCAGGAGGGTGGCGAGACTGCGACCGAGGCGACAACCACAGCCGTTGATCAGGCGCGTATTTCAAAACCGGCGAACACCGTCGTTGCCTTTCCCGAAAACACAACAAACACGAGAAACGCGGACTTCGGGCCATTTTACGGTCAGGGCTTCGACGACATCACCGCCGCCTGTCAGTGCACCCTCGAAAAGCTGGTCGCTGAGAGCGTCAAAACTAATGGAAAGTCCCTCAGCCTGACCACGATTGTGGGTAACTGGAACGTTGGCTTTCGTCACTTTGCGCCCTTTCTGTCGTTACTCCACGCTGCTAGTGGTGAAAGCCTGACTATGGCGGATCTCAACGCCGAAACGATCAAGCGATTTATTCAGCACCTGAGGAACGAGACCATCGAATACGGCTCGCAAAAGGGTCTTTTTACCAAAACCAAATCTCTGCTTGTGGCATGCCATCGGTTCGGCTTTTGGCCGGAAGTGGATATGAAAACGGTCTGGCCTGCCAATCCGTTTCCGAATTCCAACAAACGACGTAAGAGCCAGAAGGGGCTCAGCAAAAATGAAAAGCGGTTTTTGATCAAAGCGCTGCGTATAGAGATGGAGCGAATTGTGGCCCACTCGGAACCGCTGAACAGCTACGATTTGACTGTCTGTGCGCTGTCCATCGCGCTGTCCACTGGAATGAATCCGGCACCCATCCTGGAACTCACCACGGACTGCGTGCAGGCTCACCCGCTCAAATCCAACCTGCGGCTGCTAGTGAGCTTTAAACGTCGCGGCAACGCCACGCACGTGGTTGCCCTCAGAAAGTCCGAAGAAGTGTCTGAGATGGCCAGTGTCCATCTCTATGCCGCTGATGCCATTGATCTGATCGTTAAGAGGAATGCCTCTATACGCGCCGAGTTCGGTGATAGGGGTCGACTGCTGGTCTACGAGGGAGTGCGGGGCAAGTACGCGGGCAAACCATGTCGACTCACTGCAACCCATTTGCACTACATCATCAAGCTACTTGTCGACCAACACCAGCTTCAAACAGACGATGGCAAGCCGCTCACGTTGAATGTCAGTCGGCTTCGTCAGACGCTTCTGAATCGCGTCTGGGAGATGTCTGGCCAAGATCCGTTGATCACGGCCAGAACGGGACGACACACGGTTCAGACCGGCAATGCCCACTACTGGGAGGCACCACCGGAAGCGGAAACCAACATGCGTTTTTTAGGTGAGACGCGTGTTCAGGAGCTTCTCAGCAAGCCGGATGTCATCGCCAGTGATCAGACGCCCGTTGCGTCATGCCAGGATGTCCGCCGGGGGCATCGATCTCCGAAAAACGGCGAGCCCTGTCAGGACTATCTGGGCTGCTTCCGATGCAAGAGCTTCGTGGTGACCGGCGATGATCTGTATCGGCTGTTCAGCTTCTACTGGGCCACTCTGCGCAACTACGACACCTTTGGTGGCAAGCGCTGGACGAAATACCTGAAACAAGTCATTCGTCTGATCGACGAGGAGATCGCCCCTCGCTTTGACGCGAACCTGGTGGCGGAGCAACGGGAAAAGGCCAAAAACCAACCTCACCCCTTCTGGCGAGACCTCAGCATGGCGAGGATGGCGATATGATCGAGACCTCCGGCGCAGAGGTGCTGGCCAACCGCGAGCGGCTGTTGAAGGCGTTACCCAGCGGTGAGGGACTGCACGGTATCATCACCACAGATCGGGCCGACGGGTTGCTGTACGTACTCTCACGATACGAAGATCCGGAGTGGTGGTTGCCGAAATCGAAGAGCACGGCAAACCGGAATGACGCTGATCGAAAATTGAACTTTGCTCGGATCACCGGGGAGCAGCTGCGATTCGAGGCCAAAATTATCCTGGCACGGTCAATCTGGCGAGAGCGCGAGCTGAGCAATGGCACTATTAAAGCGTTGTTCGGAGATTTGGTGTGTTGGTTGAACTGGTTACACGAGCAGGGGATTAGCACTCAGGAGAAGGTGACGCCTCTGGTAGCCGCCCGCTATGTGGAATTCGTCCACCGCCTTACTTCTGCAAAAAGACCCTTCAATCCACTTGCCAGTCAGACGAAGGCGCATAAGTTCTTTGCTGTTGAGCGATGCTGGCAACTCCTTCGGGATACCCCAAGCGCGTTTGGTCACCCCTGGCCAGAAAGCTCGGCCGTCTCCCTGGCCGGGCACAAACAATCAACCAAAGCCAAGACTAAGATCATTCCAGATAACATTCTTAGGCACCTGTTCCAGCACGCCGAATCCCTGCTCGGTCAAGCTGACATCTTGCTGGCACATCGGGATGCGTTGGCTGACTTCAAACCTTGTTCTGAAAAGCGAACGACACAAGCCAGTGAAATGTCTCGCTACCTGAAAAGCCGCGGTTGGGATTCAGGGCTCGGCGCATTGAACAGCACATTCCTCGACCTGCGTGATGGATGCTTTGTCATCATTCTGGCGGCGACTGGCATTCGAGCCCATGAGCTCGGCAACATCCGGCGGGATCAGTGGCACAGTGAAGTTCGAGATGGCGAACGGTTCTACTTCCTCGGCTCACGCTCGGACAAAACTTACGCGGGCGAAACCTCATGGCTTTGTCCAGAGATTGCGATTCGGGCTGTAAAGGTCTTGGAGAGGCTTTCAGAGCCCTTGCAGACGGAGCTTGAGCAGGCTCTGAGAGCCGCAGAAGCGTCCGGAGACTTGAAGGAGGTGACCCGACTTCGGCAGTGCTCTGGCTGCATCGGGCTAACGAAAGGTGGGGGCAAGAGAAATTGTATCACTGTGCTTAGCGGCCCAACGTTGAACAAAAGACTCAGGATGTTTGCAAAGAACCTCGGGACGGACTGGAAGCTTGCGTCTCACCAATTTCGGCGCACCTTTGCCAATTACGTTGTTCATCACAAGCTGGGCGATCTGCGGTATTTGAGGGATCACTTCAAGCACTGGAGCCTGGATATGACCGTTCTGTATGCGATGAACGAGGCCCAGGATCTGGAACTCTACGACGAAATTTACGCTGCGTTTGATGGCAAGCGTCAGGCGATCGTCGGTCATTGGTTGGAACCTGATACGTTGCTTTCAGGTGGCATGGCCGGTCATATTCGCCAAATGCGAAGCCGCTCGGAAGAAGTGCGTACCTACAAAGATCGGAAAGAGATGATTCAGGCCATCAGCGAGCTGGTGTTCCTGCGTTCCACCGGCATTGCCTGGTGCACCAACGATACCGGCGTGGATTGCGCGGGCGGCCAATGCGAAGATTGCGAGCACGGCTGTATTGACGATACCCACAAGCCGTTCTGGGAAGGGCTGTACTTACAACAGATTGAGCTTCGGCAGATCGATGACCTGGACGACTCGGGCTCAAAGACGGTCGAGCGCACCATGGAACGCTGCGAGAAGGTGTTGACCGATCTAGGTTTTGACATCAATCGCCTCAAGGAGCAAGTGGCCGATGTCGAAGCCATCTGAATCAGATACTCACAAGCGTATCCGGTTGGCCATTGTTCGATTGGAAAAAGGCCAGCCCAAGGTCGTTGAGAAGGGGCGAAAAGTCTCGGTGGCCGCTGTTGCCGAAGAAGCCGGAGTCAGTCGAGCCCTGATCCACAAAGACTACCCCGACTTGATGGAGCGCATCCGGGGCAATGCCAACAAGGCGATCCAGAGACAGCGGGATGAGAAGCACGAGAAACTGAAAGAGGAACGAGCCAAGAACCGTCAGCTACGGGAAAAGATTGTGGAGCTGACGGAGCAGCGCAATGAGCTCGCTTCCAAAAACGCGACTTTGGAACTCGAAAATCGTCGACTCTCGGCAATCTTGGAAAGTAAAAACGTTACAGTTTTTAGGGGGAAATCGGGCGAGTAGCGCTACGCAGATTTTGGCCAGAACCTTTTTCTCCCGCTTCTAAACAAAAGCTGACATTCACGACCCCTCCACTGCGAACCGGATTTAATCCAGTCTTGAAGAACAATGAGCCGCTTCAATGGTTCGGCAATGCAAAACCATTAGTTAACGAAAAGGCAGCCCCATTTGTTCATGAAACCTGTTTATACGCAGTATTTAAGTATGAAGCCATGAACAGTTCCCTGTAGTTTGGCTGTAGGAAGCTCAACCAAACCTTCCGAGAACAGGAAACGTCGACAACATCCACGACGCAAAGAGTGTCATATGACCGGTGAGCACCATTAAGCCCATGACAACGAGCACCAAGCCAGCAAACGCTCTCAGTAGTCGACTCCAGCGACTGAACCAGCGTACTCGTTGCCGAAAGTGTTCAATAAACAGGGCACTTCCGAGAAAAGGAAGAGCTAACCCCAACGAATACGCCGCCAGATACAGCATGCCCGCCTCAGCATTGGCATGGGTGGAGCTGAGCGCCAATATGGCCCCGAGTATGGGGCCTATACAGGGTGTCCAGCCGATGGCAAACGCGGCGCCAATTCCCCAGGTTGCAAGATCAGGAATTTAGTCCCCTAAGTTTTGTAAGTCCGTTAAACTGCCCAGAAATCAAATTTGATACCTTCACTGGAAGGGTCGTTGTCGATGATAACCCTCGACCGCCATAGCATCTTGCCGGTACCGCACTCCGGCAGGGTAATGGTTCCCTGGTAAACACCCTGGGCATTCGGTAGCAGCTGGGTGCGGACCACGCCCATGTACATTTCAAGCCCTTCGAAATCCACGATCAGGGAGTCTGCTGTCATGTTATCGAGACGCACACGAATGGGAATCTCTGTCATCGATTCGATGGCTTCATTACCTAAGCCGACTGTGATGGTTTGATCGCCCTTTCGCCCGATACACTGACCTTCAAAAGGTGCGCATCCCTCGGTGGCGTAAAAAGTGACACCGGCATCCAGATCAGGCTTCAGGTACTGCGGCAACACGAAAATTGCAGCGACCACCAGACTGAAACCGGCTATACCGAATAACCATGACCATTTATTGAAGTGCTGCTTCAACGACATTTTCGAGTTACCGAGATTTAAAGGAGTGTTGTCTGGTATCCGTGAGAAGTCAGGAGGGGCTCTCGGCCTGGTTAATGTCCTGACTTTCGTTCTGTTGATAGCGGCGCTGGTCGTCTGTCCATAGTGTTCTCAGGTACTCGATCACCCACTGAATTTCCTCGTCGGTGAGGGTGTCCTCAAATGCTGGCATAGCCAGCCGATCTGTTTTGTTGAAGGGATGCCGCCATCCCTCGGCAATCATCCTGAACAGCATGGCATCACTGTGGCGCCAGGTGTGGCCGGTCTCATCGTGTGGTGGCGGGGGCATTTCGCCTTTCTCATCCGGTTTGTTCCAGTTGGCCGCACCTTCACCCTGCCATCCGTGGCAGGCGGCGCAGTATTGCTCGTAGATCTGGCGACCCTTGGCCACTTCGGTCGGCAAGCTGTCGCTGTTTGGTGGCGCGCCACCGGCCATCAGAAGGGCCGGGGCAACGAGCAAGACCAGCGGGACAAACCACTTATTCATGAACAGGCACCCATTCGCCAGAGGCGTTCCGCGAAAGCAGGTCTCCGTTTTCCGTGCCCACCACGAGTCCTTCCTTGGGTGAGAATGTCAGAGCGGTGATTGCCTGGGGTATTTCAAGGCCAACCCAGGTTTCGCCGCCGTCAGAACTGTGGTGAAGTTGCCCCTCGATTACGGCGTAGACGTTCTCCGGGGCCGAAGGATCGTAATCAATGGCCGTCACCGCCCCTCGCAATTCGCCGGCATCGCCCCAGAAGCAAAAACAGTCCATGGAACGGGCCACACCACGGGTGGTGCCCGCGAACAGCCAGCCACTTTCCATGCTGCCGGGCATATCCGAGTGCAGGAACGCCTGCACCGGCTCCCGGGGTCCACCGTCAACCTTCACCCATTCGCCACCGCCGTCCCTGGATCGGAACATGCCACCTTCACCAAGATAGGCGTAGAGCGTTTCCGGTTGGGTGGCGTGGGCGGCAATGGCGGTGATTCCGAGATCCGGCAGGGTGTCATTGAGGGAATGCCAGCGCTCGCTAGCATACTCATAGCGCCAGATGCCAAGGCCTGGCCCTGCCAGGTACAGGCGTTCGTCCGCGCCCTTTGCCATGGAACGGGGTTGAGCGCCGGAATCGGACGGTGGCAGCGGGATGTCGGCGGCAGTCTTATCATCAAGAACAAGCAGGCCGCTATCCCGAAGCACCAGCAGGGCGCCGGAGGAGTCAGTCGCCAGCGCTTTCACTGCTTGGGCATCATTCGCAGACTCGGCTTGAACCAGGCCCGGCATGACGGCAACCAACGCGAACAGGAAAAGCCTGGAAACGCCAGAATTCAGGCGGTAAACCATCGTTTTCATGGGGCTGACCTCAGTAATCCTTGTGTTCACGGAAAACACCTTGCTTGCCATTGGCATTAAAAGCGATGACCTGGTAATCGTCCTTCCGGCCGGTTTCCATGCCGGGGGTGCCATGGGGCATGCCCGGCACTGATAGCCCAATCGTATTGAACTGCGGGTCCTCAAGGTAGGCGACGATGTCATTGGCCGGCACATGGCCCTCAATCACCAGGTCTCCGATCAGCGCAGTGTGGCAGGACGCCATATCTCGGGGTACGTCGTACTCTTGCTTGATTTCATTGAGGTTGTCGGTTTCAACGATGCGGGTCTCAAAGCCATTGGCCGCGAGGTGCTCGGCCCAGTCCTGGCAGCAACCGCAATTGGGGCTCTTGTAAATGGTGATGGCCTGAACTGTCTTTCCACTCTCGGCTTGCGCAACCGATGACTGGTCAGATTCGTTGGCCTGGATGGCCAAGGTGGCGCCAGCGCCGATAACGACAGCGGCTATACCCGTATAAAGGGCGAGTTTCATGGTCTTCATGGAAAATCCTCGGTTGGAATCGCTTATATGCAGTGCAGGGCTCGGGGATGCACATGCATCCCCGGCCCATAGCTTCAGTTCATGAGGGTGTCCAAATGGTTATTTGGTGCCGGTGTCTTTGTCTTTCATGCCATCGCCACCATGAGCCTGCATCATCTTCATGCACGCTGCGGTCATGGCTTTACGGTCTTCAGGGGACATATCGGACATCATGTTCATCATCCCCATCATGCCGCCCATACCCTCCGTGCCTTGCGAGGACATCATGCCATTCTGCTCGGAGTGTCCGGCCATCATGCCGGCGCCTTCGCCGTGGGCAACGGCAGAGAAGAGGGCAACACTGCCTGCCAGAACGGCGGCGGTTACGGTAAGCTTGAGTTTTGAATTACGCATTTGATTTACTCCAGTTAAAGTCTCGTTACGGATGGACGGAAGTACGAGACTTTGTTGTAAGAATTAACGTTAAAGAGCTTGCCTCCTAGAGGCAAAAATCCGGGTTAAAACTCAGGAGTGGTGTTCTGGAGGAGGCGTAATAGAGGCCAGGAACGGATCCTGGTAGAAGGTTGATCGTGCGGTCAATACCGGGTGGGAGCCCGTATCGGTAAAACCGATGGAATCCCCCGGTAACAGGGCAACGCTGACGCTGACCCCGCATTTGATCAGCCCACTGGCGCTCGGGCAGGCCATGTCAGGGGCTGAGGAACAATCCGTTTCAGTATCTGTTGAGGAGCCGGCGCTCTCAGCCTGAGCCATCATCATGGAACCACAATCCGGCATCGCAGTGTCCGCGTCGCTGTCCGCTATTTTGGACATAGCCAATGCCGGCCCGCTTATCACCAGAAGCAGTGATAGCAGCGCGGAAATAAATTGGCGGGTTGTTGCGGTCATCCTGATTCCAAGCACCAAGCTGTAAAGGTTCAACGCTGTGACACACAGCTCGTCTTTCAGTTCACCAAATCCTAGCAGTTTTTATTTCAATGATACAACGCCATCGATACCCAAAGGCCCAAGGTGAATTCACTTTGGCCATTCTGATAAAAGCCTTGACCTTAAACCTTGCTTCAACGTTATTTTCTTAAAAATGCTCAACTGCAAGGCTGTTTACCGCATAAGCGGTGGAAATGAGCAACCAACAACTAAGGTAAAAATGAGGGACGATAATGAGTTGCTGTAACAAAACGAACGGCACAGACAAGGGCACGTTGAATTCAGATCCTGGCCGAGGAAGGCTAGTGGGTTTGCTGACAGGGCCACGGCGTTGGTGGTTGTTTGGCGCCATCGCGGTCATCGCCGGACTTACCTTTGGCTGGGAACACCTGGTGCTATTCGGACTCGCTCCCATACTGATCAGCCTCCTGCCCTGCCTGATCATGTGTGGTCTTGGGTTGTGCATGATGAAGTGCAAGGACAAGTCGGGCTCGGTGACAACGGTTGAGCAGACGAAGGAGACCGGCGGCGCTTAGCCTTGCACCTGAAAATAGCGCATCATCCCTGCGTCTTCATGTTCCATGTTGTGACAGTGGTAGATGAAAAGGCCGGCAAAGCGCTCGAACTTCATCGCCAGTTGGACCGTTTCCCGGGGCATGACCAGAACCGTGTCGTGCCAGCCGCTGTCCACCAGGCCCTGCTGCAAACTGTCCGAGTTGCCACCTCTTCGCCCCACAATGTTGAACTGCAAACCGTGAATGTGCATGGGGTGCGGCATGGGTGTGTTGTTCCGGAATTCCCAGATTTCCGTATCGCCAAGGCGGACTTTTTCGTCATCCGCCACGTGGGGCCCTTCAAAACGCCGACCGTTAATCGCAAAGCCCCGCATCATCACCGGTCTTAACTCAAACGTCCGGATGCGTGTGTTACTTCCTACCAGTATCCTTTGCCGCTGCTGACCTAACTGCGCTGGCAACTGTTCGTTGACCTCTAACGATTCGGCCACATCCAGACCGACCAGGGTGGATCGGCTGCCGAGGGGAAGAGCGTTGCTACCCATCATTCCCATTCCGCCCATCATACCGGCCTGGAAACTGTCGCTGATGAGCTCCAGAGTGCTACCCGGCTGGGACTGGGAAAGGTCGACCCAGATATCTAGCCGCTGAGCCGGGGCCAGGACGGCGTAAGACCTGTCTTCCGGTTCCCGGAGAAGGCCGCCGTCTGCACCGATCAATGTGACAGGTCGCCCGTCACTCCAGGCCAGTTTGTAGATGCGGGCATTGGAGCCGTTGAGAACCCGAATTCTGTATGGGCGCGTGGCGACCTTGCGCGTGGCCGGAGGAACGCCGTTAACCAGCATCCTGTCTCCCAGAAAACCGTGCATGCGATCCATCATGGCTCCCATGCCCCCATCGAGGTAAACCAGTTCATTGGCACCCGCAAAGGTACGGTCCTGAAGCACCAGCAACAGTTCGTTGTCGCCTGACGGCAATCCGAGGCCCGCTTCTTCGTCGTCTTCAACGATCAGGAGCCCGGCAAGCCCCGCGTAACTCTGAAATCCTACGCGCCCACCCTGCTCACCATGGGCATGGGAGTGGTACCAGAACAGGCCGGCCCGGTCCCACACCTCGAAGCCGACCATCATGGTTTCACCGGGCTGAATGGGTAGCCTTGGCTGTCCATCGACATCGGACGGCACATGAAGCCCGTGCCAGTGTACGGTGGTGTCCTCCGTAAGCTCGTTGCGAATATGGATTTTTACCCTCTGACCACGGCGCAGCCGGATTGTTGGGCCCAGATAGCTGTTTGTGTTTTCAGTGAGGGTGTTTTCCGGCCCTTTCAGCAATTCCGCCTTGTAACGCCAGACTTCACTGGGTGTGCCTGGAAGTATGGGTACCGAATCGGGCGTGGCACGAAGGGCCAGTTCAACATCGTATTCCTCTGAATCAAGGCCGAGCGTTACGGATTCAGTTGCTCTCACACCGCCGTCACAGCCAGTGAGCAGAAATCCCGGCGACAGCGCGAGAAAGAAGCCAGTGCCCGCCACAGCCTGAAGGACTGTGCGCCGGTGGACACGTTTATCCCGATTCATTACTTGTTCCTCAGATATTTGATCAGTGCCAGAATCGCAAGAATCAAGAGCACAACCAGAAGAATCATGACAATCATCATGAATATCCCCATACCGCCCATGCCCTGCATCGTGTTGCCACCCATCATGCCCTCTCCCATGCGACCGGGCTCGTCGGCAAGAGCAAAGAAGGGCAGGAAAAGCCAAACCATCAACATAAATACCTTCTCAAAAACCTTCATCGAAATGTCTCCGTATTTTTGCCCCACTTAATTGAGGACAGGGCATGTTGGATGAGTGTGCTGCACGTGCCCATATCTGGCAATGAGTGAAAAGCCTTGACCTTAAAGTTCACTTTAAGGTTATGGTGAAGGTCAGTTATTGACTACTTGGTTTGAGGTGTATGAATGAAAACGTTCAATATCGGCGAACTCTCTGAAAAAAGCGGCGTGGCCAGCCATGCGATTCGCTTTTACGAGCGGGAAAATCTCATGCCCGAGCCGGCCCGAACACATTCGAATTATCGTCGTTACCCCGAGGATGCGATCGCCAGGCTGCAGTTCATCATTCACGCCAAGCAATGGGGTTTCACCCTTGATGAGATTCGTGAACTCCTGATGCTTCAGGACGCCAATGGCGATCGTGCTGAGGCCAAGCGCATCGCAAAGAAGCAACTGGAAAAGATCCGGCATCAGATCCAGAGCCTTTCCCGCATTGAGGCGGTCCTGTCAGAAACCCTGGAGGAATGCTCCGGTGAAGGACCAATGGACGGCTGCCCGATTGTCGAAGCGATCGCCCAAAAAGGGTAACGCTGCCAGTCGCCTGCGTATGAATTGATTTAAAGGCACGGAGTTAGCCGTGCCGAGGAGACAAACGGGTATGCAACGAATAGAGGTCCGTGTTGATGGAATGTCTTGCGCTTCGTGCGTTGGGCGGATCGAAAAGGCGCTTATGGGTAAGCATGGCGTCGCGGAAGCCCAAGTGAATCTGGCGACCGGAAAAGCCACCGTGGAGTTTGATCAGCCCGCCACGCCGGCGATGCTTATCGACTCAATCAAGGAGGCGGGTTACCAGCCACGGCTACAGTCGGCTGAAATTCCGGTCATCGGAATGACCTGCGGCTCATGCGTCTCCCGAATTGAGCAGGCATTGAACAAGCAACCCGGCATGGTCAAGGCCAGTGTCAATCTGACTACCCAGAAAGCGTTTGTGGAGTTCCTTTCTGACACCCTGTCAGTGCCGCGAATTCATCAGGCGATCCGCGATGCGGGGTATGAACCTCAGGAGCCGGACGCCAGGAGCGAAACGGAAGAGCAGGACAGGGAGGGCATCGACCTCCGCCGGAAAGTGATTTTCGCTGCAGCGCTGACTATCCCGGTAGTCCTGATTGCCATGGGTAAGATGATCCCTGCACTTGAGGCTTTGTATGTCAGTGTCTTACCCCATCGGGGGTGGATGGCTATTGAGTGGCTCCTGACCACGCCGGTGTTGTTTTATGCCGGATTGAGGTTTTTCCGGTCCGGGTACACCGAATTACGCCATGCCAACCCCGGCATGAACAGTTTGGTCATGATTGGCACCAGCGCTGCCTATTTCTACTCGGTAGCAGCACTGCTGGTTCCAGGATTCTTTCCCGCCGGTACCGCCGAGAGTTATTTCGAGGCAGCGGCGGTAATCGTGACGCTCATTCTGCTGGGACGCTACTTTGAGCATATCGCCAAAGGCCGGACGTCGGAGGCAATCAAAAAGCTTCTGCAATTGCAGGCCAAGACCGCCCGTGTCATTCGGGACGGGGAAGCTGTCGAAGTGCCCATCGAAGCCGTGGTGCCTGGCGACCGTGTCCAGGTGCGCCCGGGAGAGCGGGTTCCTGTTGATGGCGTGGTGGAAGAAGGCCAATCCTACGTGGACGAGTCCATGATCAGCGGCGAGCCCGTTCCCGTGGCCAAGCAGAAAGAAGCCGAGCTGGTGGGTGGAACCATTAACAAGAACGGTTCCCTGACGTTCCGGGCTACGAGGGTCGGAGCGGACACCGTTCTGGCACAGATCATCAGAATGGTGGAATCTGCTCAGGCTGATAAACCCCCGATTCAGGAGCTGGCCGATAGGATTGCGGGAGTTTTCGTTCCCGTGGTGATCGTACTTGCGATTCTGACGTTCATCACCTGGTTCAGCTTCGGGCCGGCCCCGGCACTGTCCTTTGCTTTCGTGACAACGGTCAGCGTGCTGCTCATCGCCTGCCCCTGCGCGATGGGGCTGGCTACGCCAACAGCCATTATGGTCGGAACCGGTAAGGGCGCCGAAATGGGGGTGCTGTTCCGCAAGGGGGCGGCTCTGGAGACATTGTCTCGGATGGACACCATCGTCCTCGATAAAACCGGCACCCTGACTCGGGGCCAGCCAGAGCTGACAGATTTCATCCTGGTGGAGGGCCGCGAGGATGAGGTCCTGGCCTGGGTTGCGGCTGTGGAGACCGAAAGTGAACATCCGATCGGAGAAGCCATCGTCAAAGGTGCAAGGGATCGCGGGCTCACGTTGCCCGCGACCAGTGAATTCCAAGCAGAGCCGGGCTACGGAATCCAGGCCCAGGTGGCCGGGCACCGGATCAACGTGGGCGCGGACCGTTATATGCGTCGCCTCGGTATCGACCTGGCCAGCGTCGCCGACAGTGCGGTGTCACTCGCTGAAAAAGCCAAAACGCCGCTGTATGTTGCCGTCGACGGTCGCCTCGCGGCCCTGGTTGCAGTGGCCGATCCGCTCAAGGACGGCTCGATGGAGGCAGTTGCCGCGCTCAAGGCATCAGGGCTGAGTGTGGCCATGCTCACCGGTGACAATCGCGCTACCGCCGAGGCCATTGCGCGGCAGGCGGGGATTGAACGGGTGCTTGCGGAGGTATTACCGGACCAGAAAGCGGCTGAAGTGAAACGCCTTCAGGAAGAAGGTTCACGGGTTGCTTTCGTGGGCGACGGTATCAATGACGCACCGGCCCTGGCGCAAGCGGATGTGGGTATCGCCATCGGCACAGGTACCGACATTGCCATCGAGGCTGGCGATGTGGTTCTGATGCGCGGTGACCTCCGGGGAATCGTGGATGCTGCCGCGCTTTCCCGGCGCACCCGCAGAACGATCCTCGGCAATTTCGCCTGGGCCTACGGCTATAACCTAGCACTTATTCCGGTGGCAGCGGGCGTTCTTTTTCCGTTTACCGGCTACCTGCTTAACCCCATGCTGGCCGCCGGCGCGATGAGTCTTTCCAGTGTATTTGTGGTGACCAATTCCCTCCGGTTGGGCCGGTTCAAATCCGATAGTGGAAACGCCGTGGCAAGCAGTGCCAGCGCAAGCGAAACCGCACAGACCAGCGTCTCATGAGAGACCTGGCTCACAGAATCAGGAGATTACCATGATGACAAGTGACGCATGCACGCTTGGAATGGCTGGAATGGGGTTGATATCCCTTTTGCTCATCGTCGCCTTGGTACTTGGTGTTGCTGCCCTTGCCAAGTACCTGTTTTCGAGAAACAGGGACGATCCTGGAAGCGCGAGTAAGAACGCCAGGGGAGATTATGACCACCCTGGAACATGAAATTCATCGGGCACCCATGGCAAGCATGGGAGTGAGACTGAACGCAAAAGCAAAAGTAGTCGGGGGTCTGCTCCTGCTGGTTGCACTGGCGGCGATCTATTGGGTCATGCTGGAGACCGGAGCATTGGCCACCGTGACCAACAAGGCGGCGTTGCGAGAATGGATCGAGCAGTTGGGGTATTGGGGGCCGGTGGGCATCATTGGCCTGATGATCCTGGCCATCGTCCTGAGCCCGATTCCCAGCGCTCCGATCGCCATGGTCGCCGGGGCGGCTTACGGCTCCTTCTGGGGGACGGTTGTCGTAGTTATCGGTGCTGAGGCGGGGGCTCTGATCGCCTTTGCCATTGCCCGGTCCCTGGGATACGACGTTATCCATCGTTGGAGGCGGGTGCGTCCGGTATTGGAGTGGCTGGGCAAGGACCGCTCCCAGGGCGCGTTGATGCTTGTCATTTTTACATCAAGATTGGTGCCTTTTATCTCCTTCGATGCGGTCAGCTATGCAGCTGGCCTGACACCACTCGCGTTCTGGCGCTTCGTGGTCGCAACGCTGGCCGGTGTTATTCCGACAGCGTATTTGATCACAGCGTTTGGTGGCTTGCTCATGGCCTCTGAGTCCGGGGTGGTGACGCTGCTTCTGGTTCTGGTTCTGGTCAGTGGCATTACCCTGTTACCGATTGTCGCCAAGCTGCTTATGGCTCGCCGACGGTGCCAGAAAGCCACCTGACCTGCACGATAGGGGCCAACAGACAGTGGATAAATGCGCCCTGGCAAATACTTATCCCGCACAGCAGGAAAGTTGCTTGACGTCCTTGGTGAAGGTTTGTGCGCAGAGCTTGAGGCCTTCCACCATGGTCAGATAGGGAAACAGTTCATCACCGATTTCCTGCACGGTCATCCGTGACCGCAGCGCCATCACCGCCGTCTGGATCAGTTCACCGGCTTCCCCGGCTACCGCCTGCACCCCCAGCAAGCGCCCCGATTCGCGCTCGGCCACCATCTTGATAAAGCCATGGGTGTCGAAATTCACCAGCGCTCGCGGCACGTTTTCCAGATCCAGCAAACGGGTGTCCACACTGTAGCCCTGCTTGAGCGCTTCGGCCTCTGTCAGGCCAACTGTGGCGACCTGAGGGTCGGTAAACATCACCCCCGGCATGGCGCTGAGATCCAGGGTGGCCTCGCCTCCCGTCATGTTGACCGCAGCCCGGCTGCCCCCGGCAGCGGCGACGTAGACAAACTGCGGCTGATCGGTGCAGTCACCGGCGGCATAGACACCGGGGACCGTGGTTTGCAGTTGCCCATCCACCTGAATCGCGCCACGGGAGGTTTCCACACCGATGCCCGCCAGGTTCAGGTTTTCAGTATTGGGTATCCGGCCGGTCGCCACCAGCAGTTGATCAGCTCGTAAGGTACCGGCATTGGTCTCGATAACGAATTCATTGTCGGTATAGTCCACACGGCTGGTCTGGGTCTGCTTGAGCACCTCGATGCCCTCGCGCCTGAACGCCGCCTCTATGGCCTCACCGATGGCGGGTTCTTCACCGGATAGCAGGCGGCTGCGGGCCAACACGGTGACCTTGCTATCCAGCCGGGCGAACGCCTGGGCCAATTCCAGGGCAACAAAACCGGCGCCGATAACGATCAGCCGTTCAGGCACAGTAATTAATGCCAGCGCACTGGTGGAGGTGTGATAAGGCGTCTCAGCCAGCCCCGGTATCGACGGCTCTGCGGGACGGGCGCCAGTGCCAATAAAGGCACGATCGAAATGGACGTTCTGCTCGCCGCCCTCGTTCAACTGGACCACCAGGTTATTGGCATCGACAAACCGGGCTTCACCGTTCAGGACCGTGATGGCCGTCTGGTCGCGCAGAATCCCTTCGTACTTGGCGTCGCGCAGTTCCTCGACACGCGTCTGCTGTTGCTGAAGCAGTTTCGCCCGGTCCACTTTCGGCACCTGGGCGCTGACGCCTCCGTCAAATGGGCTCTCCGTACGCAGATGCGCGATATGCGCGGCACGAATCATGATTTTCGACGGCACGCAGCCAGTATTCACGCAGGTACCACCAATGGTGCCGCGCTCGATCAAGGTGATGCGGGCGCCACACTCCGCGGCCTTCAGGGCAGCCGCCATGGCTGCGCCGCCACTACCAATAACAGCGATATGCAGGTTGTTGTCACTACTCATTCCGAGTTCCTTGAATTACTGGGGCATTGTCACGGCAGGCGCCGAGTCGCGTGTAACAGAGGGTGCCTGGAGTCCTTTATCACAACTCACTTATTGTCCGTTTCCAGGGATTTCAGGGTGGAAGGATAGCCGACATCGCCCGTTGCCTGGGTCAAGGCTTCCACGGATGTTCGTGTGTCGTCAAAGGTGATCACGGCTTCTCGATCCGGGTAGCTCACGTCGACTTGCGAAACACCGTCCACCTTGTTCAAGGCCAGCTTGATCGTAATGGGGCATGCGGAACATGTCATCCCCGGAACCGAAAGCGTCACTGTCTGCATGGCGGCCCAGGAGGGCATGCTGAGCAGGGCGAAGAGCAACGTCACAACAAAACGCATTTTCATGGAATAATCTCCTTTCAGTAGAACAGAGGCAAAGCATAGGGAAACAACAGGGCGGCCAGTATCAGCACCGCTACTGCCCAAAAGATCACCTTATAAGTCTTTCGTACCTGCGGTACGGCACACACTTCACCAGGCTGGCACTGTTCCGCTGGCCGGAAGATTCGGCGCCAGGCGAAGAACATGGCCACCAATGCAACGCCGATGAAAATCGGGCGGTAAGGTTCAAGAGCCGTGAGGTTGCCCATCCAGGCACCGGAGACACCCAGCGCGACAAGTACCAGCGGTCCGAGACAGCAGGCCGAAGCCAAAAGACCCGCAATACCTCCCGTAGCCAGGGGGCCACGCCCCGATTTGGAATTCGACATGACGCTGACACCTTTCATGGTTTCATTCGATGAGATAAGGTTACTTCCGTAGTCAGCTACGGAGTCAAGGGGTATGCCGGATAAAGCGAATTCACTGACCATCGGTGGCCTGGCTAAGGCTGCCAATGTCCATGTCGAGACAATCCGCTATTACCAGCGGCGACGTCTAGTACCGGAGCCGGAACGTCCTCCAGGTGGTATTAGGCGCTATGGTCCAGCTGATATCGAGCGGTTAATGTTCGTGAAAACCGCTCAGCAGTTGGGCTTCAGTCTTGTCGAAATCAGTGACCTGCTACAACTTGAAGATGGCACTCACTGTCAGGAGGCCAGCGCTCTGGCCGAGCACAAGTTGCGGGACGTGCGTGAGAAAATCGACCAACTGGGGAGAATCGAGAAGGTACTGGGCGAGATGGTCGAGCAGTGCCATGCCCATCCGTACAATATTACCTGCCCATTGATTGCATCATTGCATGAGGGGGCAGTGGGGGGGAACGATCAACGTGAAAGAACATGATTTTCACTCGACTGAGGGTTCGATGGAGAGCGGATGTTTTATCCCCGAATAGTCCCCACGCCCAAGCTTCTGAGGAACTTATGTGCGCCGGCAACATCTTACTCTGGTAGCCGCATTGGCGGATACGGTGATGGAGCGTGTCTGTTTGCACCTCCGCCAATGTAGGTTAAAGTGGACGACTATCTTCCCACGCGGAAGATGTTTTAGCTGTTCTGTAATCAGGATATCAGTGCGATGACCACACGGCTTATGGGACTGGCAGTACTACTGCTCGTGGCTCTTCTCCCCGTTGCACAGGGAGTTGCCGCGACCTCTTTTGAGGTGGAACCCATGGTCGAGGCTTGTGTCATGTTGCCAGACACCCAGGTGATGCATGACTGCGCCGGGCTCAATGCCGAGGGCAGCTGCAGTAGCCCGTGTTCAACGTCCCATGTCGGGAAATCTGCAATTAGAGACTCGGTAGTGCTGTTATCTTCCCCCTGCCCGAAAGGCTATTCTTCTCATTCCGGCCGTGTACTTTCTGGCCCAGACCCTTTTCCTCCCAAGTATTCAACAGTCTTCTGAACCTTTGATTACCAGAGGCTTTCGCTTCGAGTGCCTGTCGTTTGGCCTTTTGCGGTAGACCATCACGTAGGCAGCTTTGCTGGTGATTTTATCGACTGATGAATACATGAAAACGGGAACGTATCTGTGATGTCATTCTATCTGGAATACCCGGTGCGCGGCATGACCGTGCTCTGCCATAAGCTTTCGGTGGCACTTTTTTTGAGTTTATTCGCTGCCTTGGCCTCGGCGTCACCACCAATGGACCCGGGAATCGAGGCGCTGCAGGAGAGAGTCGGTTTTACGGTGACTGAACGCTTCTCCACGCCGGCCGAGGGCGTGACTGGCTATGTTGTAAAGACTCGCGACGGAAAAACCGGGATCATCTATGGTCTCGGTGATCTCACTTTTTCCGGCGTACTTCTGGAGAGTGATGGCAACGATCTGACCCGCGAATATTCCGCTCGTTATATACCGAAGCCGACGTATGCGTCGGTTGCCAAACAGCTCTCCTGGGACCCCCATCTGGTGAGCGAGGGCGAGGAAGATGCCCCTGAGGTCTATATCTTCGCGGATCCCAACTGCATTTTTTGCCACAAATTCTGGCAACAAACGAGGGATTGGGTTGCGGAGGGGAAAGTCAGGTTGCACTGGGTCATGGTCGGGTTTCTCAAACCATCCAGCCCGGGGCTTTCTGCAGCAATCATGAACGCAGAGGATCGAGCCGCGGCGCTCCAGGTGTTTGAGGAAAACTTCGGAAAAAGCGGTGACGGCCGCGGAATTTCTGAACTCACTCCGATCCCGGCCGACCTTCAAAAGGCCCTCGAACAACACGGTCAGTGGATGGCCGAGGCGGGTTTCAGTGGAACGCCAGGGCTGCTGTACAAGGACACGAGCGGACAATGGCGAGGCCAGACTGGTGCGCCCAGTCAGGAAGAGCTCGGCAGGATGCTGGGAGTCACTGAGTAATGGATCAGCTGCCCTCATTACTCATTGCCGGCCAGATCATGATGGCGGTTATGGCAGGTCTACTGCTGAACCTGACGCCCTGCGTGCTGCCCGCGATCCCCATCAAGGTCCGGACCATCCTGCGGGAGGCGGGCGGCCAGAGGTCCCATCGGGTGCTGGCCGCGTTGGCATTCACGGCCGGAACACTCACCTTTTTCCTGACGCTGGGCGGCCTGACCGCACTGCTGCAGTGGAACTGGGGCACGTTGTTCCAGTCAACGCTATTCGTGGCCGTCCTGGTTGCGTTAATGGTCGGGTTTGCGGTGATTACCTGGCTCGATCTGCCCATCCCCGTCCCGACATTCGCCGCCTCGGCGCATGGCCGGCGTTACTTTGAAGCCTATGTATCCGGGCTGTTGAGTGCGATTCTGGCCGCGCCCTGCGCAGGACCATTCCTCGGTGGCGTTCTGGCCTTTGCCGTTACCCAGCCGACACCGGTCATCATGGGGATATTCGGCAGTATCGGGCTGGGGCTGTCGTTGCCCTACGCGGTACTGATGCTCAGGCCCGAGTGGCTGAGCCGGTTGCCCAAGGCGGGCCCCTGGACCCTGGCCATTCGTGAAGTGCTCGCGCTGATATTGCTGGCCGCCGCCGTCTTTTTCAGCGCGAGCCTGGTGCCCAAAGCGGTATACCCCTGGCTGTGGTGGGCCTGGCTGGCGCTGGTGCTGGTCTGGGGTCTCCGTCGTTTCGTTCAGGGGAGCGGTGCCGTTCGCGTGATCACTGCAACGGCGACAGGCCTTGCCCTTGCGGTGACAGTGGTATTCGCATCTCCGTTGGGCAGCGGCGAAGACGAACTTGTCTGGCAGCCCTACTCCGCAGAACTCCTGGCGGACACAAAAGCCCGTGGCACGCCGTATTTGCTGGAGTTCACTGCCGATTGGTGCATCAACTGCAAGGTCCTGGAGCGCACCGTGTATAAAGAGCCCGCTGTGGCTGAAGCCGTAGCGCGGGCCGGCATGGTGCCGATTCAGGTGGATGTGACAGCAAGCGATCCCGAAAAAGACGCATTGTTAACCGCGACGGGTGGGCAAGCTTTGCCTTTTGCGGCGATTTTTGACGCTGACGGCACCGTTGTCGCCCGTTTCACTGGGCTCTTTGATACCGACAGCCTGGTCGAGGCGATCAACCGCACCGAGAATTCACAACCCTAGATACTGGAGATGAACCATGACAACCCAAGCCAAAGTATTGCTGACCGGCATAGCGGTTTTTCTGATCGCGATCGCGGCGTTCATGTTGATCGGTACCAATTCCGGAAAGGCCCCTGGCTCAGCCCAGCCTGAACAAGCCAGTTCCGACCCCCAGGCGCCAGTTGCCCGCACGGGGTTGGCAGATTCTTCCGATAAGGTCCGCCTCAATCTTGCGGAAGGCGGCAAAGCCCTGATAGGGGAGACCGGTGAAATCGTTCTGACACTGGACATTGAACCGGGCTGGCACGTGAATGCGAATCCAGCCTCCATGGAGTTTCTGATCCCCACCGTCGCCAAGTCTTCGGCTGGCGGCCAGTCGCTCGATATTCCGACGGAGTACCCGCGCGGCCGGGTCAGTGACATTGTGCTGGGTGACACCGCCCTGGAGGTGTACGACGACGGTGCGAGCATCCGGCTGCTGCCAGATGAAAAACAGACCACCGCGCTGAAAGAGGCAGGCAAGCTTGACATGACAGTACGGGTGCAAGCCTGCAGTGACGAGGGCGTTTGCCTGGCACCAGCTGACCTGCCCGTTGCGCTGAATCTGGACGATACCAAGCCACAATAACCCGGGACTCCCTTCGGAAAACAACTCAAATGGAGAATGACTGTGAACAGCTTATTCAGAGTATTCCTGATTGCCGTGATTGCCCTGGTCAGCAGCAATGCCATGGCTCACTCCATGGAAGATGTGGAGGCCTCATTGAACGAGAAAGAGCGATATGCCCAGTTCGTGGATCAGCCGGCCCCTCCATTTGATCTTACAGGCGTTGATGGCAATACCCTTTCCCTTGCCGACTTAAACGGCAAAACCGTTGTGCTCAATTTTCTCTACACGCGCTGTACCGAGGCCTGCCCTTTTCATATGAACCTGATACGGCAGTTGCAAACCGGGGTTGAAGAAGAAGGGCTGAGTGAAGAGGTGGTGTTCATCACCATTGCCACTGATCGCGAGGATATTGCCGGTACCCGGGACAACATGCGCGCGTATGGCGACAATTTCGACCTGAACCCCGATAATTGGCACTTTCTGTACCGGGGCGAAGGCGAATCGCCCGGGTTGACGTCGGAGCTCGCCAAGGCCTACGGCGTTCAGTTCAGGGATACGGGTGAGGGTGTACAGGTCCATGGCGTGGTAACCCACGTGATTGACCCGGAAGGTCAGATGCGGGCCCGGTTCCATGGATTAAAATTCAAGCCTGAGCATCTGGTGACCTACCTTACGGCCATTGCCAAAGGCCCCAACGCGGCAGCCGGTGATGGGTTCTGGGGCCGGCTGCACGGGCGCATTGAAGCGTTGCTACAGAGCGAGTAACGCGTGGGGCACCATGCCGGCAGCAAACCGACCACTGTAATCAGGAGAAATGTCTAATGAGTCACCAGCGCATATCCGCCGCCCGGGGAATCGCCGTAGTCTTTTTCGCGCTTGCTATTTCCATAGCCGCTCCAGTTATGGCTGCAGGGAAGGTTCCGAAGTCCGTGGGGCCCCAGGGGTTCCTGATCTGGGAGTCCCCTCGCACTCTGCCCGAGCTGGCTTTTGAGGACGAAGACGGCAGGCCGCTGACACTGGCTGACTTTAAGGGTAAGGCGATATTGCTCAATATCTGGGCGACCTGGTGCCTGCCTTGCCGTGAGGAAATGCCGACGCTGGACTCACTTCAGGCTCAACTGGGCGGCGAGCAATTTGAAGTGGTCGCGCTGTCCGTTGACCACGCAGGCATCAGTGTTGTTGAGAAATTCTACCGGAAAACAGGCATCCAACATCTTCGCCAGTATATTGATCCGTCGACACTGGCGACCTCAACACTGGGCATAGCAGGTGTTCCTACAACGCTGCTGATTGATCACGACGGTCGCGAAATTGGCCGTCTGGTCGGTGCCGCGGAATGGGACAGCCCGGCCATGGTGGATTTGATGACCCGCACCATTGAAGGGGTTCCGGACTGACTGGATTTACGCAATTGAAAAGGCAGGTGCGTAATGCTTCAAGCTACTACTGCATGCTTCCTTCGCTGAGCCCTTCGAGAACCCCGCAGGCCTCAATTTCCCGATCATCGTTACAACTCGCTCGCAGCGACACAAGTTGTTTCTCCAGTACCTGCAGATCGGTTATCTGAGACCGTACTTGAGCGATGTGATCATCAAGCAAGGTGTTGATGGCCCTGCAAGGCTGATGGGGCGCGCCCTGATAACGCTGTAACTCGTGAATTTCAGCGAGTGACAGCTCAAGTATTCTGCAGCGCCGGATAAAAGCCAGTCGCTCAACATGCCGTTCGGTGTAAATACGGTAGCCGTTGTCCTGACGATCCGGCGGTGGTAACAAGCCCTCTCGCTCATAGAAACGGATGGTCTGGGTGTCAACCCCTACGGACCGCGCCAACTGACCAATGCGCATCGGGTGTCTCCTCAACAAATGGTATCTGCTCTATTGACCTTATAGTGGCTATATGGTTTTAAATCATAATCCGACAATACTCAAGTGGAGCCGTATCATGAGTAAATCCTGTGAAGGCGCCTGTGGCTGCGACGCAACACCCGCCGAGGGTAACGCCGGGTCGGAGGCCTCTGAAGCGTCCGGCAACTGGATCAGTGTGTATACCGTACCGAAGATGGATTGTCCTTCGGAGGAACGGATGATTCGACTGGCCCTGAATGGTTTTGAAGACATTCGCGGGCTGTCCTTCGACCTGTCTGATCGGCGGTTGAAGGTTGTGCACGATGGCGAGGCTGAGCCTATCACCGCGAAGCTGGCGACCCTCGGGCTGGGAGCTTCGCTTCAGGAAACGGCCGCTGCCGACCCTGAATCAATCAAGGCGCTCGGGGGTACGGCTATCTCGGCCGAGCAGGAGTCGGGCACCCTGCGTTGGTTGCTCGGTATCAATGCTGTCCTGTTTGTGGTGGAAATGACGGCCGGCCTGATCGCGCACTCCACCGGTTTGATTGCAGAATCCCTGGACAATTTTGCCGACGCGGCCGTGTATGGGCTCGCCCTGTATGCGGTTGGGCACAGCGTGAAAATGCAGGTGCGTGCGGCGCATCTCGCGGGCGTACTCCAACTGATACTGGCTGTAGGCGTACTTGCAGAGGTGGTGAGGCGCTTTGTCTTCGGCAGTGAGCCGGAGTCGCTGGTAATGATGGGGATTGCGTTCATTGCATTGATCGCCAATACCACCTGTCTGCTGCTGATATCCAAACATCGGGAGGGCGGTGCCCACATGAAGGCGAGCTGGATATTCTCAGCCAACGATGTGGTGATCAATCTGGGGGTCATTACCGCTGGCGCCCTGGTCGCGTGGACTGGCTCCAACTACCCGGACCTGATCATCGGCAGCATTGCGGGGGTTATCGTACTCAACGGGGCCAGGCGCATCCTCGCGCTTAAGGGTTAAACAATGTCCATCGTTGCCAAAAAACACTTGCCGTATGGCCTGCTGGCTATTTCGGGCCTGATTGCGGCGTCTGATCAGGTTGTAAAATGGCTGGTCCAGCAGTCAATGGCGTATGGCGAATCGATTCCGGTGACCCCGTTCTTTAACTGGGTTCATGTCTGGAACACCGGCGCCGCATTCAGCCTGTTTGCCGATGGCGGAGGTTGGCAGCGATACTTTCTTATCACAGTCGCGGTAGTTGTCTCATTTGTACTGATCACGCTGATTCTTCAGTGCCGCCGCAGGGGAGAAGCCATCGCGTACAGCCTTATTCTTGGCGGTGCCGTGGGCAACCTGATTGACCGGATATTTCGTGGCTATGTTGTGGATTCCTTTGATGTCTATTGGCAATCCTGGCACTGGCCAGCCTTTAACCTTGCCGATATCGCCATTGTGCTGGGCACCGTGCTTTTCCTCTATGTCAGTTTCATACCCGAAAAATCGGGCACGAACGTCGAGCTCGATGGATCAGGCTAAAAAACATCTGACAAACGCCTTGACCTTAAAGTTGACTTTAAAGATATCGTCTGTACTGACGAACCGAGAACGACAGCCAAAGCAAAGGAGAATGAAACGATGACATTGCAACTTGGAGAAACCGCTCCCGATTTCACCGTCGCATCCACCGAGGGAAACATTCAGTTTCATGAGTGGCTGGGAGACGACTGGGCCGTGCTGTTTTCACACCCCGCCGACTACACCCCCGTCTGTACTACAGAGCTCGGCGCCTTCGCCAAGCGTAAGGACGAGTTCGCCAGTCGCGGTGTGAAGCTGATCGGGGTCTCCGTCGACCCGCTCGACTCCCATAAAGACTGGGCGAAGGATATCGAGAAAACCCAGGGCACGGGGCTCAATTTTCCCCTGTTGGCAGACAAAGATCAGGTGGTTGCTGACCAGTACGGAATGATCCATCCAAAAGCCGATCCCAAGGTGACTGTTCGAACGGTATTCATTATCGATTCCGCGAAGAAAATCCGTCTGATGCTGACGTATCCGCCCAGCACCGGGCGCAATCTGGACGAGATCCTGCGCGTCATTGATTCGCTCCAGCTGACCGACAACCACAAAGTGGCCACGCCGGTGGACTGGAAGAATGGCGAGGATGTAATCATCGTTCCGTCGCTCTCCAACGAAGAGGCCAAAGAGCGCTTCCCCGAGGGATGGAATGAGCAGACCCCGTACCTGCGCGTTACCCGCCAACCTGGTCGGAAGTAATAGGGAATTCGTCAGCCGGCCGTGCGGCTGGCTGACGAAGCAATACCTGAGAACCCCTTACCGATAGGTTCGGTCATCGCCGAACCCTTAAACGAACACGGCCCCGAAATGCTAACCCTGACAGTCCCTGAAGTTGGTCTCTTCGCGTTACTGATTGCACTTTGCCTGTCGCTGCTTCAGGCGACCGTGCCCCTGCTGGGAGCTGCCACCCGGCGCCCGTTGTGGATGGCGTTTGCAGAGCCCATGGCGTGGGGGCAATTTGTCTTTCTACTGGTTTCTTATGCCAGCCTGACCGCCAGTTTTCTTCTGGATGATTTCAGCGTGGACTATGTGGCCCGTAATTCGAACTCGATGCTGCCCTGGTACTACAAGTTCACCGCCGTCTGGGGATCTCACGAAGGCTCGGTGCTGTTATGGAGTCTGATTCTCAGTGGCTGGGGCTTTGCCGTCAGTCTGTTTTCCCGCCAGTTGCCACGGGATATGCTGGCACGGGTTCTGGGGGTTCTGGGTGTCGTCAGCGCAGGATTTCTGCTTTTTATCGTCGTTACGTCCAACCCCTTCGATCGCCTGCTTCCCGGCATACCAACCGACGGTGCCGATCTGAATCCATTGTTGCAGGATGTTGGCCTGATCATCCACCCGCCGATGCTTTACATGGGGTATGTGGGTTTTTCAGTGGTCTTTGCTTTTGCCATCGCTGCGCTGATCGAAGGGCGTCTTGATGCGGCCTGGACGCGCTGGGTTCGGCCGTGGACCAACATTGCCTGGGCGTTTCTCACCCTCGGCATCGCTCTGGGTAGCTGGTGGGCCTACTATGAGCTGGGTTGGGGCGGCTGGTGGTTCTGGGATCCGGTGGAAAATGCATCGCTCCTGCCCTGGCTGAGCGGGACCGCGCTGATACATTCACTGGCGGTCACGGAAAAGCGCGGCACGTTCAAGAGCTGGACGGCGCTGCTGGCGATTTTCACTTTTTCACTCTCGTTACTGGGTACCTTCCTGGTGCGCTCAGGTGTACTGACCTCGGTTCATGCCTTTGCCAATGATCCGTCAAGGGGGCTCTTCATTCTGGCGTTGCTGGGTATAACGGTCGGCGTCTCGCTGTTGATCTTTGCGCTACGGGCGCCGCGAATGAGCGCCAATGCGGGCTTTAGCTGGCTTTCCCGGGATGCACTGTTACTGATCAACAATATTTTGCTGGTTATCATGACGATCACGGTCCTGATGGGCACCCTGTATCCCTTGATCCTGGATGCACTCGGGCTGGGCAAAATCAGTATCGGCGCGCCCTACTTTAATAGTTTGTTCGTGCCTCTAACTGTCATACTTTGTGCCTTTATGGGGCTGGGGCCGGTCGCACGCTGGAAGCAGATGCCCGGTCGCGAGCTGTTCCGGCGGCTTCTGGGGGCGGGCCTGGCCGCACTGGCGATTGCGGTATCGATACCGTTTCTTTACGACGGCCAGTGGAACGTCGCCGTGGCGCTGGGGCTGGTGGCGGCCCTGTGGGTGGTACTGGGGTTGGTGCGCGACCTGTTTGATAAAGTCCGAAATGCGTCCTCTGCGCTGGCCGGGTTGCGTAAGTTGACCCCTTCATACTGGGGCATGGTGGTCGGCCACGTGGGCCTGGCCGTCACCATCGTGGGCGTGGTGATGGTGTCGAACTACGCCATGGAGCGTAATGTGCGGCTTGATATCGGTGAGCAGGTAGATCTGGGCGGGTACGCTTTCACGTTGACCGAACTGGGCGAGCGTCGGGGGCCCAACTTCCTGGCCGACACGGCGACCATCGAGGTTGCCCGTGAAGGCCGGATTGTCACCACCCTGTACCCGGAGAAGCGCCTGTACATTGCCCGTGGGCAGCCGATGACCGATGTCGCACTCGACCCCGGCCTGTTGCGGGACCTTTACGTGGCCATGGGGGAGGAGCTGGACGACGGCAGCTGGGCAATGCGCATACAGGTCAAGCCCTTCGTACGTTGGCTTTGGCTGGGTGCGCTGCTGATGGCCTCCGGGGGCGTGCTGGCTGTGGCGGATCGTCGCTATCGTCGCCGTGCCGCTGCAGCTGATAGGGAATCGATGAGGCCGACGCGCGAGGTTCGCGCATGATGCGTCGCCTGTTGCTGCTGCTTCCTTTTTTGGTGTTCCTTGGCCTGGCTTTCTTTTTGTACCGGGGGCTTTCGCTGGACCCCAGTGCTCGCGAGTCGGCCCTGATAGGTCAGGCGTTTCCCGCGTTCACGCTCCCGACGCTGGAAGACCCTTACACCGAGGTGGATGAATCCCTGCTCCGCGGGCAGATGTCTCTGGTCAATGTCTGGGCGTCATGGTGCCCGACCTGCAAGGAGGAAATGCCCCAGCTACTGGCGCTCTCCGAACGCGGCATTCAGATGGTGGGCATCAACTATAAAGACACCCGTGACCTGGGGCGACAGTTTCTTGAAGAGTTTGGAAAACCTTTCGAGGTCAACATCTTCGATCCTGCCGGTGACCTGGGTTTCGAGCTTGGCGTGTATGGCGTGCCCGAAACCTTCCTGGTCGATGCAAACGGTATCGTTCGATACAAGCACGTCGGTTACATAACGCCCGCCCAGGTGGATGAAGTCATGGCGGAGGTAGAGAAATGGCGCTAACCCTGAAGATCCGTTGCTGTGTGGTCATCGTGCTTTTGATGGCCTCGTTCCAGTCGATGGCGGATACGGCAATTGATGCGCGTCATTTCGAGGATCCGGTGATGGCGGAGCGTTATCGCGACCTTACGGCGTCATTGCGGTGCCCTAAATGTGATGCTCAAGCCATCGACAGCTCCGATTCGCCGGTGGCGGCGGACATGCGGGAGCGGGTAGCGCTGATGCTTCATGAGGGGCGTGCGGATAAGGAAATTCTTGATTTCATGGCTAATCGTTTTGGCGAGTTCGTTCTTTACAATCCGCGCCTTGACGGGCGCACGTGGCTGCTTTGGGCATTGCCGGCAGCGCTGGTAGCAGGAGGCGCCCTGGTTGTGATTGCCTTTGTCCGGGCACGCAGGCACCGGCGAGTGCGGCCGCTCTCCGAGGAGGAGCGTACCCGCCTGTCCTCTTTGATTCATCGTCATCGTGAGAGGTCGGAATGACTATGCTCTGGTTAAGTATCGGCACACTGTTGCTTATAGCGCTGTGGTTCCTGAGTCTACCGTTGCGAAGAGCAAGGGCGATCCATGACTGGCAGCAGCGGTTTGAGGCCGATGATCACGCTGAGGCGCAAAACCTGGCCGTCTATGAACGCCGGCTTTCAGCCCTGAAAAGCGCCCGCGATCGCGGCGAGATTGACGTCGCCCGTTTTGAAGAAGGCCGCCACGAGCTGGACCGCAATCTGCTGGAGGACACCGAGGCCCATCGCCGAATGCCTCTCAGGCGCCCCCTGTCAGGACGTTTGATGATTCCACTGGTGATAACGGCAGTCATGGCTGCCAGCATGATCGGCTATCGATGGCTGGGTGCCGATGGCGATCTGGCGCTGCATGCCGCCCAGCAGGACGTGCTCAACACGCCCGGTGCCTCAATGAAAACCCTGGTTGGTCGGCTCGAAGAGGAAGCCGGGACTCAGCCGGATAATCCCAAGGTCTGGTCCTTGCTGTTTCCGCTTTACCAGAAGATCGGTCAACCGGGTCAGGCGATTGACGCCCTGGAACGACTGATCGAACTGGAAGGCCGCAGAGTAGATCTTCTGGCCCAACTGGCTCAGATAAAATTCTTTGTGGCCGGGCGCAGCCTGACCGATGAAGTGCATGCGCTGATCGACGAAATACTCGACAAGGATCCACGTGAGCCAACGGCGCTGGGCATACTGGGGGTCGAGGCCTTTGACGACGGCCGCTATGAACAGGCGATCAATTACTGGCGCCGGGCATTGGCTGGCTTCGGCGATAACGAGTCCGCACAGGCCATGCGCAGCGGTATCGCTGTTGCCAGGCAACGATTGGAGGAGACAGCCAATGGAGCGGAACGTGTTACTGATTGAAACCCTAACGCACGTTCACACACGAAATCAGGGAAGCTTATGCTTCAGTATCCTCAAATAGACCCGGTAGCCATTGCACTGGGCCCACTGAAAATCCATTGGTACGGCCTGATGTACCTTGTCGGTTTTCTCGCGGCCTGGTGGCTGGGGCGTCGTCGGGCTCATCGACTCGGGTTGAACGCAGACGCTGTTGAAACATTGATTTTCTACTGTGCGATGGGCGTCATTCTGGGTGGCCGCGTCGGTTACGCGCTCTTCTACGGTTTTGACAAGCTGGCAGACAACCCGCTCTGGCTGCTCAAGATCTGGGAAGGGGGCATGAGTTTTCACGGCGGCTTGACCGGCGTCCTGATTGCAGCCTTGGTCTTCGCCCGCAAGCAGAACCTGCGGTTTTTCCAACTCACGGATTTTATAGCGCCACTGGTGCCAATTGGCCTGGGGGCGGGGCGCCTTGGCAACTTTATCAACCACGAGCTCCCGGGGCGGGTCAGCGACGTGCCCTGGGCCATGGTGTTCCCGAATATGGGGTCGGCGCCACGTCACCCGTCGTCATTGTACGAGTTTGGCCTGGAAGGTGTTGTGCTGTTTGTGGTGCTGTGGTGGTTCTCACGCCACCCTCGTCGGATGGGCGCAACGTCCGGCCTGTTCCTGTTGCTCTACGGAATTTTCCGTTTTGCGGTCGAGTTTGTTCGCCTCCCCGACCCGCAACTGGGGTTCATTGCCCTTGACTGGGTGACCATGGGGCAGTTGTTGACCTTGCCGATGATCCTTGGAGGCCTTGGGTTAGTCGCTTGGTCGAAAAGCCAACCGATCAATAACGTAAAGGTGGCGACGGGCGGATAAAGGTCGACTTCATTTATGCAATAACAAATTGAGAGAGTTTCAGAGTGGTCATGCTGGCGTTTTCTCCTCTGATATATCGGGATCTGTTTCATGCGAGCGATGTGGGCACGATGAAAGTCAATGAAATTGCAAACTTGGCGGATGTCTCTCCGGACACCGTTCGTTTCTATAACCGTGAAGGGTTACTTCGGCCACGAAAAGATCCCCGAAATGGCTACAACTTGTATAATTCGGAAGACCTGTGGCGCTTACGGTTTGTTCGCGTGGCAAACAAGCTGGGATTCAACCTGCGTGAAGTCAAAGTCATTCTAAGTCATGGGACGGAGGGTGGCTTGGCTGGCAGCGACCTGAAGGAGCTATTCACAGACCGCCTTTGCAGACTGGATCAGGAGTTAAAGGAGCTCAAGAGACTTCGTGACGACATGAAAACTACAGTCCAGGTTTGGAGACAGATGCCTGATGGAGCCCCCAATGGCCATTCTGTCCAGGAATTGATTGAGAGGTGGAGCTAATTCCAGTCCTGGCCATTAATCGCTTGACCTTTGTGAAGCGCGCATCTTAACATCTCGACAAATTTTTTAAATTCAATAACCTGAGTCACTCCACTTGCCAAACCCGATGATCCATAAAGCCATCATAAACCTGCTGTTGCTGATCATGGCAATGCAGCCGGTGCTGGCGCTCGGGCAATTTACCTCAGAATCAAGTGAGCCTTCCGCCCGGTCCAGTCAAATGGGGCCGATGGCTTGCGTAGACACAATGTTAGCCGGCACTACCGAACATTTAGCGCAGGAGATGTCTTGTGACAATATGGCGTCGGCGGACTGTCTCCTTGCTGCTCAACAGGGCAATTGCGGTACCGTACCTTCTGTACTAGTTCCTGAACGCACAAACCTCCCGGCACCGACGGCAACTGCGCCGGCGCAGCTTCATCCCCTCGACGGCTATCTCAGCGTTATCCTCGACACCTTTACACCTCGAGGCACTCCTTGGTGAAGTCATCAACAATGGTCAGGCACTTAATTCGCCGGCCGCATGCCAATGAGTCCATGACAAAATCCATGGACCACGTCTGGTTCGGAGCTTCCGGCAACACCAGCGGCTGACGCTCCATGGCGATACCTTTGCGGCGCTTGCGCTTTGGCACGGCCAGACCAGCCTCCCGATAAAGCCGGTAAACCTTTTTATGATTCACGTCGACGCCTTCCCGTCGCAACAGTTGATGAACCCGCCGATATCCAAATCGACGGCGCTCATGGGCCAGTTCCGTAATACGCTCGCTGAGCACACTGTCACCAGCCGCAACGGTGGAGCGGTAGTGAAACGAAGCGCGGGATAACCCGACGAGAAAACAGGCCCTGCGTTGTGAGATCGGCGTTTGCTCCTGCATCGCCCGCACGGCCTCGCGCTTGTTCTCGACGGTCAGTACTTTCGGTTGAGGGCCGCCTTCAGGGCTTCGTTGTCCAGAAGAGACTCAGCCAGCAGTTTCTTGAGCCTGGCGTTCTCATCTTCGACCGTCTTCAACCGGCGGGCTTCTGAAACCTCCAGGCCGCCAAACTTCTTGCGCCAGGTATAGAAGGTGGCGTCAGAAATGTTGTACTTGCGACACAACTCCTTCACCGCCAGGCCTGCTTCGGCTTCCTTCAAAATGCTGATGATCTGCTCGTCTGAAAATCGCTTTTTCATGTTCATCGTCCTCTGCTGTGATGAACATTACTAAGCTGGAAACGGTTAAGCTAGAGGGGAGCAGGTCAGTCCTACGACATTTAGCGCGATTCCTGAATCTTGAAGCGTTACAATGAGGACAAAATTGCCCGAAAAATAGCAAAAAGTGTCACTTTTACAATTCCACGTATAAACAGACACTTAAGTAAAAGTTACATGTTACTATAGGACTAAAGTGATGACGGATCAGAACAAGAGCGCCGAGAAACCCTGGGGCGGTCGTTTTACCGAACCTACCGATGCTTTCGTTGAGCGTTTTACCGCCTCCGTGGGCTTTGATCAGCGCCTGTACCACCACGATATTACCGGGTCCATTGCCCATGCCACCATGCTTGCGGAAGTAGGCGTGCTGACCATGGAAGAGCGTGACACCATCATTGAAGGCCTGAAAGCCGTCAAGGCAGACATTGAGGCCGGCACGTTCGAGTGGTCTGTCAGCCTGGAAGACGTGCACATGAACATTGAGGCACGGCTGACTGACCGCATCGGTATCACTGGCAAGAAACTGCATACCGGCCGCAGCCGCAACGATCAGGTGGCGACGGATATCCGCCTGTACCTGCGCGACGAAATCGATGTCATAGCAGAAGAGCTCAGGCGCCTGCAGGCCGGCTTGCTGGACCTGGCCGAGCGTGAGGCGGAAACCATCATGCCGGGGTTTACCCATCTTCAGACGGCGCAGCCGGTCACCTTTGGCCACCACCTGCTGGCCTGGTACGAAATGCTGGTGCGGGACGCTGAGCGCCTGCAGGACTGCCGCAAACGGGTGAATGTGATGCCCCTCGGTGCTGCAGCACTGGCCGGGACCACCTACCCCATTGATCGCAACATTACCGCAAAACTGCTGGGCTTTGACCGGCCCAGCGAAAATTCCCTGGATTCGGTCAGTGATCGTGACTTCGCCATCGAATTCTGCAGTTTTGCTGCGTTGTTGATGACCCACCTGTCGCGGTTCAGCGAGGAGCTGGTGCTGTGGACCTCCGCCCAGTTTGATTTTATCGACCTGCCGGACCGCTTCTGCACAGGCTCGTCCATCATGCCCCAGAAGAAGAATCCGGACGTGCCGGAACTGGTGCGCGGCAAGACCGGACGGGTAAATGGCCACCTCATCAGCCTGCTGACGCTGATGAAGAGCCAACCGCTGGCCTACAACAAGGACAACCAGGAAGACAAGGAGCCCTTGTTCGATACCGTGGATACCGTCAAAGGCTGCCTCAAGGCCTATGCGGATATGATTCCAGCGATCGAAGCCCGGGCCGACAACATGCGGGTAGCCGCCAAGCGAGGCTTCTCGACCGCGACCGATCTGGCGGACTATCTGGTCAAGAAGGGCGTGGCCTTCCGCGATGCGCACGAGATCGTGGGCAAGGCGGTAGGCTTTGGTGTGGCCGAGGGCCGTGACCTGTCTGACATGACCATAGCGGAGCTGAAACGTTTTTCCGATGTGATCGCCGAGGACGTATTCGATGTGCTGACGCTGGAAGGTTCCGTGCAGGCCCGGGACCATCTGGGTGGCACCGCGCCGAACCAGGTCCGCGCTGCTGTTGCTCGGGCCCGCAAAGCGCTCTGACCGCCGCGTCAGCCGCCGATCTTCCCCGTGGTCAGAGTAACTTCTGCCGGCGTCAGTTCCTCCAGAGGACGGGGCCGGTAGAGGCGGAAGCCTTGGCCATAATGGATCCCCAGGGTGCGTACCTTGCGCAAGGTGTCATCGTTCTCGATAAAAGTGGCCACCGTCATTTTGCCCGAGGCGGCGGCGATCTTGTGCAGGGCTTCCACCATCACCTGCTGTACCGGGTCATCGTGCAAGTGCTGCATGATCTTGTGGTCCAGTTTGATGATGTCTACCGGCAGCTTTGCCGCCAGGCTGTAGCTTTCTACCGAGGCCCCTGCGCCATCCAGCGCCACGCGGCAACCGATGCGGTGCAAGGTATCGCACAGTACAGCCACATCATCCGGATACTGGGTGGCGTGGGCTTCGCGGATTTCCAGACAGAAACATTCCGGCGCATAGGGTGAGTCTTTCAGCGCCGCTTCCATGAAATCAGCGAATGTGTCATCCAGCACACTGGCCAGGGAGAGGTTGAAGCCACAGTACTTCAGGCGTGGTTCCAGCAGGCGGTGTTGCTCCAGCCAGGCCAGGGTCTGGCGGATCACCTGGCGGTCGAGGCGTTTGGCGAGGTCGAACCGCTCGGCGACCGGGAGGAAGGCCTCTGGTGTCAGCGGTGGACTATCCGGCCTCTCTCCTGGTATCCGGGTGAGGATTTCAATGTGGTCGCCCCAGGTGACACTGGCTACCGGGCGAAGTGCCTGGAACTCAAGCCGGACCTGCTCGTTATCGAGTGCCTGTCGGAGCTGTTCGAGCACGACATTGGTGGTACCTTCGTCCATAGCCTGTGACATCGCCTGGGCGGCGTGGATACGGTTGCGTCCAGAGGTTTTTGCGGTGTGACACAGGTCAGCGGCCTGGGTCAGCAGTTGTTCCGGATTGCTGGGAGAATCATCATCAAGGAACAGCAGGCCACCACTGGCTGTGGTTTGCAGCTGTTTGCCCTGCCAGTCGAAGACAAAGCCCCCGATCAGTTCAAGGATGCTGTCGGCAATCTTGCGGGCGCGGGCCTCGGGGCAGTTCTCGATCAGCAGTGCGAAGGTGTCGCCTGCCAGTCTTGCCAGTGCATCCCGCTGCCTGACCTTGACGCCGAGGTTGCCTGCCAGTTCCCGCAGATAGCGGTCGCAGGTGCCGCTGCCTGCAATCTCGTTGAAGTGATCAAAGCCGTCCAGGTCCAGATATAGCAGACTATTGCGGCCATCGCGCCGGCTTTTCTGTTCCAGGGTGTGTTGCAGGCGGGCGAGAAATGCCTTGCGGTTCATCAGGCCTGTTACGGGGTCGTGCTGGATCCGGTATTCGCTGCTGGAGGAACTCTGCAGCCGGTCGCTGATGTCTCGGGCGACGTGCACGGCACCCATTACGTCGCCCAGATCGTTGGTCAGGCGCTGGTAATGAATCTCATAGAGTGGCAGTTCCCGATGTTGCTGGGCCATGGGCATTTCAACCACAAAACTGTCACGCTCGAAAGCCCTGCTCCATAGGCGTTCGATCAGTCGCCGTTCATTGGGGTAGTCCCGCAACAATGTGTTGATGTTATCGCCCGGTTTGGGGGCCTGCCCGAAGGTCAGTTCGAACTGGCGGGCGAAAGCCTGATTGAAGTGCAACAGGTTCAGGGCCCGGTCCACTGCCACTATCAGATCGCTGGTGGCATTGATGGTAGCGCCAAGTAGTTGCTCGGCCTGCCTGCGTGCCAGGTGCTCGCGTTGTTCCCGGGTCTGGTCAATAAGAGTTCCACCCAGGCGCTGAATCCGCTCGCCGGTTTTCAGTGCACGACCGGTCAATGTTACCTGGCGGATTTTCTGTCTGGCGGTGAGCAGATCCAGAGTCACGGAAAACGGCTGTCCGCTGCGGATGCATCGCCGGATTCGGGCGCGAATCCGGCCCTGGCTGGACTGGCAATAGAACAGCGCCTGCTCAGGCGTAATCTCACTACCGGGCCGTAGTTCCAGCAGCTGGTACATGCCGTCTGTCCAGGTCATTTCATTGCTGTTGATGTCCAGCTCCCATAGGCCAAGGTGGGCTGAGGTTTCCATCAGTCGTATCAGGCGGTGGTCAACCGGTGAGTGGTCACGCTGGCTGATGCAGGCACTGGCGGCCTGGTCCGCATCACGGATATCCATGCGCAGGCTGAGGCCGGCGGTGAAGAAAAACCCCTCCCTGTGGCGGAAGGTAATCAGTATCGATTCGCCGTTTTCAATGCGGTGGCGGTGAGCCGGCGCAAACGGGTCATCCTGGCGGGCAGCGAGAATGCACTGCACCTTGCGCCCTTCCAGCTCACTGGCCTCGTAACCCAGCACCGATTCGGCATGGTGGTCTGCAAAGACAATCACACCCTCGTCGTCAATGCGGATCAGGGTTCGGCGTTCTATGCCCGGGGGCGCGTCGGAACGGTCCCGACGAATAAAAAATTCTTTCACGACACAATAACCTCAGCCAGTTTTGCCGCAGGGTGTTATAACGGATGTTATAAAGCAGTCCCGCTTTTATTTTTTTGCCGGTTTTGCCACGATGCGTTCATCATACTGATAATGCTATCGGAAAGAACCTCTCCCGCGGAGTCGCCGTGACCATCCATACCGCTCCTATCGCCCTGGATTTCGACGAGGGTATAGACAGAAAAACGCTGCGTCGGCTGCGGGATCGGTTCATGGCCGTCAATCAGCACCGTTGGGAGCGCGCCCGTTCAGCACTGACCTATCGCCAGCAGGCAGTTCTGGAAGTGCTGCCGCTGGTGTTTCACCTCAACCATCCTGCGCTTCCCGGCTACCTGGACAGTGACTGCCCCTACGGACTGAGTCACTACAGGCCCGCGGAGCCGACGCTGAATGCGGCCAGGCGGCTGGCGCGGACTTTTTCCCTCAAGGACGAAGGTCGGCGAAAACCGGATCTCGAAGCGCTGTTTCTGATGGGCAGCCCCGGTACGCTGGGTCACTCGGTAGCTAGTGACCTGGATGTCTGGTTATGCCATCGGCCGGATCTGTCCGAGCGCGGGGTGCATTGTCTCGAACGCAAAGCGGAGAGTCTCGCTGCCTGGACATTATCCCTGGGCGTGGAGCTTCATGTGTTCGTTTTTTCAGCCGCGGACTGGCGAGCCGGGCGCCAGCGCGCCGAGGTCACCGGAGAAAACTGCGGCAGCTCACAGCATTTTCTTCTACTGGATGAGTTTTACCGCACCAGTATACATCTGGGTGGCTGCTACCCGCTGTGGTGGCTGGTGCCGGTGGGAGATGAGGACCGTTATGACGAGTGCGCCCGGCAGCTGGTTGACTGCCGATTTATTCGTGGCGATGAGTACATTGATTTCGGCCCGGCGGTATCGATACCGCAGGAAGAGTTCCTTGGTGCCGGGGTCTGGCAGTTGTACAAGGGCATCGATGCGCCCTGGAAGTCCATTCTCAAACTGCTGCTGATCGAATGTTATGCCCGGGGAAAGGGAGAGCCGCTGCTGTCACGGGTATTCAAGGCAGCGGTCTATGCCGGTGAAACCGACCCTGATCGGCTCGATCCCTACGTGTTGCTATATGAGCGCCTGGAGCATTGGCTGCGGGAGGAAGAAGCCCCTGATCGCCTGGCGCTGGTGCGCCAGAGCCTCTATCTGAAAGCTGGCCTGCCGCTGACCCGTTCTGCCCAGCTGGTCGCCGGTTGGCGAACCAGCCTGCTCCAGGCGCTGGTTGATGACTGGGGCTGGACCGCTGCGGAGATCGGGAATCTGGATAACCGTATACGTTGGCGAGCCGAGGACGTGGTGGTCTTGCGAAGGGCTGTGGTAGCGGAGCTTACCCACAGCTATCGTCTGTTGTCCCGGCTGGCACGGGATCATGGCACTCGCGCGGCCATCAGCAGTAACGATATGAACCTGTTGGGGCGAAAGCTCTATGCGGCCTTTCAGCGCAAGGCCGGCAAGATCGAACAGATCAATCCCGGGCTGGCTCCCTCGCTGGCGGAAGAGAATCTGGCCTTCCATCACCAGTCGGAACAGGGCGGGGCTGCAGGTCACGACGGCTGGCTCCTGTACCGTGATCTCGAAGACCCTTCCGACGCGTTCTGGCAGCCGGTGATCAGACGTTCCGGAAATCTGACCGAACTGATGGTGTGGTGCTACTGCAATGGTCTGTTAAGCCGATCAACCCGATTGAACGTGCGTGCCGGCACCAGTACGGCCTCGGTGGCGGAGTTACGGGAAATGCTGGATGCTCTGAGTTCGTTCCTGCCGTTTCCTGTAGACCCGGCCGGTCGGGAGGCGCTGTCCAGAGGTGTGCATCCGCTGCGGAACCTGCTTTTCGTCAATGTGGGCCTGGACCCGCAGGCGCACCTGACCGAACGGGGGCTGCACAAACTCAGCGCCCGGCACGACTCTTTGGGGTTCAGTGGCGGCCGGGAAAATCTGGTCAATACCATTGACCAGGTTACCTTCAATAGTTGGCATGAGGTCAGTCTGCAACATTATGCGGCCGGCGACACGCTGATCCAGTGCCTGAAAAATGTACTGGCATCAGTGACGGGAGCGCCGGACCGCCTGCCGGAAATTATGGTTCACAGCCACAACAAAGGCCACGGTGCTACCATCGCCCGCCGAGTGAAAGAGCTTTTTACCGATGTTATGCGCCATTTTTTTGCGGGTGGCATGGGCCCCCATCCGCTACGCTATGTGATCGAGATGGACCGGCGGTTTTTTGTGCTGCGGTTCAATGGGACTGAGCCGGGATTTGTTGCGCTGGACAGTGCCGAGGCCCTGATGACCTATCTGGCCAAGCCCCAGGAATCATACGTGCCGGTTGTTTTTGACCGTCATGCCCTGCTGGACGATCTGCCGTTTCGAACGGTCTGCCATACCAGTGAGCCAGGGAATATCCAGGTGTTTTACCAGGCCAGTGGGGACAAGGCCCGTGTATGGGTCGTGGATGAACTGGGGTCGGTGTTCTCTTGGGGGCAGGGGTATGTCAATCGTCGCTATCTGCTGGTGCCGTTGCTGCGATTTCTGGAGAACCTGACCGAGCGACGGCAGTTAAGGCAGCTCGGTAGCGTGGCGGATATCGGCGGCGCCCAGTGCTATGAAGTGCTGCTGCGGGACGGTCACTGGCATGCAGAGCGGCGCCCTGACGCCGACAGTAACGTACCTCTGCCGGGGCTTGAGGTGCAGGCTATCGGTATTCAGGAGGGCGATTCCCGGGTTCGCTTTGATATTTTCTGTGGTGACCAGGAATTCACCGTGCAGGAATATGGCAATCGGTTGATTCCTGCAGTGGCCCATTACATACAGTCTCTGCGTGACAGTCCGGAACGGTATCCTGTGTACCTGACCGACATTCATCTGCCTCACGACCTCGACCCCCAGATCTATCAGCAGGATATCCAGACCATTCAGTATCTGTATTACCGCTCAGAACTGGAAAAAGCCCTGAATCAGCACCTTTAGCGCCCCCAATCAGTACCTGTGGCATCTCGCCGGGCGTGGTCCCTCTCAGGTATACTTCGCCCATACAGAAACAGGGGCAGTTACCATGAAGCCAGGACCGACAATCGTATTTCTGTTGCTGATGGCCGGGTTTATCGGTGGCTGTGGTCAGAAAGGGCCGTTGTACCGGGAAGTACCTTCCGGCAACGACGCGGTTGCTGAACAGGCCAGTGACAGCGAGCAGGGCCGCGACGATGACGCCGGCGACCGATAGTCCCGGCCAGCCGCCCCGCCAACAGACTCAGGATCTACATGGACCACTTTAACTACCGTAACGGCGAGTTGTACGCCGAAGACGTACCGGTTACGACGGTTGCCGAGCGTTTCGGTACACCCGCCTATGTGTATTCGCGCGCCACCCTGGAGCGTCATTACCGTGCCTACGATGATGCCCTGGCCGGCCGCCCCCACCTGGTCTGCTATGCCGTGAAGGCCAATAGCAATATTGCCGTGCTCAATGTGCTGGCGCGGCTGGGTGCCGGCTTCGATATCGTGTCGGCGGGCGAACTGGAACGAGTGGTTCGCGCCGGTGGCGATCCTGCAAAAACCGTGTTTTCCGGTGTCGGCAAGCAGCGCTGGGAAATGCGCCGGGCACTGGAAGCCGGGGTGCGCTGTTTCAACGTGGAATCGGACACCGAGCTGGACAGGCTCAATGAAGTGGCGGGTGAGCTTGGTGTCAAAGCGCCGGTTTCCCTGCGGGTGAACCCCGACGTGGATGCGGGCACCCACCCCTATATTTCCACTGGCCTGAAAGAAAACAAGTTCGGCATCGACATCGCAGAGGCTCCGGCGGTCTATGAACGCGCCGCCGCCATGCCCAACCTGGATATACAGGGCGTGGACTGTCATATCGGTTCCCAGCTGACATCGGTAACGCCGTTCCTGGATGCTCTGGACCGGGTGCTGGTGTTGATCGATGCCCTGGCGGAAAAAGGCATCGTCATCCGCCACCTGGATATGGGGGGTGGCCTGGGCGTCACCTATGACAGCGAGCAACCACCACAGCCGTCAGATTATGTCACAGCACTGGCAGAGCGCCTGGGCGACCGTAAGCTGGAACTGATCATGGAACCCGGCCGTTCCATTGCGGCCAACGCCGGTATCCTGTTGACACGGGTCGAATTTCTCAAGTGTACGGAACACCGTAATTTTGCCATCATCGACGCGGCGATGAATGACCTGATCCGGCCCGCGCTCTACAGCGCATGGCAGGCTATCATCCCGGTGAAACCCCGCACGGATGGTGAGGAAATGGCCTGGGACCTGGTAGGTCCGGTCTGCGAGACCGGCGATTTTCTGGGCAAGGATCGCAAATTGCGACTTCAGGCAGGGGATTTGCTGGCGGTTCGTTCGGCCGGCGCCTATGGTTTTGTCATGAGTTCCAACTACAACACCCGTAACCGTCCACCGGAACTGATGGTGGATGGAGACCAGGTGCACGTGGTGCGGCGCCGGGAAACCCTGGAAGAGCAGCTCGGCCCTGAAAGCTGTTTGCCGGAATGATTGGGGATGATGCTATGAATCAGCCTCGACGCGGACAGGGGCCCATGCTCAGTTTCACCAAGATGCACGGTCTGGGGAACGACTTCATGGTGGTGGATGCTATCAGCCAGCCGTTCCGCATGCGCCCGGAGATGATTCGTGAGCTTGCCGACCGGCACTTTGGTATCGGCTTCGATCAATTGTTGGTGGTGGAGCCTCCTGGTCTGCCCGATGTGGATTTTCGGTACCGGATTTTCAACAGCGACGGCTCGGAAGTGGAACAGTGTGGCAATGGCGCCCGCTGTTTCGCGCGCTTTGTCCGCGACCAGCGCCTGACCAACAAGAAGGTAATCCGTGTGCAGACCGCCAAGGGGGTCATTGAACTCAGAGTTGGCCGCGGCGGTATGGTTGCCGTGGACATGGGGGTGCCAGAGCTGAACCCTCCGGCTATTCCTTTCGCGGCTGACCGCCGCAAGGATATCTATTCCGTGGACGTTGGCGGTGATACCGTTGAACTCAGCGCCGTATCCATGGGCAACCCGCACGGTGTGCTGGTGGTGGACGACGTGGATATCGCGCCAGTGGGAGAGCTTGGGCCTCGGCTGGAGAATCATCCCCGGTTTCCGGCGCGGGCCAATATCGGATTCTTGCAGATCCTCGACCGCACCCACGCCCGGCTGCGGGTATTCGAACGCGGGTCCGGTGAAACCATGGCCTGTGGCAGTGGAGCCTGTGCGGCCGTTGTCGCCGGATGCTTGCGTGGCCTGCTGGACAACCGTGTGGATGTGGAGCTTAAGGGCGGCCACCTGGTCATTGAATGGCAGGGTGAAGGGACCCCTGTTATGATGGAAGGCCCTACAGCCAGCGTCTTTGAAGGCCAGCTTCGCTTGCCGGGGGAGCAGCCCCCGCGGCGTCGCAAAAACACGCGGCAGGGTGATACAAGACCGGGACATCAGCGGCAGCAGAATCGCCATCGCCAGCCAGTTACATCAAAGCCCTGACTATCAGGAGAGCAGCATGACAGACCAAACGGCCCACAAGAAGGCCGGAGAGCTCAGCCCGGAAGCCGTTGCAGACTATCTGCGGAACAATCCCGACTTCTTTGTGGAACAGGACGAACTGCTGCGCAGCCTGACACTGCCCCATGACAGCGGCCGCGCAATTTCGCTGGTGGAACGTCAGGTGCATCTGTTCCGCGAGCAGCGCGATACCCTCCGACGGGAACTGGTAGAGCTGGTCTCCATCGCCCGTCATAACGATCGCCTGTTCGAGAAAAGCAAGCGCCTGTTGATGCAGGTAGTCGAGGCGCGCAATCTGAACGACATGGCGGCGGCCATTGATGACAGTATCCGTGGCGACTTTGGCCTGGATGCGGCGTCGATCCTTCTGTTCGCCGATTCCGAGCTTCCAACGGCGGCACAGGGTGCCCTGCATGTGGTTGCGCCGGAGGTTGCAAAAGCGCGCCTGGGTGGCCTTCTGGAGGGTGACCGTGCGGTGTGTGGTCAGTTCCGTGAGAGCGAACGGAGTTTCCTGTTTCCTGACCGGGAAGAGCCCATTGCCTCGGTGGCCCTGGTGCCATTGCGACACGATGAACTGGTTGGCGTGTTTGCGGTTGGCAGTTGTGAACCCGGGTATTTTGACCAGAGTATGGGTTCACTGTTCCTCACCTATATCAGCGATACTCTTAGCCGGCTGCTACCCCCCATACTTCAGCGACACGCAGCGGCTGTGACGTTGACTGACGTGGTGGCGGAGTCTCGCTGAACATGACACCGGCTGCCGGGAGGGGTACCTCTGCCGCGCTCGCAGAACCACTGGAAAAATTTCTGCGGTATCTGGCATCGGAAAAAAGACACTCGCCGCGCACCTGCAGCAGTTATCGTGAGGACCTCAAACGTTTCCTTGTCTGGGTTGAATACCAGCCATCCGCCGCCTGGCGGTCTGTGACCAGCCATGATCTGCGGCGCTACGTGGCCCAGTTGAGCCGCGAGGGGCTTGGCGGGCGCAGCATCGCCCGCCATCTCTCTGCAATACGTCGTTTTTACGAATACCTTCTGCGTGAACGTCTTGCTACGGATAACCCGGCCCTGGATATCCGCGCACCGAAAGCGGGCAGGCGTCTGCCCAGGGTGGCGGACGTCGACCAGCTTAACCATCTTCTCGACGCGACCCCTGACGATCCCCTGGAAATTCGCGACCTGAGCATGTTCGAGCTGATGTATTCGTCCGGGCTGCGGTTGTCAGAGCTAGCGGGCCTGGACCTTCATTCGGTGGACACTCGTGGCGGTGAAGTCCGGGTAATGGGTAAAGGCAGCAAGGAGCGTGTTCTCCCCGTGGGCCGCAAGGCGCTTGATGCGCTTGCCAATTGGGTGGGGGTGCGTCAGACAATAGCGCCTGAGGGCGAAAGCGCCCTTTATGTAAGCCGTCGGGGTGACCGGTTAAGCCCCCGCAGCATACAGTCTCGGCTCAGCCGTTGGGGCCTCGCGAAAGGGGCTGACCAACGGTTGCATCCTCATCTTCTAAGGCACTCCTTTGCCAGCCATATGCTGGAATCCAGCGGCGACTTGCGTGCTGTCCAGGAATTACTGGGCCATGCCGACATAGCCACAACACAGGTCTACACTCATCTCGATTTTCAGCATCTGGCGAAGGTATACGACCAGAGCCATCCCCGCGCCCGCCGCGGCCGGAAGCAAGGCCGGGAGAGCTAAATGTCATCGGATTCGCCCTGGAAGGAGAAATACCTGACGGCAATTGAATTGTCAGAAGAGCGCGAGTCGCAGTGGACCACTGAACGTAATCAGTTCCAGCGCATGCTTGTTCGGACCAGCCTGGCCTCGGAAGGACAGAACCAGGAACTGGACCGTTTGCTGGCCAGCCTGCGTAGCGAATTGCGTAAGGAATCCCTGGATTCCGGAACCTGGTACGAACTACAGGACCGGATCGACCGCCAGGTGTCCGCACTTGACGAACAGAAAGCCGAATCGGCAGGCCGGACCAGGGCAACCCTTGAACATCTGTTATCCGCACTTCGCGACCACGCCCTGTTTGCCAGCAGCAAGGATCGCCTGCGGGACCTGGAAAAACGACTCCGTAAACCGGATACGCTGCAATTACACTTTACCGGCTGGCTCGCGGAGTTTGCCGGAGTTCTCGAAACCGGCCTGGCGGGAGCGGGGCAGCCGGGAGGCAGGCCTGGTGTGCTTGGCAGGCTGTTTGGTTCCAGGGGCACCCAGCCCGGGACGTCCGAAGCCGGTGCCGAGGTCGAGTCCGCCGAACCCGGCAGGGACGAAGTGGATCTGGGCCGGGATGATGTCGAAGAACTGAGCCAGCGCCATAGGATCGCCAGGCGGGTTGGCGAGTTGCTGGGGCACATGTTGGGGCAGGTCTCGCTGGAGCCAGCTTCCGAGGCCAGAGCCAGGCGGCTTCAGGAGTCGCTGTTAAGCAGTGATGACTGGGATGAATTGCGCGAGGGTCTGAGCGGTGTCGCGGACCTGGTTATTGCGGCCGTTACCCGAAGCCAGAGGGAGTTTGAAGCCTTTCTCCGGCGCCTGGACGAGCGGCTGGAGGCATTGCGACAGTGTTTTTCCGAACAGACCACGGCGCAGGCCGGTCGCCTGAATGCATCCGAGGCACTGGATCGCGAAATCCGTGATGAGCTGCAGGTATTCGGCCAGAAGGTGGAATCCATTGCGGATTTCGACCAGCTGAAAGCGTCAGTAGGGCAGCATCTGGAATCGATCAGTGGTGCGGTGGAACGCTTCCGCGCCCAGGAGACCGAGCGCGAGAGGAACCTGTCACAACAGCTGGAATTGATGCACGAAAAGCTGGCGATGGTTGAAACGCATTCGGAGCAGGTGCGGGAAGAGCTGGCTGAAGAGCGCCGGAAGGCACTGAGGGATGTGTTAACCCAGTTGCCTAACCGGGAAGCGTGGCAGGAACGCCTGGCTTTCGAGTATCAGCGCTGGCAACGCTACCGGCACCCCCTGACGGTTGGCGTGCTCGACATTGATTATTTCAAGCGGGTGAATGATTCCTATGGCCACAAGGCCGGGGACCGGGTGCTGCAACTGGTGGCCAAAGCCCTGAGCGACAGGCTGAGAACAACGGATTTCATTGCCCGTTTTGGTGGTGAGGAATTCGTTATTTTGATGCCGGAGACGCCACCGGATGTCGCCAGATCGGTTCTTGACGGCATGCGAAAGCATATCGCGGCATTGCCGTTCCATTTCCGGGGCGACCCTGTCTCCGTGACCTTTTCCGCCGGCCTTGCGGAATTTACCGAAGGCGACGACGAAGATGACGTTTTTGACCGTGCTGACAAGGCGCTGTACCTGGCCAAGGACTCAGGTCGCGACAGGGTGCTGATCAGTGGCGCATCAGGGCATCCAGCTCATCGATAATTTCTGCCCAGTCGGAATCGTCTTCCAGGCCCTCTTCCAGAAAGTGGGACTGGCTTTCGGACCAGAATGGAGCATCCTGGAGGGCGACCTCTGAAGGAAGGGGTGAGTGCCTGGCAATGAAATCCTCAATGCTCTGCTTGTCAGAGGGCATGCCCAGCTGCTCAAACAGGGTGCTGAAGGTATGGTTGCTGGTGTCCATCGTAGTAGCTCTCCCCGGGGTGATCCCGTTTTTCGATGACTGCGGGTGTCGTCACGATAATGCGGGTAACCCGCTGAATGCAATCAGAAGAATTTACGGGTATGGTTCTCTGAACTTTAGCTAAACCGGTGAGGATATCCAGTGAGGGTCGGCTTTTATTTTCTGTTGCTGGTCAACTGCCTTCTGATTTCCGGTATGTCGGCCGCAGAGCCGCCTCAGCCTTCGCCGGCACCGGTTCTGGGCAGCGCAGACCTGCAGTGGCTCCAGGACCGTGAGGTCTTCCGCATCGGTGTCCGTGTCGACCAGGTCCCGCTGGCGTTCGACACCGGCGAAGGACAACTGGCCGGTTTGTTCATCGACTATCTCGAGCGGGTGTCGGACAAGCTGGATGTGCCGGTGGAGGCGGTTTCAGGCAACGAGGCGCAGATGGAGGAGTGGTTCAGCGATGGTACGCTGGACGCCAGGCTGAACACGCGTCTGGCCCGCCAACCAGTACCCTCCGGGGTCGCAGAGACGTCGCCATTGATGAGCCTGACCTACGGCATCTTTGTCCACTCCGGGGATGCCGGCATCCGCAAGTTGTCAGATCTTGAAGGGGCCCGTATCGCCCTGATTACAAACGATCCCAATCAGTTTGCTCTGCTGGATCCGGTCGACCGACTCTCTCCGGTCCCCGTAAGCAGCGTCAGTGCCGCGGTCAGCATGCTTCTCTCCGGCCAGGCTGATGCTTTCCTGGGACCGGTGCCGGTGGTTTCCGACTACCTTCAGTCCGCCATGGTGAACGGGGTAGGGATGGCCACGCTGCTGAATCATCAATCTGTGGACGTCGTACTTGAAGTCCGTGCGGGTGAAGACCGGGCGTACCGGGTTCTCAATCAGGCAGTGCTGGCGATCGGGCATAACGAACATCGCACCATACGACAGTCCTGGTTACAGACAGAGCTGCCAGAGCAGGACCCGTCCGCCATTTCCCTGTCTGTGGCGGAAAGTGAATTCCTCAAGCGCAACTCTGATCTCACAGTGGCCTTCCGGCCAGACTGGCCCCCGTTCGAGTTTACCCAGGATGGTCAGGCCACCGGCCTGGTTCCGGATCTGGTTACACGCCTGGAACAACAGCTCAATGTTCGTTTCAGTCGGGAGGTTATGTCCGACAGCGCCAATGCAGAAGCAGCTCTGCGCGACGGGGAAGTAGACATCCTGCCGGCGCTGTCGCGAACTCCCCGTGTGGAGGACGAATTCCTGTTCAGCCGTGCCTACCTGACGGTCCCCATCGCCCTGGCGATCCGGGATGACGGCCGTTTTATCGGAGAGCTGCAGCAGCTCAGGGACGAGAAGGTGGGCGTGGTGAATCGTCAGGCCGGGCATGATTACCTGTTGATCAATCATCCCAACCTCGACCTCTACCCGGTGACGTCCATCGAGGAAGGATTGCTGGCGCTGTCCAATGGTGATCTGGATGTGATGGTGACGCATATTCCTGCCGTGAGTTACACGGTCGCACGCCTGGGGCTTTCCAACCTGCGGATTACCAGCATCACCCCCTATCAATATGAGCTGCGGTTTGCCGTCGACAAGGAGCGGCCGGAATTGCACCGGATTCTGAACAAAGCCCTGGGCAGTCTCGATGCATCTGAAACCGAGTCGATCTACAACCGCTGGATTCATCTGGATATCGAACAGGAAACGGATTACACCGTGGTGCGCAGAATTGTGCTGATCGCCATCGTCGTGGTGTTGATCTTCCTGTACTGGAACCGCAAGCTGTCGCGGGAGGTGGACGAAAGAATCCGCTCGGAAAACGCCCTGCGCCGAAGTGAAGACGAGCTCAGGGCAGCGAAACTGGAAGCGGAACGCCTGGCTCGGGAGGCTGAGGCGGCAAGCCTGACCAAGAGTGAGTTCCTTGCCAATATGTCCCACGAGATCCGCACCCCCATGAATGCGGTCATAGGTTACAGTGACCTCCTCAGCAACACGGTGACGGACCCCCAGCAACGGAACTATCTTGATGCCATTCGCGCGGGGAGTCGCAGCCTGTTGATGCTGATCAACGATATCCTTGATCTGTCACGCATTGAGGCGGGGAAAATGCGGCTGGACTATTCGGCCGTTTCCGTGCGCCGCCTGCTTAGCGATGTGCGGCATATATTTGATCTGAGAGCGACCGAACAGGCTATTTCGCTTGAGGTCAGCGTTGATTCCAAAATGCCGGTGGCGATGATGCTGGACGAAACCCGGCTGCGCCAGGTGCTGTTCAATCTTGTGGGTAACGCCATCAAATTCACCCATGACGGCGGCGTGACCGTTCGTGCCACCGCTACGCCGCGTAAGTCTGTAGGTGGAGAGCCCTCCGGCGATAGTGAGAGCGACAGGCGGCGGTGGTACCGCCTGGTGGTCACGGTAGCGGATACTGGTATTGGTATCCCTCCCGATCAGCAGGAGCAGATTTTCGATGCTTTTGAACAACAGGAAGGACAGAACAGCCGGCGTTACGGAGGTACCGGCCTGGGCCTTGCCATCAGTCGCAAGCTGGTAAGAATGATGGGGGGCGAGCTGAAGGTTGAAAGTGAGCCCGGGGCAGGTTCCACCTTTACCGTCAGCCTGCCCCGGGTGGAGGTGACCGAGGAGCAGGCCGAGGAGGAGGGTACACCGGAAGAGTCAGAGCGCTTGCTGGCCCAGACCCTGAGCATGCAGGAGCGTGGCTGGCTGCGGGAGCAGCTGGCCAGGGACTTCGGGAATGAATGGGAAATTGTCCGCGAAAGCGGCGACCCGGAACAGATGAAGGATTTCGCGACGCGCTTGCTGGAGTGGGGCAAGCGGTTCCGGTCACCCTCGGTCACCCGCTATGGCGAGAAGTTGTTGTCGGATATTGAGGCTTTCAATCTGGATTCGGTGAACAGTGCGCTGGAGGCGTTTCCGCGACTCCTGGGCCGGGACCATTAGGGCTGCTTCAGAGGCAGTCGTACTGTGACTGTCGGTCAAAGGCGACAGCGACCATATCGTAACCGGAATCGGACAGGGACTGAATCAGTTCCCTGTCTTTCAGAAGCGTCATGCAGACCTTGTGAACGCTGGCCTGTAACTGGTCGCTGGCCGGGTCGGACTTGAAGCGGAAGTCTACTACCAGGTACTTACGTTCAATATGGGAGGTGGCGGGTATATCCTCTCTCTCCACGCTTTCATAGCCGATGTAGGTGGCTTGCTGGTCCGGAAAGATTCCGCTCAGCAGAAGGTCCAGGTTGTTGGCCGCTACGGGCTGGGAGGCCGCAGCCAACAACAGGGCAATAGCGCCGGCGGTGCTTCTGATGGGCATGGAGTCACTCCTGTGATGTGAGTCCGGGAATTATGTAAATATATGTAATTTTTGGTTACTGATCATTATCGCAGAGTCCCGGCAATTTTGCGTGATTTGTGCACGTATTTTTCAATTGTTTGCAGTTTTCAGTAACACGGCGTGGCCCACCGCAAGGTTCCGGAGCTCGTCAGGATACACTATGATGGTTAAAAACAGAGTCAGGTAGAGGCAGGATCATGTTCCAGCTTGTTTTCAAAGGGGAGTGCACACCGGGGACAGACCCGACGACAGCCCGTACTAATGCAAAAAACCTGTTCAAGGCAACGGTAGAGCAGGTCGATCGCATGTTCAGCGGTCAGCCAGTGGTTATCCGCAACAAGCTGGAAGAGGTACAGGCGGAGAAATACCGGGCTGTGTTGCAAAAACACGGTATGGTGGCCTACGTGCAGGCGATGGAAGGCACAGCTCCCCCTCGACCGCCCCAGCCGGCGCCAGGCGCAGAGCCCCGGGCTCAATCGCAACCTGAGCAGGCGCCCCGTCAACCCGCAGCCGCAGAGGCTACTGCCGCCGACAAACCAGCGTCGTCAGTGGCGGTGGAGCCGGGCGATCGCTTGCCGGTAGCTGGTGAGAAGGTTGACACGATTCTGTCCGGTTCCGCTCTGACGCTGGACCCGGTTGGCGTAACCCTTGAGGAGCACAGGGAGGCGCCTGCGCCGATGTTTCAGCATCTGGACGACTGGACACTGGCGCCACCGGGCACTGAACTGGGCGTCAAGCGAGACTTGCCGCCACCGGTCGTCCCCGATGTATCCCACCTGTCGCTGGCAGAGCACGACCGCAAGGACGATCAATAAATCACAGGCGGGATGATGTCAGTATTGAGATTACTGGTTCTGGTAGTTGTAGTGCTGGCGGGAATGCCGGCGCTGGCCGATGCAGGGCGGCCAAAGGTAGGGTTGGTGCTCAGCGGTGGTGGCGCCAAGGGTATGGCCCATGTCGGTGTACTGCGGGTGCTGGAAGAGCTGAAGGTACCGGTGGATATCGTGGTGGGCACCAGTGCCGGCTCGGCCGTCGGCGCCCTCTATGCCTCGGGCATGGACGTTCACGAAATCGAAGAACGTTTTATCGAGATGGACTGGGTCTCGAGTTTTCGTGACGATCCCGGCCGCGCCTACAAGCCCGTCAGGCGAAAGCGCCAGGACTGGCGATTTCCGGTGGCGCCAGGTCTTGGGGTACGCCTGGATGGGCTTCATCTGGGGGGAGGCATTATTGCCGGCCAGAACCTCGGTTTTATTCTCAACGAACTTACCCGCAGTGCCTCACTGGTAGAGGATTTTGACCAGCTGGCGATTCCCTTTCGTGCGGTCGCCACGGATCTGGAAACCGGGGAGCAGGTCGTCATCGGCAAAGGCAATCTTTCCGAGGCGATTCGAGCCAGCATGAGTATCCCCGGTGTCTATGCCCCGGTCAGCCTGGACGGTCGGTTGCTGGTCGATGGCGGCGTGGCCAATAACCTGCCGGTCAGTGTGGCCCGGGATCGCGGTGCCGAGATCATCATCGCGGTGGACATCACTGACCCACTGCTGGAAGGGGAGGAAATCCGGGAGGCCTTTTCGGTGGTCGGTCAGCTCACCACCATGATGACACGGCAGAATACCGAACAGCAGCTGGAGCTTCTGTCGGATCAGGACATACTCATCCGGCCGGACCTGGAAGGACTGTCCTCGGCGGATTTCTACGAGGCGCCTGCGCTGTTTGAGCTCGGTGCCAGCGGCGCCCGCAAGCATGCGGGCGAGCTTCGCCACCTGAGCGTGAGTGACGATCAGTGGCAGCGCTTCCGCAGCCAGGTGCAGGCACACTCATTCAGTCCTGGGCGAATTACCGCGGTCCGCATTGATGATGACTCCCGTCTGGCCGGTGACTTTCTCCGTGAGCGCATACGCCAGAAAGTCGGCGAACCGTTGGATATGACTGCACTTGAGGAAGATCTCAAACGCATATATGGCCTCGGTTACTACGAAACCGTTTCCTATTCCCTGGTGCCATCGGAGTCCGGCGGTACCGATCTTGTTATCCGGGTTCAGGAGAAGAGCTGGGGGCCGAACTACCTCTCTTTCGGCCTGAACTACGAAGACAATTTCGAGAATGAAACCCGCTTCAATCTGGCAACGTCATTGCGTATGACCGGCCTCAATGCCCTTGGTGGTGAGTGGGCAACCGGGCTCCAGCTGGGAACCCAGCCATGGGTCCGGACCGAGTGGTTCCAACCCCTGGACTACGGCTTCAAACGTTTCCTGACGGTAGGAGGAGAGTATACCCGCGAGAATCTGAGTGCGTTCGATGGTGACGGCGAGCGTATCACCGAGGTGGATATCACCAACCGCCAGGTAGACCTCTCCGTGGGAACCGAGCTTGGGGTCAATGGCGAGATCCGTCTTGTCTATGAGCGCGGGTATGCCACCGTCGACGAGCAGGTGGGCGAACCGGTGGCCCCCTCTGGCTCAATCCAGAGTGGCAGTGTCAGCCTGCGGCTGGTCCATGATTCCCTGGACGACACCTTCCTTCCTGAATCTGGCGGCTATGCGGGTATCCGGGGCCGAATCGAACGCCCGGGTCTTGGGTCTGACCGCCACTTTGATTCGGTCCGGGTCATGCTTTTGGGTACAGCAAGCTGGGACAAAACAAGCATTACCGGTCTTCTATTTGCAAATACCGTGACCCGCGGTGTTGCAGGTATCGAGAATTCGGTGTTGCTGGGAGGCTTTCGCCGGTTGTCAGCCTATAGTCAGGGCGAGGTGGCCGGTGAAGATGCGGCCCTTGCCAGTGTCTTTGCCAGGCAGGAATTCGGTGGACCCTTTGTGCCCTGGTTTGCCGGAGTGGGTTTTGAATCCGGTAACGCCTGGTCGTCGCTGGGAGATGCCCGCTGGAACAATCTGCTGCACTCAGCCAGTGTGTTTGCCGGCGTTGAATCATTTCTGGGGCCGCTTCAGATTGCCACGGCCTATAACAATGAAGACGACTGGAGCGCTTACCTGAGCCTCGGGTTTTCCTTTACCCGTCTGTTTGACTGATCAGTCAGGGCGTCAGGCACTGGCTGTTTTGTTGCCAATGGCTTCCAGAACCTGCTGGCATTGCTGTTCGGCGTATTTCGCCAGAATCCCTGCCAGACGTTCCTCATCGTGTGCTCGTATGGCGTCGATGGATTCACGCACGTGCTCCAGGTTGTCCTCCAGCACGCGATTTCCCCCACGCTGAAATGCGACAAAGGCACAACGCTTAGCGGAGGGCCAGAGGTCTTCAATCGCCGAAACAATGAAGTAGTTGTCAGCGTAGGCCAGGGACGCCTGAGTGTACTCAATGCCGAGTTCCAGAAATGCGAGCAGATTATTATTGTCGTGGCAGGCTTTCATTCGCTGATACAGGGATTCGAGCTTGTCCATGTCAGCGGGTTGCCGCTGCCGTACCAGCTTGCGACCGGTATGGGTCAGATACAGCTGCAGAACCTCATATAGACTGCGCACAAAAAACTCATCCAGCGGCGTGACAAATGCTCCTTTGCGAGGCACGTTCTGCACCAGGTGGCGTTTTTCCAGTAACAACAGGCCTTCCCGGATCGAGCCGTGGCTGACGTCCATCTGTTTTGCCATGGCGCTTTCGTAAATGCGCTCGCCGGAGCGAAGCTGGCCAAATGCGATGAGATTTTCAATGTGGCGTGCGACCTGCTCGGTCAGGGTTTCGCGGGGCTTGAATGTGGTCATGGTCCTGCTTCGTTACAGCGTGCTGGCTCAGTGGTTCTGGAATACTCTCACATTCTTCACGTCCGGAAAATGGTCACTTCGAAACCGATGTCGTGGCATGGGCCTGTTTCACAGCAGTGGGGCTGCCAGCCGAACGGTTCTGCAGGCCAGGCGGAAAAGGATGGAACGGTCCCGGTAGTCGCGCTCGGTCATCAAACGGCAGCTGGCAAGGTCTTCCTCCAGCATGCGTTCGACACCGTCAACAAAGTCGCTGGCGGTGCTGATAGCGGTGATCTCGAAATTCAGCCGCATGGACCGGTTGTCCAGGTTGGCTGTACCGAGCGCAGCGTAGCGGTTGTCCACCAGTACCATCTTCTGGTGCATGAACCCGGGTTGATACTGATAGATGGCGATGCCGGCCTGGGATGCCTGTACCAGGTATGAGTAGGCAGCAAGTCTGATCAACTGGCTGTCGGACTTTTCCGGGATGATGATGCGCACATCCACACCCCGGAGCGCCGCCAGCTGCAGGGCATTCATGATCTGGAAGTCCGGCACGAAATAGGGCGAAGCAATCCAGATCCGTTCGCGGGCATTATTGATGCAGTTCAGGAAGAACAGCGTGCAGGTTTCATAGGTGTCTGCCGGCCCGGTGGGCAGAATAAGCACTTCCTGATCACCGCGCGGGGGCATGGAGGACGACCAGTTGAGGGTCGGGAACTCCTCGCTGGCCCAGTTCCAGTCTTCCAGCCATGCCAGTTGCAGACCGGTTACTGCCGGCCCTGTAATACGGCAGTGGCTGTCGCGCCAGGGCTCCTCATCCATGGCTGTGCCCAGATACTCATCGCCAAGGTTAATGCCCCCGACAAACCCCACTTCTCCGTCGCAAACCAGCAGTTTGCGGTGATTGCGGAAATTCACCTGCAGCCGCATGCGGCGAAGATTGCCGTCGCCGAAGGACGCAACATTCGCCCCGGCAGCGGCCAGTTCCCGGAGATATTTTCGTGGTAGCCAGACACTGCCAATGTCGTCGTATAGAAACCACACTTCCACGCCCTGGGCGAGTTTGCGTTTCAGAATCGACTTGATGCGCTGGCCGATCTTGTCGGAGCGGATGATATAGAACTCCAGAAGAATATAACGGCGAGCGCTTTCCATGGCATCGAACAATGCATCGAAGGTGGCTTCGCCGTCCTTCAGCAGGTCACACTGGTTGCCTTTGGTGAAGGGCTGCCTCCCCAGCTTGCAGAGCACCCGGAGTTCATCGTGAAAATGCTCGTGACCCTGCTGATTGATGGACGCGGCCTGTTGCTCAAAGTGATTCAGCAGCTCGGTCAGTGGGGCGTCGCCGATTCGCCGGGCACTCAGATAACCTCCGAACCGGTTGCGCCCGAACAGCAGAAACATGGGCACGGCAATGTAGGGCAGGCCGATAAGCGCCAGAACCCAGGCCAGCGCGCCCTGGGCCGTCCGGTATGTCATCAGTATCCGGTAAATGCAGGTGGCTGCAGCCAGATAGAGCAACCCGATGATGGCGGCGAGCCAGGAGATCTCGGGGAGTGTCATTCTGGTGCTTCCCTGGCTTCGCCGGATTGGTGGCGGGCCCGATACTGGGCCGGTGCCATCCCTGTCCAGCGTTTGAAAGCCCGGCTGAAGGCGCTGAGCTCGGAAAAACCCAGCAGGAAAGCGATCTCGCCTAGCGCGTAATGGTCCGCTGCCACATAGCGCATGGCCTTATCCTTGCGAACCTCCTCTACCAGTTCGTGAAACCCCAGTCCTTCCTTTTTCAGCCGCCGGTAAAGCGTCTGGCGGCTCATGTGGCACTGTCTGGCGAGGGTGTCGGCATCAATACGTTCGGTGGCCATCTGGCGGGAAATCAGTCGCCGGATCTTGCGGCCAAACGTACGTCTGCTCTGTAGACGGGCCAGCAGCGTGTTGACCTGTTTGAGCTCCGCTGAATACACATAGGGATTGCGGTGTGGAATCGGATGGCTCAGGTGCCGGCTGTTGAAAGCAAGGCGGGTGGTGCCGGAGCCAAAATAGGTTCTCCCTCCCAGAAGGCGCTGGTATTCCTTCCCGTAGGATGGTTCCGGGTGCGCGATGTGGGCCCATTCGGCGACAATGGACGGATGAATGAAGTGCCGGGTGCGGCACAGCGCGGCTGCCAGTGTCCGGTCCATATCCTGGCGACAATAGTGTGCGGGGGAATCTGCTTGCCAGGTGAGAATGGCCAGGTCACCGGACTGCTCGAAACTCAGTGTGACGGATTCATTGATCAGCCGGTGCAGGCGAACATACTGGGTAACGGCCTCGCCAAGGGTATCGCAATTGAAGAACACGTGGCCCACCAGCCCCATACGATCAGGGTCGATTACCTGGCCGGCATGGAGCCCGACCGCCGGGTCACCGGTGGCCTGTTCGGCATATTCCCAAAGACGGTAATGGTATTCAGCGGGAATCCGGAGATCCGGATCGGTCAGTTCATTGCTATGGAAGCCGGTAATTCGCTCCACAGTAGGAATATCCAATACTCCTTGCCGGTCCAGGTAGTGAACCAGTGCCAGCGTACTTGAAGCTGCAACCAGTGGCGATGTGGTGGCTTCTGTGTGGGGAGCGTTCACGGTCACCTTTGGTTAATGGTTAACGGGAATTCATCCATGCTGATACAAAATGTCAAGCCTGTGGAACAGCCTGTCAATGGGTAATCACTGTAACAACGATAGCATTAAGTTACTGAGGATTCTCACCAAACAGATTGCGACAGGAGGTGTTTTCATGGATCTGGAAATCTTTGTACCCCATAACGAGCTGGAACGTTCCAACATCGCTGCACTGGCTGAATATCTGAACAGCATGTACTACTGCTGATGCTTCCGGCTGTTGTGGTCGGAACCCATCAAGTTTTATGACCTGATGCCGGAGGAAACTCCGGCTTTTTTGTCCCAACAACCGTTCCTGTTGTTCCCCGGCCCTCTTTCCTCTTGTGCCTGTATCCACCGATGGTAATGTAGACGGTTTACCGGTGTCACAGGAGATCCTGTTCATGAGTGTTGAGCTCAACTACCGTATTACCGGCGATGGCCCCCCGCTGATCCTTCTGCATGGCCTGTTCGGCTCACTCGATAACCTGGGTGGTATCAGCCGCCGGGTGCAGGACCAGTGGCAGGTCCATGCTCTGGACCAACGCAACCATGGCAGTTCGCCGCATACGGATACCATGGATTACCCCGCCATGGCGGGCGATGTGCTGGCCTACATGGATGCCCGGGGTCTGGACAAGGCTTCGATCCTGGGCCATTCCATGGGGGGCAAGACCGCAATGCAGGTGGCGCTCCAGGCTCCGGAGCGAGTTGATCGTATTATTGTCGCGGATATCGCGCCGGTAACCTATCACCCCCGCCACGATGTTGTTCTGGAGGGCCTTAACTCCGTGGACCTGGGCTCGATACGGTCGCGTCAGGATGCTGACAGGGTGCTGGCTGACTATGTTGAAGAGCCCGGTGTCCGGCAGTTTCTGCTGAAAAACCTGGTGCGGGTGACGAACGACGAGCGTAACGAACATCCTGGGCCCTATCGCTGGCGGCTGAATCTGCCAGTGATTGAACAGTGTTATCCGAAACTTGCCCAGGCGCCCGAGGGCGATGTCCCGTTTGAGGGGCCGGTGTTATTTATCAAGGGTGCCGATTCCGCCTACATTCAGGAGAAGCATCGCGAGGATATCCGTCGACGTTTTCCCAACGCCGATCTGCGTATCATTGCCGGCACGGGGCACTGGCTGCATGCGGAAAAGCCGGACAGCTTCGCTGCGCTGTGTCGCCGTTTCCTGGCGGATCAGTAAGGCCTTCCGCGGGCACCTTTGGGGGCGGTAACACTCGCCAGTTCAGCCCGGGGCGGGGGTCTGATAAGGTGACCACATTGTATCTGACAGGAACAGGCATCATCTATGAAGTGGCTTCTCGGAGCTTTGCTGATCGTTTTTCTGGTGTTGGGCAGTTTTCTGTTGTCGCCTTCGCCTATCAACAGCCAGTCCTGGAAAGCTCCGTCACCTCAGCCACTGACCGGCAAGCTGGCTCCTAACGAGCGCTTGCGGCTGGCCGATCTTCTGGCCAGGGGAGAGGTTTACGGTCCCGAAGACACCACGGTGGATGACGACGGCGTGCTCTATGCCGGTACTCAGGACGGCTGGATTGTCCGGGTCTGGCCCGACGGGCGGGTCGAGAAGTGGCTGAAGACCGGGGGTCGGCCTCTGGGCATGGTGTTTGACCACCAGGGCAACCTGATCGTCGCGGATGCCATCAAGGGGTTGTTGTCCATTGCACCCGATAAAACCATAACCCTGCTGACCCGCGAGGCGGAGGGGCTGCCCTTCCGGTTTGCCGACGATGTGGACATTGCCCCGGACGGCGTTATTTATTTTACCGACGCCAGCTCCCGCTTTCGTCTGCCGGACTACCAGCTGGATTTACTGGAAATGCGCCCCCACGGCCGCCTGTTGAGCTACGACCCGGCTACGAAACGAACCGAGGTTCTGCTGAGCAACCTGCATTTTGCCAATGGGGTAGCGGTCTCGCCGGATGGTGAGTATGTGCTGGTCAACGAGACCTGGAAGTACCGGATCCTCAGGTACTGGATCGGCGGCCGTAATCCCGGCCAGGCGGAGGTCTTTGCTGACAATCTGCCGGGGTTTCCCGATAACCTGGCGGTCGACAATGAAGGCCGTTACTGGGTGGCTTTTCCCACTCTGAGAAATCCCCAGGTTGATGCCCTGCACCGACAGCCCTGGCTAAAGGATCTGCTGGCCAAACTGCCGGACTACTTCCTGCCAGAGCCTCAGGAGTACGGGCTGGTGGTGGCAATGGACGAGAATGGCGAGGTCATTACCAGCCTGCACGATACCCGTGGTAGCCATTTGCAGGAGATTACGTCGGTTAACCCCCATGAAGGTTATCTCTACTTTGGTTCACTTCACAACGACCGTATCGGCCGGTTAGCGTTATCGGCCATTCCGGGTCTGGGAGAAGACGATAATGAGTAACGGCAATCCTGTGGGCTGGGACCTTCCCCGGCCATTCACCATGGCCATTGAGGTGCGTGACGAGGATACCGACAGGCTCGGCCACGCCAATAACGTGGTGTATGTGCGCTGGCTCGAGGAAATCAGCTGGCAGCATATCGACAGCCTGGGGATGACCTGGGAACTGCATGAAAAAACCGGTAAGGCCATGGCCATTACCCGTACGGAAATCGACTACCTGGCCGCTGCCAATGCCGGCGACCGGCTTCTGCTGGGCACCTGGCTGACCGGGTTTGACGGCCGTTTCCGTTCGGCACGCCAGTTTCAGCTGGTGCGGGAATCCGACGGCAAGACACTGGTAAGGGCGGTGTCCACCCATGCGTGTGTCAGCCTGAAAAGCCAGCGGCCCTCGCGGATGCCTCCTGAGTACGCTGAAATCCTCGGTGGTGCGATGGTGGAGGGCGGTTGCGGCTTTGAGGCAGCCGTTGATACCACACTGTGAAGTTTCTGCTAGTCTGAACAAATGATTCTGTCCTGTCCCTGAAGCTGTCTGGAGAACATCATGGAAAACACCACTGAGTCCAATGCAGGCAATGCCATGCGCCGCGTGGTCTATGACCGATTTGGCGATGCTGACGTGCTTCGGATTGAATCTTCCGCAATACCGCAGCCCGGTGCCGAGGAGGTGCTGTTCAGGGTGGCCGGCGCCGGGCTGAATCCCATTGACTGGAAAACCCGGAAGGGGCTGGGCTTCGTTGCGCGGCAGATTGAGGGTCGTCTGCCATGGACTCCGGGCTTTGATGCCGCCGGCGAAGTGCTTACCGTCGGGAGTGACGTAACCACCCTGGTGCCTGGTGACCGGGTAATGGGCATGGTAGGTTTTCCTGCCACGGGTGGAGGTTATTCAGAATATGCCGTTGCCCGTGCCGACGAGCTGGCCATTGTGCCAGAGGAGCTGGACCTGGTAACGGCCGGTGCGTTGCCCCTGGCAGCACTGACGGCGTGGCAGGCACTGTTCGAGGTGGCGGAACTGGAAGCGGGCCAGAAGGTGCTGATTCATGCCGGCGCCGGTGGTGTAGGCCATTTTGCGGTGCAGTTCGCTCTGGAGCGAGGCGCCCATGTCATCGCCACGGCCTCGGCAAGCAACCGTGATTTTCTGGCGGCTTTCGGCGTTCACGAAGTCATTGATTATCACACGACCGATGTGGTGGACGAATGCTACGGCCTGGACGTGGTTCTGGACCTGGTGGGTGGCGAGGCCGGCAAGCGTTCCCTGCACACCCTCAGTGAGCATGGTGTGCTGGTGACGATTCCCACGGTTACCGCAGACGAAATCATTACTGCAGCGGAAGCGCTGGGGCTGAGGGCCCACGGCATGACCGTACGCCCCGACGTGTTCCATCTTGACGAGATTGCCGAACTGATCGAGGACGGCGATGTGCGGGTCCACATTGACGAGACGTTTACGCTGGATCAGGTGGCAGAGGCTCACCGGCTGCTCGAAGGCGGGCACGTCAGAGGCAAACTGGTGCTTGACTGCCGTACCCGTTGATGTGATCAGGCAGGGGTGGGTTCAGGCGCTTCGCCGGTATCCCGCTCCTTGCGTTCCTTCCTGGCCTGGGGCGGCACCAGACTGACAAGGGTCCAGTCTTTTTCGGGCTTGATGTCATCCATACTTCTGACCGGCGTGATGTGCTCGCGGGTGTCCAGTACAAACAGCACCATCGCCTGGCGGTCGTACTTTTCCAGAAAGTCGCCAAACGTAAATTCATCACTGAGCTGGGTGGTTTTCACGGCGTACCCCTGGCTGGCCAGGCTGGCAAGCTTGGCATAGCTCACCCCGCCAAACAGCCCCCGGGTCATCTGAATTTTCTCGGCAGTCTGGTGTCTGGCTTTCTGGTCCTGATCTCCTTCCGCCAGGGTCAGTACCGAATTCTTACCAAACCAGTCCAGGAAGTGATAGGTGGCCAGTGAGTTCATGTGTTTGTAGGGGGAGATGACCAGCAGGTTGCCAATGCCGGTCAGGTCAAGATGGGTCGACGCGTGTTCGGACACCGGGTTGCCGAAGTACACCTGCAGGTCCTCCATCCTCGCCTGCTTGACGTTCTCCCAGTTGGTATCTGCCAGAGTGACAGGTACTTCCAGTTTCTTCAGGGCCAGGCCGATTTTTCGTGCTACCGGATTGGCGCCCAGAATCAGGAAGCCGTAGGCGGCCGGTTCGGCCACCCCAAGCAACTTGGCCAGTGGTCGCGCGGTGAGGCTCTGCAGGGTGACGGTGGCAATGATCAGCATGAAAATCAGAGGCACCAGGGCACCGGCACTCTCGTATCCCAGCTCCTGTAGCTGGAACGCGAACAGGGCGGATACCGCTGCGGCCACGATGCCCCTGGGGGCAATCCAGCTCAGAAACAGCTTGTCGCGCCATTTGAGGTTAGTGCCGAGGGCCGACAGAAAAATGCTCACAGGGCGCGCCACCAGCATCAGTAGCGCGAGCACGATCACCAGGCCCCAGCCCAGTTGGGCAATGGCTCCAAACTCGACCCGTGCGGCGAGGATGATGAACAGAGCCGAGATCAGCAGCACGCTGAGGGATTCCTTGAATTCCAGAATGGCGTCGATGGGCACCTGTTTCATGTTGGCCATCCAGATGCCCATCACGGTGACCGTCAGCAGGCCCGATTCGTGAGCCATTTCGTTGGACAGGGCATAGACGCCGAGCATGAACGTCAGGGTGCCGGCGTTATGCAGGTACTGGGGCAACAGGTGTTTGCGCAGGGCAATACCATTAAGCCAGCCCGCTACTGCGCCAAGCACAAAGCCCACCGCCAGGGTTTTTCCGAAGATGTACATGGAATGGCCGAACACATTGCCCTGGCCCCATGACACGATGCCCTCGAATACCAGAACCGCCAGCAGGGCGCCGACCGGATCAATGATGATGCCTTCCCACCGGAGGATGTTGGCAAGTTTGGCGTCCGGCCGGACAGATCTCAGCAGGGGTGCAATAACCGTTGGGCCGGTGACAATGGATATGGCCCCGAACAGCAGCGCCACTTCCCAGGACACCTCCAGTATCCAGCGGGCAGCAAGAGTGCCGATAAAACAGGTGACCACAGAGCCGACAGGAATGAGGTTGCGAACCATCTTGCCGTGGCCGCGGATCTCTTCATACCGCAGGGTCAGGCTGCCTTCGAACAGGATGATGGCGACCGCCAGGGAAATTACCGGGAATAACAGATCGCCGAACACGGCCTCCGGGTCCAGAAAGCCGAACAACGGGCCGGCCGCTATACCGCCAGCCAGCAGAAACAGGATTGCAGGCATGCGCACGCGCCAGGCGAGCCACTGGCAGAACAGCGAGAGCACACCGATGCAGGCAAGTAGAAAAACAGTGCTGACGGTCATATTGGCATCAGTTCCATTGAGTGGTGGGTTAGTTCTGTTGTCCGGCAGGGGAGGTTGTTGCGGTGTCCGCTTCCGCCTTGCGCGCAAGTCGGGTCAGAAGCCTGGCCGCTGCGAAAAAACCGAAACTGGCGGTGACGGGGCTGGCGGCGCCAAATCCTGAGGCGCAATCCAGCCTGACCGGGCCTTCGGTGGCCGGCTTCTGAAGGCACACCTCACCGTCTCCTGCAGGATACGTGAGCTGCTCAAGGGAGTACACGGCTTCGATTCCGAAACGCCGTTTGGGATTGCGTGAGAAACCGTATTCCCTGCGCAGCAGATTGCGAACTTTTGCCAGCAGTGGATCCTGAGTCGTCTTGCTGAGGTCACCGACGCGAATCTGGGCCGGGTCCATCTGGCCTCCGGCACCGCCGGCACAAACCAGCGGAATCTTCTGCCGCTGACAATGTGAGATCAATGCGGCCTTGGCTTTGACGCTATCAATAGCGTCAACCACTCCAGACATGTCCGGAGTGATCAGTTCGTCGACGTTTTTGGTATTCAGAAATCCGAAGTGAATACGGATATCGGCTTCCGGGTTGATGCTCCGCAGGCGCTCGGCCATGGCATCGGTTTTGGTGCGGCCGTACTGGCCTGCCAGAGCGTGGAGCTGACGGTTGGTATTGGAAACGCAGATGTCGTCCATATCAATCAGCGTCAAGATACCAATACCTGAGCGAGCCAGGGCTTCCGCTGCCCATGAGCCGACCCCGCCCAGGCCAACAATGGCAATATGAGCGTGACGGAAGCGCTCCAGGGCCCTGCGACCATACAATCGTTCGATACCGCCGAAGCGGAAGTGGAAATCGTCACCCGTCATACTGCATCTCCGCCGAAAAGTCCCGATTGTACCCCAGGCCTACCGGCTGTCTCTAATGGATGGTGGGTCAGGATATCGGAGGGAGTGACTGCCAGGCGCAAAAAAAAACGGCCACGCGAGAGCGTGGCCGGCAAGCAAGTGCCCAACCCGACGGGGGTGGGCCGGACTAGTTCAGAGACACTAATCAACGTAATCAGTATCGTTTATAAACGTGTCGCCCGGAAGGTCAGTGCTTGACAAATATCAGTCATTTCCGGCCATAGTTTCAGGCATGGCCGGAAATGCCAGGTTATGCTGCCCAGTGGTCGTCTTCGAACGCCATGAGCGACTCTTTTCCGCTCTCAATGTCCTGCTGCAGCCACTGGATCTCCGGCAGCAGCTTCTCGAAGTAGAAGCGGGCCGAGACCAGTTTGCCTTCCAGTAGCGGCTTGTTGCCTTCGCCGGCATGCAGTTGAGCCTTGGCCACACCGGCCATGCGAGACCAGAGATAGGCGATGACGGTCAGGGCCATCAGGCGCAGGTAAGGCGTTGCGGCCGCTCCGGCCTGCTCCGGATCCGTGGGAGCATTGCTGGCGATCCACATCGTCGCCGACTCCAGCGACTTTATGGCACCCTTCAACTCCTCCCGGTGTGGCGATTCCGGATTTTCTTTGAGGTAGCCGGTCAGTTCCGCAAACAGAGTGCGTACCAGCTGACCGCCCTTGAGGCTGAGCTTGCGCCCCACCAGATCCATCGCCTGTATGCCGTTGGTGCCTTCGTAGATGCGGGCGATGCGGCCATCCCGGACCAGTTGCTCCAATGGCCAGTCAGTGGTGAAACCGGAACCGCCCAGCACCTGCAGGCCGGTGTTGGCGTTGTTGAAGCCTTCGTCGGTGAGGAAAGACTTCACCACCGGGGTCAGCAGCTGAACCAGATCATCCGCGGATTCGCGAACCGAAGCGTCACCGTGGGCCACCGACAGGTCCAGCTTGTGGCCGGTGAACAGGGCCAGCGCACGCATGCCTTCGTTCAGCACCTTCTGGCGCATCAACATGCGGCGTACGTCTGGATGCACGATGATCGGATCAGCCGAGCCGTCCGGGTTCTTGGGCCCACTGAGGGAACGACTTTGCAGGCGCTCACGGGCAAACCCCAGGCTTTCCTGATACGCCATTTCTGCCAGACCCAGCCCCTGCATGCCGACCATCAGGCGGGCCTCGTTCATCATGGTGAACATGGCGCTCATACCCTTGTTCGGTTCGCCCACAAGCCAGCCTTTGGCACCTTCAAAGTTCATCACGCAGGTGGCCGAGCCCTTGATGCCCATTTTGTGCTCCAGCCCGCCACAGAAGGCCCGGTTGCGCTCACCGGTATCCGGTAGCACCTTGGGCACGACAAACAGGGAAATACCCTTGGTGGTGTCTGGCGCGCCGGGCAGCTTGGCCAGTACCAGGTGTACGATATTGTCCACCAGATCGTGCTCGCCACCGGTGATCCAGATCTTGGTGCCTTCGATGGCGTAGGAGCCGTCGTCGTTGGGGGCGGCACGGGTGCGGATCAGACCCAGGTCGGTACCACACTGGGGTTCGGTCAGGCACATGGTGCCGGTCCACTGGCCGGAAATCAGTTTTTCCAGGTAGGTGTCTTTCAGCTCCTCGGAGCCGTGGGCATAGAGAGCGCTTATGGCACCGTGAGTCAGGCCCGGGTACATGCCCAGTGACAGGTTGGTCGAGCAAACCATCTCATCCACTACAAACTTCAGTGTATGGGGCAGTCCCTGACCGCCGTATTGCAGCGGGGCATCCAGTGCGGTCCAGCCACCCTCCACAAATCTGGTGTAGGCTTCGCGAAAACCATCCGGTGTGGTCACCTCGTGGGTTTCCGGGTTGTACTGACAACCCTGGCGGTCGCCGACCTGGTTGGTAGGCTGGATCACCTCCGCAGCAAGCTTGCCGGCCTCATCGATGACCGCCGAAATCAGGTCAGGGGTGGCGTCTGCGTACTTTTCCAGTTCATGGAGCTTGTCCGCGCCAAGGACATCAAACAGCAAGAAGCGAAGGTCGTTCGCCGGAGCCTGGTATTGCATGGAAGTTTCTCCTCAATGCAGGAATTGGTGTCAACGCCTCTATTCATACGCCCGTTTTAATTTCCGGTTCACTGCGAGGGCCGGTCTGAAACCAGAAATATTCGTATCCCTCTGAGGGTTTCACTTGATGATGTGATATGGGCCGGGAGTGTCTATGAAGCAGGTATTGATTGCCGGGATATCCGGCGCTATTGGCCACGCACTGGCCGTGCGGCTGCTGGAGCAGGATCCGGGGGTTTCGGTTGTGGGGCTGTGCCGCGATCCGTCAGCGGTTGCTTTCAGCGAGGATTATTCAGGCCGGATATTGCTGGTTCCGTGGAACGCTGCCGACAGCTGCAGTGCCCCGGCGGCGGCTGAAAAACTCAAAGCGGTTTTGTCCGTAGAGACCGGACTGGATGCCGTGATTTATGCCGCAGGGATACTTCATGGTCCCGGAATGGCCCCCGAGAAGCGGCTGGAAGACCTGGACGCCCAGGCTATTGCCCATGCGTTTGCCGTGAATGCGACCGGTTTTGCGATGCTGATCCAGGCTATGTCTCCTTGGCTTCGTCACCGGCGTTTCAAGCGCATCGTTGCAGTCTCTGCCAGGGTTGGATCCATTACCGATAACGGGTTTGGTGGCTGGTATGCCTACCGAAGCTCCAAGGCCGCATTGAATATGCTGGTGCGTAACCTGTCTATTGAATTGCCCAGGAAGTACCGCCCGCTGGCGTGTGTGGCGGTGCACCCGGGCACGACATTATCGCCACTGAGCAAGCCTTTTACCCGTTCACTGGCGCAGCTCAGGGTCCACCAGCCCGAGGAAACCGCAGCAAATATTCTGAGTGTGGCGGAGCGTCTGACGGAAGACGATAACGGAACCTTCCTCAGTTGGGATGGCTCCGTTATTCCATGGTAGAAGGGATGTGGAGGCGCTGGCCGCCTCACCGTATGAATGGATTCAGCAGCCGGGTGAACGTGCCCGTGAGTTTGACCGGCGCACTCAATACCGAGAGCGTAATACAGTCTTCGCAACCAACCGCGACGGGCTTGTGCTCATCTTCCTGGTTGAGAACTACAAAGTCCCACTGATTGAAAACGCCTTTCTGGTCCGCGAATGCGCCCTGAAGCACAATGGTGGTTTCGTCACCGCGGTGCGTGTGGGCGGGGGCCTTGCCGCCGGCAGCCAGTTTCTGCAATACAACCTGTTCGCTCTGGCCAGGGAACCTTTCGCTGATATCCAGCACACTGACATCGCCCAGCTGCCGTTTCCACGGCAGGTCATTGAGGTTATCCCCCAGCAGCTTCTGCAGCGGGCTCATGCGCTTGGCCTGGGTCTGGATATACTTTTCAGTCATGTCCGGCTCGCTGTCGATGCGTGACAGGATCGAGTCGAACATGTCTGACGAAACACCCACCTGGGGCTGGCTTTCCATCATCACTGCACCGAGGCTGTCGAGCGTATCAACACGGCTACGGCAGTGAGGGCACTGGTCCAGATGAAGGCGAATACACAGCGCGTAGGGCTCGCTGAGGTTGCCCGCGCTGTATTCCATCAGAGTCAGGGTGTCTGGGTGATGCCGAGTCATACGTTCTGGTCCTGCAGAATCACTTTCAGTTTGTTAAGCGCCAGGCGAACCCGGCTTTTTACGGTACCCAACGGTATATTAAGCTCGTCGGCCACCATCTGGTGTGACTTGCTTTCCATGTAAACCTTGGCGATAACGGTAATCTGTTCTTCCGGAAGGTGGCTGAGAGATTCCCTCACCCGCCGCTCAGACATCAGGCGGTGCAGTGATGTCACCGGCTCGTCTTCATTCTCGCCGGGGATCTGCCACAAATCTTCGGTCTCAACCGGCATCTCTGCACTGGTGCGCTTCATCTTGCGCAGCATGTCGATACGCTGGTTACGGGCGATGGTAAAAATCCAGGTGGACGCGGCAGCCTTGCGCCAGTCGTAAAGGCAGGACCGGCGCCAGATGGATACGAACACTTCCTGTACCAGCTCTTCGGCATGACTCGCCAGGCCGTTGGCCATGGCGTAGTACTTGATCTGTGGGCCAAAGTGTTCGAACAGGGCATGGTAGGCCTGGCGATCCTGGTTCTTTCCCACCTTTTCGAGCATCTGGCTCCAGGGATCCTTGCGGCCCTCGGCCCGTGCCGGTTTCTGATCCAGTGTGGTCACCGGACGCTCCTTGACTGTCGCATGATTTGAAATTGTTCTGTTCATCATTCTATGCACTCGCCCCGGGTTTGTCAGTCACGATATTTACGGGGCGTTCAGGCAGCCGGATCAGCCCGGAGCTGTTTTTTCGGTATTAATTTGTGTGGGGCTACGCTTACTCTTCCAGGTAGGTGTAGCCTTCCAGCCCGTTGCCAAGCTCTTCCAGCAGAGCGGTCTGTTCTTCTTCCGGTAGCCCGCTGGCGGCGAACTTCTGCTGGTAGGCCCGCAGCAGCACGGCAGGCTCGAAGTTTACGTACTGCAGCACCCTTGCCACGGTGTCGCCATGAATCGGCTCGCTGATAGTGTGACCACCGCCAGTGTTGCGTCTTACATCCACAGAGTGGGTGTCGCCGAACAGGTTATGCATATCACCGAGGATTTCCTGGTAGGCGCCGGTCATGAAAAAGCCCATCAGCATGGCTTCCTCCGGATTGTCTTCCGGCAGGGGAAAGGTGGTCTCAATGCCCTGACCGTCCACGTAGCGGTCAATCCGGCCATCGGAATCGCAGGTAATGTCCTGGATAACCGCACGCCGGTTCAGGGGGCGATTGAGCCCGTTGATGGGCATGACCGGGAAAATCTGGTCAATGCCCCACACATCCGGCAGCGACTGGAACAGCGAAAAATTCACGAACAGCTTCTCCGCCAGCTTTTCGTTGAGTTCGTCAATGATCTCCCGGTGCGCGCGGTTAGCGGAATTGAGCTGGTCACGGAGTGCCCGGCAGCAGGTGGTGTAGAGCGTTTCTGCCCGCGCCCGGTCGGCCAGAGACATCAGGCCATGGGCGAACTGGGTATGGACGTCGGCCATGGCATGGAGCACATCATGGTAGATCTCGGCGAGAGAGCGGGGCGTGCGGTCGTCGCGCAGGCTTTCCAGGTCCCGCCACAGGTCCTGGAGCGGGGCAGGCGCATCGCCGGGGGGGCGCTCCGGCAGACGTTTATCGGGCACCTCGCGGTCAATCACGTTGGTGACCAACACCGAGTGGTGGGCGGTTAACGCCCGGCCTGATTCACTGATCAGGTTGGGGTGGGGAATGCCGGCCCGGTCGCATTCCGCCTGTAGAATGTGAACCACGTTATAGGCGTACTCATGCACGCTGTAGTTCATGGAGCAGCTGCTGCGGGAACGGGTGCCCTCGTAATCCACGCCAAGGCCTCCGCCGATATCAACGGTACCCACCGGCGCCCCCATCTGCCGCAACTCGCTGTAGAAGCGGGCGCACTCTCTCAATCCGGTCTGGATGTCGCGGATATTGGCAATCTGCGATCCCAGGTGAAAATGCAGCAGTTGCAGGGATGCCAGAGCGCCGGCACTGCGCAGGGTTTCGACCACGTCCAGCACCTGGCTGGCGGACAGGCCGAATTTCGACTTTTCGCCGCCGGTATTCTGCCAGTTCCCCTTGCCGATGGTGGCCAGCCGGGCCCGTACACCTATTAGCGGTGTTACCCCGAGAGCGCGGGCCTGCTCCAGGATCAGCGGCAGCTCGGACTGCTTCTCCACCACGATAAACACCCGGTGCCCCAGCTTTTGCCCGATAAGAGCCAGGCGGATGTATTCACGGTCTTTGTAGCCATTACAGACAATCACCGAACCGGTTTGCCGGGAAAGTGCCAGCACGGCCATTAGCTCCGGCTTGCTGCCTGCTTCCAGGCCGATCTGGTTATCGCTGGCAGCGGGCTCCGCACAGAGCAGTTCCTCGACCACCCGCCGCTGCTGGTTCACTTTGATGGGATAGACCGCTGTGTAGGCGCCCTGATAGCCCTGTTCCCGGGCAATCCTGTTGAAAGCACCGCAAAGTTTGTTGACCCGATCGTGAAGAATGTCCGTGAAGCGGATCAGCACCGGCAACTGCACTCCCTCATCGACCAGGGAACGGGTCAGATCGGGCAGGTTGATGTCCTCGCCACTTTGCCCCCGGTCTGGCCGTATCAACACCTCACCGTGGGCATTCACATCGATATAGCCTTCGCTCCAGTGGGCGATGTTGTACACCTTGTGGGCGGTACTGCCGGTGGGTTCGTTCATGGTGCTTTCCTGTGCTGAATCCGGAGCCGGCACTGTACCGGCCTATGGCGGTTATTGTATGGATTCCGCCAGCCCGCTGAAAGAACCGAACCGGAAAAAAACCATGACCCTACAGGATGATAGTCCTTTAGGTGTGCGGTCTCCCCACCTACAATACCTTTAATACGATCTGCCTCGACACGTTAATCCGGAGACATGAAATGACTGCATTGAACGACGGCTGGTTTACTGAAGTATTTCAGGACCAGGGGACGGCATTCTCCCTACAGGTAAAAAAGAAACTGCACGAAGAGCAGACCGGATTCCAGAAGCTGGAGATATGGGAAACAGAAACTTTCGGAAACCTGATGGTGCTGGACGGCTGCGTAATGCTGACCAGTCGTGACAACTTCCTCTATCACGAAATGATGACCCATCCGGCCCTGTTCACCCACAGGGACCCGAAAAAGGTGGTCATCGTCGGTGGCGGTGACTGCGGTACGCTGAAAGAAGTCCTCAAACACCCGGGAGTGGAGGAAGCTTGGCAGGTGGAGATCGACGAACGCGTCACCCGCGTGTCGGAACAGTATTTTCCCGAGCTCTGTGAATCCAACACCGACCCCCGCGCCAACTTCTTCTTCGGTGACGGCATCCAGTGGATACGCGACGCGGTGCCTGAAAGCCTCGATGTCATTATCATCGACAGCACCGACCCGGTCGGCCCGGCCGAGGGTCTGTTCGCACTGGACTTCTACCGCGACTGCATGATTGCCCTGCGCGACGGCGGCATTATTGTCCAGCAGAGCGAATCTCCGTTGTTGCATACCAACACCATCATCAAGGGTATCCACGATGACATGAAAAAGGCCGGCTTCGACCACGTTCGCACCCTGCCGTTCCCACAACCGGTGTATCCGACCGGGTGGTGGAGCTGCACCATGGCGGGCAAGGAAAAGCCGGTGGTGTATTTCCGCGAGGAGGATGCCGATCAACGGCCGTTCGTGACCCGGTATTACAACGCCGACATTCACCGTGGGGCGCTGGCGATGCCGCAGTTTATGGTGGATGCGTTGGAGGATGAGGTGATGTTGAGCGAGCGGTAATGCAAACCAAAAAGAGGGGCGCCCGCAAGCGCCCCTCTTTCGACTCAGTGTCAGCGAATACTACTTGCTACTGACAAACTCCGGATAGGCTTCCATACCACACTCGGACAGATCCACGCCTTCGTACTCTTCCTCTTCGGTTACCCGGATACCCATGATCGCCTTGAGGATACCCCAGATAATCAGGCTGGTGCCGAAGACCCAGACGAAGATGGTGAGCAATCCTACCAGCTGACCCATGAAGGTCGCATCGGCGTCGGACAGCAGCACCGCGAAGATACCCCAGATACCAACCACACCGTGCACCGAGATGGCACCGACCGGATCATCGATACGCAGCTTGTCGAGGGTGACGATCGAGAACACCACAACGATGCCGCCGATAGCGCCGATGATGGTTGCCAGCAGGGGCGAAGGATCGGCTGGCTCGGCCGTGATGGCCACCAGGCCAGCCAAGGCTCCGTTCAGAGCCATGGTCAGATCCGCCTTGCCGAACATGATGCGGGCAACAATCAGGGCACCGATCAGGCCGCCGGCCGCGGCGGCATTGGTGTTCAGGAAGACGTTGGCCACCTCGTTGGCCACACCGATACCACCCAGCTTGAGGGTAGAGCCGCCGTTAAAACCGAACCAGCCCATCCACAGGATGAAGGTGCCGAGAGTTGCCAGCGGCAGGTTTGCGCCCGGGAAGGCATTGATTTGGCCCTTGGCGCCGTATTTGCCTTTACGGGGGCCCAGCAAAAGGACACCGGCAAGGGCAGCAGCAGCGCCCGCCATGTGCACGATGCCGGAACCGGCGTAGTCGCTGTAGCTGAGCTCGTAGAGACCGAAAACAGCATCGCCGTTCCAGGTCCAGGAACCCTGCATCGGGTAGATGAAGCCACACATGACGACGGCGAATGCCAGGAAGGCCCAGAGTTTCATACGCTCGGCCACGGCACCGGAAACGATGGACATGGCTGTGGCAACGAAGACTACCTGGAAGAAGAAGTCAGACGCTCCGGCGTATTCGCCCATCTCACCAAAACCGGCTTCGTTGGAAGCGGCAAGGACCCCGGCAATTGCTGCGTCGTCCATTTGAGCGACCGTGGTAACGCCGCTGAGGAAGAGCCCGCCGCCATACATGATGTCGTAACCGCAGATCAGGTACATGGTACAGGCTACGGCAAACAGGGAGACGTTCTTGGTCAGGATCTCGGTGGTGTTCTTGGCACGCACCAAGCCTGCTTCGAGCATCGAGAAACCCGCGGCCATCCACATGACCAGGGCGCCGCAAATGAGGAAGTAGAAGGTATCCAGCGCATACTGGAGTTCAAAAATATGATTAAGATTGCTTTCCATGTGAAGCCCTCCGCACGAGGCTTTTCAGGTTATAAGTTTTTTTGCGTTGGCTGTCTGGTTTGATCAGGCTGAGATCAGACCGCTTCTTCGCCGGTTTCCCCGGTCCGGATCCGGATAGCCTGTTCCAGTTCGGTCACGAAAATTTTGCCGTCGCCTATTTTTCCGGTGTTGGCGGCCTTGGTGATGGATTCGATGACCTGGTCCAGCAGGTTGTCGCCGATAGCAACTTCAACCTTGACCTTGGGCAGAAAGTCCACCACGTATTCTGCGCCACGGTAGAGTTCGGTATGGCCCTTCTGGCGACCGAAGCCTTTGACTTCAGTGACCGTTACGCCTTGTACGCCAATCTCGGATAGTGCCTCACGGACATCATCCAACTTGAAAGGCTTGATGATCGCTGTCACAAGTTTCATTGCTTTCTCCTTGGTAAAGCCGTCTCAACATCTGGAACTCTTCGGCCCGTTGTTGAGGTCGGGATGCTGCCACCTCGCACACCAATTGTGCGGATTGCGTACAAGGTTTTTAGCATCGTGTGTGCCAACGCAAAAAATAACTGTATTATCAGCATCTTGAGTATATGCTGGTCCAAAGTGGACCGGCAGGCTGCACCATTTCGGGGCTGGCCTGTCTGAAGCGAACCATAATGATGCACAAATCCTGTGCAGTCATTAACAGGTGCTACAGCCGCATTATACTGCCGATAGGGTACAGTATGGCAGGGCGGGCAATGTGTTACACTTCCGACCTTCGTGCCGGCGCCAGCTCCGGGCAGGCTCAATAGAGCTCAAAAGCGTTCAAGCCAGTGAGGTGAAATGTGAAAGGTCCGCAGGATTTCTTTACCCAGCTTCAGGGACAGTTCGGCCAGTTTGTTCCCGATATGGCCCGTGCGGCCCGTGAAGACTTCGAAGCCCAGGCCCGGGCGACGGTGATGACTGTGCTGTCACGCCTCGAGCTGGTCACCCGGGAAGAGTTTGATGCCCAGCAGGCAGTGCTCATGAAAACCCGTGAAAAGGTTGAGGCACTGGAAAAGCGCGTGGCAGAGCTGGAGAAATCCAGGAACAGTTGACCGGCAGGAAGCCCGTCAGGCGGCTGAGCCGCTGATACCCACAGCCAGGGAAGGTAGTCATGTTTGCCGTAGTTCATACCCGCGCCAGCATTGGCGTGTCTGCTCCGTCCGTTACTGTAGAAGTCCATCTGTCCGGCGGTCTGCCGGCGCTTTCCATTGTCGGTCTGCCGGAAACCGGTGTCCGTGAGAGCCGGGAGCGGGTGCGCAGCGCCCTTCTCAACGCCGGCTTCGAGTTCCCCGCCCGCAGGATAACCATCAATTTGGCCCCCGCCGACTTGCCCAAGGAAGGTGGTCGCTTTGACCTGCCTATTGCACTGGGGATTCTTGCCGCTTCCGGCCAGATTCCGCCTGAGAGCCTTGCGCAATACGAGTGCGTGGGTGAGCTGTCTCTTGATGGTGCACTGCGCTCGCTCAAGGGAGTCCTCCCTGCGGTATTGGCCGCGCGTAGCGAGGGCCGGCAGTTACTGATCCCCCAGGCCAACGCCGCCGAAGCTGCACTCGCCAGTCAGGGCGACGTTCTTCCGGCCGGTCACTTGCTAACGGTATGTGAGCATCTGTGCGACCGGGCTCGTATTTCTCCCGTGCCTGCAGCCGTGCCGGAGGAGAGCGTCAGGCCCGGTCCGGATCTGGCCGACGTACGTGGTCAGAATGTACCGCGCCGGGCGCTGGAGATCGCGGCGGCAGGTGGGCACAACCTGCTGATGTTCGGTCCTCCGGGTACCGGTAAAAGCATGCTGGCAAGCCGGCTGCCCGGCATTCTGCCGCCGTTGACTACCGAGTCCGCCCTGGAGGTGGCCAGCATTCATTCTGTGGCGGGCCTTCCGGTTCAGGACGGCGACTGGTGCCGGCCCCCTTACCGGGCGCCACACCATACCGCCTCCTCCGTCGCCATGGTGGGTGGTGGCAGCAGCCCGCGGCCGGGAGAAATCTCACTCGCCCATCGTGGCATACTGTTTCTTGACGAACTCCCGGAGTTTGGGCGCCGGGTGCTGGAAGTGCTCAGGGAGCCCATGGAGTCCGGGGAAATTGCCATCAGCCGGGCTGCGAGGCAGGTGACCTTTCCGGCCCGGTTTCAGGTAGTGGCGGCGATGAACCCGTGCCCCTGCGGTTACCTGGGGCACCCCTCAATCGATTGCCAGTGTACGCCGCAGCAGGTGCTAAGTTACCGGGCAAAAATTTCCGGGCCTCTTCTGGACCGCTTCGACCTGCATGTGGAAGTACCGGTTCAGAGCGGTGAAATATTGATGCAGCGTGAGGGCGATGGTGAACCCAGCGCTGTGGTGCGGGAGCGGGTGAACCGTGCCCGGCAGCGGCAGGTTCAGCGCGGGACTGTGAATTCCACCCTCAGCGGTAGCGAGCTTCATGACCACTGCCGGGTGGACCAGTCCGGGGAAACCATGTTGTCCTCGGCGATGGAGCGCCTTGGGTTGTCTGCCCGAGCTTTACACCGCATTCTGCGGGTAGCGCGAACCCTTGCTGACCTGGAGGGGCAGGAGCGTATCGGCAATTGCCATTTGGTGGAGGCTCTGGGTTATCGCAAACTGGACCGGCAGCAGACCCGGAGTGCACAGGTATCGGTGTGAGCCAGTCATATCTGGCGGGGGGCTGACGGGTACAGAAACCTGGCGGTATAGTGGCGTCTGCAGCAATTCACTCTGGTAAACTGTCGATATAACCCATTGAAGATGAACCGCGAAAAGGCGGTTGAGGACGTCAGATGACTGATCACGATGATGTTTCGGGCGATTCACCCGTTACCACGCGCCGCGGCGTGCGCAGTTTTGTATTGCGCCAGGGGCGAATGACGGAGGGGCAGAAGAAGGCCTATGAACGCAGCTGGCCCAAGTACGGGCTGACCCGCGAGCAGGGTATGATTGATCCGCGCGAGGTGTTCGGGCGGGACAACATGCTGAATCTTGAGATCGGGTTCGGTATGGGCAAATCCCTCGCGGACATGGCGGAAGCATTGCCGGAACAGGACTTTATCGGTGTGGAGGTACATCTTCCGGGGGTCGGGGCTCTGTTGAAGGAAATCGAAGACAGGGGGCTGGAAAATGTCCGGATCTATGCCATCGATGCCAATGACGTGATCGACCTGTGCCTGCCGGATGCGGCACTGGATCGGGTGATGGTGTTCTTCCCGGATCCCTGGCACAAAAAGCGGCACCACAAGCGCAGGCTGATACAGCACGATTTCGTTCAGCGCCTGCGCCACAAACTTCGGGTGGGCGGTATTCTGCACCTGGCGACAGACTGGGAGGACTACGCGGAATACATGATGGAAATCATGAGCGAGTCGGAAGGCTTCGCGAATACGCAGGAGCCTGGCCAGTACTCACCCCGTCCCGAGGATCGCCCGGTGACCAAGTTCGAGAAGCGCGGTGAAAACCTGGGGCACGGGGTCCGTGACCTGGTGTTCTACCGCACCAACTGACGAAGCTGCCGGGTGGCTTTATCCGTGCGCCAGCGGATGACGCCTGGCAGCGCGAATAACTACCAGGCCTGCGGCCCCCAGCATAAGTCCGGTAAACTTGATCAGCGCACATACGGTCGCAGACAGGCTGAGCATATCCGTGGGCGGGTCCATGTTGTTCAGCAGCAGGATGTTTTCCGCTATATCACCGGTGCCGGCAGCCACGAACAGCGCTTTGACCCAGCGCGCAACGTTGCGTTCCCGAACACCGGGCCGGTCCCTGGTCAGGTGACTGGTAAGAAGAATCAGTGTGAACAGGTAAGCCGGGACGAAAAGGAAGTCCAGCCACAAGGAAACATGGGCCCACAGAAGGCCACCCTCGCGCCAGCTCCGGATGATTGCCATGGACTGGTCTGCCGTCGCTGCCATCTGGAAGCTTACGATGCCCTGTGGCGCCGAGCCAGTCTGCAGCGGCTGATTGACCAGCACCAGAACGAGCAACAGGACCACCGTTACCAGCAGGCTAAGATTGAGCCTTTTGGGCAGCAGGGTCAGAAGGCGCGGTGATGACATCAGAGAAAGCGCTCCAGCACGCTGTTCAGGTATCGCTGTCCGAGTTCTGTAGTCTGTATTCGCCCCGGTTCCAGCAGGTTTTCCATTCTTAGTGCCTGAAGTTTTACCGCAACTGTGCCCAATGGTAAACCTGTACGTTCTGTGAACAGGTTTTCCGGCACACCGGAGGTCAGGCGCAGGACATTCATCAGGAATTCCAGGGGAAGCTCGTCAGGCTCGATTGCCTGACTGCCGGCTGTGCGACTGCCAATCCGGTTCAGGTAAGCCTCGGGTTGCCGGGTTTTCCAGAAACGTCTTATTCCGCCATTGCGCAAGGTCGCTTTCCCGTGAGCCCCGGCACCAAGTGCCAGGTAATCGCCGAACATCCAGTAATTCAGGTTGTGACGGGAGGCCATTCCGGGCCGGCTCCAGGCTGACACTTCGTAATCCACGAATCCCTGTTGGTGCAGATAGTCCGAGCCCTGACGATAAATTTCCCACAGGTGGTCCTCGTCCGGCAACTGCGGTGGGCGGCTGTAGAATTCCGTGTTGGGCTCAAGCGTCAACTGGTACCAGGACAGGTGCGGAGGCCCCCACGTCTGGGCAGCCTCCAGGTCGGCAAGGGCCTGTTCCGGGGTCTGGCCGGGCAGTCCATGCATCAGGTCCAGGTTGAAGTTGTCGAAGCCCGCATTGCGGGCGGATTCAATGGCATTGTGAGCCGCCCTGTCGTCGTGGATACGGCCCAATGCCTGTAAGCGTTGCGCGTTGAAGCTCTGAATGCCAATAGAGAGGCGGTTGATCCCCGCAGCCCGGAAACCCTGGAATCGGTATTGCTCAACGGTTCCGGGATTGGCTTCCAGGGTGATTTCCGCGTCATCGGCGAAGACAAGATGTTCACGTAACTCGCGGAACAGGCTTTCATAGAAACCAGGCGACATCAGTGACGGAGTACCCCCCCCGATAAACACCGTCTGGATGCTTCGGCCCTCGACCAACGCGAGGTCGCTGGCGAGGTCCTCCAGGATTGCCCTCAGGTAGCGGTCTTCCGGGATGTCACCGGTCAGGGCGTGAGAGTTGAAATCACAATAGGGGCACTTCTTTACACACCAGGGCACGTGAATGTACAGGCTGAGTGGGGGTAGCGCACTGTTGGGCCAGGCATCCGACACGACCACGGTCACGCCGTCCCGGCTGCCAGCTGCTCAAGGAGCTGGGCCAGTGCCCGTCCACGATGGCTTATCCGGCTTTTGTCTTCACGAGAGAGTTCAGCAGCGCTGGTATCTGTTTCGGGAACCAGAAATACCGGGTCGTAGCCAAACCCGCTTTCCCCCCTCGGCTGTTCCAGGATATGGCCGGGCCAGCGACCATGGCATACGATCGGTGTCGGATCATCGGCGTGGCGCAGGTAGACCAGTACACAGTGGAACTGGGCAGTGCGTTGATTTTCGGGGACGTCTTTCATGGCCGCTAACAATGCGCGTACATTGTCGTCATCACTGGCTGATTCGCCTGCATAGCGCGCAGAGCGCACGCCAGGCTGACCCCCGAGGGCGTCAACCGCGAGCCCGGAATCGTCGGCCAGGGCCGGTAACCCGGTAACACGAGCGGCATGCCGTGCTTTGAGGATGGCGTTTTCCACAAAGGTGACAGCCGGCTCATCCGCTTCACTGACGCCCAGCTCGCCCTGGGCGACGGGTGTCATTCCCAGGGGCTTCAGCAGGGGGGTCAGTTCGGCGATCTTACCCTTGTTGTTACTGGCGATAACCAGTCTGTCAGTGGTTTCGGTCATCAGTCGTTGAACAATGTATGGGCGAATCGAATGGGAAGCTCCCCGCTATTGCCGGACGGCCGGGCAGTTATCTGGAAGGTCATCAGCTCGGCATTGCTGTACTGATATTCCGAGATGAAATAGACGGCATCACCTTCCTGGATACGGCGGAAAGCCAGAAACGTCGGCTGCTGTACGTCGTTCAGCACCTTGCCTTCTACCTGCCCCGACACTGGTTCCAGGCCACCGTTTTCCGTCTCTTTCATGATGGCGATGTTAACGATGCCAATACTCTTGCTGCGGTTCAGATCGTTTTCACGGGCGATCTTGGGCGCCAGAAACGTGCTCGGGAAAACGCTCCAGTGCACCTGGAACTCGCCGAAATCCTTTGAGCCGGCGTGGCTGTGACCGGAGAGAAAAGCCAGGCATGCCAGCGACAGCAGGGCAAGCCAGTGGGTACGGATGGTCTTGATCATGAATCCTCCCGGGTTATCCGGTAAATGGCAATCTGTCCCAACATATTAGGCCACAGGCGGCTAAGCCAGCGATCCTGATGTTCGCCGTCCACCACCGTACGAGTCAGAATGCGGAAACCTTTGCGGTAACACAAGGCTTCGAAATCCTTGAAGGTACACAGGTGAATGTTGGGCGTGTTGTACCATTTATACGGCAGAGTTTCTGATTCGGGCATACGGCCGCGGCGCATCAGGTACCAGCGCAGCCGCCAGTAGGCAAAATTGGGGAAGGTTACGATGCCTTCCCGGCTGACCCGCATCATTTCATCAAGCACCATGTCTGGACGGCGCACGGCCTGTAATGCCTGGGTCATCAACACGGTGTCGAAAGTGTCGTCTTCGAAGTTGCCAAGGCCCTGAGTGTCCAGATTCTGTTCAATCACCGATACGCCACGCCCCATGCACGTGGTGATGTGGTCCGGGTTGATTTCCAGGCCAAAGCCCGTGGCCTGTTTCTCCCGTTGCAGGTAGTCCAGCAGGGTACCGTCGCCGCAGCCCAGGTCCAGCACATGGCTTCCGGGTTTGATCCATTGCTCGATGATTTTCAGGTCGGTTCTCATACCCCTGCCTCCCGCGCCACGCGATCCATGTACGCCTCGAAGATGGCCGTGTATCTGGGAGTGGGTATCAGGAAGGCATCGTGCCCCCAGGGCGCGTCAATTTCCGCGTAGCTGACCTTGCAGCGGGCTGCAATCATGGCGTTCGCCAGCTCTTCCGAACGGGCCGGGGTGAATCGCCAGTCGGTGCTGAAGGAAAGCACAAGAAATTCGCAGCGGGCACCACGCAGAGCTTTCGCCAGGTCATTGTCATGTTCATAGGCGGGATCAAAATAGTCCAGAGCCTTGGTCATCAGAAGATAGGTGTTGGCGTCGAACGATTCCGAGAACCGCTCACCCTGATACCGCAGGTAGCTCTCGACCTGAAATTCGGCATCGTAGCCGAACTTGTAGGCCTGGTCCCGCAATTCGCGGCCGAACTTCTCTCCCATGGAGGCATCGGAGAGGTAGGTGATGTGCCCCACCATCCTTGCCAGCATCAGCCCCCGTCGCGGGAGGGTATCGTGTTCGTAATACCGGCCGTCGTGGAAATCCCGGTCCGAGGTGATGGCCTGCCTCGCGACCTCGTTGAAGGCAATATTCTGCGCACTCAGGCGTGGCGTGGATGCGATGACCACGGCGTGCCGCAGGCGATCAGGATAGTCCAGGCTCCATTGAAGGGCCTGCATGCCCCCCAGGGAGCCGCCAACCACCGCGGCCCAGCATTTGATACCCAGCCGGTCTGCCAGCAGGGCCTGGGTGTGTACCCAGTCACGAACCGTGATAACGGGAAAGTCGGGTCCATAAGGCTGGCCGGTTTGCGGGTTGGTGCTTCCGGGACCGGTGCTGCCATGACAGCCTCCCAGATTATTCAGGCTGACCACGAAAAAACGGTTGGTATCGATGGGCTTGCCGGGGCCAATACAGCTCTCCCACCAGCCGGGTTTGCGGTCATCCTTGCTGTGGTATCCGGCAGCATGATGGTGGCCGCTGAGGGCATGACAGATAAGCACCGCATTGCTGGCGTCGGCGTTGAGCTTGCCATAGGTCTCGATCACCAGATCGTAACTTTCCAGTGTCCGGTTGCACGCCAGGGTGATCGGCGTGTCGAAGTGCAGTGTCTGCGGGGTGACTATCCCTACAGAATCCGTTGGCAAGGGATCGGGCATTGGCGCGACAGGTTCCTGATTCGGTCCATAATATCTGCAATAAGACTGAGGCAATGGCCGCGCAGACACGCCCCGGATGGAGCGGGCTTGATGATATTGGCCGGCGGATTGCCAGCCAAGCAGTTTAAAGGCCGCCCAGCGCGGCTGCAACCGCCGTTTCCGGCGCTGCTCAGACAGCGCCGGAAATGTTGACCACCTTCTGCTGAATCAGGGTTGGGGCCGGTTTGCGGATTTGCCGTTGCATGGCGTCGGCCAGTTCCAGCTGTCGCTTGAGGTCGGTGATGGTGTTCTGCAGGCGCTCCCGTTCGGCGCGGCTGTCGCGATCGCTGCGCACCATGTCCCTCAGGCGGCGGATCTGGTGTTCAAGCAACTGCTTTTGCTCCATCGAGTACTGCATGATGGGCAGGAGCGCTTCCGAAGGCCAGCGCTCGACATCGACTCTGACCCGTTGGTGCAGCGTGCGTGCTTCTTCTACCATCACATTGAAAAAGCGACGCACCAGCAGCGACTGCTCCGTCAGCAGGTTCTTCGGGCTGATGCGGAACCGCCGGGCTTTCTTGCGCAACTCCCGTACGGCGATCACATGTCTCCCCGCCCGAAGGGGGATAGGCTCAAGGTGACGGGCCCGGGTATCCTCGTTGTAGCGGCGATAGATGGCACCGACCATTTTTTCTGCCAGGTGCCCTTCGCTCAGCAGGTTGGTCAGGTCACTTTCCAGTAGCTCGAAAAAATGGTCCATGCTGTGGTTCATGCCGGCGGTGGTCCAGCTTTTGGACATCTTCTGGCGAATTTTATCGGCGTGCGCCTCGAATCGCTCCTCACTGACCAGCCCCTTGAGCATGTCGCCCTGGGAGTCCATCAGCCGGCGGCTGGAGCGCAGGGTGATCAGTTTCTTGTAGTAAAAATCGTAGTCCCGTTGTGCCCTGTCAGCGAGCCGGCGCAGTGCGTCCTTGTCCATGGTAATGCCGGAGCAGGCGTGCAGCTCTTCCTCGAGTGCCTCGAGCCGGGTCTGCATCGCCGCCTGGCTGTTCTGCAACATGCCCAGCATGTCGTTGATCAGGCTCTGGGTGATCAGTTGTTCCTTGTGCATCAGTATGCGCTGGATAATCAGTTGCTCCAGCTGGCCCAGATTGGAGCGCCCGAACAGCTCCTCATTGCCCTTCACCCTGGCAAGCAGGCCCTGCTTCGCGGAGAGAGGGATGACATCCTGCTGGCGCATGCCAAGGTGGTCGGCAGTATAGCCGCGGACCCGGTCAATGGCTTCCTGGGTGTGTTTTTCACCCTGGAGGTCGTCCCAGAGCACATCGATCTTGTTCAGGACTGCAAAGCGTCCGGCGCGGTGGTCGGCGTGCTCAGTATCGATGTGCTCCTTCCAGATGGTCATGTCGCTGGCGGTAACACCGGTGTCGGCACTGAGCAGAAAGATGATGGCGTGAGCGCGGGGCAGCATGCTGATAGTCAGTTCCGGCTCGGAGCCGAGGGCGTTGAGGCCTGGGGTATCCAGGATTCTCAGCCCACGTTCGAACAGCGGATGGCGGATGCTGATCTGGGCGTTGCGCCAGGCAGGAACCAGTACGTTCCCGGGCCGGTTACGGTCATGCTCAAGCATGTCTTCATCAAAGCCGAGACTGCGGGCTTCCTGCGGGGTAACACTCTTGACCCGTGCTACTTCGGCCAGCACTTCCCGCATGACTTCCGGGTTGCGCTCATCCAGGTCGTGCTTGACCCAACGCTCCGGCTGTTTACGAAGTTGCTGCAGAGAATGCTCGCCGGTGCGGGTTTCGATGGGAAGCAGTAGCAGGTAATTGCTGTTGGCCGTGCGATCAAAAAACAGCTCAGTGGGGCACATGGTTGTGCGGCCGGCCTGGGAGGGCAGCATGCGCTGGCCATATTCCGAGAAGAAGAGGGCGTTAATCAGCTCGGTTTTGCCGCGAGAATACTCGCCGACAAAGGCAATGGTGAGTTCGTCCTCGATCAGCAATTCCAGCCCATGGCGGATACGGCTGCTGACATCGTCCGAGAACAGATTGTTGTCCTGAAGCCAAAGGCGATAGCGGCCGATCTGCCTGATCAGTTCCTTTTTCCAGCCGTGGTAGGCCTCAACCTGCTGCGACAGGGTACCTTGCTTGTTCATCGGACCATCCTTCTGCTCGACTTCCGGGCGACTGCATTGGCTGTGGTTGGGTAAAGCTGCGTCAAAAATATAGTTAATGTTACCGCACATGCCGGTGAAATCTGCGAGGCAGGTCACGAGTATGTACAGCACAACGACGGATTATACATAAAAAATGTAGCTGATTCAGGGAGATGAAGCAGCTACAGGGGAAGGTTGGTTTATTGTCGGGTTGTGTAACGGAATGTGTTTTTGAGAGCCAGTCTACATTCCGACAATGGATCCCATGCCGGCGGCAATCTTCATATGATCAATCACCACGGAAATGACATTGAGGATCAGGAAGACGATGATGGGTGACAGGTCCAGCCCACCGAGCGATGGCATAACGCTGCGCACGGGGCGCATCACCGGTTCGGTGATCTGGGCGACCAGCTGAATAGCGGGGTGGTTGCTATGTGGAGCTATCCAGCTGACCACGACCACGGCGATGACGGACCAGAAGTAGATTTTCACGATCAGATCCAGCACATTGAGTATTGACCAGCTCAGGAGGGTCAGAGGGTTGATGGCGGGGATGCTGCCGTTCAGGGCAACCAGAATCAGGAAAAAGGTGATGGCCTGTATGATGACCGCCAGCACCAGTGCGGCGCCGTCGATGCCACCCCAGCCAGGAATGAAACGACGCAGAGGGCGCAGCAGCGGATTGGTGGCCTTGACTGCAAACTGCGATATCGGGTTATAGAAATCGGCTCTTGCCAGTTGCAGCAGGAAGCGCAGCAGCACAACCGTCAGGTAAAACGTTGAGGCAATGAGCAGAATAGTGATCAGAATGTCAGCCAGCATGAAGCCGTGTCTCCCGTTATCGGTTACTGTTTTTTGCCAAGTTCTTTGGCCATTTCTCCGGAGCGCTTATAGGCTGCGGAATAGGCTTTTTTCACCAGGTCCCTGAGGCCGCCATCTTCAAAGGCATGGATGGCCTGTTCGGTGGTGCCGCCGGGAGACATGACATTGCGCTTGAGCTGGCCCGGGTCATGCTCACTGCGGCCGGCCATCTCGGCAGCTCCGGCCATCGTCTGGATGGCCAGGGCACGGGCAGTTTCGCTGGCGATCCCCGCCTCTGTTGCTGCTTCCTCGAGGGCTTCCAGCATCAGGAAGAAATAGGCAGGGCCGCTGCCGGACAGAGCCGTGACCGCATGCAGCAGGGATTCGTCGTCCACCCACAGGGCGGAGCCTATGCTGTTGAAGACGGACTCCACCATGGCTTTCTGTTTGTCTTTGACCTGGTTGTTGGCATAGAGGCCCGCTGCCCCCTTGCCCACCAGTGACGGTGTATTGGGCATCACCCGCACCAGTGGCAGGCCGCCCCCCAGCCACTCGTCCAGGGTGGCTGCTTCCAGTCCTGCCGCGATAGACACCATCAGCGGTCGGGTATTCTGCACCACCGGGGCGATATCTGAACAGACATCCGCCATTACCTGGGGCTTGACGGCCAGAACCACCATGTCCGCCTGCTGGGCGCAGTAGCGATTGTCAGTGGTAACGCTGACGCCAAACTGCTTGCGGATAGACTGAAGGTGATTGTCATCGGGGGCGCTTACCCAGATGTTGGCGGCCTTGAAGCCGCTGTCCAGCATGCCACCGATAATGGCGCGGGCCATGTTGCCTGCGCCGATAAAGGAAATCGTTGGTGATGTGCTCAAGGTAGACTCCGCATTTGGATCAGTAAGGTCAGTTGTCGATCTGCTGGTGATGATAACAGGAACTGGGCCGGTCAGCCTCCGCTTACCTGGGGCCGAACAGGGCAGTCCCAACCCTGACCCAGGTAGAGCCCTCTTCTATCGCCATTTCCAGGTCGTCGGACATACCCATGGACAGCGTGTCCAGGGGGCCTGATGCCGGTGCTTCCTGGCGGAGCTTTTTCAGGGCATTGGCCAGTCTACGGAAGCTGGCGCGCAATTCCGCCTCTGGCTGGTCCGGGTCTGGAATCGCCATCAGGCCCCGGAGTGAGAGATTGGGCATCTCTTCGATGGCGTCTGCCAGTTCAGTAAGCTCCTCCAGTGTACAGCCGGACTTGGAGTCTTCGTTATTGATGTTTACCTGCAGGCAGATGTTCAGCGGTCGCAGGGCGCTGTCCCGTTGCTCATTCAGCCGCTGGGCAATCTTGATGCGGTCGACGCTGTGAACCCAGTGAAAGGCTTCGGCAATCTGGCGGGTCTTGTTGGACTGGACCGGGCCGATGAAGTGCCACTCAATCGAGTCCAGATCAGCCAGGGCTTCCATCTTGTCCAGCGCTTCCTGGACGTAGCTTTCACCAAACGCACGCTGACCGGCGTCGAAGGCGGCACGAAGGTCATCCGCAGGCCGTTTCTTGCTGACAGCCAGCAGCTTCACCGAGCTTGCCTTGCGGCCCGCCTTCAATGTTGCTTTTTGTATGCGTCGGGTTACGCTCCCGATGTTGTCTGCTATGCTGCTCATAGTGCGAATCCGCCGTCTCCGGTCTGTCCCTGATAGGGTGACACGTTACCCGCAGGTCACTGAAATGCCAAGTGAAGCTATTCGGGGCCTGCTGCCGGAAGCTGGCGCATACCGGAATAAAAGCAAAAAGCCTTCCGAGGACCCCTATGGATATTACTGAACTGCTTGCCTTTTCGGCCAAACAGGGCGCATCAGACTTGCACCTTTCGGCCGGCCTTCCTCCAATGATTCGTGTTGATGGCGACGTTCGCCGAATCAACCTTCCGCCCATGGAACATAAAGAAGTCCACGGGTTGATCTACGACATCATGAACGACAAGCAGCGTAAGGATTACGAAGAGTTCCTGGAAACCGACTTTTCCTTCGAGGTTCCGGGGGTTGCCCGCTTCCGTGTCAATGCGTTCAACCAGAACCGGGGTTCCGGCGCTGTATTCCGGACCATCCCCTCCAAGGTCTTGACCATGGAAGACCTTGGCATGGGCCAGGTATTCAAGGACATCGCATCGGTGCCCCGCGGCCTGGTGCTGGTTACGGGGCCTACCGGCTCCGGTAAATCGACAACGCTGGCGGCGATGATCGACTATATCAACGACAGCCGTTACGAGCACATCCTCACCATTGAGGATCCCATCGAATTCGTACACGAATCCAAGAAATGCCTGCTGAACCAGCGGGAAGTGCATCGCGACACCCTGGGTTTTAATGAAGCCCTGCGCTCGGCGCTGCGGGAAGACCCGGATATTATCCTGGTGGGCGAGCTGCGGGACCTGGAAACCATCCGCCTGGCGCTGACCGCCGCGGAAACCGGTCACCTGGTATTCGGCACCCTGCACACCACCTCGGCGGCAAAAACCATTGACCGGGTGGTGGATGTGTTCCCCGCGGAAGAAAAATCCATGGTCCGTTCCATGTTGTCGGAGTCGTTACAGGCGGTTATCTCCCAGACCCTGATGAAGAAGATGGGCGGGGGCCGGATTGCGGCCCATGAAATCATGATCGGCACCTCGGCGATCCGTAACCTGATCCGCGAGGACAAGATTGCGCAGATGTACTCGGCCATCCAGACCGGTGGCTCGCTGGGCATGACGACCCTGGACCAGTGTCTGGAAAAACTGTTGAAGAAAGGCCTCATTTCCCGCGAAGCGGCGAGAATGAAGGCGAAAATGCCGGACAACTTCTAAATTCGGTAGAAGGCTTGGCACATGTGCGGAGGGTGTCGGGCAGGACGTATTCACAGCGTGCCCTGGAACAGGTCCTGCCCGACACCCGGACACCGATAGTCAGAATTAGGTAAAAAGTCATGGAATTCGAAAAACTGCTTCGTTTGATGGTGGAAAAAGGCGGCTCAGACCTTTTCATAACCGCCGGTGTACCACCCTCCATGAAGGTTAATGGCAAGGTGTTGCCCGTCACCAAGAACGCCCTGACCCCGGAGCAGACCCGTGAGTTCGTTTACGGTTCCATGAACGACAAGCAGCGGGCCGAGTTCGAGGAAACTCACGAATGCAACTTCGCCATCAGTGCCAGAGGCATTGGCCGTTTCCGTGTCAGTGCCTTCTTCCAGCGTAACCTCTGTGGCATGGTACTGCGTCGGATTGAGGTGAAAATTCCGCAGATCGATGACCTGGCTCTGCCAGAGGTGATCAAGGAACTGGCCATGACCAAACGTGGTCTGATCATGTTTGTCGGTGCCACCGGTACCGGTAAGTCCACCTCGCTGGCAGCCATGCTGGGTCACCGCAACCGCAACAGCCGGGGTCACATCATTTCCATCGAGGACCCCATCGAATTCGTTCACCAGCACCAGGGCTGCATTGTTACCCAGCGGGAAGTGGGCATTGATACCGAAAGCTTTGAGGTGGCGCTCAAGAATACGCTGCGCCAGGCACCGGATGTTATCCTGATTGGTGAGGTGCGTACCCGCCAGACCATGGAATACTCGGTGCAGTTTGCCGAAACCGGCCACCTGTGTCTGGCCACGCTGCACGCCAATAACGCCAACCAGGCGCTGGACCGGATTATCCAGTTCTTCCCGCCAGAACAGCACAATCAGATCTGGATGGACCTGTCCCTGAACCTGAAAGCTATCGTGGCCCAGCAGCTGATCCCGACTCCGGACGGGCAGGGAAGGAAAGCGGTGATCGAAGTGCTCATCAATACGCCGCTGGTTGCGGACCTGATTCGCAAAGGTGAAGTGCACCGGCTCAAGGAACTGATGTCCAAATCGAATGAAACCGGTATGCGCACGTTTGACCAGGCGCTTTATACGCTCTATGCCGAGGGCTCCATCACCTATGAAGACGCGCTTGCCCACGCCGACTCCGCCAACGACCTGCGTCTGATGATCAAACTGGGTACCGACTCGCAGGGCGCTGACAAGCTGGCTTCGAGTGTCGACAAGCTGTCGATCCAGGACGATTGATCGATATGTCGCCAAATTAGACTTTAGTATTAAACGGTTAGGGGGGTTAACCATTAGGTTTGGCAATTGAGGCCGTTGGTTCATGGTGCGTATACTTCCCGGCAATGTCATCCGGAGGACTTATGCGTAACAAAAAATCCAACCTGTACTCAGCTATCCGTTTTTCCGTGCTCGCCGCTGCTGCACCGGCGAGCGTCATGGCTGGCGGTTTTTCCCTGAATGAACAAAGCGCCAGCGCCATGGGGGTTGCCAATGCCGGAACGGCAGCGAACCCCGAGAACGCCACAACGGTCTTCTTCAACCCTGCCGGTATGAGCCAGCTGTCGGGCACCAACCTTTCATTTGGTGCTGCAGTACTTGATATCGATGCGGAACTCAAAGAAGGCACCGGCCGGGCCGTCCGTGATGACGGTCGTCCTGTTAGCGGTGGTAATGGCGGTGATATCGCCGACCCGGCGGCTCTCCCGAACCTTTACATGACCCATGAAGTTAACGACTGGCTGGACGTGGGCTTCGGGCTGCACGCGCCCTATGGTCTGGCTGCCGATTATGAGAATGACTTCAAGGGCCGCTTTTTCGCTGACAAGACCGAGCTGACTGCCATCGCATTCAGTCCATCCATTGCCGTCAATGACGGCAATGGTCTGTCCATGGGGGCGGGTATCAACGTTATTTATGCCGAGGGCAAACTTACCAAGTTTCAGGATTACAGCGGCACGGAAGCACGCTTTGGCTTGCCCCCCGGGACCCTGGATGACGGGTACGCGGATGTTGAGGGGGATGACGTTGCGCTCACCTTTGCCTTCGGGATGCTGTGGGAGCTTTCCGAGCGAACCCAGTTTGGCATCTCTGCCCAGACCGGAGCCGAGCTCGACCTTGATGGCGAGGCGGAGATTCGCAATTTCCCCCAGGGCGGCATCGGCCCCGGCGGCATCACGTTCGGGCAGTCCACAGTCACAGAAAAGGCGACAGTTCCCCTGGAAATTCCGGAGAGTATCACCTTTGGTGCCCGGCACCGGATAACCGACACGGTGACGCTCCTGGCAGGGGCAACCTGGGCAAAGTGGAGCCGCTTTGAAGCTCTGGACATCGTGAGCCGTGAGGGTAACGGTCCGGTTTCTTCCCAGGCAGGACCGGGACTGGGTGATGAGCGGCTGATTGCCCACGTGTCTGAGAACTGGAAAGATACCTGGCAAGCCAATATTGGTGCTATCTGGCAAGCCACTCCGGAATGGGCATTCAAGGCGGGCTACGCCTGGGATGAATCGCCGGTGAACGACGATTTCCGTACGGCGCGAATTCCGTCGGGTGACCGTGACTGGGTGACCCTGGGTGCGCAGTACGCCGATGCCCGTTCCGGCTGGACAGTTGACGTTGCGGCGGGTGTATTGCTGTTTGATGATCAGGACGTCGATGAGCAGAATTACGACGTCAACGATGACCCGATGCCGGGTGCGGCTCGTTATCAGGGCACCTACGAACTCGATGCCTGGAGCGCCGGGGTCCAGGTCAGCAAGTCGTTCTGATAATACCTCCCCTGAGCTGACCGGCTTTACCGGTCAGCCGACCACCTGGCCACGATAGATCCGCTTGGATCGCTGTGGCCGGGGCGTTTCTTCCTCTGCGACGGCCTGTCCACGATAGGTTTGCTCGTCAGCTTCCTTCTTCTCTTCGGGCTCTGCCATTCTGAGCTGCGGCACCTGCTCGGTCAGCATTGCCCAGGTGCGGGTCAGTTGACTGGAGCGCGTTTTGCGGGCGTAGTCTGCCAGTTGCTGTTCCAGATGCTCTTCCGTGAGATGCAGTTTGACTCCGAATTCGGTGTGAATCAGGCGTCGGCATTGGTGAACCAGTTTCAGCAGGCCGGGGTTTAATAGCCAGCTTCTTTGAGATGACAGAGATGTCATGGTAACGGCCTCGGGAAAGATGTGTCACAACCTGGCCCCTGCCCGGTCAGGCAGGGGCCGACACTCTGGTACCAAGCGAATTTCATGCCGTCTTATGAAAAGGCGTGGTTACGCGATCCGGCGCCCAACTACTGGTCGCAAACAGGGCATTCCTTTAGGGAATGCCCCAAACCGGCGCGCGGCAGGGTGGTCTAGTGGGCTTCGTCCCAGTTGTTGCCGACGCCGGCTTCCACCAACAGGGGAACGTCCAGCGTCGCTGCAGCTGACATGCGCTGCTCCAGGCCTTCGCGAATCCTGTCCACCGCGGCCTCCCGCACTTCAAGGATCAGTTCGTCGTGCACCTGCAGGATCATCCGGGCGTCATCCCTGTGATTGGCCAGCAGCCAGTCTTCCACGCTGACCATTGCCCGCTTGATAATATCCGCCGCGGTTCCCTGCATGGGGGCGTTAATGGCAGTGCGCTCTGCGGCCTGTTGCATCTGTTTGTTGCGGGCGTTGATCTCCTGCAGGTAAAGGCGGCGGCCGTAGAGAGTTTCAACGTATCCGTCCTCGTGTGCCTGCTTGCGGATGTTGTCCATGTAACGGAGAACCCCGGGATAACGCTCGAAATAACGATCAATGTATTCCTGGGCCTGGTTACGGCCCACATCCAGTTGACGGGCGAGGCCGAAGGCCGACATACCGTAGATAAGGCCAAAGTTGATGGCCTTGGCGCTGCGGCGCTGATCAGCGGAAACCTCTTCCACTGTCACGCCAAACACTTCCGCCGCCGTTGCACGGTGGATATCCTCGCCTTTCTCGAACGCAGTCAACAGGCCTTTGTCGCCAGACAGGTGGGCCATGATCCGCAATTCAATCTGGGAGTAGTCTGCCGCCATCAGTTTGTAGCCGTCCGGTGCCACGAAGGCCTGGCGGATACGACGCCCCTGTTCGCTGCGGATGGGGATGTTCTGCAGATTAGGCTCCGACGACGATAGCCGGCCGGTGGCCGTCACCGCCTGATGGTAGGAGGTATGGATCCGGCCGGTGCGATGATGAATCAGCTCCGGCAAGGTATCGGTGTAGGTGGATTTCAGCTTGCTCAGGCTGCGATGCTCCAGAATCAGCCGGGGCAGGGCGTGCTCATGGGCCAGTTCCTGAAGCACGGGTTCGGCCGTGGATGGGGCACCTTTCGGTGTTTTCTTGACCACAGGCAGTCCCATCTTGTCGTAGAAGATGGCTTGCAGTTGTTTGGGGGACCCGAGATTGAAGGCTTCACCGGCTTCTTCGTGGGCCTCTCTCTCAAGCTCTGCCATCCGCTCGGCCAGCTCCTGGCTGTGCTTGCGCAGAGTGCTGGCGCTGATCATGGCGCCCCTTTGTTCCATCCTGGAGAGCACCGGCACCAGTGGCAGGTCAATGCGCTCGTATACCTCTTGCAGCCGGCCGGTCTTCTCCAGTTGCGGGCGCAGCACCTGGTGCAGGCGCAGGGTGATGTCAGCATCCTCGGCGGCGTAGGGGCCTGCCTGGTCCAGGTCAATCTGGTTGAACGTCAGTTGTTTGGCGCCTTTGCCGGCAATGGATTCAAAGGTGATGGTCTTCTCGCCAAGGTACTGCATGGCCAGCGAGTCCATGTCGTGACGTGAGCCCACTGAATTGAGCACGTAGGACTCCAGCATGGTGTCTTCGGCAATGCCTTCCAGGCTGATGCCATGGTTGGCCAGAACGTTCTTGTCGTACTTGAGATTCTGGCCGAGCTTGGCTTTTTTCGGGTCCTCCAGCAGCGGTTTCAGCTGCGCCAGTACGCTATCCCGGTCCAGCTGTTCCGGTGCGCCCATATAATCGTGGCCGAAAGGAACATAGACCGCTTCGCCAGCTTCGATAGCAAATGAAACGCCAACGACTTCAGCATCCATGTAACGCAGGCTGGTGGTTTCCGTATCGAATGCAAACAACGGGGCATTGCCGAGCCGGTCGACCCATTCGTCCAGCTCTGCCTGGTCGGTAATCACAGAGTACCTGTTCGTTTTCGGGGCAGGCTGGTTGTTGCTGCCGCTGCCGGTGTTGTTGTCCTCCTGGCTGGAAGCGTCATTGTTGTCAGCCTCCTCCAGTTCCGCAATCCAGGAGCGCAGTTCGTACTCTCGGAACAGTTCGAGCAGACTCGCGTCGTCCTGCGTTCTCAGCTTGAGATCTTCCAGCCCGAATTCAAGCTCAACATCGGTCTTGATGGTGGCCAGTTCGCGGCTCAGTGGCAGGGTCTCTTTGGCCTCCCGGAGGTACTCGCCAATCTTGCCCTTCACTTCATCGGCATGCTCGATAATGTCGTCCAGGTTATTCCAGGTCTGCAGCCATTTAACGGCGGTTTTCGGGCCGCATTTGTTCACCCCGGGAATGTTGTCTACCTTGTCCCCCACCAGCGCCAGGTAGTCCACGATCTGTTCCGGCGCAATACCGAATTTCGCCACTACTCCGTCACGATCTATGCGCGTGTCTGTCATGGTATTGATCAGGGTAACGTGGTCGCTCACCAGCTGTGCCATGTCCTTGTCGCCGGTGGAGACCACCACGTCAATTCCTTTGCTTGTGGCCTCGTCTGCAAGGGTGCCGATGACGTCGTCGGCTTCCACTCGGTTGACAATCAGCAGTGGCAGGCCCATGGCGCGAACCATCTCATGGATGGGCTGGATCTGTACGGCCAGGTCGTCAGGCATTGGTGGCCTGGTCGCCTTGTAATCCTCGTACAGGTCGTTGCGGAAGGTCTTGCCCTTGGCATCGAACACCACCACCATTTTTGAGCCGGGAAAGTCCTGTTCCAGCTTCCGGATCATGCTGATAACGCCCTTGATGGCGCCCGTAGGGTGCCCTTTGCTGGTCATCAGCGGAGGAAGGGCGTGATAGGCGCGGAAAAGGTACGACGAGCCGTCGACAAGAACCACGGGCGGAGTCTGTTGTTGTGTCATATCAAAGCGGATCCGGATTCTGATTGAAGCATTGAATGGCTTGTGCAACTCTGACAGTACGACGGCATTGGTTCGAAGTGTCAGGGCGGCTTTGAGCGTCCTTAAACTGAATGGAAGAGTAACATGAAAATCAAATTTAGCGCCTGCTCGGGACTTGTCTTGGGGCTGTTGTGGGGGCCTGTGTTGGCACAGGAAGGCATGGAGGGCAGCGACGTCGTTCAGACACCCCAGGAACCTTTGGTGGTATCGGACTACCAGCCATCGGCCGGCGGGCCCCAGATTGTCATCCGCCCCGGTGAGAATGAAGTGTTCTATGAATACCGGGTCAACGGCCAGTTGATGGAGATCAAGGTCGTGCCCGAGGTGGGCCCCGAGTACTACCTGGTGCCCGCTGATGGCGGCGGCTGGATACGTGAGAGTGAAACCGACATGCTGGTACCCAGCTGGGTTATTTTCCGTTGGTAACGGTTCAGATCAGATCAACCACGATGGCGTCAGAGCGCCGGCTTTCGAGGCCGTTGTCGTCAATGGTCGTGATGCTGAATTCGTAAGCGCCGGGAGGGAAACTGTCCAGCGGGTATTCGGCGTCGGCGCCGCCCGGCAGTCGGATCACATCAAACCTCTTTTCGTGACGCAGCCGATAATAAATGCGATAGCCACTGATGTCATCGGAATAGAGGCGGGAGCCGTCTTCCCTGGTCAGCGGAGCTTCCCAGCGCAAGGCTCTGGGAGCCGGGGAATCTTCGCCGGATTGTCCAAGCGTGTCGCGAAAAGAAGAGATGGCATTATCAAGCCGTTTCGCCGACACCTCATTAGCCTGGCTGGAGGCCGCCCGCGAGGCTCCGGAGTCTTCCTGGCAGCCGGCCAGTCCCAGCAGGAGCAGTCCCAAAGCGAGCATTGTGCGGAGTGACGCCTTGCCAGCAGTTCTCCGGTTGATTTTCGTTCCTTCCATGGTGTGTCTCGTCATGCGATAGTCGGCGCAAATTATGCCCAAACGGAAATAATGATCAAGTGAGCAGTTCGCATATCGAAAAAACGAAAACAACCGGGTTTAGTATGAACATTCTAATTTAAAGCCGTAGTGTGGCTCCTGTAATCACAGGTCGGTGCAGATTCGCCGGCCGAGACGATGCAACTATTTAACGCTATGCATCCACAAACCAAGGAGATCCATTATGGGTAAACTCAAGAGCTATCAGGAACAACTGCAGGACATCGTAGAGAAGGGTATCAATGCCGCAGAAGAGCAGCAGAAGAAGCTGTCTTCCAAGCCTTTTGAATACGCTGAAAAGCTGGAGTCAGAAGCACGCGAGTACAGCGTAAAGACCCTGCGTAGCCGTTACTATGGCTACAGTGAAAACCTGTTTGACCAGTTGCGTAATCTGAACAGCCGTTTCGGCAGCTTTGCCGCTGATCTGGTAGCCAAACTGGAAAAAGAAGCGGCGGAAGGTGCTGATGCAGTTTCCGACGCGGCGGATGAAGTGACCAGCGTCGCTCAGTCCACCAAGGCCACTGCTCAGGCCAAGAAGCCGGCTGCGCGCAAAACCACAGCCCGCAAGAGCACCAGCACTGCCAAGAAAGCTTCTGCCACTGCCTGATTCGCAGACGGAAGTTCGGTAAGCTAAAAAGGTCACCCGTTAAGGTGACCTTTTTTGTGCCCGGTCTGATCAGGGGAAGTCTGGCTGTTACTTCTCTGCCTCATCCGGGTCCAGCGGGAGGGTTCTTTCCTTCCCCGTTATTTCCTCAAGCCGTTCGATATCTTGTTCAAACTGTTCCCTCAAAGCCTTGATGTCGGCGTTTTGAGAGGTGATCTCCCGTTCGATATCCCGAATCTGTGCCTCTAGCCGCCTTAGCTTCTCAAGTGTGGCTTCCGGAATGTCGCGGCCGGAGCGTTCGAGGTCTGCTGCCCGGCTTTGCTCGCTGTCCAGCTGGCTGTCGATAACGGAAATATTGCCTTTTTTAAGCTGAGTCAGCCCCTGCAGTTCCCGGATTTTTCTGTGCATTGCACGCACAGCTTCGTCCGGGTGGCTGAAGCGCTCCAGCAGCTTGCGATCCTGTTCTAGTTGCCGTGCTTCCTCGGCCTTGCGCTTTTCTTCCGCCTCTCTGGCAGCTATTTCTTCTTCGGTGGGCTCGGGATCAATCGTCTCGATGACGCGCCCGTTTTTGCTGAGGATGTCGTAGCCTCTTCTGGAGGCTTCCTGGGGAATGGTGTTGCTGATGACAACCTGGCCGTTTTCATCCGTGTAACGGTACATCCTGGCTTCTGCAATGGTGGCCATCATCAATGCGGCCACGGCAGATACAGCGATTGAAAACCTGGTCAGACGGTTCATGGTGATGGACTGATGCTCCGCTAGAAACGAATTGTGTCAGCAAGAAGCATAACAAAAGCTGGGAGATAAACCATGCCCGGTTTCAGACGCCGTACTCATCCCGATAAGCAGCGACTTTTTGGGCATGTTCGTCGAAACCTGGCCTGCTTTTCAGGTAGTCAAGCACCTGGTTGAGCGTAATGATACTGACAACCGGGATGCCAAATTCCTTCTTCACTTCCTGTATCGCAGAGAGCTCGCCCGCGCCGCGTTCCTGCCGATCAAGGGCAATCAATACCCCGGCAGGAGTTGCGCCTGCGCCACGAATAATGTTGATGGATTCCCGGATAGCCGTGCCGGCAGTGATAACATCATCAACAATCAGTACCTTACCCTGTAGCGGGGCGCCGACAATAGTGCCGCCTTCACCGTGGTCCTTCTTCTCCTTGCGGTTAAAGGCAAAAGGCTTGTTCTCACCATCCGCTGCCAGTGCCATTGCGGTTACAGTCGCCAACGGTATGCCCTTATAGGCAGGGCCGAAAATAATGTCATAATCCAGCCCGCTGCGTTGCAGGGCTGCGGCATAGGCCTTGCTTAACTCAAGCAGGTCCTCCCCGGTGTTGAACAGTCCTGCGTTAAAAAAATAGGGGCTGGTGCGGCCGGATTTGAGTGTGAACTCGCCAAAACGAAGAACATTACGGCGAATGGCAAATTCAATAAACTGTTGCTGATAGTCGTACATGACAGGGCTTCTGGCGGGTGTGGATCTTTAATTAACGCGTAAAACCGGTATCATACACACAAACCGAATCAGGGAACACGTATGCGGGTAGTATCAATCAGCGTCAATGGCCTGGCCCAGGCTGTTGAAAAAGGTTTCTTTGAATGGCTGGCCAGGCAGGACGCTGACGTGGTCTGCGTTCAGGACCACCGCATGCGGGCCTACGAGATCGAGGACTACAACCTTATCCCGGAGGGCTACGAAGCCTATTTCATTGACGGCGAGCGGAATGAAGACGGTGGTGTCGGCATCTACACCCGCCACTTTCCCAAAGCTATCATGTATGGTTTCGCCAACGAGCAGGCCGACCGCGAGGGCCGCTTTATCCAGGCGGATTTTGACAAGGTGTCCGTTGCCTGTGTTCTCTCTCCATGCGCCCTTGGGCGGGAAGAGGAACTGATTGGTGATGACGACCTGACCGTGTTGGATCACAAGGACGACTTCATGGAAGCGTTCGGCCTCCATATGCAGAAAACCCTGCGCAAGCGCCGCCAGTTCATCTTCTGCGCCAACCTGCAGACAGCTCACCACGTGACCGACGCCAGCCCCCTGTATCACAAGCTGGATTTCTCCGGGTTTCTGCCCCATGAAAGGGCATGGCTGGACCGCCTGTTTGATGAAATGGGCTGTGTTGATGCATTCCGTGATATCAACAAGCAAAGCAATCAGTTCACCTGGTGGCCGGAGCAGGCCGAGGGTTCCCGCAAGAATGCCGGCATTCGTGTGGATTACCAGCTTCTGACACCGGGCATCCGAAAGACCATCAGCGATGGCTGGATCGATGACAGCACCCGGTTCTCCGATCACGCGCCGGTGGTTATGGACTACGACATCGAGATTGGCTTCTGATTTGACGCCTGTCAGAGGACTTGCTGGAAGTTAGCGTGTCCGGAAAAGAGATCCTCTCCGGACACGCGGAAAGGTTGCACCTTAGCTGGCTAGAGCTGCCTTCTGCGCCTCAAACAACTGCGAAATACCCAGCTTGGCCAGCTTTAACATGCCATCGAGCTCTTCCTGCTCAAATGGCGCACCCTCGGCCGTTCCCTGAATCTCAATGAACCCGCCCTGATCCGTCATGATCACGTTCATGTCCGTCTCGGCTTCGGAGTCTTCCGGGTAATCCAGATCCAGAACCGGGGTACCTTTGTAGACACCCACAGAAAATGCCGCCACCATTTGTTTCAGCGGCGACTTCTTCAACCGGCCTTCCTTGACCAGGTGGTTCAGTGCATCCACAAGCGCCACGCAGCCACCGGTAATAGCCGCTGTGCGGGTGCCGCCGTCAGCCTGGATAACATCACAGTCGATCGTAATCGAGTGCTCACCCAGGGCGCTCAGGTCCACCGCCGCACGCAGGGAGCGGCCGATCAGGCGCTGGATTTCCACGGTACGACCACCCTGTTTGCCGCGGGCGGCTTCCCGACCCATGCGGCTTCCGGTGGAGCGGGGCAGCATGCCGTATTCAGCGGTGATCCAGCCTTTGCCTTCGCCGCGAAGAAAAGGTGGAACCTTGTTTTCAATGGAGGCGGTGCAGATCACTTTGGTGTCACCGAACTCCACCAGTACGGAGCCTTCGGCGTGGCGGGTATAGTGACGCGTGATGCGAATATCTCTGGATTGTTCCGGCGTTCTTCCGCTCGGTCTCATAGTCATTCCTGGTATCAGTAGTGAGTGTCCGGGGAAATTGCCCGCCGGGTTAATGAATTAGCCAGGCGGGCCGTCAGTCCCGGTCGATTGCAGTATCGAAAGACGGGGGAGTATAACACGCAGTTCGGGGCGCCTGTTCGCTGTGTGGGCAGTGACCCTGCTAAACTGAAGTTTCTGCTACTTTGCAAACGCGGAGTCACCATGATCAGAAGTATGACGGCCTTTGCCCGCCAGGATACCCAGGAGGACTGGGGCACGCTTACCTGCGAGATTCGCACGGTCAACCATCGTTATCTGGAGCCGTCCTTCCGACTGCCGGAGGCCCTCCGGGAACTGGAGAACAGTTTCCGCGAACAGCTGCGCAAACAACTGTGCCGGGGCAAGGTGGATGTAGCCATTCGACTGCAGACAACGGAAAGCCTCTCCCGGGGTTTCGAAATCGATGAGGATGTGGCCCATGCCGTGAACGAGGCGGCGAATCACATCAACAAGATGCTTGATAACCCGGCGCACATCAGCGCCCTGGATATTCTCAGGTGGCCCGGTGTGCTTGCCTCCACCGAACAGGACTACGGCCCGGCCCGCAGAGCAGCAGGCGAGCTTTTCGAACGCACGGTCTGTGAGCTTGTAACGGTCCGGGAGCGGGAAGGCGAGCGTCTGCGGCCGCTGTTTGAGGACCGGCTGGGCACCATGGGTAAACTGGTCTCCGAGGTGCGCAAGCGCATGCCGGAATTAATCCGTGCCCAGGAGGAACACCTTAAAAATCGTTTCGAACAGGCGAAGGTGGAGATCGACCCAGATCGCATAGCCCAGGAAATGGTGATGCTGGCCCAGAAAAGCGACGTGGCCGAAGAGTTGGACCGGCTGGATGCCCAAATCACCGAAGTGTCGGAAACCCTTCAGAGTGACGATGCCATCGGTCGCCGCCTGGATTTTCTGATGCAGGAACTCAACCGTGAAGCCAATACGCTCAGTAGCAAAAGTATTGATGCCCGGGTAACCCGGGCCGCTGTCGATCTGAAGGTGCTCATCGAGCAGATGCGGGAGCAGGTGCAGAACCTGGAATAAAAACCGTATAATCCCGCCCTCGCCAGTATTGTGGTGGTGGGTTTTTCCCGCGCCAGCTGAAAATCAGTCAAGCTCCGGAGTTGTTTTCCCCATGAGCCACGAATCAGAACAAGGCACGCTGTATGTGATCTCCGCACCCTCGGGCGCCGGAAAAACCAGCCTGGTGGCAGGAATGCTGGAGCAGGATGAGAAAATCGGCGTTTCCGTGTCCCACACAACGCGGCCCATGCGGGTGGGGGAGCAGGACGGCATAAATTATCACTTCGTCAGCCGTGACGAATTCGAGGCCATGATTGCCCGGGGTGATTTTCTGGAGCACGCGGATGTTTTCGGGAATTACTACGGTACCTCTCAGGTCTGGGTGAACCAGACCCTGGCCAGAGGGAAGGATGTCATCCTGGAAATTGACTGGCAGGGGGCAGAGCAGGTACGCCGGCTGATGCCTGGCTGTGTCAGTATTTTCATTGTTCCGCCAACGCGGGAAGCACTGGAAGAACGCCTGACGGGTCGTGGTACTGATGCGCCTGAAGTGGTTGAGCGCCGCCTGAAGGAGGCGTCGGACGAATGCAGGCATGCCCTGGAGTTCGACTATCTGGTGGTCAACGACGATTTCGGGATCGCTCTTGAGGATCTATTGTCGATTGTCCGCAGTCAGCGGTTACGCATGCAGGTGCAGCAGGTGCGACATTCCGGATTGCTGGCCAGGCTTTCAGCTGAGTGAGCCGGATGCTTTGCCTGTATACAAATTGAACCAGAAAGACTAAACTACGCGGTCTGCTGAAATCAGTCATTATTGCTATTGTCGGGGAAGTTATGGCACGAGTTACCGTTGAAGATTGCCTTGAGCACGTTGATAACCGGTTCCAGCTGGTTATGCTGGCCACCAAACGCGCCCGCCAGATTGCAACCAAAGGCTTCGAGCCACTGGTTGCCGAAGAGAACGATAAGCCAACCGTTATTGCCCTGCGCGAAATTGCCGAAGGCAAGATCAGTCGTGATCTCCTCACCGAGGACGACGACGAGTAGGGTGCCTTGGCGGGAATATTTTTCTGTTAACCCGTCGCAAGCATTGAAATCTGGTACTGCGGTTTTATAGTGTATCTATAAGCATTACCGGACGTACGTCGGAAGGACCCGAATGCATGCATTCGGGTTTTTTTATCCCTGAAATTCAGTATCCCACGGAGGCGCGGTGTCGGCAGAGGCAACGGTTGATGTGCTGGCCAACGAGCTAAGTACCTATCTTGATACCAATCGCATCAATCAGGTGCGAAGAGCCTACTATTATGCCGAACAGGCCCATGAAGGGCAGATGCGCAAAAGCGGTGACCGTTACATAACCCACCCTCTGGCGGTTGCCCATATTCTTGCCGGCCTGAAGCTGGACCACCAGAGCCTGATGGCAGCCATGCTCCACGATGTCATTGAAGACACCGGTATTCCCAAGGATGCGCTGGCGGAGCAGTTTGGTGAAGACGTGGCAGAACTGGTGGACGGCGTCAGCAAGCTGACCCAGATTGAATTCCGCTCCCGTGCCGAGGCCCAGGCCGAGAACTTCCAGAAAATGACTCTGGCCATGGCGCGGGACATCCGTGTGATCCTGGTCAAACTCGCCGACCGCCTGCATAACATGCGCACTCTTGGCCCCATGCCCTATGAGAAACGCCAGCGCATCGCCAACGAAACGCTTGATATCTACGCGCCGATTGCCAACCGCCTGGGCATGCATTCGATCTGTACCGAGCTGGAAGACCTGGGATTTGCATCGCTGTATCCGATGCGCTCGAAGTACATTTCCAAGGCGGTCGCAAAACTGCGGGGCAGTCACCGGGAAATTATTGATGACATCCGGGGCAAACTGCAGGAGAAACTTGAAGAGCGCAGTCTGCCGGGACGGATCCTGGGCCGGGAAAAACATCTGAACAGCATCTACAACAAGATGAAGTTCAAGCAGAAGTCCTTTCATGAAATCATGGATGTGTACGCCTTCCGGATCATCACTGATACCGAAGATGACTGTTACCGCATCCTTGGTGCCGTGCACAGCCTCTACAAGCCACTGCCGGGGCGCTTCAAGGACTACATCGCCATGCCCAAGGCCAATGGCTACCAGTCGCTGCACACCACCCTCTTTGGCATGCATGTGAATATCGAAATCCAGATCCGCACCGAGGAGATGGAGCACATTGCCAACAATGGTATTGCGGCGCACTGGATGTACAAGAACGAACCTTCCAACGTGACCAGCGTTAATCAGTCACGGGTTGACCGCTGGGTAAAAGGTCTGATGGAAATGCGGGAACGGGCGGACGATTCGCTGGAATTCATCGAGCACGTAAAGGTGGATCTGTTCCCGGACGAAATCTATGTGTTCACGCCCAAAGGCAAGATCATGGAGTTGCCAAGCGGGGCTACTCCCGTGGACTTCGCCTATGCCATACACACCGATATTGGTAATGCCTGTGTGGCCTGTCGCATCAACCGTACGCTGGGCTCACTGAGCCAGCCTCTGCAAAGCGGCCAGACGGTGGAGATTATTACAGCGCCGGGAGCCCGGCCGAATCCTGCCTGGCTCAGTTTCGTGGTTACCGGCAAGGCACGCAGCAGCATCCGCCACGTATTGAAGAACCAGAAGCGGGCCGAGTCCCTGGAGCTTGGCAAAACGCTGCTCAAGAAGTCGCTCAAGGGCTTCGGAACGAGCCTTTCCAGGATCAGTGAGCACCAGGTTCAGGCTGTGGTCAATCATAACCAGGTGGACAGCTTCGACGACCTGATCAGCGATATTGGCCTGGGTAATCGCATGGCCTACCTGGTTGCCCGGCAACTGGTCAGTGGCAGCGTTGAGGGCGAAGAGTCGGATGTCGCATCGGCCCCTGTCATGGACAAATCCGACAACAGCCCGGTCACCATACGGGGCACTGAGGGCCTGTTGGTTCGCTTTGCCAGCTGTTGCAAACCAATCCCTGGGGACCCGGTGGTGGGCGTCATGGATTCCGGAAAGGGCATGGTGATCCATTCGGATACCTGCTCCAAGTTGCCGGAAGACGACGAGGGTCGGGCGCGTCTGACCCACCTGAAGTGGGCGAAAGACATTGCCAACGAGTTTTCCGTCGAGCTTCGGGTCGAGCTGGAACGCCAGCGCGGCGTGATTGCAGAGCTGGCCAACGCCGTGGCCATGGCAGATGGCAACATCGAACGCATCAACGTCGAAGAGCAGAATGCCAGGTTGGGTATTGTAAGCCTGGTGGTTCACGTGAACGGACGCAGGCACCTGGCCAGGGTAATGCGGCGGATCCGGAATATTCGTGCGGTCACCCATATAAACCGGGTGAGACACTGAAGCAATGAACAATCAACAGGCCCGAGCCGCGACCTTCCGCTTGTTGACAGGTTAGCGGCCCAGAGGTGAGGATTGGCGTTTTGAAACAGAGGGCTCCGAGGTCATGACCAATAAATCCGTAATCCAGACTGAAAGCGCACCGCAGGCTATTGGTACATACTCCCAGGCCGTCAAGGCTGGCGATACTGTCTATATCTCCGGGCAGATTCCACTGGTGCCGGAGACCATGGAGGTTGCAGCAGGCGACTTCGCCGCCAAGACCCGCCAGGTGTTCGAAAACCTCAAGGCTGTGTGCGAGGCCAGCGGTGGAGAGCTCAAGGACATCGTCAAGGTCAATATCTATATGACTGACCTGAGCAATTTTGCCACGGTGAACGAAATTATGGCCACCTATTTCCAGGAGCCATACCCGGCCCGTGCTGCCGTAGGCGTGGCCGCCCTGCCCAAGGGCGTTCCGGTAGAGATGGAAGCGGTGATGGTACTGAGCTGATTGCCTCTCCCGCGAATCGATGAGGCGGCCTCCTGCAGGCCGTCTTTTCTATTTGTGCCGGGCAATCATTTCCCGGTACCCCGCCCGGAAATCCGGATAGCGAAATTCGAACCCGGACTCCAGCAAACGTCGGTTACTGCAACGCTTGCTGCCTGCGCGGCCGCCTTTGCGAGCGTCCGGGGCGGGCGTTGCACACGGCACCTGCTCACGTACCCACGCCACCACTTCGTCCAATCTGACCGGTTCGCAATCGCTGGCGAGATAACACGTCTCCAGGGGGTTTCCTTCCAGCGCCCGGTTAACCAGGTGGCATACCACCGCCACGGCATCGGCTTCGTGTATCCGGTTGCTGAACGGGGCCGGGGAAGCCGGATCCATACGGCCATTGATGACCGCGTCCAGAAACTGTTGACGGGAAGGGCCGTAAATGCCGCTGAATCTTACAGCGGTTGCCGGGGCGCCACTGTCCAGTGCGCTCCGTTCGCCTTCCAGAACCGCCTGACCGCTGAACCGGGCCGGCTCCGTGGGGCTTGTCTCGTCAACCCAGGAGTCGTCGTTCTGGGAATAGACACTGCTGCTGCTGACAAAAACAAGGCGCTTGAGGGGCTTTGAGTCGAGCGCGGCGACCAGATTCTCGAGGCCATGGACGTAGGCGTTACGGTAGCCTTCCTCATCGTAGCTGGAGGGTGTCAGGCAGTAGATGACGATGTCGAGATTATCCGGTATCACTGATTCAACCTGTGTGCGGTCCAACAGATCTGCGCCAAGGGCATGAACCCCTTGTGGAATCCTGTCCGGATTGCGTCGTACACCAAAAACCTCGGCGTGGCGGGATAGTGTTTCTGCGATAGCGCCACCGAGTTTGCCGCAACCGGCGACCAGTATGCGCGGTCTTTGCTTGTGTTCAGTGATTGCCATAGGCAATATCAATCCTTATGCTTTGGCTAATAAATTAAAAGGGTGCTGCACAGCCCCCTGAGCTGGACGAGATATGACCGGAGCCCACCATGACTCTCACCGAGTTACGATACGTTGTTACCCTCGCACGGGAAAGGCATTTTGGCCGCGCGGCCGAACGTTGCCATGTCAGCCAGCCTACCCTGAGTGTGGCGGTCAAGAAGCTTGAAGACGAGCTGGGTATTCCCCTGTTTGAACGCAGCAAAAACAGCATCCGCGTTACCGAAACCGGCAAGCGGATTATTGAGCAGTCGCAGCGGGTTCTGGACCAGGTGGGGGTTATCCGCGACATGGCCCAGGATGGCAAGAATCAGCTTAACGCACCGCTGAAAGTCGGCGCGATCTATACCATCGGGCCCTACCTGTTTCCGCACCTCTTGCCTGAGTTGCGCCGTGCAGCGCCGGATATGCCTCTGTATATTGAGGAGAACTACACCGCCACCCTGCGCCAGAAACTCCGCCAGTCCGAACTGGATGCCATAATCATCGCGCTTCCATTTGAAGAGCCCGAAGTGGTGACTTTGCCGTTGTATGATGAGCCCTTTGTGGTGCTCCTGCCGGGCGACCATCCGCTGACCGAGCGGCAGAGCCTGACGGCGGAAGAGTTGGCCCAGGAGCAGCTGCTGTTGCTTGGCCCTGGCCACTGCTTCCGTGACCAGGTGCTGGAGTCCTGCCCTCCGCTGGTGGATGCAGTCACCCGCAATCCGAGCGCCAAAGCGCCGTCACTGGTTACCGAGGGCAGTTCCCTGGAAACCATTCGCCACATGGTGGCTTCCGGCCTTGGCATCACGGTATTGCCACTTTCCGCGGCGACCGCAATGCAATACGACGAGAGCATCCTGGCGGTACGGCCTTTCGCGGCACCGGTGCCTTTCCGAACGGTTGCCCTGGCCTGGCGGGTGACTTTCCCCCGTCCCAAGGCGATTGATGTTCTTTCCCTGGCAGCCAGCCAGTGCCGTGTCATCGAGAAAGCGAAGATTGAAACCCCCGCCGCCGCTGCAACCGCCTGAGTCCGGATATGACGTCACTGGAAGACATCCCGGTCACCACTCTGAAGGGCGTTGGTGGCGCCCTGGAGGAAAAGCTTGCAAAACTGGGCATCCGGTCGCTCCAGGACCTGTTGTTCCACCTGCCACATCGGTATGAGGATCGCACCCGTATTATTCCGATGGGGAACCTTCGTATCGGCGATGTTGGGGTGGTGGAAGGCGAGGTAATGAAGGCCGACCTGGTGATGGGGCGGCGACGCAGTCTGCAGGTTACCCTGAAAGATAACAGCGGGTTTCTGGTCATGCGGTTTTTCCATTTCAACGCAGCGCAGAAGAACCAGCTTACAGAGGGTGCGCGGGTACGTTGTTTTGGGGAGGTACGACCAGGGCGTGCCGGTTACGAGTTCTATCACCCGGAATATCAGGTGAATCCTCCACCTATGCCAGCCAGGGGCGAAGCAACCCTGACGCCGGTCTATCCCCTGACGGAAGGCATCCAGCAACCACGGGTGCGGAGCCTGTGCCAGCAGGCCCTGGGTTACCTGAAACGTTATCCGATCCGCGAATGGCTGCCAGCAGAGCTATTGGCAAACTATCAACTGCCCGGCATAACCGAGGCGGTAGAACTGGTGCATTCACCCCCAGCCAGCGCCCCGGTCCATTTGCTGGTAGAAGGCCGGCACCCGGCCCAGCAGCGCCTGGTGATGGAAGAGTTGCTCGCCCATCAGCTCAGCCTGCTGCAGGTTCGCCAGCAGGTTCAGGCGCGGGAAGCCTTGCCATTACTACCCACCGGTGATTTGCCGGAACGTTTTCTTGAACTTCTTCCGTTCAGGCTCACAGGTGCCCAGAAACATGTTATGAGCGAGATCCGCCAGGATCTGAGCCAGCCGGTTCCCATGTTGCGACTGGTTCAGGGCGATGTGGGTTCCGGTAAAACGGTGGTGGCCGCCCTGGCAGCGCTGCAAACGATTGGTGCCGGAGCACAGGTTGCCCTGATGGCGCCAACAGAAATACTGGCTGAACAGCATTACCAGAACTTTCAAAGCTGGCTGGCGCCCCTCGATATCCCCGTGGCATGGCTGTCCGGGAAGATCAAGGGGAAGGCGCGCAGGGACGCCCTGGAGGACATTGGTAGCGGTAATGCCTCCGTGGTCATCGGCACCCATGCATTGTTTCAGGAAGACGTTGTTTTCAGCCGGCTGGCGCTGGTGATCGTGGACGAGCAGCACCGCTTCGGGGTGCATCAGCGCCTGGCTCTGCGGGAGAAGGGTGTCGGCGGTACCCTGGTGCCACATCAGCTGATTATGACGGCAACGCCCATTCCCCGCACCCTGGCCATGAGTGCATACGCGGACCTGGATACATCGGTGATTGACGAGTTGCCACCCGGCCGCAAACCCATTGAAACCATCGCCATCCCCGACAGTCGCCGTGATGACGTGACTGATCGTGTCCGCAAAGCCTGCAGGGAAGGTCGTCAGGCCTACTGGGTATGCACGCTGATCGAGGAATCCGAGGCGTTGCAGTGCCAGGCGGCGGAAGTGACTGCCCAGGAGCTGGCGGAACGCCTGCCAGACCTGAAACTGGGACTTGTGCATGGCCGCATGAAGGCTGCCGAGAAAGCAGCGGTGATGGAGCAGTTCAAGAACGGGGAGCTGGATCTTCTGGTGGCCACAACAGTGATTGAGGTGGGTGTCGATGTCCCCAACGCCTCACTGATTATTATCGAGAACCCCGAGCGCCTGGGCCTGGCGCAGCTCCATCAGTTGCGTGGGAGGGTTGGCCGGGGTGAAGAGGCCAGCTTCTGTGTTCTGATGTATCACCCCCCTTTGTCACTGAATGGCAAGGCTCGACTGCAGGCGCTCCGGGAAAGTCAGGACGGCTTCGTGATTGCCGAGAAAGATCTGGAAATACGGGGGCCAGGGGAAGTGCTTGGTACGCGCCAGACCGGCATGATGCAGTTCCGCCTGGCGGATTTCGAGCGCGACAAGGGTTGGATTGTGCCTGTGCGGGAAATGGCGCCTGGCCTGATGAAACAACCGGCCGTGGTTAATGGTCTGATTCGCCGCTGGCTGGGTGAACGAATTCGCTATGGCGACGTATAACCGGGCCGGATTCGCGCCGGAAGCTGGCAGAAACTAGTCCGACGTCAAAGTTGGGTTGTTGTTTGTACCCTATACTGCACAATAACTCATGTGCCCCAAGCGGTACCGTCAATATTTTGGGAGAGACTTATGGAGCTACCTGTTGTAGTCCGGCAGGCACTGGGCGATTCTGCCGCCGGTGTTTCCCTGCGTGATGTGAGTCAGGCCAGAGATGACGAACTGTTGCGCATGGTGCTGCTCACAGACGAACAGGGAAATCTCCAGGCCATCTGTCGGCAGGGGGATCTGCTTGATATCAATGCCCTGAATAAAGAACTGGGCCGGGACCTGCGGGTGATGAAGCGTCGTGAACAGGCCCGTGCGCGGGAGCGGTCCGGGCTCACTGAACTGCCGGCGTTGCCGTCTCTGACTGGCTGGCCCACAGTGGTGGACGTCAGGGTTGATGCGCAAGCCCACGTCGCCCTTGTTCTGGGAGAGCAGAACCTTTGCATGGTTATGCCAGGCGATGAATTCAGGGCGATTACCGCCGCCGCCGACAGGCGGGCGTTTACGGTGTTGCCGGACTCCATCGCTGTAAACCTGAACAGCCCCGAACGGGATCGCGACCAGTTACATTCCGCTATCCGGCGATTTACCACCCTGCGCATCCAGCAGCGCCTGGAAGATACACTGGAACTGCCTCCGCTGCCTGAAACGGCCCAGCGGATCATTCACCTGCGGGTTAATCCCAATACGGTCATGGGCGATCTTGTGGACGTTGTGGAAAGTGATCCCAGCCTGGCGGCCCAGGTTGTCAGCTGGGCATCGTCGTCTTTCTACGCGGCTGCAGGGCAGGTGCGCTCGGTGCATGATGCCGTGTCGCGGATTCTGGGATTCGATCTGGTAATGAACCTGGCTATGGGACTTTCCCTGGGGCGTGCACTGAAGCAACCCCAGGATCACCCCGAAGGTTACGTGGACTACTGGCAGCAGGCTATCTGGCAAGCCCAGTCAGCCGGCATCCTGGCCAGTATGATGCCGCGCGGTGAGCGCCCGGTTTTCGGCCTGGCTTACCTGTCCGGACTGCTCCATAACTTCGGTTACCTGGTATTGGCCCAGGTGTTTCCGCCCCACTTCAAGCTGGTTTGCCGTGCCCTGGAAGCCAATCCCCATATGGACTCATCGCTGATCGAGCACTACCTGCTGGGCGTTACCCGCGAGCAGATTGCGGCAGAGCTGATGCAGAACTGGGGGATGCCGGACGAAGTCTGCCTTGCCATTCGCAACCAGAAAAATCCGGACTATGAGGGCCCCCATGCCGTTTACGCAAAACTGTTGTGGCTGGGACGGCAATTGCTGACCCGCCGTGGTGTTGCTCTCGGGGCGGGAGAGGCAGTGACTGCAGAATTCTATAAGTCACTCGGGCTTGATCCGCAGAGGGTTGAGGAACAGTTCGATGAACTCGTTCACAACAAGGACAGCATCATGGCCATGGCCGGGATGATGAACCAGTAACCACAAAAAAAGCCGGCCCTGAGGCCGGCAAGCTCACCCGCTTGTTGCAGATCAAACCAAACGTGTTCAGGAGATAACAATCAGAACCGTTGCAGGGTCGGTAATGGCAACGGTCTCTATTTAACTTAGCCAATATGGAAGGAAATAAAAGCTGGCCGGCTGGGGGTTTGGTGAATGAGCGGGGCGTCATATATCTGTAAAACGTGAAGAGGTTGATTTGTAAAGCTAATCATACCTCATGAGTCAAAATCCGTTTACAAAAAGTTACAAAAATGAATCCCTGGCTCCTCCGAGCCAATTTCGAACCGGTTTATCCAAACGGGTGGTGGCGGATAGCTGTCGCCGCACGGCGAATGGCATCGGCGTGTTCTTTCTCAACCGCAAGTCTTTCCCGATCCATCTTCTCTACAAATTTGCCCTCGGTTTCCTGCCGTGCCCGGTGGGTTGGCATGTGCTGGATCCGATCATGTACTTCCTGAAAAATCCGGAAAGGTGACTGTTCCAGCAATTCCGGAGCCACGTGATCCAGCAGCCCCTTGATGCGCAGGCAGGCCTCAGAGTATTCCACCTGGTCCTCCTCCACGGCCATTGCCAGCACCCGAATACTTTCCACCATGCTTTTCCTGCGCTCCTTCTGGAACGTTTCGGTTTTGGCCTGTCGTTTCCTCCCTTCCTGCAGTGCACGAGACTGGCGAAGGATAAACGCAACCAGCAAGGCGATGGCCAGAAGGCCGGCAATAATCAGTGTCCATTGAAGCCACGGGGGCATAGGTTTCTCCGTTCAGGGGTCAGGCCCGTTTGCGAGGGCGCTCCGAGCGCCACACTTTCACATCCACTGTCTGTCCATTAAGTACGGATGTGCCTACCAGCGGATCTGTTAGCTGGTCACTGATGACGTCATTGATACTGGCCCCGGCGTGTGCGACCGCGACTGACTGGCGGGTGCCTTCACGATGGTGGCCCCAGCCATGGGGTACGGAAACCACCCCGGCCATGATGTCGTCAGTGATTTCCACCGGTAAAACAATCTTGCCGGCAGAGGATGCAACCTCGGCCGCATCACCGGGCTGAAGCCCGCAACGGGAGGCATCCTGAGGATGCATCATCAGGGTACAGCGCTCTTTGCCTTTTACCAACCGCTGACTGTTGTGCATCCAGGAATTATTGCTGCGAACATGCCGACGCCCGATCAGCTTCAGGCCATCGGCGGAAGGGGCGGACAGCAGCGCATGCAGACGGTCCAGGTCCTGAAGATAGCGGCGTGGGGCCAGATTTATCTTGCCATCGCGGGTAAACAGCCGGCCAGGCATACACGGGCTAAGCGGCCCGAGGTCAACGCCGTTGGGCAGCTGTTTCAGGGTGCTGATCGAAAGCCCTTTGGGCAGGTCCTGCCAGTGTCGGTTCAACGGGCTGAGCTTCGCCAGGCCGCGCAGCGGGTGCCGCCCGGGGAGAATGTCCATCACCAGATCTATGGCTGGCTGAACCAGCCCGCGGACGCGGCCGATATCGGCACCATAGGGGCCGGCACGCAGCATCATGTCGAGTATCGGGTCGGGCCCGATCTGCTTGAACGCACGCCAGCCCATTTCAGCCCGCATCGGTAGTTGCCCGCCTTTTCGTTTTTTCTCAAGACGATGGGCCAGTTCCAGCAGAATCTGCCAGTCGTGGCGGGCATCTTTCCCGGCGTCGAACAGGGCGGGGCTGTACTTGGCGGTATTACGCACGGCGAACATGCTGAAAATCAGGTCGTAGTGGCTGCGTTCCAGGCCTGCAGTCGGTGGTAGGATGACATCCGCATGACGAGTGGTTTCGTTGAGGTAGTAATCCACGGAAACCATGAAGTCCAGGCCGCTGAAGGCCTCGTCAAGACGTCCGCCGTTGGGGCTCGACAGTACCGGGTTACCGGCCACCGTCACGAATGCTCGGATCTGGCCTTCGCCCTGAGTCAGTATTTCATCGGCAATGGTGCTGGAGGGGTATTCCCCGCCAAACTCGGGCAGTTTCTTCACCCGGCTGAAACGCTTGGCAAAATGTCCCTTCTGGCCGGCCATCCCTCCTAGCGCAATAAGATCAATTGCAGGCTGGGTGAACATCATGCCGCCGGTAGTGTCCAGCTTTCCTGTCAGGATATTCAGCACGTAAGCCAACCAGGTTGCGACGCCGCCGAAGGCCTGGGTGCTGGTGCCCATGCGGGTGTAGAGGGCGGCTCGTTGAGTTGTGGCCAGCTGGCGGACGAGATTGCGGATATCGGCTGCCGGCATGCCAGTCTGTTCTGTCACCGCTTCCGGTGTGAACCCGAGAGAAGCAAGCCGTATCAGATCCACATCCTTGGTAAACGGTTCTGCGTGGCCCAGATTTACCAGGTCTTCTTCGAAAAGGGTGTGCACCATCGCCATCAGCAGCAGTGCATCGGTGCCGGGGCGAATAAAATGAAACTCGTCGGCCAGCTTGCCGGTTTCAGTGCGGCGCGGATCCACCACGACCATTTTCCCGCCGCGGCCCTTCAGGGCTTTCAGCCGGCCGCGGAAGTCAGGCACTGTCATCAGGCTGCCGTTGGAAGCCATGGGGTTGGCGCCAATGCAGATAAACAGTTCGGTGCGGTCAATATCGGGGATGGGAAACAGGACCTGGTGTCCGAACATTTCCAGGCTCGCCAGCATATGGGGCAACTGGTCGTTGGAGGTAGCGGAAAAACGGTTCTGGGTGCCCAAAGCCCGCAGGAACGGCATTGTTGCCACCAGCGAACCGTGGTTGTGAACGTTGGGGTTGCCCAGGTATGCGCCAATGCTGTTGCGGCCGTGGTTCTTGCGCACACTGTGCAGGCGCTCTGCTACCAGGTCAAAGGCCTCCTCCCACTCCATCTCCTGCCAGCCTTCGGCGGTTTTGCGTACCGGTTTACGCAACCGTTCAGGGTCTTCATGAAGATCCTGCAGCGCTATCGCTTTGGGGCAGATATGACCACGGCTTAAAGGATCGTCTTCGTCGCCCTTGATGGAGGCGATATGGCCGTCCCTAACCTCTATTGCTACGCCGCACATGGCTTCGCACAGGTGACAGGTGCGATAGTGGGTGCCGTTTTCCATGGGTCTCTCCAAACAGGTTTTTATTGTCTTGATCTGAGTATGGCCAAGCGGGGACGGTGTTCCGAAACACGCTATAAATACATCCCTGTACGCTCGGGCTCCGCCATCCATGGCTCCGCACGGTTTCGGAACACCGTCCCCGCCTGGCCCCGGACTTCGGAGTTGGTTTCAACAGGCAACCAGATTAGCAGGAAATTCAGACGAGGGGGAAACCGGTTTTCTGGCTCGTCAGGCCACAAAAAAGGCCAGCCCGAAGGCTGGCCATAAGTAGCGGAGCCTGAAGTTAGTACTCTGCCGGGATTTCCTTGATTGGGTTTGAGATGAAGTTGAGGTACAGGCCATTTGCCGGGATTGCCAAGGGGATGAAGACGGCGCCGTCTTCGTCCGCTGCGGGTGGGTTAAACAAATCTTCGCAAGCTCCCAGGTCAAAACCAAGGAAGCCGATCAGGCAGGTGCCCAGATCGAGGGCTCCGTCCAATACCTCGCTCTCCGTGGTGACTAGAACATTGATCTCCGGGCTCTCAACGTTGCGTTGTTCGATTTGCATTCGGCCGTCATCAAAGAAGCTTATCGGGCCTTCCAGTTTCAGCGTGAAGGGATAGCTGAAGAGGTTATGGCGTAAAACGTCGCCCAAAGGCAATGCAAGATTGGGTGCGTCCAGCGTCAGGTCTGCCTCGGTTTTGAACACTGGCCGGCCATCATCTCCCTCTACAATGATTCCACGAATCAAGCTGTTTCGAGTGCAGTTTTCCTCGCAGTCCGCGTCGTCCTTGGCGTATCGCATGCGTAGAATCTGTGGCCCTGTGACTTGTGGATCTTCGGGAGATAGAAGAAAGTCGGTCAGCCCGTTCCCGTCGTCCAGATATACCTCTATGGAGGTGGTCGCAAGCAGAGTCGGATATAAAAGTACTCGCACGCCCTCTTTGCCCGTTTCTGGGTCAACTGCAGGGCCGATCACTTCGGTATTTAATCCGTAGGTCTGGTAGATGAACTTTTTCTCTGGGCAATCAGCCCCCGCTGTTTGACAACCGACACGCGCTTCACTGTTGTCGCTGCCAAGCACTCTCGGGTCTCGTGCTGGGTTAATCTCAAGCCTTGCAGCATTTGCCGAAGGCAGGAAGCCACCCTCGCCATCATCTGCGTGCTTAAATGGCTCCAGGCAGTCAATGCCCCCCAGCGTTCCGCAATCCACCACGTAATTGGAGTTGGTGTCGCGAATAGGCAGATTGCGCAGCGGTGTAAACACCGACTGGTTCGCAGGTGCGCCCTTGAAGTAAATGGTCATGGACGGGCCGCCGGGCGCCTCGGTGGGATCTACCAAAAGATTGGTTTCCAGAGGAAGGCCGTTTTCTCCGCAGATGGCACCCGGATCACAAGTTCCGGAGCTGGACGAGGCTAGCGTGTACCGGTAGTGAGTGCCTTCTTCCCAGGGAGTGTTCGGATAGAAGCGGATGCGCTGGTTACTCTTCTCGAGCCTCCCCAAAACGATTTCGCCGTCGCCCACCGTTGTGGCGGGATCTGAAACCTTCTCTACGATGACGGTATCTGCGTTTATGGTGCTCAGATCCATGGACTGGGAAAAGACCACGGTGATCGGCCGGTCTGTTGGCAGCGTGGTAATGGGTAACTCGTCTGGCGTTTGGCCTGCCGGGTAGTCGAGGTTTCCGCCGGAGGTGTTAACCGCATCCTGACAGACGCCATGGGAGCCGGCACTCAAGTCGACGTCGGTGGTCACACAAGGGTAGCCGGGGTAGGTGGTCAGTGCCAGTGGTGACCTCTGGGGGACTGAGTCGTCTCCTACATCCGGTAGGGCGAAGGTCAGGTCCTGAGGCATGGTGCCATTGCCTGCCAGGTCTGTCAGTGCATTGCTGATTTGCACCGTGTAATTAACTCCGTGCTTCAGCCCGCCTTCTGGGTTCAGCACCAGGGCAGTCCCGTCCAGCTTGGCTTTGAGTGTACCCTCGCCCGTGGTCAGCGGGGTGCCACCTTCATACAGGACGATGCCTTCGGCAATTGTTGCGCCGGCCAGCGGCTCATCGAAGTTCAGTATTACCGGGTCGCCCGGGCGCTGCATATCCTGGCGGGTATCGGGCAGGGCGTCTTCGGGCCCCGGCATCCAGCTCACCAGTTGCGGGCCGGTGGTGTCCGCCAGTTCCTCATCGCGCTGGTCTGCGGCGTTGAGGGCGGATGTGGAATCCGTCGCTGCTTCGATGCGAAAGGCGATGGTGGAGTCGGTGAATTCCTGGCCCAGAAGGTTGGGTTCAACCATGCCGATGGCGTCGATGGTCAGCACGCCGTCTTCTACGATGGCGATACCGGTAAGCTCCACGCCGAGCAGGTCCTGTGACAGGGAGGCGTTTGGCTGTGCCTCTTCCGTGTTCATGGAAACGTCCATGAACAGTTTGACGTGGCGCGGGGCGTTCATGTCATCGGTGTACGGGTTGGGCATCAGGTACCCGGTTGCATCAGACAGCATGGTGACCTTGATGTTGCCGGTCTGCTGCATCTCACCGGTGGCCGGGTCAATGACGGGCACGCTACCGTTAATCTTCACATCCAGGCTGGTACTGTTCAGCACACTGCCTTTGGGAACACGCAGGGGCAGGGGCTCATCGGCTTCGAAAGCGGGCGCATAGGCCAGCTCTGCAAACAGACCGCCGGTTTGTTGTGAAGGCCCGGCTATGCCTTGCAGAACCGAGTTCAGGGTGACGCCGTTGATGATCTGGCCGTTGAGACGCGAGCGGCGGGCGCTGTCGTCGTCCTGGCCGGCGTTCAACCCGGAATCGATGACTTCCTGGAAGAGCACAACCGTTGGACTGGTATCCCGTGGGGTTATTTCTTCACTGAACTCAGCCAGTGTATCGCCATTGATGCCTGGTAAGTTCCTGACCGAAACCGTATAGGTCTCACCGGAGTTCAGAACGTCGTCTTCACGGCCGCAACGTTCGGGGCTCTCGGCCAGGCAAGGATCGATGGTGATGTAGCGGCCATTGACCAGCACGGTGGCCGGGACGGCTTCACCGTCACTGTCTGTGAGCTCGATAACCCCGCCGCGCTCCTTCCACTCGGGATGCACTGCCTGTGTCAGACGCAGCCGGAAGGTGGAGAAGTTCATTGGCTTGAAGGTATTGCCCGGGGATGGAATCATCTCGGTTACGGTGAATCTGGAGTCGAGGTTATCCAGTGCAGCGATACCGCTGAGGGCTCCACGTGTGGTGAACTGGATGCCCTCGGCACCAATGGCGTTGGGTGTGCTGATACGTCGGTTGCCTTCCGCCTCAAGATCGTCGCTGAACTCGATGGTGTATTCGGTGCCAGGGCGAAGTTTTTTGTTCGGCGAGATCTTCAGGCTTCGTCCCTGATCGACGCTCTCCGTTGAGAACGCAATATCTTCATCGCCATCAGTAAGGCGTATTTTGCCGTTCAGGTCGTTGTCACTGAGCGCATTGGAAAACCGCAGCACCAGGTCGGCCTTCGGGCTGACCTCGCTCTGTCCGTCAGCCGGGTAGGAATAGACAACCGAACCCGGTGTGGCGGGCTCGTTAACGGACTGTTTATCACCCCCGCAGGCTGCAAGCAGCATTGCGGGTATCAGTGCCAGTGTTTTGTTATATTTCATGGCAAACCTCTCCTCAGAACTTCAGGGTGATGGAGCCGCTGATTACATGAATATCACCGTCGGCGGTTGCTTCCTGCTCGTTGCCGTCAAAGTCAACGATGGTGAAATCCCTTTCCTGCAACTGCTGGTACTGGTAACCAATATCCAGGCGCACCGGGTAGGCCAGCAGGCGGGTGCGCTCGTAGGTAGCGCTGATGCCCAGTCCCGCCACAATCTTGTCCGTATCCAGATAGTTCAGCTCTGGGTTGCGTGTGGTTTTAAGGGGAGATTCTTCGTAGGCCAGGCCGCCTCGTAGAGCGAAGTTGCGGCTGAGCTGATACTCGGCGCCTATGCGCGGAACCAGTATGTCGTCGAAGCCGATGCGGTTCCCGGCGCTGACACTCTCCTGATCCTTGATGGTGTCGCGCGCGAACTCGTCTTCCAGTTCCGACCAGTTCTGCTGCTCGATGCTGCCGCCGACACGCCAGCCATCGCCCTTGTACTGGGTGCCAATCGCTATGGTTTCCGGCTGGAAGGAATCAATGGTGGCAACCGCGAGACTCAGGCCCGGATCCGGAATGGTCTGGGTGACAATGATGTTGGAGTCAACCGACGTGGAAGCAGAGGACTTGGTACGGTACGTCAGCGCAGACTCCCATCCGTCCAGGAAGCAGTTGCTTTCCGGGCAGAAGGTATCGCCCCACTTGATGGTGGTGCCGAGAATGGATTTGAGGGACGGTTCTGCGTTAACTGCCAGGCGCTCGCGGCTGGTTTCCCCGCCAAGCGTGGAGACGGCGTCCAGTTGCGCGGCCGCCTCCAGAGTTACCCGGACTGAGAACCCACCCGAAATGCCGCGCCAGAGCGGGGTGGCACCGCCAATGTTCAGAAACAGTGGTTCCTTGCCGTACTGGAGATATTGACCGGTTTCAGACGTTTCGGAAGAGAAGGCCAGCATCTCTTTGCCATATTTCTCAACACCGGCAATAAAGCCCAGGTAAATCGGATGCTTGAAACGGGTCAGGGAGGCAAGGTTGGTTTTCATGCCGATCAGCACATGCTGGCTCGGTGAATCCGAGACGATATCGCCGTCGGCATCAGAGCGGCTGGACCGCAACTCCTGCTCGGCGTGGAGTATGCCGCCAGTGAGTTCGCCGCGCTCGTCGCTGGTCAGGTAGGACGGGTTGTAATAGGTAGCCGATACCTGTTCGTTGAACATCGACAGAGACTGGGCGGTAGCAACATCCACCGGCATGACGCCATAGGTGGTGCCCAGATTGCCCATGCTGGCGTGGGCATTGAGTGATAAGCCGGCAGAGGCGGCTGCCACGGCGAGTGTCATCGCACGCAGGGAAAAGCGGGAGGTCGGGACCATGAAACACACTCCATTCATTTGTCTTGTTATTGACCTTCGCCGTGCACCCGTGGTGGGTGTCAGGGCTGATTACCGTTCTTGGTACGTTTGTTCGAAAAGCAGTGTAGTGTTCTTGTCTTATCGGGACGTTGGCTTTTTTGACAGCTTTGGATGTCGGAATGACCACTGGCCAGTGAAAGATGGTTTAAAAATGACGGAATTACAGAGTCTTATCAGGCCGGAAAGTGTTTTTTTCTGTTACGGAGAGTTGTGAACTGTTGCGGGTTTTTGGGTGCAGGCAAAAAAATAACCCCTCAGAGAGGGGTTATTAAAAGCGTAAAAATTTCTGACAGCGTCGGGGCTATTGGTTTGCCTTGCGCTTCCGGGAATAGGCTAAACCCAACAATCCCAGGCCCAGAAGTCCAATTGTGCCTGGCTCCGGAACCTCGACTGCGGAGGCGCCCCATATAGATATATGGGAAATGGCGCCAGGGCCATTACTCCAGAAGTTGCTGAATACAAGGTCTTCCTGCCCATTCCACAGAGCGCTGATATCGTAGAAGTAGTAGCGAGGGTCGATATTTCCATCCTTCACGGCCACGTAGCACTCACCACACACAATATAGTCTGTATCAACCACCCAGGATAATGTGCCTCCTGAGGGTTCACCGTCATCAAGGGACCAGCTCATGTTGTACGAGCCAGTAAAACTGCCCTCTTCGACGCCACCATCGTAGTCGTTTTTGTACAGCAGTGCGTCGTTGCCGACGAACGACGTTCCGAACAGGTCATTTATGCAGTCAGGCTCACAGTTGCTGGGGCCATACGGGCCAGCAACATTATTGCCATCATAATCCGCGTTGCCCGGTTCCAGTATCAATGCGTGTGACGCCGCTGAGGCCATCATGAAAGCGGTAGTGACAAACGCGGTCTTAAGTAACTTGCTGAGTTCCATTGTTTGTGATCTCCATCTTGCAGCCAAGCAAGGAGCACGCCCGAAATTCAGGGGCCGGGACTGGTGTTGGCTGTACACGCCAGGTCGTTATGAGGAAACAGCAAGTACTGTTCCAGTACTGAAAAATCTTTTTGAATCATTCGCTAAGTGGAAGTGGTCGAGCCTCGAGTGTAAATTAATCAGACACCCGAGAACTCGCTTATAGTCGGTTCTGGCCCTCAATGTTTACTGGCTGGTCAGCACCGACAACACTCTTTGCGCGTGTTCGGCGGTTTCACTGCCAAGACTTGTCAGGTATCCGCCGTCCTTTTGCGTGATCAAACCCTTGGAGTGAAGGCGCTCAGCGGCTGCAACCATTTCCGGCGCTGCCGAGTGCTGGTGGACCTTGAGGCCTTCCTGGGCGGAAGACAGGTCGAACATGGCAAGCAGATTGAGTTCATCAATGTGGTGGGAAGAGAAGGGCATAGTGCTTTCCTTGTGTTATTTTTAACGGACTTACACTAGTTGTATACGAAGCCAAAGTATTCGGCAACAAACACCACACCACCGCGATGGAGACAGGGATGTACACCCTTCATATTGCCAACAAGAATTACTCGTCCTGGTCGTTACGGCCCTGGGTCCTTATGAAGGAACTGGGCATTGAATTCACCGAACAGCTGATCGTCTTTGGGGACGAATCCTCGTGGCAGGCGTTTCGGCGCCAAAGCCCGAGTGGCAAGGTTCCTTGCCTGGTCGACCAGGGCACGATGGTCTGGGACTCCCTGGCAATCGTAGAGTATCTGGCCGAACACCATGATGGTATCTGGCCCACGAGTGCCAGGGCTCGAACCTGGGCCCGCTGTGCTGCAGCTGAAATGCACTCCGGCTTTCAGCTGTTGCGGGATATCTGCAGCATGAACGTGGGCCTGCGTATCCGCATGAATACCATTAGCGAGAGTCTGCAAAAGGATATCAACCGAATTGACAGTCTCTGGCGCGATGGCCTGCAGCAGTTTGGTGGCCCCTTCCTGGCTGGCGAGCATTTTACCGCCGTGGACGCCTTCTTCGCCCCCGTGGTCTTCCGGGTACGTACTTACGGGCTGGAATTGAGCAATGAGCCTGCCGCCTATGTGCAGAGGGTTCTGGGATTGAGCAGCATGCAGCGGTGGGAGGAGGAAGCGCTGGCAGAACCCTGGCGGGATACCGCCCACGAGGACGTGGCGTTCACCGTTGGAACCCTGCTCGCAGACCATCGACAATAATGACGTGTGTTGAACGAACAGAGGAAAAACCAGGCATGATCAGTTGGGAAGACTTTGAAAACGTAGAGCTGCGAATCGGCACCATCATCGAAGTGGCAGAATTTCCGGAAGCCCGCCGACCGGCTTACAAACTGAAAGTCGATTTTGGTCCGGAGGTTGGCGTCCGTAAATCCAGTGCGCAGATCACCGATCTTTACGACACCGAGTCGCTCGTGGGCAGGCAGGTGCTCGCCGTGACCAACTTTCCGCCGAAACAGATCGGCCCCTTCATGTCGGAGTGCCTGGTCACCGGGATCAAGACGGAGGAAGGTGCGATAACACTGGTGAGTGCCGATCACAAGGTGAGCAATGGGCAGCGGCTCATTTGAGTATCGGGTGAGTAGTGAGCTAACCTTTCACCCATATGCCCAGTGAGATAAAGAAAATTCACTGTATGCAGTTAGTGGTTGTGAACATAGCCGCCCCTATACCTAAAACAAATACTTTCCGCCCTCCGGCGATGTTAATTTTTTGCTACGGCCTACTGACCCTGTGTTAGGTCGACTCAGACTTGGAAAAATCTGGCTCCGACGCGTGCTGTTTCAGTGGATAAACCGCATATTCTTTGGCGTCGTCAGAGGGTGTGGGCCACTCCAATTCGGAGTGGGGGCTAACTTGGTTATTGAGCGTCCGCGACGCTTCGAGCTTCTCTCGGGCGGCCGCCAGCGACAACAACTCGTTTGCGTTCAGACACTCGTGTCGTAGCCGCCTACTCAAGGATTCCAGGGTCGCATTGGCAGTGGGCTCCCCCTGGTGTGAGAAATCGAGTTTGGTCTTCTGCCCATATGTCCTGCGGTAGGTGTCTTTGCCGACGACCTCCGAACCTTTGTCTTTCTTGAGGACGCCTGGTTTATTTGAGCTATCCATAGAATATACATGTGCTACTATTATACATGTTGTAAGTGTCTACGTAATTGTGTACTGCCTGAAACTTTAAGCAGTGATTGGGCTCATGTTAAGCGACCGAGATTGCCCAAGTATGACTGAGTTCGGAAAAGAGCTAATAAGAGGTTGTCCATGGCCCAGCTTAATTTCTTCGCATTTTGCGTAATTATCTACTCGTGTCTCGTTTACCCTTTGCTTTTGGTTTTCTTTTCCAAATGTTTTGGAAGGCATAGCCGCATAGTTTTTGACTGTGAACGTTGTGAATATACTCCTGAATCAGTGACTTCAATCGGCTAAAACTGCGCTTAAAGCCTGCAATAACAGAGCCTTAAGCGATATAATGGCACCTGACATCCATTCACCCAGTCAGTGCATTTGGCTCATGCGTACTTTCACTCTCCAGCAATCCC